>FZQZ01000023.1 GCA_900199555.1 Prevotellaceae bacterium MN60
GATGCGCAAAAACAGCTGTCCTAATTGTCCTAATTGTCACAGGTTCAATAATCATAGCACAGGGGGACAGTCCCCATGATTCATTTATAGTTTTTTATTTTATTCTAATAAAACACATCGTAGGATCCATAAAATAAATGTCTCCTTCGTCAGGAATTAAATACAATTTCTCGTTATTCTCCATTGTACATGCAAATCTGTCGGGTTCATCATAATCTACACCTCTTCCCCATATCATGAATTTAATATGGCCTGATAATTTGGAGACAAGTTCGTTATCTTGAGATAAAGTCCAATCATCTTCAAATTCAAGTTTTGATTCTATTAAGTGATACGTTTCTGTGCCAATACCTACTTCATACTTGGCAGAGCCATCTTTGCAAAATTCGACACAGGTGTTAGATGTCTGCGAATCTATTTCAATAGTCCCCTGACGTATAAGTTTCCATTTACCAATGATACTTTCTTGCGCAGCCAAACAAGCTCGATTTATGTCATCGTCAGCACTACTGCATGCGCTAATCGCTCCAAGTGAGAGTAGCATGCATAAAAAGAATAGGAATTTCTTCATAATTGTAGAATTTTGGATTATAATTTATTGGTTGTATACTTTTATCGTAGTTCTTTAATCTTACAAATTATGACAATAGTCTCATATGGATCAGATATTTGATAATATCCTACTATTTTTGCTTGGAAAGTACAACCAATTCCCCTCTCGTCCATCGGAATATCAGTCGCCTCAAACATAATTTTTCTATTTTGGCTAAATAACGATGTCTCTACTGGTGGTTTCAAGTTGTTCGGAGAAGAAACAATAATAGCCCCTAATAAGGACTTATAGGTATTAACAACAGATTCTTCATCTACTACCTTCAGGGTAAAGATACCATCTGGCCCCTGAGACCATCCATCAGGTAGAACTTCTTTCTGAATTGGGTCGTCTTCTGCACTACTGCATGCGCAAATTGCTCCGAGCGAGAGCAACATGCTCATAAAGAATAGGAATTTCTTCATAATTGTAGAGTTTTAGTTATTTATATGTCTCCGAGAAAACGGTTAGAATAATTATAGCATTCTTATCTTTAAATGGTTACGGCTGTAGCACAGGGGGGACAGTCCCCATGATTCATTTATCGTTATAATGCCAATTCTCTTACTGCCCTAGTGCTTTCTGCACTTGGTAAAAGATATTGCAAAGGTAGGAAGAAATGGCTAAAGTTCCAAACTTTTGACAGGAAATTTTCTCCATACGGAATGCAAAGTACAAAATCCGCGTGACAATTGTG
>FZQZ01000010.1 GCA_900199555.1 Prevotellaceae bacterium MN60
ACAGTCTGGGGGACAACAACGGCGGCACCGCAAACCTGCTTGCTGACGTCGTCAGTAACAACCGTCGCAACAGTAATGGTGTCAGGATCACTGGCATTAGAGAGCATCAGCTCACGCTCAGCATACGTTGCCATCGTGTTGGCCTTGTCAGGACGGAACTGGACCTTGGTCTTGACACCCAGCAACTCGACAGTGGCCCTGGCGGAAGACGATGCGTCCGTCAGATTGTCGGCAGTAAGACCGCTGCCGGCTATCAGAGCCACCTCCACCTGCGACAGCAGATGCTTAAACTCAAGGGCCACAGGCTCACTCGTAGGAACCACATTGCGGTTGACGGCATACACCAGGTCAGACAGCTGATAGTCGTTGTCCGTTATCTGTGTCGTCTTGATGGTATGCGTCAACACCTCAGGCCATTCGGAGCCGACAACCTCACTGGTCTCTTCCACAAAGTCCTCACTGAAACTGCCGTGCAGCGTATAGAAGCTTACCTTGTTATAGGCCGGGAACATCTTCGTGGTATTCGTGGAAAAGCGAGTCGTAGTACTCGATACGGTGAGCTGCCATGCATTGAAGTACGTGGTTGTCTCATCGTCCTGATCATCATACATGTCAGCCCACACCCAGAATTTCTGACCCATGTTATAGGTAGTGAAGCTACCATAGGCACGCGTCACATCAGCATCCAGACCAGTAAGATTGCTCGTAAAGCGAATCTCGTGGCGGACTGCTTCCTTAACAGAGGGCTCCTCGACATTGCTACAGCCACTCAGAGACGCAAGCGCCAGGACTGTGGCAGAGAGGAATGTTAATCTGATATATTTCATAATCCTGTTTCCTTTCTATTCGTTATTGTTCCATGTCGGCATGAGTTGTAACCACATTGCTACCATCTTCCTCGTCAGACCAAGGATGCATCGTATAGGTCACATCCAGACTGTTCTGGTTGACGGTAATCACAAACTTGTACTCATGGCCAGACTTGAAGTTCAGCGTCTGTGTACTATAATAGTAGATAACATCGCGGTTGGCAAGTCTGATACGGAAGAAGCGGCAGGGATCGATATCCTGCGGAGGAATAATACAACTCTGCTGTGTGCTGCAGTCGTCGGTAACGGCTATTGTACCACGCGAGCCATGAACATCGCCCAACTGACCAGTGACACCAGAGAAATAGATGTCGCGATAGACATTATAAAGCGTCACGGAAGAATTCTTGATGTTCGGGCTGCCGGTACCGGATACCACCTGTATTGAAATCTTCGTCATCAGATGCTTGAACTGAAGCGTCTGGACCTGGGAGGTCGGGGCGGGTATCGTGTCAGTAGCAACCATCAGGTCGCTGGCCTTGTAGGCCAGGTTGGTCTTCTGCTCAGCTTCCACACTGAACGTGGTGGCGGCATTGGTCACTGCGGTGGGATAGATTGCAAGCACCGTAATGCCGCGGCCGTTGGTGGGGAAGTAGGGATAGGTGTTATTCTGAGGAGAAAGGGCACCGGAGGCATTGGTCGTCGTATAGACCAGAGGCGAATATTTCGTCGTCACCGTCTGACCGCCGGTAGTGATCTCCTTCAGATATATATTAATGGCGGCACCCTTCTCGAACTGACTGTTCTGCAAGCCACTGCTGGCACGCGTCAGGTTCTCAACACCGGCACGGAGCATAATGGGGATGCCACTGTCATGATCTGTGTCAGCAATGGGACCCTCATCACTGCTGTTGCAGCCAGTGAGAAAAAGAAGGGCGGAAGCCATATATAAAAGGATATTTCTCATAATCGTAATTTGTTTTGTTTATATTTATCTTTTCTCTTGTAGAAACCCCGTTTATGGATTTGTCTCGCGAGGATCGTCGGAATTCATCATCGTCACATGCTGTATCCAGTCATCCAGCCCAGTATCCATCAGGATGGTTACACCGTCGGTAGCGACACCGTCAATCGTCTCATGCTGATTCCATGGCGTAATCTGAGAGCGCACGGTCAGCTTCGTCAGTGACGTAATGTCAAGCGTATAGGTGACCTTCTTGCCTTGCACCCACTCCTTGCCGGCAAGGCTGGCACTGAGCACATGGTCGTCACCGCCACAGTTAATGGTTACCTCAAGCATAGCATCGGCGGGAAGCGTCTGCGGAAGCATCAGGAAGGCGTTCTCGTCAGTCATCACAGGCTGCGGAACAACTACGACTTCCGTGCCCTCAAGCTTCGTCTTGGTCAGCGTAACCTTCTGGCTCAGCTCAGCAGAAAAGTCCGAGTAGTCGTCAGGATACTCGTCATAAGGCTTGGCATCCCAACCGTCTATGCGGTACTCACGAAGCAGGTTGCCTGTTAACGGGTCGGTCAGGAAGGTGCCAGGATTGGCGGGGTCTTCTACATATTCCTCGGTCTCGCTGAGATGGTAGTTGTTCTTGTCCAACACCTTCTTCAGCGTTATCTTCACAATACGGCCGTTTTCACTGCACTTGCCTACCTGGAACTTCACTGCTGTCAGCAGGTGGCTCATCTTGATGGTAATCTCACTGGCCTTACGAAGGTCCTGAGAGGCTATGTCGCCGACAGAGCGGCCGGCCAGCAAGTCAACCTGATCTTCCAGATCCTTAGGCACAGTATAGGTGAAGTCGGGAGCACCCTGAGCCTCAGGAACAGAGAACTCCACAACGTCAGAGATACCGAAAGGATAGTAGGCATAGAAACGCATCAGATAGCCAGGATCAGGCTGATCAAACGTATTTACCGTCTGCCAGTAAGTACCGTTAAACTGCATTTCCTCATCATACATAAAGTTCGGACCGGTAGTACCCCAATCTTCAAATAGGTAGGCAAAGAGACCCACACTCTCGTCCATATCGTTGCTCACATAACCGCGGGTATCATCATAGCCGTCAAAAGACAACGCAAAGCGAAGCGGGTTCGCCTTCAAAGTGGAAGGCGAAGCGCCGCTGTCGTCTGACGTACAGGATACCAGCGAGACGGAGCAACAGCACACAACCACCACTGACATAAATGCCAGCGACAGGACTCTGAATGTTTGCTCTTTTCTCATTGTTATTCGGATTTTAATATTATTCAACTAGTAATGACTATTCATCGTCTTCTGGATCTTCAATATTACCACGGCCACCAATAGTAGCACCGATGCCCATTTCTCCACTACCAGCCAGAAGAGTCACTGATTCTAATTTCACAGCCTTCATTGAAGGAATCATATAATTTTTCTTAGTTTTCATATTTTTTCTATTTTATTTGTTATTTACTATTTTTTATAATGTGATGGTTACGGAATTATCCGTATCATCTACCCAGTCCTCCGTGCTATAGATTCCGCCTTGAACACCTTCGATTGAAGTATTTTCCAAATTAGAGTCACCAGAGTATTCCTTTAGGAAGTCATTACCTTCTTTTGTATAACCTCCTGTAAATTCTATAGAAACAGCCTTCGTAGTACCAAAAGGCTGACTTTTGGTAACCCATGAAGCGCTATTAATCGGATAGTATACTTCAGCCCAAGTTGTAGATGTACATCCTATATAACTACCATCGTCTTTCTTGGTAATACGGCACTTCACAGAAGCATAGGCCTGCTTATTGGCATCAGCCTCTTCAAAGCTTTTCCCCTCAGCAAACTTAAACAATGTTGGATTCTGGGGCATCACGAATAGCAAGCTATCAGTATGATGAAGCGTCACTGTCTTTTTATAAGTTAGCAATGAGTCTTTAGGAAGAATAAACTCATAGTCAGCATATGCATCATCAAGTGTCCATGAACCTGTATTCGCTTTGTTATTGTCCATTGTAAACGTGCCAGTAGACTTCAAATTATGTAATTTAACACTATGAATTGTTACATCTATATCAGCATTACTTAACTTGGAAGTAAAACGCAGATAACAAAAAATATGTTTAAAATTAAACTTAACAATATTGTTTGTTGCCTTACGAGTCTGAGCCATTATGCTAGAGAACATATAGTCTGTCTGCAGAGAATTTACCGTAGGCATTGTTAATTTAATATACTTCTCTGTTTGCTGCATCTTTGAACTTGTAACCAAACCGCCACTAAATCCAGGTGCCATCGCATAGAAGTCAACAGCACGTGTTGCGCTTGGATACTGGACTGCTTTAGATTTCTTCCAAGCATCTCCAGGCTTATCGCGTGTCAAGATACTATTATTCAGATATAACGTTTTTTTGTCATTATAGAAGCCATAAATCGCATACCTCGTAAGAGAGGGACCAGCCACATAGGCTCCACGAGTTACATCCTCGCCGATTTGAATGACAGCCTCTTGTTCGTCATTATCTGCCAACAATCCACTAGCCTCAGGATCAAGTCCATCCGCACAGCTGATAGCTGTAGTAAGGAGGAAGCCCAAAAAGGCAGCCCCTCCACCCCTCGGAGAATGATTATATATTGACTTTATCATAATCCTAAGAATTATATATTAATCCTTAATCGTTTCAGATTTAATTATCCATAATCACAACACCAGAGAATACACCGTCTGGAAAATCTTCTGATACGGCCTGTGACAAGTCAAAGGTAAGATTATACACCTTTCCTGCTTCAAGCTGTTTCGTAGTTTTAGTAAGAGGTATCTGGAAGGTACATAGATTAGCAGCATGGTTTAAACACTGTGTTAAACGAGCATTATTTAAAGGATCCAAACTATCCCAATTTCCGCCGCCCCAGAATTCATCCGTATATGTAAAGTCATTGTAATCAGCATCGCTAGGATCACCATTACGATACGGGCCACCAGGAACATCTGAAGTTTCGTTAAAAATAACACCATGGATCTCTGCATATACACCACTAGTTTGATCCAACAGAACATCACCGTTATTTTTTGTGAATACTGTTTTACTCAATACTTGTGGAATAATATATAGACCTCCATCTATATCATAATTAGGTGCTGTTGGATTATAATTATATTGTACATTACCTTCTGTACCAGTCTTTTTTGCTAAAGGTAACACATATGATAGTTTCTTACCTGCTGCTGGGCAACGGAAATAATTTGGAACTTTTATTGTCTTTGTTGGATCACTTGGATCAGGATACTGATAACGTGCAGTTTCTGTGGCTAAATTGTTCACAGTAAACTCTGTTGGAGTTGGGTCGTCAACATCATCTACATTTTCATCAAAAATTTTGTAATTATTATTACCATCTAGTTCGAATTGAGGCAGTTCTACATGATATTCAGATTCAGACCCATCTACAGTTGTCCATGTTCCTTTATTATTCAAATTATATTGCTCCGCATTAGCTGTCCATGTTGCAGGAAAGGTGTATTTTCCCGTAGATTTAATGCCATGTATAGTAATACTCTTAATTATAAAGACTTTGCTTGCATTACTCTCAGTATTTCCTGTCGCATCAAATTTTAAAGTGATTTGTCCGATTTGTGCCAAAGCATGCTGGAAGGGAAGAGAAACTACACCTCCGTTATCTGTAGACTTCTTACCGATAGCTGCTGCAACAAGCAAATCTTTCTGGTCATTATAGTTTGTTGGAACTACATAAGTAAAATTACGATCTGTTGCAGCATCCAAATGTTCTGCATCTTGTGTACCTACATCACCATCAGACTCTTCATAAAAGGTTGCATCACTTATAGCATAGAAGTCCCAAGTGCCATCTTCCCATAAAAGATTTGAACCATTGGTAAATTCACCTGTATATCCAGTTCCACCATCTGATGTATTGTCAAACACCACGCCAGAACTAGAGCCATTCTCATATGTACCTAACCAACGAGTAGTACCACCATTGGCAACACTATACAAAGAGAAAGAAGGAAGAGAGGTTGCAGTCCAGTCTGTACCACGAGTCGCATCTGTAACCTTAATAGTCAGAGGAGTTCCCTCATCAACAGTTTCCTCTGGTGCGGTGGGAGCCTGCACCAAATCATCATTACTTGAGCATGCCACGAAGGCAGCAGAAATAGCCACAAAGGCTGACATAACTAGAATTTTCTTCATAATCATTTTTATTTTTAGTTATATTAAAATTATTAATCTATCTCCTCATATATATTTACACCTCCTATTAAGAGGTGAAGGCTTTCTGCGGGCAAATATAGAGATTATTTTTTAATTCTGCAAATTTTTTTAAGATTATTTTTATTTTCTCGTCAAATTCTGCTAATTCGTCGATGAAATTGAACAATTTGTAAGTAATAACGTATACACCTCTTAATAGGAGGTGAAGTTTATTTTTTGCACTTCTTTAGGTAACGAACACAAATCGAACAAACCATACAAATAAAATCTGTGTTATCTATAAAATCTGTGTGAGATTAATTCATTCGTGTTCAAAAAAAGATGTACCTTTGTATGCTTTAACACACTTAATACCTAAAGGAAATAATTGCTATGATTAAATTTAGTTTTCAGGTTAGTTTCTCATGGGGAAACCGATGGTTTCCACGTAGGAAACCATCGGTTTCCTGCAAAGAAAGCAATAAGAAGATAGCGGAATGCGCAGAACTGGCAATGGAAGAGTTGAGCAGGCGAAGAGCAAAAAGCACCATTGATAATTATCAAACGGCTCTGCGCTCGCTACTGGCATACACGAGAAAGGATATCTGCGTAGAAGATATAGATACGGCTCTGATGGAGGGCTATCAGCGATGGCTGCAGATGAGAGGTGTGAGCAGGAATACAAGTTCCTGCTATATGCGCTCACTGAGAGCATTGATACACCACATCAATCCGGAAACTGACTACAAAGAGACGTTCAAAAATGTATTTACAGGAAACGAGAAAACGGAGAAGAGAGCAATAACAATGGAGGAGATTAGGAGGATGGGGAGCCCCTTCCCGACCTCCCCCCACTGGGGGAGGAGTAAAGAGCCGAGAAGAGAAAGAGCATTGGAAATGGCGAGGGATTTCTTCTTGTTTAGCTTTTGTGCGCTAGGTATGCCTTTCGTGGACCTGGCATTTTTGAAGCAGTCACAGGTGAAAGACGGATATATAGAATACAGGCGACATAAGACGGGACAACGCGTGAAAGTGAAGATAGAGCCGCTAATGCAACATATTATTAATAGGTACGCGCGAGAGGATAGTCCCTATCTCTTCCCTATCCTAACAAATCAGAATCCACAAGGGGCAATGAGGGAATATGAGCGCAAACGCAGTAAATACAACAGACTGCTAAGACAGTATGCAAAAAAAACTATGCTTCCCCACCTGACGTCGTATGTGGCACGACACTCGTGGGCAAGCATAGCTTATAGCAATAATGTAGCGCTACCCATCATCTCGAAAGCGATGGGACACACCTCTACACAAACGACATTAATCTACATCAGCGAAATCAATGACCATAAGATAGAGGAGGCGAATGATAGAATCATAAAACCTCTTTTAGATAGGCAATGTCAGCACAAAGCGACAGCCTGAACCTTCGTAGGTGGTGTCGAGCACAACATCACCATCAAGGCGACGGGCAATGCTGCGAGCAACGGTAAGACCAACGCCACGACCATCAAAGAACTGGTTGAGCTTGACGTATGGCTCAAAGACATGCTCAGCCTCGCTAGCCTCAATGCCGCTACCTGTATCTTCTACGGTATAGATGGCTTGCATCTTATCCATATCAACAGCTACCTTCAGAGTGACAGTACCATCGGAAGTAAACTTCAAAGCATTGTCGAGCAGATGGGTCAACGCACGCACAGCCTTCACCAGATTGGTAGAAAGCATGGTGGCTGCTGCATCGGGAGCAACCTGCTTGTCGAACTTCAGATAGCTAACCTTGTCAATGCCAGAAGCGGCAATAGCTTCGTCGGCAACCTGAGTAACCAAGATGTTATCCGTGCGATGAATGGGCTGCTGGCCATCAACATCATCCACATCGCTAATCTTACCAATCAGCGCTGTGAGCTTATTGTCGCCAGTGGACTTAGCAATCTCACGCATATCGACAAGTGCCTGACCGATAACCTCGCGAGCCAACTTAGCAAAGGCTTCATAGCGGGTGCACTGTTCCTGCAGGGTAGCACAGCGACTCTCCAAAGCCTCGTTGGTTTGGCGAGCCTGCTGCTGTTCTTCTTCCATCTTATCGAAAGCCAGGAGTGCCTGCTCGTAGCCCTCGCCTACACTATCGAAATTCTTTTCCAGCGCACGGTAGTCGTCCAACAGCTTTTGCTGCTCGTCGACACGCTGCTGATAGTCGGACAGCAACTGCTGTTGCTCGTCAGACTGTCGGTGACTGGCTTTAACTTGGAAATATAGGGCTATAGCCAATCCTAAGGCCAAAGCCACCACAATGAATATAGCTATCCACATATACGATTACTCTGCTTTCTTTTCTACCTTCATAAACTTGGTGAAGCCTGTCATTGCCAACACCTTGTAAATCTCAGCATTCACATTGGTCATCTTAAACTGGCCCTTCTGCTGCATCACTGTACGCATGGTCTTCTGAATGATACGGAGACCTGAAGATGCCATGTAGGTTAAATCAGAGCAGTCCATTTCAAGGTCTACACCACCGTCAACGAGTGCGGGCTGGATGTCCTGTTCAAACTGAGGGGCATTCATTGTGTCGATACGCTCTCCGGTCTTAATGATGGTCTTACCACCTTCTTTGATAATCTGTGTCATAGTTGTATAGATTTTATTTCTTGATTATTAATTTTTTATTTCCTTTTTCATCGTCAGGAGGTTTTTACCTTCAAGACGCTGATAGGTTACCTTGTTCATAATGTTCTTAACGATGTAGATGCCCATGCCTCCCAATTCGCGATCGATAGGATTGATGTTGGGGTCGGCATCCTCTTTTTGGGTAGGATCAAACTCCTTACCTTGATCACTGAGCACAAAAGTAAGCTCCTTCCCGTCGCTCTCGGCCACCAACTCTATCTCGGCGGTCTTGCCCTCGGGATAAGCATAGAAGATGACATTAGATACCATCTCCTCCATCACCAAGTTGAGGTTCATCTGGAGTTCCATGTCTAGTCCCAGTTCTTCGCCTATTTCTTCGACGAACTGGTTGACACGTTCCAGCTCTCCTACCTGATTTTTGAGTTTTATTTCTTTCCTCATATTTGTTATAGGTTTTTAAGTTTGATATTTGACTTTTGAAGTTTACTTCTTTACTTTTACGCACAACATAGTCAAGTCGTCGTTAGGCTCAGCACCATCGCGATGTGCCTCAACGGCCTCACGCAGCATTTCGATCATCTGACTAGAACTCTCGAAAGGCGTAGTCTGCAGGATTTCAAGCAATCGCTCATCGGAGAACTGCTCCTGCTGACGATTCTCGGCTTCGTTGAGTCCATCAGTATATACGAAGAACGGATGATTGGAGATATCTGCAATCTCCTCGCCCACATACTGCAGCTCTGGCCACAAGCCAATAGGAGCGTTAGGCTCAATCTCAATAAAGTCGGCAGTACCATCGCCAACTAATACAGGGGGATTGTGGCCTGCATTACAGAAGTGGAGATGTCCGGTCTGCAAATCCACCAAGCCTACAAACATGGTAACAAACATTCCCGTCTCGTTGTCCTCACCTGAGAGGGCATCGTTGAGATAGGTACAGATATCAGCAGGCATCAACTGCTGTTTGGCCAAGGTGAGGAAGAGTCGTGTGGCCTGTGCCATAAACAATGAAGCGGGCACACCCTTACCACTGACATCACCCAAAGCAAAATAGAGTTTATCGGACTGTCCCTCTTCTTTAGCAGGAACGAGCAGATAACCATAGAGGTCGCCACCCACTTCCTTGGCAGGAGTCATAGAAGCATAGAGATCTACATCATCGCGCTCGGGGAAAGTATGGGGTACCATGCCCATCTGAATATTTCGAGCAATACGCAGGTCGCTCTCGATACGCTCCTTAGCAGTAGTGGTCTCCTCCAACTGGTCGTAGGCTACCAACAGCTCGTCGTGGGCTTTCTTCAAACGGCGTGCTGCTATCATGCGGAAGATAAGGAAGATGACGAGCGCCACAATAATCAGACTAATAATAATCAGAGTATTGCGGAACTGTGCTCGCGCCTGTTCCATCTTAATCTCATCTACCTGGAACATGGTGTTCATTTCGTTCAGCTGGTTGCGCGTCTCCACACCACTGACGGAGTCTTTTACCTGTATAA
This sequence comes from Prevotellaceae bacterium MN60, assembly GCA_900199555.1. Taxonomy (GTDB): domain Bacteria; phylum Bacteroidota; class Bacteroidia; order Bacteroidales; family Bacteroidaceae; genus Prevotella. Next base: position 10,115 of record FZQZ01000010.1, read on the forward strand.
GATGCTTGAAGACACCTACTGCGTCCTGATAGCGACCTAATCCCTCCAAAATCTCGCCACGCTGATTCAATACAGGCACGAGCATCGCCATATCGGTATTGTCGGTTAAGTCGTAACGACGATTGTTCAGCTCTAAGGCTGCCTGATACTCTTTACGCTGCAGATGGAGCTTGGCTTTATAATAGAGCCACGACTGACCTACATAATCTTCTTCGGAAGGAATACGGCGCTTGGCCTCGTTGAGCATACGCTCAGCCTTGTCGAGCTGATGTAATCCAAGGGCAGCCTGCGAACATGCAATATAATAATATGATTCCAGTACATTACGCGCATAGTCATTTACCTGCTTGCCACTCTTAAAATAGTTATCAAGGAATTCTCTCCACTCGATGGTTAGCAGTGCCAGTTTCTGATACTGCTTCATCTCATCCAGTTCGTCACCATAATAAGAAAAGAGGTCGGCTAAAGTAGAAGGTACAGGATCCATCTTTTTCAAGATGTCAATACCCTTACGATAGGATGCCAAGCTCTCCTCACGGTCGTGCATATTAGAATAAATATTACCCATCATAAAGTAGGCAATACCCATTCCATATTTATTATTGCGCGATTTGGCATCGTCGAACATGGTTTGCACTTCACGAAGTGCCATATTATACTTTCCACTGAACACATAAGTATTAGAAAGCACCATCCAAACCTCATAATACCTATTCCACAGTTTCATGCCTTTCAGAGTCTCTAAAGACGGACCAGAATAATGATAGACGGAATCCGTCATATCATAATTATAAAAGAACATGATACGCTCCTGAAGAGCCAAGCCCAACTGCTTATTCTTATGTTGTTTTTCCAGTTCGGCAATAAAACTATTCAGGTAGTGTAAAGTTTGCTGTGGATCACCATCATTCTGACTGATATGATAGAGTTTTTCGAGAGCCTGTATGCGCGCTTCACCATGCAGCGAGGGAAGTCGCTGACGCAGTGAATCAGAAATGTTGGCATGAGCAACAGCCAAGAAGCACAACCAACTAAAAGCAATCAAAAAAACTCTTTTTATCATTTACTGTTTAGATCTTCAATTCTTTCATAATCTCGGACATGCGCTGCAAGGTAGAGATGCGCGTAGGCACCAATGGCAATCGCAACACATTATCGATATATCCCATCTCGTGGAGCATCGCCTTGACACCTGCAGGATTGCCATCGACAAAGAGCAGGGCAAAGAGGTCGGTGAAACGATGGTGTATCTTGCGAGCACCATCATATTCGCCTTGCATCTGCAGACGAATCATCTTGGAGAACTCACGAGGCAGAGCATTACCAATCACACTAATCACACCAACAGCACCACAGGAAATCATGGGGAAGGTGAGCGCATCGTCGCCAGAGATAACATCAAAGGAGCGTGGCTTGTTCTTGATAATCTCGTCAACCTGCTCCAGATTGCCTGATGCCTCCTTGATGGCTACGATGTTAGGACAGTCGTGCGCCAGGCGTACTGTGGTCTCTGCTTTCAGATTGACACCTGTACGTCCAGGCACATTATACAACACAACAGGCAACTTAGTTGCTGCTGCGATAGCCTTGAAATGCTGATAGAGTCCTTCCTGAGAGGGCTTGTTGTAGTAAGGGCAAACACTCAGCACGCCATCGATACCGCGGAAGTCGCCCGTCTGCAACTCCTCCACAACAGCAGCAGTATTATTGCCACCACATCCCATCAGGATAGGTACACGTCCACCCACTAAATCAACGATAAGATCCTTTATCTTCTGTTTCTCTTCAGCAGTCAACGTAGGTGTCTCACCTGTTGTTGCCAAGATACAGAAGAAATCGGCTCCATTATTCAACTGGTATTCTACCAGACGTATCAGCGACTTGTAGTCCACCGAGCCGTCTTCTTGGAAGGGTGTTATTAACGCAATGCCTAATCCCTTGAAGATATTATGTGCCATAAATATGATAGTTCTTGTAATTGTGTGTGCAAATTTACAAATTTTTATTGTAATTTGCGACCTATTCACAAGAAATTTTATATTAAACTTTTCTCAATACCACTGCCGAACGAGCGGGAATATAGAGTTTGAGCCACTCCTTATGATCTTCCACGTACGTAGGATCGTAATTGGTGAAGTGGGTTACACTATCGTCAGCAAGGCCATTTCCGCCAAATTCCTTAGCATCGGTATTGAGTACTACCTCGTAGGTTCCTGTAGGTACGAGGAAGCCATAATCGGTGTAGGAACGTGTGGGCGAGAAGTTGAATACGAAGACGAGGTCGCCACGCATATAGCACAGAACCTGATCGCCATCATTATGCCATATCTCGGTAACCGGCGTATTCTGGAAGTTCTTCTGACTCTTGATAACCTCCAACATCTTACGATCGAAGTCGCCCAACCAGTGATAGCAGAGGTCTTGGTTATCTACGAGGTTCCACTGACGACGTGCATACTTATGTGACCAGCCATTACCCTCGCGAGGGAAGTCAATCCATTCTGGATGGCCAAACTCATTGCCCATAAAGTTGAGATAACCGCCATTGATAGCACCTATGGTAACCAAGCGAATCATCTTGTGCAGGGCGATACCACGCTGGGCTATATCATTAACATCTTTCTTAGCAAAATGCCAGTACATATCGGCATCTACCAAACGGAAGATGATGGTTTTGTCACCTACCAAAGCTTGGTCATGACTTTCGCAATAGGAGATGGTCTTCTCGTCAGGACGACGATTCTTCACTTCCCAGAAGATGCTGCAGACATTGATATCTTCATCACGCACCTCCTTAATGGTCTTAATCCAGTAATCGGGAATATTCATCGCCATACGGTAGTCGAAGCCATAGCCACCATCCTCGAACTTTGCAGCAAGACCTGGCATACCCGATACCTCTTCGGCAATTGTAATGGCATTCTTGTTGACTTCATGAATCAAACAGTTGGCCAGCGTTAGATAGCAAATGGCATTGTCATCCTCATGACCATTGAAGTAATCACCATAGCCACCAAAGGCTTCACCAAGACCATGACTATAATAGAGCATCGAAGTAACACCATCGAAGCGGAAGCCATCGAAGTGGTATTCTTCCAACCAGTATCTACAGTTAGACAGCAGGAAGTGGAGTACCTCATCCTTACCATAATCGAAGCACAACGAATCCCATGCGGGATGCTCGTGACGATCGCCAGGATAGAAGAACTGGTTGGGGTCGCCTGCAAGATTGCCCAAGCCCTCTACTTCGTTCTTGACAGCATGAGAGTGGACGATATCCATGATAACGGCAATACCCATCTTGTGGGCAGTATCAATCAACTCCTTCAAATCCTCCGGGGTACCGAAACGACTGCTAGGAGCAAAGAAACTGCTGACATGATAACCAAAGCTACCATAGTAAGGATGCTCTTGAATGGCCATCACCTGAATGGCATTATAGCCATCTTTCTTGACACGTGGAAGCACATTCTCAGTAAACTCTTTATAGGTGCCTACCTTCTCTGCATCTTGTCCCATACCCACATGACACTCGTAAATCAACAGAGGAGCCTTGTCAGGCTTGAAGGATTTCTTCTTAAAGACATAAGGATGTTCGGGATTCCATACCTGTGCTGAGAATATCTTTGTCTGTTCATCTTGCACCACACGACGGCACCACGCAGGAATGCGCTCTCCTTCTCCCCCATTCCACTTTACCTTCATCTTGTAAAGATCACCGTGCTTCAGGGCTTTCTCTGAGAGTTTCAGTTCCCAATTACCTGTACCTTCTATGCGTTTGCACTTATATTTCTCCGACTCCTGCCAATTGTTGAAGTCGCCAATCAGATATATCTCGGTAGCATTTGGAGCCCACTCGCGGAACACCCAACCTTTGGCCAGTTTATGCAGACCAAAATAGAGATGACCACTAGCAAAATCACTCAGTGTCTTCTTTCCATTACGAGTGAGCTGGTTAATCTTCCATACAGCATGTTCATGGCGTCCACGGATAGCATCCTCAAAGGGTTCCAACCATGAGTCATTACATACCAAACCTATATGTTTAGGAGTTTCTACTTTCTTTGTCTTTGCCATAGTTCTTATGTTTTTAGTCTTTACAGGTTTTATGCTCTTATTTTGAAGATTGCTTTTCTGAATTCAGGGCTGCCAGAGATGCAGGGAGCATGAGCATCCTGTGGGAAGAATACAATAAACATGCCGGGCTGACAAGTAACATAACTGTCGGCCACCATATCTGGAGCAAACGAGATGTCTTTTTCTTCGTTGTAGTCAGTATCAGGTAACAATGAACGATGAGTATAGCCATAGGTCTCTGCTGCAGTAAGCGGAAGCTGGATATCAATCATCTTGTTATGAGTTTCGAGGACAGCCTCATCTGGAGTCTTACCTTTAGTCGTGGTGATGGTAACAAAGAGGTCATTGCCTTGGATTTCATACTTACCATCAGCCATTGCATTCAGATTGTTAGACCTCAGGAATTCCACCACTTTGGGGAATAGTGAATTCAGAGTTGCATACTTCTCTAAATTCTCGATAGTATCGATAATCATATCGTTTTGATATTTGAAGTTAAGAAATTGTTATTCGACGGAACGCCGAAACACAACATTTATATTTTATTTTCCATCTAATTGACGTTTGCCACGCACGTAAGAACCTTGGGCGGTGACATTGCCATTACGGTCTTTCTCAACAAAGCGGCCATCACGGCGATCATCGACATAAGAGCCCTCAAAACGCAAGCCTTCTTTATTCTCTTCGATGGCTGGTCCGTGACGCTTTCCTTCCTTGAAGTGCCCACGGAACTTAGAACCGTCGGCATAGCGGGCAATACCTTCGCCATGGATGGTGCCATTGTGGAACTGGCCTTCGAAATAGTCACCATTCTTCATGGTCAACTTACCACGGCCATTGGGCTTATCATTTTTCCATTCGCCTTGATAGGTGTTGCCGTTTTTCCATACCAGCGTACCTATGCCATGCTTATCGCCCTTATTGAATTGTCCTGTATAGCGGTCACCGTTAGCATAGCGGAAGATACCTTGACCTGTGCGCTCGCCATTGACATAGTCGCCATCATAGAGGTCACCATTCTGAAACTTATAGATGCCCTTACCATTCTGCAAATCATTGGTAAACAAACCTATATAAGCATCACCATTGGCATAGCGGAAGGTTCCTCTACCCTGTTGATGATTGTCTTTCCACATACCATCATACGAAGAGCCGTTGCCCCAGTTGAAGACGCCCTTTCCGTCTTTCTTGTCGTCAACCCACTCACCATCGTAGTAAGCACCACTCTTATAGGTATAACGACCTTTTCCATGACGCATGCTCATCTTCCACATACCATCATAGACATCGCCATTATAGTAGTACATCACGCCATGACCTTCTTGCTCATCGCGATACCACAAGCCAACGTATTTATTATTATTATTAAAATAGAAGGTACCTTTTCCGTGCTGGTGATCCTGCATCCACTGGCCCTCATATTTCTCTCCATCATGAAAGGTATATACGCCGTATCCCTGACGTTTACCTTTTACATATTCTCCTTCAAAGCGGTCGCCATCTTTCCAAGTTGTAACACCTTTACCATGCGGTTTTCCCGCCATCATCTCGCCCTTATACTCTCCACCATCTTTCATCTTACAAGAGCCAAGGGTAATTTTTTGCGCCGACATTGAGAGTGTCAGCATTGTACTTATTGTTAGGAATATATATCGAATGTTCATAGTAATCTTATATTATTATCTTACAAAGGTATTAAATAATTCCTAATTCATAGTTCTTAATTCACAAATATTTTATACCTTTGCAGTAAATTTACATTTATTATGAAATTTATCGCTATCATACCTGCCCGATACGCTTCTACACGCTTTCCGGGCAAACCACTAGCCATGTTAGGCGGCAAGCCAGTGATACAGCGTGTCTATGAACAAGCCACCGCTGTATTAGGCGAAGCTTATGTTGCCACAGACGACGAGCGTATCTTCCAAGCAGTCGAAGCCTTTGGCGGTCGTGCCGTGATGACACGCAGTGACCACAGAAGTGGAACAGACCGTATTGAGGAAGCAGCAGAAAAGATACTGACTAATGCTGACGTGATTATCAATGTGCAGGGTGACGAACCATTTATCCAAGCCTCACAGATTAAAACACTGATGCACCTGTTTGACGACCCTACCACACAAATAGGCACACTGGGCAAGCGCTTTGAAACAATGGAGGCTGCGAAGAATCCTAATTCGCCTAAGATTGTTTGCGATCGTCGTGGTTTTGCGCTCTATTTCAGCCGCTCGGTAATTCCCTTCGTACGTGGAAAGGAAGAATCCACATGGATGGAGCATTACCCATTCCTCAAGCACCTAGGCATTTATGCCTATCGCAGAAAGGCACTCCACGAGGTAACTCAATTAGCACAAACACCTCTAGAGATTGCTGAGAGCCTAGAGCAGTTGCGCTGGTTAGAGAATGGCTATCGCATTCGAGTAGGTATTACGGATGTAGAGACGGTAGGCATCGACACACCAGAGGATTTGCAACGAGCAGAAGAATTTCTAAAAACACAAATGCAGGGCTAATTACCCTGCATTTTGCTTTTCTATCAACTCATCTGCATCTCTCGCAATAGTTGTTTCTGACGCTCCGTCAATCCCGTAGGGAGATTTACTTGATAGGTTAGGATGAGGTCTGTACCTCCCCTGCCCTTTCCACGCAATCGTACTTTAGTACCTGGTTGCGTCTCTGGCTTAATTTTTAATTTCAATCGTTCGCCAGTGCCCGTCGTCACCATGATGTCTCCACCAAGCATAGCGGTATATAAGTCGATGGTAACTGTGGCCTGCGTATTCTTGGGCGCCTCTTTATAACTTTGGGCACCTCGCATACCACCGCCAAACAAATCTTGGAAGAAGGACGAGAAGCCACCTCCGCCACCAGTCGAGAACGAAGAGAAATCGAAACCTTCAAAAGGATTGCCGCCTCCCCGACCATAGCCACCGAAGCCACCGCCTGCCTTTTCATAAGCATCAGCTTGCTTCCACTGCTCTCCATACTTATCGTATTTAGCACGCTTTTCCGGGTCGCCTATCACGTCGTAGGCCTCCGTCAACGCTTGAAACTTAGCCTTTGCCTTAGGGTCGTCAGGATGCAGGTCGGGATGAAACTGCTTGGCACGCTTTAGATAAGCGCGCTTTACATCCTTCTGCGGAATCGACTTGTCAACACCTAGAATTTTATAATAGTCAATGAATGCCATAACTATACCTCCACATTTTTATTTATTTCTTTTAACCATTCACTAGCAAAAAGCGTGCCTAAGCGCTTGGAGGTTTCAAAAATAATATCTACCTTTGCAAAAACATTTATCGTCAAAGATTAAACATTAACATCTCTAGATATACATATGAAAAAGACAGCGTTTGTCCTCTCACTTTTATGTTTAAGCATGGTTAGTATAGCCAAACAATCGAAAACTATCACTATACGATTCATAGAAACATCAGATGTGCATGGTGCTTTCTTCCCATACAATTTCACAGAACAACGCCCCATGAAGGGTACGATGGCACGAGTAAGCACTTACTTAAAGCGCCAGCGAAAAGAATATGGCAATAACCTGATATTGCTTGACAATGGCGACATTCTGCAAGGTCAGCCCACGTGCTATTATACTAATTTCGTAAAGACTGACGCACCCAATATTGCGGCAGAGGTTATCAACTATCTGCAATATGATGCCGAGACTTTTGGCAACCACGACATAGAACCCGGACATGCTGTGTACGACAAGTGGGTAAAAGAGGTAAAATGCCCGATGCTGGGTGCAAACATCATTGATACCAAGACAGGCAAACCTTATGCAACTCCTTACACGATTATTGAGCGCGAGGGTGTACGCATAGCCGTATTAGGAATGTTGACTCCAGCCATTCCCAATTGGCTGAGTGAGGACCTGTGGACGGGTTTGCATTTTGAAGACATGACAAAAAGTGCTCGCCACTGGATGAAGGTATTAAAAGAACAGGAGCGCGCCGATGTCATCGTTGGTCTCTTCCATAGTGGATGGGACGGCGGTATCGTTACAAATGAATACGAGGAGGACGTGGCTAAGAAGATAGCAGAGGTGGTAGAAGGCTTCGACGTTATCTTCTTTGGTCACGATCATACAGCACGCAGCGCCAACATCAACGGCACACTCTGTCTCGACCCAGCTAATAATGCGGTAAACGTGGCTCAGGCAACAATCACCTTAAAGATTCAAGACAAGAAGAATCGCCGTATAGAGATTCTCGACAAGAAGGGTGAGATTGTAGATATCACCGGCGAGGCTATTGATGAAGAATACGTCAACCACTTCCAGCAACAAATCAACGAGGTGCGTCAATATGTAGAACGACAGATTGGCACATTTGCCACCACTATTCGCTCTCGCGACTCTTTCTTTGGTTCAGCAGCATTCACAGACTATATTCACGCCTTACAGCTGGAAGAGACGCATGCCGACATCTCTATCACAGCACCTCTCACCTTTAATACAAGCATCAACGCTGGTCCTGTATATATGAGTGACATGTTCAAGCTCTACCGCTATGAGAACAAAATCTACACACTGCGAATGACTGGTGAAGAGGTACGCAAGCATTTGGAGATGAGTTACGACTTATGGGTAAACACCATGAAGAGTGCTGATGACCACATCATGCTACTTAACAAGGGGGCAGAAGGTGACGAACAGCGCCGAGGCTTTAAGAACCTGACTTTCAACTTCGACTCGGCTGCAGGCATTGACTATGTGGTTGATGTTACCAAGCCCAATGGTCAGAAAGTCAAGATTCTACAATTCTCCGATGGCCGGTCCTTCGACGAGAAAGCGTGGTACACAGTAGTAATGAATAGTTATCGAGGCAATGGCGGTGGCGAGTTGCTCACCCATGGTGCAGGCATTCCCAAGGATTCTATCGAGGGTCGTATCATCTATAAGAGTGAGCGCGACCAGCGTTACTACCTCACCAAGAAGATTGAGCGCGAAGGTACCGTAAATGCCAAGGCACTCAATAACTGGCGTTTCGTACCCGAAGAATGGACACGTCCAGCAATTGAACGAGACAGAAAGATTATCTTTGGAGACTAAATTTTGAGGAATAAATTGTGAAATATTTTGTTTTTTGTCAGAGCGACCTCGTATTAGAGAAGGTTGGCGACAACTATAAGATACCAGAAGAAGAGCCCATTGCCACAAAGCCATGGACAACAGTGATGGATATAGATGGCGCTAAAGCGTATCGTATAGACCAGCCCATTACGGACTCTAACCGTTATGAGATGTGTGGTCTGCGTCCTAGTTATTATAAGTTATCCGAGGCTGACTATCGATTGGCAGGTAAATGCCATGAACTACTCTATTGGGACCAGAACACAAAGTTTTGTGGTGTTTGTGGCGGAACCATGCACTTTGACACGCCTATCTCTAAAAAGTGCGACCAATGCGGCAAAGAAATTTGGCCACTACTGGCTCCCGCTGTTATCGTATTAGTGCGCAAAGGGGATGAAGTTCTTCTAGTACATGCCAACAACTTCCGCGATGACCACTACGGACTGGTAGCTGGTTTTGTAGAGACTGGTGAGACACTTGAAGAGGCTGTCTATCGCGAGGTAATGGAGGAGACAGGATTGCATATTACCAACCTGAAATATTTTGGCAGTCAGCCTTGGCCCTACCCCTGCGGACTGATGGTTGGCTTCACAGCCGACTATGACGGAGGACAAATACACTTGCAGCGCTCTGAACTATCTAAGGGAGCATGGTTTGACCGCAATCACCTGCCCCATATTCCCGAAAAGCTATCTATTGCCCGACAACTGCTTGATAGTTGGTTGGAGAAAAGCGAGGAGTGAGATGAGTGAAGTGTGGAGTGAGGAGTGAGAAATGTAAAATGAGGAGTGAAGGATGAAGAAGTTGCGTTCTATAGCTAGTATTGCCGACTTGATAGTGCTGGTACTCATCGTGGTATTAAACCCGTTGAGTCCCTTACAGCCTTCTTATCGCCTTAATCCTCCACCCCACATCCCCGACAAGATCATAATACGCTACTACCAAGATGTCAAGCCCGATTCACTTCTGAGCGAGCGTTTAGAGGCAGAGCTGGACGAGATGCGCTATTATCTGCGTGTACACAATGTGACAGATGAAGGTTACCAATATGTAGCGCAATATCATACACAGCTATTGCAAAAGGCAAGGATGACCAAAGCATCCAGATTAACTAAAGATTCTAAGATATCTAGAGTTTCTAGAGACACCATCCCTGCCAGGTTGCGCCCCATGGTTGCCGTAAAAGCCATGGGTGGCTATTGGAAGGCCGGTCACTTCTATCTAGGCAAGCTCAACGGCAAAGGTATTGCCCGCGACCGACAAAGTCGTATTGTATCGGCTGTATGGTCGGCAGACACCGTAGTTTATGGCATGCGCAATGATGAGCAAGGATGCTATGAAGGACAGATGGATTCCCTTTTACAAGCTTGCGGACAAGGCATGATGGATGAATGGGATGGCTGTCACAAGGAAGGCTACTGGCTAGGAGACAAGATGCACGGCTTTGGCTTCGACTCTTCGCCTCATCATCAGTTGCATGTAGGCGAATGGAAAGCAGGCAAATTCTTAGGCGAGAAACTAAAATATACTGCCGAACGCATATATGGTATAGATATCTCGCGCCACCAACATGAGAAAGGACGCCATCGTTATGGCATCAATTGGTCGCAATTACGCATCACCTCACTGGGCAAACGTCATGATGCTCAGGGGCGTACCTTCCCCGTTTCTTTTGTCTATATTAAATCTACAGAAGGTACCACCATCCGCAATCGCTACTTCATGCAGGATTACATGAAAGCCAAGAAGCATGGCATTCATGTGGGAGCTTATCACTTTTTCTCTATGAAGACCAGTGCAGAGGCTCAGGCGAACTATTTCCTGAATCATACACTTTTCCGCAAAGGTGACTTTCCTCCTGTACTTGACGTAGAGCCTACCGATGCACAAATTCGTCAAATTGGAGGCGATAACGAGCTAATGCGACGCATTCGTATCTTTATGCGAATGGTGGAAAGGCGCACAGGTATGCGCCCCATCCTATATATCAGCCAGATGTTTATCAACAAGCATATGGCGAACGCTGAAGACATTAAAAAGAATTACAATGTATGGATTGCACGATATGGTCAATACAAGCCTGACGTGCGACTGGTTTATTGGCAACTATGCCCCGACGGACGTGTCAACGGAATCACGGGAGAGGTGGATGTAAACGTATTCAATGGCTACAAGAATCAATTTGACGAATTCATCAGAATAGGTTTTCACAAATAGAATTCCTTCGTCAGTTCCTGATACCTCTCTGAGCCAATTGTCAGCTGTTCTTGTTCACAACAACAAGGATGTTTCTTGAACGATAGCAGATAGCGCTTCGCTGGTTTTCTTTCCGTTGTTTTCACAGCGCAAACCTTACTAGGAAAGAATCCAACAAAAATAGCCTCATCTTCCATTCGTTTACGGTAATCGAAAGGTACTACCACACTCAACTCTCCCTCATCACTCAACAAGCGCCATGCAGCCTGCATCAGTTCTGTATAGGTGAGCGTCTGGGTATGTCGTGCCACATTGCGCTGTTCATCAGGACCAGCCAAGGAGTCGATAAAAAAAGGCGGATTACTGATAATAGCATCATACTCTCCTTGATGTTCCTGAAGGGTGTTGTGGAGTACGGTTATCTGTTGAGAAAAAGGCGATTGCGCCACATTCTGTTGTGCTTGTTTTGCAGCGCCCTCATCAACATCTATGGCTGTCACCACAGCATTCGGATAGCGTTGTGCCATCATCAAGGCAATAATTCCCGTACCCGTACCAGCATCCAGAACACGTTTCCCGCCATTGGCCCATGCCCCAAGTAGCACGCCATCGGTTCCTACTTTCATGGCGCATAAATCCTGATATATGGTAAACTGTTTGAATTGAAACATGTTTTCTTTTTACACTTTAATCATTGATAAAATTATTTCAACTCACTAATCCACCGCGCGATATCAGAAAGGACTTCGGGAGATATGGTTTCCTCTATCTCTGCATACTCGGTAACAAGACCTGTAGTGCAGTGTTGGAAGAGGTGATTCAAATGAGGATATTCCTTGATGAGGTTCTGCTTTGACTTTGGAAGCAGACGCTTGATGGCCGTGAGATTTTGAGAGGAAATAACCTGACAATCTTGATCACCATTGAGGGCAAAAACGGGGCAACGAGTTGCTGCAATGTCAGCTGAGGGATCGTAGTCGATAAACCATTTAAGCCAAGGCATTTGTTGAACAACATCCTGTTTACGGAGTTTCTCAACAGTCATGTCGGCAGGCATTCCCGATAACGACATGATGCGATTGTCTTGCACCACCAATAATGTGTCTCCTTTCACCCCAGGACCAGCCAGCGAAACAATGAAATCGGTCAGTTTCTTTGCGCCAAGCATAAAAGCGATAGACCCGCCCTCACTATGTCCTAACAGGCCTACCTTAGAGAACGCTTTTAGATTGCGTAGGTATTCCAATCCAGCTGCAGCATCGCGAGCAAAATCTTCTGTTGTCGCATTTTTCACTTCACCACCCACAGAAGCACCTGTGGCACGATCATCATATCTCAACGTGGCAATACCATGACGGGCTAGATAGTCGGCAATAACAAGAAAAGGCTTATGATCCATCAGTTTCTCATCACGATCCTGCTGACCACTACCCGAAACAAGTAGAACGACAGCGGGTTTCTGCTTCGACTGATTATCGTAGTCCACAGGCCAGGTTAGCGTACCTACCAATGTAGCAAAGTCTGTCGCATTAGCAAACATCACTTCTTCCGTTTTGTAAGGGAAAGGTTCTTTAGGTGTCTGCGGACGCTTCACCTCAACAATTCCCTTATTTAACACAAGCGGCAGCGACTGACCATTCTGCGAGAACGTACCGACAAGTTTTCCTTCCTTCAGTCGTGCTTGGTAAGTCAAATTGATATGCTCGACTTTAATCGCCAACGAGTCGTCGCTCAGATATTCCTTATAGGTTGGAATACCATTCGCACCTTGATCTGGACTGTCAAGGGTTACTACGACATACCCATCGGCTTGTTCCAAATGGAGCACTAATCTCAGCGACATAGCGCCTACGTATAACTTACCCGACCAAGCACCTAACAATGTCGTTGTCGAATTCACCTGTGCATACCCTGTCAGCGAGACAATGGCAAAAATGATAGTAATAAGATATCTCATCATCACAATGTATCTACTTATTAGTTACTATATTCAAAACGATTTATTGCCAAATATATTGCACAAAGAATCAAAAACCGTAATGGTGGTTTTAAGACACAAAACGAGAACGCACTTTTTTGTATAGGTTCTTTCGTACCCTTTCCCTCCCCCTCTACATATACACCCTCCTCTCTATATTTAGAGAGAGGGAGGGTTATATGAGGGGGAGGATGGGTACTCCGGAACCATACCATAAAAAAGTCCGTGCTTTCATCGCTATCGAATAATGCCGTCAAACTCATCGAATAATGCCGTCAAACCCATCGAATAATGTCGTCAAACTATCCGCAACCAACAACCCCGAGAATAGTAATCAATATCAATTATTTGCACAAGATATTAAAATATCTTATCACTTGTGCATCTATTTCGAGATTATTTTGTACCTTTGCACCCTATTATGGAAAATAAAATCGCAATGTATATGGATAACAAGAACAGGTCGTTCTCAATGATTGCCGACGTAGAAGGCGACTATAGCGACCTGACAAGTATGGAAATGCCCGAGGCGTTGCCCATCTTAGCTGTGCGCAATCTTGTATTATTCCCAGGTGTAGTATCACCCATCTTGATTGGTCGCGAGTCGAGCATGTCGCTCATTCGTAAAGCCGAGAAGCAAGATGGTTTGATCGGTGTTATCTGTCAGCGCGACGCAGAGGTAGAGAGCCCTATCCGTTCCGACCTCTACGACTTTGGTGTATTTGCCAAAGTACTGAAGATACTAACCTTGCCTAATGGTAATATCACAGCCATCATACAAGGATTGGGACGCATACGTCTGTTAGAGATTCTGAAATACAAGCCCTACATGATGGGCCACGTAATAGCTGCGCCTGAAGAGGAGCCCGACAAGAAAGACATGGAGTTCCAAACAGCCGTTGAAGACCTGCGCAATCAGACAGCAGAGTATATCCACATGAGTGATGACATTCCCGAGGAGGCCTCATTTGCCATCAAGAATGTGGGCAACAATATCATGGCGCTGAACTTCATCTGCTCGAATATGCCCTTCGGTATTAAGGAGAAGATGGGATTGTTGCAGCTTGACAGCATCAAGGAGCGCTTGTTCAACACGATGCGTATCGTGAACCGCGAGATTAGCTTGCAGAATCTGAAGCTTGACATCCGCAACAAGACACGCGATGACATCGATGAGCAGCAGCGCAACTACTTCTTGCAGCAGCAGATTAAGAATCTGCAAGCTGAGATGGGCAACGAGAGTACACCCGAGAAGAAGGAACTGATGGAGAAGGCTGCTAAGAAGAAGTGGCCTGAAGAGGTGGGCAAGTTCTTCGCCAAGGAATTGGAGAAGCTGGATCAGGTTAATCCAAACTCGCCCGACTTCAACGTACAGTTGACCTATCTGCAGACGCTGGTAAGCCTGCCTTGGGGAGAATATACCAAGGACGATCTGAACCTGCAGCGTGCAAAAAAGATTTTGGACCGCGACCACTATGGTATGGAGAAGGTGAAGGAGCGTATCTTGGAATATATCGCTGTATTGTCATTACGTGGCGACCTGAAGAGTCCTATCCTTTGTCTCTATGGCCCTCCAGGAGTTGGTAAGACCTCACTGGGCAAGTCGATTGCCGATGCTCTCAAGCGCAAGTATGTTCGCGTCAGCTTAGGCGGTCTGCACGACGAAGCAGAGATTCGCGGTCATCGTCGCACCTATATCGGTGCTATGCCTGGCCGTATCATCAAGAATATTCAGAAGGCTGGCAGTTCTAACCCTGTATTCATTCTCGACGAGATTGACAAGGTAACACAGAACACGCACAATGGCGACCCAGCATCAGCACTGCTTGAGGTATTAGACCCCGAGCAGAATAATGCCTTCCACGACAACTACCTTGACGTAGACTATGACTTGTCTAAGGTGATGTTTATCGCTACTGCCAACAACCTTGGTTCTATTCCTCGTCCCCTACTCGACCGTATGGAGATTATCGAGGTAAGCGGCTATATCACTGAAGAGAAATACGAGATAGCCAAGCGCCACCTCGTACCACGAGAGAAAGACAATACTGGTCTGACTGATAAGAAGCTGACCTTCAACAAGGCAGCCATCGAAAAGATTATTGAGCAGTACACTCGTGAGAGCGGCGTTCGCCAGTTGGAAAAGCAGGTAAACAAGGCGCTGCGCAAGTTAGCATTCAAGAAGGCTGAGAGCGGTGAACTGCCCTACGAGAAGATTACACCAACAGAGATAGAGGACTTGTTGGGTAAGCCCCCCTTCTATCGCGACATCTATCAAGGCAATGCCTATGCAGGTGTGGTGACAGGTCTGGCTTGGACCAGTGTGGGCGGTGAGATTCTCTTCATTGAGACCTCTCTGTCAAAGGGTAAAGGCTCTAAACTTACGCTGACAGGTAACCTTGGCGATGTAATGAAGGAGAGTGCCGTTATCGCATTGGAGTATGTTAAGGCTCATGTTGACAAGTTAGGCATTGATTATCGCATCTTTGACCAGTGGAATATTCATATCCACGTACCAGAGGGTGCCACACCGAAAGATGGCCCTTCAGCAGGTATCACTATTGCAACAAGTATCGCCTCTGCACTAACACAGCGCAAGGTGCGTAAGAATACGGCCATGACGGGTGAGATTACCCTACGAGGCAAGGTATTGCCCGTAGGTGGCATCAAGGAGAAGATTCTGGCTGCTAAACGTGCTGGTATCACCGATATCGTGATGTGCAAAGAAAACGAGAAGGACATCAACGAGATTCCAGAAATCTATCTGCAAGGGGTTTCTTTCCACTATGTAGAGAACGTGCAGGACGTATGGGATTTTGCGCTGACTAACGAAATTGTAGACAAGCCATTGGACTTCACTATCGAGGAAGAGAATAAGAGCGAAAAATGAAATTTGAAGTACAACATAACGACCCGTATAGCAGTGCCCGCACAGGACTGATTACCACAGATCACGGACAGATAAAGACTCCCATCTTTATGCCCGTAGGAACGGTGGGTAGCGTGAAAGGTGTGCATTTCGCAGAACTGCGCGAACAAGTGAAGGCACAGATTATTCTGGGCAATACTTATCACTTGTATCTGCGCCCTGGACTGGACATCCTGCGCAAGGCAGGCGGTCTGCATAAGTTCAACACATGGGATCGCCCGATTCTGACAGACTCTGGCGGTTTCCAGGTATTCTCGCTTACAGGCATCCGCAAACTGAAGGAAGAAGGTTGCGAATTCCGCAGCCATATCGATGGTTCGAAACATATCTTCACTCCAGAAAACGTGATGGATACAGAGCGTGTGATTGGTGCAGACATCATGATGGCATTCGACGAATGTCCTCCTGGCGAAAGCGATTATCAGTATGCCAAGAACTCTCTCAAACTGACGCAGCGTTGGCTGGAGCGCTGTGTCAAGCGCTTTAATGAGACAGAGCCCTTATATGGTTATAATCAGACACTGTTCCCCATCGTACAGGGCTGTACCTATAAAGACTTGCGACAGGATGCTGCCAAGCATGTTGTTGACACATTAGGTAAGCTGAACGATGGCGGTGGTGCATCCATTGGCGGATTGGCAGTAGGCGAACCTACCGAGGTGATGTATGAAATGATTGAGGTAGTCAACGACATCTTGCCCAAAGACCGTCCTCGCTACTTGATGGGTGTAGGTACACCACAAAACATCTTGGAAGCCATCGAGCGCGGTGTTGACATGTTTGACTGTGTGATGCCTACCCGTAATGGTCGCAATGCCATGTTGTTTACCTATGAGGGCACCATGAATATGCGCAACAAGAAGTGGGAAAACGACTTCTCGCCCATCGATCCTGATGGTTGCGAGATAGACCGCATCCACACAAAGGCATACCTGCACCATTTGTTCAAAGCACAGGAGTTGTTGGCCATGCAGATTGCATCTATCCACAATCTAGCTTTCTATCTGCGACTCGTTACTGACGCGCGTATGCATATAGAACAAGGTGACTTTACACAGTGGAAGCGTGGCGTGATAGACAACCTAGGACGAAGAAGATAAAAATGAAGATACGAGAAGGAGCAATATACACATTGCAAAGAATCAAGAGGATATTACAATACCTTAAGGGGCTTCAGCTTCTTTCCTTTATTAAGGGGAATGCTGAAAGATTTCCCGTTAAGCGTATGGACTGGTATATCATCAACAAGTTTATCGGTACCTACGTTTACTCTATTCTCTTGATTATCTCTATCTCTATTGTCTTCGACGTCAACGAGAATCTTGCGAAGTTCACCTCTAATAATGCACCATTGCGCGCCATAGTTTTCGACTATTACGCCAACTTCGTGCCTTACTTTGCCAACCTTTTCTCGCCCCTATTCGTCTTTATTGCCGTTATCTTCTTTACCTCGAAGCTAGCTGGTAATTCAGAGATTATCGCGATGCTGGCAAGTGGTATGAGTTTTAAGCGATTGTTGCGCCCCTACCTCATCTCGGCAGCACTCATCGCTATCTTGAACTTCTATCTCGGTTCGTATATCATACCAAAAGGTACGGTGGTGCGTCACGACTTCGAGGCATTGTATAAGAACAGCAACAAAAACACGTCGGCATCCAATATCCAACTGATGGTGGACAAGGGCGTGGTGGCATATATCTCGCAATATGATGATATCCGCAAGACGGGTTATGGTTTTGCGCTATATAAGTTTGACAACAAGAAGATGGTAAGTCAGATGAATGCTAACGTCATTCAGTACGACACCATTGCAGAAGAGCGCTATCACTGGAAAGCACGCAACTATAAGATTCGCACACTAAAAGGTATGCGCGAAGAGATTACCAGTGGTATAGAGATGGATACGGTGATACAGATGGAGCCCATGGACCTTGTCTTCTCAAAAGGACAGCAGGAGACCTTCACTTCACCAGAACTGAAGCGTTACATCTCCAAACAACAACAGCGCGGTTCGAGCAACGTGGTACAATATGAGGTAGAATATCACAAGCGAATAGCAACCTCATTCGCCTCGTTTATTCTGACAATCATCGGTGTATCGCTGTCATCACGCAAGCGTAAAGGCGGCATGGGTATGTATTTGGGTATCGGTTTGGCACTATCATTCACCTATATCCTTTTGCAGACGGTGAGTGCGACATTCGCCATCAACGCAGACACCCCACCAATTCTTGCAGCTTGGATTCCTAATATTCTATATGCCTTCATTGCTTATTATTGTTATAAGCAAGCACCAAGTTAAGTGAAAAGAGAAAAAATAAATAATGACATTTGAAGAGACTTATTTAAATGACAACATCCTCGACGCTTTGTATGATATGCGCTTTGAGGAGATGACACCTATACAAGAACAATGTATTCCAAAGATTCTCGATGGTCACGACCTTATTGGCGTGGCACAGACGGGAACGGGTAAAACGGCAGCCTATCTGTTGCCGATATTAAGCATGCTTGATGATGGCGGTTTTCCAAAAGATGCCGTCAATTGTATCATCATGTCACCAACTCGCGAATTGGCACAACAGATAGACCAAGCCATGCAGGGTTTTGGCTATTACCTCAATGGTGTCAGCAGCGTAGCGGTATATGGTGGCAACGACGGTAATCGCTTTGACCAAGAAATGAAAGGGTTGAAGATGGGTGCTGATGTCATCATCGCCACTCCAGGACGCTTACTTTCACATATCCGAATGGGACATGTAGATTTGAGCAGACTCTCATTCTTTGTTCTTGATGAGGCAGACCGCATGCTTGACATGGGATTCTCTGACGACATTCTGCAAATTGCCAAGATGTTGCCAAAGAATCACCAGACTATCATGTTCTCAGCAACAATGCCCAACAAGATACAACAATTGGCTCGTACCCTACTCTATCACCCTGTAGAGGTCAAGATTGCCGTATCCAAACCAGCGGAGAAGATTCAGCAGTCGGCATACGTATGCTACGAACCACAGAAGTTGGGTATCATCCGCCATTTGTTCAAGGCTGGCGAACTAAAACGTGTCATTATCTTCTCTGGAAAGAAAGATAAGGTAAAGGATATCACTCGCGAATTAAAGCGTATGAACATCAATTGCGCCCCAATGCATAGCGATTTGTCACAGGCCGAGCGCGACGATGTGATGTATCGATTTAAGATTGGTCAGGTTGACGTGTTGGTAGCTACAGATATTGTGGCACGCGGTATTGACATCGACGACATCCTGATGGTTATCAACTATGATGTTCCACATGATGTAGAAGACTATGTGCACCGTATTGGTCGTACAGCCCGTGCTCAACGTGATGGTATAGCCATTAGTTTTGTGAGCGACCAAGACATTCGCTATTTCTCTGATATCGAGCGTTTCTTAGAAAAGGAGATTCTTAAGACTCCCCTTCCTGAAGGATTAGGTGAAGGACCGGAATACAAGGTAGTATCACCACGCAAGAATTCACGCGGAAAAGGCGGTAGAGGACGCGGTGGAAAACCTTATAAGGGGAAAAGGCATCATGGACCCAATAAAACAAACAAAGGCGGAATTTAATCTTTTTTAAGACAAAATAATAGGTGCATAGAGAACAACGTATTGGGATTTTTTGTAACTTTGCACCGCTTTTAAAGGTATATATCTTTTCACACACCTGTTATTCAGGTAGTTAGCGAAAATTTTAAGGAGAAAGAATGAGACAATTAAAGATTCAAAAGAGTATTACGAATCGCTCTAGTGAGGCATTGGACAAGTATCTGGTAGAAATTGGCCGTGCACCACTGATTAGCATTGACGAGGAAATTGAGCTTGCTCAGAAGATTCGCAAGGGCGGTCCTGAAGGCGAGCGCGCTAAGGACAAGTTGGTAACTGCCAACCTGCGATTTGTAGTATCCGTTGCCAAGCAGTATCAGCATCAGGGACTGACGCTTACCGACTTGATCGACGAGGGTAACATCGGCCTCATCAAAGCCGCACAGAAATTTGATGAAACACGCGGTTTCAAATTTATCTCGTATGCTGTATGGTGGATTCGCCAGAGCATTCTGCAGGCTATTGCTGAGCAGAGCCGTATCGTACGTCTGCCTTTGAATCAGGTTGGTAGCCTTAACAAGATTAGTCATGAGATTAACCGCTTTGAGCAGGAATTCCAGCGCCACCCATCTGTATCTGAGTTGAGCGACGCTACAAATATGGACGAAGAGAAGATTGCTCAGTCTATGCAAGCTGACAGTCACCACGTATCAATTGATGCACCTTTCCAGGATGGTGAGGACAACTGTATGCTTGACGTGATGGCCAGTGGCGATGACTCTCGTACCGACCGCCATGTAGACCACGAGTCAATGGCTCAGGAACTGAACTCTGTACTGCAGAAAGTGCTGAAAGAGCGCGAGATCACCATCATCCGCGAGTGCTTCGGCATCGGCTGTCACGAGAAAGGTCTTGAGGAAATTGGCGACCAGTTAGGACTGACTCGCGAGCGTGTTCGCCAGATTCGCGAAAAGAGCATTGCAAAGTTACGTGACTCTGGTAATGCAAGAATTTTGATGAAATATTTAGGCTAAATGTTTTGCGGCTCCAGAAATTATTTGTAATTTTGGGGTCGTGAATCAGAAGCTACGCATAACCATATTAGTGCTGGGCATGATGACTCTCATGTCCAGCATTTGTTTTGCACGCGACCGTTCAACAGACTCTCTCGTCATTACCCGCATGTGGGACTATTACGAGACTTCCTGCAAGAGCGTTAAGGGTGTAGAGAAGAATATGTATTTTGGTTATAGCTTCGGTTCCAAGCGACGCAATGTACTTCTCTTCTTGGTACCCACCATGTACAGCATCGCAAAAGGTGACAAGCAGTATGCTGGAGAATCGTATTGTAAAGTCAGATTCCGCGGTATTACAGACTTCGACCTTAAACGACAGGTCAGTTTCAGTACGATTCCCCATCACCGTAATGTGATGCCGGCAATCTTTGATTTGATAACGCCCAACCTATGTAGTACGCAACTATATAACGACAGGTTATTATCACCCTTCCATCGTACCAATCGTTTCTTCTATAAATATCGTGTTGTTCCAATTGGCAATACGGCACAAATCTACTTCCGTCCACGTAGCAGCAACACACAGTTGATAAAAGGAAAGGCCTTGGTAGATATAAACACTGGACGCGTACTTTCGTTTTCTTTCAAAGGTGAATTCGACATGCTCAACTTCAAGGTTGATGCCACCATGGATAATGAAAACATCCATAGTCCACTACCCGACCATTGTACCACAGAGACATCGTTTAAGTTTCTTGGCAATGACATCGAAGCCAAGATGACAGCATACTATAATTGTCCTGTCTCACTCCCAGACTCCGTTAACGAAGAGCAAAACCTCAACATGATGGGCGGGTTGCGCCCCATCTTTATCGGAAGAGATGAACAGGATATTTACGATGCCTATAACCTACAACGCGAGCAAGCAAAAGAAAGTGATACACTACCCAAGAAAAAAAATCGCTTGAGAGAAGTGGCATGGGACATTATTGGCGACAACCTCATTAACAGCATGCACACACACAGCGAGAACGTCTCGCTGAACATGTCTCCTCTGCTCAATCCGCTCTATATGGGATACAGCCATAGTAAAGGAGTATCATACAAGCTAAATATCGGTGCCCGTTATGCATGGAACACGCATCGCTACCTGACTCTAAATCCGCAAATGGGTTATAGCTTCAAGCTCAAGCAGTTCTATTATACACTCCCCCTGCGCATGACCTATAATCCCAAACGTAATGGTTATGCAGAAATATCATGGGGTAATGGCAACCACACCACTCATGGTGCCCTCTACGAAGCTTATCAGAAAACGATGGGATCCAAAGAAATCATGCCCGACTTCAAAGACGAACAAATTCGCCTTGTTAACAACGTAAAGGCTTTCGATTGGATAGAGATTATGACCGGACTGGTTTATCACCATCGTAAGAGTTGTGACCCGCAAAAGATGCAAAAGGCGGGACTCGCTGACGATTTCCGTAGTTTTGCACCCTCACTGACTTTCCGTATAACTCCCTGGAAGAAAGGTCCTACTCTGACTGCCAACTACGAACGTAGTTTCAAAAAAGTGCTCAAGTCAAACCTTGCCTATGAGCGATGGGAGTTTGATGCAGTCTATAAGCACCAAAACAAGAGTGTACGCATTCTAAACATGCGACTGGGTACAGGTTTCTACACCCAGCGCAGTTCTGACTACTTTGTCGACTATACCAACTTCCGTGACAACAATCTGCCTTCTGGATGGGAAGACGACTGGACGGGTCAGTTTCAATTGTTAAACAGTCGCTGGTATAACGATTCCCAATACTATGTTCGTGGTCATGTATCGTATGACTCTCCACTCATGGTATTGTCATGGATACCCTGGCTAGGTCGTATTATAGAGACGGAACGTTTCTATCTTAGTGCCATGTCTATAGAACATACGCGCCCCTATTTCGAATTAGGATACGGCTTCAAAAACCGCTATTTCTCAACAGGCATCTTTGCCAGTTTCCTCAATACAAAATATCAGAGTTTTGGTTGTAAATTCACCATAGAACTATTTCGCCGATGGTAAAACCTCTCACCGTATATAAAGCCAGTGCTGGCAGTGGAAAGACCTTCACACTGGCTGTAGAGTATATCAAATTGCTGGTGATGAATCCCACCAGCTATCGTAACATCCTAGCCGTTACCTTTACCAATAAGGCCACGGAGGAGATGAAGATGCGTATCCTCAGTCAGTTGTATGGCATATCTAAACAACTACCCGACTCCGAGGTATATATGCAGCGTATCCTCACAGAGACAGGGTTGCCGCGCCCTATCGTCAGCAAGAATGCTGGTATTGCTCTTCACTTGCTGTTACACAACTACAACTACTTCCGCGTAGAGACTATCGACTCATTCTTCCAGAGCGTTCTGCGCAATCTGGCACGAGAGCTTGACCTAACGGCTAATCTACGCATCAGCCTCAACGATACGCAGGTAGAAGAACAGGCTGTTGACCAGCTGATCGATTCCCTGACACATACCGACCTGATGCTACAATGGTTGCTCAGCTATATCATGGAGAAGATTAGCGACGACCATTCATGGAATATCATCGGGCAGGTGAAACAGTTTGGTAAAACCATCTTCCGCGACTACTATAAGACGCATAGCAAGATGCTCAACGAAAAAATCAGCGAGAAGGGATTTATCGAAGCCTATACCAAGCAACTGAAAGCGCTGCGCAGCGAGTCTTTGGAATATATGCAGAAACTGGGCGAAGAATTCTTCGATATCCTGGAGAGCGAAAACATATCTATTACGGATTTAGCATTCGGAAAAACTGGCGTAGCTAGCTTTTTTATCAAGCTGAAGAACGGCCAGTTTGACGAGAGCATTGTCGGCAAGCGTGCCTGCGACTGTCGCGAAGATCCAGAGAAATGGTATACCAAGAAGACTTTAAACCCTGAGCATATCCATGCTGTTGCCGAGACTGCGCTGATACCATTACTGATACGTGCAATGGATGAGCGTCCCCGGAAATACAAGATATACCAATCGGCCGACCTTACCCTACGCCATCTCAGTCAATTGCGCCTATTGGGAAGCATCGAGCAGAAGGTGAGAAACTTGAATGACGAAGCCAACCGCTTCTTGCTCAGCGACACCCAACAGCTATTACACGACCTGATTAGTGATAGTGACTCACCCTTTATCTTCGAGAAGATTGGTACACAGCTAGAGCACGTCATGATTGACGAGTTTCAAGACACCAGTACCGTACAATGGAAGAACTTCAAGGTGCTACTGCAAGAGTGTATGAGCCATGAAGGTTCTGAGAATCTGATAGTAGGTGATGTCAAGCAGAGCATCTATCGTTGGCGTTCGGGCGACTGGCGACTATTGAATGCCATTGACCGTGAATTTCCACACGCAGACGACACTATAGAGATACGCCCGTTGAAGGTCAATCGCCGTTCTGCACGAAACATCGTAAACTTCAACAATGCCTTTTTCCAAGCTGCAGCCCATCATGAATATGAGATTCAGCGTGAGGAATATCCCGATGGAGCAGAACAGCTACGCCACGCATATGACGATGTAGAGCAAGAAGTTCCCGCAGAGCGTGATGCCAGTGGATATGTCAACATTCGTCTGCTGACTGATGACGATTATCAACAGCAGACAATGAGTATCATCGGCGATACCATCCGACAACTACAACAGCAGGGAGTGCCCCTTCACGACATAGCTATCTTGGTGCGCAGCAACAAGCATATCCCACTTATCGCGGCGTATTTTGACGAGAATTTGCCCGACATACGCATTATCAGCGACGAGGCTTTCCGCTTGGATGCCTCTGTATCTATCTGTCTGCTTATTCAAGCTCTTCACCTGCTGACTCATCCAGACGACCAGTTGGCCAAAGGTACTATTGTTAAGCTCTATCACCGCTCAATACTCGGCGAGAGCATTGCTGAGAGCGACTTGCTCATCAGAGACCGTGAGCTAGACAGTCTATTACCAGAGGAGTATATCAAGCATACATCAGAACTGGTACTGATGCCACTCTACGAACTAGTAGAACGGCTATACAGCATATTCCAGCTGGAGCGCCTCAACGAACAGAGCGCTTACCTATGCGCATTCTATGATCAGCTGAATCAGTTTGCCCAAGACCACTCCTCAGATATTGATGCATTCATCCGCGAATGGGAGGACACCATCTGTAGTAAGACCATTCAGAGTGATGGTGCTGATGGTGTACGCGTCTTGTCTATCCATAAGAGTAAGGGTCTGGAGTTCCCTCATGTCATTATGCCTTTCTGCGACTGGAGATTGGAGATGCCCGACATACTATGGTGTAAGCCTACAGAGGCTCCTTTCGATGCCCTACCGCTTGCCCCTATCGACTTCAGTGCTACGCAGATGAAAGGTACTATCTATGAACACGACTATCTTGAAGAGCATCTGCAGAACATCGTTGACAACCTCAACCTGCTCTATGTAGCCTTCACACGTGCTGCCCAGAGTTTATATGTTATTGGACAGCGAGGGGGTAAGAGTAATCGCTCTGCTCTCTTGGAGGAAGTACTTACAGACATCAAATTAGAAGGAAGTGATATCAGCGGTGCAGATGACGAAGGAGAGGAATTAGTATTCTCTTATGGTACGCTTCTGCATGAAACCGATACTCCAAGCAAGAAGCCCGCCACGGCAAATGTCTTTCTCCAACCCATTAGCCCCGTACAGG
Source organism: Prevotellaceae bacterium MN60 (assembly GCA_900199555.1). Lineage (GTDB taxonomy): Bacteria > Bacteroidota > Bacteroidia > Bacteroidales > Bacteroidaceae > Prevotella. Next base: position 35,698 of record FZQZ01000010.1, read on the forward strand.
TTCAGTTAGAGACTTTTGAGAACAAGACTGAATTCCGCCAGAGTAATAAGAGCCGTGAATTTATTGAAGGCGATGATGAGCAACAAGAACTTAGCTACATCAAAATGGGTAGTGTGCTCCACGAGATATTCTCTACCATCCATACTACCGCAGACATAGCAGGAGCCTTGCGCCAACTACAAAACGACGGTGTACTCTACGATGATGAAGTTACTGCTAACAAGCTTACTAGCACTCTTCAGAAAAGGCTAAAAGACGACCGTGTAAAAAGCTGGTTTTCTGACCGTTGGAAGCTTTTCAACGAATGCAGCATTTTACGTCTAGACGAACAAGGAATGGTAGAAGAGCGTCGTCCAGACCGTGTAATGACGGATGGAAAAGAAACCCACGTGGTAGACTTCAAGTTTGGTCGTCCCAGACCAGAATACCAAGAACAGGTACGCGAATATATGCAGCTATTAGAACAGATGCAGATGCCTAATGTTCACGGATGGCTGTGGTATGTTTACAGTAATAAGATTGAGGAGGTTACACTATGAAGAGTTTTTTAGAATACGTTGCAGAAGATATCATCCAGAAATACGGCACTGACCTGTCGCGTACGGCAGTAGTGTTTCCCAATAAGCGTGCCTCACTATTTCTCAACGACAAACTGGCACGTCTTACTAATGGTAAGCCCCTTTGGAGTCCTGCCTATATCACCATCAGCGAACTATTCCGCCAGCAATCCTCTCTGACGGTTGCCGACCCCATCAAACTGGTGTGCGACCTTCACAAGTCGTTCTGCCTGCATACAGGCTCCGACGAGACATTGGATAAATTCTATGGTTGGGGGCAACTACTTATCAGCGACTTCGACGACCTAGATAAGAATATGGCAGATGCAGACCGTGTATTTGCCAACCTACGTGATATCCACGAGCTTGATGATTTGAGTTACCTCACTGACGAGCAACGCGAGCTACTGAAACATTTTTTCAGTCACTTCACCGAAGAACACGAGACCGAACTCAAGCAGCGTTTCCTACGATTATGGAGTCACTTCATAGATATCTATCACGACTTCAATGAGCGCCTTACCCAACAAGACCTTGCCTACGAAGGTGCCCTCTATCGTTCTGTTGTCAGTTCCCTACCCTCCGATTTAAGTTCTGAGTCGGACGTTTCTCCGTCGAGTTTCCCCTACGACCGCTATCTCTTCGTAGGTTTCAACCTGCTGCAAAAAGTAGAGCAGCAACTCTTCTCAAAACTACAGAAAGCAGGCAAAGCCTTTTTCTATTGGGACTTCGACGATTATTACATGCGTGACCATGAGGCAGGTCGCTATATAGCTACCTATCTCAAATACTTCCCCAATGAACTAGATTGCCAAAGCGAAGCCATCTATAAGAACTTCCAACAGCCAAAGGAGATTACCTACCTTGCTGCCCCTACCGAACATATTCAGGCACGCTATGTCAGCAATTGGTTGCGTGAGCAAGAGCGCTACAACGATGGCAGGCGAACAGCTATCGTGCTCTGCAATGAGCAATTGTTACCTACCATTATTCACTGTCTTCCCAACGAGGTCGAGAAGGTAAACATCACTACAGGTTACCCCCTGTCACAAACCCCTATCGCCTCATTCATCCAGCGTTATTACGACATGATATTGGGTGGTAAAAGTCCACGATTGGTGCGTTTATTTAAGCGCCATCCCTATTATCGCTACCTTACGGACGATAGCCAACCCCTGCTCCACCTTCTACGTCAGATAGCATCTGGGGCTGCGTCTGACACATCAGCATCCGTTCCCGACAAATCAGCTCCCGTTCCCGACAATTCTGCTCCCGTTCCCGACAATTCATTGTCGGGCTTCCACGACCCCTTATTCCAGGAGTCCCTTTTCCGCGCCTACACCCTTATCAACCGTCTCAACACCTTGATAGAAAGTGGTGATTTACAAGTATCAGATATAACACTACAGCGTCTTGTTACCCAACTCATCCAGCAGACTACCATTCCTTTCCACGGAGAACCTGCGGAAGGAATCCAAGTGATGGGTGTTCTGGAAACGCGTAACCTCGACTTCGACCACGTATTGTTGCTCAGCTGCAATGAGGGCAACATGCCCAAAGGTGTCAACGACAGTTCTTTCATCCCCCATAGCATCCGTCACGCCTACGAACTGACCACCGTAGAGAATAAGGTAAGCATCTATGCCTACTATTTCCATCGACTCATACAACGTGCCAAGGATGTCACCATTCTATGGAACAATTCCACCGAGGATGGACAGCGTGGTGAAATGAGCCGCTTCATGCTCCAGTTGATGGTAGAAAGCGGTCATTCTATTACCCAGCATGCCCTGCAGTCGGGTAAGAACATTGCCCGCTATATACCACAATCTATTGAGAAGACGCCCCATGTGCTCTCAACCCTCAACGCACAATTGGAAACCAACAACAACACGCTTTCTCCTTCTGCCATCAACAAATACATGCGCTGCCCATTACAGTTCTACTACCGCTATATTGCCGGTATCAAGGAGCCAGAAGACACCGATGACGAACAAGAGCTCGACAATCGCATCTTTGGAAATATCTTCCATGAGGCTGCCGATGCCCTTTATCATCAGTTGCCCATGCATGTAACGAGAGAAGCTCTCGACCAGTTGCTAAAGAGTAAGATTGCTATAGAGAAAGCAGTAGATGATGCTTTCCAGAAAGAAATGCCTAAGGCCATCATTGGTGGTCTCCATCTCATCAATCGTGAGGTCATCATTCGTTACCTGCGCCAACTCATTGAGATAGACAAGGCGCTCACGCCCTTCGACATTCTCGGTCTGGAGTGCGATGTTGAGAGAGAAATCTCAACACTCACCACTCACCGCTCACCACTAAAGATTGGTGGCCGTATTGACCGTCTCGATCAGATGAACGATGGTCGCATCCGTGTGGTAGACTACAAGACGGGCAGTAAGAAGTTGAAAGCATTAGCTAGTGTTGAAGACATCTTCGACTCAGCCAAGATTCATGACCACTCCGACTACTATCTGCAGACATTCGTCTATGCCGATATCGTACGCCGCCAGCAGTCCCATCCCGTTTCTCCCGCCTTGTTGTTCATTCAGCATGCGGCTGGCAAGGACTACGATCCTACGTTGTGTTTCGGTAAAGAAAGGATTTTAGACATTCAAGAGCATAGCAGTCGTTTTAACGAATTGCTAGAAGAAAAAGTGAACGAGATATTCTCTTCAGACATCCCGTTCACTCCCACTACAGACCTGAAAGTCTGCATTACTTGTCCTTATCTGCAGATGTGCAGACGATAAAAAGATTCTTTCTTAGCGATTCTTATTGCGCACAAACCACTGGTGCGTATAGAAATGGTAGAGCAGTAAGGCGCTACCCGTAAGAGCCAATGCGGTATATATCAGCATGGTGGGTTGTTCATAAAAGCAACCATAGCCTAGCGCTAATCCAGCCGAGAGTCCAGTCTCCCATCCTAAGAAATAGGTGCTTTGAGAAGTTCCTCGTTGGCAATGACGACTCAACTTGATGAAGAACAACAAGAAGCGCGAGCCAATGATGCCTGCACTCAGTCCTACGAATATAGGAGACACGGGCGATTCGGGTGCAATCAGGAGGATTAGTAATGCAGCCAACAATAATGTTAGTCCTGTAATAATCTCACTCTTCAGTTCTGCATCACGGAATACGAAACGCTGTGCTAACAAAGCCAAGAAGAAGCCACCCATCATCAACGTATAGAACAAAGGTTCAAATGCCATTGTAAGTAGCAAGCCTATCACTGTCGTTACCAACAACAGGTTGAAGAACAATATCCAACCGTGGGTCAAGAAGAAGCGATCAAGTGATACCACCTTGATGCCCTCTTCTGGAGAGCGGAAGGGGAATGAAACGGTCTTCAGCAACACCAGTGCAGCAATGGCACAACCTAAAGCGCCCCACAACACCCCATCGAAGCCGTACAAGCTATATACGATAAGTCCAACCATCGGACCTAACGACAAGGCAAAGCGTGCAAACCACGAGGCACTATGATTAGCCTCCGTACGCTGATACGACTCACACGTGTCAATAATCAATGTTGACGACAACACCATCTGTGCCAATCCGAAAGTTGCTCCCAACAAGAAGCGGTGAAGCATGATGATGGTAAGGTCCATCATCTGACAACGCAGAATATCAACATACCACAATAGTGCCAAGTTGACTGCCACCGCCACGATAGCCCACATACATACCACGTTGCGGCGGTAATGCTGTACCAGCCATGAGCACAAGGCCCCCATTAGATACAAACCTAGTCCGAATACCCCCATTGAGCGTCCCACCTCTACTGGCGAGAAGTGCAACTCTTCCATCAGCCAGCGTGGCATGACGGGAATAAGAAGATATACCGACATGGTAAGAAGCAGCGAACTGGTGGCCATTAGCCAGAAGTCACGATGCCACAACTTGATGTGTACAGGTGTATTCTGTGAATTCATCTATTAGTACGATTCGTTCTCATTAGGGAAGTCACCGCTCTTGACATCCTCGACATAGTGACCGACCGCATCAGTTATCACCATATTCAGGTCGGCATAGCGACGCAAAAAGCGGGGTGAGAATCCCTGTGTCATGCCCAGCATATCGGCAACAACCAGCACCTGACCATCACAACCATTACCGGCACCAATACCAATGGTAGGACACTTCACTAGCTTTGTTACCTCTGCAGCCAATTTTGCAGGCACCTTTTCCAACGTAATACCGAAGCATCCTGCCTCGTCCAGCAACTGAGCATCGCGCAGCAGTTTATCTGCCTCTGCTTGCTCCTTGGCACGTACAGCATACGAGCCAAACTTATTGATACTTTGTGGAGTCAGTCCCAAGTGAGCCATCACAGGGATACCAGCATCCAAGATGCGCTTTACAGTATCGAGAATCTCCTCGCCACCTTCCATCTTCAGTGCATCACATCCGCTCTCTTTCATAATACGGATAGCATTGGAAACACCCTCGGTAGCATTTACTTGATATGAACCAAACGGCATATCACATACCACTAGTGCACGCTGACAAGCGCGAGCAACAGAGCGGGCATGATAAATCATATAGTCAACAGACATCGGCAATGTGGTAGCATTACCAGCCATTACGTTTGAGGCTGAGTCACCAACAAGGATAGCATCAATGCCAGCCTTATCCACAATACCAGCCATAGTATAATCGTATGATGTGAGCATGGAGATTTTCTCGCCTTTCTGCTTCATCTCCATAAAACGGTGTGTCGTAACCTTACGTGTGTCACTTACTAAATATCCTGCCATCTTTTTATATTAAAGATTATATATTAAACATTATATTTCTGATAGTCGCTGATAACCTCGTCGCATAGTGGAAGGATAGCATCTACGGCATTCGTTGTGGCTAAGCCTACCACATACATGTCTGCTGCGCGACCAGATTTCAATCCATTAAATGAGTCTTCAAAAACCACACAGTCCTTAACCTCTACTCCCAGTCGCTGAGCTGCTTTCAGATAACAGTCTGGATCGGGTTTAGAACGCTCGAAGTCCTCAGAGGTAAGGATTGCATCAAACAATCCGCGGAACTCTGGATGACTAGCATATACCGCCTGCATCTTCGGCTGATTAGAACTTGTAACGACAGCCGTCTTTACGCCCTGCTTTCGCAGTTTGGCAATATACTCCTCGAAGCCTGCCACATAGACGTAATCCATCTGTTGTTCATAGCGATTCAGTCGTTCTGTTATCAAAGGTTGTTTTTCTGTCAGTTCACCAGAGAACCATGCGTCATATATCTGCACCAGTGTCTGTCCCTTAATTTCGTGTTCCAGTCCTGGATGCTCTGGATGAAACTCACGGCACTGTGATCCCCAGAATATGGTATACTGTGGCTCTGTATCAAATACGACGCCATCCAGGTCGAACAATGCTGCTTTCATTTCCTTCATTTTTACCTTATTATTCAAAATCGGGTGCAAAATTACAAAATAAGTGAGAGAAAAGGAAAGAAAAAGCCGTTTTTCTTCCCTTTTCCGAACGAAAGGCAGGTTCGGCAATGCCAAAATTATTAAATAATTATGAATTATGAATTATGAATTATGAATTATTTTGTATCTTTGCAGCATTAAACTGACCCATATCATGACAGATAGACTGGATTTTACTATAGAGGAGAAAGAAGAAATACAAGCTTTGTATCAGAAGATGCGTGAGCAGATTGCATCCTCTCTGCAGGAGGGCGACGAGGAGCGGTTGTGTCATCTTATCATGGAAACTGCCGAAAGTCGCCAAGTGCAACGTAATGTATTCGGTCTGAATCCTATCCTACTCTCTTTTCAGACAGCCCTGTTGGTGGTAGAAGAAATTGGCCTGAAGCGCGACAGCGTATTGGCTGTTTTATTGCGCCCCAACGTGGAGGAAGGTTTGCTTACCATTGAGGAAGTACGCGAACAGTTTGGCGAGAGTGTGGCGCGCATACTACATGGTTTGCAGCGCATTCAGAATCTGTATCAAAAGAATCCCGTTGTAGAGTCTGAGAACTTCCGCAACCTGCTATTGTCGTTTGCTGAGGACATGCGTGTCATCTTGATTATGATTGCCGACAGAGTTAATCTGATGCGACAGATAAGAGACATTACCTTAGAGGGTCCTAAGCACGAAGTCAGTCAGGAGGCAGCCTACCTCTATGCTCCTTTGGCTCACAAATTGGGTCTATATAAGTTAAAGAGCGAACTGGAAGATCTGTCTCTGAAATATCTGGAGCACGACGCCTACTATCATATTAAGGATAAGTTAAGCGAGACCAAGAAGAGTCGCGATGCTTATATCGAAAACTTTATCAAGCCTGTATCAGAGCGACTGACGGAGGCAGGATTAAAGTTCCATATCAAAGGACGTACCAAGTCGATACATAGTATCTGGCAGAAGATGAAGAAGCAGAAGTGTGAGTTTGAGGGTGTCTATGACCTCTTCGCCATCCGCATCATCATCGATAGTCCTATGGAGAAAGAAAAAATGCAGTGCTGGCAGGCCTTTGCACTGATTACAAGCATGTATCAGCCTAACCCCAAGCGTTTGCGCGACTGGCTGAGTGTGCCTAAATCGAATGGTTACGAGAGCTTGCATATCACCGTTTTAGGTCCTGAGAAGAAATGGGTAGAGGTACAGATTCGTACCGAGCGCATGGATGAGATTGCCGAACGCGGTGTGGCAGCCCACTGGCGCTACAAGGGGGTAAAGAGTGAGTCAGGACTAGATGAATGGCTCACAAATATCCGTTCGATGCTAGAGACGAGCGATGGCATGGAGGCGATGGATCAGTTTAAGATGGACCTCTATGAAGACGAGGTATTTGTATTCACTCCCAAGGGCGACTTGTTTAAATTCCCCAAGGGTGCTACTGTACTCGACTTCGCCTATCATATCCACTCTAAGATTGGTAATGCCTGCACGGGTGCACGCATCAATGGAAAGGCTGTGACCATCCGTCAAGCACTACAGAGTGGTGACCAAGTGGAGATTATGACGGGAACCAACCAGAAACCCAAGCAAGACTGGTTGAACATTGCCCAGACATCACGTGCTCGTTCTAAGATACGCCTGGCATTGAAAGAGACACAAGTCAAGGAAGGCCTCTTTGCCAAGGAGATGTTGGAACGTAAGTTCAAGAATCGTAAGTTGGAGATGGACGACAGCATTATGCAGTTGCTCATCCGCAAGCTCGGTTTCAAGGAGGTGAGTGACTTCTATCGTCAGGTTGCCAACGGAGAGGTGGATCCAGCCATCATCATTGAGAAGTATATCTCCTTGCAACAAGACGACCAACCCGTAACGGGTAATAATGTTGCTGAGAGTGCTGCCAACTTCGTGCTTGATGACTCTAAAGCATCACCCATAGCTCATGGTTCAGACGACGTATTGGTCATTGATCGCAACCTGAAAGGTATCGACTATCAGTTGGCACGCTGCTGTCAGCCCATCTACGGCGATGCTGTCTTCGGTTTTGTGACTGTCAATGGCGGTATCAAGATTCACCGTCAAGATTGTCCCAACGCAGCAGAGCTTAAGAAACGCTTTGGTTATCGTATTGTCAAGGCAAAATGGAGTGGCAAAGGTGCGTCACAATATACCATCACCCTACGCATCATCGGCAACGATGATATCGGTATAGTCAACAACCTTACCAATATCATCTCGCGCGATGAGAAACTTGTATTGCGTAGCATCAATATTGACTCTCACGACGGATTGTTCAGCGGAAACCTGACCATCATGATTGATGACAACACCCGTCTGGAGGCATTATTAAAAAAGCTTCGCACCGTAAGGGGTGTGAAGCAGGTAGAGCGTATCTAGTTTTCCTTGAAGGCTACGACACCTTCGAAATCCGGATTCATATAGAACGTGGTACTGCAAGTATCATCGTTCAATAAGTATTTGGCTCTAAGAAGTATCAGCATCTTGCTGGTACGCTTTTGAAATGTCATGTTTTTACCCGCTCTTGCTTGCAACACACCAATGAGTGAGTCGCTGATGGCATTGGTAGAGTCCACATCTGAGAATTCCAGATAGCTCACCTCACCACGCGGATAAGCATCCATAAAGTCTTTCACCACAGATTTAGCCTTCTGTTGCTGTCCGCACGAAGCGAACAGCAACAGGGCTACACCTATTATAATATATACACTATGTTTCATTCAAGATTATTTCTGGGGAATGTTCTTCAGTACGTCAAGCAGATGATCCCATACCATCTGAACGGTAGGAATGAGCAGACGCTCCTCTGGAGTATGAACGAAACGCAGTGTAGGACCGAAGGATACCATATCAAGGTTAGGATAACGCTCTGAGAACAGGCCGCACTCCAAACCTGCGTGAATACCACGAACGATAGGCTCCTTACCGAAGAGTTTTACGTACGAGTCTTTCACAATCTTCTGCAGTTCGCTATTTGAGCGCATCTTCCATGCGGGATAACCGTCAGAGTGTTTCACATCAGCACCAGCCAGTGTGAAGCATGCACCGATAGTAGCGCACATATTGTCGAGGTTAGACATCACGTTTGAACGCTGAGAAGAAACGATTGTAATTTGCGTATCAGCAGTTTCAATGCTAGCAATATTGCTTGAAGTCTCCACCATACCATTCAGTGCAGGGTCCTGACAGATAGCATAGATTCCATTATCTACAGCCTGCAGAGCATATACGAAGTTGCGTGCAACGCCAGCCTCAATCACAGGCTCAGCATCGGTGCTTTCCATAGCCCATACCATCTGTGTATCAGTCACATGGAATTCCTCTTCTACGTCAGAAGCAAACACATTCCAGTCGGCCTTCACATTCTCTTTTACGTCATTGGGAACAGCAATCACAAACATACCATCGCGAGGAATAGCGTTGTGCATCTTACCACTATTAAACTGTGCCAAGCGAACGCCCTCATAACGATTCATGGTCTGGAACAAGAAACGGCCCAGCAACTTGATAGCATTAGCACGCTGTTTGTTGATGTCATCACCAGAGTGACCACCAACCAATCCCTTCAGCTGACCACGCATAAAGAACAAACCTGCAGGAGCAGCTTCTTTCTTGAAGTTAAACTTGGCAGTAGTATTACGACCACCCGCACAAGAAACAAAGATTTCACCTTCGTCCTCAGAATCGAGGTTGATGAGATAGTCGCCAGTCATGAAGCCAGCCTTCATACCTTCAGCACCCGTCAAACCAGTCTCTTCGTCACGAGTGAATACGCACTCGATAGGACCATGCTGAATGTCGTTGCTGTCGAGCACTGCCAGTTCCATAGCGCAACCGATACCATCGTCGGCACCAAGTGTAGTACCCTCAGCTGTCAGCCACTCGCCATCGATATATGTCTTAATAGCGTCTGTATCAAAGTTAAACTCTACATCTACCAGTTTGTCACAGACCATATCCATGTGACTCTGCAGAATCACCGTCTTGCGGTTTTCCATGCCCTTAGTAGCACCCTTACGAATGATGACGTTACCAGTCTCGTCAACCTTGGTATCGAGTCCACGACTCTCACCCCAGTTTTTCAGGTATTCAATCATCTTCTCTTCACGCTTTGAGGGACGTGGAATCTCGTTAATCTTCGCAAATTGTTCGAAGACCGCAGCCGGTTTTAACTCACTTTTATTCATATTTAATGTTTATTTTAATGTTTAATTATTACTATTTAATCTTTTATTCGTAACTTTGCAGTCGCAAAATTAATCATTTATGATGAAAATACTGCTATTGACCACGTTAATAATTGCTATAGGCATGTTATTTTTCTGTGTGAAACTAGTTTTCCGCAAGAATGGCAGCTTCTCGTCACAACATATTCATGACAGTCAGGCCATGAAAGACCGTGGCATCCACTGTGTGATGGATCAAGACCGCGAGATGCGAAGAAAGAGCAAATTCGCAGTCAGCGAGAAGTCTGAATAACAAGACAACGTGAGAATAAAAGAAAAAACGAAAGAAATAATAAAATAAAAAAGTAGAAAATGAAAAAGTACATGTTTCTGGCCGCTGCTGCCGTAGTAGCACTGGCATCTTGCAACAATGCAAGCCCCAAGATGGACGAACAGCCTGCAGCAGCTACTGCAGCTGAGAGCACTGGTAACCTAAAAATCGCCTATGTAGAAGTTGACTCTCTGATGACTCAGTATGAGTTCTGTAAGGAGTTCAGCCTCATCCTGCAGAAGAAGAGCACCAATGCGCGCAACACTCTGAACCAAAAAGGTCAGGCTCTACAGACCGCCGCTGCCAACTTCCAGCAGAAGTTGCAGAACAATGGTTTCAGCAGCCGTGAGCAGGCCGAAGGTCAGCAGGCAGCTATCCAGCGCCAGCAGCAGAGCCTTCAGGAGCTGTCAGCTCGCTTAGAGAATGAACTGGCTTCTGAGACCAACAAGTACAACGAAGCACTGCGCGACTCATTGCAGCACTTCCTTGCTACATATAATAAGGATAAGAAGTTCGACCTGATTCTGACTAAGCAGGGCGACAACATTCTTTATGCCGCTAAGCGTTTCGACATCACCAACGATGTTATCAATGGTCTGAACAAGCGCTACAAGTCTACACTGAAGACTGAGGCAAAGAAAGAGGAGAAGAAGTAATCATCTCCCCACCTACCCTCTCCAAAAGGAGGAGGTTATTCTATATGGATATACAGCAGATACTCAATAAGCTTGGTATCTCCGAGCTAAACGAAATGCAACAACACGCCGCCGAAGCCATCCTTGGCTCCGACGGTGATGTTGTTTTACTATCCCCCACTGGCACGGGTAAGACATTAGCTTATCTCTTACCCCTCGTACAACTGATAGAGGGTGATGGTCCCACGCCACAAGCCCTTGTGATTACACCAGGTAGAGAACTCGCTCTGCAGTCAGCCCAAGTCCTAAAGAGTATGGGTTGCGGATTGCGAGGCATGAGTGTCTATGGCGGTCGTACTGCGATGGACGAACATCGTAAGCTAAAAGAGGTGAAGCCACAGATAGTATTCGGTACGCCAGGCCGACTAAACGACCATCTCGACAAGGAAAACATCTCACGCTATGGCATTCGCTATCTCATCATCGACGAGTTTGATAAGTGTTTGGAAATGGGTTTCCAAGCAGAGATGGAGAAGCTCATCAAGAGTCTGCCAGGATTGCAGCGCCGTATTCTCTTGTCAGCTACCAATACCGAAGAGATTCCGCAATTTGTCAACATGTCGAAGAAAGGAACGCTTATCGACTTTCTTCCAGAAGACGAACAGACTTCTGAGCGCATCACGCTCTACGAGGTACACAGTCCACAGAAAGACAAACTCGACACGCTGCGCCAACTGCTATTGAGCTTTGGCAACGAGAGTAGCATTGTATTCCTCAACTATCGTGAATCAGTAGAGCGTGTTGACAATTATCTGCGCGAACAAGGCTTTGTAACTAGTCGCTTTCATGGTGGACTGGAACAGCGCCAGCGCGAAGATGCCCTCTATCGTTTCAGCAATGGTTCTGCCACCGTACTTGTCAGCACCGATTTAGCATCTCGTGGTCTCGACATTCCCGACATTCAAAACATTATCCATTATCATATGCCCGAAAGCGAAGATGGCTACATTCATCGTGTAGGCCGTACCGCTCGCTGGGATAAGCAAGGTCGTGCCTTCTTTATTCTCGGACCAGAGGAGCAAATTCCAGAGTTTGTCATTGACCATTCACCATTGAACATTGAACATTATGAGCCCACCCTGAAAATGGTCAATCGTCAATCGTCAATGGTCAATAATCTTACGCCCGCTCTTCCCAAAATGGCAACGCTCTATATCGGCAAGGGTAAGAAGGATAAGATTTCGAAGGGCGACATAGTGGGATTCCTTTGCAAATCGGGCGGTCTGCGCTCCGATGAAATTGGTCGCATTGACGTCAAAGATCGCTATGCTTATGTGGCCGTAAAACGAGAAAAAGTACGCCAAGTACTACGCGAAACTCGTGGCGAAAAGATCAAAGGAATTAAAACCATCGTCGAACATTGCGACGCCACACTTTGACCCGAAGGTCAAAGAATTGAGATAATTGCAAGGTGGAGTTGACAAAATGCAAGCAAAAGTATATTATTTGCTTAATTTATGCTCAAATATTTGCCCAATTAAAATAAAAAGTGTAATTTCGCACCGCAAAAGATAATACATCTAGAGTCTCGCAAAGAGACATCTATCATGTTGAGATAAAATAATCATTGAAATAACCTTTTAAATTAGACATTCAAAAATGAAGAAGTACAACTTTAATGCAGGTCCCTCAATGCTTCCCCGCGAGGTGATTGAGGCCACCGCCAAACAGTGTTTAGACTTCAATGGTTCTGGTCTTTCTCTGATGGAGATCAGCCATCGTGCAAAGGACTTCCAGCCCGTAGTTGACGAGGCCGTTGCGCTTGTCAAGGAGCTGCTCGACATTCCTGAGGGCTATTCCGTAATCTTCCTTGGTGGTGGTGCCAGTCTTGAATTCTGTATGATTCCTTACAACTTCCTGGTAAAGAAGGCTGCTTACCTGAACACTGGTGTTTGGGCTAAGAAGGCTATGAAGGAGGCCAAGTTATTTGGTGAAGTTGTTGAGGTGGCTTCTTCTGCTGATTCAAACTATACCTTCATTCCAAAGGACTTCACTGTTCCTGCTGATGCCGACTATCTGCACATCACAACAAACAATACCATCTATGGTACTGAGATTCGCAAGGACCTCGATGTTAATGTTCCTCTGATTGCCGATATGTCTTCAGATATCTTCAGCCGTCCTGTTGACGTAAAGAAGTACGATGCCATCTATGCTGGTGCTCAGAAGAACCTCGCTATGGCTGGTGTAACCATCGTCATTGTTAAGGACGATGCGCTGGGCAAGGCTCCTCGTGAGATTCCTACCATGCTCGACTACCGCACCCACGTTTCTAAGGGTTCTATGTTCAACACTCCTCCTGTAGTGCCCATCTACTGCGCTCTCGAGAACCTGCGTTGGATTAAGAAGCAGGGCGGTGTTGAAGCAATGGACAAGCTGGCTAAGCAGCGTGCAGAGATTGTTTACGGTGAGATTGACCGCAACAAGATGTTCCGTGGTACAGCCGTTGCTGAGGACCGTTCACTGATGAACCTCTGCTTCGTAATGGCAGACGAGTACAAGGAGTTGGAGAAAGACTTCCTCGACTTCGCCACCTCTAAGGGTATGGTTGGTGTTAAGGGTCACCGCGATGTTGGTGGTTTCCGTGCTTCTTGCTACAATGCTCAGACCATCGAAGGTGTTAACGCCCTCGTTGCTTGCATGAAAGAATTTGAGAGTAATCATTGACCATTGATCATTGACCATTGACCATTATGAAGGCGGATAATCAAGTATTAATTGATAGTAAGGCTTTTGCACTACGAATAATCCGTCTTTATAAGTACTTGAAAGAAGACAAACAAGTATATGTATTGTCTAAACAAGTTCTCCGAAGTGGCACTAGTATAGGGGCAAATATTCGAGAGAGTGTCAATGCTCAAAGTCGAATGGATTTTGTTAACAAATTAAACATTGCTCTAAAGGAAGCAAACGAAACTGAATATTGGCTAGAGCTGTTACATGAGTCAGACGTAATAGACGACAAACAATTTGAATCTATTTATAATGATTGTGGTAAAATCGCAGCTACTCTGACCAAAATCATCAAGACGACCAAAACGGAAGCGAAAGATTAATGGTCAATGGTCAATGTTCAATGTTCAATAAACAACATGAAAGTATTAGTTGCAACAGAGAAGCCATTTGCAGCTGCAGCTGTTAATGGTATCAAGGCAGAAGTAGAAGCTGCTGGCAATGAGCTGGCACTGCTCGAGAAATATACAGAAAAGGCACAACTGCTGGATGCAGTGAAAGATGCCGATGCGCTGATTATCCGTTCAGATAAGGTAGATGCAGAAGTATTGGATGCTGCTAAGCAGTTGAAGATTGTGGTTCGTGCTGGTGCAGGTTACGACAATATCGACATCGCTGCCGCTACCGCCCACAACGTAGTAGCCGAGAACACTCCTGGCCAGAACGCTAACGCCGTAGCCGAGTTGGTATTCGGTCTGTTGGTAATGGCTGTTCGTGGATTCTACAATGGCAAGAGCGGTTCAGAACTGCTGGGCAAGAAGCTTGGTATTCTTGCTTTCGGTAATGTAGGTCGCAACGTGGCTCGCATCGCCAAGGGCTTCGGCATGGATGTTTATGCTTACGATGCTTTCTGCCCCGCAGAGGTTATCGAGAAGGCTGGCGTTCACGCTGTAGCTAATCAGGAGGCTCTCTTCGAGACCTGCGATGTTGTTTCACTCCACATTCCCGCAACTCCAGAGACCAAGCAGAGCATCAACTACGCTTTGGTAGGTAAGATGAAGAAGGGTGGCATACTCGTAAACACCGCTCGTAAGGAAGTGATTGACGAGGCTGGCCTCATCAAACTGATGGCAGAGCGTGAGGACTTGAAGTTCGTTACCGACATCATGCCCGATGCTAACGATGAGTTCCTGAAGTTTGAAGGTCGCTACTTCTCTACTCCTAAGAAGATGGGTGCTCAGACAGCCGAGGCCAACATCAATGCTGGTATCGCTGCTGCCAAGCAGATCAATGCATTCTTCAAGGATGGCGACACAAAGTTCCAAGTGAACAAGTAATCAAGTATTTCTATACATAGCGAGAGAGGATAAACCACACGGTTTATCCTCTCTTTATATATCAAAGAGTTTTTGCTTGAAAAAAGTCTTCACCTTCACGCGTAACCCTGTGTACTATAGCGCGACATGCGTGAATAGTGCCACCTCAGCATCGGAAAAGTGGCACTATTACAAGGCAATACAGGCTATATAGACGTTCAAAACAGGCACTATTCCAGTGCTAAAGTGGCTCCGTTCTGACTCTACGAAAAGTTTATTTCAAAAAACATCTAACCTTCTAACCCGACAAGGCTGAAACACCGATGTACAGGGCGATTGAGGCGGGTTAGATGTTTGGAAACATCTAACCCGCCTAAAGCTCAATGCAGATAAACATTTGAAGGGTGTTGGGTTAGAAGGTTAGATGATTTTGCGAACAAACTCTCAGCCCCCTCCTAGTCTCCCCCAAGGGGGAGGAATTTACATCCAAATAGTTTGACGACATTATTCGAGGAGTTTGACGACACTTTACGGATAGTTTGACGGCATAATTCAAGGAGTATTTACGCATAATTCTCCTTGAATTTACGCACAATTCAAGAAGCATTTACGCATAATACTTTTCGGTTAGTATTCCTCCCCCAGTGGGGGGAAGTTTTGAGTGGGCTACATTCAGCTCTGAATACAACTGTTTCGGGGTGCAATACAATAACTATTGAGGTGCGAAAGTAACTAATTGAGCGCTGAGTGTAGCTAGTTACGCGCTGAGTCAGGCTAATTCAGAGCAGGGACAAACTGATGCTGTTCGAAGACAGCCTGATATGGATGTCGAGATAGGCCAAAAACACTATTCACGCGTAACGAACTATAGCATACGTAGTTGCGTGTGAATGTGAAGAGTGATTTTAATAAAAAAATTCTGATACTATTTGCAGATTAAAGGAATAATCGTATCTTTGCAAGCAGAACCGTAAAAACAAAATAACTGCAACATGACACCGAGTTATAGACAAAAATCAGGAACCTATCCCTTGGGGTTATTAAAAATGACAAGGAGAATCTATTATATTCTGCTTGTGGGGATTATAATGTTCTTTCTGTCCTCATGTGATAGTAATGTTATTGGCTTCAATCAGGAATCTAATACGGTATACACCATAGATAACTATCCTATTTCAAGCCTTAAAATTGAAATGGAGAAGTCCAAAATGTACTTCCGTATTAGAAAAGTTGTTTCTTTAAAAGGCTCAACTTGTATTAAACTGGATTCATTAGGAGACAATTATAAGATAGAATCTATTAGAGGGTTTAAGGCTCCTATGGGAAAGAACGTGCCAATGCTTCCTTTGGAAATATATGAAATAAACCACTCTTCTATCGGTGATGCTGCATCTTGTATTATTTATGTTCTAACGGATAAAGACGGACGAGTTGATAGAGTGATGAGTCGATACGAATACGAGAAACAAGAAGGATTAAAATCGAATTAATATGAAAAAGATAGTTTATTTTGTTTTGGCGGTTATAGGTATTACTCTTTTTCAATCATGCTATACGACAAGAAGAAATACAGACGATCAATTCGTAAAACAAGATATTCGTATATATAAAAGAGTTGGAGATGACTACAGGTTGCGCAATATACTTAGGATATATATTATCCTGAGAATGGCCAATTCAGTGTACGAGATATACACAGAGGGCGGAGAAGGAATTATAGGAAAGTTCTCTTTAAGAAATGATACTATAAACTTGTATCATGAGTATCAACTTGGCTATTTAGATAGTACAATTAACTTAACCAAGATTAATAGAAAAGACACAATTCCAGAATTCTATCCTACCAAATTCGTTGTCAGGAAAGATAGTCTGATTGATATAACCTGTTATCAAGATGCACCTGAATATCTAACAGGATATAGTCGTCCAAGAGAAAACTTTATTTTGGTAAAATAATAAAAAAAGGTTAGAATCACTGATACAGGTTGTCGTTTTCTATACGAAAATCTTAATAGATTCAATAAAAGTGATTATCTTTGCAAGCAGAACAAGGAAAATGGTTATAATACCAATAGAAATAACTAAAAACTAAAAGGAAGAACTATGAAACAAATGAAACAATGGATGCTTGCTACCCTTCTTATGGGTAGTGCAATGGTTGGCATGACGGCATGCAAAGAATCTAAGGCTAATGAAAAAAAGTCTGCACCGGTGGTGAAGAGTGAAGAACTGATACGCACCTCTCAGAGTTGGGATGGTGTAGAACTGCCCGACTACCTACAAGGACGCCCAGAGCTGGTGGCGGTGAAATATGAATTTCCCGCAGGACAGAAACTAGGCTGGCATCATCACCCTGTAATGAACTATGGAATATTGGTACAGGGAGAACTGACCATCATCGGTCAGGACGGTAAGGAGAAAGTAGTGCATGAAGGCGAACCTGTTGTAGAAATGGTAAACACCATCCACCACGGAGAGAACCGAGGAGACAAGCCCGTCATCCTATATATGTTCTATCTCTCGCAAAAAGATCTTCCACTAGCTGTGCAGCATCCAGAGATTCCCTTGAAATAGCAATAGGGCTAATGGATATAAGAACGGGTGTCATAAAGGCTTGCGCTAAAACAAGAAAAAACGGGAATAGAACTCTTTTTTTATCAAAGATAAAACGTATTTAGGAAATAATGCGTACCTTTGCACCCGTAAAAAGGACATTTTTAGGATTACAAAACAAATGAGCAAGATTAAGACTATCGGTATTCTCACGTCGGGTGGTGACTCGCCTGGCATGAACGCAGCCATCCGCGCTGTGACGCGCGCCGGCATCTATAATGGTTTCACCATCAAGGGTATCTATCGTGGTTACGACGGACTTATCAAGGGCGAAGTAAAGACCTTGACTACTGAGGATGTCAGTGGCATCATTACCCGTGGCGGTACCATCTTGAAAACTGCACGCAGCAAGGAGTTTATGACTCCAGAGGGCATGCAGAAGGCTTATGAAACTTGTAAGAAAGAGGAGATTGATGCTTTGGTAGTTATCGGCGGTAATGGTTCGCTGACAGGCGCATGGAACTTTGGCGTGGAGTTCGACTTCCCCTGCATCGGTCTGCCTGGTACTATCGACAACGACCTCTACGGCACTGATGCTACCATCGGTTACGATACTACGATGAACACCATCATGGAATGTGTAGACCGCATCCGCGACACTGCCAACTCACACGAGCGCATCTTCTTTATTGAGGTGATGGGACGCGATGCTGGTTTCTTGGCGCAAAACTGTGCTATTGCCTGTGGTGCCGAAGCCGCTATCGTACCAGAAGAGACTACTGACGTTGACCAGTTGGCAGCATTCATGAGTCGTGGTATCCGTAAGTCAAAGAAGTCGTGTATCGTCATCGTGTCAGAAAGCCCTAAGTGTGGCGCCCTCTACTATGCCGACCGTGTAAAGAACGAGTTCCCTGAGTTCGACGTGCGTGTATCAATCCTTGGACACTTGCAGCGTGGTGGTAGTCCTTCGGCTCGCGACCGCATCCTGGCAAGTAGTACAGGTGTTGGTGCTATCGAAGCCATCAAACAGGGGCAGCGCAACGTGATGGTAGGCTATCGCAACAACAATATAGTATATGTACCTTTCTCCGAGTGCATACGTACCGATAAGCGTTTCGACAAACGACTCATCACAGTACTCGACGAATTGAGCATCTAATATAAGGTAAAAAGCAAAGAAAACTGAGTTTTTTCTTTGCTTTTTGCCTTCTTTTTTATACCTTTGTGCACTATTAAAAATGTGCACAATTTAATAATATAATTTTTATCATGGCCATTGTAAAACCATTTAAAGGTATACGCCCACCCAAAGAACTGGTGGAGCAGGTAGAGAGTCGCCCATACGACGTGCTGGACTCAGAAGAGGCTCGCGCTGAAGCTGGCGACAACGAGAAAAGTCTGTATCACATCATCAAGCCCGAAATCGACTTCCCCGTAGGCACCTCTGAGTACGACCCAAAGGTGTATGAGAAGGCAGCTGAGAACTTCCAGAAGTTCCAGGACAAGGGTTGGCTGGTGCAGGATGAGAAGGAGCACTACTACATCTATGCACAAACGATGAACGGAAAGACACAGTACGGTCTTGTAGTCTGCGCCCATACAGACGACTATATGGCAGGGCGCATCAAGAAACATGAGCTGACCCGTCGCGACAAAGAGGAAGACCGCATGAAGCATGTTCGTGTGAATAATGCCAACATCGAGCCTGTATTCTTTGCTTATCCCGACAACGCCGTGCTCAACGAGCTGATTATGCGCTATGCTGCTACCAAGCCCGAATACGACTTCATCGCCCCCATCGATGGTTTCCGCCATCAGTTCTGGGTAATCAACGATGACAAGGATACACAGACTATCACTGCCGAGTTTGGCAAGATGCCAAGTTTGTATATTGCCGATGGTCACCACCGCTCTGCTGCTGCAGCCCTCGTAGGTGCAGAAAAGCAGAAGCAGAATCCTAACCACAAAGGTGACGAGGAGTACAACTACTTCATGGCTGTATGCTTCCAAGCCAGTCAGCTCACCATTCTCGACTACAACCGTGTAGTGAAAGATCTCAACGGTCTCTCTTCTGAGGAGTTCCTCGCTGCCCTGCAGGTAAACTTTGAGGTAGAGGACAAAGGCACGGAAATCTACAAGCCTCAGCAGTTACATGAGTTCTCATTGTATCTCGATAGCCACTGGTATAGCCTCAAGGCTAAGGAGGGTACTTACGACAATAGCGACCCCATCGGTGTATTGGATGTAGATATTTCTAGCCGTCTGATTCTCGACGAGATACTGAACATTGGCGACCTGCGCTCTTCTAAGCGTATCGACTTTGTGGGCGGTCTGCGTGGACTCGGCGAACTGAAGCGTCGTGTAGATAATGGCGAGATGCGTGCTGCCCTGGCACTCTATCCCGTATCTATGCAGCAGATTATGGATATTGCCGACAGCGGTAAGATTATGCCTCCTAAGGCTACTTGGTTTGAGCCAAAGCTGCGCTCAGGTCTAGTAATCCATAAGCTAGCATAACTAGGAATTCCTAGGGAGACCTAGGATATCCTAGAAACTAGAAAGAAAGTAATGACAGACGAATTCAAAACCATAGCAACAACAAGCGAGGGATATTACACCGAGAAGCGGAGTAAGTTCCTCGCTTTTGCCCACCCCGTTAAGACCATCGACGAGGTGAAAGACATCATAGCTGGCTATCGCAAGAAGTATTACGATGCCCGCCATGTTTGCTATGCCTATATGCTGGGCGCTGAGCGCACGGAGTTCCGTGCCAACGACGACGGCGAGCCTTCATCTACTGCAGGAAAACCAATCCTCGGACAAATCAACTCCAACGAGCTCACCGATATTCTTATCGTGGTAGTGCGCTACTATGGCGGTGTCAACCTAGGCACCAGTGGCCTCATCGTAGCCTATCGCGAGGCAGCAGCCGACGCCATCAACCACGCCACGATTGAAACCCGTCAGGTAGAAGAGCTTATCACCTACTCTTTTGCCTATCCCCAGATGAACGATGTGATGCGCATCGTGAAGGATATGAATCCCCGCATCGTCAGTCAGACCTACGAAGGTAGCACCTGCACCATCGTATTATCCATCCGTAAGGGCGAAGCCGACCAGCTGCGCACCCGTCTCCAAAAGCTATTATAATTCTTTGCTAAAAGTTTGGCGGCATAATTCAAAGAGAATTATGCGTAAATTCTCCTTGAATTATGCCGTCAAACTATTTGCGTCAATTTCTATCGTGACAAATAGGCTGCGCACTGCTCTGCACATCGCTCTCCATCAACACCTGCAGAGACGATACCGCCAGCATAGCCAGCACCCTCACCACAAGGGAAGAGGCCCTCAAGGCGGACATGCATCAAGGTTTCATTGTTGCGAAGAATGCGAACAGGCGAAGAGGTGCGCGTCTCTACACCTATCATCAATGCCTCGTTGGTGAGGAATCCGTGACTCTGACGACCAAACGCCTTGAAACCTTCTTGCAGTCGATGACTGATAGCCTCGGGCAACCAGAAATGCAGAGGCGATGATATCAAACCTGGTGCATACGACGAGCGAGGCAAATCATAGCTCAGGCGCTTATTCACAAAGTCTGCCATACGCTGGGCAGGAGCCGTTTGCTTCATATTACCCTGTTGCCAGCAGTTGCGCTCCAACTGTTCTTGGTAGTGCATCACACGCAGTGGGTCATCACCCTCCACATCTTCTGCACGCAGTTCTACCACCATACCAGAGTTAGACCATTGTCCACCACGGTTAGAAGGACTCATGCCATTAACCACTATCTGCTCCTTGTCGGTAGCGGCAGGAATAACAAAGCCACCAGGACACATACAGAAAGAATAGACACCACGGCCATCCACCTGAGTGACAAACGAGTATTCAGCAGCAGGCAGATACTTACCTCTACCTAATTTATTATGGTATTGTATCTGGTCTATCAGTGCTGAAGGATGCTCCAAGCGTACACCTACAGCAATACCCTTGGCTTCCAGTTCAATCTTACTCTCGTTTAAGTAGCGATAGACATCGCGAGCGCTATGACCAGTAGCAAGAATAACAGGGCCGTGATATTCATTGTCGGCTGCATAACAGCCGACCACTCGATTACCATCGAGAATCAGACTCGTCATTTTGGTTTGGAAGTGCACCTCTCCACCACAACGAAGAATGGTGTTGCGCATATTCTCAATGACACGAGGCAACTTGTCTGTACCAATATGTGGATGGGCATCGGCAAGAATATTGGTAGAGGCTCCATGCTGACAGAACACATTGAGAATTTTCTCAATATTACCACGCTTCTTAGAGCGAGTATAGAGCTTGCCATCTGAATAGGCTCCTGCTCCACCCTCACCAAAGCAGTAGTTGCTCTCGGCATCAACCTTCTGCGTCTTTGTAATCTGTGACAGGTCTTTCTTGCGTTCATGCACATCCTTGCCTCGTTCGAGCACGATAGGACGCAGGCCCAACTCGATAAGTCGCAAGGCAGCAAAGAGTCCACCAGGGCCAGCACCTACAACAATCACCTGCGGCTTATTACTTACATCAGGATATTCAGTAGGCTGATAGGCATCGTCTTGCGCTGGTTCGTTGATATATACACGTACCTTTAGATTGACAAAGATGGTGCGCTGGCGAGCATCAATGCTACGACGCAAGATGCGCAAAGCCGTAACGGTGCGCACATCGAAGCCATACTCGTCGGCCAAAAAGCTACGCAGTGCCTGCTCATTAGCAGCCACATGCGGCTGGACACGTATTTGATACTCTTGTATCATTCTTCGCTGAAGAGGTCATTAATCTCGTCAATCTCATCCTCGTCGAACCACTTGCTCAGACGATTCTTAGCCTTCTGCTGAATCTCAGGGTCAACATCTACCCACACCTTCTTCAGCACAAAGAGCAATACAGCGAGGTCATCAGTCAAGCCAGCGATGGGAATAGCATCGGGGATGACATCCAATGGACTAATCATATAGCCCAAGGCTCCAATAATCATGGCCTTGTTGGCGGTGCTAACCTTATCGCTCTGCAGTGTGTAATACAGAATAAGGGCAGCATAGACTAATTTAGCTCCGGCACGCTTAGCGATGCGTGCAATCTTATCCACAAAGTCCGACTGTGAGAACTTGTTGGCATACTTCATAAAATCGGGTAGTTCCATAAACTTTTATCCTATTATTTAGTTATTATTATGATATTCTATTAATTGATACGAATGATACGGATGCCCGTATGTGAGGGATGTTTCTGCAGATACTGATAGAGTGTCATCGGCTCTTGTACCACTTTCTTATGTATCTGAGAGGCGTTGAGCAGATGAAGTCCGTCTTTCTTCCATACGGCAAAACCGAGGTGCGCAATATCCAACCCTTTCTTATTACAGGTGATGGCGATGATGTCACCATCGTGAACGGCCTGACGCAGCGCCTTGGTATTACGCTTGAGCACAGACTTAGGGATATAGCGACTGGTGGTTCTGCTGAGAGTTTCTTCCTGCTGACGAATCACCGATACCCATTCGGGATGAGCCTTTAATGCCTGATAGGCATCGGGATGGGTACTCATATAGTTTACATTGATATGCTGCACAGCCGAGAAAGGAGGATTAGGACTTTGTATCTCCTTGACAATAGACATGGCAGTCTTGTCGGCAATCCAGTCGGAGAAATAATGCAAACGAGAAGGATAGCCATCCAGTTTACCCTTACGATAGCGCAGGGTGCGCAACGTGGAGAGGTAATCATTCCAACTGCGTTTTCCCTGATGAGCACACAGCGTAAGGGCTGTCACCGTTTCTACCAGCGTAGTACAATCCAACTGACGAGTATTTACCACCAACTGCTCCGCAGGATTGACCTCAAGGGTATGAGCCACATATGGTATATTCAAGAACTGACGGGCAAACCACAACGTAGTAGTCTGCTTATTGGCATCACGCAACAAACGACAAATCTTCAAGCTGTCTGCTCGCTGATAAGTTACTCGTTGTTGAGCCCATCCGTTTAGGCTGCCCATGAGCAGCATCATATATAATAGCAGTATTCTCATTGTTTACTCTTTTTATAACGTGAACGCGCACCGAAGTTATAACCGATATATACATTCATGCTGCCAAAAAGATTGTTGGCGGCAAAGCGCGATGTATGATAGTTATAGGCACGGACAATAGCCGATGCGCCAGCATACCAGCGCATATTATTATAAACCAATCCGAAACGTCCGATACCATCAATATTGAAATTGTTGGCAACAAAGCCTTCTGAGCCAACATGCTGCGTTTCTGGTTCACCATGCGTACGCTTATAAGCTAGCGCTAACGACAAGCTAGAACAGAACAGGCAGTTGCGGGCAAACACCCAGTTATAGGCATAGCCTACAGAAGCACTGGTATTATGATATTCAAGACTATTGAACATGAGGTTTTCATCTACCTTAGCCACACCATCACCCAGACGCTGGTCCAAAAGATGCTGCAACTTCTCGTGATCAAACTCTATGCTGTTGCGCGTATAAGAGATGCCTACCATCCACGAGCCGCAACTAATCTTCTGAATAGAACTCTGTGCGAAAGCGGCTGGATAGGAGAAACGTTGATGATTGAATATGTAATAGAGGTTGATACCCGTGATGCCCACACTGAGGCCATCAAAAGGAACTCTCATCATCTTCGACATATCCTGTTTCTTTCCCATACTGATGTCGCGAATCTGATAATCGCTACCTGTACGACGATAATAGAGGTCGGCACCTATCTGAGCACTATAGATGCTGAAGTCAAACTCTTGTTTCATCGAATTGTAGCCAACATCAAAATTCTTCAAATCGAAGGTATAGCCAAGAAATACCCATCGCCAACCGAAATATGGGCCAGCCTTAACAGTGGGCTTGGGCGCCAATAGGACAGATTGACCTTCCGGTCCTGTTGTACTGAGGCGATAATAGTCGTAGGTATGGGTAGCCTGTAGCATGACAGACCAGTTATAATGTTGCGGTTCTACATAATTCTCGTCAACATAACTAAAGCCACGAATGACACGGCGCAACCACCCGAGCTTCTCTTTAGGTTGTTCTTGCTCTACTTGAAGGGTGTCACCTGCCAGCACATTCAGCGTCGTCACCCAAAGAATCATCAATAATATCGTTTTCCTCATTACTTAAAATTTTCCCAAGATACGATCCAGTACCCAGTTTACTGGCGTAGCCGACACACTAGTACATTCACAAATACCAATGCCCTGCAGATGTTCGCAGACACTCTTAATAAGGGGATACTGCACATAAGGAGGATTGGGAACTACCAGTTCTTGTATTCCCTCACTGGTGTGCAGATGAATAGGCTTATAATCAAATACGGAGAAGCTAACCAGTCCCTGGTCTCCGATAATCTCGATACGGTCTTCACGAGCAGAGTCGTGAGCAACAAAGCACCACGAGCCACTACCAGGCACTCCACTCTCGAACTCAAAACATGCACTTACGGAGTCCTCGGCATCATAGAGCTTACCACGATTGGCACGAATGCCACGCGCCTCAAGGATAACGCCAAAGATATGTTGCATGATGTCAAGCTGGTGGGGAGCCAAGTCATAGAAGTAACCTCCACCGGCAATATCTGGTTGCAAACGCCAAGGGAGCTCGCCCTGATTAGAATAGTCTAACTCGCGAGGAGGCACTGCAAAACGAATCTGGACATTGAGGACCTTACCAATAATACCATTATCAACAATCTCCTTGACCTTTTGGAAGTAAGGAAGATAACGGCGATAGTAAGCAACAAAGCAAGGCACACCCGTCTCTTCACTAACTCGATTGATGCGGGCACAGTCTTCATAAGATGCTGCCAGAGGCTTCTCTACATACACAGGTTTGCCCGCCTTCATGGCCATAATGGCAAAAGTGGCATGACTGCTGGGAGGAGTAGCAATATAAACGGCATTCACGTCGGGATCATCGATAAGCTCTTGAGCATCCGTATACCATTTAGGTATCCCATGACGCACAGCATAACTGCGCGCCTTCTGCTCCTGTCGGCTCATCACTGCCACGACACTAGAGCCCTCAACCTCTGAGAACGCTGGGCCGCTCTTCTTTTCCGTTACCTCACCACATCCGATGAAGCCCCACTGCAATATCTTCATAATCGAGTGCAAAGATACGAAATATTTCTTAATTCTTCTCAAAAAAAGGAATGATTTCTTTTGTTTTATGCTTGCATAATCGTACCTTTGCACTGTTAAACTATAAAATGATGAACCAAGAAGAAAAAGACATATTATTTAAAGCCCGTAGTTATCGTAGTGTATTAGCAGCGGGCATCAGATTATACACGAGTAACTTCCGCAAGTTTTTCAAAGCCTCTTGGCTCACTGCCCTACTCTATTCTCTTGTTGATGGAGCAGCATCTACGCTGATGACTCTGAAGATTCCTGCCATTTTCGTAGCGATTATGTTGCAGATTCAGAAGTATCATGGCATCTTTATAGAACCTTTACTGCATTATGCATGGACGATATTTGCCATTATGTGGTTCTTCATAGCTGCGTTTGCAGTACTGGCACTAGCCCATGGCACCATCATGAACCAATTGAAAGAGCATCAAGAGACGGGTAGCATATCGATACCCACGAGTTGGTTCAAGCCATCTGTAAAGTTGATGGGGCGCACACTGAAAGGTTTATTCTTCACAGGATTCATCTTTATTGGATTTTATATCTTGGAGATAGCTTTACTGGCTGCCCTTGAAGCCATTAAGCCGGGCATTATCATGCAGGCTCCATTTACCGTATTCGGTTGCATCACAATAGTCAACACGCTTATGTCATTACTGGCATTACCCTTATTCTATGTACTGCCTAAATATGTATTAAACAATGATAAAGGTTATTGGAGCACATTGGCAAGCAGCTATGGTTGTGGTATTCGTCATTGGGGCTCACTATTCCTAGTATTCTTTGTCAGCATACTGTTGATAGCCATTGTAGGATTGGTCATTATACTACCAGCTAACATATTGTATATTGCCAACTATATGGCTCAGATGGGACAGCTCTATGGCGACCCATTGGGAATGCCATCGTATATGACACCGATGACCTACATCACCTATGTATTGTGCAACTTTATTGAGTTCTATGCCCTGTTGCTATTGTTGTTGCACAGCTACTATGCATATGGTTCTATAGAAGCAAAAGAACAAGAAAGAAAACAACAAAAACTAGACATACTATCATGAAGAAGATTCTCTTTATCGATCGCGACGGTACCATCATTCGCGAACCAGCGGATGAACAGATAGACAGTTTTGAGAAATTACAGTTCGTACCTCGGGCTATCTCAAATCTGGTATTCTTGCGCCAACATACAGACTATGAATTTGTCATGGTCAGCAATCAAGACGGATTGGGAACAGAGTCTTTTCCCGAAGATACTTTTTGGCCAGTACACAACTTCATCCTTGACACGCTGAAAGGCGAAGGTGTTGAATTTGACGACATTCTGATTGACCGACATTTTCCAGAAGACAATGCTCCCACGCGCAAACCCAACATAGGACTTGTAGAGAAGTATATCAACAACCCCGAATACGACATCAAAGGTAGCTTTGTGATTGGTGACCGCGATACAGACCGACAATTCGCAGAAAACATCGGTTGCGGATTCCTGCAAATTGGTGATTGGGATAAAGCAGCAGCTATTGCCTATGGCGGCGAGCGCACAGCAGAAGTAAAACGTACCACCAAAGAAACTGACATTTTTGTAAAAGTCGACTTGGATGGTAATGGCCATTGTGACATTCAGACAGGCTTGGGATTCTTCGACCACATGTTGGAACAAATTGGTAAGCATGGTATGATAGACCTCACCATTCATACCAAGGGCGATTTGCACGTGGACGAACATCATACCATAGAGGATACGGCATTAGCCTTAGGCGAATGTCTGCTGAAAGCACTTGGCGACAAGCGTGGCATTGAGCGCTATGGTTACGCACTACCCATGGACGACAGTTTATGTTCTGTCTGCTTAGACTTTGGTGGTCGCCCTTGGCTAGTTTGGGATGTTACATTCCAGCGCTGCTATATTGGCGACGTGCCCACAGAGATGTTTATGCACTTCTTCAAGAGCCTCAGCGATGCTGCGAAGATGAATCTGAATATCAAAGCAGAAGGAGAGAACGAGCATCACAAGATAGAAGGAGTATTCAAGGCTTTGGCACGTGCACTAAAAATGGCAGTACGCAGAGACATCTATCACTACGAACTGCCATCCACCAAAGGGGCTTTATAACTATTAGCGCTTAGGCCATATCATTTCCATTGGATAATGACACCACAATCGCAAGGGGTGACGCTTTTCTGCCATAACCTCTTGCAGGATGAAACGTCCCTCTTCTTCTATGGGGGGACAAAGCATGTATTCATGATTTAGCGCTACGGTCTCTTGCAGCACCCACATGACGCCACTAGCGAAACGTTGTAAACCAATCATCTTAAAGACTGCCTCTGGAGAGGTATTCTCTCTAAAGGTATCAAAGGCACCTTTCAACTGATTGAGAACAAAGAATAAGTCAACGAAATGGCGCAGGGCAAGCTCTCCACTAAACAAACGCTGCTGCAACTCTTGCAGCATGCATATAGCATTCATCGTCATTGATGGTATTGCCACTTCTTGATCATATTGGAACATCAACTCCTTATGTTGGTTGAACCATTTCTGCATTCGATGATTCGCAAACGGATTACGTGCTGAGAATATGCGATAATGCAGACTTGCCGACATATCATCCCATTGTTTCAACACCAATGATGTATAATTGTGGGGAACAATCTCTTGTCCTGTTTGGCGAGCAAATTTGATGGCACGTTCCATACTACAGTCAACAAATACATCTATTGCAGCCAACTGTGAGAAATGATGCAACCCTTCAACCTTATACTGACGGATGGCCAAAGCACTCATTGCCGACGAGCGAATCTTACGCTCAGCTAACTTATCCATCAGTTTCTGACAACGCCTATCTATCAATTCCTGGGTTTCTCGAATGGATTCTGTATCAGCCATCCAATCAATACATAAATCTTGAGGAGCACGCAAACCGTATTCAAACAGACGCTCCACTCCTTTGTAACAGATGCCCACCAAACCTTGACGCTGAGCAATATGATAAAGCTCATACCACTCGTCTGGTAATGGTCCGCGACTTAGACAATCCAATTGTCCTAAAGCCACTTGCAACAGTTCAAAAAATAGTTTTTGCATGCCTAGTAATTCTTTGTTTTTAGTTATCTCGATGCAAAAATAGAAATTATTTTGCATGTTTCAATCATTTCAGCACTTAATAAATACTAAATTCCACATTCTTCACCATTTATTATCAATAAATTTGTATCTTTGCAAGTAAAATAAACAAAGGTAATGACCACAGACGAAAAGATATTACGCATGCAACAACTCGTTCAAGAACTGAACGAGGCTTCGGATGCTTACTACAACGGACAGGCTGAACGCATGACGGACTATGAGTGGGATGCCCGCTTTGATGAACTCAAGCGATTAGAGCAGGAGACAAATACCACCCTACCCGATTCTCCCACACAGAAAGTATCAGAAGATAGCATTATTGGCCAAAAAGAGGATCATGAGTTTCCTGCGCTGTCGTTGGCAAAAACAAAACAAGTGGCAGAACTGGTTAAATGGGCAGAAGACAAGCCCATCTGGATTTCATGGAAGCTAGATGGCCTGACGTTAGTGGTTACCTACGACGGCGGTAAATTACAGAAAGTAGTCACTCGTGGCAATGGACATATCGGCACAAACATCACTCACCTGACATCGGCTATCAGCGGTATTCCCGCAACAATCCCTTCACAAGGACATACGGTGATTCGCGGCGAAGCAGTTATCTCGTATGATGACTTTGAACGCTTTCTTATTGAGAGTGGTGAAGATTATGCCAATCCTCGCAATCTGGCCAGTGGTTCTTTATCCGTCAAAGATGCACAAGACATCAAAGACAGACATATCCAGTGGATACCTTTCACTTTAGTATCAACAGAAGAGGAATTACCTTCTTGGGGACAGCGCATGGAATGGCTCGACCATCAGGGATTCCGCACTGTTGAACGTGAATCAATAAAACATCCATCTATCGACTCTATCGAGGAGGTTATCAACGGATTCACAGAAAAAGTAACATCCAAAAAGAATCCTTTCCCTGTTGACGGATTGGTTATCTGCTACGATGACACAGAATACGCGCAAACAGGTTCTGTCACCGGTCATCATGCCACACGTGCAGGACTGGCTTTCAAATGGCAGGATGAGTCGGCACAGACTAAGTTGAAAGAGATTGAGTGGTCGTGTGCAGCCTCAACGATTTCCCCTGTAGCAATCTTTGAACCTGTTGAGTTAGAAGGTACTACCGTAAGGCGCGCCTCACTATGCAACATCAGCGAGTGCGAGCGATTAGGTATTGGTGGACCAGGAACAACGCTCAGCGTTATCAAGGCTAACAAGATTATTCCCAAGGTCATTGCCATTATTGATAGTGCCGGAACATTCACGGTACCTAAAGAATGTCCGGTCTGTCATGCTCCTGCGGTGATAAGAGAGAGTGAGACTAGTGGAACCAAGACGCTCCATTGTACAAACACAGATTGTCCTGCTAAACAATTAAAGAAGTTTGCACGCTTCGTATCTAAAGAAGGAATGAACATTGATGGTATCTCAGAACAGACACTATCCAAGTTCATCAACCTAGGGTGGATATCCGAATATGCCGACATCTATGAGTTGCGTAGCCATATCCGTGAACTGGCACAAATGGAAGGTTTCGGTGAGAAGTCGGCCTCCAACATCATGCGTTCGATAGACAAGTCGAAAGAGGTGGAGGCGCATAGTCTACTTTATGCACTTAACATACCACTTTGTGGTCTTGATGTTTGCAAGCGCCTCTTGTCGGCTATGCCCTTAGAAGCACTCGTCAGTGAAGCTACAAAGAAAGAGGATGACCTCTTCGCTACACAACAAGAGCCACAAGAAGTCTTTGCACATATCAATGGCATCGGCCCTGAAAAATCAGCATCTTTTGTGCGTTGGTTCCGCGATGAGCATAACTTTGCACGTTATCAGCACCTATTAGAGAAACTGACCGTTACCATTCCCGACATTTCTACGTCGGGCGATAAATGTCAAGGCCTGACTTTTGTCATCACTGGTGACGTACATCACTACAAAAATCGCAACGAACTCAAAGCATATATTGAGTCACAAGGTGGAAAGGTAGCCTCTGCAGTGAGTGGATCTACCTCATACCTTATTAATAATGATGTAACCTCGACATCAGGAAAGAATAAAAAAGCAAAAGAATTGGGCATACAGATAATATCGGAGGATGATTTCATAGCCCAATATGGTCAAGAGACCTCATAAAAACAAAACAATATGACACAGAAAATGAAACCCGCAACACTCTGCGTACAAGCAGGATGGACACCAAAGAATGGTGAATCACGTGTGCTTCCTATTATTCAGAGCACCACATTTAAGTATGATAATACAGAAGAAATGGCTGATCTCTTTGATCTGAAGAAGGAAGGATATTTCTATACCCGTTTACAGAATCCCACCAACGACGCTGTAGCAGCTAAGATTGCTGCTCTCGAAGGTGGTGTTGGTGCGATGCTTACTTCGTCAGGTCAGGCTGCCAACTTCTATGCTATATTCAATATCTGTCAGGCTGGCGACCACTTTGTTACAAGTAATGAGATATATGGTGGAACCTACAATCTCTTCGGTGTTACGCTGAAGAAACTAGGAATTGAGTGTACCTTCATTTCTCAAGAAGCGAGCGAGGAAGAGATTGATGCAGCTTTCCGTCCAAACACAAAGGCACTATTTGGTGAAACTATCTCTAACCCAGGATGCCAGATTCTGGATATTGAGAAGTTTGCACGCATCGCTCATAAGCATGGTGTGCCCCTCATCATCGATAACACCTTCCCCACTCCCATCAACTGTCGTCCTTTTGAATGGGGCGCAGATATTGTAACGCATTCTACCACCAAATACATGGATGGACATGCCACACAGGTTGGTGGTTGCGTGGTTGACAGTGGTAACTTTGATTGGGAAACCTGCACACATGAGGGAGCCCCCGTTCCCGACGGTTCTCCGTCGGGTAAAGACAAATTCCATGGTCTCTGCACACCTGATGAGTCTTATCACGGACTGACCTATACCAAGAAGTTTGGTAAGATGGCATATATGACCAAGCTCGTTGCCCAATTGATGCGTGACCTTGGTAGCATACCATCTCCCCACAACGCATTCTTACTGAACCTCGGACTCGAGACACTCCATCTACGTATGCAACGTCATTGCGAGAATGCACAGCGAGTAGCCGAGTTCCTTGAAAAGGACGACCGCGTGGCATGGGTGCACTATAGCGGTCTGCCTTCTGATAAGAATTACTCACTAGCACAGAAATACCTGCCCAATGGTTCATGTGGTGTTATCGCCTTCGGATTGAAGGGCGATCGTCAGACTGCCATTCAATTCATGGATGCTCTGAAGATGATAGCCATCGTGACCCATGTGGCCGATGCACGCACTTGTGTGCTACATCCTGCTAGCCATACCCACCGTCAGCTTTCTGATGAACAATTGCGCGAAGCTGGTGTCGCACCAGACCTTATCCGCCTCTCTGTGGGTATTGAAGATAGTGAAGACATCCTCGCAGATATCCGTCAGGCTTTAGACACTATTAAATAACAAAACAACTTATGAAAACCATTCTTACCCTTATTGTAGCGCTGTTCTCCCTGAACATCTGCGCACAAAGCAATCCTCCCAAGGATGCTCCAGGACTTGAGTTCGCCTTGCAACTGAAAGTTACACTTGGCGAGACTTACTCTATTGCAAACACTCAGCATGGTCGTCGCACTGTGATTCCCATCACCGGTGGTACTTTCGAAGGTCCTCTGCTGAAAGGTACTATCATCAACGGTGGTGCCGATTATCAATTGGCCAATGCTGATGGACGCACCGAAATTGAAGCCATCTATAGCATCAAAACTGACGATGGTGTTTACATCCATGTGCGCAATCGCGGTATCATCGCAAGTGGAAAAGATGCAGACGGAAAGCCATCTTTCTATTTTAGAGCAGCTCCACAGTTTGAAGCTCCTGCCGATAGTAAGTATGGTTGGCTGAACAACGCCCTCTTTGTTTGTGCACCAGAGTTCTCACAGCAATTCCAAGGCATTGTTCTCAATGTTTGGAAAGTAAAATAGAATATAACGCAAACCAAAAACACCCCGATAATTCCACAAAGGAATTTATCGGGGTGTTTTGGTTATCTAGTAAGTTTGTTTATTTCTGACGGAAGCGCTCTGCTTGTGACTGGATAAGTTCCTTATCATCGAAGTAGTTAATCTGCATAGCAGCACGCACCTCACTCATAGTCTGAGCTGCTGTCTCGCGAGCCTTCTCTGTACCCTTCTTCAGGATATTATAAATTTCAGGGATATCCTGCTCGAACTCATGACGACGCTGACGCATAGGCTCCAAGAATTCGTTAAGAATCTCATTCAAGAACTTCTTGCACTTCATATCGCCCAAACCGCCACGCTGATAATGCTCTTTCAGCTCGTAGAGATTCTGATATTCAGGCCAGTAAGCAGCAAAATGCTCTGGCTTAGAGAAAGCATCCAGATATGTAAATACAGCATTACCCTCTACATGTCCAGGGTCATTAAGATTGACATGCGTAGGATCGGTATACATTGAGCGAACTTTCTGCCAAACAGTATCAGCATCATCACTCAGATAAATACAGTTACCCAGTGACTTCGACATCTTCTCCTTACCATCGGTACCTGGCAAACGACGGGCTGTTGCATTCTCAGGCAACATAATGTTTGGCTCTACCAATACAGGAGCATAAATCTGATTGAAGCGACGTACCAGCTCACGTGTTACCTCCAACATAGGTTCCTGGTCTTCACCTGCAGGAACGGTAGTTGCCTTAAACAAGGTGATATCGGCCGCCTGAGATACGGGATAGCAGAAGAATCCCAAAGGAATACTCTCTCCCTCAAAGCCACGCATCTTCACCTCAGTCTTAACTGTTGGGTTGCGCTGTACACGGCTAACAGATACGAGGTTCATCAGATAGGTAGTCAGCTCTGCCAACTCCGTAATCTGACTTTGGATGAACAATGTGCATTTCTCTGGATCCAATCCTGCAGCGAGGTAGTCAAGTGCCACCTCAATAATATTCTGACGGATCTTCTCAGGGTTGTCTGCATTATCAGTCAAGGCCTGTACGTCGGCCATAAATACAAACATCTTATCATAGTCACCAGCATTCTGCAATTCTACACGACGACGCAGTGAACCTACATAATGTCCCAAATGCAGTTTACCGGTAGGACGGTCTCCTGTAAGTATAATCTTTCCCATTTTAATATCGATATTATAAATTTGCATGCAAAGGTACAAATAAGTGAGCGAAATGCAAAAGAAATGTATGAAAACTATTGCAAACTACAGAATAATTTCTTTGCAAAAGTTCTCAAAATACAGTTTGCACACTTTTGCAAACACTTTTTCTTGGTGGCTCAGTAAATTATTCTTATCTTTGCATCAACAAAAAACAAAACCGTTAATATTCAAAGATATGTTACTGACCAATCGCGAGCTTTTTCTGCTCATCATCTGCACCGTCATCTACATCACCTTATTTATATTGGTGATACAGTACAGTCGTCGTAAGATACAACTGTTGCAGAGTCGACTTGATAACATACATGCCATGCAGAAAATTGCAGTCATTGAGCCACGTAAAGATGTGAATACCGTATTCTCTTCTCCTGTCTATCTGCGCATCAAGCAATATCTAAATGAAGGTCGCAGCATGACGGAAGGTGACTGGACAGAACTAGCAGAGGCTGTGAATAGTATCTATATAGGTTTTACTGAGAAACTCTATAGTCTCTATAATATGAGTGATCAAGACTATCGTGTCAGCCTGCTCATCAAGATACGTATCCAGCCCAAGGATATTGCCACGCTGACTACTCACTCTAAAGAGAGTGTTGCATCAACGCGCAGCCGTCTATACCAGAAGGTATTTGGCAAGAAAGGTTCTACCAAAGACTGGGATGACTTTATCCTTTCGATTTAATCGTGATAATATAAAATGTAATAACGTCTAAATTATAAGAATATGATTGAGTACTTTTTAGCTAACATGTGGCAGGTTTGGGGCATCATTGCCGTCCTCTGCTTGATTTTGGAATTGTCGTCGGGTGATTTCTTCATCATCTGCTTCTCCATTGGAGCCGTATTTGCAGTCGTTGGTGCTGCTCTCGGTCTCGGCATCTATTGGCAGATTTTCATCTTTGCCATCTTCTCGCTAGCCAGTGTACTATTTGTCCGTCCTGTAGCTTTGCGCTGGTTACACAAGAACGAGCCCAATAAGCCCAGCAATGCTGATGCGCTATTAGGTCGTACAGGTCGTGTAACAGAGACCATCCAGGCTGGTGGAAACGGCTATGTACAGATTGACGGTGATATGTGGAAGGCTGTCAGCTCTTCTACTATCGACATTCCCGAAGGCACAACCGTTCGTGTCATTGGTCGCGAAAGCACCATTATAACCGTTGAGCAACTCTAAACATCTAAAAACATACTTTAAATTACAACATTAAAAACATTCAATTATTATGGACATTATGACTTATGTACTAATTGCCATCGTTGTATTGGTAATTATCTTTGCCAAGATGGCACTTGTGATTATTCCTCAGTCGGAAACAAGAATTATTGAGCGTTTGGGTCGTTACTATGCCACGCTGAATCCTGGTATCAACATCATCATCCCCTTCATTGATCGTGCCAAAGATATTGTAGTTCTCTCACGTGGCCGTTATGCTTATTCTAACAGCATTGATCTGAGAGAGCAGGTGTACGACTTCCCCTCACAGAACGTAATTACCAAGGATAACATCCAGATGGAAATCAACGCTCTGTTGTACTTCCAGATTGTAGATCCTTTCAAGGCAGTCTATGAGATTTCTAATCTGCCCAACGCTATTGAGAAGTTGACACAGACTACTCTGCGTAACATCATTGGTGAGTTGGAGTTGGACGAGACACTGACATCACGCGACACCATCAATACTAAGCTTCGCGCCGTACTCGACGATGCCACCGATAAGTGGGGTGTAAAAGTAAACCGTGTAGAGCTGCAGGATATTATTCCTCCCTCAACCGTACTGAACGCCATGGAGAAGCAGATGCAGGCTGAGCGTAACAAGCGTGCACAGATCCTGACCTCTGAAGGTGAGAAGGCTGCAGAGATTCTGGCTTCTGAAGGTGAGAAGACTGCTATCATCAACCGCGCTGACGCTCAGAAGCAGCAGGCTATCCTTCATGCAGAAGGTGAGGCACAGGCACGCATCCGCAAGGCTGAAGCTGAAGCAAAAGCTATCGAACTGATTACCGAAGCTGTTGGTAAGAGCACTAACCCAGCCAACTACCTGCTGGCTCAGAAGTATATCCAGATGATGCAGGAACTGGCTCAGGGTGATAAGACCAAGACTGTTTACCTGCCTTACGAAGCAACCAACTTGTTGGGTAGCATTGGAGGTATCAAAGATTTGTTCAAGGCAGACTAGTTTTATCTAGATTCTCTAGATAGTCTAGATATTCTAGCAATAAAAAAAGAGGCTCAAGGCCTCTTTTTTTATTGCATTTCTTTTTGATTAGTCCTTCTTGAGCGGAACGGTAAAGCTAAAGGTAGAACCTTCGCCTTCTACAGATTCCACGTAAGCATCACCTCCATTCTTCTGAGCAAAGTCCTGACAGAGTTGCAAACCCAATCCAGAGCCTTCCTCACCGCCTGTACCATAGGTTGTCTCACCCTTCTTAAAGATATTGTCTACGCGATCTTCTGCAATACCAACACCATGGTCACGTACAGAGACACGAGCGAAGTCACCTTCATGAGTATAGAATACCTCAATAGACTTACCCTCTGGAGTAAACTTAATAGCATTAGAGATGAAGTTACGGATAATCGTCTTCATCATATCATTGTCTGCATGTACCGTCAACTTTTCTGTTGCAGGCAGATATTGCAGATCTATCTTCTTCATCTCGGCAATCATCTTGAAGATATCTACCACAGCAGGCACGATATCGTCAAGGTCTACATCCTGATAGACCACATTAAGTCGTCCTGTCTGGCTCTTAGTCCACTTCAGCAGGTTGTCCAACAAGTCGTGCGTCTCTTCTGATTCACGATTAGCCTTGTCAAGCAAGCCAAAGATTTCCTCACCCACCGTTTCAGGCGACACTACATTGACAGCCAGATTAAGTACCATACGGATACTGGCCATTGGTGAACGAAGATCGTGGGCAATTACCGAGTACATTTTGTCACGGTTGTTAATTGTACGTCGTAGTTCCTCGTTCTGGCGTACAATAATACGTTTTGCAGCAACTAGTTGAATCTGGTGCATCACACGCATCACCAGCTCTTCCTTGTTAAACGGTTTCGTTAGAAAGTCATTAGCACCTACTTGGAAACCCTTCACCAAATCACTGGGATTGTTGAGTGCTGTTAGGAAGATAATAGGTATATCCAGAGTTTCGGGATCCTTCTTCAGAATGACAGCCGTATCAAAACCGCTGAGATCAGGCATCATCACATCCAAAAGAATCAAGTCGGGCTTTTCTTTCTTAGCCTGCTCGATACACATATTACCGTTGGACGCTGTGCACACCTGAAACTTCTCATTCGTCAACAGAATCTTCAGCAACAGCACATTACTGACCACATCATCAACGATAAGGATTTTATAGTCGCTTCGATTTATTTGAGATTCGAAGGTTTCGTTTAGCTCCATTCTGCGTTTGATGTTTAGGTGTTTTAATGTTATTCAAATGCAAATATAGCAAATATTTAGCATTCAGCCAAATATTTGCTACATTTTTTTTACTCCACAGTCACCGACTTAGCCAAGTTTCGAGGCTGGTCAACATTTTTACCCTTACATACTGCCACATGATATGCGAGCAATTGTAGAGGGATTGTAGCGACTAATGGTTCTAAACATTCCAATATATCGGGAAGCTCTATCACCTCGTCAGCAATTTTGGCGATGGTATCATCACCTTGGGTAACCAGGGCAATAACCTTTCCCTGTCGAGCTTTAATTTCCTGTATATTACTGAGTACCTTTTCATACATCGCATTATGTGTTGCGATAACCACCACAGGCATATCAGAGTCGATAAGAGCAATTGGTCCATGCTTCATCTCTGCAGCAGGATAGCCCTCGGCATGGATATATGAAATCTCCTTCAGTTTCAGCGCACCTTCCAGTGCTACTGGATAGCTATAGCCACGTCCGAGGTACAGGAAGTTGTGAGCGTATGTAAAGGTACGAGCTAAGTCGGCTACCTTATCATTAGTCTTCAGCACTTCCTTAATCACTGCAGGAATCTCGTTCAGTTCTTTCACAATCTTCAGATACTCCTGACGATTGATAGTACCCTTAGCCTCAGCCAGTGCCAAAGCAAACATGGTAAGTACTGTTACCTGACCTGTGAAAGCTTTTGTAGAAGCCACACCAATCTCAGGACCGACATGGATATAGGTACCAGTATCGGTAGCGCGTGGTATAGAAGAGCCAATGGCATTACAAATACCATAGATAAAGGCGCCCTTCTCCTTGGCCAACTGTACTGCAGCCAATGTATCAGCAGTCTCACCACTCTGCGAGATGGCTATCACCACATCATCTTTCGTTACAACAGGATTACGATAGCGGAACTCTGATGCGTATTCCACCTCTACAGGGATGCGGCACAATGATTCAACTATCTGTTTACCAATCAATCCCGCATGCCAAGAAGTACCGCACGCAACGATAACAATACGTTTAGCATGCAACAACTGGCGGCGATAGTCTATCAGTGCAGACAATGTCACATGGTCACCTTCTACATTAATACGACCACGCATACAGTTTGTCAGACATTCGGGCTGCTCAAAGATTTCTTTCAGCATGAAGTGAGGATAACCGCCCTTCTCAATCTGTCCAAGGTCGATATCTACAGTCTTTACGGCCAAATCCTGCTCCTCGCCCAGAAGACTGAGTACTTTCAATTCTTCACCCAGACGAATCACAGCGATATTGCCATCTTCCAGATAAACTACCTTGTCTGTATATTCAATGATTGGGCTGGCATCTGAACCAAGGAAGAACTCTCCGTCACCGATACCAACAACCAATGGGCTCTGCTTACGTGCAGCGATAATCTGACTGGGATCGCGCTTGTCAACGATTGCGATAGCATAGGCACCAATTACCTGATAGAGTGCCACCTGTACAGCCTCTAACAGAGAAAGGTTCTTAGTCACCATGACATATTCCACCAACTGAACCAACACTTCTGTATCGGTATCGCTCTGGAAGGTTACACCTTTCTCTATCAACTTAGCCTTGATATCGGCATAGTTCTCAATGATACCATTGTGGATGATGGCGAGATTACGCGACTGTGAATAGTGTGGGTGTGCATTGCGTGACGAAGGCTCACCATGAGTAGCCCAACGGGTATGAGCAATACCTATACATCCGCTGACGTCCTTGTCACTACAATACTCTGTAAGATTATCTACCTTACCTTTAGTCTTATATACATTCAGGGCACCATCGTTGTTTATCAGTGCCACACCTGCTGAATCATATCCACGATATTCCAGTCGTCTCAGACCTTTTATCAGTATTGGAAAAGCTTCTTTCCTACCGATATATCCAACTATTCCACACATATATTTTGTATACTTATTATTTTTCTGCGTGCAAAAGTACGAAAAAAATTGGCTATCCCATGCAGAATAGCCAAATTTTTTTATTTAATAGAACTTGAAATATCTTCTTGCGTTGTTATATGAGATATCTTCTACCATCTTTCCTAGCAGTTCGCGGTCGTCAGGCAGCAGACCTTTCTCTACGTCATTGCCTAACAAATTACAGAGTATTCTGCGGAAATATTCATGGCGAGGATAACTTACAAATGAGCGTGAGTCAGTCAACATTCCCACAAAGCGAGAGAGCAGTCCCAACACTGAGAGAGCATTCATCTGGCGCTCCATACCATCCTTTTGGTCGTTAAACCACCAACCAGAGCCAAACTGTATCTTTCCAGGCTCACCACCTTGGAAGTTGCCAAGCATGGTAGCAATCATCTCGTTGGCACAAGGATTCAACGTATATAATATAGTACGTGTCAGTTTATCCTCAGAATTCAACTTATCCAAGAACTTAGCCATCGCCTTAGCGGTGTTAAACTCACCGATAGAGTCGAAGCCTGTATCAGCACCTACCAACTTAAACATCTTGGTATTATTGTTGCGGATAGTACCATAGTGATACTGCTGTGTCCAGTCGCTGTCAGCATCCATCTCGCCCATCACTGTGAGGAAACAGTTCTTATACTGACGTATCTCCAACTTAGACAGCTGCAGGCCACGCATAGCCTTCTCGAAGATGGTTTCAATCTGCGAATCGGTATATTCCTCATCATAGAATTCTTCCAGTCCATGATCAGAGAGTTTACAACCATTGGCTGCAAAGAAGTCGTGACGCTTCTTCAGGGCATCCACCATATCCGCGAAAGTAGTGATAGAGATACCGCTCACCTGCTCCAACTGGCGCACATAAGCCGAGAAGTCTGGAGCCTCGATATTCATAGCCTTGTCAGGGCGCCATGCAGGCAGCATCACGGGGTCATCGGCAGCTTTATTCTTTGCATATTCTATATGGTGATGCAAGTCGTCAACGGGATCATCGGTAGTACAAACGCACTCCACATTGTAATGTTTCATCAGTCCACGAGCCGAGAACGCAGGCTGCTGCAGTTTCTCATTACACTCATCAAAAATCTCACGAGCAGTCTTAGGACTCAACAGCTTTTCAATACCAAAAGCCGTTTTCAGCTCCAAATGTGTCCAGTGATACAGTGGGTTGCGCAATGTATAGGGAACGGTTTCAGCCCACTTCTCAAACTTTTCCCAGTCGGTAGTATCCTTACCGGTAATATATTTCTCTTCAACGCCATTGGTGCGCATAGCGCGCCACTTATAGTGGTCACCGCCCAACCACAACTCGGTAATACTCTTAAACTTGTGGTCGTTAGCCACCATCTCAGGATTCAGATGGCAGTGATAATCAATGATGGGCATCTTAGCCGCATGGTTGTGAAAGAGGTCTTGTGCTATCTCGTTGTCCAGCACAAAGTTCTTGTCGTTGAATTGCTTCATAGTTGTTGTATGCTGTTTTAAGTATTCTGTCTTATTCAGTCTGCAAAATTAGCAAATTATATTCAGACAGACGCATCAACAACAACTTTTTTGAAGAAAAACTTACGTCACCACCAGCTATAGATGCCCATCACCCTCCTTTTATATTTAATCAACGCTTACTATCTCACGGCCAAATGGCGTCAGTGCGATAGAAGCTAACTTGAAGTGTTGCTTTCCAAAAGGAATACCAATAATCGTAATGCAGAAGATCAGTCCCCAGATAGCATGACCTACAGCAATCCATATGCCACCAATCAGGAACCACAGCACATTCATACCCGTGCTCAGACAGCCTGTGCTCTGCTCCTTTACGCGTGAGTCACGACCAAATGGCCAGATGCACAATCCTGCCAACTTCAGAATCTGCCATCCAAAAGGAATACCGATGATGGTAATCATCAACAAAAGACCAGAAAAGACATAGCCTAACGCCATGAAGAAGCCCCCGAAGAGGACCCAGATAATGTTTCCTAAAATTTTCATAATGTTAGTAATTTTAAGTTCTTAATATTGGAATCAGGGGCAAATATAGTTATTTAATTTGGAATTAGGAAGAAAAAGTTTGTTTATTTCTCTTTTATTCGTAAATTTGCAGCAAAATAAGACTTTATGCAAAGCAAAGTACTACTCATATACACTGGGGGTACGATTGGAATGAATCGTAATCCTCAGACAGGAGCTTTGGAGCCTTTCGACTTCGAGCACCTTCTGCAGAATGTGCCAGAACTGAATCAGTTTGACACAGAGATTGCCACCTATCAGTTTAATCCGCCTATTGACTCCAGCGACATGACGCCACGCATGTGGACCGACTTGTCGCATGTCATTGCAGACCACTATGACGACTACGATGGTTTTGTGGTGTTGCATGGTACCGATACGATGGCTTATACCGCCTCTGCCCTCTCCTATATGTTGGAGAATCTCACCAAGCCCGTTATCTTTACAGGTTCGCAGTTGCCTATCGATCAGTTGCGTACCGATGGCAAAGAGAATCTCATCACCTCTATAGAGATTGCTGCTACTAAAGATGCCGAGGGCCACGCCATGGTACCTGAGGTAGGTATCTATTTCAATGGTCATCTGCTTCGCGGCAACCGTACCACTAAGCTTAGTGCCGAGGAGTTCAACGCTTTCGAGTCGTTCAACTATCCACATCTGGCAGAGGCAGGTGTCAACATCACCTATCATCATAATCGCATCCTTACGCCCGACTTCAACAAGCCCTTGAAGCCTCACTTCCGATTAGACAACAACGTCATCATCTTCTCGCTTTTCCCCGGTGTACGTGAAGACCTCATCCGTCATATCATCCACACCCCCAATCTGCGAGCCATCGTGATGCGTACCTTTGGTAGTGGCAATGCGCCACAGAGTCCTTGGCTCATCAATGCTTTGAAAGAAGGCACCCGTAATGGTAAGGTGATTGTCAATATCAGCCAGTGTATGCAGGGCGCAGTAGAGATGAACCGCTACGATACTGGTTTCCAACTGAAAGAGGCTGGCGTTGTCAGTGGTTACGACTCTACAGTAGAGAGCGCCGTTACCAAGCTCATGTTCCTGCAGGCCCATTACAAGGACCCAGAACAGGTGCGCTACTATATGAATCGAAGCATTCGTGGTGAGATATCCCTATAGGTGTTTCCCCACGCTCCACGTGCCCAGCGCTTTTCCCGTGCTTAATGCGGTCTGCGCTTTTCCCGTGCTTAATGCGGTCTGCGCTTTTCCCGTGCATCATGTCGTCAGCGGTTCCCCCGCTGACAAAAATATAAACTAAACAATACGACGATGAAAGAATTGAAAGGAACAAAAACAGAGAAAAACCTGCTTGAAGCATTCGCAGGTGAGTCTATGGCTCGTAACAAGTACACCTATTGGGCATCAAAGGCCAAGAAGGATGGTTTTGTACAGATTGCCGCTATCTTCGAGGAGACGGCAGCCAATGAGAAAGAGCACGCCAAGATGTGGTTCAAGCTCTTAGAGGGTGGCATCAAAGATACCGCTAGCAATCTGGAGGCAGCTGCAGGTGGTGAGAACTTCGAGTGGACCGACATGTATGCTCGCATGGCTCGTGAGGCTCGCGAAGAGGGATTCCCAGAGATTGCCGAGAAGTTCGAGGGTGTAGCCGCTATTGAGAAAGCCCATGAGGAGCGTTATCGCAAGTTGCTCGACAATGTAAAGAAGGAGCGCGTATTCTCTAAGGATGGCGATGTTATCTGGCAGTGCAGCAACTGCGGTCATATCGTTATCGGCAAGAAGGCTCCCGACATCTGTCCTGTCTGCGACCATCCTCAGGCATACTTCCAGGTAAGAGCCGAGAATTATTAACCCTATAAAGAAACAGCGCCGACCATCATGTAGTCAGCGCTGTTTTTTATTTATTTGATATTTACCTTCTGTATTCTTCCGTTGCTCTGTCTTACAACGTAAAGTCCTTTCTTATAGCTTTCCCCATCCACATTATCTACCCTTCGTCCTTGCAAATCGTACATCGTGCGTGAATCATTCTCTACATTCAACACGCCATCAATACCCATTGCCAGCATATCAAGATAAACGATACCTGCTGATGTTGGGGCTGTGAGATATACCTGATAACTATCAAGATACTGATTAGATACTACCTGATAGAATTGTGCCCCATCATCATCCTGACTCATCAGTACATAACTACCGATAGGAGCACGCATCGAATCATAGACGCCAGTAAGATAACCACTTGTATAGGTAGCCGACGAGGCCGTACCCCATCCAGTGAGCGGTTCACTAATACAGCCATAAGGTGCATAAAGTATGTAAGGCGTATTCGCCTTAGGGTTATTCTGTTCTCTCAGCACCAGATAGTCCGCGCCATTCTTTGTCACCATATTCTGACAAGTATAAGCTCTGACGCCTGGTGGCAGATGAGGTACAAAGGGGAATATCCGCGTTGACAACAGTACGCTATTATCCATACCTAGGGGCACACTCGCTTTTGCAGCTTCTGCAAAGGAGAACTTACCAGGCTGGATGGTATACATATCATTATTGTCATTATGTCCTACTCCCACACCTATCGAAGTATTGATGAGTCGGAAACAAGGTACAGCAGCCTGCATCTCTACATACTTGATTTCAAAAGGCAGCGCCTTACTCTCGTCGCTGGTAGTACGTATACGACGCTTTACATTCCTTGATGTGCTCTCCTCCCACACCGAGCCATCGCATAGCCATCGTGTTGCACCATCATCGGTAACGAAACTCAGGATATAACGGTTCAGTCCCAGCACCTTTTTCAGATGGAATGCCTGACTGTAGTTTACATTTGCCGTGGGCGTCAGATACTTCGCACCATAATTACCTTCTGTGGGATTCACGCCTTTAGCCATCGTCACCACATAACCATCATAGCTCACATCATTATAATGGAAGAAGAGGTTATAGCACTCAGCGGTAGGCTCATTCAGTT
The DNA here is from genome assembly GCA_900199555.1 of Prevotellaceae bacterium MN60. Taxonomy (GTDB): domain Bacteria; phylum Bacteroidota; class Bacteroidia; order Bacteroidales; family Bacteroidaceae; genus Prevotella. The sequence goes on from FZQZ01000010.1 coordinate 80,270, forward strand.
CATCCTTGACAGCCACATAGGTATCAATGGCAGATCTAAGAGCCGCCGAGATGATTTGATACTCCCCTACTTCCTGCGTATCATCATTATATAATGCCAGTGCATCGGCAATCGCATTCTTAAAGGTGGTGATAGATGCTTCAGAATACTGGAAAGCTCCTGTACCGATGTTGTCAGTCGGAACACTTACCTCCTCAGCTTCTTCGATAAGCTTCTGCAGCGCCTTGCGTTCGGCAGTGTTGTTAATAGCACCTTCCAACTCAAAGCGCAGGGTAAACGTCTGAGGGGTTGTCGGACAACGATACTCGTCAAGCACTCCCACAGCCATAGTAGCTTCACCGATACCACGTTGAAAAGCATCAAAGCGGGCATAGATAGCTGGTTCGGGAGAGAGTTCCCAAGGATGCAGCTTATTCATTTTGAATTTCTCTTCATTGTAGTGCATCAACGAGAAGTCCACCTGTCCGAGTGTCGTGATAACAAGCGTACCATCAGCCTTCTTATCATCATTCCACATTCTCAGTTGTCGCAGCGACATACGATTACCGCAAGTCTGAGGATGAGAATACGCCTCAAACAAATCGCTCACGGTCGTAGTATAGCTTCCTAGGATATTGCCACTCTGTCGATCCACAAAGCTCTCCCATGGTCCTTGAGCATAATATGTTACTCGTTCGCGTCCCGTAGGCATCTTCATCTTCAAGCCCATACGACGCAATTCCGATTTGCCATCCTTCATCACAACACTATTGTCCTGAGGAACAAACGTAGCTTTCAAATCCAGCACGCCAGCGGCGTACAGTGTATATACAAACGTGGTAGCACAGCGTTCGCCAGGTGTAGTCAGCGTGATGGTTGCCGTCTGCTGGTTGTGAGCAAGTTCATATACCACCTCTGTCTTTCCTTGGTGATTGTTCAACTCACCATGAGCATCATGAGAGATATATCGATAGTTGCTATAGGTAGGAGCACCATCAGATGTCATAATGCTACGTCCTTGCAGTTCCAGACTTTCCACCTTACCCTGCTTGCTCACCGTCATACTAATATTCTTACCAGCGATGGTAATACTTTTATTAGTTTCTGAAAGTTGTAACACCGCATCGTCATCTACCAGAGCCACATCAGGCAGAACAGACGAACGCTCTTTCAGCGTAAACTGTTCCCAAGCCATCGTATAGCCAGCCTCAGCCCACGATGTTGCGTCTTTCAAGCGAGCCTCAACATTCAGCAGCACCTCTGCGTCATCCTCGTTGAGATTAGTTCTTATGGGGAGAGAGAGAATTTCCGTATCATCTGGAGCTATCGAAGGCATACTGAGGTCACCACTCTCCACCACCGTTCCATTCTTGAGCACCTCATAGTGCAGCACAAACTCATCTAGGTTCAAGAAGTTATAGCGATTAACTATCGTCAGCTGTTTGCTGCTGGCATCATAGTTTGGGAAACGCACAAACTGGTGTACGTGCTTTGCTACATTGAGTTCCGCAGACCAGGCACGGTCGGCAGTGATGACTCCATCGTTCAAACTATTTCCAATATCACTTTGGTCTGGTCCGGGAAAGTCGTAACCTGCCATAAACTTATAAAAGCCATTCTGTTTAGGCCAGGTACTTTTATCGTTAGGATCTACACCAGCCAGGTCGGCAGGATTAAAGATTGACTGATCCACCCAGTCCCAGATACAAGCACCAAGACCGGCCGACGAGCCATCAATGGCATCCCAGTACTCCTTCATGTTACCAAGTCCCGCACCCTTTGAATGCACATATTCGCAGATAAAATAGGGTTTACTGCCGTTAACATGCTTACGCACATTTACCAGCATCGGATACATGTTAGAGTTGATATCGCTGAAATTATTGAATACGGAGTTTCTTGCGTGACCTTCATAATGTATCAGACGATCATCCAACTGGCGCACAGCATTGTAGGCGTCTACAAGGTTGGGACCAAGACCTGCTTCATTACCTAAAGACCAGAACACGACACTCGGACAGTTACGGTCACGAAGTACCATACGCGTAGTACGGTCTATATATTGTCCTCGATAGTCGTCTCTTTTTGCCAATGTTCCATCTGGACCATGATCCGCCCAGTCTTTATGACTCTCTATGTCTGCTTCATCCATCACGTAGATGCCATAATAGTCAAACATCGCCATCATCTTAGCCTGACGCGGATAGTGACTCGTGCGAACAGTATTCATATTCGCCTTTTTCATCATCGTAACATCCTCCAGCATGGTTTCCACATTCAGCGTGCGTCCCGTAACGGGGTGCGTGTCTTGGGTATTTACGCCCTTAAAGTAAACGCGTTTTCCGTTGATATATACCAACTGTTCGCGCTGCTCAATCTGTCGGAAACCATAGCGAGTAGAAAAGACCATTTCCTCCTGATTATTACTGCCTTTCTGTCGCACCACAATCGTATATAGCTGCGGATTTTCAGCAGACCACAGGCGGAGATTAGTAAGACCAGATAACTCACATTCAAGTGTTGACGACCAACTGTTATCCACAGAAGTCCTCTTTACCAATGCATCATCCGCGTCGCGCAGTTCCACTTCAATGGTCTTGGCAGAGGCTGTAGGCTCTATGGTCTTCATGTCAATCTGCACATGGAGTGTACCGTTCTTATAATTGCTGGCAGCATCCAGATTCGCTGTTATCACATGGTCTGCCACGTATGTCTTGGGAGTTGCATATAAATAGACATCACGATGAATACCACTCATGTGCCAAGCATCCTGACCTTCCAGATAAGAACCGTCATGATAGCGCACCACCTGCACGGAGATATTGTTCTCACCTGAGCGCACCACATTGGTAAGGTCAAACTCAGCATCGTTATTCGAGCCCTGCGAATAACCTACATATTCACCGTTTACCCATATATAGGCTGCACCATAGATACCGTCAAAGTGAAGTACCACGCGCTTCTCTGTCCACGTCTCTGGCAGCATAAAGGTACGTCGATACGAGCCCACCGGATTCTCTCCCAACTTACCTTCAAATTCAGAGCGCAGTTTGATATACGGAGGATTATCTTCAAAGATATAGTTCACATTGTGATACACTGGCTTGTCGTAGCCTTTCATCTCCCAGCATGAAGGCACCTCTATGTTGTCCCACCTGCTGACGTCGGCATCGTCGGCATAGAAAATACTTCCCGGGCGTTCATCTGTATTATCCACGAAGAAGAACTTCCACACGCCATTCAGTGAGAGGAAAGAAGCTTTTGTTGGTGTTATCCAAGGTTTCTCATAGCGCTCATCCCCCTTCATGTCGCTTGTTGAAGTGTAGGGCATGAAGGTAGCATGACCCTCTAGTTTGTTTTCGCTGAAAAACTCAGGGTCTTCCCAATGAGGAATGCTTTGGCCCAACTGTTCTGTTTCATCAGTCTGAGCCAACACATTCTGAATACTTATCGCTGCTATCAGCAATATGTATAATAGCTTTCTTTTCATCCAGCGTTAGGGTTTTCGCTAATCTATATACAAGTATCTACTTGGTTTTCAGGCGCAAAGATACGAAAAAAATCCCTAACGACAAAGAAAAAGCGAACAATTCATCTTACTTCTTTCTCAGTGTCTCTACGATACGTGCCATCTGATTAGGTATACGAATCTGCTGAGGACACTTGGAGAGACACACCTCACAGTCCTGACACTGTGATGCCCATTTCCCATTGTCGGGCAAAGCCTTCTTGTAGCCATCAATAAAGCGCTGCTTGCGCGTATCAAAATCTGCGGCTTTTATGTCGGGCAGTGGTAGCAGATGACTATTCACCGCCTCGTTATAATAGGCAAAATTACCGGGGATATCAACACCAAAGGGACACGGCATGCAGTATTCACATGCAGTACAAGGAATGGTGGGGTATCCCGACATCTGGTCGGCGATGTCTGCCAGCAGTTGGTTTTCTTGTTCCGTGCAAGGATCTAACGGAGAGAAAGTCTTGATATTATCTTCCAGATGCTCCATCAGATTCATACCACTCAAGGTTGTTAGGATATTCGTATGACTACCCACCCATCTGAAGGCCCAGCGTGCCGTGCTGTCATCTGGTCTTACTGCCTTCAACTGGTTTGCCAGTTCGGGAGCCATGCGTCCGAGGGCGCCACCACGCAGCGGTTCCATAACTACGCACTGTACGCCAGTCTTTTCGCATTTCTCATACAGATATTCCGCGTCAGCATCCGCTCTGCGTCCACCTCTTAGCGAGGCATGGCGCCAATCCAAGAAGTTCATTTGAATCTGTACAAAGTCCCAATTGTATTCGTCTTGCAAATCCAGCAGATAGTCAAAGTCGCGCACATCACCATGATAGGAGAAACCAAGATGTTTGATGCGTCCCGCCTTACGTTCCTTGAGCAAGAATTCCAATACGCCATTATCCAGGAAACGACCTTTCAGCGTGTCCATACCGCCACCGATGCTATGCAGCAGATAGTAGTCTATATGGTCCACTTTAAGTCGCTCAAACGACTGCTCATACATATCTTTCGAAGCCTCAAAGCTCCACAGACGTCTGTTCTGGTTCGACATTTTTGTGGCCACATAGAATTTCTCTCTCGGATGTCGTGCCAATGCATTGCCTGTAAGCACTTCCGACTGTCCGCCCATATACATGGGTGCAGTATCAAAGTAGTTCACACCATGTTCTATGGCATAATCCACCAGCCTATTCACCTCTTCCTGATTACTAGGCAGTCGCATCATGCCAAATCCCAATAGTGATACTTGCTCGCCCGAGCCATGCTGTATGCGATATGTCATGCGGTTGGCTACAGTGTTTTTCTCTGTTTTCTCTTTAGCCAACACTCTCAGTGGCTCCATAGCCATTAGCGCTAGTGCCGAACCTGCTCCCAATCCTATGCGTCGCAAAAACTCTCTGCGGCCCATATTGTTCTTACCCTGTTTCTCCATACGTGTATTTGTTTAGTTTCGAGTTAGTATCTTCTAGTGCTTGCAAAGATACGAATAAGTGAGCAGAACTCCAAATCTTGGGAGAGAAAAAGCTTAATTCTCTACCTTGGTAGCGTATGGTTTGTCGAAGTCGCCATATTGATAATAGGTAGCTGTGAGCGTTTTGCTATCGAATACTACCGACCAGCGCGTCATCTCTTTAGAGGCTACACGACGGATAGACTCCATCACATCGTTCGAAGTCATTGTTGACAGACTATCTCTCATCTGCTTCATACAGTCATAACGACGGTGTGAATCCTCACTATAGATGGAGTAGTCTTTCAAGCGACTCTCTGCCAGATAATGGTTGGTACATAGTGGAGTCTCTGCCACCAGCATCTTATTATCCACCCACTCTACTACCACACTGCCACCTGCAGCATCGCTGATAGCCAAGTGATGAGAATAGTCTATGTCAGAGTGCATATCAAAAGATTCCAACAGTGCCAGCGCCTCTTTCACATTAGCTGCCTTGTCAAGCAACACACGGATAGCCGATGTGGTTGTGATATTAGGTCGCCCTGTATGCTGGGCAGTCTTCGTATGGTCACCAGCCACAAGGTCAGCCACCACCAGTCCCTTCTCGTTCATACCATCGAGCGGTGCATAGATAGCTGCTATAAGAGCCATCTTGTCCGATACCTCTTTCGGTTGCCAATCGTTGCTAAAACCAAGAAACGTGATACACGAGGTTGCCACTGATGCGTAACCTTTATCAGGATGTGTATGCACAACGACGATAGGTGACTGACAATTGGGCCAATCAAAATTACGACCAGTCAGCACATTACCGTCCTTATTCTTCGCTGTGATAAAGCTACATCCAAACTTTTCTGATGTGGCATCTGCCGATACCAATCCGTAAAACAGATGGTTACATACAAATGCAGCAATGTCTTTAGGAGAACTGGCACCGCCCTGCTCTATGAATTCATCCAGTCCATAGTCGCCCTCGTAGGTCATGGTGTACATCTTCTCGCCTACCTGTTCCACACTCTGTGCTGCTGCATACTGATGACGAAACATACAGCCCATGCAGACTATAGCCACTACTATCAGGGCTACAATGGCGATCACAATAATCTTAATGGTTTTCATCCTTATTCTTTTTTTATAGTTGTTTAATGGCCTTACGGCACTTCTGCTTATCTTTCTCCGATAGTTGTGGATGCATCACCGTACCTCCACGCTCTATGGTTGCCACTATCTTAAAGCCTGAGTAGCGACATATCTCACGCATCGCTCTAATAGCACCGCGCGATTGCTTGAACCAGATGTTCCAGGGCCAAGGAGTGGTGCAGGTACTAAGCAATATACATCTCTTACCCTTCATCAGTGGTTCAGGAAAGCGAGGAGTGTCGCGCATCATACCATATACGATGCGGTCGAACAGCAACTTCATCTGTCCTGGTATATTACCCCAATAACAAGGTGCCCCCATGATGATGGCATCAGCCTCTTGCATAATCTTTAACACCCGCTGAGAGTCATCCTCTGCTATAGCGCACTTTTGCTTGGTACGACATGCCATACATCCCACACAAGGTTTGATAGTCAGATTGTTAGTATAAACCATCTGTACCATATCACCTCTCTGTTCAGCCTCATCCTGCATGATGCCAAGCATCTGCGAAATCATACCTTTCTTTTTAGGGCTTCCGTTTATGATTAGTATCTTCATTTTATGTCATTGATTTTTCTATTTAGACGTTGCAAAGATACATATTGTTGCATAAACCACCAAATATCTGGGATAAAATGCACCATTCTGTGACGATTGGTCATTTTTACACACAAGAAAAGCTCCCCCGAAAGAGAGCTTTTCAAAATATGGTGATATCCAAAGATTACTTTGTAGTATCAGCCTCAACTAACAAGCCATCAAGCATATTAATCACACGAGAGGCATAACTAGCGTCACGCTCTGAGTGAGTAACCATAACCACTGTTGTACCTTCTTGGTTCAGTTGGGTGAGTAGTTGCATCACTTCCAGACCATTCTTCGAATCAAGGTTACCTGTGGGCTCATCGGCAAGGATCAGTTGAGGATTCATCACTACGGCACGAGCGATAGCTACACGCTGCTGCTGACCACCAGAGAGCTGCTGTGGAAAGTGATGAGCACGATGACTGATAGCCATACGGCGCAGCACCTCCTCTACCCTCGCCTTGCGCTCTTTCTTAGGAACACCGAGATAAGTCAGTGGTAACTCTACGTTCTCTTCTACGTTGAGTTCGTCAATCAGGTTGAAGCTCTGGAACACAAAGCCTATCTTACCCTTACGCACCTTGGTGCGCTGACTCTCTTTCAGTGAACCTACATTCTCACCATCGAGCAGATACTGTCCGCTGGTAGGATTGTCGAGCAATCCCAGAATGTTGAGCAGTGTTGACTTGCCACAACCCGAAGGTCCCATAATGGCAACAAACTCGCCTTGCTTTACTTCAAATGATACGCCACCGAGGGCAACGGTCTCCACCTCTTCTGTGCGGAACACCTTCTGAATGTTTTCTAACTTAATCATAATACTTTTATTTTTTTATTCTGTCTTTATACTTTCTACGGGGTTGGTTCTAACTGCCTTGACTATCTGGAAGCCTACAGAGAGTACTGCCACAAGGAGTGAGAAGACACAGGTGGCAGCAAATATCCATGGGCTAAGTGTGATGCGATAGCTAAAACTATTGAGCCAGTCGTTCATGATATAATAAGAGATGGGCACGGCAATAACAAACGATACGAGCAATGGAGCGCAGAAGGTGCGCAGCATCAGCAGCGTGACCTCTCGCGAGGTGCCACCCATAATCTTGCGGAGTCCTATCTCCTTCTGGCGCTGACGAATGAAGAACAGCGACATACCGACAAAACCCATCACGGAGATAATGATAGCAATGATGGTGAAGAGCGAGATAATCTTCAAGGTATTCTGCTGGTTTTCAAAGGTGCTTTTCAAGTTCTCCTCAAAATCACAAACATACCACTCCACATCGCTTTCAGGCACTCCTTGTTTTTTCAGTATTTCCATAAAAGCAGTTTTGGCATTCTTGTCGCCATTGGTCTTAACAAGGAAACTGGGATTTTCCACATGATCCTGCAACTGAATGGCATAAGGTTCATAGTCTTGAAGAATATTGATGCGGTGGAAATCCTTAATGACACCTGCTATGGGAACTATCTTACCATCGCCCCAATCCATTTCTCGGTCTTTATCCGTATACTCCATTTGACGCATCGCATTCTCATTCAAGTAATAGCCATCATCTGTGAGACCAAAGTCTTTCAATACTTCAAGACCATAGAGTTTGAAAGCAACACTATCCAAATCAGCCAAGAACAGGTTTACATATTTGTCATCGTGTTTAATAGTGCGCATACTACTATTAAATCCACAAAGGGTGGTGCCATGGAATTCGCCGACTTGTTCTACGAAAGGCATCTTCTCCAACTGGCTCCTGACAGTCTGTTGGTTACCATTAGGAGTAACATAGAAGAGGTTCTTGGTATTAAAGCCCAATGGTGCATGGATGAGGTGATTGAGCTGTAGCCAAATGACCAGAGCCGCACTTAACATCACTACAGAGATAACATTCTGCAGGATGATGAATGCCTTGCCTAACACCATCTTAGAACGATAACGGAAGGAACCCTTCACAATGTCAATAGGCTGATAACGCGAGAGTTGCCACGAAGGCAGGATGCCCGAGATAATGCCTATCAACAAGATAAAGCCAAGACAAACACTGGCTGTACCGATATTGATATCTTTCATCAAGACTATCTTTCCTTGGAACAGCTCGGCAACATCATCCTGAAAGTATAATGCCAATGCGAAACCAACAGCAAAAGACACTGCAACCATTAGCGTTGATTCGGCTATCAGTTTCAGCGAGATATCATGTTGGTTGCTGCCAAAGAGTTTTCTGGTAGCCATCTCCTTGGCACGGAAGCCAGTATTTGCCACAGTCAGATTGATATAGTTGCTTACTGCAAAAAACAGGATAGCCAATACGGCTGCCAACAGGATGTGCAAGCGTGTCTTATCACCTTTCAGCATGCCAGCACCATTATTTTGCGGAGCAAACATAATATCCGTCAATGGTGTTATGTTGAACTTGTGTGCTCCTTTCTGGCTCCACAGCATATAGTTTTTTGAAAGATGATTCTCTACTACCTTTATCTTGGCATCAAACGTTGTTTCTGGCTTAAGCATCATAAAAGCCTTGCAGGAACCATTGGAGCCATAGGCAAAGGCATCGTTAGTGAGCTTATAGCCCATCACCTGAGGATAGCGTTCCATACTAACTATCATCTGTGTCTCGTTGGGCAACACGGTGCGGTCGAAATCCTCGGCTACGGCACTAACAGTATAAACCAAGGTACTGTCGTAAGGATCTACATCGTTCATATGCACATGGCGGTCGCCAACTATCTGAAGAGATTCTCCAATAGGATTCTTTTCACCAAACATTCGTTTAGCCAATCGCTCTGTGATGACGCACTTATCAGGTGCATCAAGTGCCGTATTAGGATTACCCTTAACCATCTCGAAGTTGAAGAAGTTGAAGAATGTGGAGTCAACCATCATGATGATGGACTGGTCATATCCCCCAGACTTAACCTCTTGTTCGCCATATTTGATACGTCCACTTTGGCTAAACACGCAGCAGGTCTGTTCTATCTCAGGACACATCTCACGAATCTCGCGAGCTGCTTGAGGCCACATAAAGAAGTCCTCCTCATCGCCCATCAGATAGATGCGGTCAGCATTCTTATGCCAAGCATCAATGCTATACTGACGCCAGGCATAATCGCCCAACAGGATGATGAACATCAGCGATACCACTAATCCTGCTACATTGATAAATGTATATAATTTGTTGCGCGAAAGGAATCTAAAATAACTTTTCATATTACAGGTTTTTATTCTGTCTTAATACTTTCTACTGGGTTGGTTCTAACTGCCTTGACTATCTGGAAGCCTACAGAGAGTACTGCCACAAGGAGTGAGAAGACACAGGTGGCAGCAAATATCCATGGGCTAAGTGTGATGCGATAGCTGAAATTGCTGAGCCAGTCGTTCATGATATAATAAGAGATGGGCACGGCAATGACAAACGATACGAGCAATGGAGCGCAGAAGGTGCGCAGCATCAGCAGCGTCACCTCTCGCGAGGTGCCACCCATAATCTTGCGGAGTCCTATCTCCTTCTGGCGCTGACGAATGAAGAACAGCGACATGCCTACAAAGCCCATCACGGAGATAATGATAGCAATGATGGTGAAGAGCGAGATAATCTGCAAGGTATTCCGCTGGTCTTCGAAAGAGTTTTCTACATCCTCATGTAAGCTTCTAAGAGAATGTTCGAGATCCCCTTCGGGACATCCTAAATCCGTTAGTACTTCTGCAAAGGCAGCTTTAGCCCGCTTATCGCCATTGGTTTTAATCAAATAAGAGGCAAATCTATGATTATTAGACTCTTTTATCCTAATTGCATAAGGATCATAGTCACGCAGTACATTGATAAGATGGAAATTCTTTAAGACGCCAGCAATAGGAACGATACTGTCTCCAAACAGTTTTAATTCATGATTCTCTATCTTATTTGCGTATAATTGCATAGCCTTCTCATTCAGATACATGCCATCATTAGTAGGACCATAGTCCTCAAGTATCTCCAATCCATAGATATTGAATGCAGTGCTGTCTAAAGTTATATCTACCATAGCACCAAGGTCTGAGTCAAAAATATTTATGTCATCCGTGAATGCTTCTCCAAAATAGCATGTACCAATTTTCTCCACAAAAGGCATTTTCTCCAGTCTATCCCTTATTTTTATCGCATTATCCTCACAGGTCGTTTCAGTACCAAAAATTCTTAGATAAAAAAGATTCTCGGTATTATATCCCAATGGTGCATCAATCAGGTGATGAAGTTGCAGCCAAACAACGAGCGACATCGTAAGCATAACAACTGTCACAACATTCTGCAAGATGATAAACACCTTACCCAGCACCATCTTGGAATGGTAGCGGAAATTGCCTTTCACAATGTCGATGGGCTGGAAACGAGCCATCTGCAATGAAGGCATGATGCCAGAGAGAATACCTACCAACAGGATAAAACCGACGCATATGGATGCTGTAATCAGATTGAAATCACTAACGAGGTCTATCTCTCCTCTAAACAGGTTGGATGCATCTTGTTGGAAACAGAATGCCATAAACAAGCCAATAGCGAAAGCAATAGCCACCATCAGCGTAGATTCTGCTATCAACTTCAACGTGATTCTCCACTGATTACTGCCAAAGAGTCTGCGCGTGGCCATTTCTTTAGCACGGAAGCCAGTATTGGCTACTGTTAGGTTTATATAGTTGCTAATGGCAAAGAAGAGAATGGCGAGCACTGCCGTCAACAAGATGTAATAGCGCGTCTTGTCTCCCTTTACCATACGATTGCCATCGTTCTGTGGTGCAAACTTGATATCTGTGAGCGGAGTCATCGTAAATTCATGATGTTTCTTCCCTCCAAAAGTCTGCTCAGTCCATACGCGATAATTTTTAGTCAGATAATCATTCACCGATTTTATTTTTCCTTCGAAGGATGCACCTGGTCGTAACATTACAAAAGCTCTATGCGCACCAACTTCGTACATCAAATCAAAATTATTATCAACAAGAGGAAAGCCTACTATCTGCGCACAACGTGCAGTATTGACGATGACTTTTGTTTCATGGGGTAGCACGGTATGCTCGAAGTCTTCTACTACGGCACTGACAGTATATGATAAGGTTTCTATTTGGGTATAGACCACACGTTCACCCAATCCTCGAATTTGCAGTGATTCTCCGATAGGATTCTTATCGCCATAAAGACTTCTTGCCAAACTTTCCGTGATAACACACTTGTCTGGTGCATCAAGAGCCGTCTTCGCATCACCTTCTATCAGTTGGAAATCGAAGAACTGAAAAAAGTTAGAGTCAGCCAACATGACGTTGCTTTTTTTCTCATCACGGTAATCAAATTTATCTTCCCGTTGACCAGAGGTGATTGAAGCGCGAGCGTTTACTACATGGCACACCTGCTCTATCTCTGGATACATCTTCTGGATAGCATCTACAGCCTCAGGCATTATCTTGAAGTCAGCTTGGCTACCCATCAGGTAAATACGGTCGGCATTCTTGTGCCATGTGTCAATGCGATACTGGCGCCAAGTATAGTCGCCAATCAGGATGATAAACATCATCGATACAATCAAGCCAGACACATTGATGAATGTGTAGAGCTTGTTGCGGGAAAGGAATTTCAGGTAACTTTTCATATTACAGGTTTTTATTCTGTCTTAATACTTTCTACTGGGTTGGTTCTAACTGTCTTGACTATCTGGAAGCCTACAGAGAGTACTGCCACAAGGAGTGAGAAGACACAGGTGGCAGCAAATATCCATGGACTAAGTGTGATGCGATAGCTGAAATTGCAGAGCCAGTCGTTCATGATATAATAAGAGATGGGCACGGCAATAACAAACGACACGAGCAATGGAGCGCAGAAGGTGCGCAGCATCAGCAGCGTGACCTCTCGCGAAGTGCCACCCATAATCTTGCGGAGTCCTATCTCCTTCTGGCGCTGACGAATGAAGAACAGCGACATACCGACAAAGCCCATCACGGAGATAATGATAGCAATGACGGTGAAGAGCGAGATAATCTGCAAGGTATTCCGCTGGTCTTCGAAGGTCTTGGCCACATCCTCTTCCATACTAACGACATACCATTCCAATTGTTCCTCAGGTACATCCAATTCTCTCATCATGTCGATGAAAGCAGCCTTAGCCTGTCTATCGCCATTAGTCTTAACAAGGAAACTGGGATTTTCCACATGATCCTGCAACTGAATGGCATAAGGATCAGCTTCATGTAACACGTTGACGTTATGGAATTCCTTGATAATACCGTTAAGAGGCACCTTCTCATCTGCGCCCATAGGCATTTCGCGGGCATCATCCTTCAACGCCAACTTACGTTTGGCTGCCTCGTTTATATAGTAGCCATCACTATTGTTTCCATTATTCTTAAGCAGCTCCAGACCATAGAGGTTGAAGGCAGTAGAATCCATAGCAGTTGCAAACATACTCACAACATTACCATCGAGCATGATGCCAATCATGACACTAAAACCGCTTGAAGTAAAAGCAGCTCCGTTTAACTCTCCAATACGCTCTACAAAGGGCATCTTCTCCAACTTATTTCTTATCATCTGGCTCTTACCCTGTGGTGCATCCACATAGTAGAGGTTCTTGGTGTTGTAGCCTAACGGCGCATGAATAAGATGGTTCAACTGCAGCCAGATAACCAAACTGGCAGTAAGCATAGTGACAGTAATGACATTCTGCAAAACGATGAACAAACGTCCCAACACCATTTTTGAGCGGAAACGGAAATTACCCTTCACAATGTCGATGGGCTGAAAACGTGACATTTGCCACGACGGCAGGACACCTGAGATGATACCAACCAACAGGATAAAGCCAAGACAAACGCTCACACTGCCTATATTGATATCGTCGACCAAGGCTATCTTACCCTTAAACAGGTTGGCTGCATCTTGCTCAAAGATGACCGCCAACGCCAGTCCTATAGCAAAAGAAACAGCCACCATCAATGTCGACTCGGCAATCAGTACCAACGATATTCTATGCTGACTACTACCAAACAAACGTCGAGTAGCCATCTCCTTAGCACGGAAGCCTGTATTGGCAACCGTTAGGTTAATATAGTTGCTAATGGCAAAGAAAAGGATGGCCAACACAGCTGCCAGCATGATACGCAGTCGTGTCTTGTCGCCTTTCAACACGCCCTTACCATCATTCTGTGGCGCAAACATGATATCTTTAAGAGGAACGATGCTTACCTTAAACTCCTCGAAAATTGGAGGATAATGCTTGGCAATAAAGTCGTTGATGGTTTTCTTCTTGCTATCGAGTGTCATACCAGGGCGAAGCATGAAAAAGCATTTGCAAGATCCCCCAGAACTGTAAGCAAACCCGTAATTATCGAACTTATACCCCTCTATCTGTGGATAGCGCTCTGCACTGGCAATAACCTGTATTTCATTAGGCAGTGCCGTATAGTCGAAATTCTTGGCTACAGCACTAATGGTATATACCAAGGTACTATCGTAAATGGTATTGCTTGGATCCACTTCGCGATTGCCCATAATCTGCAAGGGCTCGCCAATAGGGTCTTTATCGCCAAAGAGGCGTTTGGCCAGGCGTTCAGTAATAACACACTTGTTGGGGGCATCTAAAGCCGTCTGCCTGTAGCCCTCTATTAACGGGAAGTCGAAGAACTGGAAGAATGTAGAGTCGACCAGCAAGACAGAACCACATCCCTTATCATCGTCTTTTACCTCCAAATGATGATACTTGATCTTACATCTTGAGCTCATCACACAGCATTTCTGCTCAATCTCAGGACACATATCCCTTATCTGAGCGGCAGCATCAGGAAACATGGCAAACGACGTTTCGCCGCCTATCAGACAAATACGATCAGCATTCTTATGCCAAGCATCAATGCTATACTGACGCCAGGCATAATCGCCCAACAGGATGATGAACATCAGCGAGATCAGCAATCCTGCTACATTGATAAATGTATATAATTTGTTGCGCGAAAGGAATCTAAAATAACTTTTCATATTGTATTATTCGTTTTTTGTTTCTAAGAATATTCATAATGGTTTACTTAATAACTAATACTTCTTTATCTTTGAATGCCTCATAGCCACTGGTGACTACACGTTCGCCAGGCTCCAAGCCTTCGAGGACTTCGTAATACTGTGGATTCTGACGCCCCACACGAATGTTGCGACGATAGGCTTTCTTGCCACTCTTGTCGAGCACGAATATCCATTGGCCTCCTGTGGTTTGGAAGAAGGTGCCACGAGGAATCATAATGGCTTGCTCGGGCTGGCCTAACTCTAAGTCGATATAATAGGTCTGACCAGAACGGATATTCTCAGGACGCTCGCCTTTGAAGATGAAGTCGCAACGGAACTTACCACTACGCACTTCTGGATAAACCTTGCGCACCTGCAACTGGTATTGCTTGTCGCCACGAGTGAAAGTGCCCACCAGTCCCTGACGAACGCGATCAATATAGTGCTCGTCAATCTCTGCCTGCACCTTATAATCAGAGAGGTCGTTCAGCTGACCAATCTTTTGTCCAGCTGCAATGCTCTGACCTAACTCCACTTCAAGCAGTCCGAGCTCGCCATCAATAGCAGAGCGAATCTCCAGTTTGTCTTTGCGCTGACGCACCATTACTACGTTGTTGCGCATATTCTGAAGGTTATCTTCCATCTGGTCCATCTGAACAGTGCGATAGATGGAATCCTGCTTGAGGCGCTTAGTCACCAGCGAACGCTTCTTGGCAGAGAGCTGATAGTCTTCTTGCGACTTCAGGAAGTCTTCCTTACTAATCAGTTTCTCCTGATAGAGTCGCTTGTTCTGCTCATAGGTGCGCTGCAAACGACGGATATCCATATCCAGCTGTGCCTTCTCCGTCTGGTTGTTCAGTCGGTCTTGTTCCATAGCCACCTGGGTATTGCGTAGCATGTTCTGCTTCTCTGCCAGTTCTGCCTCGGCATTGAGTATCTGAAGGTCGAGCGAAGAATTACTGAGGCGGACAATGACATCGCCCTTATGTACCATCGTACCTTCTTCCGCCACCTTCTCCATCACGATGCCACCTTCCTCGGGCGAAATCTGAACTACCTGGATAGGCATCACATGTCCGTTGGTGCGAACATAGTCTTTAAACTCAGCATGTTGCACATTGCTGATGGTCAATTCATCCTGATTGACTTTCAGTGTAGAGGCATGATTGCCAAACAATAGCCATAAAACAAGCACCAGCAAGAAGCAGCCGCCTGCCATATAGGGCCAATATCTCAATAGTCTTTGTGTTTTGGTTTTTTCTATTACTCTGTCCATATCTGTTCTCCTTGATAATATCTTACGAAATATTCTTTTACCACCGTCATCAGCTGACACTGCATGAGTGTAGCCTTCGACTTCAGTAACTGTGTTGCGGTGGCATGCAAATCGATGGCGGTGCTCAGTCCTTCCTCATAGCGGCGACGCGTCAACTGGTATGAGAGGCTGTCGGCTTCCACCTTTTTCTCCATCTGCTGAGTCTGAAGGATATAGGCATTCAGGTCTTGACAGGCCTCTATGTTCAGTTTCTCCAACTCTCGCTGTGTATCCTCGAAAGACTCGCGAGCCATCTGATAGTCGTTCTTTGCCCTGCGAATATTGCTAATCGTCTGCAAGCGATTGAAGAGAGGAATGCTCAATGTGGCAGACACATATTCACCCTTGTTATTCTTTATCTGCTCACTGAAGGATGATGTATTCTGCGAATGTAGTGTCTTATAGAAGGTGGTGCTCAGTCCAGCACTCAGCGATAAGGTTGGATAGAGATTAGCACGTGCCTGATTCAACTCATAACGAGATACCTGCATGGCATGATATTGCTGTTGTACCATGGGGTGAAAGGCTGTCCCAGAACTTGTCCCAACATTTGGACACGCTGTCCGCAGGGTGCTGACAACAGTAAAGAGGCTATCTTGAAGTGGATAAGCCATCTGGCGCTTCAACGTAAGCAAGGCAGAAGCATAGCGATTCTGCTGACATGTCAACTCATAAGCAGACTCCGCATGCTGCGCTTCTATCTGGGCAAGGTCGGCAGCACTCTTACGCCCCACCTCGACCAACACCTGCGTCTGCTTCAATAAGAGTTCGGTCTCCTGCTGATTCTCTTGAGCAATCTCTACCATCTTGTCATAATAGACCACATCAACCCAAGCCTGAAGAGTGGTGAGCGCGGTCTTATCCTGTTGCTCACGCAGTGCATTGCGCCCCATCAGCAGACTGGCTTTAGCAGCCTTGAGGGCATTCAGCCTACTGAAACCATCGAATACAGGGAGATAGGCCTGCACGGAATAACCATTATAAAAGGTACTCACATTAGTATAACCATTGGTCTCAGGGTCGATGGCTCTTCCGAAATTATAGTTGGCACCAATGCTTGCATCAACAGATGGAAGGAAACTACCAATGGCACTCGTCTTCTGAGCCTTGTAGTTATCCAGTTGCAACACCGCACGATGTACTTGGGTGTTGTGCTCCACCGCATACTTCATGCACTGTTGGGCAGTCCAAGAAGTCTCGGTTTGGGCTTGAACTGAAACTGCACTGAGCGTAAGTATGGCAAACAAGAGATTTTTCATATCGCATATTTTGTTTTCTATTGCAAAGATATACCTTTTATTATTATAGCGCAAGGATTCTTGGTATCCCAACAGCAGATTGTCTAAAATTTATACACTCGTTTGTATGAGAATTAGACAGAATGTATTATCTTTGCACCCATGAAAAACTACGGAACCATACTCATTGTGGATGACAATCCATCTATCTTGACCGCCTTGCGCTACTGTCTAGATACAACCTTCTCGCGTATCCTCACATTGGATAAGCCCGATGATATTTTGAAGACAATGGCACAAGAGTCTATTGACCTCGTATTACTTGATATGAACTTTACATTGGGAGTAAACAACGGGCAAGAGGGATTGTTATGGCTGCGAACCATTCGCAAGCATCATCCACAGATGCCCGTAGTACTATTAACAGCCTATGCCGATGTAAGCCTGGCGGTGAGAGGACTGAAAAGTGGCGCTGCCGACTTCATCGTAAAGCCATGGGACAATACTGAACTGGTGAGAAAGCTGAAAGATGTGCTCGACATGCAGAGCGAAATCATCACCCTCGACGAGGTGGAGGCTGACCATATCCGCCGCACCATAGACCACTGTCATGGCAATCTCTCGAAGGCAGCAGAGCTGTTAGGCATTACTCGCCAGACGCTATACAATAAGATGAAACGCTTATGATGTGGCTCTATATCATAATAGGTATTACCATCGTTGGTGCTATGGTATGGTTTATCCGCCATCAGCGCTCACTCCGCCTGCGTGCCTATCTGATGGAAGAGGCGATGCGCAATCACGACTTTACCTTCAGACTATCTACCAAGGGACTACTATATGGTGAGCGAGCTATGCAAGAAACGCTGAACCATCTGGGGGAAACGATTCGACAACAGATAAACCAGAACGAGGTGGAGTCATGGGAGAAGCTGACACGTGTGCTCACCCATGAGATTATGAACGCTACTGCGCCCATTGCCAGCATCAGCCAGTCGATGCTTAGTCGCGACGATGTGAAAGGAACGCCACTGGAGGAAGGCATCCATGCTATTCATGCTACCTCACAACACTTGAATGCTTTCGTAGATTCTTATCGCAAGATGTCACAACTACAACAGACCGACATCCAGAGAATCATGCTCACCGGCATTATCCGCGACATACAACAGCTCTACCCCAATGTGGCATGGAATAATTCTATCACTGACGAAACCATCGTCTACGCCGACCCCAACATGCTGCGCCAGATACTCATCAACCTCGCCAAGAATGCCATCGAGGCTGGAGCGCAGCATATCGGTATCGAGCTATCAAATCATATTTTATATATTAGCAACGACGGACAACCGATACCAGCAGAAGCCAGAGAAAGCATCTTTGTGCCATTCTTCACAACGAAAAGAACGGGTAATGGTATCGGCTTATCGCTTTCTCGTCGCATGATGATACAACAAGGGGGCAGCCTGACTCTTACAGACCACCCCCTTAGTGGATATCATACAACCTTCTCCATTAGCTTTGCGGAGAAGTAGTTTCATCTGCTATATTTCCTTTTTTCTCTTTACCGTGAACGCTCTTCACCTTCATGCCCAGCTTACCTGGCAGTACGGCATTGAGCGTAACACCGACGATGGCTGAGAGTGCCAAGCCTGAAAAATGGATAGGACCGATGTTCACATTGTCGTCGGCACCATATTTCACACCGATGGCAATCACCAATATCAGGGCTGCCACAAACACGTTGCGTGAAGAATTAAAGTCTACGCTGTCTTCTATCAGGTTGCGCACACCCACAGCCGAAATCATTCCATAAAGAATCAGGCTCACACCACCAATCGTAGCAGCAGGCATCAGACCTATCAAGCAAGCAAACTTAGGACAGAACGACAACAGGATAGCAAAGACGGCAGCCAAACGAATAACCGCAGGATCAAATACCTTGGTGAGGTTGAGCACACCCGTATTCTCGCCATACGTAGTATTGGCAGGGGCGCCAAAGAGTGATGCCAAAGCGGTAGCCAGTCCGTCGCCCATCAGTGTGCGATGCAATCCGGGCTCCTTCAGGAAGTCTTTTCCTACAGTAGAAGAGATGGCACACATATCACCAATATGCTCCATGATGGTTGCAATGGCAATAGGCATGATGGCAATGATGGTAGAGATAAGGAAGGTGGTATCCATATTGTCAAAAACAGCCAATACCGTCTGCTCCTTGGTGAAGGGTAATCCAACCCATGCAGCCTCGCTCAGTGATGAGAAGTCTACCTCACCCATTGCAACGGCTGTTGCATAGCTCACTACCACACCCAGCAGGATGGGAATAATCTTGATGATACCTTTACCACATACACTAGCCAGAATCACCGTTGCCAGCGCCACGATAGCCAAAGGCCAGTTGGTGGCACAGTTCTGTATGGCACTACCCGAGAGCACCAGACCGATAGCGATAATCATCGGACCCGTTACCAGAGGTGGGAAGAAGCGCAACATTCTCTCAATGCCAAACGACTTGATAAGGCCAGCCATCAGGAAATAGCATAGTCCGGCAAAGAATACGCCCACGCAGGCATAGTCCAAAGCCAGCGTCTCGGTCATGCCCTGCTCTACGCCCAACGCCTTCACCGACATATAGCCGCCCAAGAAGGCAAACGAGGAGCCTAAGAAGGCAGGCACCTGCAACTTACTGACACAATGAAAAACTAGTGTACCAATACCTGCAAACAGCAGGGTTGACGACACGGATAGTCCCGTTAGCACAGGTACCAATACGGTGGCACCAAACATGGCAAACAAATGCTGCACGCCCAAGATTACATACTTTGGCATGCCCAATTTTCTGGCATCAGTAATGCCTTCTTTCTCTGTAATATGATTCATTGGTTTATAAAATAATTATTCCGTCTATTGGTTGTTTGCCTGCAAAGGTAATCATATAATTGGAAATAAGCAAGTGTAAATAGTAAAAAAATTTATTTCATTTCGCGCTGCAAGAAGCGGATGCACTGGCGGAACAGGTGGTTGCGCGTGTTGCCACCATAGATACTATGATTGCGGTCGGCATACACCTGCTGCTGGAAGTCCTTGTCGGCTTGTATCAGTGCCTCACAGTAGTCGGTGGTATTGCGGAAGTGAACATTGTCGTCGGCAATACCATGACAAATCATCAGGGCACCCTGCAACTGAGGAATGCGAGTGATAGGGTTATCGTCATAGCCAGTAGGATTTTCCTGTGGGGTACGCATGAAGCGCTCGGTATAGATGGTGTCATAGTAGCGCCAAGTAGTGGGAGGCGCAATGGCTACACCACAGCAGAACACGCCCCTACCCTCAGACATGGACATCAAGGTATTGAAACCGCCAAAGCTCCAACCCCAGATGGCGATGCGATTCTTATCTACATACGACTGCTGACCTAACCAGAGGGCTGCCTCTACCTGGTCTTTAGCTTCCAGCTGACCAAGCTTCAGGTAGGTACACTTCTCGAAGTCGGCACCACGACCACCCGTGCCGCGATTGTCAACACAGACACAGATAAAACCTTGCTGGCAGAGATATTGCTCGAGAAGAGCGCCCTGTCCAGACATACCAATACCCCAAGCGTCTTTTACCGACTGACTGCCAGGACCACCATACTGATACATCAGCACAGGATACTGCTTGTTGGGATTGAAGTCGGCAGGCTTTACCATCCAACCATTCAGCGTCACACCCTCAGAAGTGGTCAGGGTGAAGAGCTCGCGCTGACCCAGTTCATAGTCGGCCAACTTATTGCGCAGCGCCTTATTGTCAACAAGGGTCTCAATGGTCTTACCCGTATTGTTGCACAGTGCATATACGGTAGGTGTATTGATATCGCTCCATGTGTGGAGGAAGTACTTATAGTCGCTACTGAAGATGGCGGTACTCCAACCAGCCTTCTTCGTCAGGCATTCACGCTTACCATTCTCGTGGGCTACCCATATGCGCTGATCTGTCGCACCATTTTCATGAGATGCATAATAGGTATTGCCCGTCTGCTCGTCGTATCCATAAACGGCACTCACCTCATAGTTGCCCTTGTCTATCTGGCGCAACAGCTGACCATTCAGGTTATAGAGGTAGAGGTGCATATTGCCATCACGGTCGCTAGGCAACAGGATATGACGCTTGGTAATACGCGCATTCTCATAGGCATCCTCGCGGATATACTTGCCCACCTTATCCTCGATAGACAACTTGCTAACGGTAGTCAGCGGGTTGGCCATATAGATGCGCAGACAGTCCTGATGACGATTCAGTGTGAATACGGCCACCTGCGAAGAGTCGCTAGTGGCAATGATGCGAGGCACATAGCCATCCTTCTCGATGGGCACCTGCAACTGGCGTGTCTGTCTGCTGGGCACATCGTAGCTCCATACCGTAACGGTAGAGTTCTGCTCACCAGCAACAGGATACTTATAGGTATAACCACCATTAGACATAGGAATGGTACACTCCTTAACGGCACTCTCATCGTAGCGCACCCATACTATCTGGCGACTGTCGGCAGTAAACACCATAGAACGATTATTAGAGAACTCCTCCTCGTTCACCCAGTCGGGAATACCATTGATAATCTGATTCTTCTTACCATCCTTGGTCACCTGCATCTCGGCATTGTCGTACAGCAACTTAACAATAAAGATGTTGCCATCGCGCACAAAAGCTATCTGCAAACCATCGGGTGAGAACAGCGGAGTCTGCTGAGGACCTTTCGTTGACAATGGCACGATGCGGTTGTTCTGTATCGTATATATATAATAGGTGGCGGTAAACGAGTGGCGATAGATGCGCTTCGTCTTGGTCTGTATCAAGATGCGCTTACCGTCAGGACTCATGATATAGCCATCAATGCTCTCCAGCTTGTCGCCTTTCACGGTGGCTACGTCAAACAGTGTTCCCACCTCTTTGCCCGTCTTAAACGAATACTTCACGATGCGCTTACCGTCACTGCTCAGCTGAGCATACATCTCACCACCAGCCAACGGCTGCACATCACTTACCGACTCACCGCGGAACATGCCGCGGGTAATATCCTTCAAATCAAGTTTTCTAGCATCCATTGACACCACTGCCAGCAATGCCAACATCATTAATAATACCTTCTTCATTGTCTTGAAATTAATTTTAAGACAAAAGTAGAAAATATATCTGACATAGCCAAAAAGTTTTCTATTCTCTTGGTTGTTATTTCATTTTTTTTCTATATATTTGCACTGTTTTCTTAATTAATTAACATAATATATCATCGTTCCATGTACATCAATAAATCAAAGTCCGAAATCAGATTTCTGCTGAGCCTGTTTATTACACTCATGGCCTGTCAAAGCTCTCTTAGGGCTTATGCACAAACAACAGAAGATATTAACGGAACCACGTATGATATTGTTAATGTTACGGTCAACACGCCATCATACGATGTAGCCAAGCCACCCGTATTCGCACGGGTAAAATACAATAAGTTCTGTCCGCTCGTTATTACCAGCGACGACATGGGCACAAGTGAACTGGTCAATAGCTGGGCTTTCTTCAATGGGTACCCTGCCTTTCAGGGTGACACCTACTTATATATAAGCAAAGGTGATGACTTCCTGAACAGCCCCTACAATGCCATGGAATGGTATCAACAAACAAGTAGCCTGAAGCGCGAAGGTCAACAACCATTGACATATACCGACAACACTGGAGGTGTACGACGCTTCACGCTTACATCTGCTATTTGGCCTTACCAAGTAGAGACAACGAAATATACGCTGATAAATGGTAATGATGCCAAGACCATGATCCGAACAGGATGGAGTTTTGCTCAGCACGACGTTGATGGCGATTATTCAACAGATGCCGAGACTATTGCCAGTCGCTTTAAGGCGCTTAGCGACATGTGGGAAGACCATGTCGGCATAGGGCTCAAAGTCATGGTAGAACCCAATGGCAGCCACAAATATATCGACGCAGGCAAGCAGTCAGATGAAATATGCTGGAACATCTTCCAAAACGGACAACTGCCCAACTATCCTGCCATGCATCCCGTACTTATTGACGATTGGACTTCTGGCACTGATTGGACATCATTCGACCACAAGCCTGACGCCACCACCGCACGCTTCTTCTTCCAGAATAAAGAAACGGAGTTTATAAACAGGATAGAACAAGCCGACGGCACGGCAATGATACTTGGTGGTACTCATGGACTCAGCAACATCTTCCTGGACTATCTGAGAAACACCCTTCAGCCTACCGACAAATACTGGGTAGCTGGCGCCGATGAAGTATGGGAATACTATCATCTATACAACAATGCCATCATCTCTGATATCACTTATAGCAATGGCGTGTTAAACTTCAATGTTAAAGTCCCACGATATAAAAAGCATCAGTTCCGCGAACTGACCATCAATATTCCGGGCATATCAGAGGGTACGTCGTTTTCTTTCTCCGACAATGTGATAACAGGCGGTGGACGTCAGAACACAGATTATTATACGTTCAACCTTGGACTCGAAGACAGGATCTATACATACATTGAAGAGCTGATAGCCTATTATCGCGCTCATCAGTATAACGCTTATGTTAAGAATGATGCGCAATACCTCATCGACCAGCTTTTACCGGGAAACAAGAAGAGCGATTATCAGGCACAGCTGGATGCTGCGCCCTCCTACGCAAGCTATCAAGTCAGGACCAGTATTGGTGACAAAGTGCTAGCAGAAGGTGGACAAGATATCGCTGCAGAAGTGACCTATTCATTCCCCAAATACCTGTTGATGGGCACTGATTTGTATGAGACTCCCCAAAATGCAACAGCGCCCTATTATGTTACTACATTTACCCCTAACAGTGGAACAGACAACCGGGTAGTAACCTACACCAAAGCCTTGGAGAACGTGGTGTACTTCAGTGAGGGAGAAGACTTAGTAGGAGCAACCTATAATCCTCTCAACACCAAATGTTACACAGATAAAAATCATGGTGAGTATTATGCGTATCGCTGGTCGTCAAATGCAGCCGGTGGCATCATCCGCCAACCAGTCACCATCACGTCACTACAACCTGGTAGATACAAATTAGTAGTGGCTGTTATTGGTTCAAACGATAATACCAAGCACAATACCACCTTTAACTTCAAATTGGATGCAAATCCCATCTATAGCTTTGAAGCCACCACAAAGAATCTTACCATCTTTGAAAAAGAAGAATTCGTGGTAGATGAAGAGCAGACACTCACCCTCGAAGCTGCCAATCCTAATGTATGCAGATGGATAGACTATCTGTATATTCAGAAAATAGACGATACGGATACAGGAATCAGTCAGCATGAGATGGATAGCCAAAAGAACAATCTTCCACCATATAACCTGATGGGCATCAAATATCCTCACCCCACCAAAGGCATTCTTATCAAGAATGGAAAGAAGGTAGTGAATAGTCACTAACCAACAAAATATAATTATAGAAAAAGCTACGCAATTCAATGATACCTAGTCGGTATGACAACACTTTGCGATGAGTTTGACGGCATAATTCGAGAAGAAAAGTGTCGTGAAGCTCATCGCATTATGCGTATATTCTCATCATATTTAAGCTTTAAACTATTTGGATGTAGGCAGCATTGGAAATCGAGAGTTCATGAAAATGCCACTTTACTATCACAATACTATAACTTTTGACGTCCTATACAATAACTTTTGTGCCTTTAAAGTGATACTAATTTAAGGTCAAGAATAATGATCTCAGCGCTGAATTAGTTGTATTGAGCGCTGAATTAGTTGTATTGAGCGCCAAATTAGTTACTCTTGAAGTGCAAGTACAGCTATTTTACACCTCTAAATAGCTGTATTCAGAGCTGGCTTAGCTGTATTCAGCATTGAGTTAGCTGTATTCAGCATTGTATCAGCTGTTCCCCCTTACAAGATTATTAGAAAAAAAGTTTTCGTGCAAAAACATCTAACCTTCTAACCCAACACCCTTCAAATGCCTATCTGCATTGAGTTCCAAGCGGGTTAGATGTTTGCCAACATCTAACCTACTATTAACCTACTTGCACAGTGCAAATTAATTTTGAACACGAATTGCACTAATCTAACTATTTCTTATTGCTATGCAATAATTTGGAATTAAATGATTCATGAGAATAGTGAGATTTTTGGTCAAAAAGGGTAGATGTAGGTTAGGTGTAGGTTAGGTATTTAAGCAACATCTAACCCAGCTCAATCCCTTTATGCATCGGCATTTCAGCCCTGTTGGGGTAGAAGGTTAGATGTTTTTCGACATAAACTATTCTCTACAATATCCAGATAGTTTGACGGCACCTTACGTGGAGTTTGACGGCACAATCCGAGGAGAAAAGTGCCGTCAAACCAATTGAATTTACGCATAATTCATGGTGCATAGTTCTTTGACCTACAGGTCAAAGCGACCAAAGGTCGATGACATAGTTTATAGTGCATAGTGCATAGTTAAACAAAAAAAGAAGCCCTCTCATCGTTGTGATGAAAGGGCTTCACACTTAAAAGTGGCGGCCTCCTACTCTCCCGCATTGCATTGCAGTACCATCGGCGCAAGCGGGCTTAACTTCTCTGTTCGGAATGGGAAGAGGTGGGACCCCGCCGCAATAACCACCTGAATAAATCTCATTGAACATTGACCATTGAACATTGACCATTATGGAACAATGACAACAATCTAAATG
>FZQZ01000009.1 GCA_900199555.1 Prevotellaceae bacterium MN60
ATATATATAATATAAAAGTAATATTCACTTTATTCGCGATATTGCAAAACATCAAATGTAGTCATGTAGTCATGTAGTCGCGTGAAGTATTCATACGGAAAAGGTTGACTTCTGTATCCTACTTTTGTTGACACTATTCCTGAAAAGGTTGACTATTTCCTATATTCGTTGACTTTTTGCTGCTCCAAAATTTGGTGTATTGTTCGTTTTGCATTACCTTTGCAGCGTCTTTCATAATACAGTGCTCTTATGGACACATGTATTAAGTTTTTGTGTATTTGTTTGTTCGTGAGAACAAAGAAAACATTTATGAAGAATAATTTTTGTATTTTATTCGCTTTGCATGTGAATGTAGGGCGATTATTTTTTGTGTTTTTCTTGGCTTTTTGCAATATTTTATATACCTTTGTAGGCATAAACCGCATCAAACTAAAAAAAATACTTGAAAAGGGTAATGATTTCTCATGCTCGTCTGTATATATAGTAAAAACAGCAACGAACAGATGCAAGAAAAGGAGCAACAATTCAAAGAACTCTTCCACTCAGAGTACGGCAGGATGTATAAGGCAGCCTACATCTTGCTGGGCGACGAGGATGAAGCGAAAGATGTGGTACAGGACGTCTTCGCTAGACTGTGGATTTGTACCATCCCCATCAAGGAAATAGGAAAGAAGACGTTTCTCTTGACATGTGTCCGTAATCGTTGTCTCAACATCATTGCACAACGCCAGTATCATCAGGAGGCTCTCAAATCGCTGGCATCGACAAACACCGACAGCGAGGAGTATGACGAGGAGATCATCCAAGCGGTAACAAGATACGTGGATGAGAAGCTGACACCACAGACGGGGCGCATCATCAAAATGCACTTTGACGAGGAGCAGTCGTACAAGGAGATATCGGGTGCACTGCAAATCAGTCTCTCGGCAGTGAACAAGCACATTGTGCAGGGGTTGAGGAAACTACGTTCAACATTTAAAAGCAGAGAGGTATGAAGAATGAAGAGCAAATCAGGATGCTGCTGCACCCTGAAAAATACACCGACGAGCAACTGGACCAGATGCTGGACGGGATGGAGATAGCGGTGCCTGAGGCGGAAGAGACCTTGGCACAGATTACGCAGGACAGGCAGCCTCGCCAACGAGGATGGATGCGAATGGCAGCAGCTATCGTGAGCGTGTTGATGTTGTCGGGCATTGTTTATGCTGCTTATCACCATCTGGTGATGGCGGAGGAGAGGCCTCAGGTGGCCATGACGGAGCGTATGCCTGACATCAAGAAGATAGAGGACGCCTACGGGGTGGAGATGACACCCACGGAGAATACACCAGTGGTATTTAATAATGTGGAGCTGCAACAGATTATGCTGTATGTGGCGGAGGGCTACGGCGTGAAGGTGAGGTTTAAGAACAAGGCCGCACGCACCATCCGCTTCTATCTGCAGTGGGAGGCTGACGACACGCTACAGGAGATAGTGAACAAGATAAACCACTTCGAGAAGGTGCATCTGACACTGGACGAAGAGACCATTACCATACAATAAACCAGAGACCATGAAAAGGCTATCTATACTGATACTGTGTCTTGTGGCCATGAGCGCAAGGGCACAGAGACTGTCACACGACTTTCAGAACGCATCGCTGAGCGAGGCGCTGATATGGATTGACAATGCGCAGAAGGACTATAAGCTGAACTTTATCTTCAACGAGCTGGAGGACTTTACCGTAACAACTCGGTTGGAGAATGTATCTGTGCGCGACGCCGTGAGGCAGGTGTGCGGATTCTATCCCATGCACCTGACCTTTGACCATCAGGACATCTTTATAGAGTGTACGCAGAAAGAGGAGGCAAAGGTGATTGGGCGCGTGGTGGATGAGCGTGGCAACCCGATAGAATTTGCCAACATAGCGCTGTTGCAGCAGGAGGCATTTATCAATGGAGGCGTGAGCAATGAGAATGGCGACTTTGTGATTCCCTGCAAAGCACAGCAGATAACGCTGAAGGTGTCGTATGTGGGCTATAAGACGGTGACGCGAAACATCAACGGGGGTAACATCGGAACCATCACCCTACAGCCCGAGACGTATATGGTGAAGGGGGTGGAAGTGAAGGGCGAGATTCCGCAATACAAGAGTGCACCGGGTGGCATGACGGTGGAGATAGAGCACTCTATCCTGCGCGATATTGGCAGTGCCGACGACCTGCTCTCGATGATACCCATGGTGCAAGGCAAGGACGGAAAGTTTGAGGTATTGGCAAAGGGTGAGCCTGAGATATACATCAATAATAAAAAGGTGCGCGACGCCAACGAGCTAAAACAGCTGAAGTCGGTGAATATCAAGAGCGTGGATGTGATTACGGCGCCTGGTGCCAGATATAATGCCGAGGTGAATGCAGTGATACGCATCAAGACGCTGAAGCCTCAGGGCGACGGATGGAGCCTGATGGCAACGAGTCAGACGTGGAAGGACAACAAGTGGAGCACCTACGACGACCTGACGGTGAAATACCGTACGGGAGGACTGGAGGCTTTTGCTACCATCGCACTCGAGAATCGTCACTATAGCAACGACCAGGACGTGGAGCAGGAACTGCATATCTCAAAGGACTTGTTTAATATCCATGCAGACCTGCCGGTAAGAAACTCGTGGACGGAGCTGCAGTACAAGACGGGACTGAGCTACGACCTGAGCAGCGACCACTCCCTCGGACTGAGCTTTGCCTCGCAGCGAATATGTTATGAGGCCTTCACATCGGACATGAATCAGAACTATCTGAAGAATGGTGCCTTTGATGGTGACGTACATCTGACAACGGATATACGCGAAAAGAACAAGCCGGTATGGGAGGTGAATGGCTACTATGTAGGTAAGGCTGGCAAACTGGGCATCGACCTGAATGCCACCGTGTTGCGACGGGAGTCAGAGAACGACAACCACCAACAGGAGACGAGCAGTGAATATGGTAACCGCATTCTCAACACGCTGACGAACGAGGACCGAAGGATGGTGGCAGGAAAACTGGTGCTGACATATCCTATCTGGAAGGGTGAACTGAGTGGTGGCACGGAGGCTACCAGTACGAGGAGTAAGGGACATAACTATAACGAGGAGGGCATCATACCGGAGTCGGACACGGAGATGAAGGAAAAGAATTTGGCAGTCTTTGCGGAATATCAGTTGCAGTTGGGCCACTGGCAACTGAATGCTGGATTGAGATATGAGCATGTGGCTACGGAATATACCTCGTTTGGCATCAAGCAGGAGGAGCCTAGTCGCACGTACAACGACTGGTTTCCCAACCTCTCGGCAGCATGGCAGAAAGGCAAGTGGGGCGCACAATTGAGTTACAGCAAGCGCATCACGCGTCCGCCATACAGCATGCTAACCTCAATGATAGTGTACGACAGTCGTATGCTCTACGAAGGGGGTAACCCGCTGTTGCGCCCGTCGGTGCGCCAGAGCATAGACTTCAACCTGACCTATTCGTGGCTGAACCTGATGGTAGGGTTTACGCGCGAGAACGACTTCTTTACGCATGTGGGGCAGATATACGACGAGAAGAACGAGATAGCCATCTTCAGACCCAACAACTTCGACCACCAGAATCGCGTATATGCTACGCTCGTGGCTTCGCCCAAGTTGGGATGGTGGCAGCCACAGGCCACACTGCACTACTATCAGCAGATGTTTGATGCCGAGAAATATGGGGCACCCAAGAAGCTGAACAAGCCCGAATTCAGCTTCAGCCTGAATAGCTGGTTTGAAATCAATCCTACGACCAAGGCACTGGCACAAGTGGGATATACGGGGAGCAACCACTGGGGATTTATGTATCGTGGCAGTTACTTTATCGCGAACGCCCGGGTGCAAAAGGTATTTTGGAAGGGCAAATTGACTGCTGCCCTCTATGCCAACGACATCTTCCGCACGGCAAAGAGCAAGACCACTACTTACTATGCCATCGGACAGACGGCGCAGGATGTATATACCTATACGCAGTGTGTGGGACTGACGCTGAGTTACAACTTGAACACCACCCACTCGAAATATAAGGGAACGGGTGCAGGTAACGAGGAAAGGAACAGACTATAAAGAACACGAAAAAAGAGGCATCGCCAAAAAAGCAGTGCCTCTTTTTTATGGTTCTCTCTCCCCTCTCCTACTCAATACATTTCATGAGGAAATCTACAGCGCCATTGACACCAAACTTGCGCACATCGAGAGAGATGTCGTAGTTGCAGGCATTGGTCCAGTCGCGCCCCGTATAGGTCTTGGTGTAGAGCTCTCTACTGAAATCATTGTCAACAATCATGGCTGCTGCATCCTGCTCGCTGATGTCGTACTTCTCAGCAATGCGGCGCTTACGGCAGTCAACACTTGAGTGGATAAAGATTTTAAGGGTGTTAGGGGTGTCGGCAAAGATGTCGAAGCCACAACGTCCGATGATGACACACGACTCTTCGGCAGCAATGCGACGGATAACCTCCGCTTGGGCACGGAAGAGTTCGCGACTGGTCTTGTCGCTCTCCTGTCCGTTATACTCGGCATTAGCCATATACGTGCGATAGAAGTTGGTAAAGTCGTCGCGCCACAAGGGATTGCGCAGTTCTATCTTCTCCACAGCGTCTTCTACAGCATTCATCCTTGCTGCCACCTCATTCAAGATCTGCTTATCTAGCAATTTCACTCCGAGCCGCTTAGCTAGCTCTGCACCAATCTCATGTCCGCCGGTACCAAACTGGCGACTGATGGTGATGATAAATTTCTCCTCTCTATTCATAGGCCTAGTGTTTTGATAGTAATATTCGTTATTGATGTGACAAAGATAGGAATTCTAATTGTAATCACCAAATAATAAGAGGAAAAAGTTATTTCAGAGTTTTTCTGTAGTTAACTCCTAAAAATAACAAAAAGTGATGGGATATTGTGGGAGAATGAGTATCTTTGCAGCCAAAAAACACAAAAGAAGGAGATAGACATGACGAAAGACATTTATCTGGCAGGAGGATGCTTCTGGGGAACAGAGCACTTCTTCAAACAAATAGAAGGCGTAGTAGAAACAGAAGTTGGGTTTGCTAATGGACATACCGAAAACCCTACTTATAAAGAAGTATATACAGACACCACAGGGCATGCCGAGACGGTGCACGTGAGATATAACGCAGAGGTGGTAAGTCTCAAGTTCCTCTTACAAATGTTCTTCAAGGCTATAGACCCTACCAGTCTCAACAAGCAAGGACACGACGAGGGCACACGCTATCGCACAGGTGTATATTATACGCAGGACGACGACCTGCCCGTGATAGAACAGGTGTTTGCCGAAGAGCAGCAGAAATACCAAGAGCCCTTGGCAGTAGAGAAACAGCCCCTGCAGCATTTCTATACGGCAGAGGAGTATCATCAGGACTATCTGGACAAGAACCCCACAGGCTACTGTCACCTACCCTTTGAACTCTTTGAATTTGCCAAGAAAGCGAAGGAGCAGAAATAGTTAACTCCCATAACTCCTAAAAAAACGAGCAGATAATTTGTTCGTTCGGAAAATTATGTGTACTTTTGTCGGTCGCAAAAGACATTAAATCTAAATAAATTATGAAAGCAAAACTACTATTATTTTCCTTGCTCATAGCCTGTGTAGGCACCGTATGGGCACAGGGTCCCAACAACACAGGTACCTATTATCAGGGAGCTAACGGAAAGAGCGGACAAAACCTGCGTACAGCACTGGCTCAGATTATCACTGCCAACCATCATGTGGTGAGCTACGATGGTTTGATTTCGGCATACGAGCAGACCGATACCCGTCCTGACGGATATGTGCGTGACTGGTACTCAAATGCGACCAACTTCCGTCATGGTCATGATACAGGTGGCTACAGAAAGGAAGGCGACTGCTATAACCGTGAACACTCTGTGCCACAGAGCTGGTTTAGCAAGAAGAGTCCGATGAAGTCGGATATCATTCATGTGGTGCCAACGGATGGTTATGTGAACAATCGTCGCTCTAGTTTTCCCTTTGGTAAGGTGAACAACGTGACTTATGCTTCGCAGAATAGCTACTCAAAACTGGGAAGCAGTGGCACCTCAGGTTATTCGGGTACGGTATTCGAACCTAACGACGAGATAAAGGGCGATATGGCGCGTATCTACTTCTATATGGCTACACGCTATAAAGACCAGTGTGCTGGTTGGGGTGGTAATATCTTTACTTCAGAGGGTATCGTGAAATGGGAACTGGACCAGATGATGGAATGGTCGCGCCAAGACCCCGTAGATGCGGTAGAGATAGCACGCAACAATGCGGTGTATGGCGTACAGAAGAATCGCAATCCCTTTGTTGACTATCCCGGATTGGAGGAATATATCTGGGGCGCTAAGAAGAACCAGACATTTAGCTACGACCAGTATGACGGTGGTGGCACGATAGATGTACCTACAGTAGCAATGCCAACCTTTACACCTGATGCAGGAACTTATTACAACAAGGTGCAGGTGAGCATCGCAAGTGCTACGACAGGTGCTAGCATCTACTACACCACGAATGGCGCTGATGCGTCGGAACAGAGCATCAAATATACGGGTCCCTTCACCCTGACAGAGACAACCACCATCAAGGCGGTGGCAGTGAAAGACGGACAACTGAGCTACCAGAACACGGCATTCTACCTGATTACCAAAGAGCAGCCGGGTGGCGATGACCCAGAGCCTGCCGAGGATGGCGAGATCATGCTGAATGCAGACTTCTTTGGTACGAGTTATACGGGTTCTATCTCCTCAAGTGATGATCAGGACTTAGAGGGAACAGAGAATGGCGTAACCATCGTATATACAAAGGGAAGTGGTGCTAATCGCTATGCTAATAGCAGTCAGATACGTCTTTATCCGGGCAATGAGCTGCGCTTTAGCGTGGAACAGGGTACCATCACAGGGCTAGAATTCTTGTTTGCAGAGGGTACTCCTAAGACCAAGCTGAAAGTGGATGGCAACGCCATAGACAATGGTAAGTGGACGGGCGACGAGAGCCAGCTCACGGTAACCTTTGGAGATAGCAGCAAGCACGCGCGCATAGAGGGCGTGATTGTGAGCGTAGCAGGTGGCACCGACATCAATACCGTAAAGAGCAATAGCCTCTCTGGTCAGCGCGTCATCTACAACCTGAGAGGTCAGCGCGTAAGCAATCCTACTCACGGCATCTACATAGTAGATGGTCGTAAAGTTATAATCAATTAGGGAAGTTAAAGGAGTTAAATCGTCAAATCGTTAAATATACATAATTTATACAGAATAAGGGGCTGCAAAGTTGGGCAAATGAAATTAAATGCCTACCTTTGCAGCCCTTTGCGACTTCTTAACTATGTTAAGAGTGGCACAGAATAATAAGAAAATAAACTGAATCACAATAAAGAGATAACAAACTAAGAATTAAAAACATGAAGAAATTTTTCGTGACCATGTTGCTCATGGCAACAACCATGACGATGATGGCGGTACCAGCAAAGAAAGGCGTCTGGAAGACGCTGAAGCTGCAAGACGGTACAGAAGTAAAAGCACAACTCGTTGGTGACGAACATGGTCACTTCTGGGTAGCTGAAGATGGCAAAGCCTATGCCGCACAAGGCAATACTAAAATCTACAAACAAATTGAGAAGAATACTGTTATTGAGCGTGCAAAGGTACGTCGTGCCAAGGTGAATGCAAAACGCGTTCAGAAGCGTACCTTTGGCCATCCTACTACTATCTTAGGAAAGAAGAAGGCCATTATGCTGTTGGTCAACTTCCAAGATAAGTCGTTTAAGGCTGCAAACAATAAAGCACTGTATGAGCGTATCGCCAACGAGGAGGGCTTCTCTGAGGGCAAGTTCAAGGGTTCTATGGCTGACTACTTCAAGGCACAGAGCCGTGGTAAGTTTGAGCTCGACTTCGACATCGTTGGTCCGCTGACTGTAAGCCACGAGGCTGCCTACTATGGTGGCAACGATAGCGATGGCAACGATGCGCACCCCGGTGAGATGGTTTGCGAGGCTGTAGAAATGGCTAAGGAGCAGATTACAGACTGGAGTATCTATGACTGGGATGGTGATGGCTACGTAGATCAGGTATATGTAGTATATGCTGGTAAGGGTGAAGCTGATAGTGACATTGAGGATACTATCTGGCCTCATGCCTACGATTTGAGTTCTTCTAACTACTATGGCGATGGCTCAGGTCCTGTAAAGGTAGGAAACAACCTGTATGTAAACAGCTACGCTTGTGGTCCAGAACTGGATGGAGAGACAGGTAATATTGGTGGTATTGGTACTATGTGTCATGAGTACAGCCACTGTCTGGGTTATCCCGACTTCTACGATACCGACTATAGCGGTGGTCAGGGCATGGGCTCTTGGGACCTGATGGACCAGGGTTCATACAATGGCGATGGCTATCAGCCTGCAGGTTACACCAGCTACGAGCGTTGGTTTGCTGGTTGGGAAGAGCCTATCGAGCTGAAGGCTGACGATGTAGAGGTAAGCAAGATGAAGTCGCTGCAGAATGGCGGTGAGTTCTACATTATATATAATGATAAGAATGCCAACGAGTATTATCTGCTGGAGAATCGTCAGCTGGATGGCTGGGATGCAGGATTGCTCGGCGGTGGTTTGGTAATTCTGCACTGCGATTATAAAGCAAGCGTATGGGAGCAGAATGGTCCTAACGATGATCCAAACCATCAGCGCATGACGGTGGTTCCTGCCGATGGTAAGTACCAGACATTTACCTACATGGGCACTAAATATTTTGATGACGAAGGCATTGCGACCGACCCATTCCCACAGGGTTCAAGAAACTTCTTCAACAAGAACTTCAAGACCTCTGACAAGGTAGCTAAGAATGCTGCTCAGTTCTTCACCAAGACCAGCAATGGTACTAATTGGATGAGTGGTTCTGTAGAGAGCATTACTCAGAATACTGATGGTACTATCTCATTCAAGTATGTTGCAGGCACGACCACTGGCAACGATGACAATGGTGGTGGTACTCAAGGCGGTGGCGACAAGCCCGTGGTTGAGGGTGCCCTCTTCTATGAGTCATTCGATGACTGTGATGGCAAAGGTGGTAATGACGATTTATGGAGTGGTCTGATTGCTGCGTCCGAATTCGCTTCCGATAATGACGGATGGGAGGCTAATAAGGCTTCTGCAGCTAACCAGTGCGCAAAATTTGGTACAAGTAAGGTTGCAGGTTCTGCTACCACACCAGGATTTACCCTTAACGGCACTACGAAGATGACTTTTAAGGCTGGTGCATGGGATTCTACTCTTGACGTTACTACATTGTATCTTACTGTTGAGGGTGGTTCTGTTGAACCTGCCAGTGTCGAGATGCAGAGAGGCGAATTCAATGATTATACAGTTACAGTAACAGGTACTGGCAGCGTAAAGGTTACCTTTGAGGTAAAGGCTACTGGTAAGCAAAAGGGACGCTTCTTCCTCGACGAGGTACTCGTAAAGGATACAACACCAACTGGTATCGAAACCATTAATACATACAAGACAACAACTAATCGTATTTATACACTAGACGGCCGATTCGTCGGCACTGACCCTGACCTATTGCCACATGGTTTATACATCATCAATGGCAAGAAAATTGTTAAGTAAGGATCAGATTATACTATGAAACGCGGAAAGAAGCCAGCCGATAGCTAATTATCAGCTGGCTTCTTCATTTGTTACTAAAAACTTATCAAAAATATATCTAACTCTCTATGCTACAAGAGATAAACTTTTTGAAACGTAGCGAAAAATTCGTCTAAATATTTTTCCCTATCTTTGCCAACAGTTCAACCAATAACTAATTAATATACAGATAAATGAAAAAACTTTTGTGGTGTTTGCCCTTGTTGGCAATCATGGGGTGTAGCCTCTGCGAAGAGCGCGCTGAGGTGCCCGTATTAAAGGTAGAAGGAGGCCATATTCAAGGCGTCTTGGCAGAGGATCCTAGTGTGTATGTGTACAAAGGGATTCCCTATGCTGCCCCTCCTATTGGCGAGTTGCGCTGGAGAGAGCCACAGCCTGTAGTAGCATGGGACAGTATTCGTGTGTGCGACAAGTTTGGGCATCCTGGTTATCAATCCGTTCACTATCCCGGTTATTATGCTTCAGAATGGGGCTATGGCGACGAAGCGCCCTATAGCGAAGACTGTCTGTATCTGAATGTATGGACAAAGGCTGCTGGCGAAACCAACAGGAAGTTGCCCGTGGCACTATGGATTCATGGCGGTGGCTATCGCGAAGGTTGGGGCACCGAACCAGAATTTGATGGTCAGGAATGGGCATTGAAGGATGTGGTACTCGTTACCATCAACTATCGTCTGGGCATATTCGGCTTTATGACCTATCCAGAACTATCGGAAGAGAGTCCGCACCACGTGAGTGGTAACTATGGTATCCTCGACCAGATACAGGCGCTGAAGTGGGTGAAAGACAATATCAGCCAGTTTGGTGGCGACCCCGACAATGTAACTATCTTCGGACAGAGCGCTGGTGCGGGTAGTGTGCGTACGCTGTGTGAGAGTCCGCTGGCACGTGGATTGTTTAACAAAGCTGTCATTATGAGTGGTGGTGGCCTGACTGTTCCTGCGAAGGAAGGGGAAGAGGCTAAGCCTGCCACACCGATGAACAAGTTCTTTACTTATAATCCCACACTGGCAGAGAGCGAGGCGGAGACCAAGAAAGTAATGGATTGGGCAGGACTGACCGATCTGGAGAAACTGCGCAACGCACCAACAGAAATCATGTACACCATTGGTAGCTTATATAATATGGTGAACAAGACCGACCTCTTCCTGATGGAGCGTCCTATCATTGATGGTTATGTATCCAACAAGTCGTTCGACGAGGCTACACGCGGTGGTACGATTGCTGATATTCCCTATATGATTGGTTATACGCTGAACGACCTAGGGGCTATGGGACCTGGCATTGCTGAGTTCTGCAAGGTGCGTCAGGAACAAGGTGGCAAGGCATGGGCTTATGAGTTTGCTCGCCCATTACCCGACGATGGTAAGCATCCCGAAATTACCGACCGACTGAAAGGCGCCTTCCACTCTAGCGACCTGTGGTATGTATTTAAGTCCCTGAAACACTGTTGGCGTCCGTGGACGAAGGGCGACTGGGACCTGTCTGAGAAGATGCTTACCGCATGGACCAACTTTGTAAAGTATGGCAATCCGAATGGTGAGGGCGAAGGACTGGGATGGAAGCCTTGCACAGCAGAGAATCCTCAGTTTATGCTCTTCAAGCTCAACGACAGCAATCAAGAAGCTAGCGAGATGGGGGCACCCATCATAGCAAAATAAAAAAAACTTTCTAGACACTATCAAATCCCCTATAGCAAGGAATACCTACTATAGGGGATTTATCGTGTTGCTCAATGGTTTAGAGATAGTTTTTTCTCCATTCTTTTTGCAGATATCTAACAATTTCGTAACTTTGCACCCGTGAACGTGAAGAAGAAAAGACATATTGCATCATGGGTGATGTTGGCAGTGTTTGTGCCAATGCTTATCCTGTCGTCGATTCACGTACACGATAACACCAAATTATTCGAAGACAACTGTAGCGAATGCGTACAGCATCATTGCCACGGACACCTTGGCGAGCTGACAACCACCATCCACTCATGCGTGCTCTGTCAGTTCCTCACCTTGTCGTTTGTGGCTGCTGCCGTAGCCATGACAGTATCTCTTCGTCGTACATGTAAAACCCAGTATGCCCAGCGCCAATGCTATGTCAGCCTTGATGTCTGTGGCATCCCATCATTCCGTGCGCCCCCGTTTTCTGAATAACTTTTTTTATTCCGAAAAACGCTTTTATATTTATTCCGAAAATATCCGAAAATATCTAAATTTACGAAAACATTATAAATTTTCGTTCTTTTCGTCTTTTTCGTATTCTTTCGGAATCTAAAAAAATATCGAATTTTTCGGGATCAAAAAAACATCGATATTTTCGGAATTAAAATCAAAAACAAGACAGTATGACAAACTTGTTACTGGCTGCTATGCTCTATGCATTAGCACCAGCCGACAGTGTCGTCACACTAGATAATGTCACCGTCACTGGCCAGCAGCGACGCGACTACCAGATGCGTACGTCGCAGTCAGAAGTGCAGGTCACGCGCGACTTCCTTCAGCAGAACTTTGCAGGAAGTCTGATGCAGACGCTAGAGGGCATTCCTGGTGTGAAGGCAATGGCAATAGGTAGTGGACAGTCGAAGCCAACAATTCGTGGCTTGGGCTTCAATCGCTTGGCAGTATCGGAAGATGGTGTTAAGCACGAAGGACAACAGTGGGGCGATGACCACGGACTAGAGATAGACCAGTTCTCTATAGACCGTGCTGAGGTCATCAAGGGGCCTGCGGCATTGCTCTACGGTAGTGATGCCATTGGTGGCGTGCTCAGCCTCTATACCAATCATGTACCCACGGAGCCCATCAGTGGCAGCGTACAAATCTTTGGTCGTACGAACAACGAACAGTTGGGCGTATCAGCCAAGTTAGAGGGTAAGCTAGGCCACTGGTTTTATCGTGCCAACGCCACACTGATAGACTATGCCGACTACAAGGTGCCTACAGATAGCATTCAGTATTATTCCTATTGGATAAAGCTGAAAGACAATCGCCTACGCAACACGGCAGGTTGTGAGCGTGATGGTAGCATGATGTTAGGGTATGCTGGTTATAACTTCCATACCGACCTACGCATCTCGGACAGCTATTCCAAGAGTGGATTCTTTGCCAATGCTCATGGTTTAGAGGTACGTCTCTCTGACATTGACTATGACCACTCGCGTCGTGATATTGACTTGCCTTATCAGTGGGTAAACCATCTGAAGGTGCTCAGCCATACTACATGGCGCACGGATGCCACCTCGATAGAGTTGAATCTGGCGTATCAGAACAATCGTCGAGAAGAGCTTTCTGAGCCTATCAGTCATGGCTATATGCCACAACCTGATGGTTCACTGGAGCGCCGATTCGACAAGAACACCTATACCGGTAATCTGCAGTGGCGACAGGTAGTGGGCAGTCATGAGGTGCGTACAGGTATCAGTGGGGAGTATCAGCAGAATCGTCGCAGTGGTTGGGGCTTTATCATACCCGACTTTGAGACGCTGAGCATGGGTGCCTTCCTGATGGACCGATATACCCTTCGCGAAAACCTGATACTGAATGCGGGTATACGCTACGACTATGCACAGACACATATCCACAGTTATCACGACTGGTATCAAACGCCTGTACGCTCAGAGATGGTATATATGGAGCGCTCTGCTGATATGCGTCGACACTTCAATAGCGTGACATGGTCGGCAGGCATCAACTACTCCACAGGACTATGGGTGATGAAGGCCAATATCGGTAAGAGCTTCCGCATGCCTATTCCCAAGGAATTGGGTGCGGATGGTATCAACTACCACATCTTCCGCTATGAGCGAGGCAATCAGCAACTAGACCCAGAAGAGTCGTATCAGATGGATGCCAGCATCAGCTGGGCAAATGAGGAATGGGACATACAGGTAGATCCATACCTGAACTACTTTCCCAACTATATCTATCTGAACCCGACCTCACAATATGTGGAGGGCTTGCAGCTATACCACTATACACAGGCTAGTGTGCTGCGCTATGGACTAGAGGTTCAACTGACATGGAAGTTTGCCGACCAATGGCAGGCTCACGCACAGGGCGAATATCTCTATGCACGTCAGCAGTCGGGTGAGAAAAAGGGCTATACCCTACCCTTCAGCACGCCATGGTCAGTGGATTTGGGAATAAAGTATTCTCCACTCACCACTCACCACTCACCACTCACCGTGAGCCTCACCGCCCATATTGTCGGCAAACAAAATGAGATTGTTCCCCCAGAAAAGCCCACTGATGGCTATTGGACGCTGAACTTTGCAGCAGGCAAGGACTTTCTGTTGCGTCATACTACCATCCATGTAGTACTGCATGCAGATAATCTGCTGAATAAAAAGTACTACGACCACACTAGCTACTATCGCCTGATAGATGTGCCCGAACCAGGCCGTAACCTATCGATGATGGTGGGTGTGGAGTTTTAATTATTCACCTATTAAACAAATAAAAACAATGAAAAATCTGAAATATATGAGCCTGATGATGGCTTTCGCATGTGTTCTTTCTCTTGGTTTCACCTCTTGTGGCGACGATGACGATGATAGTGCTCCTGCACCTACTATCGTGATGGACGAAGCAAACATCGAGGATGGCGAGATCTGTGTCAAGGCAGATGTAAACGCTCCCGGACGTACTGCTGCCATCAAGATTACTGTTACCGATGCACAGGGCAATAACGTAAAGGTTACGAAGAATGTGACCGATGCCAAGTACATAGGTGTACTGAACATTGATGGATTCCACGTTCATGTTGACATTGATAATAAAGGTGTTGTCGTTGGCGACCTGCTGAAGCTGACAGTGACAGACGCTAATGGAAAGTCAACAACAGCTCAGAAGAGTATCACCGAAGAAGAGGATGATGACGAAGACGATGAATAAGGCATCATCACCAACAATAACAAAAAGAGCAAATGAAACAAAACATTATGATTCTTATGCTGCTGTGCGCACTCAGTGCGTGCAGCAGTTCTAACGACGACGAGAACAGAGATATGACCTATCCCGTTATCTCGTCACAAGGTATCGTAGCTGTGCCTATTGACTGCGAAGTCTTTCATCGCGGTGACGTCATCCCATTCAACTATCTGTTTACCGACGATACAGAATTGGGTTCCTACAACATTGAGATTCATCACAATTTCGACCACCACACCCACAGCACTTCACCAGTAGAATGTCAGATGGATGCGAAGAAATCAAAAGAAGAAATCGTGAACCCTTGGATATATAACCAAGACTTCACGATTCCCGCTGGTCAGCGTAGCTTCACTGCTCGTCACGACATTACGATTCCTGCTAACATTGATACAGGCGACTATCACTTTATGATTCGTCTCATCGATCGTGCTGGTTGGCAGCAGCTACACGCTGTAGCCATTAAAATTGTTGATTAGAATTATCTGGCAACCTGTGTAAACTCTGGTTCCTGACCATTGAGCACGGTTACATAGATTTTCATTTCCCCTGCTGGGCCTGCCTGTTGAGGTCCACGGGGGCTTTCTTTTGCAGTAAACAGATACTCCACACCGCCCTCAATATCACGCTGAGCTACAGTAGCAGCCTTGGCACGAATCATGGGATAAGTACCTACTGCCTTGTCAAAGATAGCTGACTCTGCCTCACTTACTGCATGAGGAGCGGGGAATGGTTTGGGAGCAAAGAACTCACCCTTGATAAAGCCACTAGCCTTCAAGAACTGATCCACCTCTTTCTCCATAGTCTTCATACGCAGAGCACGAACGCCATAACCAGGCAGTATCTCTGCCTTAGGCTCATTCTTAGCCAAATCCTTGATACTGGTATCCAAGCCACCACTACCGAAAGTAGCAAAAGGCACTACTTTTTTTCCACTCAGGTCAACCTGAGCCAAGAAAGTAGCAATAGGAGGAGCATAGGTGCCAAACCAAATAGGATAGCCAAGGAAGATAACATCATATTTGGCAAGGTCGGCAGCAATCGGCTTTATCTCTGGAGTGATACCCTGATTACGCTCTTGCTGACTACGACTGATAGTAGCCTGAAAGTCGCCATCATAAGGCTTTACAGCCTGAATCTCTTCGATATCTGCACCCGTACGTTTGGCTATCTCCTGAGCCACCGCTTTGGTGTTCGATGTCTGTGAATAGTACAATACCAAGGCTTTCTTCTGACCAAACGAAGAACCAGCTACCATCAAACCCATAAGGGCTAGTAATGTTTTGAATGTTTTCATGTTGAATAACTGATAATTATAGATTTATGAATGTGTTTTTATACTTTGTG
The DNA here is from genome assembly GCA_900199555.1 of Prevotellaceae bacterium MN60. Lineage (GTDB taxonomy): Bacteria > Bacteroidota > Bacteroidia > Bacteroidales > Bacteroidaceae > Prevotella. Next base: position 15,952 of record FZQZ01000009.1, read on the forward strand.
ACGCAAAAATACGGAAAAAGTTTATATTTTTATTAGTATTGTTGCATTTTTTAATTTTTATTTATATCTTTGCAACGTAGATAATACTACAATGATAAATATTTACCGAATAACTAAAAACAGAGAAAAATGAAAAACTTTAGATTTTTATCGTTACTAGGCATCGTTTTAGTTTGCCTGTTTACTATTACCGCTTGTGGTGATGATGATTCTAACGACCCACCAAGACCCGATGTGCCTACCGGCATTGATCCTATCATCCTTGGTACATGGGAAACTTATGCTATTGTTCCTAATGGTGGAAGTGAGATTGCTGTCAATAGTCATGATGAGTCAGTCTATGAATACTGGCATCGTTTCGTATTCAAAGCCGATGGTTCTTTTGATGGCTATTCTGTCAACTATCGTGGTGATGAGGAGATACGTGGACGCATTGAGCAGACCTTTATTACTAAGACCTTCACTTTCAGTGCTTCTAAGAAGGTTCTCGCACTGCTCAACCTTGTAGAAGGCTACCACGATGTGAAAGACTTTAAGGCTGGCAAGAGTGTTAAAACTCAGGATATGGTGATTGAACTCAAGACCATCACTGATAAAGAACTATCTTACAATGTTAACTACGATGGCAAACAAGCACTCTTCAAAATGAAGAAGGTTGATGGTAATGGTGGAGATTCAGGTAATGGTGGAGGTAATGGCAATGTGTCTGCAAGCATGCTGTTAGGTTCTTGGGGAACTACCCTTATAGCTGGTTCTGCCACTGATATAGAAACAGGTAATGTCGTTGAGTCTTGGAATAATGACACTCCCAATGTGTCGGACAAGAAATTCATGTGTTTCGTTTTCTCTGAAAATGGCAATTTGGAAATCTTCTCACATGGAGACGACGATGCAGAACAGCAAGAACTGGTTAGTATGAAAGGAACCTGGACTCTTAATGGTAATATGTGCCATGTTGTTGCAGGGGATATGGTGCTTGAAGTAGAGATTATTACACTTGACGAAAATAATCTTACTTTCCATTATTCGTTACAGAAGCCATTCCGTCCTAGACATTCTGAGCAAACATACTTTGTTACCTATGACGAAACGATTTATCTGAAGCGATATATAATATCATAACAGCTTCTGAATATTAGTTACATACGGCTTTGTTGAAAACACTTGTTTCAGCAAGGCCGTATCTCTTTTTATATTTTTGAATATTTTTTCTATTCCTTTTAAACCTTTCTTAGGTTTAAGAGTCTAACCATTATAATCAAACCTAAATACAATCGTTTATTAATAAAAACACATGAAAAAATTATTTTTGCCCCTTTTGCTCATGGTAGCTATGATGAGCCATGCAGCAGACAAGAATCCCGTGTTAACTATCGAGGGTGGTCAGGTACAAGGCGTCATTGCCGACGATCATCCTGACGTGTTCGTTTATCGTGGCATTCCCTATGCTGCTCCTCCCATCAAGGAGAATCGTTGGAAGGCTCCACAGCCCGTTATTCCTTGGAAGGGTGTGAAGATTTGCGACACCTTTGGTCGTCCCAGTTATCAGGCTATCCAATATACTGGTGGCTACTATACTGAGTGGGGCTATGGTAAAGAGGCAGCCTTCAGTGAAGACTGTCTGTATCTGAACGTATGGACCAAGGCTCCTGGCAAGGTCGGTAAGAAGCTGCCTGTAGCACTTTGGATTCATGGTGGTGGCTATCGCGAGGGCTTCGGTTCTGAGCCTGAGTTCGATGGTCAGGAGTGGGGCGCTAAGGATGTAGTGCTCGTTACTATCAACTATCGTCTGGGTATCTTCGGATTCCTCACCCACCCTGCATTGGCAGCAGAGAGCCCCAACCACGTATCTGGTAACTATGGTATCCTTGACCAGATTGAGGCGCTGAAGTGGATTAAGAAGAATATCGAGCAGTTTGGTGGTGACCCCAACAACGTAACTATCTTCGGACAGAGCGCTGGTGGTGGTAGTGTTCGCACCCTTTGTGAGTCTCCTCTGGCTCGTGGCTTGTTCCACAAGGCTGTCATCATGAGTGCTCAGGGCTTGAGCATTCCCAATCCTAATGGTGGTGGCATGATGGGTGGTCGCTATAGTGGTGGCTCTATTCAGGATGCAGAGGCTAATGCTAAGAAGATGTTCGACTGGGCAGGCATGACCGACTTGCAGAAGATGCGTGCAGCCTCAACAGAGACTATCTACGCACTGCCTACCCTCTATCAGCAGGTAAACAATCCCGCTCCACAGGGTGGTATGATGGGCTTCATGCGTATGGGTATGGGCTTTATGCCTATGATTGATGGTTATGTCAGCGTGAAGAGCTTCGATGATGCTACCCGCGAGGGCACACTGGCTGATGTACCTTATATGATTGGTTTCACCCTCAACGACATGGGCGATATGGCTCCCAACATTGCAGAGTTCTGTAAGGTTCGTGCAGAGAAGGGTGGTAAGGCATGGGCTTACGAGTTTGCTCGCCCATTGCCCGATGATGGCTCACATCCCGAGGTTACACAGCGCTTGAAGGGTGCTTTCCACTCTTCCGACCTGTGGTTTGTATTCAAATCATTGAAGCACTGCTGGCGTCCTTGGACTAAGGGCGACTGGGATCTCTCAGAGAAGATGCTTACCGCATGGACTAACTTCGCTAAGTATAGCGATCCCAATGGTCCTAAGGGTGGCGAATGGAAACCTTGCACCGAGAAGACTCCTAAGTTTATGGTATTCAAGCTGAACGACAAGGATGCTGAAGCTTCATTCTTTGGTGCTCCAGAAAAGGATCCTAATCCTCAGCCATTCCCCTTCGGTGGTGCTATGCCTGGTCCTCGTCCCAGAAAATAAAAGCCAAGCAACTACTAAAATATCTATAAAGAAACAGGCCGTCAAAATTTGACGACCTGTTTCTTTTAATATTCCAAGATGAGTGTTTGACGGGGAGTCAGCGATAAGTCTCTTCGCAGACTGTATTTCTTTCCAGTGACAACGTCAATGCCCTCCGTTTGGTCAGGATCAAAGAGCTCTGCATAGCGTTTCATCTGCATTGTAGCATCACTACGCGTACCATTGACGATGGTGAGCACACCATGGCGATGCCAACGACGAGCAATCACATAGACACCCTTATATGGTACAAACTGCGTCTGATAGCCACGGATAATCGTCTCATTGCCCTGACGCCAATGCAGTAAAGCGCTTAGCCAGTCAAACATATCATTCTCAGCCTTGGTACGTCCTTCACGAGTAAAGGCGTTATGCTTATCGCCAGGGAATCCGCCGGGGAAGTCCTTACGCACATCACCATCTGTTACGGCCTTGGTACCATTCATCAGTATCTCCGTACCATAATACAATTGTGGGATACGGCGCACAGTAAGCAACAGACCTAAGGCTTGTTTTAATGCCAACACATCCTGTCCGTTTTCCAAGAAGCGATTCGTATCGTGATTATCGATAAATGCCATCACACAAGAGGGATTGGCATACAGATAATCATAGCAGAACGAGTTGTATAGGCGATTCATGCCTCGCCACCAATCATCGGTAGTCTCATGCTTGGCAGAGTCGAGTTCCTCTTGAAACGAGAAGTCCATCACCGTCTTCAGATAGCTATTCTCCTCAGACAACTTGCTATCCTTCTGCCAAGCAGCAGTATATGCAGGCTGCGAGTTCCATGTCTCTCCTACGGTATTGAAGTTAGGATATTCCTCGTCCAGTTCTTTCATCCACTGTGCCATCGGCTTGCGATAAGCATACGGATAGGTATCCATACGAATGCCATCGATGCCAACAGTCTCTATCCACCACTTACTGTTTTGTATCAAATAGCGCATCAGATGGGGATTGTTCTGGTTCAGGTCTGGCATAGTAGATACGAACCATCCCTTCACCGTCTCAAGCATATCCACCTCAGAGGCATAGGGGTCTAATACGGGTGTTAACTTATAGCTCGTCTGCAGGAAGTCTGTACCGCGAGAGTCACTGGTACCTCCTGACTGTTCCAACCATTCAGGCAGGTTGAGCCAATCCTTCGAAGGCAGGTCAGCCACCCACGGATGTTCGAAGCCACAGTGGTTGAATATCATATCCATCACCACTTTCAAGCCTTTCTGGTGACAAGCATCTATCAACTGACGATATTGTTCGTTGGTGCCAAAGCGAGGATCTACACGATAATAGTCCGTACAGGCATAGCCATGATAGGTTGACCACTGACCATTATCAGGCGAGTCGTTCTCAAGGATGGGGGTAAACCACAATGCCGTAACGCCCAGTTCTGTGAAGTAGTCAAGATGACTCATCAGTCCCTCCATATCACCGCCATGGCGCAATGAGGGAGCTTGTCGGTCTTCCTTATAATTATGCATACCCTTCACCTGCGACTGGTGGTGTGCGCCCTGTGCGAATCGGTCGGGCATCAGCAGATACAACACATCACTGATATCAAATCCCTCACGTGCTGCCCCACTCTTCTCACGAGCCTTTAGCTGGTAGTTCACCTTTGTCTTATCAAACTTCAGCGTCATGGTTCCGGGCTTAGCGTCCTTCAGGTTGAGATACACCAGCAGATAGTTGGGCGAATCGAGGCGCACCAGACTATCTATGCGTACACCGGGATAGTCGGTTGACACCTGTTGTGCATCACGTATATTCTTACCATAAACCATCAGTTGTAGCTGTGGATTCTTCATACCTACATACCAGTCTGTAGGGTCAATGCGTTCTATCGTCAGTTTTGCCGCATTCATCGTGATGACGCTTGTCATCGCGATAATCATTATGAATAATATTCTTCGCATTTTGTTTTGGTTATATTAATATCTTAGTCGTGTAGTATCAGGGCTGATTGTGCATCGGCATTCACTTGATTGCCTTGAAGTGTGCCAAGACCTTTCTCACTGATCTGTCCATCACAGCAGACAATGGTGTACTTGCCATTAGGAATCGATACCTCTACATCGCTCTTATTTGCATTGAGAATCACAATGATATTACGCCAATCGTCTCTGCCTGCATAATTCTTCAAGCGATAGGCCACAACACCCTTTGGAGCATCCAAAAACTCTAGGTGTTTACGCACTAAGTCGGCATTACCCAAGCGGAATGCAGGATGATGCTTGCGCAGACGTGTCAGGCCCTGATAGTATTTCATCACCTGCGGATAGCGCTGCAAATTCTGCCAATCTAGTTGGTTGATGCTGTCAGGAGACTCAAAACTATTATGCACTCCCTTCTTACTGCGCAATAGTTCCTCACCACTGAGCATAAAGGGAACACCCTGAGAGGTGAATACTGCAGTCTGTGCCAACAGGTCGAGGCGAATGAGCTCGTCGTCGGGAATATTAGGGATGCTGGCCTTCAGGCGGTCTACCAGACACATGTCGTCGTGACAACTAACATAGCTAATCATCTGAGTAGGCTCCAGTGCCCAAGGCTCCTTCGAGTAGTTGACCTTCGTCATATCCACCTGCGGATGCTGGATGCCTCCTACGATACCATACTTCAAACTCTCCTCACACTGGGGAGCGCCACCTAGCCAGCCCGCCTTGGTATCATTATCAAATGGGCCACGCAGCGCATCGCGTATCTCATCGGAGAAAGCAGCGATGCGGGGCATCTGTGGAATATTAGCCTTGACACCCAGTTGTTGTGTAGGTAGTGCACAACTGCCTGCACTCCAACCCTCGCCATAGATAAAGATAGAGGGGTCTATCTCGTCCACAGCCTTACGTATCTGGTTCATCGTCTCAATATCATGACATCCCATCAGGTCAAAGCGGAAGCCATCAATATGGTATTCGTTAATCCAGTACTTCACACTCTCTATCATAAACTGGCGCATCATCGGCTTCTCTGATGCCGTCTCATTGCCACAGCCTGAGCCATTAGAATAGACAGCCTCCCCCGCCCCCTCCTGAAGGAGGGGAGTCTTGCGGTAGTAATAGTCGGGATAGGTCTTTTGGAAGTTGGAGTGCTCGATGTCGTAGGTATGGTTATACACCACATCAAGGATGACACGGATGCCACGATTGTGGAGCGCCTTCACCATCTCCTTGAACTCACGAATGCGAGCAACGGGGTCGGCAGGATTAGTGGAATAGCCTCCTTCAGGAACATTATAGTTCACGGGGTCGTAGCCCCAATTATACTGTGGTTCGTTGAGTCGTGTCTCATCCACAGAACCATAGTCATAGCTGGGAAGGATATGTACCGCATTGATGCCCAGCGTCTGCAGATGATGTAGCGCCCAAGGCTCTGTCAGGGCAAGGTATTTGCCAGGGTACTTGGCTTCCTTGCGAGCAACAGAGAAGTCGCGATGATGCAATTCATAGATGACCAAGTTTGAGGGAGACTTACAAACAGGGCGCTTGTCGCGTTTCCAATTCTCAGGATCAGTATCGCGCATGTCAAGGATATAGCCTTGCTTGCCATTGACACCTACTGCTTTGGCAAAGACACCCGGAGTATCGCCATGACCAGCATTAAACACATATGCCTGCCCCTTCAGGTCGCCCTTCACGGTAGCCGTCCACAGACAGTCGCCCATACGAGTCATCTTTACCTTCTTCTTGCCTACCTTGACATAGCACTTGGCATTGTTAGGAGCAAAGAGCTTGAATACGGTCTGCTCGGGCGAGTAGGTCACCTCATCGAAATGAAAATTCTGAGCCGAAGCAAGAATACTCATAAGCAGACAGGTTGTAGTAATCAGTAGCTTTTTCATTGTTTACTTAGCAATAAGAGATATGGCGAAGCCTCCACCAGGAGCTTCAGTGAGTTTCAGTACATCGCCAGCCTTCACCACACGTTTAGTGATGGTATAGGCCTGAGGATTCTTCTCATAGTGAGCATCTTTAGCATCGGCATAAATCGTACAGTCATACTTTTTACCCTTGTCGAGGAAGTTAAGTTTGATGGTGCTCTTATGTCCGTTCTCATCGCACTTACCACCGATAAACCAGTTATCGGTGCCCTTAGCCTTACGAGCCACAGTGATATAGTCGGCAGGCTCTGCCTCCAGATAGATACTCTCATCCCAGTCGCATGCTACGTCACGGATAAACTGGAAGGCATCATCAAAGCGCTCGTAGTGTTCAGGCAGGTCGGCAGCCATCTGCAAGGGAGAATACATGGTGAGATAGAGAGCCAGCGAACCAGCAATGGTAATGCGAGCCCACGAGGTATTATCACTCCACTCTGACAGTTTGGTAACAAAGATGCCCGGCGTATAGTCCATCGGTCCACCCTGCAAGCGTGTAAACGGTAGGATACAGGTATGGTCGGGACGTGAACCACCAAAGGCCTCATATTCCGTACCACGCGCACTCTCGTTGCCTACCAAGTTAGGATAGGTACGGCAGAGGCCTGTAGGACGGGTAGCCTCATGGGCATTCACCATGATATGATGCTTGGCAGCCTCCTTTACCACATAGAGATAGTGGTTGTTCATTGACTGCGAATAATGATGGTCGCCACGTGGAATGATATCACCCACATATCCCGTCTTCACAGCATCATAACCATATTGATTCATCAGTTGGAAGGCTTTCTCCATGTGACGCTCATAATTCTGCGTACTCGATGAGGTCTCATGGTGCATCAATAACTTCACACCTTTTGCATGGGCATAGTCATTAAGCATCTTGATGTCGAAATCGGGATAGGGTGTTTGGAAATCAAAGACATCGCGCTTCCACATATTCGCCCAGTCTTCCCAACCAATATTCCAGCCCTCTACCAACACTTCATCGAGACCATTCTTGGCTGCGAAGTCAATATAGCGTTTCACCTTCTCGTTGTTGGCAGCATGACGACCATTGGGAGTTGCAAGTTGATAGTTGAAAGTGGATAGCTTCACACTAGGAACGTCGTCGGTATAGTGCCATGAACTCTTACCCACAATCATCTCCCACCATACGCCACAGTATTTAGTAGGATGAATCCATGAGGTATCGTCGAGTGCACAAGGCTCGTTAAGATTCAGTATCAGGTTGCTCGACAGCATATCACGGGCATCATCACTGACCATCACCGTACGCCAAGGTGTCTCACAAGGTGTCTGCATAGCACCCTTCAGACCTGTAGCATCAGGAGTGAGATGACTGACAAACGTGAAAGGTTGTGGCAAGGGATAATCCGACGGTGTGGGGGCAGGTGTATAGACATTGCTATTACCTTGCAATTGGGTAGTCAGCGCCTCCGTTTCGGCGTCCACCAGTTCGAGATGCATCGTAGCATAGTCTGCACAGGCAGCCTCGTGGATGTTGATATATAATCCGTCGACACTCTTCATCTGCAGGGAGGTCTGCACACCCGTGGGTGAGAATACGGCCACACTACTATTACCCCAATTGACAGCTTCCTTCATACGACCACGAATCTCGGAGAGTTTCGACTCTTGTGTTTCCTGCTCCTGAGTGTCATAGTCACCTGGCAACCACCATGCGGTATGGTCGCCAGCCATCGCAAACTCAGAATGTTCTTCCTTGATGAGGAAATAGTTCAGTTCGGGCTGTTGTGGAAACTCATAACGGAAACCGATACCATCGTCATAGACGCGGAAACGGATGTTTATCCAACGACGATGCAGTCGTGGCTGCATACGCATGCCCGACTTAGCAGCAGGTGGAGCCGTGCGCCACTGCTGTGTCAAAGTAGCTACATACTCGTTATAATGGTTACGTATATCCTTGGTTTCGCCCCATACGGGTTGCCACGTCTCATCAAAAGAGCTGGTATTCTCCTGAGTAAGCGTAAAACCATCCATCAGGTCACGCTCATCCAGTCCCATTGAGGCGTGTTTATCTTTCGCTAACTCCAGACCTAGGTGTGAGGGGCGCACCACCTCCTTACCTTTATAGGTCAATGAATATACTGGTCTGCCCTGCTCTACCGTAAAGTTCAACACGATATTGCCATTGGGCGACTTCACCTCAGTAGCATTTAAAGGTAGAAAGGTAAAAAAGCATAAAGGTAAAACACCTATTACCGAACCTAACACCTTTGAGATATATCCTTTTTTCATTGTTATTCCTTCTTTTTCTTACCTTTCAGTTACTTTCTTCCACTCTGTGTTATCAGTGTCTTGATATTCTCGTTAAACTCGTCTTCTTTCAGCAGCTGCTCAAGAGTGAGGTGCATACGATAGCGCCAATAGTAACGAGGGATAGCAGGGATATTGATGCGCTCGGCATTCTGGTCGGGCAGGCGCAACTTCTCATCGATACTCAGCCAGTCTTGCAATGACAATAGGCAGAGCATAGAGGGCGATGTCAGCTGACGACTCACAATATCTTTTGCCAACCAGCCTGGCAATGGATGAGGGGCTGCATCACTGCGGCGCAAAGGTCCATTATAGTAGGCTTGTGTCTGCTCCCAGTCTTCATCCCACCACTGGCGCAGCGTCGGCATATCGTGAGTAGAGAAGGTACATACACTACGATAGGGGTTGTGCGACAACTTGCCAAAGCGAATATTAGGATCCTTCGGCATGGTCTGTATCTCTAACGTCAGGATACGCAACTCGTTCATCACCCAAGGTACGCAGTCGGGCACCATTCCCAAATCTTCTGCACAGCACAACATACGGGTGGCTTGTGTCAGTCTAGGCAACTTCTTCATCGCCTCCTGATACCAGAACTGGTTGTTGCGACGATAGAAATAGTCGTTATACAAGCGGTTGAAGTTATACTTCTCGCCATCGTTCAAGCGCTCATAAGCCTCCTGATATTGTACAGCAATACGTGGATGCCAACGGTCGCTGCGCTTATGATCTACCAAGAACAGGTCGTCATGTCCATAGATGCCATAGCCTTCAATCTCCTCACGACTCAGTCCTAAGGCTGGTGCAAATTGTCCCATCAGTCCCGACTTCTCAGGCATAGGAATCTCCCAAATGCGGAAGAATCCCAAAACATGGTCGATACGATAAGCATCAAAGTATTCTGCCATCTTGCGGAAGCGGCGCACCCACCACTGACAACCATCCTTCAGCATCTCATCCCAGTTGTAGGTGGGGAATCCCCAGTTCTGTCCGTCAGCTGAGAAGGGATCGGGCGGAGCACCAGCCTGACCGTTCAGGTTGAAGTATTTAGGTTCTACCCATGCCTCCACGCCATCGCGCGAGATGCCAATAGGGATATCGCCCTTTAATACTACTCTATGCTTGCGGGCATACTCATGGGCAGCGCGCATCTGCTGGTCGAGGTTATATTGCACGTAGTACCAGAACTCTACTTGCCCCTCCTTGTCACGATTAACACAGAACTGAGCATAGGGTTCCAGCCATTCCTTGTTATTGTTATAGAACTCTTTATAACTCTTAGTAGCCTTTACGCGCTTCCACTCTTGTTCAAACAACACATGCAGATAGTCCAGTTTAGCTTTGAACATACGCTCGTAGTCTATCTGTGGCAGGCTGTTCAGCTCTTGGCGCAGCGCCTCAAATTGCGTTTTTGCTTCCTTATCTTTTATCTCTGGCAACTGGCGAAAATCCGTATATTGTGGATGCAGGGCATAGATGCTGATACAGTTATAGGGATAACTGTCTTGCCAAGTGCCGGTCATATTGGTATCGTTGATGGGCAACACCTGAATAAAGCGCTGCTCGGTTCTGGCAGCCCAATCAACCATCATCTTCAGGTCGCCAAAGTCGCCCACACCAAAGCTTCCCTCACTACGTAGCGAGAAGATGGGAATTACCGTGCCCGCGCCCTTCCACGGATAAATGGAGAAGTTGGCTTGCGACAACTCATAGACGAGTGCCTCTTTATCGCCCATATTGGGCACATCGATGCAGCGGTTCTCGCCTTGCTCCCAGAGAACTGTATTCTCTGACTCTGTACCAAGCACGATAAACTTAAACTCAAAGTAACCTATGGGCAAGTTCGTAGCATCAAGACATGCTACCCACTCGTGTGGAGCATGCTCTGTCATAGGTACAGCCTTCTGCGTATCCCAAGCACCCAGCACGGCAGGCTCACCCACCATAGCCAGACGTTCACCTATACGCAACTGCGGTGCACGTACCTTGATGATGAGCGTACGTACATAACTACTCTGGCTACAAGGTTTACACTCCGATGGCATCACACACTCTGTAAAGGCAGAGCTATAGAGATAGGCGTCCTCAGGGATGTCTATCCAGTGGTCATATACCGTATAGTGGTTGATCTTCTTGCCTACGAGTTCTATACGATGAGTCTCTATCAGCCACTCCTGACGGAGCAACTCTTTTCCACGCATCAGACAATAATAGTAGTCAATGGCAGTACCAACCTTCCATGTGTCGGCAATCTCTACATACCAGTGATAACCATCAAGAGTAGACATCCTATGCTGACTGACTCTATCATTATTCTGCTTGATGTTTAGCACCAAGTCCTCACCAAAGGTCGTTTGGTATTCTATATTAAATAGCAGTTTCATAGCTGTATAATGGTTTATTACTTATTTCTTTACTTTGATAATTGTTACACATGCGGCACCTATCAGCAGACTGACACCTGCCACCAGCATCATTGAACTCTGAGCCGAACCGACCAAGGTCAGCACCGTACCACCCAGGGCAGCAGCAATAATCTGGGGCACACAGATGGTTCCGTTAAACAATCCCAGATAGGCACCCATGTGACCATAGCCCTGCAGGGCATTGGTGACCAGTGCGAAAGGCATTGCCAGCATGGCAGCCCAAGCGAAACCTATCAGCACAAATGGGATAAAGAGCACATACTGGTCGTGGATGAAGGGTACCATGGCAAAGCCTATACCTCCCAATAGTAAACTCAGCGAGTAGGCCACTTTGGTGTTCTTAAACTGTGTAAGCACAGCAGCCCATACTACAGAGCCAATGGCCTGAACAGCAAAGAGAATACCCACCCAGTCGGCAGCATCCTGATAATCCTTACTGGAGGTATCGGTGGTATTCCATACAGTATCGGCAATAGTTCCTGCCGTATAGGTCCACATATACATGAATGCCAGCCAGCAGAAAAACTGTACCAGTCCAACTTTCCAGAATGCTGCTGGTGCATTTTTCAATAGGATAATCCAGTTACCTGACTCCTGATGCTTCTCTTCTGTTTCCTCTCTCCCATTATACTCCGCATACTCCATTGGGTTCCATTCCTTTACCTTGGCAGTGGTATATACCACGCAACCTATCAGAATGGCTGCACCAATATAGAACGACCAAATGACAGAATCAGGAACAACACCCTTAGCAGCCACATTACTGATGCCGACAAAGGCAAAGACATAGGGAAAGACATAGCCCACCACACTACCGGCATTACACAGGAAAGACTGGATGCTATAGGCTTTGGCTTTCTGCTTTTCGTTCACCATATCACCCACCAGCATCTTAAATGGCTGCATAGCCATATTGATGCTCGTATCGAGGAACATCAGTGCCACCAGTCCGAATATCAGGGCAGCACCCACCGTCAGTCCGAAGGATCCACTGTTAGGCAATAAGCACATCACTAGCACGGCAGCCGTAGCACCTATAAATAAATAAGGAATGCGACGGCCCCAACGTGTCCATGTCTTATCACTCAGTGTTCCCACGATAGGCTGTACCAAGATACCCATCAGTGGAGGCAGTATCCAGAAATAGCTCAGCGAGTGAGGATCAGCACCCAGCGTGGCAAAGATACGCGAAATATTAGCACTCTGCAGCGCATAGGCTATTTGTACACCAAAGAATCCAAAACTCAGATTCCAGAGTTTCCAAAAACTTAAATCAGGTTTCTGTTTCATCTTATTTTGTCTTAGTTTTCATCTTAATTACAAACTACAAATTATCAACTATTTTGTTGTTCCGCGAACGACAAGTCTTGTGCGAACCACACGCTTGATGACCTTATCAGAAGGAATATGTCCCTCTACCTGATCGATGAGAATAGAAGCTGCCTCCTCTCCCACTCGTTTACCACGTTGCTCTACGGTAGTGAGCATCGGATCACAAGCCACAGCACGCTGACCATTGGTAAAGCCACAGATGGCGATGTCGTTAGGTACATGAAATCCCATGCGCTTAGCTGTATAGAGAATACCGATGGCGGTATCGTCGTTGATGGCAAAGAAGCCATTAGGAGGCATATCTCTTTTCAGCACATTGGGAGTGATGGCCTCTGCATCTGTTCGATTGTCACAGATGAATGTCAACTCCGGATCATACTGCAGTCCATGTTTCAGAAGGGCATCCTTATAGCCGTTAAATCGGTTCTTCGATATCTCCAGTGTCATCGATGAACCATAAAAGGCTATTCTTGTACATCCCGTCTCTATCATATAGCTCACCGCATTGAAGGCGCCCATATAGTCATCCACCACCACTCTACTAGCATCAATACCCGTACAGATACGGTCGAAGAACACCAAAGGCAACCCATTGTCCAACAACATCTGGAAATGATCATAGCGGTGCGTATCCTTAGCCTGCGAAACGATAATGCCACATACCTTATTCTCATAGAAAGAATGGCAAATGCTTACTTCGCGCTCATAGCTCTCTCCACTTTGTGCAACAAGAATGCGATAGCCACGACTTGAAGCCTCTTCCTCTATTCCCGACAGTACTGACGAAAAATAGAAATGCGTGAATTCTGGCATGATGACACCGATAGCCTTCACGGGTTGAACACGCGCAAAGCGCAACGATTCAGCGATAGTGTTTGGTGTAAAGTTATGTTCACGAGCATACTTCTGAATGGCGCTACGCCGTTCAGCGGAAATACGCGGTGAATCCTTCAGTGCCCGCGACACCGTGGCCACCGAGACGCCAAGCTCGTGGGCTATATCTTTCATTGTCAGGGGTGCCTTTTCTTTCATTGTTTAGGGTGCAGTTTTTGAATTGTTTAGGCTTGATGAGTGCAAAGTTATTTAAAAGTTAGATATGACGGTTTGCCACACTACTAATTTATAGCCCAACGGCTATGCAAACGTTTGCACTGTCATTATAACGCTTTTAACTCAAAAATAGTATGAACGAATGAAAACAAATTTTATCTTTGCATCGAGTTTTTCCCCGAACTACTAAATCAGGCAACTGAGAACTTATAACAAGATACAATATACTAACTTAAAAAATAAATGATGAAGCAAGTAAACATTCGTATTCCGTTTAGGATGTTTGTCCTCATGCTTGGACTATTCCTATCGGTAGGTGCCTTTGCGCAAATCAGCGTCAAGGGTCATGTAAAGGATGCTCAGGGCGAACCCATCATTGGTGCAACAGTACGTGTTACAGGCACAGAAACTGCTACCGTTACTGACTTCGATGGCAACTTCGCACTGAAAGCTAATCAGGGAGCCGACATCTCCGTTACTTATGTTGGCTATCAGACTGCCACAGTAAAGGCTATGCCTAATCTTGTGATTACACTGAAGGATGACCAGACTGTTCTTTCCGACGTTGTTGTCATCGGTTACGGTCGCGCCAAGAAGAACGACCTCACCGGTTCTGTTACAGCTATCAGACCTGACGACAAGAACCACGGTTTGAACATCAATGCGCAAGACATGATCAGCGGTAAGATTGCTGGTGTTAGCGTCATTGCTGGTGATGGCACACCTGGTGGTGGTGCACAAATCCGTATTCGTGGTGGCTCTTCACTGAATGCCTCTAACGACCCGCTGATTGTTATCGATGGTCTGGCAATGGACAACTATGGTGTACAGGGCTTAGCTAATCCACTCTCAATGGTCAACCCTAACGATATTGAGTCGTTCACGGTCTTGAAGGATGCTTCTGCTACAGCCATCTATGGTAGCCGTGCCTCTAATGGTGTGATTATCATTACCACCAAGAAAGGCCGCACAGGTCAAAAGCCAACCTTTAATTATAATGGTAACGTGTCTATTGCTACCAAGAAGAACACTATCGACGTACTAGATGGTCCTGGTCTCACCAACTTCATCAAAAACCTTTATGGCGAAGACAGTGATGCCTTTAATGAATTAGGCTATTACGATGCCAATGGCAATAAGCAGTATGCCAATACCAACTGGCAGGATGAGATTTTCCGTACAGCCATCTCTACCGACCACAACATTACCGTGTCTGGTGGTCTGAAGAATATGCCTTACCGTATATCATTAGGTTATACTAACAATCAGGGTACCATCAAGACCTCTAATTTTGAGCGTTATACGGCAAGCTTCAACATCTCACCTTCCTTACTCAAGGATCATCTGAAGTTCAACATCAATGGTAAAGGTATGATTGCTAAAAACCGTTATGCGCCTAGTGTTGTCGGATCGGCTATTGCAATGGACCCGACTAAGGCTGTTACCAGTGATTATCCCATCTATCAGGATTATTTTGGAGGATATGTGCAGAATTTCACATCTGCCAACTATGATGGTGCCGCTAATTGGAAATACACCAATAAAGGTACGGGCAACCCTGTAGCAGCTTTGGAACAGACCAACGACCGTGCCACCTCAAAAACGCTGATGGGCAACTTTGAGGCAGACTATGCCATTCATGGCTTTGAAGACTTACACCTCCACATGAATGCCGCTATGGACCTTTCCACCGGTAAGCAAAACACCGACAGACAGCCTAACTCTGCTGTTGCCAACTACTATGGTTACACGGGTTGGAACACCATGGACACTTACAACCTGCAGCTTTCACTCTACGCCCAGTACATGAAGGATTTCAATAAGGACAATCACTTTGACATCATGGCTGGTTATGAGTGGCAGCATTTCCACAAGCAGACTGACTGGTATGGTCATGGAACCTATCCTGCAGGAAATACCAAGTATGCTGAAGGAACAAAATATGACGCGCCAAAGGAAGGCCAGATTACAAAATATGAGACAGAAAACTTCCTTGTATCATTCTTCGGTCGTATGAACTATACACTGATGGATCGTTATATGCTGACCTTCACACTGCGTGCCGACGGTTCTTCTCGTTTCAATTGGATGAAAGGTAATGAGAACCAGCAGTGGGGTTACTTCCCCGCTCTTGCATTGGCATGGCGAATGAAGGAAGAAGGCTTCCTGAAGCATGTTGACTTCCTGAACGATGCCAAACTGCGTTTGGGTTGGGGTAAGACAGGTCAGCAGGAAGGAATCGGCGACTATACCTATATTCCTGTATTCAAGCCTAACACTAACTCACACGCATTATATCCTGTCTTGGGTGATGGTACTACCTATCGTCCACAGGCATATAATGCCCACCTGACTTGGGAGAAGACTACCACATGGAATGCTGGTCTGGACTTGGCATTCCTCAACAACCGCATTGAACTTAATGTCGATTGGTACTATCGCAAGACTACCGATCTGATTAATACCGTATTCGTTGCTGCTGGTTCAAACTTCCGCAACAAGGTTACCAGCAATATCGGTTCACTCCACAACACCGGTTTTGAGTTGATGACCACTGTTCGTCCTATCCAGAATAAGGACTGGCGATGGGATGTAAGCTACAACTTCACTTACAACCACAATGAGATTGACGAACTCATTGACGGTGTCAGCGATGACTACTTTGTTGAGACTGGTGGTGGCCTGACGGGTACTGGCGGTAATATCCAGGCACATACCGTTGGAAAGCCTATTAGCTCTTTCCATGTTTATCAGCAGGTTTACGACCAGAACGGAAAGCCTATCCCCAACACATTCGTAGATCGCAACGGCAATGGTTATCTTGATAGTGGCGACCGCTACTATTATTACAAGCCAGCTGCAGACGTACTGATGGGACTCTCTTCAAAACTTCAGTATAAGCAGTGGGACCTTGGTTTCTCTATGCGAGCCAGCATCGGCAACTATTTGTTTAATAGTGCTGCTTCTGGTTCGAGCAACGTAGGTGCAGGCTCTGTATATACCAACGGCAACCTCAGCAACCAGCGCGTTACAGCTGTTGAGCGTGGCTTCACCAATGTTTCACAACAGCAATACGCTTCCGACTATTTCGTCGAGAATGCCTCTTTCTTGAAGATGGACAACATTACGTTAGGTTATAGCTTCGACAAGCTTTTCGGTGCTCCCATTAACGGACGTGTCTATGCTACTGTTCAGAATGTATTTACTATTACCAAGTACACGGGTATAGACCCAGAGGTGGCCGATGGTGTCGATGGTGACATTTATCCTCGTCCTTTCACCACCATTCTCGGTGTAAGTCTGAACTTCTAAAAAGTAAAAGGGTAAAAAAATAAAAAGTAAAACTATGAAACTGAAATATATTTTACCGGTTGCATTGTTCTCTGGAGCATTTCTCTTCACCTCTTGTCTAAAAGATTTGGAGGTTGACAATAGTAATCCTCAGGAATTATCAGACTTCAATGAAGATTATGTATTCAACAAGATATACGGTAATCTTGTATTGACAGGTCAGACTGGACCTAATGGTGATTCCGACCTTGATGATATCGATGAAGGAACATCAAATATGACTCGCCTTATCTGGTATATGAATGTACTCACTACAGACGAG
Organism: Prevotellaceae bacterium MN60; assembly: GCA_900199555.1. GTDB lineage: Bacteria > Bacteroidota > Bacteroidia > Bacteroidales > Bacteroidaceae > Prevotella. The sequence continues at coordinate 33,411 of FZQZ01000009.1, forward strand.
GGACATTGCTGGTGGAACGACCCAGGTGTGCCTGAGCTGAATCGTAACTCATGGACCAACTCTAACGTACTGACCAAGGCGCTCTATTATCGCCTGATGTTTGGAGTAACACTCTGTAACTTCTATCTCGACAGTGCTACTGGTGATGATGCTGCCACTAAGCAGAAGCGTGCAGAAGCTCGCTTTATGCGTGCATTCCACTATTTCTATCTGATGGATTTCTATGCCAATCCTCCCTTCCTCACCAAGTTGTCAAGTGAGAACGCACCACAGATACAGCGTGCCGACCTCTTCGATTTCTTGGAGAGCGAGCTGAAGGATATTATTGGTGAAGGTTCTGGCAACGAAGTATTGGCAGAGCCAAGAACTACCGACTACGGACGTGCAGACAAAGCCGCTGGTTATCTGCTGCTGGCTCGTATGTATCTGAATGCAGAGGTTTATACAGGTAAAGCTCGTTGGGCTGATGCAAAGACTTATGCTGAGAAAGCCATCAATACCAACTATGAACTCTGTCAGACTCCTAAGAATGGTTTCAGCGCATACCAGTTGCTCTTTATGGGCGACAACGATGAGAATGGCGCACAAAATGAAATCATCCTCCCTGCCCTGCACGATGGCGACAAGACACAGACATGGGGTGGTTCACTCTATATGATTGCCAGCAACATGTCCAGCAAGATGTGCGACATGGATCTCTATGGCGTAACAGACGCTGACGGCAATCCTATCAAGGGGTATGGCACCAGCGAGGCTTGGGACCGTGGCGTACGAGCACGTAAACAATTCTCACAGGTATTCTTTGGAGCCACCGCATCCAATGTGATTAAGGGAGTGCCCAAAGATGTCGTAGCCAATGTGGGTGATGATCGTGCCATCTTCTATACCAACGGACAGACTTTGAGTATTGAGACAGAATCTTCAACAGGCAATGGTCTCGTATATATGAAATACAACAATCTTCATGCCGACGGCACTGCAGGTCATGATCCCGGTGGCAGATTTGTTGATACTGACTACCCTATGCTGCGACTGGCAGAAGCCTACCTCATCTCAGCAGAAGCTGATGCACGCATGAATGGCGGCAACTGCACCTCTGCAGGCGTTGAGCGCATCAAGGCTCTCCGCAAGCGTGCCAACGTAAAGCCAGGCAACAAATATGACGGACTTGCTGCTGACGCACTCACCAATGTTTCTTTGGAAGACATCTTCAAAGAATGGTCGCGCGAGTTTGGCTATGAAGGAATGCGACGCATGGTACTCATTCGCTGGAACCGCTTTGCAGGACAGAGCGAATACAAATGGGAATGGATGGGTGGAACTCAGGCTGGCACACAGTTTGACAAGCGTTTCAACATCTTCCCGATTCCTGATAGTGAGTTGAATGCCAACCCCAACATCAAGCCTAATTATAACTAAGCAAACCAAAAATACTGAACAGATATGAAAAAGTTAAGCATTTTGTTCCCAATATTGGCATGTGCTTTCTTCATGGTTGCTTGTGAAGCCGACCGCGATGACAATCCCGTTATCGACCTTTCGCAGCCGCAGCAGCCCATCAAGTTAAACACGCCAACATTTGCCAATAGTACATACGACTTGGCATACACGGATTCCATAACCCTGACGTGTACAGCACCGAACTATGGATTCCCCGCAACAACAACATACGTCGTACAGCTATCCATAAACGACGATATGTCGAACCCGAGCGAGTTGACCACTACATACCATCAGAATCGCATGGTGGTTGCTGGTAAAGAGGTGGCCATGGCTACTACTAAGCAGATGATTAACAAGAAAGGACTGAAACAGGAGGACTTCCCTGTTGAGACTACAGCCTACCTGCGCATACGTGCTTACATTGCAGGAACGCCTGAGACAGAGACCTTTTCAAACATCGTAAAACTGAATAAGGTAAAGACCAAGTTCGCACTACCCGACGTAGAGATGCCTGACTCTTTGTTCGTGATTGGTACATTCAACGACAACAATTGGGAAAAGGCTGTTAAGACCATACAGGTTAACGGTTCTACTCAAAACCATTGGCGCATGCTATGGATTGACAACAAGGGTGTACGCCTGAGCCCTGTTCAGGACGAGCCTAACTTCGGCGACAACATGATTACGCCTATCCACATTTGCACAGCAGCAGGCTTCAACGTATCTGTTGACGGTCTCGTTACGGCTGAGACTCCGGGATGGTATATCATGCTTGTAGAAGGTACTGGCAATAACGAAAAGCGACAACTGACACTGACCTATAAATTCTACGAAGCTAATGTATGGCTCATCGGTCCTGCACTGAATAGTGTTCTTGGAGATGACATTAAGGACTTCTGGACTGAGAAGACTCTTCGCACTAACTACACAGACTATGTGAAATTCACTGTTCCTACGACTATGGACGGAATGTTTGTTTCTCCAGCTTTACCTGGCGATGCCAAGTCTGACGATGGTGGTCTCCGCGCATACGTTACCATTAAATGGGACTGGTGGCAGACAGAATTCATGGCTTATACAAATGATAAAGACCGTACCAGTAGCAAGCGTATCATCAAGTATCGTGGTAACGGAGATGAGGTAAAGCCTTTCGTTGACGGAAAGAAGGGACAGCGCGTCTATCTGAACTTCCGTGATGATACAGGTGAGATTAAGAATGAATAATAACCTAAACTGAGAAGCAATTATGAAAAAGATATCATTATTACTGATGCTCGTCATCGCAGGCTGGTCACTGACCGCTTGCGACGAGAGCTACAACGATTATCCTATGCCGCCCGTATATGAGCAGGAGCCACTAGTCACGGTGGAAGGCTTCGAAGCTACGGTAACGCCAGAAGCAACACAGCCTATTGACTTGGGTACGATGACAGAAGATGCCATTCACATGTTTACGCTTAAGTTGGGTACGCTTCCTGAAGGTATGACTCTTAAGAACATCCGTCTTGAGGCGAAACCAGTGGATAAACCTCAGGCACAACCTCACAATGTGGAAGCTACAGATGACGGCTATGTCACGAAAGACGAGTTAGTTAAACTTGTGTACAGTTATTATGGCAAGAAGGCTACAGAGCGTACCTTCAACGCACAATTATTTGCCAATGCCGTTAAGGGTACAGAATCACAGCTGATTTATCTGTCAGAACCTTTCACACTGAGAATCACACCAGAGAAGCTGGAAGATCCATATTACTACCTGTTTGGAAAAGCGACAGGTAACGTAACAGCAGATAATGCCTACAAATATGTGATGACGCCTATTGAAGGCAATGATATGGGATTTACGTTCACAACGAAGTACACGGCACGCCAGGCTGGCGACATACTAGTATGGAACATCAGCTACTGGAAGAACGACTACCCCAAGAAGGACTTTTCTAAGGTTTATGCCACAGAGACCAAGGGCGACAAGTCGGCATCAGGTAATGTTGTTCAAGGCAGCAAGGACAACTTCTTCATTGCTCCTACTGCGGAGTATTATACCTTCTACATCGACCTGGAGGCTTTGACCTTCAGATGGGAGAGGTTGGAAAACCAGAATCCTGTATCTTACAGCAATATTTCAATGATTGGTGATTTCAATTCTTGGACAGAAAACGATGGCGAGATAGACCTCACTGCTGTTGATCCCAGCAAGCACAATTGGTACTTGCGTCACACCTTTGACAGCGACACCGACCTGAAGTTCCGTGGCAACCATAGTTGGGATTTCAACTGGGGTTATGGCGAAACTGACAAGGAGTGGAATGCAGGTAACGACTGGGCAAAGATATGCGCTAAGGACAAAAAGAATATCTTCGTACCAGCAGGTACTTACGATATCTACTTCTGCGACATCACGGGTGCTGCCCACTTTGTACCTGTTGAATAAATCATTGGGAGAGTTGCACTTATGGTGCAATTCTCCCTTTATAATTACTATTTGTGTAATCGTTTGCACACCAACTTTTGTTATTTTTCTATTTTTAGAAAACAACATATAATTTAAATACTTAACTTTGCCGATGAAATCTAAGAACGACAAAGACGAGACTTCTAAATTAACATTATTACATAACTTAAAAACAAAACGATTATGAAGAAAATCTTTACGCTTATTGTAATGCTCGCTGCTGTATTAGGCATGCAGGCACAAGACACATGGACCATTGCTGGTGATGAGACTCTTATGGGTGAGGGTTGGAAGCCTGCATCAACGGTTAACGTGATGACAACAACTGATAACATTCACTACACCTTAGTCAAGGAGAACGTGATGTTGAAGGCAAGCACATATTATTATAAGGCATGTCAAAATGGTGGTTGGGACGTTGCTATTCCACAGGAGGGAAACAATGAGTTAGCCATAGCTGAGAATGGCGCTTACAAAATTACTTTCACATTAGATCTTTCGGGCGAGAATGCTTCTTTGACTGCAGATGCCACAAAGACTGGAGAATATGAGGGTTCTTTGGATGCAACCGTAGTCCTTGCCGGTGCTACAGCTATTTTCGGTGTAAGCTGGGATGGTGCATCTTCGGATAATACGATGACAACAACAGATGGTGTACACTATACTATGCAAAAGACTGACATCACTCTTGAAGCTTTTGTTAACTATGAGTTCAAGATTGTAATCGATGGACAATGGAATGGTAATGCTGGTGAAGGCAAGTTTGCATCAAAAGATGCTCAGGGAAAAGACTATCCCAATATTGAGATTACTGTTGAAGAAAATGGTGTATATACTATCAACTTTAGCGTAGACATTGAAGCAAAGACCTTTACAGTACAAACTACTAAGACTGGCGATGCAGTTATTGCCGAGAAGACTTGGACTATAGCAGGCAGCAGCGCACTTGTCTTTGGTGAAGATCACACTTGGGATCCCACTTATACCGAAAATGATATGACAAAACTTGAGGATGGCTCTTTCGAATTGGTTAAGCATAGCATCACGTTTGACACACCGACAACAATTAATTTTAAGGTTTGTGCTAACCACTCATGGGACGAATCGTATGGTGATAATGGAGAAAATATGAGTTATGAAATAGAAACTGCTGGTACTTATGATGTCATTTTCACTTTCATTCCTGACAGCAAATCCCTTTCTGCAGAATTGGGAGATCCCACACCAGCCACAGGCATCAACACCGTTAAGGAGAACAACGCCAAGACTGCCGTTATTTACAACCTGCAGGGTCAGCGCATTCAGGAAGGCTATCATGGTATCGCTATTCAGAATGGTCGTAAGTTCATGATGAAATAATACATACCTTACATCTAATTTAAGCACAAGGCGGGCACCCTTTGAGGATGCCCGTTTTTTTTAGTTCCCTGAACATCTTGGGCACTTTCTTTATGCAACCGATTGCATTTACTGCTGTGTTAATTTAGAGAATGAACGAGATAAACAATCGATAAAATTTCTATCTTTGCAACAGAATAACTAACTATACAAACAATGAAAAGACTATTTTCCTTATTAACAAGCATGGTGGTTTCGCTAACCATGATGGCACAGGGCTGGCCTGCACAATACGAAGGCGTCATGCTGCAAGGCTTCTATTGGGACTCCTATACTGACACCAACTGGGAAAAACTGGCATCGCAAGCCGATGAACTATCACAGTTTTTCGAACTGATTTGGGTGCCCAACTCCGCCTATGCCAACTCCACAAGCAACAACATGGGCTACCACCCCGTTTATTGGTTTAATCATAGAAGTGCCTTCGGTACGGAAGCACAATTGCGCAATATGATTAGCATCTTCAACCAGAAAGGGCTGGGCGTAATAGAAGATGTGGTTATCAACCACCGAGCCAGTGTCAACAGCAATTGGCTGAACTTCCCCAAAGAAACCTATAATGGCATTGAGTATCAACTGACCGCTGCCGACATCTGCAACAACGACGAAGCAAAGGACAACGGCTACAATCCTACGGGAGCAGCAGACACTGGCGAAGGATGGGGTGGCGCACGTGACCTAGATCATACTGGCGAAAACGTTCAGAAGAACGTTAACGCGTATCTCGATTTCCTGCTACACGACTTAGGATACAAAGGATTCCGCTATGACTTTGTGAAAGGATATGCAGCCAAGTATGTTGGTCAATATAACAAGACTGCCCAACCCGAGTTTTCGGTCGGTGAATGTTGGGATGGCAACAAAACGGTGGTAACCAATTGGATTAACGGTACCAAACAGGATGGTGTCATTCAGTCGGCCGCTTTCGACTTTCCACTCAAATACTATATCAACGATGCTTTCAGCCAAGGCAAGTGGAGCCGACTGAACGATGGCTGTCTGGCTAACGACAACAACTACAAGCGCTACGCTGTGACATTCGTAGATAATCATGACACGGGGCGCTTTGGCGAGTGTCCTCTCTATGCGAATGTAGAAGCTGCCAATGCTTTCATCCTAACAATGCCGGGTACCCCCTGCGTCTGGCTGAGCCATTGGAAAGCTTACAAGACAACCATTAAGAAACTGATTCTCACTCGCAAGGCAGCAGGTATCAATAATCAAAGTGCTATTCTCACTAAGAGCGCATCGACCAATGGCTATGTTCTCAACGTAGAAGGCAGCAAAGGAAAGCTGCTATTACTCTTAGGCGAGGCAACCGCTGACACTAACGGCTATAAGCTTGCTCTCGAAGGCACTAACTTCAAGCTATACGCTACTGAGAATGTAGACCTCAGTGCACTAGAGGACATTCATGAAGAGACCTTCGTAGCCCCCAGTTTCTGCACTGTTGCTGACGGAGAAGTTTGCGCATTCTTCGAAGCGCCTACCTCTTGGACAACCGTAAAATGTTGGGCTTGGGATGCCAACAACAACTACACTGGCGGAGCATGGCCTGGAACAACATGTACAAAGGTGGGGGCTAACAATGGAAAGAAGGTGTGGAAGTGGACATATAGTGGTTCGCTCACTACCCTTCCCAAATACATCATCTTCAACAATGCGAATGGTCAACAGACTGCCGACCTCAACTTCAAAAACGGAGGCTACTATGATGAGGCAGGCTCACTGCAGGGTGTGGTGACAGATATACGAACCATCAATACAATACATATACAACCCCTCTCCTCTACCGCCATCTACACATTAAGCGGGCAGAAGGTTGGCGGCACGCCCCACCGCGGTATGTATATCGTGAACGGAAAGAAATATGTTGTACGTTAAGTAAGAGAGACCGTATCGCTGTGTGAGCGATACGGTCTTTTAGCTACTATCAACGACTTGCTACGGAGGAAGGTCTTCGATAACTGACCATTCCAGATAAACTCGTTGGTATTCTTCGCTGCGTCAGCCTGCTGTTGTGCCACATAGCTTACGTAGTTGTTGTAGCGCAAACGGGTGTCAATACCTACATACGATGTTCTATATGTCACCACAAAATTACAATAATCTCATATCTAATAGAACGCAACAACTCGGAAAGTGTTGCGCAACGCGTTGCTAAAATTTTAGGGGGTACTCTCCCAAAGGGAGGAACGAGGATTTTGTAGAAAAAATTTGGAAATTCACTCACTTATTCGTATTTTTGCAAACAGAAACCAATAACACAATAAATATGAATATACAACTGACCAACCAGCATGGCGAAGCCATACTCACACTCTGCGGCAGACTAGACACCGCCGTATCACGCGAGACAAGTGCAGAGATCGACAAACAATTGAGCAGTGCCGGCACTATCAACCAACTGACGGTAGATATAGCCGATTTGGACTATATCTCTAGTTCTGGTCTGCGCATTCTGCTGACATTGGCCAAACGATACGAGAAATTCAAGATTATCGAGGTGAGCAACAAGATATACGACGTGTTCAACATGACGGGATTTACCAAGATTATGACCGTAGAGCGAGCACTGCGCCAGCTGAGCATTGAGGGTTGCGAGCTCATTGGCATCGGAGGCGTGGGCACCGTCTATCGCCTTGACGACGACACCATCATCAAAGTATTCCGCGAGGGTACTACGATGGATGAGGTGAGCAAAGAAATTAGCATGTCGAAAGAGGCCTTTGTGATGGGCATGCCTACTGCCATTTCCTATGATGTGGTAAAGGTAGGCAAGCAATATGGTTTGGTTTACGAGATGCTACGTGCCAAGACACTCAGCGATTGTATTTGTGAAGCTCCCGAACGTATAGATGAGTTTGCAAGGCAGTATGCATCACTATTCAGACAGATGCACGACATACATGTTCCGACAGACAGCAGTGTGCCCAGTGCTATCGACCATGAACGCGAACAGGTGTTGCACATCCGTCGCTACTTTCCCCAAGAGAGCATCGACCTCTTGCTACAGATAGTAGATGCTATCCCTGCAGGCGACAGTCTGTTACACCTTGACCTGCAAGCCAAAAACGCCATGATGCAGGATGGGGAGATTATGCTCATTGACATGGGAGAGATGGGGTATGGACATCCGCTGCTGGATTTGGGACACGCCTACTCTGCCATGGTGCTCTTGGTGGGAGACTACGAAAAAGTCATCGGTATGCCGCGCGAACTGGGTACCGAGCTATGGAATCGCGCCATCAACTACTACTTCGAAGGCTTGCCCGCTGACGTCATCGAACAGCGCAAAAAGCAGATAGCCGTTGTAGCCTGTATCCGCAACTTCAGCTGGCTGGCACTTAGCGACTCCTTCCCCGAAAGTGTCATCAACGAATGCAAGTCACTCTTCAACGAGCGCGTAGCCAGTCGCCGCGACGAAATCCTTGATATCTGCAAAACTTTCAAGGAGTGGCAGTAAGACTAGTTCCTGATTTGCTTGGACAATTATGCGTAAATTCAAGGAGAATTATGCGTAAATACTCCGAGAATTTACGCATAATTCTTTTCGGTTCTGAATCAGCTACATTCAGCTCCGAATACAGCTATTTCGAGGTGCAATACAATAACTATTGAGGTGCGAAAGTAACTGATTCAGCGCTGAGTGTAGCTAATTGGGCGCTGAATATAGCTAATTCTGAGCGCCTCAATTTAGTATAGCATGTGGTAGGGGAAAAACTTTGAATTAGCTTAAAAATTTTGTACCTTTGCATCCTAAATCTGAAGACCTGTAAATAGTGCCACTTTTGCATCGGGAAAGTGCCACTTTTACAAGGCAAAACAAGCTATATTGACGTTCAAAACAGGAACTTTTCCGGTGCTAAAGTGGCTCCGTTCCAATACTACGGAAACTCGATACATTTTCTTTATTCTTCGGAGCGCAAATAGTTGACCAAAAATTTGGATTTCGCTTAAAAATTTTGTATCTTTGCAGTCTAATGAAACAGGACAAGAAAACATAAGCGTGACACTGTGACGCTATGACACTAGAAATTTCAAACCCTACGCGTACCGCGCACCCACGCACACGTATAATAAGAACAGGCGGTACGCGTATAGTTTATAAAATTTAATGTCATAGTGTCACTACGTCACTACTTAACATTAAAAATAAAAGAATATGAAATACAGATTACAGATAAAAACAAGATTTCTATAAACCCCATGCGTACGTAAGGCGCATCCGCGCACGTATTATAAGTACAGGTGTACGCATAGACTTTTAATAAACCATCTGTATGATCTGTATATCTGTATTAATAACACAAACGAAAATCACGCCATCATGAGAAAGACCAAATCCATTCGAAATATACTGGAAGCAGTTAGGTCAGGGAACCGTCCCTTGGTATGCGTCCCTTGGTCTATGATTATATGTTTTGGTATAATCCTTCTGTCGGGATGCCGAAATAATATGATTGAGTTTATTCCCGAAACATTTGTCGTGCATTCTATTGATGGATACCCGATCTCGCACTTATCTGTTGAAATAGATAGAAGAAACATGTGCTTCTATGTCATGAAAAAGAATGGAAGAAAAGGGTCTCCACATCTTAGATTGGACTCTATTGGAGATGACTATGAGATAGAACTGTACAAAGGTGGCATTGTTTCTTCTGAAAGATATTACTCAATCCCAATAATGCCATCAGAAAAATATGTAATAACAAACTTTTCTGAAGGCGATGCTGGTTCATGTATGATTTATGTACTGATTGACAAAAATCTGAAAGTAAAGAAATGGGGAAATTGGAATCAGAGGGACATGGATTAAAATGAACCCCAGAAGTATCCTTTCTAACTTCAGGGGGTCGTTTTAGAAATAAATCTTATTCCTTGAAAACATTGTCAAGGATAGAGTTTATCCGCGAGCCATCTTGTAGATAGCTTCCATATCCTCAGCCTTAAGCACCTTGAGGCAACCACAGGTGGAGGTGTAGTCACGGCTGCACTTGCGAGTCATCTCCTTAATCTCGGCATCGGTGATTTCCTTGCCAATGAGTTCCTTGATATTGATAGGCATGCCGATGGCATGATAGAAGCGCTCCATAGCCTCGATCCCCTTGAGGGCTGTAGCCTCGGGATTGGTGAAGTCGTTGGGTACATCCATCACATTAACGGCAAAGCGCACAAAGCGACTCTGATTTTCGTGCATGGTGTAGCGCGCCCAGCTAGGCCAGATAGCAGCAAGACCAGCACCATGGGTGACATCGAACATGGCACTAAGCTCGTGTTCTAACTGGTGAGTAGCCCAGTCGTCGGCAACACCGCAGCCCGTAAGACCATTGTGCATCAGCGAACCACCCCACATAATCTGGGCACGATAGCGATAGTCTTCGGGATTCTTCAATACGGCAAAGACAGCATTCTTGATGCTACGCAGCATAGCCTCAGCCACATCGGTGGTGAAGTCCATATCATCGTCTTTGGTGAAATAGCGCTCCATGGTATGCATCATCATGTCGGTAACACCGGCTGCCGTCTGATAAGCAGGCAGGGTGAAGGTGCGACGAGGATTCATAATGGCAAACTTAGGACGAGAGAGATTGTTGCTATAGCCCAGCTTTATATCGCCGTCTTCATTGGTAATAACGCTTGACTCACTCATCTCACTACCTGCTGCAGGGATGGTCAAGACAGAAGCGACAGGGAGCATGGTCTTGGGCGTAGCCTTGCCCAGATAGAAGTCCCACACATCACCCTCGTAGGGCACACCATAGGCAATACACTTAGCAGAGTCGATAACACTGCCGCCGCCTACAGCCAGAATAAAATCGATGTTCTCCTTGCGACAGAGTTCGATACCTTGCTGAGCGAGTGAGAGACGAGGATTGGGCACTACCCCACCCAACTGGATGAAGTCAACGCCACCATCGCGGAGCAGTCCGCAAATCTTATCAAGCAAGCCTGAGCGCACAGCACTCTTGCCACCATAATGTACCAGCACCTTAGTGCCACCATACTTCTTCACGAGAGCAGCGACCTGCTCTTCCGACTGTTCGCCAAAAACCACCTCAGTGGGTGCATAGTAATTGAAGTCTTTCATACGATTTGTTTCTGAGTTGTTAGTCTTAAACAATGTTCTTTTCTGTGAAAAGCGTAAAAATACCGTGGTAAAGATACGGATAATCGGGGAATAATTGTTATATTTGCAGCAAGTTTTAGGATAGTTTATGAAAAAATCGATTGTGATACTCGACGGATATACCGCTAATCCGGGTGACCTCTCATGGGGGAAACTTAAGGAATTAGGGGCATTGACGGTATATGAGCGCACCCAGCCAGAAGAGACAGTGGCAAGGGCCAAAGAGGCTGAGATGGTGCTGACCAACAAGGTGCTGCTGAGACGCCAAGAGATAGAGCAGTTGCCCAACCTGAAATATATCGGCGTATTGGCTACGGGCTATAACGTGGTAGATCTGGAGGCGGCACGCGAAAGAGGCATCATCGTGACGAATGTGCCTGCCTACAGCACGGAGAGCGTGGCACAGATGGTGTTTGCACATCTGCTGACCGTGACCAATCGCACAGAACACTACGCTATCCAAAACAGACAGGGGAAATGGACGGCAAGTCCGGACTTCAGCTATTGGGACACCACACTGACTGAACTGGCAGGAAAGACCTTCGGCATTGTAGGACTGGGAAATATCGGTAAACGAGTGGCTGCCATCGCTCAGGCTTTTGACATGAAGGTGATAGCCTATACCAGCAAAGCTGCAAGCCAGTTGCCCGAATATATAGAGAAGAAGACGATGGACGAACTACTCAGAGAGAGCGACGTGCTGAGCCTGCACTGTCCACTGACAGCAGACACCAAGCAGCTGATAAATCGTGAGACGCTGCAGAAGATGAAGTCATCGGCCATCCTTATCAATACAGGACGCGGACCACTGATAAACGATCAGGATGTAGCAGAGGCGCTGAACAACAACCGCCTGAGAGCCTACTGCACTGACGTACTGACGGAGGAGCCAGCCAAGAGCGACAATCCACTATTGCAGTGTGAGTATGCGTATATCACGCCGCATATCGCCTGGGCTACCTGCGAGGCTCGCACCCGACTGATAGAAATTGCAACGGGAAACGTGAAGGCCTTTATCGAAGGAAAGGCACAAAACGTAGTATCATAAGCATTGTATTCGGCTCATGAAGCACACATCATATTTACTATAATAAACCCTAATCTAAGATGAGAAAGAAAATTTTCATGGCGCTATGCGCTGCTGTTATGTCAACAGCTATCAAGGCACAACCCGCCTTCCCACCAATGATGGGTGGCGGAAACTCGAACGAGGATGTGGCCAGCTACAAACAAGTGAAGGTGGGCGACATCACAATGAGTATCAACCCGGAGAAAGGTGGCAAGATTATGTCGCTGAAGTACCAGGACAAGGAGGTGATCTCACAGTCAAGATTCCCCGAATCATTCGGCAGCACCTTCTGGACAAGTCCACAGAAAGAGTGGAACTGGCCACCCGTACAGGAGTTTGACAAGCAGGCCTACACGGTAGAAGAGAAAGACGGCAAACTCATCATGACCAGCCAGACCTCACAAAAGCTGAAGTATCGTGTACGCAAAGAATTCAGCACCGACAAGAAAGCCAATGCCATCGTCATCACCTACTCTATCATCAACGAGAGCGGAGAGACGAGAAAGGTAGCTCCCTGGGAGATTACCCGCGTACCTAACGATGGCGGTATCATCTTCTTTGATGCGCCCATTGAGGGTATCACACCTACAGGACTGCTGCCCTTCAAGGCCAACTTTGGCGCAGTATGGTATCAAACTGACGAGGCCAACCAGAATCGTAAAATCAATGCCGACGGTAAGGGATGGCTTGCTTACTATAACAAGGGACTGCTACTGGTGAAGACCTTCGACGACCTGAAAAACGAAGAGCCTGCTCCCGGCGAGGCAGAGATTCAGGTATATATGAACAGAGGTAAAACATTTATCGAACTGGAGAGTCAGGGCGCTTATACCACTCTGCAGCCTAACGAGACGCTCAGCTGGACTGTACACTGGTATCTGTTGCCAGTAGAAGGCGAGGCTCAGCCATCGGCAGAACTGTTGAAGAAGGTAAAAAGCTGTCTGAAGAAAAAATAAACACTATATCACAACTTAAAGAATTTATGTATTTTACAGGAATCATCATTGCTATATGCACTTTCCTTGCCATTGGAATATGGCACCCCATCGTTATCAAAACAGAGTATTATTGGGGCACACGCCCTTGGATAGCTTACCTGATAGTAGGAGTGGCATGCATCGTGGCAGCACTATTCATCGAGAACACCCTGATATCAGCTATTGTAGGGGTATTCGGAGCCTCAGCACTATGGGGTATCGGCGAACTCTTTGAACAGAAAAAGCGCGTGGAACGAGGATGGTTTCCGAAAAATCCAAAGAGAAAATATTAAAAGCAAAAACTCGTGATAATTTATTCACGAGTTTTTGCTTTTGTGGAGCTGGAGGGAATCGTCATCGACGTAGTCGCTTTGTACCTTTAGGTCAAAGAACCCTCACGAGGGAGAGAATCCCGAAAGTGGAGCTGGAGGGAGTCGAACCCTCGTCCAAACAGGGAAACCATACGCTTTCTACATGCTTATTCCAGACTTCATTTTCGTGCTATGACAAGACCTGGACCACCAATCATAACCTTATTCTCTAAAACTTCATCTGACGGTCGAGACGCCCGACAAACTATTTCCGATTTACCTGCACCGCTATACCTTCCTGATTCGGAACAACATCCAGAAGAGCGATGTCTCGTTCTCTCACCTTGTAAGAGAATAAAGCCAGTAATCTACTGTACTTCGATTAGGCAGCGAGAGCGTACTGTGTTTCGCCAATTAATTGTTCGACCGAATGGATTATGGAGTATACAGCCGTCACTCCGCATGCTTACGTACCATCTCGGCCTGCTGTCAAATCCAGTCAACCCCATTGGAATGGAACGCATCCAATGTGCAAAGGTAACACATTCTCAAGAAACCACCAAATAATTGCCACTTTTTCTTTATTTATGGCATATTTCTTAAATTAATTACGTATCTTTGCAACAATTTTGAGAAAACAGAGTTATATAGTAAGTATATATACAAGCATTACTAAGAACAACTATGAAGAAAACCCTACTTGTGGCACTTATGCTTATACTATCAATAGGCAGTATTTGTGCACAGTCTAGCATGACCGACGATCAAGTTATCAAGTTTGTCATCAAAGAACAAAAGGCGGGCTCTAGCCAGCAGCAAATCGTCACCAAACTCGTTCAGAAGGGTGTGGACATCGACCAGATTCGTCGTGTCCGCAAGAAGTATGAGCGTATGAACAAAGGCGATGGATTAGGTACTGTAAAAGACAAATCGATGACGGAGGACGAGCAGATTGATGCCCGCCTGCGCCGCAATAACGCACTGGATAAGAGCGAGCTGTCAACAACAGAGAAATTGAAGGACGACAAACTTGCCAACAAGCGCCAGCTGAAAAAAGACAAGTATAAGAAAAGTAAGCGCTATATCTCAGAGGATGAGCAGGACATGAAGACAGAATTAGACGATTTCCTGCCCGACTCGCTTGACCTATACGACCGCATGGTTATTAAGAAGTACCTTCAAGACAAGGAGCGCGAAGAGGGTAAGTCTGATAAGAAAGTATTCGGTCGCGACATCTTCAACAACGAAGAACTGACATTTGAGCCCAACATGAATATTGCTACACCAGAAAACTATATCTTAGGAGCTGGCGATGCAGTATTGATTGACATCTATGGTGCTTCACAAAAAACAGTAGAGGCTACGGTATCACCCGACGGATTTGTCGTAGTAGAAGGCTTCGGTCCCATACAAGTAGCAGGACTCACCGTAGCACAGGCCAACAGCCGTATTCGCTCACAGTTGGGTGCACGCTATAGCAGCAGTAAGATTCGCCTGTCGGTAGGTCAGACTCGCACCATCACGGTTAACGTCATGGGTGAAGTCAAGACACCAGGTACCTATACGCTGGCAGCATTTGCATCTGTATTCCATGCTTTGTATATGGCTGGCGGTCCTAACGATATCGGTACATTGCGTAACATCAAGGTTTATCGCAACAACCGTCTGGTTAGCACTGTCGACGTATATGACTATATCCTGAATGGTAAGCTCAGCGGTAATGTCCGCTTGGGTGACAATGATGTCATCGTAGTAGGTGCTTACGACTGCTTGGTAAATATCACCGGTAAGGTAAAGCGCCCCATGTACTACGAAATGAAATCTACCGAAAGTGTGGGCACACTGATTAACTATGCCGGCGGCTTTGCTGGTGATGCCTATCGCAAGTCGGTACGCATCGTGCGCAAGTCGGGCAGTCAATACTCCGTACATAACGTCAACGAGTTTGACATGGGTTCATTCCGCATGGCAGACAACGACTCAGTAAGTGTTGACTCTATCATACCTCGTTTCTCTAACATGGTAGAAATCAAGGGTGCCGTATTCCGTCCTGGCATGTACCAAATTGGTGAAGACATCTATAGTGTAAAGACCTTGTTGGAGCATGCAGAGGGAGTAACAGAGGAAGCCTTTACCGCTCATGGCGTGATGCACCGTATGAAGGCAGACCGCACACTGGAGGCGCTCTCCGTAGATATCGAAGGTATCATGAATGGTACCGTAGCCGATATCCCATTGAGAAACGAAGATGTGCTCTTCGTCCCCACCCGATTGGAATCACAGGTACAGCAAACCATCGCCATTCATGGTGAGGTGATGTATCCCGGCACCTATAAATACGCTGAGAATGAGACGTTGGAAGACTTCGTGCTACAAGCTGGCGGTCTGAAAGAGACGGCTTCAATGCATAATGTACTTATCTCACGCCGCGTTTCTAATCCGAATGCGCTGACTACCGACTCGGTATTGGCACAGACCTTTAAGTTCTCGCTGAAAGACGGCTTCGTCATTGATGGTCAGCAGTCGTTCCGCCTGATGCCATTCGACGAGGTATATGTACGCAAGAGCCCTGGCTACTATAAGCAGCAGGACGTAACCATCGAGGGTGAGGTGATGTTTGCCGGAACCTACACACTGACAAAGAAGAACGAACGTCTGAGCGACCTCTTCAAGCGTGCTGGTGGTGGTACAGACTTAGCCTACATCGAGGGTGCTCGATTAGAGCGTAAAGTCAATGAGGCTGAGCGCATCCGCTTGGAGGAGATTGCCCGTATGCGAAAGGAAGAAAAAGAGCGCATCATGCAGGAGACGGCTATCAACAACAACCGCTCTATTGCAGAACTCAACATGAATGCAAAAGCAGGTCAAGACGACGAGGAAGAAGAACTTGAAATCCCCGAGACTTATCCCGTAGGTATTGAGTTGGACAAGGCACTCGCTGAACCGGGTGGCGACCAAGACATTGTGTTGCGTGAAGGCGACCGCATCTTCATTCCTACATACAATGGTACTGTGAAGATTAACGGTGAGGTGATGTATCCCAACTCTGTAGCATTCAATGCCGGCAAGAGTGCCAAATACTATATCAAGCAAGCTGGTGGCTATAACCGTTATGCCAAGAAGAATATGGCATACGTCATCTACATGAACGGTACTGTAGCCAAGGTGAGCGATGGTGCTAAGATTCGTCCTGGCTGCGAAATCGTTGTACCACAGAAGGCTATGACACGTAAGATGACTACGACAGAATTGCTGACTATCGGTACTTCTGCCGCATCTATCGCAACCATGATTGCCACATTGTCTAACATTTTGAAGTAATAGAGAATATGGAAGAAAAAAAGATCAGTGAAATAGATATTATTTATTTAGTTCAGATAATAATAGGCAAATGGCGATTATTATCGCGATTTATAATTGTCGGTGGACTACTCGGCCTCATTGTTGCATTTAGTATTCCTAAATCATTCAGCAGCAGTGTTATTCTTGCTCCAGAATTTTCATCTGGATCATCTGGACTTTCTAGCAGTCTTTCTGACTTAGCATCTTCTTTTGGTGTCAATCTAAACAGCAGCAAAAGTACGATGGACGCAATATACCCAGATTTATATCCAGACATCTTTGAATCAACTGACTTTGTTCAATCATTATATGATGTACCGGTACGCCTTTTAAAAGACTCTCGAGTACGTACATATCTTACACACCTACAGCAAGATGTCAGAATTCCATGGTGGAACTATCCCAGAATATGGTTGGGCAAATGCTTGAAGCCAACAGAACCTATTTTAAATAGCAAGAAAGGGGCGATTGATCCCTACGCTATGAATCATACCCAATGGGAGATTTATAAAGAAATATCATCCTCTATCAGTTGTATTGTTGACAAAAAAACAAGCGTTATTACAATCTCCGTGACTGACCAAGACCCAATGGTTGCAGCCATTATGGCTGATACACTACAAATACGTCTGCAAGAGTATATTACCAACTATCGCACAAATAAGTCGCGTCGGGATGTCGAACATTATAAACAATTGACTGCCCAAGCAAAAGAAGCATACGAAAAAGTACGCAGGAAATATGTAACGAGTTCGGATGCGAATACAGATGTAACGCTTATGGCAGTAACTGCAAGAACAGAAGACCTCGAGAATGACATGCAATTAAAATACAATGTCTATACACAAAGCATGGCACAACTTAAGTTAGCGGAAGCTAAACTTCAGGAGCGCACACCTGCTTTTACGATTATCCAACCCGCAAAGGTAACCCCCAAACCTGTTAGCATGCCAAAGATTGTTATATTATTAATATGGTCATTCTTAGGTATGTTAGTTGGAGCTATCTATATCTTATTCCACGAGCACAAGCAGAAACTACTTAAATAGTATTTCCTTTGGCATACGCATTTCCATACATATTAGTTTTATTTATATTTGCAATCCTTGCACTAATCTACGCTCAACGTCAAGATAGTAAGGACGACGAAATGTTATGTACATGTGTTACTTGGGGGGCTATTAGCGTATTCTACTTATTCTTTGCCTTTAGAGGGTATGTCTATTCTGATTGGCTAAGTTACTCAGAAAGCTATAATAACGTTGAATGGAAAGACATCTTTAGCTTAACAAACGAGAAGCATAAAGCAGTAATACATGAACCAGGCTTCACCGCTCTAATGTGGTTATGTAGCATTTTTACAAGGGAATACGCTTTTCTTGTTATCGTTATAACAACTATTGACACCATACTTTTCATAAGATTTTTAAAGAGATGGGATGTAAAAAACATACCTTTTGCCCTAATGTTGTTCTTCACATTTGAGGGAGTTGGTTTGATGTTTAATGCTTTAAGAAATCAGATTTCAATATTCATATTCATAAATGCACTTGAATATATTGTAAAGAGGAAACCCATACAATACTTTTCTATTTGTTTTGCGGCACTCTGCTTTCATGCCTCTTCTATCGTTTACTTTCCGTTGTACTTTTTTTTAGGACGGAAGATGAACAAATGGTTGTTTTTGGGAGGCATACTTGCATTTTTTGCATTCTACATTAGCCAAGCATCCATAGTGCTTACGCTTATTAAGATTCTTGGTTTGGAAGGTTCTTTAGGAGAAAAAGCGACTTTCTATACAGAATATTTCACAACGGCTAGAGCACTGTCTCCAACTGGAACCTTAGAAAAAATGGGACTTACACTACTCATTTTTATTTACTATGAGAAACTAACAACAAACAAAGCGAATGTTATATTAATAAACAGCCTTGTCCTTTGTTACTTTTTCTACTATGTGTTTGGAGAGTTTCAAGAACTAAGTTCTAGAATGTCACTTCTTTTTGAATATTCATATTGGGTCATTTGGATAAGAATGATTGACGTTCTAGCTATACAAAATAACAAAAGAATTTTTGGAGGCGTATTCTTCTTATATTGCCTTTATGTCACATCTCTTGCATATAAAATGCCTATACAGGAATATGACAATTTGCTATTGGGAGGAAAGAATCAAAGCGAACGAATTAAGATTTATAATAAAACGGTCGAAGATGATGACTAGGGAAGTAATCTATATAAACGACATAAGAAAAAAGCCTGGCGATTTTCTTTTTTATATGCATCAGTTTGTTGATGCAGGAAAAAAGTTTGGCTTTATCGCGCTCAAATCTTATCCATCTCCTAAACATCTTTTCAGGAAAGTCATGCCTCTAATATTATTCCTCATTAATTTCTTTCATCTCACTATATTAAGACGAAAGATACTTATTACCACTTCACGAGGAGATAACATCTTAGAAGCTTCTTTTCCATATTATCTCAGTTATCAAATTATACCGATGCTTTGGGACACATGGCCCAAAGAACAAGAAAAACTGTTTAAGGATTTACGTAACCTCAGATGTCCTTTAGTATTGGTTTCTTCTAGTCAAATGGCCATACAGATAGAAAAAGAAACTAATATAAAAACGCTGTGGGTACCTGAGGGAATCGCACCAGATGGCTTTCTTAAAGGTCTAAACCTTTCTCAGAGAACAATTGATATATATGAATTGGGAAGGCAACATTCTCACTATCATAAAATAATAGAGCATGCCATTACAGAAGGTGTTGTCAGGACTTGGTGTGGAAACACCTACAATGAGGATGGAACACTTGTAAAACTTGCTTTTGACACAGAAGAAGAGCTCAAACAAGCATTATCGTCATCAAAAGTTGTAATTTGTTTCCCAAAGATAGACACAGATCCAATAGCTAGTGGAAATATTGAGACGCTTACGCAACGATATTGGGAGGTAATGCTTAGCAGAGGACTTATTGTGGGAAGGGCTCCAAAAGAATTAATCAATTATATCGGATACAACCCTGTTGTAGAGATTGATTGGAATAACCCAGAGAAACAATTATCAGATATTATAGCTCAAATATCTTGTTACCAACAATTAGTAGACAAAAATTATGATACTGCGTTAAAAATGGCCTCATGGGATAGTAGAATGGAAAGAATTAATTCATTTATAGTCGAGTATCTTCACCTATGAGTATTAAACGTAATTTTCTATATAACAGCACGCTAACTGTTTCTGGATATGTCTTTACATTTTTGACATACCCTTATATCTCTCGTGTGCTTGGCGTTTCAAATATAGGAATCGTAAACTTCATAGATAGCCTCATCAATTATTTCATCATTTTCGCGATGATGGGAATTGGAACTATCGGTATACGAGAGATTGCTATACATAAGAACAACAAAGAGCTGTTATCAAAGGCTTTCTCTGGTATCGTTACTCTTAATGCAATATCCACATTGATTGCAACAATAGTTTTACTTATAGTGATGTATACCATTCCGAAACTTTTTCCTTACAGGAACCTTCTATATTTCGGAGTACTTAAACTATTGTTTAATCTATTTCTTGTTGAATGGTTCTTTACGGGATTAGAAAACTTTTCATATATTACCAAACGTAGTATCATTATCAAAATCCTATACGTTGCAAGTGTATTCGTATTTATACGCAAGGCTTCTGACTATCAGACCTACTATCTTCTGTGTGTATTGGTAATCATTATCAATAGCTTGGTTAATATAGTCTACTGCAATAGATTTATCTCATTTTCATTAAAAGACATCAGTATAAAGCCCTACTTGAGTACTTTCTTTTCCATTGGTTTCTATATTATTATAGGATCTATGTACACATCTTTTAATGTGGCATGGCTTGGCTTTGTGGCAGGAACTGACGAAGTTGGATATTATACCACTGCGACGAAGCTGCATACTATTTTCCTTGCTTTTCTGACAGCATTTCAGAACGTGATGTTCCCTAGAGTTACTTCACTGCTATCAGAAGGAAAGGTTGAGGAATATAAACAAAAATTGTATATCTCTGTTGACTCTTTATTATCTTTCTCATTCCCGATTATTATCATAGCTATTATTTTTGGTCCAAACATACTTCATTTCCTTGTAGGGGACGGTTACGAAGGCTCCTATCTTCCATTCCGTATTATTGTACCACTAATACTAATAATTGGATATGGACAAATCATCTGTATACAGATTCTAATGGCTATGAAACAAGACAAGAAATTGCTTCTGAATACTTGTTTGGGAGCTTTAGTTGGAATTATTCTAAACATACTTCTTGTAAAAAGCTACGGCGCAGTTGGTTCTTCTTTGGTTTGGCTATTATCAGAGATTACCATAATGCTAGGAGCACAATTATGGGTATATAAAGTTGCAGGGTTCTCATTCCCCGGTAAACCATTAACCAAGTATATGCTAACATACATACCAGTAACTATCATCCTACTTGTCATTTATAAATACTGCTTTTATCCAGATATCGTCATGATATTAATTGCTGTTTCTGTAATACTAATCTTCTCTGTGATAGCACAGATTTTTATACTCAAGAATCCAATTTGGTTACAATTATTATCGAAAACAAAGATCTACAACAGATGAAGATATCCGTTACAATACCATCATTCAAGTCACGTTATCTTGATGAAGCAATCAAGAGCGTAACAAACCAGACATGGCAGGACTGGGAACTTATTATTGTGGATGATTACTCCCCAGAGAATCTAAAATCTATAGTTGATCAATATATTAACGACCCACGAATACATTACTACAGAAACGACAAAAATTGCGGTATAATAGACGTAGTAGACAATTGGAACATCTGTTTATCCCACTGCAATGGGGATTATGTCATATGTATTGGGGATGACGACCGACTACTACCCTGCTGTCTTGAGGAATACCAAAAATTAGCAAAGAAATTTCCAGACTTGAATATCTATCATGCACGGACACAAATCATAGATGAAGAAGGTCGCATTATCGGCTATCAAGAAGAACGTCCATTATATGAGACTTGCGAGGAAATGCTCTTTCGTCAGTGGAAAGAAGACAGAAAACAATTCATTGGCGATTTTATGATTTCTCGTAAGTGGTTGAACAAAAATGGAGGGTACATAAAATTTCCACTCGCCTACTCTAGCGATTGGGCTACTGCAAATCTTGCCGCAAAAGAAAAAGGTATAGCCAATGGACAAACTGTAATGTTTGAATATAGAGATAACCAATACACTATATCACGCTCACAGAACCTAAAAATTGCTGTAAAAGCTTGCAGTAGCTCCCAAAGATGGTATTCCAAGACTTTCTATGGTATGCTCCCCCCCTTCTTTCACACATATTTCCGTAAGAAAATGACGGATATGATTTACTTAGATGTGAAACAAAACCAGTTCGCTAGCACATACTACTGGTTTACTCATAGGAAATATATTGGACTTTCCATTATTAAGTTGCTAAATGTCTGCATGCGAGGAATTCTTTCCTCATTTAGAAATTGAAAACAGAAAAAAATATGCGAGTACTATATATATTACATAGCACACAAACTACAAGTGGAGCCACAAAAGCTTTATTGGGCATAGCTTTTCACTTGGAAGCAAAAGACATTGTTCCTATTTTCATTGTACCAGACAAAAACGGCGTATATAATACACTTCTGAATAGCGGATACGAAACGTATTGTATAACATTTAAACTCAGCATATATCCTAATTTTAAAAGTGTCAGTGATAAAATAACTTTTTTCTTTAAATTGTTATGTCGTATTATAATCAACATATATGCCTTAACAAGAATGAAAAAACTTATCAAGCAGTTACATCCTGATCTTATACACACTAATACAAGTGTTGTCAGTATTGGTAGATTGGCTGCAACACACACACACATTCCACACATTCAGCATATTAGAGAATATGCTGAATATGGTAGTAAAGAATTCTCCATGCATTATTTCCCCACATGGAAATACATACACAAAGCTCTGAAAAAAAACAACTCCTGCAATATTTGTATAACGAAAGACATACAAAGACATCACGAACTCATTGGTGCGAAGAATACCGTCGTTGTATATGATGGTGTTCACAATAGTGTACAACATTTGCCACACAAGAATAAAGAAGCATTTTTCCTCTATGCAGGCAGAGTGGAGCATATAAAGGGGTTAGACATTTTATTAAGAGCATATGACAATTATGTTAAGCAGGTTAAGAATCCACTTCACCTTCGCGTAGCAGGAGCAATATCCGATACCTTTTATTTCCACCAGATAGAGATTTACATAAGAGACCATCAGCTATCTAACTACATTGAGTTTATGGGCGACATCAACAATCTGGAAGGAGTCATGCAGAAAGCAATTGCACTTATCATCCCTTCTAGACTAGAAGGCTTTGGATTCTGCATGCCCGAGGCTATGTTCAACAACTGCCTCTGTATAGGGAACAACATAGCAGGAACTAAAGAGCAACTAACAAACGGAAGAAATTTAACAAAGGAAGAAATTGCGCTATCTTATACTTCAGAAGATGAGCTTACATTATGCTTGCAAAAAGTCCACAACAGTAGTGAAGAACAATGGAAAGATATGAAAGAACGAGCATTTAGAACTGTCAATACTCTTTATACTCATGAGAGGTCTGCAGAGAATATATATAGCATATACACAAAACTTCTAAAAGAAAACAAAAAATGAAACCAAGAATATTTGCATTATATTTGCCACAATATCATCCTTTCCCTGAAAATGACGAATGGTGGGGAAAAGGATTTACTGAATGGACCAATGTAGCCCGTGCACGTAAGCTATTCCCTGGTCACAAGCAGCCACACATTCCTGTCGACCTTGGATTTTATGATTTGCGCTTAGCTGAAGTAAGGGAGGAACAGGCAAGACTGGCAAAGGACGCAGGAATAGAGGCATTCTGCTATTACGAATATTGGTTTGGTAACGGCAAGCAACTAATGCAACGTCCTTTTGAGGAGGTTGTCGCGTCGGGCAAGCCCGACTTCCCCTTCTGCCTTTGCTGGGCTAACCATTCATGGTACAAGAAACTATGGGATCCACATAAGAAAGGGCAAGACCAGTTACTTATTGAGCAGCAATATCCTGGAGAGACAGACTATACAGCCCATTTCCATCATCTGCTTCCCGCATTTCAAGACAAGCGCTATGTAAGGGTTAACGGAAAACCTTTCTATGTAATCTATGATGCTGTTGGATTCAAGGATGTGGATATCTTTATCAAGACCTGGAGACAATTAGGCAAGGACAACGGACTAGGTGATTTCTTTTTTGTAGCTACAGACTACAATTCCGACCATAAGAAGATGCTGCTGTCAAAAGGCTTCGATGCCATTTGTAATGTAGACTACATCAACATCTACCACACTGCTCCGAAATGGCAGAAGGCTATCAGGACCATAGCCAGAAAATATCTAGGAATACCCATGATATACAAATACAAGGAAGCCATCAAATATATGCTTCATCCGTCATGTAAAGAACGAGAGGTCATCCCTGTGATTACCCCCAACTGGGATCACACGCCACGTTCTGGTCGTAAAGGACTGGTCTTCACAAACTGCGCACCCAAATACTTTAAACGTTTGGCAAAGGAGGCGTTCTCCATGATAAAGGAAAAACCTTCTGAGGAGCAAATCGTATTGGTAAAGTCGTGGAATGAATGGGGTGAAGGCAACTATATGGAACCAGACCTTGAATATGGGCATGGCTATATTGACGCTCTTGCCGAAGCTATCAAAGAGTCATACGAAACGAATAATGAGCTATGAAAATTGCCTATTTAGGAAAGATACAATTATCGGATGTCGACCTTTCATATCTGCATGAAGTTCAGAAGTTGGCAGACATCACTTATGTGATGGAGATCTGTCCACGTTTTCAGAAAGGCCCTGCATTCAACATAGAGCATATATACCCGAAATCAGGCGTATTCAAGGCCGTTGACATCTATCCCGACTTCCAGAAGTATGCCGACTTTATTGATATTGACAAGTTCTATGTTGTCAACACCTGCGGACGGTTTTGGCTTCTGAAGTCATTTTGGACGCATTTCCTATTGTTGCTATTTCTTATCAAGCAAAAATTTAACATCATCCATCTTGTATGGCCACCCAACATTTACGAATTCATCCTCTATGTGTTACGCCATAAGATGACGTTGACAGTACACGATCCTTTTCCCCACTCTGGCCTTGACACTTTTATAGTGCGAATGAGAAGGAAGGTGGCTTTCTGGCTTATTCCACGTTTCATCATCCTCAACAAGGCACAACGTCAGGAATTCCTTGACTATTATCACTTGTCAGACCATCAGGTCATCAATAGCAAGCTGAGCTGTTTCACATATCTGCGGACGATAGCAACAGTTGCATGTAATATCAACAAACGATATATTCTCTTTGCTGGTAAGATTTCTCCATATAAAGGACTTGATTATCTCTTGCCTGCCATGGAGAAAGTACATGAGCAGTGCCCTGACTGCCAACTCATTGTTGCTGGTGGAGGAAAATATCACTTCGACATTTGCCGTTATCAGTCACTTGACTATATCGACATCCGCAACCGTTTCATCCCTGATGAGGAACTAGTAACACTCATCAAAAATTGTGATTTCATGGTTTGTCCCTATACCGATGCAACACAAAGCGGCGTCATCATGTCGGCTTTCGCCTTCAGCAAACCCGTCATTGCCACAAATGTAGGAGGATTGCCAGAGATGGTAAGGCATCAACAATATGGAATGATTATCAAAGAAAAAGATGTTGATGCTCTTGCCGACAGCATAATTTCCTTATGGAACCAGCCCTGTCTCGTCAACACGTATTCTGAGAATATCAAAAAAGACTATGACACTGGCGATTTGTCATGGGAAACCATTGCGAAAGACATTTGCGCTTATTTTTCAGATATGACAAAATAACACACCAAGTAACACGTTATATATATAGCTAAGAAATAATACTTCAATGAACATAAAACTCTCTATTGTTATTGTCGAATATCACTGCATAGACGAGATTATGCACTGCGTGGCATCTATTAAGAAGCATCTCCAGCTGCCATACGAGATCATAGTATCCTCTAATTCATGCTATAATCAACAGGAACAGGAGAAGATAGACCAGACAGACAGCAATCTACGATGGCTGTTTAACGAGAGAAACGGCGGTTTTGCATATGCCATGAACGAAGGTTTAAAGGTGGCAAAAGGCGACTATCTTGTTATCATGAATTCTGACTGCAATCTGGTTTCCGGACTCGACAGTATGATTGATTTCATGGATCAGCACCCTGAGATTGGTGCCATTGGTCCACAGATGAGAGATCTGGACGGCAACATCCAAGACACAGCCCGCCCATACGTTTCCGTGCCAAGATATATTTGGCGACAAATAAAGCGAGTGATAGGGCACAAGACAAGTATTCTCAACAACGATATGAACTACAACAAGGTTCAGACTGTCGACTGGCTGATTGGAGCCTTCATCATGGTATCACGCAAAGCCTACGAAGCCACAAAGGGACTTGATGCCGACCTCTTCATGTATGCAGAAGACCTGGATTGGTGCACTCGTATACGCCAATATAGGCTTGAGGTTGTTTACTTCCCTAATTGTTCCATCATCTACAAAGGTACCCGTCGCGCCCGTTCCAATTCAAGATATGCCAAGATATTCATTCAGAGCCATATCAAATATTGGAAGAAGTTCGGTTTCTTTTATGGTTATCCCAAGCGTAAGAGAATTTTGTTTTCTTAGGTTCTTGGGAATTAGCAACAGAAGAAATATTTCATGTCAGGAATACAATAAAAGACACTACATGTGAGTTATATCTATAAAAGGATATACTACATGAATATATATTTACTCGGCGCATTTTTATTAAGTCTTACTTGTGGAGCGATATTCACTCCAGCAATCATAGAATATTGTAAGCGGAAGAAATTATACGACCTTCCCAACGAGCGAAAGGTGCATAAGAATGCTATTCCCCGCTTGGGTGGTATTTCGTTCTTCCCCAGCATGATAGTTTCCTTTGCCGTTTGCCTGTTTATTATCTCTTCGAACGATGATATGGAGCGCCCCTTTAACATTTGGAGTGCGAGTTATTTGGTGGGTCTGTCCATTATGTATATCGTGGGCATCATCGATGACTTAGTAGGTCTCAATGCCAAGAATAAGTTTGTAGCACAAATCTGTGCTGCCGCCATGCTCCCCATGGCAAGACTCTATATCAACGACCTCTATGGACTGTTTGGCATCCACGAGATTCCAGCCTTCGTAGGTATTCCCATTACGATATTCACAATTGTGTTTATCGTCAATGCCATTAACCTTATCGATGGTATTGATGGATTGGCGGGCTGTATATCAGTACTGGCACTGGCAGGCTTTATGACCTATTTCATCCATTATGATGTATTCCGCAACACCTACACCATCCTTGCAGCAGGCATGATGGGTGCATTGGTAGCCTTTCTATATTACAACCTGTTCGGCAAGGCAGAGAAGAACACCAAGATTTTCATGGGCGACTCTGGCTCCCTATCGTTAGGCTACACTTTAGGTTTCTTCGCCGTCAAAACCGCTATGGACCATCCCGTTATCTGGACTTTCACACGCCCAGAGGCATTTCTCTATCCACTCACGTTGCTCTTCGTACCTATCGCTGATGTGGTAAGAGTCACCCTTTTTCGTCTGTTCCACGGCTATCCCCTCTTCAATGCCGACAAGAACCACATCCATCACAAACTGATGCGAGCAGGACTGAGCCAACATCAGGCGCTCATCGCCATACTGATGATAACCATTGGCATCTACGGCATCAACTACGCTATGTATCCCACACTTACCCCAACAGTGATTATCGGGATTAACATACTAATATACATCCTTGTCAATACGGCTATCAATCTTAGAATAAGACACATCTCATGAAACGTACTATCGATCTTATCATATCAGCCTTCTGCCTTGTACTTTTCTCACCACTGATGCTACTATGCTTTTTGGCTATTAAGATTGGTGGTGGTCCTGCCATCTACAAACAAGAGCGTATCGGACTGAAAGGAAAGCCCTTCTTTATCTATAAGTTCAGAAGCATGAAGATTGATGCAGAGAAAGAAGGAAAAGAATTGCTACAGCAGGAGAACGATCCACGTCTGACTAAGATTGGTAAAGTGCTACGCAGACATCATCTTGACGAGCTACCTCAGCTTTGGAATGTATTCATCGGTGATATGGCATTTGTAGGACACCGCCCCGAACGCCGTTACTATATTGACAAGATTATGGAACGCGACCCTCGCTATGAACTATTATACCAGATACGTCCAGGAGTAACCTCTTATGCTACACTGCATAATGGCTACACAGACACTATCGAAAAGATGTTAAAACGTTTGGAATGCGACCTCTACTACTTAGAACATCGGTCTTTATGGATGGACACGAAAATTCTATTTTGGACCTTCATAAATATCATCTCAGGCAGAATATTCTAAACTGACAAAAATACCAAGTTATGGAATTAAAGAAGTTAAAGACATTAGCAATCTTCTTATTCATCGGGGTTTCCTTGCCCATAATGGCGCAAGACTCTTTGTCTACGCACATCACCTATGATTTGACGACAGAGGCATCGGTTGGTACGGGTGATTTCACCGCTTACCAACTATCAACCAATCGCTATCACATCATGGCAACACGGCCTAACACGGCCTACATGCGCGGAGCAGTTAATATTGAACATTCTTTAGGAAGTGATTTCTTACTCACGGGAGGTATCGATGCTGTCGCATCTGTACATGCCGACCACAAGGCTTATATACAGCAGTGTTTTGCCAATCTGCAATGGAAAGAATTCTTCCTTGAGGCAGGTAGTCGTGAGCAGAAGCCCGTATTGCGCAATAGTCTTTTGTCTGTTGGACACTTTGCCAAAGGCATTAATGCTAAACCAATGCCACAGGTACATATCGGCACCACCGACTTCTGGACAGTGCCCTATACCAAGGGATGGCTACAAATACACTTTGATGGTGGTTATGGTAAGTTGATGGATAGCAACTATCGTGAAGAAGCTTTCAAGGCTGCTCCAGACGTCAATGCAGGTTATGCCACAGGCATCTATTTCCACCAAAAGCATTTCTACTTCCGCACCAATCCCAATAAGCGTTTCTTTGTTACTGCCGGAATCGAACACATGGTGCAGTTTGGCGGTACGAGCTACACGAAGGTAAATGGCGAACTAGTTAGCAAGAGTAAGCCTCTCAACCTCAAGACCTTCTTGAGAGTAATACTGCCCGTGGGCGATAGTCAATACTACGAGAATGATGCTATGGAGGATTGGGTATATGGCAACCACCTTGGTTCGATGACGGTCCAATTGGGTTGGAATATCAACAAGAATCATCTTGTGCAAGTGTATGTTGACGACCCGTTCGAGGATGGTTCTGGTATGCGCAAAGGCAACGGATGGGACGGACTATGGGGTGTAGAATATACCAACAAGACTGCAGGCAAGCAGCTCATCAGAAGCGCCGTCTTTGAATACTTCCAAAGCACCAACCAAAGCGGTCCTCTGCACTACGACCGTGGTGACTATCCCGAACCTATCCGTAGTAAGATCACAGAGCTCGTAACAGGCAATGATGAATATTATAACCACTCGTACTATATCAACTATGCCTACTATGGCATGACACCAGGTATTGCTCTTATCACCTCACCTATATATAATAAGGACGGTTATACCGCCTATCGCGACAATCGCATCAAGGCTTGGCATCTAGGCATTACGGGCGAACTCACCCCTCGTATCAGCTACCTCATTAAAGGTTCTTATCGCGAGGGATGGGGCACCTATAAGGTTCCATCCATTCAAAAGCAACACTCTTTCGATGCTATGCTGCAGGGCAACTATCAGTTAGGAGCTTGGCAGTTTAGTGGTGCCTATGCCTTCGACAAGGGAAACATCTACGGTGACAACTCTACGTTTAACTTTAAAATCAGCTATCATGGCAAAATTCTATAAAATCTTACCTCTTTACCTTTTCACCTTCTTACTTCTCTCTTGTCAGGAAGGAGGTGATGCTGGTGATCTCTTAGGACAGTGGCGAATGTCAGATTCGAGATACGTTAGTTTCTCAGGTTCTATTGTCCAGTTTCATACGGTAGACAACAATGTGATGAGCAGCCAGATTTTTGGCAACTTCCATCATGTGGGTGATAGTATTTTTATAGACTGCCACTCTATCCATGATAACTCCCAACATGACAAGGATGTGATAGAAAATGTCTTTGGCTTTAAACCCTTTAATAATATTCGCGTTAAGATAGAATCTCTTACCTCCGACCACCTACGACTCAGCAAAGACGGTCAGTATTGGCTGTTGGAGAAATGGTAATTCGATCCGTCACATAAAATCTATTATAGGGATTTCCCCCCACGTGTTTAGGGGAAATCCTTTGTTTTTGCATCATTTTCTTCCTACTTTTGCCCATGAAAACAATGATGTCGAACTAATCATATAAAGGAGAACGACTATGAAGAAGATGATATTAGCCCTGGTAGCAATGATGGCGATAGCCACATCGGGCAAGGCAATGAGTTACGAACAGGCTCGCAACGAAGCATTGTTCTTGACAGATAAGATGGCATACGAACTGAACCTGACGGACGAACAGTATGAGGCTGCTTACGAGATCAACCTCGACTACCTGATGGGAGTAACAAACTATGATGATGTATATGGTGACTATTGGGAGCGCCGCAACCGTGACTTGAGTTACGTATTGTTGGACGCACAGTGGACAGCCTTTATCGCAGCTAACTACTTCTACCGTCCACTATACTGGCACAACGGCTATTGGCACTTCGGTATCTATGCTCGCTATCCACGTCGTGACTACTTCTACTTTGGCAGACCAACATTCTATGCAACCTATCGTGGCGCTCACGCATGGCATCTGCACGGACATCACGGCTACTACTATAGTCGCAGAGACCACTTCCGTCCATCAGGACATACACACTTCGGTATGTTAGACCGTTGGAATCGCGGTGACTTCCGCCATCATCATGGCAATGCAGGACACCACCGTCCAAACACAGGCAATCATCGCCACGACAATTTCGGTGGTCCACGCACAAGTTCTACACGCACTACGGTAAATCATAACAGCAATGGTGCCTTCAGCGGAAACCGTGGAGATCGCGGAAACCATGGCTCTCATGGCGACAATAGACCTAGTGGAGTAAATAGCAGCAATGGAAACCATCACAGCAGTGGCTCATTCGGTGGAAATCGCGGAGGCAGTAGCAGCAGTCACCACAGCAGCGGTTCTTTCAGCGGAAACCGTGGAGGCAGTGGCAGCAGAGCCGGCGGTTCATTCAGCGGAAGCCGTGGTAATAGTGGTAGCAGAGCCAGTGGAGGTTTTAGCGGCAATCGAGGCGGCGGACGTCGTTAAGATACGTACCTCTGCATTTAACATACGCTGCACCTCTCGCATGGTGCAACCCGCATAAACAGCAAGAATCGCTTTATTGATGATTCCATGACCTACGGCCACCACCCTCTTTCCTGGGTAGGTGGTCGTAACATATTGTAGAAACGCTAAAGCACGTTGCAATAAAGCGGGTTCGGATTCTATATCATCGGGCCACACCTCACCTTTCAAATCAGGAATAAAGCGACCAGTAAAGCTACCCCAATCTCGCTCACGAAGCAGAGGAGTAGTTGTGATGGGTAAGTTATGAGGCTCTGCAATAATCTCGGCTGTCTGTATTGCACGGTGCAAGTCACTAGAAATAAAAACATCGACAGGTTCGCCAGCCAATCGCTGCGCCACCTGTCGAGCTTGTTCCTTACCCTGCTCGTTCAGTTCGCCCTGTGTCTGACCTTGCATAATCTGCAAGGCATTGTCCACAGTCTCACCGTGACGTATCAGGAAAATCGTTGTATCACACATTCGTCACGATACCCTCGATATAGGTTTTAAGAATATGGATACCCGTCTTGTTGTCGCCACCCCAAGGAATAATAAGGTCGGCAAACTTCTTGGTAGGTTCGATAAACTGGTCGTGCATGGGCTTCAGCACATTCTCATAGCGTTCAAGCACCATATCGACCGTACGTCCACGCTCTACAACATCGCGACGGATATTACGAATCAGTCGTACATCGGCATCCGTATCCACAAAAATCTTCAGGTCCATCATATCGCGCAACTTCTTATAGTGCAGCGTCATGATGCCCTCGAGGATAATAACAGGCTTGGGTTCTACATGGATAGTTTCTGGCAGACGGTTGCTAAGCACATACGAATAGGTAGGTTGCTCTACAGCCTGACCGTTCTTTAACATCTTGATATGCTCGGTGAGCAACTTCCAGTCGAAAGCATCAGGATGGTCGAAGTTGATAGCCTTACGCTCTTCATCGGTCATTCCCGTCGTATCATTATAATACGAGTCTAGGGGTACTACAGCTGCACAATGAGCTGGCAGCACTTTAGCTATTCTCTTAACGACGGTGGTCTTTCCAGAGCCAGTTCCGCCTGCTATTCCAATAATATACATCTATCTTTTATCTTACTTTTGTTCTTTCACGAGGTAAACCAGTGTGGGCAGGTGGTCGCTATAGCCATCGAGCCATACACCGCCAGCATGCGTACGCAGGGTATTGCCCTTGTAACGTCCTTCCTGCTGGAAGAGGTAGTCGCGACGGAATATCTGAGCTTTCCAGAACTTCAGCGTGCTATAGTCCTTCTTACCTTTCTGGTTGAGCAGTGAATGCGAAAGGATAATCTGGTCGAACAGATTCCACTTGCCATCATACATCAACGTACCTGTACCACTGGCATGGATATTCCAGAACGGGTTGAAGAGTCCACCAGGCTGTACATCCTCCAACTCACGCTTAGCTCCAAGGGCTACAGACATAGAGCGATCAGCAGGGTCATCGTTCATATCACCCATGATAAGAATCTTCACATTGGGGTCGTCCTTCAGCAGAGAGTCTTTCACCTGACGAATCTGGCGACCGCCTTCCTCGCGATAGAAGCTACCTGCAAAGCGTGAAGGTAGGTGATTAACGATAATCGTTACATGCTCACCAGCCAAGGTACCACTAACTGTGAAGAATCCACGAGTAGCACGATTGGCATCCTCGGGCTTTATATATATATAAGGTACGAGTTTCACATTGCGAACAGTAAACAGGGCAGGATTATACAACAGGCCGCAGTCTACACCACGATGGTCAGGACCTTCCAGCAACAAATGTTTGAAGTTACGCTTCTTCAGTGGCTCCTGATCGCAGAGGTCTTCCAGACACTTGTCATTCTCTACCTCAGAAACGCCGATAGCTGCACAACCCACATTGGGCAATACGTCGGTACCCATCTCAGACAGTACGCGTGCCATGTTGCGCAACTTATGCGTATACTTCATACCCGACCATTTGTTCTTACCATCAGGCAGATATTCATAATCGTTGTGGCCTACATCATGGCAGGTATCAAAAAGATTCTCAAGATTGTAGAAACCAACAGCATAGACAGAGAACTTCTTGTCCTGTGCCTGCACGTTCATCGTTCCGATGAGGAACAGAACGGCCATAAAGGATAATAGTTTTTTCATAATCACTTAGATTTATTGGGGCGAAGTTACGCAATATTTTCGAGATATTCTAATATTTTTCTAAAAAAAACACGAAAACATACTTTTTTTTCCATATAATACATTAACTTTGCAGCAAAATCTTTGAGCCGAAACAAATAAAAACACAATTTATAAATAATACAATCTTATGCAGAAAAAGCTAAAATTAGCCGTGATGGCTGCATGCATTGCCTCTACAGCATTTGCTCAGACTACCAAGACTTCTGAAGTTACGGAGAAGGAAGAGCAGACTGCACTGAGCGAGCAAGCCTTCACCTTCACGGAAGCACAATTGGGTGAGGATGATGACATGTCGCAGAATGTGTCTATCATTTCTTCTAACCAGAACATCTTTGCTAATTCAGCAGGATACCAGTTCAGCGCTGGTCGCTTCCGCTATCGTGCTTTTAACCAAAAGTACAATGAGATTTACATCAACGGTGCTCCAATGAATGATTTGGAGTCCGGACAGTTCCGCTTTGCAACGATTGGTGGTCTGAACCGTCAGACCAACAGCAGCAGAGAGACATCACTGCCTTTCGAGTTTAACAACTTCGCCATGTCATCTATGGCAGGTTCTAACAACTACGACTTCCGTCCTAGCCGCATGGCTACCGGACAGTATGCCTCTATCGCTGGTGCCAATCGTAGCTACACCTTGCGTGGCATGTACACCTACAACACTGGTTTGATGCCTAATGGTTGGGCTTTCTCTGGTGGTATGACCTATCGCTGGGCTCAGCGTGGTTATGTAGAGGGTACATTCTACAACTCTCTCTCTTATTTCCTTGGAGCAGAGAAGAAGATGGGCGACCACTCTATCGCCATCATCACATGGGGTAGCCCCACAGAGCGCTCTTCACAGGGTGCCAGCACCGACGAGGCTTACTGGTTGGCTAACAACAACTTCTACAACCCATACTGGGGTTATCAGGATGGTAAGGTACGCAACTCACGCGTTGTTAAAGACTTCACTCCTACCGTTTTGGTTAACTGGAACTGGGATATCAACGAGCGCATGAAGCTGACTACCGCTCTGACAGGTCGCTATGGTATGTACAAAGGTACCAAGCTGAACTACAACGGTGGTGAGAATCCTGCTCCAGACTATTGGAAGCGCCTTCCATCAAGCTACTACGACGTATGGTATAACGATGCCAGCAACACTGAGGATGGCTACTTCGACTACTATCGTGCCCGTACTTATTGGATGGGTAGCGAAGAGGCTCGCCAGATTAACTGGGATCAGCTGTATCAGGCCAACCGCATGGGTAATGCCTCTGGTCGCGATGCTGCCTACTACGTAGAAGCTAAGAATATCAACACGCTGAACCTGACTCTGGCTTCTACTTTGAAGACTGAGTTGAGCAAAACTACTGCCTTGAACCTCGGTTTCAGCCTGAGCACCAACAAGGGTATGCACTTCAAGACAATGGACGACCTGCTGGGTGCTAACGTCTATCACGACATCAACACTTACGCTCTTGGCAACTATGCTGCCAACGATATCCGCGTACAGTACGACCTCGACAATCCTAACAAGGAGATTAAGGAGGGCGATAAGTTTGGTTACAACTACAACCTGCTGGTAAACAAGGCTCAGGCCTGGGCTGCCCTGAAGTATAACAAGGGTGCACTGGCTGCCTTCTTGGCTGGTCGCGTAGCTGGTACCAGCATGCAGCGCGATGGTAAGATGCGTAACGGTTTGGCTGAAGGCATGGGCATCAGCTCACTGGGTAAGAGTGGCACAGCTCGCTTCTTGGATGGTGGTGCTAAGGGTGGTCTGACCTACAACCTCGGTGCAGGTAACACCATTACCCTCGGTCTTGGTTACGAGTTGAAGACTCCTCAGGCGCAGTCTGTATTCGTATCTCCAGAGATGACCAACGAGTTTGTTGCCAACCTGAAGAACGAGAAGATTTTCAGTGCAGAGTTGGGTTATCAGTTTGCCACCACTTGGATGAAGGCTAACATCAATGGTTACTACAGCCGCATCACCGATGTTACCGAATGGCAGAACTTCTTCGATGATGACATCAACTCATTCTCTTATGTATCAATGACTGGTGGTAAGAAGGCTTACTACGGTGTTGAGTGGGGTCTGAACTTCTCAGTTACCTCTGACTTCAACGTGAAGTTCCTCGGCGCTATCAGTGAGGCTAAGAATACCAACAACTCTCTCGTACGCTACATGAGCTCAACCAAGGGTGAGTACTACGAGGAGACTGTATTAAATAAGAACATGCGCGAGGCTGGTACTCCATTGTCTGTATATGGTGTTACTCTGAGCTACCACGCTGGTGGTTGGTTCATCGACCTCAATGGTAACTACTACGACCGCATCTATCTGAGCTACTCTCCTTCTTATCGTTACGAGAGCACACTTACCAACCGCAACAAGGCTGCTATCGCACGCGGCATTGCTGAGGAGCGTACTATCGACGACGAGGGTAACGTTATCCAGAGTGCACTGGCTCAGGCTAAGGGTAAGGGCGGCTTCATGCTCGACCTCAACATCGGTCGCACCATTCGCTTGAAGACTGGTCAGCTGTCAGTTAACCTGATGGTTACCAACTTGCTGAACAATCAGAGCATTTGCACTGGTGGTTACGAGCAGGGACGTAGCAGCTACTCTATCAACACTGACGACGGAAGTGTTAACGCTAAGAGTCGTCTCTATCGTTTCGACAAGAACCCGAAGAAGTACTATTCTTGGGGTATCAACGGTATGCTGAACATTGGTTACAGATTCTAAAACACTGAAGTATTATGAAGACAAGAAATATATTCCTTTTAGCGCTGACAGCCTTGCTCACCGTCTCATGTCATTCTTGGGACGACCCTTCTGAGGAAGCAGGACTGAAAAGCATTGGTAATCAGTATATCCAGGCTACCAACGTTAAGACTATCGCTGAGATTAAGTCAAGCTTCCAGAATGAGATTAACAACAATGGACTGAAGCAGGTTACAAAGCCTACACAGATTCAGGGTATTGTTATTGGTGACGACGCAGGCAGCAACCTCTACAAGCAGATTTATGTACAGGATGCTACTGGTGCACTCTGCATCAGCATCAACAAGTCTGGTCTCTTCAGCGAGACTGCTGTTGGACAGTGCGTTATGATTGAACTGGAAGGCCTCTATGTTGGTGGTTATGGCAAA
This sequence comes from Prevotellaceae bacterium MN60, assembly GCA_900199555.1. Taxonomy (GTDB): domain Bacteria; phylum Bacteroidota; class Bacteroidia; order Bacteroidales; family Bacteroidaceae; genus Prevotella. The sequence continues at coordinate 70,422 of FZQZ01000009.1, forward strand.
CAAGGTCAGGTAGGTATTTCATATACCGATCCTTCAAAAGAGAATGCTACTGCACAGGTAGGTCGCATGAGTCGCTATACTTGGGATGAGCACTTCAAATTGATTCCCGCCATCGAGGGACTGAGCGTAAAGCCTATCACTCTCAGAAGTTTGGAGAGCCTTGACCTGGCTGCCGACTGTGGTAAGTTGGTAAAGCTCGTTGGTGTCAAGCTGAAGAATGCCGATGGCAAGATTGTATTTGCTCCTAGCGATGGTAGTGCCAAGTTGGTTGGTGGTTGTGTAAACCGCGACATCGATGGCATGAGCAACGTAGTAGTTCGTACTAGCACCTATGCTAAATTTGCCAACGAGGTAATGCCTACAGAGAAAGTCAACATCACTGGTATTGCTGCTCGCTACAACGACACTTGGCAGATTATGCCTCGCACAGCAGACGATATCGAGCTGACTACAGGTGACGAAAAGACTGACGACGATGTACCCGAGGTAGATCCTGCAGGTACTGGTACAGAGGCAGACCCATTCAACGTAGCTGCTGCTATTGCAAAGTGCCAGCAAACTGGCGAGACCGCAACAGAAGAAATCTTCTTTGTTAAGGGTCTTGTTAGTGCAGACTATACTGTTGACAGCTACAAGAACGCTACCCTAGTATTGGTTGACGCTTTGGGCGCTACTAAGGCTAAGTTCACAGCATACCGCGTGAAGGGTGCTGACGGCAAGGGTCTTAAGGAGGGCTACAAGATTGCCAAGGGCGCTACAGTCATCGTTAGCGGTAAGCTTGTCAACTACAAGGGCAACACTCCTGAGACTGTTCAGAACTCTGGTACACTCGTAAGCGTTAACGGACAGGCTCCTGAGTTGGCCGAGTAAATTCATTCTAATATACGAATAAACAAAAAAGAATAAAGATATGAAAAAGATTTATTATCTGATGGCGATGGCTATGATGGCCTTCACTTTCACAAGCTGTGAGGATGTTCCCGAACCATTCGGACAGCCAATCAACCCCAACGGACCCGCAGAAACAATCGAACCTGCTGGTACTGGTACAGAAGCAGATCCATTCAACATTGCTGCTGCTATTGCTAAGTGTCAGGAAGTTGGTGAGACCGCTTCTTCTGAGAAATACTACATCAAGGGTATTACCCACGAGGAGTACACTGTTAGCAACTACCAGAACATTGAGCTTGACCTCTTCGATACAGAAGACTCTAAGGCTGCATTCAAGGTTTATCGTTGTTATGGTCCCGAAGGCAAGAAGTTCGACGAAGGCCTCGTAATCAAGAAGGGTTCAGAGATTGTTATCTATGGTCCTGTAGTAAACTACAAGGGCAACACTCCTGAAACATCTTCTGGCTCTTATGTAGTAAGCATTGCTGGTGTAGCTGTCGGCGGTGGTAGTGGTAGCGGTACTGGTGGCGATACCGGTGAAACACTCGGTACTAAGGATGCTCCTATTACCATTGCTAAGGCTTTGGAGTACATCAACGCTTTGGCTGACAACGGAACTACCGACAAGTCTGCTTATGTTGCTGGTAAGATTACCAAGATTAAGACCACTGCAGACAATATAGCGAAGTTTAAGAACATCGACTATGTTATCTCTGATGGTACCAACGAGCTGACCGTATTCCGCGGAAAGAACTTGGACAACACCGACTTCACCGAGGCTGGTCAGATTGCAGAAGGCGACGAGGTTGTAGTATTCGGTAAGCTGACCAAGTACGTTAAGGACGGCAATACTACTCCTGAGGTTGCTCAAGGCAACTACATCGTTAAGCTGACTAAGGGTTCTGGCTCTGGCAGTGGAAGCGGAAGCGGCAGTGGTAGCGGTACAACTGTAACTGCACTGACCAATGGTGACTTTGAAACATGGGCTAACGATCTTCCTACAGGTTGGAAGTCTGCATGCACTGCAAGTTCTGCCACTTTGGAGAAGAGCACAGATGCTCACGGAGGCAGCTTCTCTGTAATTGTAAAGGGTGTTGAGTCTAAGAATGTACGTTTGGCTTCTCAGGAAATCACTCTGGAGGCTGGCACATACACCTTCTCTTTCTGGATTAAGGCAACTACTACAGATGCCTCTCAGGCACGTCCTGGTTATGTTCCCGTAGCAGACGGCACTGCTGGAAGCTACGCTTATGGTGACTACACAACTCTCAGCACAAGCTGGCAGCAGGTAAGCTACGAGTTCACCCTCTCAGCTTCAACAACAGTTTGCTTGGTTGTTATGAATCCTAAGAAGTCTAACTACTCTTCAGGTAAAGACTTCATTATCGACGATGCTACTCTGACTAAGAAATAAGTTAGTATCTCTACAAAAATATCTAGGCTGCATTCCGAAAGGTTTGCAGCCTATTTTTATCTTCTAGAAAATATTCCCAGATTATTTCCGGACGCAATGTCCAGGGCGTTCGGACACAACGTACGGAGGGTGTATTGTCGTGGTACAATAGACTTGTACTAGTAGTACAGAAGGCTTGTACTACTTGTACAAAGAGTATGTACTACTTGTACAAAGGCTATGTACTGGTAGTGCAGAGACATATTCGACTTGAAAAACAAAAATAAGCTGAGAATTATTTGGTTAGTTCAGAAAATCTTCGTACCTTTGCACCCTCAATGTTGTGTTTTAGCGAAAACAGAAAGTTTACTTTATGTTGAGCGTAAGCAACATCGCAGCGTTTTAATACGTAGTCAAAGTGTATTTATATCAAATAACAAGTAATAATTATCAAGTAAAATGAAAAAAGGTATTCATCCAGAAAACTATCGCCCCGTCGTGTTTAAGGACATGTCCAACGGCGATATGTTCCTTTCGCGTTCTACCGCAAAGACTAATGACACTGTAGAATTCGAAGGCGAAACTTACCCCGTGGTAAAGATTGAAATTTCGAGCACTTCTCACCCCTTCTATACCGGTAAGAGCAAGCTCGTCGACACCGCTGGTCGTGTTGATAAGTTCATGAGCCGCTACGGTAAGGCTGCGAAGAAGTAAGATATTTCAAGCCGAACAAGACATTGAAGGTGCGTACAAGGTAGTTGCATATGCCTTGGTCGCACCTTTACTTTATCTCAAACATCCTATTAATACTACTAAAATATCCAAGACTTATGAAACATTTAGCTCCCCTATTCTTCGCTCTCGCACTCATCCTTGTGGCTTGCGGCGACGACGAAAACGAATATAAGATTGGTGGCGGTGGCACTACTACCCCTGTAAATCCAGACCCTCGTCAGGATAATGGTCCTGAGATTGCTAAATACAGTTTAGAATTCCCTGCCTTGAAAGGTGGAAAGAGTGAAGTGATTGTTCATGAAGCTATCATCAATAGCACTACCCAAAAGAAGGCAGTCAACTACAGCCTTGAGTGGGACCACGACAAGAAGGCTACCCGCTGGGTATGCTATAAGATGTACAACGCAATTAACGCTAGCGTCTGGAATCGCAAGAACTGGGGAAGTGACCCATGGGCTTACGACCCACTCGTTCCAAGTAACGAACAGCAGGCAACATATAGCGAGCTGAGCAAGACAAAGCCCGTACTGGCTAACTCCGATTACTATCAAAGAGGACACATCTTAGCCTCGGCCGATCGTCTTAGCAGCAAAGAAGCTAATGAGCAGACATTCTATATGACCAACATCTATCCCATGGTTCCAAACTTCAACGAAGCTATCTGGGCAAACATGGAGAGCAGAGTGCGCTCATGGGCAGGTCAAGCAGATACCTTATTTGTATGTAAAGGTGGAACTATCGACAAGGACAGCGATATCCTTGATCGCACTATCGGCAACCATATCGTACCCAAATACTTCTACATGGCCCTACTAAGCAAGTCGGGAAGCAAGCTAAAGGCGATGGCATTCTTCATTCAGCATCAGGACAACACTTCATGGAGCGCATTGAAGAACTATGCAGTAAACATTGCAGAACTACAAAACAAAACAGGTGTTGATTTCTTCTGCAATCTGCCTGACGACATAGAAAACGAAATTGAGAACGTCAACAAGACACAATTGCTGAAAGACTGGAATCTCAATTAAAAAAAATGTAAATCGTTTGGTAATACCAAGGAAAAGTCGTATCTTTGCTGAAAATGCTAGATACGACTTTTATTTTGACAAAATATTACAACAAACAAAACAATGAGAACTGTTTATGAATTCTCTGTCAAGGACAGAAAAGGAAAAGATGTGTCGCTGAAAGAATATGCGAACGAGGTATTACTGATAGTCAACACAGCAACTAAATGTGGATTCACACCACAGTACGAGGAATTGGAGAAATTGTACAAAGAACATCACAGTGAGGGTTTTGAGATTCTCGACTTCCCTTGCAACCAGTTTGGTCAGCAGGCTCCTGGAACAGATGAGTCTATCCACGAATTCTGTAAGCTAAACTTCGGAACAGACTTCCCACGCTTCAAGAAAGTTAAGGTTAATGGCGACGATGCCGACCCACTCTTCAAGTTCTTGAAAGAACAGAAGGGCTTTGCAGGTTGGGATATGGAACACCCCATTGCACACATTCTTGACGACATGCTGACTAAGGCCGACCCTGACTACAAGAAGAAGGCCGACATCAAGTGGAACTTCACCAAGTTCTTGATTAATAAGAAAGGTCAGGTGGTAGCACGCTTCGAACCTACAGAAAAGATTGAGAACATTGAGAAGCAAATCAAGGATTTGCTGTAATTGGCAATTCACCATTTACAACTGCAATAAATAATTATATGGAACACGTAAAATGTTTAATTATCGGCAGCGGACCTGCCGGATATACGGCTGCCATCTATGCCAGTCGTGCCAACTTGCACCCCGTAGAGTATAGCGGTATGCAACCTGGCGGTCAGCTGACACAGACCACTGAAGTAGAAAACTTCCCCGGCTATCCACAAGGAGTAGACGGCAATCAGATGATGATGGACATCCGTGAGCAGGCTGAGCGCTTTGGCGCCGACATCCGCGACGGAAGTATCACAAAGGTTGACTTCTCTAGTCGTCCATACAAAGCATGGGATGAAAACGATAACGAGATAGAAGCTGATACTGTGATTATCGCCACTGGTGCCTCTGCTAAGTACCTTGGATTAGACGACGAGCGCAAATACAACGGACAGGGTGTTAGCGCCTGTGCCACCTGCGATGGTTTCTTCTATCGCAAGAAGACGGTTGCTGTAGTTGGCGGCGGTGATACTGCTTGCGAAGACGCTCTCTACCTGAGCGGATTGGCAAAGAAAGTATATCTTATCGTACGCAAGCCTTTCCTGCGTGCCTCACAAGTAATGCAGGAGCGCGTAAAGGCCGCAGAGAACATCGAAATACTGTTCGAGCATAACACCTTAGGCCTCTTCGGAGAAAACGGCGTAGAAGGCGCACATCTTGTTAAGCGCAAGGGTGAAGCCGACGAACAGCTGGTAGACATCCAGATTGACGGTTTCTTCCTGGCTATTGGCCACAAACCCAATACAGACATCTTCAAGGAATGGCTCGATACCGACGAAGTGGGTTATCTGAAGAAGATTGATGGTACTCCACGCACTAAGCTTCCCGGCATCTTTGTTGCTGGTGACTGTGCAGATCCCGTCTATCGTCAAGCCATCAGCGCCGCAGGCACAGGTTGTCAGGCTGCTATTGAAGCCGAGCGCTTCTTGCTAGAGCACTAAGGAATAAACAACCTAGAATATCCTAGGAACACCTAGGAAGGCCTAGGAAGGCCTAGGAAAAACTTATTAGAAACAATACAAAAGAAAAACCCCGCTTCACAGCGAGGTTTTTCCGTAAAAACTAAATTAATCAACCATAAACCTTAACCATTAAAAATCTCTTTTTAGACTAAGAGTAAAATAACTCTTAAAGATCGAGGAATTCGCTAATTCCTTTCGACATTGCAAAAGTAATACATTTATTTGAAATACAGGTTTAATCTGCATTAAAAATAGTTTAATAATCGTTATTTTTATAAATTTTCAACCTCAAATAACGTTTTTCAAACCAAAAACAGGCGTTTTAACATAAATTTACCGACGAATTGCCATATTTTCAGAGTAAATATTTTAAATTTGTGACGTAAAAAGCAATTCACATGAGTATAACGAACGTTATTTTAGTCTGTATCATTGTCTTTTTGGCTACAATTTGTAGTCGATTTTTACTTCATCAGGAACCTAGAGAAGTAAAATCACAGTCTTTAGCCAGACTAGGATTAAATGTGAGTAGCAATGACATCATGCAATACATCAAAGAAAAGATGGGAGAATTCATGCCTTTGATGGAAAGCAAGCGAATCAACCTTAGAATAAAGTGCGATCCAGAAAGTATGATGGGCTGGATTGACACGGTAGTATTAGACAATGTTATATTCTTATTATTATCTGATGTTACTCAACGCCTCCATGGTGGCGGCAAGGTTTCTGTGGCCATATCTACCAATCCAAGCTATGACCGTATATACATACGCATCAACGACAATGGAAACCCAATGAGCAAAATGAGCTTTGCTATACTAAATGATACCATCACCCACCATCATGGAAACATTAAAAGTGACGACGACAATAAGCAAGGGAATGGTATTGTTATAGAGTTGCCCATCAAGAAAGAAATCTATCAAGCAGGACAACAAAACAACATAGTACCTGCTGGTTTTCATATTCCCAACAATATCGAGTTGCGCGTTCCAACCATCGAATTACCCGAGGAATACGAAGAGGACTATAAAAGTATTCGCAAAATAATGCACACTGCCCCACGCCATGCAGATCAGGAGTTCTTGCAACGAGCAACTAACTGCATCAACGAACATCTTAGCGACACGGAATACGACAGACAATCCTTTGCATCTGATATGGGAAGCAGCGAAAGCACACTTTATAATAAGATACGCGCCATCACCGGTAAGAGTATTACTAACTTCATCCGCGACATCCGTATAGAAGCTGCCTGCAAGATGGCAAAGGAGAATCCCGACCTTCGTGTCAGCGACATCGCTTACCAAGTAGGATTTAAGGACCCCAAATATTTCGCCACCTCTTTTAAGCGCGTAATGGGTACGCAGCCAAAAGAGTACTTTGCCGAGATAAGAGAAGAAGCGATGGCACTAACGGAGGAAGGAGAGAAACGACGTTTTAGTATTTGGGATGAACTGGAGCCCCATAAAGGTTAATGCTCCATTGAGCATCAACAGTTCATAACCAAAATGATAGTCAAGCAATGCTCCACATCCCCAATCTATCAGGTAGCACAATAATGGCGACAGCACAGCTACATAGGGCACTATGCGGTCGTTGACCTTTCTTTTAGTCAGCAATCCATAGGCAAACAATCCCAATAGCGGACCGTATGTATATGATACTATCACATAAATGGCATCTATCAAACTGGTAGAATTGACGGCATTAAACAGCAGAATAAAGAGCACAAAGATGCCACACATAGCAAGATGTACTCGCTTGCGCAACCCCTCATCGCCCTCACGTTTGATAATATCCACACAATAAATAGTGGTCAACGAGGTCAGCGCCGAATCAGCACTAGAGAAGGAGGCCGCAATAATACCAAGAATAAAAAGGTAGGTGGTGAAGGGCGATAGTTGAGTAGTGAGCGAAACGAACTGAGGTAACAGCTCGTCACCTGTAGCAGGCACTGCCCCACCCTGTTGTTGATACCACAAGGTAAGCAATACGCCCAACGACAAGAATAGCAGATTAACCGGTACGAAAGCCCAACCATACGTACACATATCCTTCTGCGCATCAGGCAACGACTTACACGTCAGATTCTTCTGCATCATATCCTGGTCTAGTCCCGTCATCACGACAACAATAAACACACCGCTCAGAAACTGTTTCCAGAAGTTTTGCTTAGACACCCAGTCGTCCCAAACAAATACTCTTGATAGTTCATGATTCCATACAGCAGTCATCGCCTCACCAGTGGTCAGATTCAAATCTCCTATTACCTTATATATAATAAGGAGAAGAGCAGAAAAGAGACAAATGGTCTGCAAAGAGTCGGTCCACACCAGTGTTTTCATACCACCACGACGGGTATATAGCCATATCAATGCAACGAGACCTATTGTGGTTACTGCGAAAGGCACGCCCAAAGGTTCAAAGGCAAAGCGCTGAAGGATGATACAAACCACATAGAACTTGAGTGTGGCACCAGCCATCTTACTCAATAAAAAGAAAGAAGAGCCGGTGAGATGCGCCCGCTTACCCAGTCGCTGCCCCAGAAAAGCATAAATAGAAGTAAGATTCAGACGATAATAAAGAGGCAATAGCACGAAAGCTACAACGACATAGCCTAACACAAATCCCAGACACGTCTGCAGGTAGGTCATCTGCGAAGTCATCACCATACCAGGAACAGATACGAAGGTGACACCAGAGATAGAGGCGCCCACCATACCAAAGGCTACCAGATACCACGGTGAACGACGGTCTGCACGATAGAACGTCGCATTGGTGGCCTTTCGACCAGTCCAATGACTGACCGCATAAAGCAAAGTAAAATAGGCTAAGACTATTAATATTATCGTCATAATGGCTGCAAAGGTATAAAATAATTCATAATTCATCATTCATATTTGATAATTATTTTGTATTTTTGCAGTCGGTATTTCCTAACCAAAAACAAGTAACAATGGCAAAACAGAAGAAATTCATCCTTCAGGAGAGTGAACTCCCTACACAGTGGTATAACATTCAGGCAGACATGCCCAACAAACCAATGCCACCTATCCACCCAGTAACCAAACAGCCTCTGGGTGTAGATGACTTGGCTCATATCTTCCCACGCGAATGTTGCGTGCAAGAGTTGGATACAGAACATCGTTGGATAGATATCCCCGAAGAGGTACTTGAAAAGTATAAGTTCTATCGCAGCACTCCTCTTGTGCGTGCTTATGCATTAGAAGAGGCACTGGGTACTCCAGCTCACATCTATTTCAAAAACGAGTCTACCAACCCATTAGGTTCACATAAGATTAACTCAGCTATTCCTCAGTGCTACTATGCTAAGCAGGAAGGCACCACTAACGTAACCACAGAGACTGGTGCTGGCCAATGGGGTGCCGCCCTTAGCTATGCTGCAAAGATTTACGGACTCGACTGCGCCGTCTATCAGGTAAAGATTACCATGCAGCAGAAGCCTTATCGCTCAAGCATCATGCGCACCTTCGGTGCTGTCGTTGAGGGTTCACCCTCTATGTCAACCCGCGCTGGTAAGAACATCTTAACCAAGGATCCCATGCATACTGGCTCTTTGGGTACAGCAATCTCTGAGGCTGTAGAGCTGGCAACAACCACTCCTAATTGTAAATACACACTGGGCTCCGTATTAAACCACGTAGGTTTGCACCAAACAATTATCGGATTGGAAGCCGAGAAACAGATGGAGATGGCTGGCGAATATCCCGATATGGTGATTGCTTGCTTCGGTGGTGGTAGTAACTTCGGTGGTATCGCCTTCCCATTCATGCGTCACAACATTCTTGATGGTAAGAAAACTGAGTTTATTGCTGCCGAACCAGACAGTTGTCCTAAGCTGACTCGTGGTCAGTTCCGCTACGACTTTGGCGACGAGGCTGGCTATACACCATTGCTGCCCATGTTCACACTGGGTCACAACTTCAAGCCATCCAACATTCACGCTGGTGGTCTGCGCTATCATGGTGCAGGAATGATTGTCTCACAACTGATTAAAGACGGATTGATGCACGGTGTTGATATTCCACAGCTCGAAACCTTTGAGGCAGGTATGCTTTTCGCTCGTACCGAGGGTATCATCCCTGCTCCCGAGAGTTGTCACGCCATAGCTGCTACTATCCGCGAGGCCAAGAAGTGTAAAGAGACGGGCGAAGAAAAGGTTATCCTCTTCAACCTCTCTGGCCATGGACTCATCGATATGCCTAGCTACGACTCATTCATCAAGGGTGACCTGCAAAACTACACCGTCACCGACGAGATGATTGCCGAAAACTTAGCAGAACTAGACAAGCAAGGCTAAAAAAGACAAGCAATATAGCATTATATCTATCCGATGGTACCCTGTTATCAGCAAGGTATCATCGGATTTAATTTAAACACATTTCTAATCTTATTAATACATCTTGACCATCATAAAACTGCCTCATAATTAAAAAATTTGCGTAAAAATTTGCAAAAAACAAAAAAATCCTTTATCTTTGCCCTCTATAGATAATGATAAATATAATTTATAATCTAAAACTATTAAAATTACAGTATTATGAACACAAAACATTTAATCCTAACCGCAATCTCTGCATTATTTGCAGTAAGTTTTGCTATGGCACAAGAAGACAATCGTGATGTCTTGAAATCGTATTCATACATAGAAGCACAAGGTGGTGTGCAAACGCCTGCTTCTGATTTCTTTAAACTTATCTCTCCAACTGCAGCATTATCCTATGGTTATATGACGCCCAAGGGGGGTGCACGCCTACACCTCAATGGATGGCAGTCAAAAATGACTTCCGACTACAAATATAAATACATTGATATTAATGCCGACCTATTGCTGAATGTAACGAGTTTACTCTCTCGCAACGTTGCTCGTCCACTAAACCTATACGTACTCGGTGGTATCGGTCATATTTCATCATTCGACCATGAAGCCAATATGGGTAGCCTGGTGGATAAGTTCTCGTATAACTTACGTACAGGTTTACGTTTAGAAAGTAATATTACCAAGCCTATCGGATTCTCATTTGAAATTAATGCCAACTATGCGCCCATGATACATGACAAGAGTTTTAACAACAGTAAAGGTTGGGGATTTCTTGCGATGTTAGGTGTCAGCTATCGTTTCAACAGACGCATCCAAAAGGCAGAACCTATCGTACCTGTAGTGCAGGAAGTTATAGAAGCTGTCGATGTCGTTCCTGCAGCACCTGTCATTGAAGAGAAGAAACCTGAGCCCAAAATTGTGGTAAAGAAAGATATTCTGCATGAAGAAATTTTCTATGGCATTTGTAAGAGTGATCCAACAGTAGGTGGACAAGAACAAATGAAGAAGATTGTCCAATTTATGGAGAAGCATAAGGATGCGAAAGTTATGATTGTGGGATATGCCGACAAAGAAACTGGTCATCCATCTATCAATATGGAATATGCCAACCAACGTGCACAAAAGTGTAAAGACGTATTGGTAAACACCTACGGATGTAACCCAGCAAATATTCTAACAAGTGCCAAAGGTGACACCGTTCAGCCATTTGGCGAAAGCGAAAAGAACCGCTGTGCCATCATCGATTCTGAGATTGAATTCACAGTTCAAGAGTAATGAGTTAACAACATAAAAAAAGCCCTGCCGTTTGGCAGGGCTTTTCCTTTTTAAATACGCATAACTCTTATGCGATATCAATCTTACGAGATAACTTTACTTTCTCTTCCACGACCTTAGGGAGTTCTACGGTCAGCATACCATTTTCAACCTTAGCCGAAATGGCATCTTTCTTCACATCGTCAGGCAGAATCAGTGTCTGTTCAAACTTTGAATAACTGAACTCACGACGCAGATAGCGTGTATTCTTGTCTTCCTCCTTATGTTCCTGTTTGCTTTCAAGCTTAACTACGAGGTTACCCTCATCGTCAATATGCACATTGAAGTCCTCCTTTTTCATGCCAGGAGCAGCCAACTCTACGGTATATGCTTTATCTGACTCTTTCACATTGATAGCAGGAGCCGTCTGATTGACTTTCGGCATCAAATCACTGTAAAACAAATCGTTAAACACTGTAGGAATCCAACTGTTTGTTCTCATCATTGGCATCATAATATTTACCTCCTAATTATATTTTAGTTATACATGTTGTTTGTTTCTTTGATTGCCTTTCGGCTTTCATTAACAACATATGCAACATAGATGCCAAGCAAATATTTACGTCATATTGTCAGCAAAAGCAGACAAAATGACATAAAACTAAATCTGACTCAACAATGCAACAGCAGACTCCACAGTAGGAACATCAGTAATTACCATAGAACGCTTACCATTTTGTTCGCGGAACTGACAACGACGAGGATTACGTGCTACATAAGATAAGATATGGTCAAAAGTCTCACTCTGATAGAAAGGACTATCATTCTGTGATACAAAGAAGAGCGTCATGCGTCCTTGTTTCAGCATCATCTTCTCACAACCAAGATTCTTACCGATACGTCGCAAAGGAACCACACGCATCAACTCTTCACCGACCTGCGGCACCTTTCCAAAGCGGTCAATCAGGCGTGTACGATAGGCAGCCAATTGTTCATCGGTTTGAAGACTATCAAGTTCACGATAGAGTAGCATACGCTCAGAGTCTGACGGCACATACTGATCGGGGAAGTAGAGTTCCATATCACTCTCCAACGTACAATCAGAGACATAATCTCCATCCCATCCACCGCCAGCAGAAGGTGTAACATTACGCTCCTGTTTTTCGTCAACTTGTTCGAACTGCTGAGGATTCTCATTTCTCAACTCTACAACGGCCTGCTGCAAGATTTTCACATACGTCTCGTATCCCAAATCAGCAATAAAGCCACTTTGTTCTGCACCCAACAGATTGCCTGCGCCACGAATATCAAGGTCTTGCATCGCAATATGAATACCTGAACCAAGGTCACTGAAATTCTCTAGTGCTTCCAAACGGCGACGACTCTCCACAGGCAGGTCAGCCAATGGCGGGGCCAACAGATAGCAGAAAGCCTTGCGATTACCTCGTCCCACGCGACCACGCATCTGATGCAAATCGGAAAGGCCAAAGCGATGGGCGCCATTGATAATAATCGTATTGGCATTAGGGATATCTATACCATTCTCAACAATAGTGGTGGAGAGCAATACGTCATAATCATAGTTGGCAAAATCATAGATAATCTTCTCCAACTCCTCAGGTTTCATTTGTCCATGGCCAACAGCCACACGCGCGTCAGGAACATACTTCTCTATCATCTCCTTCAGACGCGTCAAGTCATTGATGCGTGGATTGACGAGATACACCTGTCCATTGCGCGACATCTCGAAATTGATAGCATCGGCCATAATTTCTGCGCCAAAGGTATGAATCTCCGTCTGAATTGGATAGCGATTGGGCGGTGGTGTCTGAATGATACTCAGATCGCGAGCACCTAGCAGCGAGAATTGTAGAGTTCTCGGAATAGGTGTTGCCGTCATCGTCAGCGTATCAACATTGGTCTTCATCTGGCGCAACTTCTCTTTAGTAGACACGCCAAACTTCTGTTCCTCATCAATGATAAGCAGACCTAAATCATGAAACTTTACCGTCTTGCCAACAAGCTTATGCGTACCTATTAATATATCCACCTTACCCTCTGCCAAATCCTTAAGTATGGCTGTGGTTTGTTTGGTGGAACGGGCACGAGACAGATACTCTACACGAACAGGAAAGTCTTTCAGTCGTGAAGAGAAGGTTTGATAATGCTGATATGCCAATACAGTAGTAGGCACCAAAACTGCCACCTGCTTAGAGTCGCATGCTGCTTTGAAGGCGGCACGTACTGCCACCTCAGTCTTACCAAAGCCCACATCACCACAAACCAATCGGTCCATGGGCTGCGCCTTCTCCATATCAGCCTTCACATCATTGGTGGCTTTCAACTGGTCAGGTGTATCTTCATAAAGGAACGATGCTTCCAATTCGTGCTGCATAAAGGTATCTGCCGAGAATGCAAAACCGCGCTCACGCCGGCGAGCTGCGTAAAGTTTAATCAAATCACGAGCAATATCCTTCAGTTTGGCTTTGGTGCGCTCCTTCAGGCGTTCCCATTGTCCTGTACCAAGATGCGACAATCGAGGAGCCTCTCCTCCATCCTGAGACTTATACTTCGATACCTTATATAAAGAATGTATAGAGACATAGATAGCTCCGCCACCCTCATAGATGATTTTTATCATTTCCTGATAGCCATCATCTTGCGGCATACGTACTAATCCACCAAACTTACCAATACCGTGATCAACATGTACTACATAGTCTCCCACCTCGAACTGCTGTATCTCCTTCAGTGTCAGAGCCACCTTACCAGAGCGTGCCTTATCGGAATGCAGACTGTATTTATGGAAGCGGTCAAATATCTGATGGTCGGTAAATACGCAGAGGTGCAAATCATTATCGGCAAAACCCTCGTGGAGTGTCTTCTCAACAGGTTCGAAAAGTACAGTTCCCTTTTCGGCAAAAATGTCACGCAGACGTTCCAACTGTTTCTGACTATCGGCAAGTATGCAGAGCTGGTAACCATCGGCCAGATACATTTCCAGAGACTGTTGCAACAACTCAAAGTTCTTATGAAACTGTGGCTGTGGAGAGATATGAAAAGTGATAGTTACATCTGGCAAGCCCGATGGGCGATGGCCCATCTCTATGCGACGGAAGTCAATAGCATCGCGACTGAACATCTGGCCACTAATCAGTTGTGACTCTTTACGCATCTCCTGCATAATGGCATGTTGCTCCACTTCGGTAGCACCTTCCAAGCGCTCTGTCATTGCCTGTTCAGAGAAGCCTTCCTGATAAATACGGTCAATAGAATCACGTACAAACAGGAAATCCTTAACTGCCAAAATCGACTCACTGGGCAAGAAAGAAAGGAAAGACACTTTCTCCTCTTCAGTCATCAACTCTGGTACAATCGTCACCTGCTCACAATGCTCTTTAGATAATTGCGTGTCGACCTCAAAAGTACGAATAGAATCGATGTCATCACCAAACAAGTCAATACGATAAGGCAACTCACTACTATAGCTATATACATCCAAGATACTTCCACGCAAGGCGAACTGTCCTGGTTCGTAAACATAGTCAACCTCAGAGAAGCCTAAATCTCGTAATGCTTGCGTTGTCTCATCGGTATTAATAATATCGTTACATTTCAGCACCAAGGTACGATCATCGAGCACTCGTTTCGAAATAACAAGTTCTGCGATAGCCTCTGGATAAGTGACTATATATAGAGGACCAACGAGTGAGGAGCGAGATGTGGACAATCTGGCCAGCACCTCTGTACGAAGAATCTCACTAGCAGCATCACGTTGTGCATATTTGATGGCACGACGATAACTCGATGGGAAGAACAACACGTCAACATCGCCCAACAGCTGCACCAAGTCATGATAGAAATAACCTGCCTCGTCAGCATCCTGAAGGATAAACAATATTGGAGCAGCACATTTCTTCTGTAACGCACCAAACAACATGGGGGCGGAAGAACACGTAAGTCCCTCGAGAAAAATCGTTTTTACCGAGTTTTGCAGACTTTCAGTCTGAGTGTGGCGTTGCGACTTCTCGAGTGTATCAGCCAATGCACCAACCTGTGGCAACATGGCATATCTTTTCAGTAAATCTTGAATCTTCATACGATATTCGCGTGCAAAGATACAAAATAATTGATAATAATTGATAATTGCTCTTTCTTTTTGGGAAAAAAGTGTGGCGTTGCATTGATAATTGATAAATATTATCTACCTTTGCAGTAGAAAAATAAAAAAAGAGAGACTACTATGCATCCAAGCGACAGTATTGTCATCATTCCTACTTATAACGAGAAGGAGAATATTGAGAAGATTATCCGAGCTGTGTTCGGATTGGAAAAGTGTTTTCACATTCTTATCATCGACGATGGCTCGCCCGATGGCACTGCAGCTATTGTCAAAGGTATGATGACACAGGAAGAGTTTGCTGATCGTCTATTCATCATTGAGCGCAGCGGTAAACTGGGATTGGGCACAGCCTACATCACTGGTTTCAAATGGGCTTTGGAACACGACTATCAGTATGTCTTCGAGATGGATGCTGACTTCAGTCACGATCCCAACGACTTGCCTCGCCTATACAGCGCTTGTGCTGACGATGGTTACGATGTAGCAATCGGTAGTCGTTACGTTAGTGGCGTAAATGTAGTCAATTGGCCTATCGGTCGCGTACTGATGAGCTACTTTGCATCTAAGTACGTTCGCATTGTCACTGGCTTCCAAGTTCACGATACCACTGCTGGTTTCAAATGCTATCGTCGCAAAGTCTTGGAAACTATCGAACTCGACAAGATTCGTTTTAAGGGTTATGCCTTCCAGATTGAGATGAAGTTCACCGCCTACAAGATTGGCTTTAAGATTAAAGAGGTACCCGTCATCTTTGTCAATCGTCGCGAAGGTACCAGCAAAATGTCAGGTGGCATCTTCGGCGAAGCATTCTTTGGCGTAATGCGCCTGCGCTGGGATGGTTGGACGCGCAAATATCCAAAGATAGCAGACTAATCTCTACTGGTCAGGATTCTCTACGAAACCTTGATATTCAGGAACAATGGCTGACATCACACTGTCGTATGACTGTTTCATGGTAGCCTGTACATTTTGTATACCTTGTCCAATAGGATAAACGGGCTGATGGATGGTCAGTGATAGTGGATGCCAATGGGCAAAATGCCAATCACGAGTACGGGGCATCACATCGAAAGAACCATTGATAGTCAGAGGTACCACGGGTAACTGCAACTCATCTGCCAGTGCAAAGGCTCCCTTCTTGAACACGCCCATATGTCCTGTAAATGAGCGTGCGCCCTCAGGGAACACAACTACGCTACAATTTCCAGTTTTCAAGATATGGCGTGCTGCCTCATAGGTATGACGCACCTTCCCCACTCCACGCTTATCGACCATTATCTGGTGTGACTTTCGACAAGCATAGCCCACAAAAGGAATCTTATTGATCTGGTGCTTCATCATCCACTTAAAGTTTCGACCTAAGAAACCATAAATCAAGAAAATGTCGAAAGCGCCCTGATGATTAGCCACAAAGACATACGACTGGTTGGGTTCCAGATGCTCATGTCCTTCCACCTTGACAGGCAACAAGAAAATGCGCGTAATCACACGAGCCCACCAACGACCAGGATAATACCCCCAATAATGACCATTACCGAGGGTACAACCCAGACCCACTAAGAATGCCGTCCAGATCGTCATGATAATAGTTACAGGAATGGCGATAAACACTTGATAGATGTAATAGAAGTATCTCATAGTCTTTGTATTATTTCTTTTTCAATGTAATAACGACAATTTCTCCGGACATACCCAAGCGAAAGGGAATCAAGCCACCAGCACCGACAGATACATGCAGTGCCCTTTCTCCTTCATAGGTCGTACCTTTCCATTCATCATAAGAGAAAGCTACGGGCGACCAACCGAATATGGCAAACTGTCCACCATGCGTATGTCCACTCAGCGTCAACTGCGCATGACATTCGGGCAAGATTTTCTCTCGCCAGCAAGAAGGGTCGTGTTGAAGCATTACCACGAAAGAAGAAGGAGCAACACCTTCCATGGTCTTTCTCACATCACCACGACGAGGCATACGTTTCATCTTACCCCAGTTCTCCATACCTGCAATCACAATAGAGTCACTATCACGACAGATGCAACGATGTTCATTCATCAACAATTGCCATCCCATCTTGCGTTCATACTGCTGTGTCTTTTGACTATACTTAGCCTTGGTAGCCTCATCGGTATCCAAATAGATAGAATAGTCATGATTTCCAAGAATACTATACACGCCATCGGGAGCATGCAATTGACTCAGAATATCCATCTTATCCGTCAGCTCATCAGGGCGCAGATTCTGCAAATCGCCCGTAAAGACGATGGCATCGGCATGCTGTGCATTGATATTGTCAACCAACTGGCGTAACAACACCATACGACTGCCACCATAGGTTCCTACATGAGCATCAGAGAATTGTACAATACGATAGCCATCAAAAGCTTCTGGTAAATCGCTACTGGCAAACTCCATTTGATGTACCTCCAACTTTTCAAAACCCACATAGATACCATAAGGTATCATCCCTAATAATAGTGCTGCAAGCACAAGACCAACCCAACGCCCATAACGCTTCGGCAACAACCAGCGACAAAGCAGGAAAGCGCCCAGCGGAATAGCGAGGATTGTAATTATCAGGAATAGTAATATGGCGTATCTTGCAATCATAGATGTGAACTTAAGAATTTACGAATAACTTCCACTGGCAATCCGCGTCGACGTGCATAGTCACTGAGCTGGTCTTCTCCAATGGTACCCAACGAGAAATAATGAGCTTTCGGATGAGCTATCATCAATCCTGAGACACTGGCATGCGGCTTCATGGCGCCACTCTCAGTCAATCGGATACCAATCTGTCTCATATCTATCAACTCATTGAGAACAAAATTCAGACTAGTATCAGGCAAGGAAGGATAACCTACGGCAGGACGAATACCTTGGAACTGTTCTACATGCAGTTGCTGCATCGTTAAGTGTTCATCAGGTGCATAGCCCCAATAGTTTTTACGAATTTCCTCGTGCATACGCTCTGCAGCAGCCTCAGCCAATCGGTCAGCCAAGAGCTGAACCATCATCTTCATATAAGGGTCACTATCAAAGTCTTTCTCCATACCAATATCCACCGATGTGGCAAAGACGCCTATTCGGTCGTACGTAGGATGGATAAAGTCTGCTAAGCAAAGGAACTCACTACCAGGCTGCTGCTGACGTAGAAATGGAATTCTTCTATTACCCTTCACCACTACATCATCACCATCACTATGCGCATCAATCAGTTCAAAGAGTCCATATATGGTATATTTATCTTCTATCTCCGTCAGGACCGTTTCTGCTTCTTGGCGCAAACGGTCTTTCTCTGCTTGCGGTTTTGTATGCATACCCCAAGCATAGAAGAAATAATCCCAATTGATATAGGGAATCAGTTCACGGATAGTATAGTGAATGGTCATGAGTGATTAAATGTGATGGCTACACCTATAACATTAGCATCTATAGCACCATTAGCATATACTGTTTGTCCATTACAAAGTGTACGTTCCACCTTCCACTGGTATTCGTGTCCCTCCATGGGGCTCCATCCACATTTGCTGAGAATGTTATCACGTGTTACAGTCCACGGACTCTTAGGACGTACAATAACGATATCGGCACGACAACCCTTGCGCAAAAATCCACGATGCTCCACACCAAACAGGCGAGCAGGATTATGACACATCAGTTCTACCATACGAGCTATCGTGAGTACTCCCTCATCTACTAGTTCTAACATCGTAACTAGCGAGAACTGTATCATTGGCATACCAGAAGCAGCCTTCGCACAACCGCCCTCTTTCTGAGCCAACAAATGAGGAGCATGGTCTGTTCCTATCACTGCAATACGACCATCGGTAAGTGCTTGGCGCAGCATATATTGATCGACAGGTGTCTTAATAGAAGGGTTCACCTTGATGCGACTTCCCAAGCGTTCATGGTCAAGCTGCGTAAAGAAGAGATGCCCAACACAGGCCTCGGCAGTAATCTTTGTTGCAATGGAATCGTGATCAGTAGAGTACGGAGAGAGCATTTCCAGCTCTTCAGCTGTAGATATATGAGCTACGTGCAGGCGCGTACCATATTTTTTTGCCAAAGCCACAGCCTTTTGAGTAGAGCTCAGACAAGCCTCTTCCGAACGAATCATCGCATGAAGTGCAACAGGAGGGTCTTCGCCCCACGCCTCTTGGGCATTAGCCATATTACGATTGATGATGTCAGTATCCTCACAATGTGCCATCAGTGGCAACTTACAATTCTTAAACACACGTTCCAAAGCCTCCTGCTTATCTACAAGCATATTACCTGTTGACGAGCCCATAAAGAGCTTAACACCAGGAATGCGATGTCCATCCAGTTTACTCAGACTTTCAGCATTATCGTTGGTAACACCATAAAAGAAGGCATAGTTCACATGACTCTTTTTTGCAGCCAGTGCATACTTCTCTTCAAGAGCCTCCACGGTGGTAGTTTGTGGCGCACAGTTGGGCATATCGAAATAGCTCGTCACGCCACCTGCTGCAGCAGCACGGCTCTCGCTCTCGATATCAGCTTTCGCTGTTAGACCTGGCTCACGAAAATGAACATGATCATCGATAACACCTGGCAAAACGTAACAACCCGAGGCATCAATCGTTTCGTCGAACGATGCTTCGGGCTGTTGTTTGGTTACTTCTATAATATTGCCGTCTTCAATAACAATGTTGCCATTGAACACACGGCCTTCATTTACAATATATCCTCCCTTAATCAGTATCTTCATGGTTGCGGCACATTGGTCATAGGAACTGCTGGCTGAGGAGCTACAGAATCAGGTACTTGCGTATCCATATCCTTAGTACCATTCATGCGAGCCTCGTTTTCCTGAGCAGTTTCATAATAATCTTTCACGTATGGGTCTTCCTTAAATTTCTTAGTAGCCTTTGACATAATATCTTCTATCTGTGGCGTTAGAATAGGATAGCGATACTGGCTGGTTATCATCATAAACACACCAGGACCCAACACGTTATCAAAGTTATCGACAATAAACTTCGTTACCAGTTCGTCCTCTTCAGCAGCGATCTGTGCAGCTTCTGCATTAAGCTGTTGATTAATCACTTCCTCGTCAATACCATCAAGCAGCATCTGACTCTGGCGGTGTGACAACTCTGCCATACGATTAGACAACTGATTATGCTTATCTATGAATTGATACAGGCTGTCATTCATGGGCGTACCACCGACGCTCTGCATGGCATTGTCTATCTTGATCTTGATTTCACCTTCTTCCAAAACGATAGGCATAATGCTCTCATCGTCCATAAAGAGAGTGGCCATTCGGGTGGTATCTAGTACTCCTGTAAATTGGAATTCTCCATGTACTACCTCACAAGAGTCAATATTATGCAAGTCGTTATTCTTAACGGTCTTCAAGTAGAGCTTATTACCGTCCAAAGCAGAAACGGACGAAGTGCCTTGAACATGATAAGAACTTGCACATGAGGTAAACACCACTGCAACGGCTACAAACGCGTATAGAATTTTATTCATAGATAGTACTTTCATTCTGAAATTCTCGGCAAAAGTACGATGATATATTGAAATAAGAAAAATATTTGCGCAATTTTAAGTATTTGCGCAAATATTTAGCATTTATTTTGCCTCTTTCTCTAGTTCATTAGCAATTCTATGACTCGCATACAGTTGCAGGACTGCTGCGATAAGCAGAGCCAACACCCAATTATTATGCACATATTTTATATATGCAAAAAAGTCGAGTCCGAGGAAGTTGGATTGGTTGGCAATCATCAATAATGCAGCCACCAAGAACATAAAATCACTGATAACTTGAATGCGACGCAAGCGACGGATGGTGAAGTTGCGTCCTTCGTACGATTGGCGCAGTTGCATAGCTACAAATAGTAATGCTCCAGGGGCAAAAACATAAGAGGCCCACGAACAGAACAACACATTAGCGCCAGCACCTACTACCATCAAAATACCACCCAACAGCATCACAGCTGTTTCCCATTTACTCAATTGTCTCATCATCTAAAATACTTTTTCCTGAACGATTGTCATCACTGAGCACAAAGATATCTTCATCGTCAGCCTTCATAAAATATCGCTCTCGAGCTATCTTCTTGATAGCCTTAGGGTCGCTATCCAGTTTACGAATCTGAGCCTGATCGTTCTGATACTGGGCATTATACATATCTATCTCATCCTGCAGTTCACTGATACGCTGCTTATTAGTAAAGTGATGCCAGATGCTATTCTCATCAACAAAGCCTACTACGGCAATGCCAATGACAACCACAACTATATACTTCAGTGCCCTGATATGATAGATTTTGCTGAGGATGGTCTTTAGTCTACTCATCGAAAGTTTTATTTTCGTTTGCAAAATTACAAAAAAATATCTTTTCTCAATTCTCATTTCTCGTTTTTTTTGTACCTTTGCATTCAAATATATCATAGACTATGGAAGAATATATCGTATCAGCCCGAAAATACAGGCCTACCTCCTTTGATACTGTGGTAGGTCAACAGGCGCTGACCACCACCTTGAAGAATGCCGTAAATAGCGGAAAATTGGCTCATGCCTACCTCTTCTGCGGACCACGTGGCGTAGGAAAGACCACTTGTGCCCGTATCTTCGCCAAAGCTATCAACTGCCTCTCGCCTACTGCAGAGGGTGAGGCTTGCGGACAGTGTGAGAGTTGTCAGGCTTTCAACGAGCAACGCTCGTTCAACATCTTCGAGCTCGATGCTGCCTCTAACAACTCAGTAGAGCACATCAAGACATTGATGGAGCAGACACGCATTCCGCCACAGGTGGGTAAATATAAGGTATTTATCATCGACGAGGTTCACATGTTGTCTACTGCTGCTTTCAATGCTTTCCTCAAGACATTGGAAGAGCCACCCGCACATGTCATCTTCATCTTGGCTACTACCGAAAAGCATAAGATACTGCCTACCATCCTCAGTCGTTGTCAGATATATGACTTCGAACGTATGACGGTGCGCAATACCATTGACCACTTGAAGTCGGTGGCCCAGAAAGAGGGCATCAGCTTTGAGGAAGAGGCTCTGGCTGTTATTGCAGAGAAGGCCGATGGTGGTATGCGCGATGCACTGAGTATCTTCGACCAAGCAGCATCTTTCTGTCAGGGAAACATCACCTATCAGAAGGTTATTGAAGACCTCAATGTATTGGATGCCGAGAACTACTTCCAGATTATTGACCTTGCCCTTGAGAACAAGGCCATGGAGATAATGGTGCTGCTCAATAATGTTATCAACAAGGGTTTCGATGGTGGTCTGCTGATTCAAGGACTTGCCAAGCACGTACGCAACGTATTGATGGCTCGCGACGAACAAACACTGCCCTTACTAGAGGTAAGTGACCAACAGCGCGAACGCTATCAGCAACAAGCGCATAAGTGCCAGATACCTTTCTTATATCAGGCACTGCGTCTTATCAATCAGTGCGACATCAACTATCGTCAGTCTAGTAACAAGCGTCTCTTAGTAGAACTCACACTCATCGAGATTGCCCAGATTACACAACCCGACGACAGTGTTGGCAGTGGGCGTAAGCCCAGAAGACTAAAATCCCTGTTTAAGCATTTGACGCAAACCACCGCTCAGCCAAAGAAAGCAGCCCCGCAGGTAGCTGCTGCTGAGCCCGTTGCGCCTACCCAGAAGAGCCAAGAGCCAACCTCTAGTTCTTCTCGCATTTCTAGTACCACTACTAGTGCCACTCAGACAAACACTTCTAATCCATCCAGCAAGGCTGGGCGTCCTCAGCTGAAGTCATCGGTCAGCCTCTCGTGGAATAATCTTCGCCAGAAGAAGTCTAGCAAGATTAATGTCATACCAGGCACGCTTGGTGCTTCTGACCCTAATGCTGCCCCCAAGGATGAGCAGCACGACTTCACCCAGCAAGACTTGGAACTACAATGGATGTCTATGTGCAACCGCATGCCTCAAAAGTATAGCGGTATTGCCACTCGTATGAAGAATATGAACCCACAGATTACCGACTTCCCCAATGTAGAAGTTCTTGTCGACAACCAAGTGGCAATGGATCAGCTAGAGCAAATCAAGAAGAGTATTCTCAGCACTTTGAAGCTCTATCTGCACAACAAGTCCATCACGCTCAGCGTTCGATTGGCCGAGCAGCAGGAGCACGTTCGCATCCTTTCGCGTCGCGAGCAGTTTATATTGATGGAAAAAGAAAATCCTTCAATCGCAAAATTGAAGGAACTTCTAAATCTCGAATTGGCATAGCCAATTATTCACTCTCTACTATTTATTTAGGATTGGTATCCTGCACTAAATCAGCGTCATTCCCAGCTTCTTGCATTCGGCACGCATCTCGTCGGGCCAGATAGAAGCTTGGATTTCGCCGATATGTCCTTTGTGCAATAGCACCATACAAAGGCGACTTTGTCCGATACCACCACCAATAGACAAAGGTAGTTCGTCGTTCAGCAACTTTTGATGGAAGTATAGCGATTTTCGCTCTTCTTGATTCTCTATCTTCAACTGGCGCAACAACGACTCTTTATCCACACGGATACCCATTGACGACAACTCAAACGAACGTCCTAATACGGGATACCAAATCAGGATATCGCCATTCAGTCCCTCTAGTCCGTTCTCGCCTACTGTCGACCAGTCATCATAGTCTGGTGCACGACCATCATGTTTCTCTCCATTCGACAGTTTTCCGCCAATACCCATCACAAACACAGCGCCATATTTCTCGCAGATAGCATCCTCGCGCTCCTTGGGAGTCTTATCAGGATACATCTGTAACAGCTCTTCTGCATGGATAAAGTGAATCTCTTCAGGCAAGAAGGGTTTCAGTTGCGAATACGTCTCGCAAGTCAGATACTCTGTACGACGGATTGCCGCATAGATACGCTTTACCACATTCTTTAAGAAAGCGATAGTGCGTTGTTCCTTAGTAATCACGGCCTCCCAGTCCCACTGGTCTACATACAGTGAATGTAAATTATCCAGTTCCTCGTCAGCACGGATAGCATTCATATCCGTATAGATGCCATAACCAGGCTCCACTTGGTATTCTGCCAATGAAAGACGCTTCCACTTAGCCAACGAATGTACCACCTCTGCACGCGCATCACCCAAATCCTTAATAGGGAAAGATACTGCACGTTCCACACCATTCAGGTCATCATTGATACCCAAACCTTTGAGTACAAACAATGGTGCAGTTACACGACGCAGGCGCAGTTCTGTTGACAGATTCTGCTGGAAAAACTCCTTAATCATCTTAATGCCCTGTTCCGTCTGCTTAGCACCAAGCAGAGGTTGATAGTTAACGGGCTTTATCAGTTGACTCATCTTTTATTCTTTTCTATTTATCAATTTACGATTTGCGCATACAAAGGTACTACTTTTAGATTAATACGCAAGCAAAAAGCGGGAATATTTTGCAAAATGACATAAAATATAGTTATTCTACTAACACAATGTACATAAAAGTAATACTTAAAAGACTATAATTCTCCATAAGCATGTATCAATTGTCAATAAAAAATTGTACCTTTGCATACAATTTTACAAAGGCATTTATATGCTGGTCCCGTAGCTTAGCTGAATAGAGCGTCAGATTCCGGTTCTGAAGGTCTTGGGTTTGAATCCCAACGGGATCACAATGGGCGAAAATCTTCAAAGATTACGCACAAGAAAGATTTACTAAGAAAATAGTCTTCACATTCACGCGCAATTCATTCTGTTACTGAGCGTTAAATGTGAAGACTATTTTTTATTGAACAAATAATTGTTTTTCTCACCCAAAAGGCAACAACGGGACTGGATAATAACGAAAGAAAAATGACTATCGTTATCATTCCTCTATGTATAATGCATCCTCCTTATCCTGCTGTCTAGTTATCTGCGATGGATATCGAAGTTATTTGCGATGAATATCGAACGTATTTTCGACGGCCGTCGCACAATGCAAGAATACCTGATTGATTAACGAATAGCTATTGGACAGGAAGACATATACAGTTTATAAGATAACTAACTAAATACAAATAGCTTACATAACAGCAATAGTGGAAGTTCGCTGAGGTAAAACCATGTTTACTCATCAAGTAAATAGAAAGGAAACGGAGCTATATTAACATTCATTTTGATTTACTATCAAGAAGAAATACCTATAGGTAAAAAAGTATTAAAAGTGAGTGTTTCTAGAGACAAATATTAAACTATTTGCGTAGTGTTGCGTCAAAAGAGAAAAAATGTACTAATAACCATTTTAAGAACAACTAACTTAAACTTTTTGAAACATGAAAAAAGTAGTAATGATGATGGCATTGTTGGCCATTCCTTTTGCCATGATGGCACAGACAAAGTTCCACGACGTAGAAGCCAATGAGGCTACTGGTCCCGTAAAGAAGATTGTAAGCAACACCATGGGACGTGAGCAGGTAACTAACTTTACCAAAGAAGGTAAGATGGAGCGTGAAGGTCTGACCAATGCCGTTTATGATGCAGAGGGATTCCTGCAGTCAGCAACAATGACTATGATGCAGGGACAGGCAGTAGACGTAAAGTACAAGTGGGAGAATGGCCGCATCGTTAGCCAGAGCATGAACATGATGGGTCGCGACATGGTAACCAAGCGTACCTATAACGACAAGGGCGCTGTTGCTGCCGAGTCTATGGACATGGGCGGACGCGAGATGAACATCCCCTACACTGACTACAAATACGACAATCATGGTAACTGGATTAGCCGTAAGACCTCAATGATGGGTCAGGAGATGGTTCAGGAACGTACTATCGAATACTATGAATAAACGACTGTAGTGGTTAGAACTTATTGACCACGCAGAAAGAATAATCGCCTGAGGCACATCGCTTCGGGCGATTTTTATATGTCCACATTTAAGCCAACAGATTTGGTCGTTTCAGAAATTCTTTATACTTTTGCATTATATATATGTACTAACCCAATCAATTTTGCCGTATGAGTCATCAAAAGGAATATCATCTCAATCCACATGCCTTGGAGTTAATGCAACAATATAAAGACCGTCTGCCCGTATTCAAGCGCATGGAGGAATTAGCATACAACACCCTACAACAAGCACTAAGCCAGCAGGGACTATATGTCACATCCATTGAGCATCGTATCAAGCAGGAGAACTCGCTGGCTGGCAAGCTGGAGCTAAAGGGTAACAAGTATGACTCGCTAAGTGACATCACCGATATCCTCGGTATGCGCATCATCACCTTTTATACGGATGATGTAGACAAGGTGGCAGCTATTGTGCAGCAGATATTTAATATTGATTGGGACGAATCTGTTGACAAGCGCAAACGTCACGAGCTAACCAGCTTTGGCTATAACTCGCTACACTATATTTGTCGACTTCCCAAGTCGTTGATAGACGACGCTTCGATGCCCGAGCTCAACGAATATCGATTTGAGATACAAATGCGCACCGCACTACAACATGTGTGGTCTACCATTGAGCACGACATCGGCTACAAGGGGGAGGTAAAAATGCCTAGCGAATATCGCAGACAGTTTAGCAGATTATCAGGAACACTAGAGCTGATTGACGATGAGTTTAGCAGATTGCGTACCACGATGACAGACTATCGTCGTAAGGTACAGGCATTGGTCAACTCTGGTCAATTAGACGAGGTGACACTCGATGGCGATTCTTTCCGTAGTTATCTAACTCTTAAACCCTTCGAACGCCTAAACCAGCACATTGCTGCTGTCAACCAGGCAGAGATCTACCCTGCTCCACTACAGGTATTCTTGCCTGTATTAGAGCATTTCGAGTTGAACACACTGGGTGATGTGCAGCGCTTTATTGATGCCAACAAAGATGATGCTTATCAGTATGCACTTACCGACCTTGCTGTGACCGATCTTGATATCCTGTCAGAAAGTATCGGTTTGCAGAGCCTTTGCATTGTTCATGCTCTAAAGAATGGTAATGGTCGCAACGACATCAAGTACCTCTTCGACACGATAAATGGAGAGTCAGAAAACAATTGGAGCATCGCAGACCTGATTGTTGAACAGGCAGCAACGCTCCAATTTATGAATAAGTAAAAATCGACTTACTACTTGGCGTAAGCTACAGAACGAGTCTCGCGGATAACGGTAATCTTTACCTGTCCGGGATAAGTCATCTCGTTCTGAATCTTTGAGGCAATCTGTCCGCTGAGTGCCTCGGTCTCTGCATCGTCCATCTTATCGGCACCAACAATGACGCGCAGCTCGCGACCAGCCTGAATAGCATAGGTCTTGGTAACACCAGGATAAGACATTGCGATAGCCTCCAAGTCATTAAGGCGCTTGATGTAAGCCTCAACAATCTCACGACGAGCACCAGGACGCGCACCACTAATAGCATCACAAATCTGAACGATAGGAGCCAACAGTGTCTGCATCTCCATCTCATCGTGGTGAGCACCGATAGCATTGCAGATATCGGGTTTCTCCTTAAACTTCTCTGCTATCTTAGCACCATAGATTGCGTGTGGATCGTCGGTATCCTCATCGGGCACCTTACCAATATCGTGCAACAAGCCTGCGCGCTTAGCCTTCTTAGGATTCAATCCCAGCTCTGCAGCCATTACTGCACAGAGGTTGGCAGTTTCACGAGCATGCTGCAACAGGTTCTGACCGTATGAAGAACGATACTTCATCTTACCAATGATACGAATCAGTTCTGGGTGCAAACCATGAATACCAAGGTCGATAGCTGTACGCTTACCAGTCTCAATAATCTCGTTCTCCAGCTGCTTCTTTACTTTAGCAACAACCTCCTCAATACGTGCTGGGTGGATACGACCGTCGGCAACCAACTGGTGGAGTGCCAAGCGACATGTCTCACGGCGTACGGGGTCAAATGCTGAGATAACGATAGCCTCGGGAGTATCATCAACCACGATTTCAACACCACAAGCAGCTTCCAGAGCGCGGATATTACGACCTTCACGACCAATCACACGGCCCTTCACGTCGTCGTTATCAATATGGAATACTGATACAGAGTTCTCGACAGCTGTTTCAGTAGCTACACGCTGAATTGTCTGGATAACAATTTTCTTAGCCTGAGCATTGGCATTGAGCTTAGCCTCATCCATAATCTCGTTGATGTAAGCCTGAGCGTCGGTCTTTGCCTCATCCTTCAATGATTCTACCAAGCGAGCTTTAGCCTCATCAGCAGAAAGACCAGAAAGTTCTTCGAGCTTAGCACGCTCCTGCATCTGCATCTTTTCCAGTTCTTCTTGTTTTAGGGTAAGCAGTTTTTTCTCGTTGTCAATGCGGTTCTGTTGGTTGTCAAGTTCATTCTTGCGGCGTCCGAGTTCCTCCTGGCGCTGATTGAGCGACATCTCACGCTGCTTCAGCTTGTTTTCGCTCTGCTGGATGTGCTGATTGCGCTGTTGCACCTCTTTTTCCAGTTCGCTTTTCTTGTTGAGGAATTTCTCTTTTACCTCCAACAGTTTCTTTTCTTTGATGACTTCTGCCTCTTTTTTGGCAGCATCAACCATCTCATTATATTTTCCTTTGATGACAAAACGGAAAATCATGAAGCCACAGGCGCCACCCAAGACGAGAGCAGCAGCAATGGCAATTATCGCAACAATGATGTTCATAAGTGTTTATATATGTGTAGAGTTAATGTTCTCGAGTCATTTCTTGGCCTTTCCGTCTCCAAGTACCTCTTCCATCTCAGCAGTTAGTCGGGCGAGAACATTATCATAGGGCGAAGTATCATTATGTGCACGCTCTTTCTGATACATTAGCGCTACATCGACCAGTGTCATTAGCGCTATTGTATGATCACTCTTGCGCCCCTTATAAGCCTGCGAATAGGCATTATAGCGCTCGGTGATGAGCTTGGCTGCAGCACGATAGTACTCTTCGTCATCACGTTTAACAACGACTTCTATCTCTTCGTCGTAGACGTGCAGCCTGATATGTAATTTGTCCTTAATCTGTTCTGCCATGGCTTGACTTTCCTTTTACTGATTTTCATCGCTGAGGATAGCAATGCACTTATTGACGTCGCGTATAAGCTTCGACAACCGGTCTTTGGCACCTGCCAGGTTACCATCGGTAATCTCGATCATCTTGGCCATTTTTAATGAGTCGTAATCGCTCTGCTTCTGTTCCAACTGAGCTTTCAGTTCTTTCATCGTCTTTTCGTTGCCTTCCAGCATAGAATACAACTCAGTATTCTCCTTTTTCAGTTCTTGAAAACGGAGAATCAGTTGTCTCAGACGAGTCTCAAACGTCGCTAAGGTCTTCTCGTTAGCAGTCATACAACTTTATTTTATTTCACAAAGGTAATAAAAAACATTAAAAATGCTTACTTTAGTGTAACAATTTTAATATTTTTTAATTTCCCTGTGGCTGTTTCTCTTTCTTAGCCAGCATCACAATCTTGAATACGAAGTCGGTAATCCACTCCTGTGAGAAGCCCAACTTCTGGTTGTACTGACGAATTGCGACTACAGCTTTCATTACACCTGGGTCAGAGAAATCGTTCTTCGTGAAGATATCATTGACGGTTTTCTCTGTCATGGTGCGGATAGCCGACTTCATAAAGCTTGGCAAGCGCAGCTTAAACTTCATCAGGTTACCTGTCAGCATCAACAAATCCTGTGAGAATCCACTGAACTGATACATATAGGTCTGTACATCCTGTGGCTTCTTGCAACGCTTACGAATGCTGGTTTCAATCTCCTTGGTGAAATTATCATCCAAGTCATAAAGCTCCTTAAACATTTTCTTACAGCGTGACTTCTCTGCCAGTCCTAACTTGTTATTCTGAGTAGGAACCTTCAAGGTAGCCTTGAAAGTGCGAAGGTCGGGCAGTGCTGCCAGATTAGTAATGTTTAGGTCGGCAGCCATCACTGCCTGGAAATATACGCGGATAAGCGTCATGAAATCCTCCATGCCACCAACACGCTGTTCTTCCTCTTTCTTTCCGAATATTTTACTGATAAAACTCATAATTTTAAGAATTATGCTGCAAAGGTACAAAATAATTGATAATTCACCATTGATAATTGACAATTTTTCGTATATTTGCAAGCGAAAAAATAATAAAAACCAAATAAAATGAAAGGTATTGTATTAGCAGGAGGTAGCGGAACGCGCCTCTACCCTATCACGAAAGGTGTGTCGAAGCAGTTGATTCCTATCTTCGACAAGCCCATGATTTACTATCCTATTTCAACCCTTATGCTTGCTGGTATTCGAGAGATTCTAATTATCTCTACACCATACGATCTCCCTGGTTTCAAGCGCTTATTAGGCGATGGCTCAGAGTTGGGCGTACGCTTTGAATATGCCGAGCAGCCCTCTCCCGACGGATTGGCTCAAGCATTCATTATCGGCGAGAAGTTTATCGGTGATGACTGCGCTTGTCTGGTATTGGGTGACAATATTTTCTATGGTAGCGGATTCACAGGCATGCTAAAACAGGCAGTGAAGAGTGCCGAGGAAGATGGTCGTGCTACCGTATTCGGATACTATGTCAACGACCCTGAGCGCTATGGTGTGGCAGAGTTTGACGCCAACGGCAACTGCCTCTCTATCGAAGAGAAGCCTGCCAACCCCAAGTCTAACTATGCTGTTGTTGGTCTATATTTCTATCCCAACAGTGTTGTTGACATTGCCAAGCATATCAAGCCCTCTGCTCGTGGAGAGTTGGAAATAACTACTGTCAATCAGGAATACCTGCAGCAGAAGAATCTGTTGGTTCAGACCTTGCAGCGTGGCTTTGCTTGGTTAGACACAGGTACACACGACTCTTTGTCTGAAGCTTCAACCTTTATCGAAGTTATCGAGAAGCGTCAGGGTCTGAAAGTAGCCTGCTTGGAGGAAATTGCCTACAAGCGTGGATGGATTACCAAGGAACAACTCCAGAAGGTCGCTGAGCCAATGGCTAAGAACGACTACGGAAAATACTTGTTAAACCTCTGTAAAGACAAATAACAAGAGAACGGGGGCATCAGAAGTTGCTGACACATTCGCGCAGTGCCTTCGGATTACCCATATCAAACATCTCACCGTTAAGACGGACACCCATCATGCCGCTCTTCTGGCGAACAGCCTCAAGGGCGGCAGTTAGTTCTATTTCCCTTGTCATGTCACCCTCAGCATCCGCCTTCTGTATATCGGCATCCAACTGGGCAAAGACATCGGGTGTCAGGATATATTGTCCAAAGACACTATAGTATTCTTTCTTTCCTTCATTGTTACGTACACCCAAGAAATCCTCTGCATAACTAGCCTTTGGCTTTTCATTCATCACAGACACGTTGAGTATCGTACGCTCCTTATCCTCCCAAACACCACTCAGGATACCATAATGGCTCACTTTATCCAGCGGAACAGAATGAATACTTACCAGCAATTGGTCGTAGCGCTCATACTCTTCTATCATCTGCAGGGCACAAGGCTTATTCGTTGTAGAGCGATAAAGCGTATCACCCAACAACAATAATACCGGTTCATTGCCTACGAAATCGACAGCCTGATAGACTGCATGACCAAAGCCACGCTTCTCTTCCTGATAGACATAACGCAAGCGCTTACCTATATCTAATATATGATTCTCATACTCCTGGGCCTCAGCAGGCAACTTTCTCAGATGCTCTTCCGACAACTGACGCTCGAAGAACTCTGCATATTGTGCACGTTCCTCTTTCGAGCCAAGCACCAGACAGATTTCCTCAATACCACTCTTTACCAGCTCTTCCAACAGGATGAGGATAACTGGGCGCACCATACCATCGGCACAAGGAATGGGGAAGAAGTCTTTTCTCAGCGTACGAGTAGCAGGATAAAGGCGCGTACCGAAACCGGCTACAGGAATAATGGCCTTGCGAACAGTATGCACAGGATGAATCGTCAACGGATAAGCACGCATACCTTTCTTATTCAGATAGTCAGTAAGCTGTTGTTGTGCCTCCTCACTACGAGCCAGGAATTGTACCGAGCCATCACCGTGCGAGCCAACGCCCTTACCTCCATAGACGAAGGGTTGAACATGACTATCCTTCAGCACCTCGTGCAACTTAGGAGCCCACAAGGCTGGCGACATCGGAGCAACATACTTATCAAACTGCTCTTCCGCTTCAGTCATCAGGCGTCCCAACGACTCAGCATCGCCTTCTGCCATATACTTAATGGCTTTGTTCACTATCTCATGGTTCCACTCACCAAGAGCTTTATGCAGGTTCTCTTCTGCCTCGTTAGAAGCAAAGGGATAGGATTTATTCAGATCAGACAAAATACGAATGGTATCTTTCTTTGCACACAAGTCTGCGAATACCCAGTAGAGTGGTTTCTTCACATTCAGCGCCTTCACCTCAATCTCATCACCATCAAAAGTCATCAGGTTAGGCTTCACACCAAAGGCACACGCCTGATCCAAGCGTCCACAACGCGAAGAAGTACGCAACTCACCGAGATAGGCGATATTCATCTCGCCCAACGTATTCAGATTTAACTTATATAATAGGTTAAAGGCGCGTGCCACCAATACACAGATAGCTGCCGAGCTCGACAAGCCACTCTTCATTGGCAGCGTCATCTTTGTGATACGGATGCGCACACCACCCACCTTATACCACTCCAACATGTAAGAAGCCACTCCTGCACAATAACAGAAGAAGGAGCCCGACTTGGCCACCGACTTCAGTTCCGCCTCATTCATACGACACGAGAAGTCATTCCACACCTGATTGATTTCAGGCGCATCACTATACATCTCGAAGATGGGCGATTTCTCCACCTCAGCATAGACACCCTGTTCTATACCAGTAACAATAGATGCACCCGGCATGATGTCGGCATTCATCGTACGATAGTGACCAGCCCAGTCGGTATGTTCACCAAAGAGACACAAGCGTCCAGGAACAAATAATTTTATCATGTTAGCAGTAGTAATTTGAATTAATCTATGCACAAAGGTACTCTTTTTTTAGTAAAAAACGCATTTTTTTTGCAATTTATTTTGCGAGATTGATATTTTTGTTTACTTTTGCAGCGTTCAAATCAAATTATTGTTAATAACTCATTAAAATTATTGCCTATCGACAAAGCTCTACTTCATAACTTAAAAAGGTAAAATATGAAGAATTATGCAAGTTGTACCGACGAAGCGTTGGCACTACTTTACATAGAAGGAGACAATGGGGCATTTGACGAGTTATTAGCTCGCAATCAGCAGAAGCTCTATTCGTACATCTTGTTCGTGGTTCGTGACCCCGAGATAGCTAACGACGTGTTCCAAGAAACCTTCGTGAAGGTTATTACCAAGCTTCAGGCAGGTAAGTATACCGATTCTGGAAAGTTCTTTTTCTGGATGACACGTATTGCCCATAACATTATTATGGACACCTATCGTCAGCAGCGTGCTGCACATATCGTTGAGCCTACTGAGGGCAACGATATGAACAAGTTACGCGGTGAGAGTCTGATGGATATCAATCGTGAAAACGAATATGTCAACACACAGGTGATGGACGATGTACGTCATCTGATGGATGCGCTGCCTGCACCACAGCGTGAGGTAGTCTATATGCGCTACTATCAAGACTTATCGTTCAAGGAGATTGCCGAGATGACCAATGTCAGCATCAACACATCACTTGGTCGCATGCGCTACGCACTTATGAATATGCGCCGCATGGCCAAGCATCACAATCTCCAACTGAATCTGGAATTATAAAAGTGGAGTCTTCACTTACAGTGAGCGCAGCTCGTGTATGGTCTGCTCTGGTGTAGCACTCTTAAATACATAGCTGCCACTCACCAGTATGTCGGCACCAGCCTTCACCAGGCGCGGAGCAGTATCCCCCTGCACACCACCGTCAATCTCTATCAGCGCCTTCGAGCCGCTTTCGTCAATCAACTTGCGCAGTTGTTTTACCTTTTGAATGGTATTCTCGATGAATACCTGTCCACCAAAGCCTGGATTAACACTCATCAGCAAGACCATGTCAACGTCTTTGATGACGTTCTCCAATACACAGATGGGTGTGGCAGGATTCAGCGTAACACCAGCCTTCATGCCAGCCTGATGAATCTCTTGAATCGTACGATGCAGATGTGTACAAGCCTCAGCATGTACGTTCATCATCATGGCACCCAACTTAGCGGTTCGCTGGATATAATTCTCAGGATGTACAATCATGTAGTGTACATCCAACGGTTTCTTGCATTTCTTGGCTACAGCCTCCAACACGGGGAAGCCAAAAGAGATGTTCGGAACGAAGACACCATCCATCACGTCGAGATGAAGCCAGTCTGCTTCACTGCGATTAATCATGTCTATCTCGTTGTCAAGATGCAGAAAGTCAGCTGCAAGCAGCGACGGGGAAACCATTGTAGCCATTTGTCAGATTTTTCTTTGTATTACACATTCGAGCGAACTGTTTGATAAACAGTATTGTCGATGGATGTGGTTGAAAATCATTGGGAGTAGAATGTTGCATAGGCACTTTTTTTTAGAGTTTCTATTAATGAAACGCAGCACCCTACCCTTTTATTTTATTTTGATTGGAAAATTTTATCGCTTTTCAGTTTTTCTCTCATACCATTCAGGAAATCGGCAGCTGTCATGCGCTTCTTTCCCTCCAGTTGCAGTTCTTCTATCTCCAGCAATTCATCTGCAGCAGCAATATATAGATGCTTACCATCTACTACGATGTCGCGCACAGCATTGGCTTTCTTGCCAGTCTTGCTAGCCTTATAGATTTTCAGAACGGTCTTCTTTCCTTCCGGATTCTCCAGCGTAGTCCATACACCGGGGTAAGGACTCAGTCCGCGGATAAAGTCATACACCTGCTTAGCCGTCTGTTGCCAATCTATCTCACAAGTCTCCTTGAAGATTTTAGGAGCATGCTTGATGGGCGCACCATCTATCACGCTATCTTGAGGAATGCTCTCCGGATGACCGTCTGCAGCAACAATGGCTTCGAGCGTCTCCAGACAGATCTCGGCACCCAGATGCATCAGTCCGTCATAGACATATTCCACATTGGCATCATCGGGTATGGGAAAGTGTTTCTTCATGATGATACGACCAGTATCGATGTCGTGGTCGAGGAAGAAGGTGGTGACACCCGTCTCCGTCTCACCATTGATTACTGCCCAGTTGATGGGCGCAGCACCACGATACTGAGGCAACAGGGCGGCATGTACGTTGAAGGTGCCATACTCAGGCATTGCCCATACCACCTCGGGCAGCATGCGGAAGGCTACTACCACCTGCAGGTTTGCTTGATACGAGCGCAACTGCTCTACAAAGGCAGGGTCTTTCATCTTCTCAGGCTGGAGCACTGGCAACCCATGTTCCACAGCATACTGCTTTACTGCCGAAGGCTGCAATACCGAACCATGACGCCCCACGGGCTTGTCGGGCTGCGTTACCACTGCCACCACATGATATTGGTTTTCCACCAGTGCCTGCAATGTCTCCACTGCAAACTCAGGTGTTCCCATAAATACTATACGTAAGTCTTCTTTCTTCATATCTATACGTGCAAATGCTTTTGCAACTGCAAAAATACAAAAAAACAGCGAAAGTGCAAAACAAAATTACGATTTCATTCGTTCTTGTGCCTCTTTACCTGCACCTGTGCCCTTATATTTGCTACGAGTAGCATTCAAACGATAGATAACTGAGAAATACAGCTTATGCGTAGAGAATCGATTATTCTGCTGGATACGATAGTAGCCCATATCAGAAAATTCGTTCATACGATAGCGCTGGAAGATGTCGAGCACGGCAGCACGCAGGGTGAGCGATTTATCGCGCAGCAGTGTCTTCTGCGCCACAATTCCCATACGCAGTCGGTTGTAGTCATTATAGAAATTCTGATTATGGCCACGCGAGCGGAATTGCATGTTGATATCAAACTTCCAACCATACTTAAGCATGAATGTGTTATAGACATTCGCCGTATATACGGGCTTATTGTAATAAGTACGTCCGTTCTGCAAGTCCAGATAGAAGTCTTGCTTTTCTACGCCCATCGTTGCATTCAGCGACCAGATGCCTACACTGGGTGTCAGTTCCAGATAGGCACTATACGTATTGATGGGACGATCGAGATTGATATGTTTCACCAGCACGGCATCATTATCGCAGAGATAAGCCCACTGACTGATGGGATGCTTGCAGCGCTCATACGAAGCAGTAAAACTCACCCACTTCCATGCCGCATTCAGTGTCAGGTCGTATATACGCTCGTTGTACAGTTGCGAATTACCTGCCTGCAACGAATAACGACTGATATAGGTTACGGCATCATTCATGGCAAAAAAGCTCGGGCGATTCACCTTCATGCTATACGACAGTCCCGCCTGCACCTTCCCCAGTGTCACCGCATAGGCAGCAGTAGGAAAGAACTCGTCCATCGAGCGATGCAAGAAATCATTATTCTTCGCATCGTCATAGTCGTAGAGCGTATGCTCATAGCGCAGTCCCACACTGGCGTTGCCATATTTCCCGAAGTCACAGTTATAGTCAGCAAAAGCCGCAATATTGTTCTCGGTGATATCCGCATCCGTATTGGCAATAGTGGTCTTGTCTATCCAATAGGTGTTGTATCGCTTGGCAAAGGTCATCTCCGTACCCGCCTCTATCTCACCCTTCCACAAGGGATAAGAGAGCACCAGCTTGGTAGCATACAATCGACTATCAGAGCCCGACTTGCTCAGCACGAAATCATTGTCTATCTTACTGAGTTCCACATTCTGGCGATCGGTATCCACCCCACCTGTCATAAAGTCGAAGTTAAAGTCGATACCCAACTTCCCCACCTTACCATTATAATAGGTATTGGTCAATAGTCCCAGAGGCTTTGTCTCCTTACTCGTCTGTTCCGAATAGAGATGGTCTGTCAGCACGTCATTCTCGAAGATGTCTGAGTCGTAAATCACCTTATTCGTACCACCCAAGAAATGCGTCAAGTCAGCACGCGCACCCACAAAATGGTCATCGGCTATCTGCCAGTTGGCACCCGCTGTATAAGTCAGCGCATTGTTCTTCCAGGTCATCGTGTAGGGTCCCGTCTGTCGGAACACCTTACTGGTGAAGGTAGTCTCTTCCAGTGTGCTATACTGTCGGGAGTCCTGATGGAAATAATATACAGAACCAAACACATCCACCCCACCCTTGCGATAGTTCATGCCGAGCTTACCATAAGGGCGACTAAACCCATAGCGCAAGTCCTGTTCATTGGTCATGCTGAGGTCCATGCCCAGACCTTCGCCTTGTATCTTCTTAGTACGAATACGCACCACTGCACGCACCGTAGCGTCATACTGTGCACCAGGGTTATTGATTACTTCCACATCACGGATGTCACCACTCTGCAAGCGTTGCAGCTCACTGGCGTCACGCATCATGCGCCCATTGATATAGATAACAGGACTGCCCTTTCCCAGCACTTCCGGACTATCCTCCGTCCCCGTCATGCCAGGCACCTTCACCAGCATTTCGCCTAATGTCCCTGACTCTGCCAAAGGCGTACCCTGCACGCGTGTCACCATTGCATTACCCTTGATACGCGTGTGGGGCAAGTTGCCCTTCACCACCACCTCCTGCAATGCCTGCATCTTGTCTATGGCCTGAAGTGTATCCTGTTCCTGTCCCATCGCTACAGTATGCGTGAGACAGGCCAACAATCCTATGACTATATACCTATTCATCTTTCTAACAGTTCTTGATACTTACACCACCAATAATATTGCTAGCCACCACATGCAGATAGTGGGCCTGTGGATTATCGTTTCTCAGTGTCTCATTGCCTACCGCACCGAAGATGCTACGACTCTTCACAACGACATTCACCGTAGAGGGCACAAATAGTTCCACCCCTCCTATGAAGGTATGGATATCTATCTCTTCATCCTCGGTGATGATGGCATCGCGCAAGTCCAGACGAATACCACCAAAGCTGGCATCCAGGCGAGCACCATGGAATGCCTCACCTCTATATACATACTCATCGCCTCCAAAACTTACCGCACAGCGAATGCGCTTACCATCCTCATTCACGGGTATGGGGCGCTGCAACCACTGGTCGCGATCACGACGATAACTGTTAATCAGCAGCATTCCTCCCACATAGAGCAGGAATACGGGAGCGATGTAGTTGGTCCATGGCTGCTGCCAGAGCCAGTCAAGGCACACAAGATTCCACATGTCAGCCAGCTTCAGCAAAGCGGCCACGATAAAAATAATACCGATAAAAGTTCTTCTTGACATAATAATAACTAATTTTACGTGAATAATTTCTGACTGCAAAATTAGTTACCCTCGTCAATCTATGCAAATATCTGGGATATTCTGCTCGTTTCTGTGATAAATGGCACTTAAAAACGCTTCTATCCCACTGATTATCACACTTCTTTGATGGCCTCTTTTACCTGTGCCATATTGCTGCGCGACACAGGGATAGCCTCGTGACTGTGCTTGATAACCAACTGCATAGAGCCAGTCTTTGACACAATCTGCTCCACTTGTCCCAGATTGACGAGGAAGGCACGATGACAGCGTACTATCATCGGATAATCCTGCAAGTCTATTTCCATCTGCTTAGAGGTTGCACGCAGCATATCGTTGCGCACCTGTCCATCGCGCAGATAATACACCTTCACATAGTTTCCCACCGTTTCTATATATAGCAGGTGGGCGATGGCCAGCGTCACCGTTTCATTGGTGGTACCCGTCAGCGTGATTGTTGCCGGGAGTGCTGCTGCGGGCGTCTCTCCCTGTTCAGCCTTTTCCTCCAGCGCCTCTTCTTCCTTGCTCTGCTCCTGCTGCATCTTCTGCAACTGTTCGTTCAGCAGTCGTGTCTCTTCCAGTTCTGCCATCAGGTAGCGACTGCGGAACTTAAAGCGCCAGAACATACCAATGGCAAACGAGCAGAAGCCGATAATCAGCAGTGTCTCCAGAAAGTTGCCCCACGACAACTGGTTACCCTCCACGCGCTCATTCAGCACAAAGTGGCGATACAGGCTGAGTATCAATGCCACCAGTGGCGTGTTGAGGATTTGAAACCAGAGATTACGGCGAATGATATACGATACCCCCCTTTTCGTGGAGCGTGGTTTCTTTACGATATATTTCAGCGTGCCCTCTGTTATCAGACAGCAGCTAAAGCCTATCAAGAAGAAGGCCAATACGTGCACATACATCTGCCATTGCCAGGCAGCCAGTCCGAAGGGCTTAAAGATGGTTAGGGCGAATACGATAAATGCGGTACTAATGGTTCTTACGCCTATGATTTCTTTCTTATCTTGACTCATTGTTATTGTTTGATTTTAATGGGTTCCATGTGGAGAGTTACGTGTGTCTGTTCTCCAAAGCGTTCTTTTAGTTTACGTTCTATGGTGGTGGCACGCTCATGCACGATATGCAGTGGCAGACTGCCATCCATGCGCACATGGGCTTCGATAGCCACGCGGTTTCCTATCCTTCGTGTGCGCAGGTTGTGAGGTTCCTGCACATCGGCAAACGATTGGATAATGTTTTCTATCTCCTGTTCTGTTTCTTCGGGCAGCGAGCATTCCGTCAGGTCTGCGCTACTGGTCCTCAGCAACTCCCAAGCCACCCTCACCAGCATCAGTCCTACGATGATAGAGGCCAGCGGGTCTAGCACCGTCCATCGCTGTCCCAGCCATATAGCGCCACCGATACCTACTGCTGCTCCTATGGAGGATAGGGCGTCGCTGCGATGATGCCATGCGTTAGCTATCATCACGGGCGAGTCCAGTTGCTTTCCTTTCCGGGCGGTATATTGGTATATCAGCTCTTTGATGACTATCGACAGCAGTGCTGCCCATAGTGCTATCCATCCGGGTGCTGCCAGCGCCTCGCCACCCCACCATGCTATCAGCTTCAGACAGCCCGACACCACGATGCCTGTTGCAGCAGCCACCAGTGCCAGCCCTATCAAGAAGGTAGCGATGGTCTCATACTTGCCGTGTCCATAGTCGTGCGAGCGGTCTTGTGGTTTTGCACTGATACTGACAAATACCAGCACCACCACGTCGGTGATAAAGTCGGATAGCGAGTGTACGGCATCGGCTATCATTGCCGAACTATGCCCCAATACCCCCGCAATAAACTTAAAGGTAAGCAGTGCCACATTACCGACACTACCTACCAGTGTTACTTTGTATATCTCTTTCTCACGACTCACACGCATCTTTGTTTTTATGTTTTCAGTCTGCAAAGATACATGATATCATAGAAAATTGCAAATTTTTATTTCAAATCTTTCATACTTTTTCTATCAAACACGATAGTTTCCGTGCGCGATATGCTCATCGCCGCAAAATAGCCCAGACATCCGCCCGTTATATTGCTGTGCGGATTAGCCCCACTACCCTGCTGACTGGCTCGCAACTCGCTCAGGTAATTATGTACGGTGCGATCTACGGTCATCAGCTCTACGGTGATGCGGTCACCGTCATACAGTATCCATTTCCAGTTCTCCTTCTCGTCTTCGTCCATCATCTTCTCGCTCACGGTCACCATATCTACAAACACCTTACCCGGTGGACAGCCACGATCGTCGAAAGTATCCCACGCATAGGGCTCTGTTTGCGTATGGCC
This sequence comes from Prevotellaceae bacterium MN60, assembly GCA_900199555.1. GTDB lineage: Bacteria > Bacteroidota > Bacteroidia > Bacteroidales > Bacteroidaceae > Prevotella. The sequence goes on from FZQZ01000009.1 coordinate 111,457, forward strand.
CTCAAAGTGCGGATGTGATGATACGCGATGCATCTGAAACCAGTAGTACGTACGCTCGTTGGGCACTGGGTCTTGTGCCCACATCTCGAAACTAATCCATCGCTCGTTCATCATGGGAAACCACATAAACTCATACGAGTCAATCGTTGCCTGCGCCTGCATCTCTGAGGTAGCCTCATAGTGTTTGCCCTCAAAGTCCACACTCAGCTCGTAGGTCACACCCGGCACACCCGTCATTGCTGAGTAGTAGCAGTCTTTCTCCGCATCATACAGTAGCGGTGTTGTGATACCCTCTCCCGTGATGGTGACGATGGCTCCCTGCAAGCAGTGGGCGCGTTCTGCGTTGTCCACCGAGCGACTTCTGCTTACCACCACCGTGCTTCCCTCGTTGGTCACTCTTCCTTCTATCACCACGATGGGGTCCACCTCGTGGAAGTCGAAGTCTATCTCTTTCGTACACGCTGTGAATAGTACCACAGCCAAAAGCATATATAGTATATTTCTCATTTTCTATCAATATTTAATGGTGAATGATACCGAGGGCACTACGCCAAACAGTGAGGTCTGCTGCACCTTAGTACCTGTTGGTTTGTCGTCGTCGTTCAGGAATTGTATCACGAAGGGGTTGTAGTGGCCATAGGCATTATATACGCCCACCGACCATATATGTGTAGCCTTGCCATGCTTCTTGGTATAGGTAGCGCTCACGTCCAGTCTGTGGCATGCCGGTGCACGATAGCCGTTGCGCTCATGATAGTAGTAGAAGGTGGTGCCATCCATGTCATACTTTGCCGAGGGTGCAGTCAGTGCCTGTCCTGAGTTATAGTGCCAGGTGGCAGCCAGTTCCCAAGCCTTCGACAACTTATACATCGCCACGATAGACAGGTCGTGCCTACGGTCGTTGGATGCAGTGTACCATTGTCCGCCATTGATGCCCTCAATCTTATTGTCCGACCACGCCAGCGTATAGGATATCCATCCCGTCAGCGCTCCCTTGTTCTTGTGGGCACACAGTTCCATACCATAGGCGCGCCCCTTACCTCCCAGTATCAGTCGTTCTATCTCTATCTCCGAGTAGAACAGCTTTCCGTCGCGATAGTCATACACGTTGTTGATGCGCTTATAGTAGGTCTCTGCTGAGAAGTCGTACGCCCCATCCGGCGTGATGCCCGTCCATCCCAGTGCTATCTGGTCGGCCTGTTCGGGCTTCACGATGTTACTGGTCATGGTATATCGGTCAAAGGGCATCGACATCGAGCCATTGCTGATGGCGTGGATATCCTGCGAGGTGCGACTATATCCCAACTTCAGACTGTGCAGGGGGCTCAGCTTCAGCTTGGCACTGATGCGAGGCTCCACGTTGGCATACGTCTTCACGATGTGTCCGCTCTTGCTGTCTATCGTCTCTGTGATGTCGCCCGCCTTACTAATCTGATAGTAGGGAGCGCCACCCAATACTGAGAAGAGGTGCAGCCTCACACCTGCCGACAGCTCCAGATGGCTGCCTATGCGCCAGTCGTCGCTTATCCAGAGGCCACCCATCAGTGCATTTCTGCGCTCACGCTCGTGCAGTGTCACGATGTCCCACTCTGCCGACTGCAACTGTAGGAAGGTACCCTCCAGTCCGTAGTTCACGCTGTGCTTACTGTCTGGTCGCCATGTCTGCTGATGGCGCAGCGTGGCATGGCGTATATAGCCCTTCATCTTGTAGTAGCTGCTCAGCATGTCCATGCCCATGTCGCTCGAATAGTTGCTATACGCCAGCTTCGTGTTGGCATAGCGTTGGTCATTGAAGGTGTGCAGCCAGTTGGCAGTAGCAGCCGTATTGCCCCATTCCATCATCATCAAATCCTCTACGGCCATATTGTCGCGACCATGGAAGAACGACAGTGCCAGCACGTCTTTAGGCGACAGGCGGAAGTTCAGGCGCACGTTTGTATCATAGAAGTGTAATGTGTTGTTCTTATATTCATCGCTCAGTCCTAGAAACAGGTCCAGATACGAGCGTCTGCCTGCCACCAGAAACGACGACTTGTCTTGTTGTATGGGTCCCTCTGCCATCACCTTTGCCGATAGCAGTCCTACCGATGCCCCAAAGTGATAGTTGTTCATATCGCCCGAACGCGTACTGATATCAAATACCGACGACGAGCCACCTCCCAACTGGGCAGGCACCAAACCCTTATATAGCGAGCCACTCATCAGCGCATCATCATTAAAGGTAGAGAAGAGTCCCATCAGGTGTCCCGCGTTATAGATGGTGGCTCCGTCCAGCAGTATCAGGTTTTGGGCTGCCGTACCGCCACGCACCTGATAGCCGCCAGAGCCTTCACTCTCACTCTTAATGCCGGGTAATAGTTGTATACTTTTAATAATATCCTTCTCGCCAAATAGCGAGGGCACCTTGGCTAGCGTGGCTATCTCCACCTTTTCTACACCAATCTGCACCTCGTCAACTCTTTTCTGTGCCGAGCGCGAATTGACAGTCACCTCGCGCAGCGTCTCTTCGTACGCCACGTCCGCGCTCTGCGCCCTACCCGCTATGGGTAGGGCCATCAATCCAACCATCGCGGTTGTTTTCCAAAATACAATCTTTTCCATTAACATTAACAAATTTATTTCACTCTTATTCTTTCGTTATGTTTGACGCTGCAAAAGTACAATAAGTTGCAATAACCACCAAATTTCTGGGATATTCTGCACTTTTCTGGGATAAACGGCACCATATTTTCCCCTTTTTTATTTGCAAATATCAAAAAACACACCTATCTTTGCATCGATTTTTATTAACGAACACAAAAGTATTTATGAAAAGACTATTCACCATGGCACTCATAGCCCTAGCAGCTATCAGCGCCCACGCACAGGATGACCCCTACAAGGCAGAGATGGATGCCCTCGACGCACAGGGCGAGACACTCATCAAAGAGTATAGAGAACTGATGAAGACCGACCCCAAGGGCGAACAGCTCATCACCACCATCAAGGTCAACCAGCTCTCCCACTCCCTCGACTCTATCAGCGACGAACAGCTCAAGCTCGTCAAGCGCATCATCCGCGAGAACAAGCACAACCAGCTCCCCGCCAGCTATATCAAGGAGGCTATGTACGACCTCAGTTACGAAGAACTGAAAGAAGCCCTCGACCCCACCGCCGCCTATTATAACAATGCCGACATGGAGAAGCCCAAGCAGTTGCTTGCCAGCCTCGAAAAGCGCAAGCCCGGCACTCCCTTCCACGAGCTTACCATGAAGGATATGGACGACCGTGAGGTGCGCCTCTCTCAGTGGGTTGGCAAGGGCCAGTATGTATTGGTCGATTTCTGGGCATCGTGGTGCGGTCCCTGTCGTCAAGAGATGCCTAACGTCGTCAGTTGCTACGAGCGCTACCATGCCAAAGGCCTTGAGATTGTTGGTGTCTCTTTCGACCAGAAGAAGGATGCCTGGCTAGCAGCTGTCAAGCAGTTAGGCATGCGTTGGCCTCAGATGAGCGACCTCAAGGGTTGGCAGTGTGCAGCCAGCGACGCCTATGGTGTGCGCAGCATCCCCTCCAACGTACTGATAGACCCCTCAGGCAAAATCATTGCTATGGATCTTCGCGGCAAGGCCCTCGGTCAGAAACTTGCAGAGATTTACGGAGAATAAGATCTTTTTTTGATTATTAACACGTTGCATTTTAAACGAAAGCTACCATTACTGCGTCATAAAGATGTCGACACAAAGAAAACATAGTAACAAACTTTTTTAAAAAGAAGATGATTATGAAAAAGACATTGATGACATTAGTAGCCCTGCTGACGATGACAGCAGCGATGGCACAAAGCAGTGATAACAAACAGCGTGTTGTTCCCCAGCAGCCTACAGCAGAACAGATGGTAGAGTTCATGGCAAGAGACCTCGAGCTCACTGACGAGCAGAAGACCAAGCTGGTAGAACTCAATAAAGAATATGATCAGAAGCTCAAGACCATTCTCAACGAAGAGCAATACAAGAAGTATCAGCAGCGTTATTCCCGTCGTGGTGGTCGTCGCGGAGGCCCTCGTCCTGGCGGTCCTCAGTTTGGTGGTCCTCGCCCCGGTGGTCAGCGTCCCCAAGCCCCAAGCAACGAATAATACATAGCAATATTAGTAAATATTAGTTTCAAGAGCGTATAGTTAATGGCTATACGCTCTTGTTTATTTTGGTATTTTTGCTTAAGAATATGATACATAATTAAAATATTTATGTACCTTTGCAGAAACTATCAAGAAAGAATATTAATAAAGTAAGGAGGATAAGTGATGGACGCAAAGAAGAAAGAAGCAATCATGGAGTGTACGAGTTTTGACGAACTGCTCAATGCTGAATATGGTGAGCGTGGAACGGAGGCTCGTGAGAACTTTGAAACAGAGGCTGAAGCTTTTGCACAGGATAAGATTATGAATACCAAGACACCTAAAAACAAGAATAGCTATATCCGTTCGCAAGAGGATAAAATGGCTGGACGCGTTGAAAAATTCTCCTCTTCTGAGGAAATGTTTAAGTCTTTAGGAATTTGAGGAGTTTCTTTTCATCAAGTCTTACCATATACATTAACTATTGTCGTGCTACAAAGTTACGTTTTTTTCCTTAATCCGCAAATAATTATTACGGAAAATGGAAGGACAAATAAGAACACCCGAATGTGACCTCAGTCGTGTTCGGGTGTTCTTGTTGATTAGCGCGCGTTGTCGTTTATTCTATCGTTATCCAAACGGCCTCGCCTCGCTCTTTCGCTGCAACGATTTTTTGCTTCACTCCGTTCAGCCATTTGCGCGAATCCAGCACTTTGCCCACCTCTCGGTTCTTACCTACAAGGATGCAACCCTCGGTGTCCTTTGCCGTATTCCCAGCATGTATGCGGATGCCGCTAAAGTTAGGCACGCCAAGCAAGATGGGTAACCATTGCTGAAATTTAGGGGAGTAGGAGATAACTACGGCATAGCGTCCTTCGGGTATGGCTGAGCATCCCTTTATCTTACGCCCACCATGCGCATAGTCGCGCCACGTAGGTTCGAGGGTGTCGCAAATCTCCCTCCTCTTCCCTCCACACTTTTCATATAGTTTACCTATTGTATAGGTATTCTTCTTTGCTATTCTTTTTAATATTAGTTCCATAATTGTGATTTTAATTTTTCCAAATGACGCGTGACGCGGTGACGCGGTGACGCGGCGTTGCTCAAAACATACGAGCAATTTTTTTGAATTTAGCCCTGATGGTTCCGTTATCTGTGAAATCACCTACCTTCTCCACCATGTGATCCCTTATCAGACGAGAAACTTTCGACCTTGCGCCACTTTCTGATGCCATACCAAAGCATTTCATCACATCTTCGCTAGTGAACTCTTCGGGCAGCCTCTGGAATCCCTCAATGGTTTTCTGCCTACGCTGCACATTGATATTGGCATCCTTTAGCTTGTTGTCGAAGTAGGCCTCTGCCATCGCTCCGAAGTAGTAGCGCTGACAAGCATACTGCATGTTTACGATTAGTTCAGCCAGTCGCCAATCGGTTTCATCGGTCTCAAACTCTCCGCACCAGTAGTCACCCTCTTGGTGCATCTCCGCCCAGTGGCGCATCACGATATATGGCGCTGCATAGTTCAATCCGTGGTAGGCGCAGCGCTTTAGCAACATCTCGTCAGCCTTAGAGTCGTTCTCCGCTGCATCAGCCATGCGTCGTGCTGTCCAGTCGTATAGCTCATCTACGATTTTTTGTACGCTCAGCTCGCCCTTCATCCTGTCTAGCTTCTCTGCCCACTGCTTCAGTCGCTCGTCGCTCTCCGTGTCCACCGTGCTCTCCCTGCTCATCATCTCGAAATTGGTAGGAGGCAAAGGTATCACCGTGAGACGAGTGGCAAGACCAGAACCAAAGTTCTGCTCATTCACCTTCTTTTTCAGAGCGATGGGAGTACCAGTATAAACATAGTTCCAATACACGTTGAAATCTTGCAGAATGGATTCATTGTTCGAGTACGCCTGTCCGTCTTCCTCATTGTGAAAGGCTTTCAGTTCCAGCGACATCTTATCTATCCACGAACCACCCTTCTGTACTGTCACCGTGTTATCCAGCTCTGTGTCGAAGGTCAACATGTGCAGATGCATCTCTTCGCCGTCCACCGTTTCCACAGCATTCACCATGTCCTGAATAAACTGCGCGTTAGAGGTTCGCGCAGGATGCACCCTTACCACCACCTTTGGTTTCTTGGGTTTCTCCTTGTTGGCACCCTTTGTGCGCATCTGCTCACGATAGGCGTTGATAGCATCCTTGCCCACCTTGTCGGCTTTGATGATAGGTGCTGCCATCAACTTAAACAGTCTGGTAGCAAACGATTTTCCGCTAGCAGG
>FZQZ01000024.1 GCA_900199555.1 Prevotellaceae bacterium MN60
GTAACAACCGTCGCAACAGTAATGGTGTCAGGATCACTGGCGTTAGAGAGCATCAGCTCACGCTCAGCATACGTTGCCATCGTGTTGGCCTTGTCAGGACGGAACTGGACCTTGGTCTTGACACCTAGAAGCTCGACAGTGGCCCTGGCGGAAGACGATGCATCCGTCAGATTGTCGGCAGTAAAACCACTGCCGGCTATCAGAGCCACCTCCACCTGCGACAGCAGATGCTTAAACTCAAGAGCCACAGGTTCGCTCGTGGGAACCACATTGCGATTGATGGCCATCACCAAATCGGATGTTTGATAGTCGTTGTCTGTTATCTGCGTCGTCTTGATGGTATGTGTCAGCAACTCAGGCCATTCACTGCCAATCACTTCGCTGGTTTCCTCGACAAAGTCCTCGCTGAAGTTACCATGTAGCGTGTAAAAACTTACCTTGTTGTAGGCAGGAAACATCTTTGCGGTATTAGTAGAGAACTTAGTCGTTGTACTGGACACAGTGAGCTGCCATGCATTGAAGTAAGTGGTAGTCTCATCGTCCTGGTCATCGTACATATCTGCCCACACCCAGAATTTTTGTCCCATGTTATAGGTAGTGAAACTGCCATATGCACGCGTAGCATCGGCATTCAGACCGGTCAGATTGCTCGTAAAGTGAATCTCGTGGCGGGACGTTCCCCGAACAGAGGGCTCATCCACGTTGCTGCAGCCTGCAAGACTCAGCAGCGAGAGCACTACAACAGAGAGGGATGTTAATCTGATATATTTCATAATCATTGTCCTTTCTTTTTCGTTAGTTAGTCCATATTGGCATGGGTATTCACAACGTTGCTGCCGTCTTCCTCGTCAGACCAAGGATGCATCGTATAGGTCACATCCAGACTGTTCTGGTTGACGGTAATCACAAACTTGTACTCATGGCCAGACTTGAAATTCAGCGTCTGTGTACTATAATAGTAGATAACATCGCGGTTGGCAAGTCTGATACGGAAGAAACGGCAGGGATCGATATCCTGGGGAGGAATGATACAGCTCTGCTGCGTGCTGCAGTCGTCAGTGACGGCTATCGTACCACGCGAGCCATGAACATCGCCCAACTGACCAGTGACACCAGAGAAATAGATGTCGCGATAGACATTATAAAGCGT
>FZQZ01000006.1 GCA_900199555.1 Prevotellaceae bacterium MN60
AACACGCTGTGGACAGAGATGGCACAGAAGCAAACCGTGCGCATACAAGATATGCAGCGCGTGATAGATTCTGACTTCGTGCCCTCCTACAATCCCTTCCAGTACTACTTGCAACAGCTGGAGCGCAAAGAGCGGTGGAATGGTGCGGTAGACCATATCATGCTGCTGGCATCCACCATCTGCGTAAAGGGTGACAGTGCTGACCAAGAGCTCTTCACCGAGTGTCTGCGACGGTGGCTGGTGGCGATGGTGGCAGGATGGGTGGACGACACGGTGGTCAACCATGCCATCCTGGTGCTGATAGGTCCGCAGGGAGCGTATAAGACCACCTGGTTTCAACATCTGCTACCTCCCGAGTTGCGCGAGTACTTCTACACCAAGACCAATGCCAACCGCATGAGTAAAGACGACCTGCTGGTATTGGCAAAGTATGGACTGGTATGTTGTGAGGAGCTCGACACCATGCGCTCTGCAGAGCTGAACCAACTGAAGGCTGCCGTCACCATGCAGACCATCGACGAGCGTCCTGCCTATGCCCGTTATCATGAGCGGCGACCGCACATCGCCTCCTTCTGTGGTACGGGCAACAACCTGCAGTTCCTCAGCGACCCTACGGGCAACCGCCGTTGGTTGCCCTTCGAGGTGGAGTATATCGCTCCACCTCGTACCAACGAGCTGGACTATGACGGCATCTATGCACAGGCGTATGCCCTCTACAAGCAGGGCTATCAGTACTGGTTCTCGCAAGACGATGCCCGCACCATGTCGCACCACAATCAACAGTTTGAAACGCCCCGTCTGGAGACAGAGTTGGTGGCGCAATACTTCCGTCAGCCTAACGATAGCGAGCCGGGTGAGTTTATGTCCGTGGCGCTGGCCCTACAGATTGTAGGCGCTGGCATCACGCAGAAGCTCAGTGCCGTGATGTTGGGGCGTGCCTTCCGCGAATTAGGCTATATGCCAAAGACTTACCACAACATGCGTGGCTATGTAGTAGTGCGTCGTGATGCCAACGAGATGCGCTCTATGCGACAGCAGTTGGCCAATACAGATACAGATGATACAGATGTTTTCTGAAACCCTATGCGTACGTACGCGCACGTACGTACGCACTAAAAGTTTATAAATTCATCTGTATATCTGTATAAGTGTATTAGAAAGTATGATTAATTATTAATTACCAATTATCTATTATTATCATGAATTACATTCCAGAAATGAAGTTATCAGAGAACTTCCAGTTAAAAGAATTTGTAGCCAGCCAGACGGCCGAGCGTCTGAAGATAGACAACCGACCAGGCTGGGAAGCAGTTATCAATCTACGCAACCTGTGCCAAGAGGTGCTGCAGCCCCTGCGCAACTATGCTGCCGAACCTATCCACATCAACAGTGGCTATCGCTGCGAGGCACTGAACGAGGCGGTACACGGTGTAGGCAACTCGCAGCACCTCTACGGTGAGGCAGCCGACATTCATCTGCCTAGCCTGGCAACGGGGCGCCGCTGGTATGAGTGGCTGGTAAACCACACCGACTTCGACCAGCTGCTCTTTGAGTATCGCCGCGGTGGCAGTCGCTGGCTCCACCTCTCCTGTCGCCGCAACAAGCATGAGAATAGACACATGGCGTTTCCTAATTATCCGGTGGCCCCTCGTCGGGGGAACGGGGGAACGGAGGTACGGGGTGCGAGTAAGGAGGGGGCCCATGCAGTGTAAATGTTGCGGCAGAGATCTGCCCCTATCGAGCTTTGAGCATTTCAAGACCGGCACATACCGCAAGCTATGCTGGCAATGCCGCTGGGTGCTGAACGGGAAGAAGGTACGAAAGCGGAAGATGCTGAGGGAGGAAGCCCCCTCCCAACCTCCCCCCCACTGGGGGAGGATTTGGAATAGTGCCACTTTAGCATCGGGAAAGTGCCACTATTACAAGGCAAAACAAGCTATATAGACGTGCAAAACAGGCACTATTCAAGTGCAAAAGTGGCTCCGTTCCGATGTGACGGAGTCACTTTTCTTTTCTCCCACTTTTCGGAGCGCACGGGATTGGCCACTTGCTTGTCTGATTGCCATATTATTAGTACCTTTGCATTGTCAAAAAGAGAAAAGCCCCCACCTAGCCTTCCCCCACTGGGGGAGGAACCTTTCGGAGGTACGGGGGTACGAGAATACTCTAAACCGAGAAAAAAGCGCGCAAAAACATATCTCGTACCTCCAGCCTCGTGAGAGGCTGACCCCCGCACCCCCGTTCTCCCGAAAATCTCAAGCCCCGAAGGGGGCTTCTAGTATTAACCCTTTAATAATTTAATTATCATGAGTGTATTTTACAGATTAAATCAAGACAAGAGCAAAAACACAGAGCGCACTGGCAAATGGTATGCCCGCGCAGTAACAACGTCAGTAGTGAGCACACGCCAGTTAGCAGAGATTATGCAGCGCAACTGTACCGTGAAGCGCTCGGACATCCTGGCAGTCATCGAGGAGCTGGTGGAAACCATGCGCGACCAGCTACAGGACTCGAAGCGCGTAAAAATCGATGGCTTCGGCTCGTTTAAGATTGGCGTCTGCTCCAAGGGCGCTGCCACTGCCGACGACTTCTCCGTATCCGGCAACATCAAGGGCATGCGCGTCATCTTCAGTCCCGAGCGCACCTCAGACGCTTCTGGCAACCGCATCAAGCAGTTCCTGCAGGGCGTGAGAGTAGAAGAGCTGCCTCAGAAGAAAGAGAAGAAGAGTAGCCCCACCCCTAACCCCTCTCAAAGCCCCACCCCTAATCCCTCTCCTGCAGGAGAGGGGGACCAGGGAGGCGGAAACGGTGACCAGCCGGACATGGACTGATGGTCCATTGTGTTCGGCGGTTTCCCCGCCGATTCTCGGGGGAACGGGGGTGCGGAGGTACGGGGGTACGGGGGTACGAGAATACCTCAAGCGCAGAAACATATCTCGCACCTCCAGCCTCGCGAGAGGCTGACCACCGCACCCCCGTTCTCCCGAAAATCTCAAGTCCCAAAGGGGCTTATGTCTAACCTAATAATTTATTTATCATGAAAAAAGAATTTTGGAAAACAGTAGTACAGATTGTCGTTACAGTGCTGACCGCACTGGGTACCGCCCTGACAACAACGAGCTGCATGGCGCATTAGACGTTGAACGTTGAACATTGAACGTTGAACGTCGCGATTAAGCGAGAACAGAACCAAACTCGTTTGAGCTATGCCGAGCGTGAGCGGTGTCGCTGAAAGCAACGTTAAAGGGAAGCAAAACGCTTCCCTTTTTCGTTTTAGATTCCGAAAGATTTTTTTCTTAGATTCCGAAAACATACGAAAATATCGATTGCAACGCCACACTTCGAAGGTTTAGCTCGACGAAGTCAACCTTTAGGTCGAAGAAATTTACGAAAACAAATGATAATATATAATTTTCGTTCTTTTCGTCTTTTTCGGATTTCTTTCGGAATTAAATAAAAAAGCAAGTTTTCGGAATCCCGAAAACTTCGTTGAAATGGGCAATTTTTGAAAACTGCAAAAAAAAAATTCTCTCAAAACCACATTTTAAGAGAACAAGTGCAAAAAAATAGGACGTTATTTCCGATATTTTTTATACCTTCGCATCCGTTTTCAAAGCATAAACAACCATTCAGATGGCTGACAACAACTATGAGACAAAATTAATAGTACACATAAATCACTAACAATCAACAATGGAAAAAAGAAAATCTTTTTTGGCAAGAGCAGCCATGATGCTGCTTGTGATGTTACTTACTGCTTCGACGGCATGGGCAGACGACATTACCATCAGCTCAACGGAGGAGTGGAATACCTTTGCCTCAAGTGTAAATAGCGGTACGACGTACAGCGGACAGACCGTGACGCTGGCCGCCGACATCACCATTACGACGATGGCAGGTACGAGCGACCACAAGTTTAGCGGCACGTTCAATGGCAGTGGGCATACACTGACGCTCAACCTGACTACCGACGGCAGCGAGTTTACCGCACCCTTCCGCTATGCCAAAGGAGCTACTATCAAGCTCCTCAACACAGCAGGCACCATCTATGGCGGCAATCAGAAATATGCCGCCGGTCTCATTGGAAGCAGTGAGGGTACGGTCAACATCACGGCTTGCCGCAGCAGCGTGGCAATCACCAGTGACCGCAGCAGCGAAGACAACAAGGATGCCACTCACGGAGGTTTCATCGGCGTAGCCAGTGGCACCGTCACGTTTACCAATTGCCTCTTCGACGGCAGTATCACCGACGCTGCTGCCACCAACTGCGGCGGCTTTGTGGGCTGGCGCAACGGTTCGCTGACGTTCAACAGCTGCCTAATGGCGGGCACCATGACGCTGAGCAGCACTAGCGGCAGCGCAACTTTCAACCGTAGCAACAGCAGCAATACGACGCTCAATAACTGCTACTACAAGACCGCATACGGCGACGTGCAGGGAACGCAGACTTCCGTCACCGGCAGTGCCCTCCAGACCCTGCTCGGCTCAGGCTGGCAGGTCAGCGGCAACAGCGTCGTTCCCATCATGGATGGTAATAACCTCGGTACTGCCACCGTCAGCGGCATCAATAGCTACTACTTCTATACAGGCTCGGCTATTGCCATCGACTATACCGTGACGGCAGCGGACGGCACTGCGCTGACAAAAGGCACCCACTACACCGAGACCATCAGCCCAGCCACTGTGCGAAACAAGGGGGATTACACGCTGACCATAACAGGAATCAGTCCCTACAGTGGCTCTCGGACATTCAACTTTACCGTGGGCGATGCCATCCCCGTCACTTCCGAAACCACCACAATGACCACCGGTGCGTACAAGGTGGCACAGGATGTGATCGTCAGCAGCCGCATAACCATCAGCGGCGAAGTGGAATTGATACTCGGCGAGGGCACAACGCTTACAGCCAGCAAAGGCATTGAAGTGAGCAAAGGTAACAAGCTGACCATCAACGGCACTGGAACGCTGACAGCGAACGGAGACACTTATAACGGATCGTATAAACCGAATGCCAGTTCAACATCCGTCGGCAGAGCTGGTATCGGTGCGACCGAAGTAGGAACGATCATTATCAACGGCGGTACCATAAACGCAACCGGAGGCGCAGGTATAGAAGAACTTACCGGAGCAGGAATTGGTGGCAATTGCTATAACACCGACGGAGGCACCATCATCATTAATGGCGGCATCGTTAATGCCGTAGGTCAGATTTACTCTGCCGGTATCGGTGCTGGGGGTGTCTGGTCTAAGGATAATAGTCAATACGGCATAGTGGGCACCATCATCATCAACGGCGGTCAGGTAACTGCCTGGGGCGTACCGAAAGATAACAGTAATTGTGTTGGCATAGGCGCCGGTGTCCGTGGCGATAGTTCAAAAGGCTCGCTCACCCTCGGCTGGACGACGCAGACGGACTTTGTTAAATCATCGAATTATCATATCAACAGCTTCACCTTTAAAAAGGCATTTGATATTGAAAACACTAGTACTCTTGCCACGAAGGATAATAGCGGCGGTAATAAAATTGTCCCATCGAGCACTGCATTGATAAGCCTTGCAAGTGCCGTTATCAGCGACATTCCCAATCAGACTTGGACTGGCTACGAAATCAAACCCAGCTTCACTGTTACGCTAAACGAAACTCAACTTGTAAAGGATACGGACTATGAGGTTTCTTATACAGACAACGTAAATGTAGGAACTGACGCGACTGTGACCATCACCGGAAAGGGACAATACATCGGAAGTGTTAGTAAGACGTTTACCATCGTCGCCTATAGCTTTGACGGTAGTGGCACGGCAGAATCGCCCTATCTGATTCAGACGGCTGCCGATCTTCTTGCACTATCGGGATATGTAAAGCATGGTACGTCGGGTTACGTTTCCGCGCACTACCGTCAGACCGCCAACCTCGATATGTCTGGCATTGAAATGCACCCCATCGGAGCAACGATAATTGGTGTAGATCCCCCAACAACCGGTGCCTTTAGCGGTGTCTATGACGGCGACGGATTCACTATCAGCCACCTTACGATTAATGAGAGCGGCAGATATTTTGTCGGTTTGTTCGGAAATGCAGATGGTGCAACTATCAAGCGGGTTACGCTCGACAATACCTGCTCTATAAGCGGATATTATAGTGTCGGCGGACTTGTAGGCTATGCTAACAATAATACAACAGCGCTGATTGGAAATGTCGTCAGCGGAAGTGTGAACGCTACTATTGAGAATACTTCTGGTGCTTTAATCGGAAGATGTTATCATTATGGCAATCTGTTCTATAACAACTATTACACGGCTGCGGCTTCTCCGCAAAAAGGCGTAGGTGCGGGCAGCAACTGGATAGGAGGAGATCTCACATCTAACAGCGGAGTCGTGAGGGGTTATGCCATTACGCTTCCAGATGACGTCAGTACTACCACAATAGGCGAGACGGGCGTAATGCATCCAAGATATGCTGCAGATAACGAGGTGTTAACGCTGACCGCTACAGCTCCCGCATCGGGTATGAAGAGGCTTGCTGCAACAGCGGGAACACTTGCGGCGACATCCACGGCGGGAACGGTCACACTAACCATGCCCGCCAGCGATGTGACGGTTAGTCTTGACAATGTTACGATAAACATTGAGGATATTGCCGCGCAGACCTATACGGGCAGTCCCATTACACCGGCGCTGACGGTCAAGGACGGAGAAACGACGCTGACTCTCGATACAGACTATACGCTCGCCTACAGCAACAACATCAACGCTGGCGATGCTACCGTAACCATTACGGGCAAGGGTCTGTATGTCGGTACGGCGACGAAGACGTTCACCATCAGCTACTATGCTGTCACACTCGCCAACGACACCAACAATACCGACGCCATCGACGATATCATCGACAACTACGGCGGCAAGGCCGATGTCACCCTTACAGACCGCACCCTCAAGAAGAACGGCGAATGGAATACCATCTGCCTGCCCTTCTCACTGAGTGCATCTCAGATAGCTGGCAGTCCTCTTGCTAATGCTACCCTCATGGAGATGCAGAATACTACAAGCCTTGAGAATGGTGTGCTGACGCTGAACTTCGCTACTGCCACAGCCATTGAGGCAGGTAAGCCTTACCTCATCAAGTGGGCAAGTGGTTCTGACATCGTAGCTCCTGTATTCAATGGCGTCACCATCACGAGCACTACACCAACAGAAGTTACTTCTACTGACGGAAAAGTGACCTTCGTTGGTCAGTACAGTCCGTTCACCATCGACAGCAACAATAAAGACAATGTTCTGATGCTGGGTAGTGGCAACAAGATTGGCTACTCTAAGAATGACCGCACGCTGAAGTGCTTCCGTGCTCACTTCCAGATTAACGACGTTAATGCTGTTCGTGAGTTCAATATGAACTTCGGCGATGAAACGACAAACATTCAGCAAGTTGAAAGTGGAAAGTTGAAAGTTGAAGGTTATTACGACCTGCAGGGCCGCAAAGTAGCTCAGCCTACTAAGGGACTCTACATCGTAAACGGAAAGAAGGTCGTGGTTAAGTAAATTCTCTAATTCTCAAATTCTTGATAAAATAGAATAAGTTATGAAAAAAGAATATATCAATCCTGAGTTATGTGTCATTGAAGTAGAGACACAGGGCATGCTGGCTGCCAGTCAGGTAAACAGTCTTGCTCCAGGCAATTCCGCTGGCTTAGGCCTTGTAGATGGTGGCTTCGACGATAGCGACGACGACCTCTAATTAAACAATTACTATTTTCGGGGGATGTAGAGTTGCATTATGCGCTCTGCATCCCTCTTTTTTCGTTGAAATGGGCGCTTTTTGTATTTTCGCCTGAAATGCTAAAAAAAGAGATTTCTCTCAAAACCACATTTTAAGAGAACAAGTGCAAAAAAATAGGACGCTATTTCCGATATTTTTAGTACCTTCGCATCCGTTTTCATATTTAAACCGCGAACCATATATTTGCGAGACTCTAAAGTAATACATAAATCACTAACAATCAACAATGGAAAAAAGAAAATCTTTTTTGGCGAGAGCAGCCATGATGCTACTACTCACCGTGTTCACGACCATGACAGCATGGGCGCAGGATGTGACGCTACCTAGCAGCGACAATTACACTGCAAATGATGGCGAAGTACTGACAGGTTCAACATCGGGCACGGTGACGATTGCCGATGGTGCAAAGATTACGCTCAGCGGCGCAACCATCAATGGCGGTATCGTTTGCGCGGGAACAGCGGAGATTACGCTCGTTGGCACGAACGACGTGACAGGAGCATGGAGAAAGGCTGGCATCCAGGTCGGCGGCTCCGGCACTACGCTCACCATCAAGGGCGATGGTGAGCTGACGGCGACAGGCGGCTACGATTCAGCTGGTATCGGTCTGAGCCGTGCTTGGGATGAAGATGCCATAGGCGGCGATATTGTTATCGAAGGGGGCATCATCACAGCGACTGGTGAAGACATGGGCGCTGGTATCGGTCTGGGCGCAGCATTCGATGATTCCCCAAGAACCATTATACTTGGAGATATTACGATAAAAGGTGGCAACATCACAGCGATAGGTGGCAATCAAGGCAACGGCATAGGAACAGGATTTGTTTATGGTATAAATGATACGAGTAATATTGGTGTTGGAACAATTACCATTACCACGGGCATAGACCGTGTAGATGCTTCGAGCATCAGCAAAGCCGTCGTCTATAAGGATGGCGAGACCGATGTGACAGCAAACGTAAACGAATACCTCAACATCACCGAGGACGGCGACCATCGCATCATCCTTCCGAAGGATGATACTGACTACACCATCACCATTGCCGATGGCATTGAACATGGCACGATAGCATGTGCGGCAACAACAGCGAAGTATGGCGAGAAGGTAACTATTACCGCTACACCCGACTACGGATACCATTTTGTCCGTCTGGTGGTAAAGGATGCACAGAACAACGATGTTGAGTCCACAGGTAACAGCTTCTTCATGCCCCAGAGCAATGTAACGGTCAGCGCAATATTTGAGCAAGGCTTTCACGGCACAACGGAGTTTGAGTGGGTGTATTACACAGAAGGTGGTCCGGATGGCTACACCAAAGAAAGCATCTACGACGGCTTGACCACCGTGAATATTCAGAAGGACAAAATCTACAAAATCAGAAAGTATGACGAGCAAGATTATGATTATAGATACTTGTCGATAGATAACGATGTGTATCAAGCATCTATTCCATATGCCGGCGGCACAGGAACATTTAGTTATGGCAATCAAACAGAATTTCGTATCAATGATGCAAATGGCGAAACTGGCTTCTACGACATCACAATGGCCGACGGAGGCAATGGAAAATGGTCGGTATCTATTCTGAAGACCGTTCCCGTGATTGCCGATGTTACCAATTATGGCTACACGGGTAGCGCCATCAGACCTGAGCCGCAGGTGATGGCTGGTTCGCTGACTCTCGTCAAGAATCTAAATTATGTGTATTCCTACAGCGATAACACCGATATCGGCACGGCAAAAGTCCGCGTCGTATTCATAGGCAATTACGCCTCACTGGGCACCGTGGAGAAGGAGTTCAAAATCGTGAATGTTAAGCAACTGAGTGATGGTACCGCATATACCTCGACAAGTGATGTTAGCGAAACCACTGCCATCTATACGAAGTCTATCGGCGATGAGCGCGTAGGCAAGTACCAGGCATGGTTTGTACCTTTCGACTATACGGTTACTACGGATGATCTTGAGAAGTTCGACTTCTTCAAGATTAACTTTATCGCTAACGCTGCAGAAGAGGGTGTCAACCCCGAAGATGACCATGTATATATCTTCCTGAACCCCATCGCTGCAGGTACTACGCTCTATGGCAACAAGCCTTACGTATATCGTGCAAAGGAGGCTGTAGATAACTATAGCTTCACCACTGAGAATACTACCCTATTTGCCAAGAACGAGTCGTCGGTGCTGCAGACATCAACTGCACTGGCTAGCTACGACTTCTATGGTACTTACGATGATGTGACGGCAACACCAAGTAGCCCGTTCTACTATATCAGTATCAATGGCAACGTCTGCTATGGTACATCTGTTACCGTAGGACCTTATCGCTGGATACTGCGTGCCACCAGCAAGGGTGGTGTAAGCTATGCTCCACAGATTACCTTTAGCGAGGGAGAAACAACTGCCATTGACCATTCAACGTTCAATGTTCAACGTTCAACGTTCAACGTCTACGACTTGCAAGGTCGCAAGGTGGCTAATGGTCAATCGTCAATGGTCAATGGTCAATTAAAGAAGGGCCTGTATATCGTGAATGGTCGAAAGGTTGTTATTAAATAAGGGAGAACGTATGATGGAAAGAAAAGCATATAAGCCCTTACAGATGAGCGTTGTCTTTATCCACACCGCCACGCCCTTGTTGGCAGGTAGCGTGATGTCGCCAGGTCAGGACAACGAGCCTCCCGGTGCTCGCTTCTTTGACGACGACCTTGACGACCTGATAGATTCAGACGATATCATCTCCAACGAGAATGATATCTAAGCGCTTCGCTTTGCGAAGCTAGTGAAGAGATAACAGTGAAAAGAGAAGGGAAGCATTTTGCTTCCCTTTTTCTTCTTTGATTCCGAAATCGGCTTTAGTCTTTAATCCCGAAAATTTATAGATTCCGAAAATATACGTAAATATCGAAATAATCCGAAAATATTAGTTTTCGTCCTTTTCTTTGACTAAAGGTTGACTTCGTCGAGCTAAACCTTCAAAGTGTGGCGTTGCATTCGTCTTTTTCGATTTCTTTCGGGATTAAAAAAAAAGTTTTCGGAATTAAACAAGTTAGGAATCTGATTGCACGATTGTTAAATCCACTGCCCTACATTCAGTTTTTCAGAAAAATATTTTGTAATTCGGAATAATAACTATATCTTTGCATCAAAAATAACAAAGCATGAGAATTATTTCATTCAAGAAGATACGTGAATTTATCGAGAAAGATTCCGAGTCAGATGTCGCTATGCGCGAATGGCACAAGAAAACAGAGGATGCCGACTGGAAGAATTTCGCAGACGTCAAGAATACATTTAATTCCGTCGATAATGTAGGTAACGATCGCTATGTTTTCAATGTAAAGGGCAATCACTATCGAATTGTTGCAATGATTATCTTTGCCATCCGAACAGTCTATCTTAGATTTGTAGGAACGCACAAAGAATATGATAATATCAAGGATATTCAAAACATATAAAACTATGGCACAGATTAAGAACGAGAAACAGTACAAGGCAGCCTGCGAACGCATCGAGGAACTGCTGAAGGTGGTAGACAACAATACGCCTGCCGACAATAAAGATATGCTCGAACTTGACCTGATCTCTGAGATGGTAGCCGAGTACGAGCATGAGCACTATCCTGTAGAAGCTCCAACATTGGTGGAGGTTATAAGACTAAGAATGTATGAGATGGGGCTGACTCAAGCAAAACTCTCCAAAATGCTTAATCTCAGTCCTGCCCGCGTAAGTGACCTTGTCACTGGTAAGAGTGAACCTACACTGAAGGTAGGACGACTGTTATTTCATAAGTTGAATATCTCTCCATCCGTTATTCTAGGAGTATAAAACGAAAAAGGAAGCGAATGCTTCCCTTTTTTAATTCACCACTCACCAAAAGACACTCATCGGTTAAAAACTGTAAAAACAGTTAAATAATGTATGAGGCACGCAAATTATACTACGTGTCTCATTTTTTTACCAGAATAATTTGTACATTTGCAATGTATAAAACTAACCAATAGACTGTTAAAAATGAGAAAGGCTGGATTATTTTTAGGATTTATGTGTTTGGCAAGTATGGCTACCGCACAGCAGGCTGCCAACTATGAGCGTCGCCCAATGCTCGAAGAGGGTAAGACGTGGGTTTATGACTATCACCACTTTGAGGATCGCGAGACGCCTGGTCCTGATGGTGATGATTACTACCATACGGTATGGAGCTCGTACTATCAGTTAAAAGGCGATACGGTGATAGATGGTCGCCAATATAAAAAGATGTACAGATGGGACGACAAGAATGATCATGAGAAATTCTATGCCGCCTTTCGCGAAGATGAGGAGGGTAAGGTTTATCAATATGAATACTTCAAGGATAGTAAACAAGACTTTCTTATACTTGACTTTAGCCTGCGTTATGGCGAAGAGGGGTTTGAGAATGCAACTCCCATAGTAGATTATATCAACAAAAGGGACTTATATCGTCGCTATCATTACAAGGAAGTAGAACCCAACGGCAGCACCTATGATCTTGGATATATTGCTGTAGAGGGTGTTGGTTTCCAACATCAAGGATTAGTGAATTATCTTTTTGCGCCAGAAGTAGATTGTATCTGCGACTATGAAGAATTGAACCATGTCTATAGTGATAACATGAGTTTTTATGCCTCTATGTTTGAAGCACCAACGGTGATACAGCTTACCCAGGAGGAACAGCAGATGGTGGAGCAGAACAACAACTTTGCTTTCCAACTATTCCGCAAAGCACGCTCTGGAAAAAGCACCGTGCTCTCACCACTCAGTATCACCTATGCACTGGGGATGCTTAACAACGGAGCAGCAGGTCAGACACAACAGGAAATCAATCAGGTGTTGGGATTCAGTGATGTGGATAAGCAGAATGCGTTCTGCCTGAAACTGACCAAGGAACTGGCAGATGCCAGTTGGGTAAGTCCTACAACGAAGGCACTCATGGCTAACACCATCTTCGTGAATGAAGGCTTAGGTTATCATCTGCAGGATGGCTTCGTGCAGAAGGCTAACGATTATTATGGTGCACAGCCACAGAGTCGTGATTTTACTGACGGACAGACGATGGATGTCATCAACCAGTGGGCAAGTGACCATACGGAGAACATGATTACCGAGGTGCTAAACGAAGATACGTTCCATCCAGATGCAGTAAGCTATCTGCTCAATGCCATCTATTTCAAAGGACTGTGGAGCAGTCCCTTTGACGCTAACGAGACAAAGGAAGAGAGCTTTAATGGCGGCGACAAGGTGCCGATGATGCATCAGGAAAATATAGAAGCAATGTATGCAGAGAATGAGCTCTACCAGACCGTTACCCTGCCATACGGTAATGGCACCTATCAGATACAGGTATATCTGCCTCGTGAGGGAAAAACACTTGACGAGGTAGTGGAGAGCCTGAATGCACAAAACTGGCAAGGTATGAGCTATTCGTGTCAGGTGGACTTGAAGCTTCCACGCTTTGAGACCTCTACCAATCAGAATCTGGTGAAGATTATGAAGGATTTGGGTATGCCTAAAGCCTTTACAAAGGATGCTGAGTTCCCCTACTTCTGTAATGCCTCCACTCGTATCTCCAATATGTTCCAAGTGGGCAAGATCAAGCTGGACGAGGCGGGAACAGAGGCGGCAGCAGTTACTGTTATAGAAATGGAAGAAACTAGTATACCAGAGTATGCCACATTCCATGCCAATCGCCCATTCCTTTATATTATCAGTGAGCAGTCAACGGGTGTTATTCTCTTCATGGGACAGTATCTGGGCAATACGACAACAGGTATTGATATGCCTATCATGGAAAGAACAAATAGCGATGAGCGCATCTATAACCTGGCTGGTCAGCGCCTGATGAGCCAACCCGATAAGGGCATCTTTATCAAAAATGGCAAGAAGATAGTGGTTGATTAGCCCCTACCGAGCCTCCCCCAATGGGGGAGGAACCTTTCGGAGGTACGGGGCAACGGAGGTACGGGGGTACGAGAATAGATAAAGCCGAGAGAGGCCCCCTCCCGTCCTCCCGTACCTCCGAAAATATAAGAAAAAATCGTTTTTCTTTGCTCTTCTCTCGTTTTTTTCGTAACTTCGCAGCAGAAAACTAGAAAATTATGAATAAATCACTACTTCGTTCCTGCCTTCTGCTGTTCGCCACATTGCTCTTCGTTGGTTGTGGCGACGATGGTAATGGCGAGCCTGTTGATAAAGATGTTATCGTGATTAATAATAACGGTACCACCTCAACAGGAGCTAGCTATGTGCGCATCGATGATAAAAACTTCTATCTCGACTATATCAAATACACCGTAGAGGAAGCTCACCTCGTGGTGTCTGGCTACGATAAGACGGGGGGCAATAGCGTGAATATTGCGACATCTATCCGCTTTAAGTCTAACCTGTACCACGTGAATAGCATTGGCAACAATGCCTTCTTTGGCTGCTCGGACGTGACATCAATCGTCATCCCTGCGAGTGTGAAGATGATAGGTGACAATGCCTTCTCGGGTTGTTCAAGTCTTACCGCACTCAACCTGCCTGCCGGTGTTGTCAGCATCGGTGAGGGTGCCTTTAAGGATTGTGCGAACATCACCAACCTCACCATTCCCAGTGGGGTAAAAGCTATCGCTTCTTACCTTTGCTCTGGTTGTGAGAAACTGAGTCAGATTAGTATTCCAAGTGGCGTTACCAGCATTGGTACCGAGGCCTTTGCCGGTTGTGCTAACCTCACCGCTGTAGAGGTGCCCGCCGTGGTCAACGTGCTGGGCGAGGGAGCCTTCAAGGGTTGTGCTAAGCTTACCACCGTTAATATTCCTGACGGTGTGACGGGTATTGGCAGAAATACCTTTGCAGGTTGCAGTAGCCTCAACGCGATAACGATACCACAGTCGGTGAGCAGCATCCGCGACTATGCCTTCTCTAGATGTGCGAGTCTTACCGCTGTCACCCTGCCCAACAGAATAACCAGCGTGGGCTATGGTGCTTTTGAATATTGCACGGGTATCACCGAGATATCCGTTCCCGAGGGTGTCACCACACTAGAGGCTGGTGCCTTTGCCTTCTGCACAGGACTGGCCACCGTCAACCTACCCTCTACGCTCACCAGCATGCAGAGTGGTGTGTTTAAGCGTTGCACCTCGCTAGCCGACGTGACCCTACCCGTGAACCATCTGTTCCCCACCAGTACCGACATCTTTGATGAATCCAACTATAAGCAGGCTACGCTTCACGTGCCTGCCGACCTCGTAGAAGCATACAAAGAGGCTCCGATTTGGAAAGACTTTAAGGCTATTGTTGGCATCGGCGATAACACAGAAGGAGAAAACACAGAAGGAGACAAGACGGAAGGAGAGTAAAAGGAGGACGACTGCTTCCGACTGTTGACACACCATGAGAAACCTTATTTTCCTTGCATGTTGCATCATGTGGGCTACCAGCAGTGCGCAAACTGACTGGAGGGAGGCTGTGCACGCATGGATGATAGCAGAGGATATGGAGGAGAGCGATGGCGAGGAGACCATGGAGTGGCTGGAAGAGCGGGCCAACAACAAGATAAACCTTAACCAGACAACGTATGAAGAACTGGCGGAGTTGCCGTTTCTGACAACGCAACAGGTGGAAGGGATGATAGACTATATCAGCCACTACTACCCTATTCGTACACTCAACGAACTGACCATGATAGCAGCACTGGACCAGCAGACGCGCGAACTGCTGCGCCACTTTGTATATGTGGGCGAAGAGAAGGCGAAGAGCGTATGGGCTACGTGGAGCGAGATGGCGGCGTATGGCAGGCATACACTGACGGCAACGGGCAAGATACCCTTCTATGAGCGAGCAGGCGACCGCAATGGTTATCTGGGTTATCCTTATCGCCACGACGTGCGCTATCAATACAGTTATGAGAATCAAGTGAAGGTGGGACTGACTGCTGCACAGGATGCCGGCGAGCCCTTCTTCTCAGACAAGAACAGGATGGGCTACGACCACTATAGTTACTACCTGCAGCTACGCCACATCGGGCGACTGGAGGAGCTGAACGTGGGGATGTATCGCGTGCAGATGGGCATGGGACTTATCATGAATACGGGATTCCAGCTGGGCAAGTTGGCAATACTACAATCGCTGGGGCGCAGCACGCATGCACTGACGGCCCATAGTTCGCGCTCGTCGGGCAACTACCTGCAAGGGGCTGCAGCCACCATCAGCCTGTCGAAAGAGTGGAGGATGACCGCCTTTGCCTCTTACCGACCTGTGGATGCTACGCTCAACGACGACGGCACCATGCGCACCCTACTCTACAACGGTTATCACCGCACGACAGCGGAAATGGAGAAGAAGAACAATACGCACAGGAGTGATGGCGGAGCAAGCATCGGCTGGCGACGAGGCACACTGTATATCCATGCAAACATGGTACTGACCCACTTCAACCGACAACTGAAACCGCAGAAGGCGGCTGCCTATCGGCAATATGCAGCGGAGGGTAACAACTTTCTGAATAGTAGCGTCGATTATGGTTATAGTCATCAGCGGTGGTCGATAGCCGGAGAGACGGCCATCAACAGGCAGGGAGCCTTTGCACTGATTCATACGGTGAGCGTTCAACCTGACGAAACGCTGTCGCTCATGCTACTACACCGCTACTACGACAAGCAATATACGGCCATCCACGCCCGTAGCTTTGGCGAGGGCAGCCATACACAGAATGAGCATGGTATCTATCTGGGCGCCACATGGAACGCTTCACGATATTGGACGATACAGGGTTATGCTGACTATGCACACTTTGCGTGGCCACGCTACCGGGTATCGACAGCAAGCGATGCCTTTGACGGGATGATGAGTACAACCTATCATCGCAGGCGGTGGACACTGAGCGGTAGATACAGGATGCACATCCGCCAACAGGACAACGACAGCGAGCAGCGCATAGTGAACCGTACCGACCATCGTATGCGCCTAAGAGCTGAGTACCGACTGGCAGAGCCCCTTAGACTATCTACTCAGGTGGATGGCGTCATATCGAGAAAGGAGAGAGTAAGCTCGAAGGGCGTCATGATAGGTGAACACGTCAGATGGCAGCACCAATGGCTACAAGTAAACGGGAATATCGCATGGTTTCATACCGACGACTACGACAGTCGCCTATACCAGTATGAGCACTCGGTGCAGAACGACTTCTCATTCCCACCCTACTATGGGCATGGACTGCGCTATGCGCTGACGGCACAGGCAGCTATCAAGAAAAAAATAATGGTGACAGCCAAGATAGGTGTCACCAATTACTTTGATCGTCATACGATAGGAAGCGGTCTGCAAGAAATCAACCATTCGTCACAAACCGACCTACTGATACAGCTACGTTATTTCATCAAGTCATGATAGACCTGGGCTACTTGTGCTGCTACATCGTTACCCTCGAAGCGACGGATATACTCACGACTGCGAGCAATGCGGTCCTGACGGCCACGAGAGCCACGGAGAGACATCTTGATAGCTTCTGCCATGCCAATGACATCGTCGGGACCTACATAACGACTATAAGGACCGCCAGCCTCCTCGAGACAAGAACCCGTGCAAGCCACGACGGGCAGACCGGCAGCAATAGCCTCGATGATAGGAATGCCAAAGCCCTCATAGCGCGAAGGATAGACAAAAGCCTCAGCCAAGGCATAGATAGCTGCCAACTCGCGATTGCTGATGCCACCAAGAAGGTGGAGACGGTCGCTATGGGGAAGGTCGCGCACATAACTGGTCTGACGGCCTACAGCCACGAGATGGATGTCTTGTGGTAACAGTTCGACAGCCTCGACAGCAAGGGCGAGGTTCTTGCGGCGCTCGATGGTGCCTACATTCAATATAAAGCGCTGGGGCAACTTATAACGCTCACGCACCTTGGCTTTCTCCTCTGACGAGATATCGGTGGAGAAATGGGGCGCAAAGCTCTGATATATCACCTGAATGCGGTCGGCATACTGCTGGCCACCCAGTTCCAGGATATCTTGACGGGTGCGCTCGCTGATAGCGATGATACAGTCGGCCTCGCGCAACGCCTGACGGAACTTCCACTCGTAAATCTTAGTATCTATCCAATGGTAGTATTCGGGATGACGCATGAAGATGAGGTCGTGGATGGTGACCACACTCTTGATACCAGCCTTACGAATACCTGTGGGCAGCTCGCCCGACAAGCCATGATATACTTGCACACCATCGCGCACTAAGTCCTTGACGACGCCATGTGAGCGCCACAAAGCCTTACGGATGGCTGAGGGATGGCCCTCGGGATAGCAGAACTGGACGTTGCCATCGCCAATAATCTGGGTACGCAGCTCGTCGCGACCTTCATCGGGAGCATAGAGGCGCAGGGGCATATCGGCATCGCCCAAGCGAATGAGATCATTTACCAGCGTACGTCCATAACTGCCCAGTCCGGTGCCGTTGCGAACAATACGCTTTGCATCAATACCTATTGTTATCATACAAAATCTTCTCCATATTTCATCTGCACCTCGTTGACATACTTACGAACGAGGGCGGAAGAGTCGCCTTTCTTACATATCAACAGCACATTGCCTTCGTCGGCAACAATATAGCCGTCGAGACCATTGATGACACCCAGTTTACCCTTGGGCAGCTTGATGACATTGTTATGCGAATCTTCGATCATTACTTCTGAATCTACTACTACATTATCGCCATTGCCCTTGCTCATGCACTCATAAACGGCATGCCACGTGCCCAGATCAGCCCATCCAAAGTTGCAACGCATGACATAAACCTCACGACAGTGCTCTAAGATGGCATAGTCGATAGAGAGATTGGGGTAGCGTGGATAGTTCTGTGCCACATACTCCAGCTCCTCCCCGTAGGTGTAGGTGGGATTCTCAAACTTCAGATTGCGCAATACGCTGGGGAAGATATCCTCAAAGCAGAGAGTGAGTTTACGGGAGTTGGCCACGAAGATACTGGTGTTCCAGCAAAACTCATCGCTCTCCATAAACATCTTGGCAAATTCGCGCTCGGGCTTCTCTGTAAACGACTTGACGCTGAACACCTCGGGATTGCAGGACATATCGCCCAACTGTACATAGCCATAGCCAGGTTCTGGACGCGTGGGTTTGACACCCATCACCAACAACACGTCATGCTCGGAGACATAGTTGATACCCGTCTCCAAACTGTGCATAAACGAGTCTTCATCCATCACCAGCTGGTCGGAAGGCGAAATGATAATATTGGCATCGGGATTGGTACGCTTGATGCGCATATTGGCCCATGCCACACTGGGTGCCGTGTTACGATTGACAGGCTCCACCAAGATATTATGCTCAGGAAAGTCGGGCAGCTGTTCGCGTACCAGCTCGTAATACTCCTTGCAGGTACAGATAAATATATTCTCGAGAGGTATTACTTTAGAAAACCTGTCGAAAGTAGCTTGAAGCTGGGTGCGACCGACTCCAAAAAAGTCGATAAACTGCTTGGGACGCTCCTCACGACTACATGGCCATAGGCGACGGCCCTTGCCTCCAGCAAGGATTACACAATAGTTCTGATTGAATTTCTCCATCTAGTATATAGATTTAAATTTCGACTACTAAGGTACACAAAAAAGGGAGAAAAAACAAGAAAATGCAATCTTTTTATAAAAAATTCATAATTCATCACTTGTAATTCAAAATAATTTTATACCTTTGCACCGCTTTAGAAGCCCAGATGGCGGAATCGGTAGACGCGCTGGTCTCAAACACCAGTGGGGCAACCCATCCCGGTTCGAGCCCGGGTCTGGGTACAAGCTTTAAAAGCAACCCCTTGCAGGTTAGATACTTGCAAGGGGTTTTTCGTGTTTTCATGAGTACCAATTCAACGTACTAAACATAGCATATAGATTTAAAAAACTAACCAATATCGTCTTCATTGGTGATGAGATCATCACCTATCATCAAGTCTTGAGGAGTTTCCATATTACCATCGAAGAGTGAAACTGTCAAGAGTGAGGTTGCCGTATCAAGATGATAGACGGCAAGAGCGGGGCATATATATATCTTCTTCATCGCTTTACTACCTTTTTTCCGTTAATAATCACTATTCCCTTGTAGGCATTGGAGACGCGCTGACCGCTGAGGTTATAGATGCTACCATCAGCTGGCACGGAGAGGTCGATGACCTGCGAGATGCCTGTAGCACCAAAGTCGAGCAACAAGAGGCGTGCCTCGCTGACGCTCTGGAGATATGCCTTATAGGCGGGTATCCTTACACCTGTCTCTACACGGGCAAAGGCAGTCTGACCATTGCGCAGCGCATAGATATTGTCGGCAGCTTGTACGATATAAGGGCTATCGGCAGTAGGCAAGAGGGTATTGAGCGTGTAAGCTGTAGTAACCTCGCTATCCACCCAAGCACCTAAGGAGAGCGTCTTGGTACCTCCACCATTGCTATAGAGCAAAACACCTGTGTTGGCGGGTATCACCTTGGTATCCAACCACTGCACAGTGATAACATTGTTGGCGGTGCTGGTGGCAATGAAGATATTGACATCGTCGGGCACTACCACTGGCGAAGGATAACTGAACGACGAGAGTTGGCTGGTGAGATTGATATCAACGGTGGGTATCGTTATCGGAGCTTCACCAGATACAATAATCGTAGAGGAATTGTCTTTATACAGTATCAGATTGGAACCCTGACCACCAGCATCATTGAGATTAGCATGCTGACTGGTATTGGAAGAAATACCTAAAAGGAACTTGTCACTCTGAGCGGTAGCAGTAATCAGCCAATAAGTGGAGGCTGTACTTCTCATCACAGGTGAACCACTCTCGGCACAGAGCCACTGTCCGGTGGCTAGATTCTTGAGACGGTAACCCTTATAGGGATTACCATAGAATGCCCACTTATAAAGCGGACTATCCGTAGATGTGGGGCTCAACGTAGGCTTAGTGTCGTCTTGATGCAGATAGCCATTGCGCACCTTAACATAGTAGTAGATGGCCTGCGTATCGGTAGAGGTAGAGAAAGGAACAGAAAGAGTAGCCTCGACCTCTATCTCTTTCTCTGTAGAGGTTGCATGATAGGTAAAGGCTGTAAGGGCAGGCAGTGCAACATACGGAGCAGAGAGCTCGGCAGGATAGTCTGAAATCTCTTGTCCTTCGATAACGTGCTGGAAATGTTTTATCAGCACCTCACCGGTGGCTTTGTCTTTCACTACCCATTCCAAGAACTCGTTGTCAGTTTCCATCTCTTGATCATTACCATCAGGGCCAGCTGCCACGACACGGAAGTCGGTATTCTTTATCTGGCTATAGATAGAGGTGGGAACGGAGAACTCGTAGGTATTGGAGAGGAAGACCAGATTGCCATCTTCGCTATATACCTTGAAGCCTACAGCACCTGTGCCATTGGTGTGATTAACCTGCACATCAAGGTTGCCATCGGCATCTTCTATATAGGATACACGATAGCCTTCAGCAGCTACCGTAGGAATGAAATCAGTGTACTGACCTACATCGCCTTTGCCAATGGGGAAGCCATAATATCCTGTCTTCTTCGTACCTGATATAACCCCCTCGTAAGTGGCATCGGGAGCCGTGACACGGTCTTCGATAAAGACGATATTGGCTTTAGGCAGATGCATATCCTTGACCTCGGCAATGGCAGCATCAATCATATCTTGCGTAACAACGAGATAGAAGGTGCCATAGTCGCCCACTTGGAAAGCATTCTTGGTTACTCCCTTCAGCGTATAACTGGTTTGCTGAGGAACAATGAAAAATCCGTAAGCCTGGAAGAGTTCGGTGAGATCGTAGCCACTGACCTCGCAGGCCTTCTTGTAGAATTTCAAGTAGTCGTCGGTAGCATCAACAAAAGTATCCTTCACACGTGTGCAAGGATCGGCTCGCAAGGCTTTGAAGAAGTCTGGATAGAAGTTGGGACAATAGCCCTGAATCTGACAGAACTGATAGAGCTGGAAATAGAGGTGGGTACGCTCCCACAACTCTCTACTCTGCCAATACATTCCATTCGCCATATTCTGGAAGGTGGTAGAAATGTAATCGGCACGACTCGTAAGGTGGCCATTGTTAAACACTGCAATGTTAGAGAAGAGGTTATTAGAAACCTCCGACTGTCCAATAATGTTGATAACAGCCTGATTGATATGACCAATCTCGTGGGCAGGACCCCAGAGACTACCTCCAGCAAAGAGGTTGTCATAACTCATCACATCGGAGAGCGTGGTCTCATTATAATAGGTACCAAAGCTGCTAGCATACATGTGACTGCTACCCGTGATAGATACGGCCATCATAGGGGTATTGAAATAGTCACCAAACTCTGCATTAAGGCCCATGACCTCATGCTCCATCTCTACTATCTTATCCCATTCTTCAAGCATCTCTACCATCTTCTCAGGACAAGCAGCGAGCACATAGTCGGCACGCATATTAAAAATCTTCTTTCTGCTGCGAAGTTGCAGATAATCGTAGTGCTTGAAGAGTTTCTCTTTCATGAAAGCCCAATCCGCATCGCTATCACCACGAAGCGTAGAGAAGGCACCATTGACCAGTCCGCCCTCGATATGGATGGTGACATCAGCATATTGAGACAATGGCTTATAGGGTGCTGCGCCATTAGTGGTATTGTCTGCCTCATAATCTACAAACAAACAACCCTCGGACTGTATCTTCAGAATGTTGAAACCTGGAGCCAGCGTATAGGCATCACCCGTAGCACTACTCTTCGGGACATTACGCAGCAGGAGAGATGTGTCATCAGCGATATTGCCTACATAGACGGTGATGATGTCGCCAGCCTTAACATAAATGCCCGTAGGATCAGAATTAGGTGAAAGGGCATAGCCTACCTTCACAATATTTCTCCACCGACTCTCTTTGCTCACAGCTTGATAGTCGGCAATACGGAAGTGCTGTTCGGTATGACTCCAACCATCATCATATACTTCCCAAGCATGGTTCTTCACCTTCAAGGCCATATCTATAACCATCTGCGGAAGTTCGCTGCTTATCATCTCGTTCTGCAATTCATCGTCGCTATAGGATGTGTATGGTGACTTGAGTTCCGAACAAGAGGAATCCGTAAAATAGTTGCTAAGGGCAGAGGTGATAGTGGATCTGTTGTTTACTAAACTGACATAGTTGTTATAATCAACTTGCTGGGCAGCAAGAGCCTCGGCATCTATCTCAGCCTCCTCTAATTGCCACTTGGAAGCATCGGCATTAACATCATAAGCCACTACATTATGGCCACTTTGCTGATGATGGAAACCATTGGCATCAGGATATATAACAAAACCTGTACCTGTCAGCTCCATATAATAATTCTGACCAGTTGGCCACGTAATGTAACCACCCAAAGAACGATTTATCCACCGACCTGATACTGCATTCTGGATGGTGACAGTCTTTTTATTTGCTGTAGACGCAGAAACCACTATCTTCCACACTTGCATATAATCCTGGGCATTGGGGACATCACAGAACACATTGTAGGAACCTGTAGAGGTTTCTGCCATCGCCATAGTGGTATTATATGCCAACGAATAAATTCGGTAGTACTTACCTGACTCCACTTGGTCAAGCGAAGTCAGGTAAGCGGCGCGCGACTGCGATACTATAACCAACAATAATACCGTCAACAGACTGCGCCCTATCTTTAGTAGTTTGGTATTCATCATTATATTTATCATTAGGCTTTTAATCACGATATATGCCGCAAATATATAGATAATTTCAATAGTTTTATCTATTTATTGGTTTGTTTTAGTATTTATTAACAATATGAGATATACAAAAACAGAAGAGGAGCGCCCTTTCGGATGCTCCTCTAGTGTATGTTTTTCATTTTCCCCGTACCAAATTTACTACATAACCAAAACTACTAACCTAAAACAAAATATGAATGTCTATTACTATTGAATCCTTGAAACAATCTTTATCTTACCTTTAAGACTTCCTCTGAAGACGATGCAAAGGTACGAATGTGTACGGACACAGCAAAGTATTTTTGTATTTTTTACACTAAATATCGCATCTTATTGACCTAGGTCAACCAAGGGGTAGAAGAAAAGGGATATTTTGCGCAAAAAAGACGTAAAAGCTAGTACTCGATATAGGGCTCTAAACGATGGATAACTTCGGGAGGGAAATCCTTAGAAAGGGATAGTTCCTGAAGACTGTGGATATTGCCATGAAGGCGACGATAGTCAACAATAGCCTTGGCTTGATAGTAGTTGATATAGGGATGACGGCGCAACTGCTGGAGCGAGAGACGATTGACGTTAAGTTGTTGTGGATGAGGATGGGAGACCACAAAATACTTCTTGGCAGAAGAGGGGAAGTCGGTAATCTCGTCAAGCTGGTCGACACTGACATATCCACCCAACCACTGACCGTGACGGATAATCTCTTTGGCAAAATAGGTTCCAATGCCTGGCACTCGTTTCAGTTGGGTGGTATCGGCAGTATTGAGCACGACATGCTCACCTTCGCTCAACTTATGGGGATAGCGCAGCGTATCACGTGGAGCGGGTTGGGCAGCCACCAGCGTAGAAGCGGGTTGATAGTCGGGAGATATCTGGATGTAGGGCTCCAGGCGTCGATAGTCTTTTACGGTTAAACCATAGAGGCGAGCAAAGTCTTCTTTTCGACGATAGACGCCACCTCGCGCGCGATACTTATATATATTGCGAACCTGATAGGGCTGAAGACCTAGACGAAGCAACTGGGTACTGTCGGCAGTATTGGGGTCGAAAGGAAACGCTTCGACCACACGCTGAGAGGTGGTGGCATAAGAACCACTATAGGAACGAGGGGCGGAAGAGTAAGACCGAGTGGCATTCATACTGTCATGCTGGGTGCTATCGGCCAGTGTAGTGCTATCATTACCATCGAGAAGAAGCAGGAGCATCAAAGCGGTGAAACATGAGACTATGGCTCCAATAGCAATACGGCGGTCGTTACGGTTCATAGAATACCCAGTTGATGCAGGAATATGAGTAAGATACAGATAGGACAGACATAGCGCACAGCAAAGAGATAAAGGCGATAGAACTGGCGATTATGCTTTCCGTCGTTGGTAAACTCATCAAAGGCTACTTGCTTGGGGATATACCATCCTACAAACAGGCATGCCAGCATACCACCCAGAGGTAGCATGACATTGGCAGTGAGCTGGTCGCAGAAGTCCATCAGCGAGTGTCCAAACACCTCTATCTGGAAGGCACCTACTGACCAAGAGCAGAAGAAGCAGATAACGCCTGCTGCTATAGAGACAATCCATGCGGCTTTGCCACGAGACAGGTGGAACTCTTCGGTAAAGAATGCCGTACCAATCTCATGCATCGAAATGGTGGAGGTGAGGGCAGCAAAAACCAACAGGGCATAGAACATAACACTGACCACATAGGCAAGTGCAGGAATACTGCCAAAGGCTTGTTGAAAGACGTTAGGCAGGGTAATGAAGATGAGTGAAGGACCAGAGTCGGCTCCAATACCTACGGCGGCGGCTGCAGGGAAGATGAGCAGACCTGAGAGGATGGCTATCAGCGTATCAAGCAAAGCAATCTGACCAGCTGAATGCAGCAGATTGGTATCACGAGAGAAATAACTGGCATATGTACATAAACACGCTGTACCTAAAGACAAAGAGAAGAAAGCCTGGCCAAGGGCTTCTAACATCACGCGACTGCTAATCTTGGAGAAGTCGGGACGCAGCAAGAACTTCACACCCTCCATAGCTCCAGACAAAGAGCAGGAGGCAATAACAAGTATGACCAATAATATAAGTAAGATGGGCATCAGCCATTTAGAGGCTCGCTCAATACCCTTGCGTACGCCACGGACTACCACCAAATGAGTGAAAAAGATAAAGAGGAGACCACTCAACACGGGCATTAAAGGGTCACTAGAGAAATCTGCAAAACTTTCTTGGATATATTGGGCATCGCCGAGTACATGACCTTGCACTGAAACCATCAAGTATTCGAGGCACCAACCAGCCACCACTGCATAGAAGCCAAAGATGATGGTAGAGGTAAGGATACCCAGATAGCCAACAAAGCGCCAGGGGCGACCATCCGACAGCTTATCGTAAGCACGAGCAGCATTGGCCTGGGCATGACGACCAACAATAAACTCACTTACCATACCTGGCACACCCAACAACAGGATACATGCCACATACATCAATAGAAAAGCGGCACCACCATTCTGACCCGTCATATACGGAAAGCGCCATATATTACCCAAGCCTACGGCAGAGCCAGCTGTAGCCAGCACAATACCTAACTTACTACCGAAATTACCACGTTTACTCATTCAGAAAACCTAATTGATGAAGGAATATGATAAGGATAGCCAGAGGACATACATACTTCACTAAGAAGATATAGAAGTGGAAGTATTTGCCACGTAGCTCGCCCCAGTTGGTATATTCGTCTCTTACCACCTTATGAGGAACAAACCATCCTATGAAGATACAGGTCAGGAAGCCTACCATCGGCAGGAATATCTGACCGGTGATGAAATCGAACCAATCGAAGAGAGAACGACCAAAAAACACCAATCCATCGAAATTTCCAAGCGATAAAGAGCAGAAAGCACCAATGATGGCGGTAAGAATAGTAACCCACAGGGCTGCCTGCTTACGGGTGGTATGCATCTCCTCCTGCAAGAAGGCTGTAGATACCTCGTGTAATGACATCAGAGAGGTCAGTGCTGCCAGTGATAACAAAACAAAGAACAGCAACGAGATAACATACCCTACCATGGGGAAGGCTGCAAAGGCCTGCTGGAATACGTTGGGAAGGGTGATGAATATCAGCGACGGACCACTATCCGGATTTACACCTACGGAGAATGCTGCAGGGAATATCATCAGTCCTGCCAAGATAGCAACACCACAGTCTATCACCGCGATTTGAGTGGCAGATCTCGTTAGATTGGTGTATTTTGAGAAATAACTGGCATAGGTACAGAGACATCCCATGGCAATACTCAACGAATAGAACGACTGTCCTAATGCTCCTAAGAACACATCGCTCGTAATCTTGGAATAGTCGGGCTTGAACAGGAATTCAATACCTTTCTCTGCGCCTGGCAACATACAGGATGCTGCTACAATTATCAGCAACAGGAAGAATAAGGTAGGCATCAGGAGTTTAGAAGCTCGCTCAATACCATCGCGCACACCGTGTTCAATAATCAAATAGGTGATACCCAAGATAACAACAGTCCATACGACAGGTTTCACGGGGTCACTACTAAGTGCGGTGAAGTAGGTCTTGAAGTATTCTGGATCGCCATGCAGATGACCTATCAGCGATGCCCACACGTATTGTAAGCACCAGCCAGAAACCACAGCATAATAACCTGTAATCAGGAATCCCGTCAACACACCCATATAGCCTATCAATGTCCAAGGAGTGCCGTTAGAGAGCTTACGATAGGCTCGCGCTGTATTGGCGTGTCCATGACGACCAACGATAAACTCGCTGACCATACAGGGGATGCCTAGCAACAATACACATAACACATAGATGATGATGAATACTGCACCACCATTCTCACCAGCCATATAGGGAAAGCGCCATACATTACCCAAACCGACTGCCGAACCAGCAGTGGCTAAAATGACGCCTAATTTGCTGCCAAAATTATCTCTTTCGTTATTAATATTTGCCATAGCGCTTGCAAAAGTATAAAATATTTCTTACTTTTGCAACCTAAAAGAAAGATAATATGTGCTTTTTCATTCAAATCGTAAGAAAATACCCTCTATCACTGTTATGCATCCTACTCATTGGGGTGCTATCGCTCGCTCCTTACTTCCCAGAAACACCACTCGACAACGTTGCCTTTATTGACAAGTGGACACATCTGGTGATGTATGGTGGCACATGTACCGTCATCTGGTGGGAGTATCTGCGTAGCCACAGTACCCTCAACAGTAGGAAACTATTGTTCACACTGGTAGGAATGATTCTGCTTGGCGGTCTTATGGAACTGCTACAAGCTTATTACACCACTACCCGTTCTGGCGAATGGCTCGACTTCTGGGCAGATAGCATAGGTGTATTGTTAGGCTATGCCATCGGACTCTTGATGAACGTTTGCTATTTCCACATACGGTAGGGATTGCGACGCAGCTGAGAATTATAGTAGCGGCGGTCTCCCGTCACCTCTTTCCCGATGAAATGGGGGATAATAGGCTCTTCGTCCGGAGAATTCAGTTCTACTTCGGCCATTACCAGTCCTTCGTTCTCACCAAAGAACTCGTCGACCTCAAAGGTATGATTACCACTCTTTACCAACCAGCGTATCTTATCAATGATACCGGGCTCACAGAGTGTCATCAACTTCTCAGCATCATCCATAGGAATCTCGTATTCGAACTCATAGCGTGCCAAGCCTCCATCTACGGAAGGACCTTTGATGGTAACATAGGCATGCGTATCTCTAATACGGATACGCACCGTACGACCACGTTCGCTACAGATATATCCCTGCTGAATATGGCTTTTTGAGAAAGCCTCGTGCTTGTACGAATCGTCAAGCACGAGGAACTTGCGTTCAATCTCCAGCGCCATTACGCCATCATTGAAAAGGTCCAAATGAGATAGATAACCGCCAACACGATAAGTGCGCCGAAAATCCATCCAACTACTTTCTTGCCCTTCTCTTCTTGTTTCTTAGCGTAGGCTTCGCGCTTTGCATTAACTTTCTTGTTCATAGTTAGTAAAATAGTTATTATAATAAATGTTCAATGTTCATCGTTCAACGTCCTTAGTCTTCGTCATTGACAGGGAATTCCATGAGGTAAGCCTTGATAAAATCGTCGATTTTTCCATCCATCACGCCATCAACATCACTCGTCTGATAGTTGGTACGGTGGTCTTTCACACGACGATCATCAAACACGTAAGAGCGAATCTGACTACCCCACTCGATTTTCTTCTTGCCAGCCTCAATCTTTGCTTGTGCTTCCAAGCGCTTCTGCATGGCACGGTCGTAGAGTTGTGAGCGCAGCAGGGCCATTGCACGCTCCTTATTCTTGGGCTGGTCGCGCGTCTCGGTATTCTCAATCAGGATTTCTTCCTCCTCGCCAGTATCTGGGTCTGTGTACCAATAGCGCAGACGTACACCCGATTCTACCTTATTCACATTCTGACCACCAGCACCGCTACTGCGGAAGGTATCCCACGACAGTTTGGCGGGGTCTACATATACCTCGATGGTATCGTCGACCAATGGAGATACGAATACCGAGGCAAAGCTCGTCATACGCTTACCTTGTGCATTATAAGGAGAAACACGCACTAAACGGTGCACACCATTCTCACTCTTCAGATAGCCATAGGCATATTCACCACCCTCTATCTGCATGGTAACGCTCTTGATACCGGCCTCATCGCCATCCTGCAGGTTGGCAATAGACACTTTATAGCCATGAGCCTCAGCCCAACGCTGATACATACGCATCAGCATCTGTGCCCAGTCTTGTGCCTCGGTACCACCAGCACCTGAGTTAATCTTCAGGACTGCATCCATTGGATCTTCCTTCTGGCGCAGCATATTCTTCAGTTCTAATGCTTCGATAGCATCGAGAGCACGACGATAGCCCTCATCAATCTCCTCCTCGGTTACCATCTCTTCTTTATAGAAGTCGAAAGCCAACTGCAACTCATCGGCAGCGGTACGAACCTCCTGATAGCCATCAATCCACTTCTTGATAGCCTTCACCTTTTTCATCTGCTCCTCAGCACGCTTCTGGTCTTCCCAGAAGTCTGGAGCCTGTGTACGAAGATCTTCCTCTTCGAACTCTATCTTCTTTTCGTCAATCTTCAGATAGTGCTTCAGCTTGTCAGCACGATCTAATACATCTTTCAACTGATCTTGTGTTATCATAATATCTTATTCTGCGTACATGGCATCTATCTCCGCCTTGTAGTTCTCGTTCAATACACGACGGCGAATCTTCAGTGTGTTTGTCAGTTCTCCCTTTTCCATAGAGAGGTGGTGAGGCAACAAGGTAAAGCGCTTCACCTGCTCGTAATGAGCCAACTGCTGCTGGAGCGTATCAATACGTTCCTTCATCATATCAATGATGCGCGAATCGGCACAAAGCTGCTCACGACTACTAAAGTCGATGTTATGAGCACGAGCATACTCCTCCAGAAGTGAATATACCGGAACAATCAGAGCCGACACAAACTTACGCTGGTCGGCAATGATGCAAATCTGGTCGATATACTTATCTACAAGCAGTTTTGACTCAATCATCTGTGGAGCGATATACTTTCCATTAGAGGTCTTGAAGAGATCCTTGATGCGCTCTTTCAGGAACAACTCGCCATCTTTGATATAGCCAGCATCACCTGTACGGAAATAGCCATCTTCTGTAAAGGCCTGCTTAGTCAGGTCCTCGCGGTTATAATAGCCTTTAGTAATCGTTGGACCTTTCAGCAAGAGCTCGCCCTCTTCGCTAATCTTAATATCGATGCCCTCAATGGGAATACCAACAGAACCTACGGTATAAGGTTTGCCTAAATGATCGCAAGATACGGTAGCCAAAGACTCTGTCAAGCCATAACCTACAATCATGTTAATACCGATGGAATGGACAAATTCTTCTACATGAGCTGATACTGCCGCGCCAGCTGTGGGGAAGAAATGGGCATTCTCCAATCCCAGTTCCTTACGAACCAAAGAGAATACAGTGCGATTCAGCATCTGATACTCCAAGTGCAATGCCAAAGGCGGTTTCTTACCTCGGCTGAGGTAGTCGATATTGTGTTTGCGACCAACAGCCAGCGCATGCTTAAAGAGCTTACGCTGCATGGTGCTTGCATGCTCTATCTTATCCATCACACCCATATACACCTTCTCCCAGAAGCGTGGTACCGCCGACATACAAGTTGGATGTGTCTGGCGCATAGACTGCTGTACCTCCTGCGGATGCGTATTTACAATCATTCTAGCACCCTCTGTCAAGCAGAGCAATGCCCATCCACGTTCAAAGATATGCGTATAAGGCAGGAAGTTCATTACACGATCATCCTCACCCACAGGTACGCACTTATCATTGGCAATCACAGCAGCACGGAACTGTCCATGGGTCAGGATAACGCCCTTTGAATCACCTGTGGTACCACTAGTATACAGGATATTGGCAATATCATCGTAAGAAGCTTCTTGCTGCAGTTTCTCTACTTCCGTTTGTCTTGGCAGGTTCTCTCCCAATTTCAGGAAGTCACAGAAATAGATAGCATTGGGATCGTGAGAAGAGATATGCACTAATGGATCAAAGACGATAATGCGCTCCAATGTAGGGCACAACGAGAATACTCTACGTGCCTTATCATATTGATCCTGCTCTCCAACGAACAAGAAGCGCACCTTAGCGTCGTTAATCATAAACTGTATCTGCTGCTCAGAACTAGTGGCATAGAAAGGTATCGTTACTGCACGAATACCCCACGCTCCGAAGTCACACTCGATGTATTGTACCGAGTTTTGTGAGAAGATACCGATGTTTTCCTGAGGCTTTACACCAAGATTCAGCAGGGCGTTACTTACCTGCTTTACCGTTGCTGATACCTCATTCCACGACAACGATTTCCACTCTCCACCGCCAAAATCCTGATAAATCAGCATCTCGCGGTCGCCATACTTCTTTGCTTGCTCATGCACCAGCACTGACAAATGACAATTCGTCTGCATATTCATTCTCCTATTTTATTATTAGGTGCAAAGGTACAAAATAATTATGAATTATGAATTACGAATTACGAAATATTTAGTATCTTTGCCACGATTATGAACACCAAACAATACACACTTGAAGCAGTAGAGTTGCTGAAACGACTTATCAGCACGCCCTCTATCAGCCGTGACGAAACGGCTGCAGCTAACATTTTATCCGATTTCATCGAGAAAAGTAACTTACTTTGCCAACGCATCGGCAATAATCTGCTGGTGCAAGGAGCATTGGATTCACAGAAGCCTACCCTCCTGCTCAATGCTCATATCGATACGGTAAAGCCTGTCAGTACTTGGACACGCAATCCGTTTACTCCAACCATTGAGGGTGACCGCCTTTATGGATTAGGAAGCAACGATTGTGGCGGTGGATTGGTAAGTTTATTGCAAGCCTTTCGCATTCTCCAAGGTACTACAACAAAATACAACTTGGTGTTTCTTTCCTCTTGCGAGGAAGAGGTTAGCGGAGCTAATGGTTTCTCTTTGGCTTTACCTCATCTGCCCAAGATTGATGTTGCTATCGTGGGCGAACCTACAGGTATGCAACCGGCTATTGCCGAGAAGGGTCTGATGGTTATTGATGGTGTTGCACATGGAAAGAGTGGTCATGCAGCTCGAGAAGAGGGAGTTAATGCTATTTACGAGGCCTTAGACGATTTAGTATGGCTTCGCGACTATCGCTTCAAGAAAGAGAGCGCATTACTGGGAGCTACCAAGATGACCGTAACCGTAGTCAATAGTGGCACACAACATAACGTAATACCCGACGAGTGCCACTTTGTGATTGATGTACGTACCAATGAGTTTTATCAGAATGAATACCTGTTTAGCTTCCTTCAGAAACACATGAAGAAATGCGAACTCAAGGCTCGTTCTTTCCGTTTGTCATCATCGCATATTGCCGAAGACCACCCTTTGGTACAACGCTGTCGCGAAATGGGCATGACGCCTTTTGGCTCTCCCACCCTCAGCGATCAGGCACTCATGCCTT
Organism: Prevotellaceae bacterium MN60; assembly: GCA_900199555.1. GTDB lineage: Bacteria > Bacteroidota > Bacteroidia > Bacteroidales > Bacteroidaceae > Prevotella. The sequence goes on from FZQZ01000006.1 coordinate 32,547, forward strand.
TCCCATCATTCAAGCTGGGACCAGGCGAGTCTAGCCGCAGTCATTCTGCCGATGAATTCGTTTGTTTTTCAGAAATAGAGAAAGCAATTGCCACTTACGTGGAATTGCTTTCGTAATGATTCTCTTTATCTTCCTAACCAAGATTCCGGATTGAGCTTGGCAGTTTCTTTGCGCAACTGGAACTGCAGAATATTGTCGGCACCCACACGACCTAAGGTCTGACGAGTGCTAACGCGCTGTCCGCGATGCACGTTGACGCTGGCAAGATTACAGTACACGGAGATATAACTTCCGTGACGCACCATCACCACCATCGTACCACCAAAACTAAACACACCGCTCACCTCACCATCAAAGATGCTGCGAGCCTGTGCACCAGCCTCACCCTTGATATTAATACCTTTATTATCAAGAGTCACGTTATGGAGTCCTTCTACATTATACTGTCCGAAATGGCTGACGATGCGATAAGGCCCAGTGATAGGCATAGGCAGACGACCTCTGTTGCTCTCGAAGTTTCCACTGATACGCACATCCTCTGAAGGAGCATGCAAGGGAGCACTCTCTGCCTTACGCTGAGCAGCAACACGCTTTTCCTCAGCCTCACGCACACGACGCTCTGCAGCCTCACGAGCTTTCTTATCCTTAGCAGCCATCGCTTCTGCACGGGCCTTCTCCTCACGTGCCTTAGCCTCGGCTAGTTCACGTTCACGAGCAGCAGCCTCAGCGCGACGACGAGCCTCTGCTTCTGCACGAGCCTTCTGACGAGCCACTTCCTCAGCGATGAGTCGGTCAATCTGTGCATTCAACGCAGCATCCTTCTTCTTTTGCTGAGCAATGATATTCTGAATGGTCTTCTGCTCTTTCTGCAAGGTCTTTACCACATTCTGCTGCTCGGTCTGCTTATCTTCCAAAGCAATGCGCTCACGCTCACCTTTTGCCAACAGTTGCGATTTATGTTCCTTAGCTAAACTAATCTCTTGAAACTTTCTGTTTACCTCTTCCTGCTGAGCCTTCACCTCATCGCCCTGTACATGCTGGTAGGCTGCATATTCACGCATAAAGCGGAGACGACGGAACATCTGTGTGAAGTTGTCGGCACTAAAGATAAACATCAGCTGACTCTGCGATGAGCGATTGCGATGCATATAGCGCATCGACTTGACGTAGCGTTTCTTGCAATCAGCCAGCTGCTTCTGCAACATATCGAGCTGGATGCCCAACTGTTCTATTTCCTGATCAAGATTACTGATGTCATGGCGAATCGTATCTATGGTACGACGCTTACCAGCAATCTCCGTATTCAGCATCATCAGGTTTTGCAGACGTTTCTTCACATTCTGTTGCGAAGAAGCCAATTTACGTTCCTGTTCCTTGATTTGCTGTTGTATCTGTTTACGCTGTTTCTCTAGAGCTTGTACCGTGGTAGGCTGCTTGGTAGTTTTACTAGACTTGCTTGTCTTACCAGACTTTTTTGTTGTCTTCTTACTAGTAGTCGCAGTTTTTTTGGCCGCAGGCTTACGACGCTGTTGTGCCTGCGGAGCAAGGGAGAAACCCGCTAATAGGAATAATATTATTGCTAATCTCTTCATCGAATCAGTTTAGAGTGACATAAAGCGACGCAGGATGTCGTCAATAGGCATCTGGCGATACTTACCAGAAAGCTCGGTACGTGGTTCCCAGTCTTCGTCATTACCCATATAGTTGAGCATCATTTCCAATTTCACCTCCTTGTCGGGAGTATTAAAGGTCACCTTATGCTGCATAGGGAACATCTTACGATTGTTCATCTTAAATTCACTATAATCCCAGTTCAACTGGTAGTTGCCACGTAGATAGTCTGCATAGCGCACATTCGTCATCTTGATACGAGCCTTCTGCTTGTCAGTCAGCCAGCGGTAAGACAGCTTATCATTCTCTAGCGAGATAACGACTTCATCATCAACACCTACAGCCGTAGTGTACTTCTTCAGGTGCTTATCTTCCAGATGCGCCTTGCCTGGCTGGAACAACTCGTTCCAGAATAGAGCCTGTAAAGTATAGAAATCAACACCACTATTACGGAAGAAATCCAACTGTGCATAAGGCACCTTCAGATATTGCTTATTGATTCGGTCTACAATGAGCACATATTCCTTGGTGAACTCCAGTCGACCGGCCTCTACAAAGCCGAATGCCATCAACTGCAGACGTATCACGTCGTCACGCTTCATTTTCAGATTACCTGTCAAAGTCATCTGACGATTGCCCACCTCTACCGAGAACTTTACCTTAGACGTAATGAAACGGGCATGCTGAGCATTGTCGTTTACCTTCTGCAGGTAAGCTTCCCTCTGCAGTGAGTCGGCCAACTGCGCAGCAGCAACGGCCTCCATTGCAGCCTCGTCTTTAGACTTTTCTAGATTGCGACTGCTGCTACATGCAACCATCATGACTGCAGCTACCGCCAAGGCGGTCATCTTCCAAAAACGTAGTGATTTCATTCTTCCAGGTATTTTTTGAGTTTTATTTTTCTTGTCAATATCTGTTGGCGACCATCAGACTCATCGCTTTGTTCCAGCGCTTCCTGCCAATACTCCAAAGCTTTTTCCTTTTCTCCTACATGATAGTAGATATCACCGGCATGTTCAAAGAGTACTGCCGATGGAGTGGTATCGTTTTCAAGAGTCTGGTCAATATAGGTCTTTGCCTCGTCATATCGTTTCTGCATAAAGAGTATCCATGCATAGGTATCCAGATAAGTAGCATTCTTCGGTTCTGCCTTTATCGTGCGGAACGACATTTTCTCTGCATCGTCCAAACGAATACCCTTCTCACTAAGATAGTAAGCATAGTTATTCAAACAGCCGATGTTATCTTCTTTCCACACCAAGCAAGAGTCGTAGGCTTCAAATGCCTCCTTCTCCATCCTTTTTTGATGCAAGATATCACCCATCACAGCATAAAAATCACTCACAATTGAAGGATCGCTATCTGAGGTAATCACACCGATTCCATTTTGGAAGGCATTAAGTGCATTGTCTAAATCATCCTTCTGATAATAGGCTATACCTTGATAGTAATAAAATGCCATTTCATCAGGATTATACTGACGTGCAGCCTTACAAAGTTCAATGACACGGTCACGGTCTTCGGCCTGCCAAGCATAGCTTACCAACTGCAAACGAGCAGCGGCATGGTCGGGCGACATTTCCAAAACTTTTTCTAACACCTGACGGATACTATCATTAGGCATCTTCTTCATGTTCATGTACGATGCACAGAACAAGGCCATATCACTATCGGCCTGAGGCATATTTATCAAGCGATGGAACAACTGTAGAACACGCGTAGAGTCACCTCCTGCTTCTTCGCTATCCCCAATCACCTGTCGCATCAGTGCAACACGATCACTGGTAGAAGCATTCTTATTGAAGAGTACACGTTCTATCATGCTGTTCACATTGGCAGAGTCTTTCTGGTCATTATAGTATGCCACTAGAGCCATCTGCGCATTACGATTATCAGGTTCTTCCTTCAATACCTTATCGTAGATAGCCACAGCCTTTTTCTTTTGTCCGTTGATATACAACGTATTGGCATACAGGCAACGGTAGTTATTATCGTTGGGATATTGGTCCGCCAGTGTTTTCATCTCGGCAATAGCCGCCTTTTTGTCTCCCTTCTTGGTATAGAGATCGCTCTTAGCATACGACAGACGTTCACTTTTACCTTCAATCGTTTCCAGTTTTCCCAATGTACGGATGGCATTGTCATAGTCGTTTTCCTGCTCATACAATTGTATTAGCAAAGCCAACACATCATCGCGATCATGATTCTTCTCGCAGAGTCGTTCCAACACATCTATTGCATCCTTGTATTTGCGCTGGTTCAGATAAGCATTAGCCAGCGTCTCCAGATAAGTAGCATTGTCGGGCTCCAGCTCTACAGACTTTTTCAGATAGCTGAGCACCGTATCCTTCTGCTTCAATGCCGAATAATACTGCGCCAAGTAATAATAAGCCTCCGAACGAGTGGAGTCGATATCTACACAATGGCGCAACAAGTCGAATACCGCATCATTGTTGCCCTTCTCACGCTGACAAATAGCATCTAAGAAGAACGCATCATAGCGACGGTTCCTATCCGCATCCTGTGCCACCGACTGTACAGCGACACACCACAGCATTCCTGCTATATAGCACCACTTTTTCACTTCACTCCTGTATGTCCATAACCGCCTTCGCCACGCTCGGTCTCATCGAGTTCTTCTACCACAACGAAGTCACCCTGCTCATGACGGGCAATAACCATCTGTGCGATGCGCTCACCATCGTTGATAACAAAGTCTTCTTGCGACAGATTGATGAGTACCACACCAATCTCACCACGATAGTCAGCATCGATAGTACCTGGGGTGTTCAGCACTGTCAGTCCATGCTTCAGCGCCAAACCACTACGAGGGCGCACTTGTGCCTCATAGCCTTCAGGCAGTGCAATGTGCAGACCTGTAGGAATCAAACGGCGTTCCATAGGATGCAGCGTGATAGGTGCATCAAGATTGGCACGTAGATCCATACCGGCACTTTGGGGTGTTGCATAGGCAGGCAATTGCTGATGCCCGCGGTTAACGACTTTAATTTTAATCATTTCGAAACGTTTCTATTTATAAATAATGTGCAAAAGTAGTCATTTCTCTTCAAATAGCCATCATTTTCTCTAGAAAATGTCGTTTTTTTCACAAAAAAGCAGTAATTTTGCATCCATCAATTCATAAATAAAGAAATCCTATTAAGAAAAATGAAAAGAAACACACTAAGAAAGCTAGTCTTTCTATTCTTCCTTATTGCAAGTGTAGCCGCACAGGCACAAGAGTTTACAGTAGATGGAGTAATCTATTGCATTGATAATTCCGAAGAAGTTTGGATTAATGGCTATACAGAAGATATTCCCCAGCATCTAATTATACCAGAGATAGTAAACAACGGAGACGCATCTTATCATGTTACAGCTATTAACGCAGGTTCTTTCGAGAATTGTAAAGAATTAGTATCAATAACAATTCCTAATAACATAATAGAACTTGAAGGGTACACCTTTGAAGACTGCATAAATTTATCTTCCGTAACTTTACCTGACAAGCTTATAAAAATCCACGGCGGGGCTTTTATGAACTGCAAAAATCTCACTTCTATCACCATTCCTAGCAGCGTGACAGAGATTGGCACGGAGGCTTTTTGGGGCACTGGATTAACATCAATCAATATTCCTAACAACGTTTCATCTATTATCCCCGGAGCATTCTCTGGTTGTAGAAAACTTGAAACTATCATGGTTGAAAGTGGAAACAAGGTATATGATTCGCGCAATAATTGCAATGCCATTATCGAAACAGAATCAAACAAATTAATCACAGGTTGCCAGAACACCATTATTCCTAATGGCGTAACATGCATAGAACAATATGCCTTTTGTGACTGTTCCAACTTGAATCGAATTATTATTCCAAGTAGCGTAAACAATATTATGTTTGCTGCTTTCTTTAACTGTTATGGATTGACATCAATTCAAGTCGAAAGTGGGAACAAGGTTTATGATTCACGCAACAACTGTAATGCCATTATTGAAACAAAAACAAGCTCTTTGATTTTGGGATGTCCCACAACAATCATACCTAATAGCGTAAAGAATATTGGTACATATGCTTTTGCAAACTATTCCGACATTACTTCTATTTCAATTCCTAATAGTGTAAAATTAATCTATTATTCAGCTTTTTCTGGTTGTAGAAGTTTACAATCTATCGTTCTCCCCCAGAATTTAGGCCTAATTGCCAATTCTGCCTTTACTGGTTGTTCAGGAATTAAGGATGTTTACTGCTATGCAGAAGATGCGCCACAAACAAACATCACTTTTTATAACCATGCATTCTCTGAATCAAGTTACACAGAAGCAAGACTCCATGTGCCAGCAAGCTCCATTGAAAAATATCGAAATGCATCTGTTTGGAATGAATTCAAGGAAATCGTTGCGCTTACAGACAACGACCCCACACCAACAGGAGTAAAGCACATTCATAGCGATAACATGATTAACAAACGCTATTATTCTCTTGACGGTAAAAACTATACAAAACCTCAACGTGGCTTGAATATCATTCACCAAAGTAATGGCACCAATAAGAAGTTGATAATGAAGTAGAATATTCCCTTCAGCAATTCAAAATGAGAAAGAAGAAACATATTATTGGCATTTGGTGGTTTATACAATTATGCGTACTAATTTATGGCACACGTCATTTGGGACATGTACTGATTGATATTCTTCTACTCATATCCCTACTGGGGTATCTATTGGGAGGACGAAAAACAACAATCGTTTCATCATTTGGTCTTGCATCCTATTCCACCCTTACATTTTGGGGAGCGCTATTCATTTGTTACTTGATGTACGATCTGCCAAATGAGAATTGGTGGATTGCACCAATTTTTTTGGTTATTTCCATACTGAACATGGGCATTTCATTTAGGACTATCATATTGCTTCGTCGTGAGTAACTTCCAGATAGAGAGGTAGCTTATTATAGTAAAAAGCATAAATAAATTTGGCATTATGCTCACTAATTCGTACCTTTGCAGGCATGATGGACTGGAAGCAACTTATTTCAAACAAGCGACTCGGTCAAGAACAGCGCCACACTGAGCGACATGATGATCGTTCAGAATTTAAGCGCGACTACGACCGACTGATTTTCTCTGCGCCTTTCCGCCGACTGCAGAACAAGACGCAGGTGTTCCCCTTGCCTGGAAGCGTATTCGTTCATAACCGTCTGACTCACTCTCTAGAGGTAGCCAGCGTAGGTATGTCGCTGGGTAATGATGTATCTCAACGCATCATTCAGGAGAAACATCCTGAGTTGAAGAACACCCTATTCGAGGAGATTGGTCAGATAGTATCTACTGCTTGTTTGGCTCACGACTTAGGCAATCCGCCTTTTGGTCACTCTGGAGAGAAAGCTATCCAGACATTCTTTACTGAGGGACCCGGCAGAGAGTTGCGCAGCCAGCTATCACCCGCCTTCTGGGACGATATCACTCACTTCGAGGGAAACGCCAATGCCTTCCGCTTGTTGACGCACCAGTTCAAAGGCCGTCGCCCTGGTGGCTTCGTCATGTGCTATTCCACCATCGCTAGCATTGTAAAGTATCCCTTTGCCTCTTCTGCTGCCAGTAAGAAGGGTAAGTTCGGATTCTTCCAGAGCGAACAGTCCACTTATCAGAAAATTGCCGATGAAATGGGCATTATTCGTCTTTCCAAAGAAGGAGAACCACTGCGCTATGTGCGCCACCCACTGGTTTATCTTGTAGAGGCTGCCGATGACATCTGCTATGAGATTATGGACCTTGAGGACGCGCATAAATTGAAGATTATCACCTTTGAGGAGGCCTCACGACTAATGCTTGATTTCTTCGATGAAATGACGCAAAATCACATCTTGGAGCGTATCGAGAACGAACAGTTGTTTGATGAGAACGAGAAAATCGTTTACCTCCGAGCTTGTGTTATCGGTAAACTGGAGAACGAGTGTGTTAACGCCTTCGTTGAGCACGAAGACGAGATACTTGCCGGCACCTTCACGGGTAGCCTCATCGACCACATCTCACCCATGCAGCGCGATGCCTATCGTCGTTGTGCCGACCTCTCTGTCAAGCGCATCTATCGCAGTCGCCCTGTACTGGATGTAGAGTTGTCAGGTTATAAAATTATGGAGACGCTGATGCAGCAGATGGTCGAGGCCGTCATCCATCCAGATCGTTATTACTCAAAACAACTCATTGGTCGCGTATCCAGCCAGTATCATATTGATGATCCTAACCTGGAGACACGACTCATGGCTGTTATCGACTACATCAGTGGTATGACCGATGTCTATGCTCTTGATGTCTATCAGAAGATTAACGGTATCTCGCTGCCTATCATCTAATTTACCAATGAGGTGGCAAAACGATGTTTTCTACCTCATGGGCTGCTTCAAATAGCGGAGCTATCTCCTCATCCCTGAAGCCAGCGATACCACAACCTATACGTGTTACCAAGAATGTCAAATCCGGATTCTTCTTGGCAAATTCAATGAATTCATCCACATATGGACGAATTGTTTCCACTCCGCCCTGCATGGTAGGTATGCCATAGCTCTGTCCTTGCAGACCTACGCCCTGCCCCATGATGGCTCCAAACTTGCGATAAGCCACCCATGCAGCACCACCGCCATGCATTCCGCTTAGATTACTGCCAAAGACAAATACCTCGTTAGGTGCTAACGAGGTAATATTCTCTGGCGTTGTCCTTTTCTCTTGCATCCTGCGATTACACTAATTGTTTGCCATCAGCAAAAGCCTTACCCACAGTATCGCCCAGTTGGATATAAGTATGATGAACAGGGTCGAAGGTGATGAGCTTCATCTTTTCCACATCGGGCTTACCATCTTCTGCCAGATACTTCTCGTCGCAAAGGATATTCACGATTTCTGCTACGAGATAATAACCCGTTTCCGATTCATCCATCTTGTCCTTCACGCGACATTCCAGCGTCATGGGGAACTCCTTAAACAAAGGAGCATTCACATTAGGAGCTTTCTCTACAGTCCATCCAGCCTTCTCCATCTTCTCAGGAGTCTTTCTTCCACTTACGATGCCCACATAGTCAGATGCCACCATAGTTTCAGCAGTGGCGAAGGCAACCGTAAACTCTGGATTAACAGCAAGATTGTCTGTTGTCTGGTGAGAGCCGAGTGAGATCATAATGTCGTGCATATCCCACTGACAGCCCCAAGCAGCATTCATTGCGTTAGGCTTACCATTCTTATCGTATGTGCCGATAATCAGCACTGGTTGTGGAAGAATCCACGCTGTTGATTTAAAACTTTTCATACGCGTAACATTTATACCGTTTAATCTTGCAAATATTTTCTATACTATTCCGCATCTACAATTTCGACAATAGGCACATTCTTTTCAAACCCATCATTTGTCGTATATCTATACATACCAATATGTCGAAGTTCTTTTCCTTCAGGGATATCAATTTTTTCTTCGTCATAATAGAACTTATCACCTTCATTGACTAACAGATATACAGCCCCTAAATACAAGCGTGACCTTTCTCTCTCTTTTCCACGAACTAAAGCTATATGATCTTCCAACACTTGAAAAACCATAAGTGAATTTTCATTGATAACATCTCCAGGCTCATCAAAAAATTTTAGTCCATCATCTGCCTTTGTTTCAACATTTCCACTCCCACTATTAGTACTCTTCGTACTATAATGATTTATAATAGTGGTAAACACCAACGTCAAAACTACGCCAGCCAATAAGCCACCTAAAAAAATCATCCATTTATTCATAATCACATCGTTTTAAGTTTATTTTATTGCAAAGATAAAATTTTTCTTCTTATAAAGCAAATAGTGCAAGAAAAAACAATATAGCTATTGTACTTTGGGAATAATTGAAACCTCTTTCTCTAATTCTGCAAGAGAATGACTTAATAGTTCTTGGCTTAACTCAAATTGCTGACAACTATTTGCCACAGTTTGTTTGGGGAAAGGAGATTCTAGCCCTATTTTTTTATAAAGTATACACATTGGAGAGCTATAATAATCATTATACTTATAAAACTTACAAAGAATACAATTTCGAATTGTCATTCCTTTCTTTACGAGATAGACAAGTCCCTTTTGGTAGGAATCGAGCTTTCCACTTTCTGCATTATCTCCCCATATATCAATTCCCTGCCCTCTCATATTCAATTCTATTTCAGAGTTACGATGACAATATGAGTTAATCTTATCACAGGTAACAACATAATCTACAGCTTTATAAACTATGGCTGCACCACTTTTGAATAAAACAAATCTATCAATAGGATTATCCGTAATTCTAATCGAAGGGAGTTGTGGATTGAAATTATATGTAGTACAATTATCGCCCTCTACAAAACCTCTATTAAGAATATCCTCTATATCTTCTTCTGTTTTTATTTCATTGGTTTCTATAATCTTGTATGAGGAATTGACTTTCTTCTCATTAGATTGATGAGTCTTAAAAACCTCAATAAAGATAGGTTCTCTACCTGGCTTCGTAGAACAAGTTAATAACAAATCTGGTCGAAAACCATCAAAGGGGATTTCTTCCCGGCAAGTATCATATAATAGTTTACCTTTCCAAATTTTTAAGTCACCAGGTATTTCTACATCCTGTCTTTGACAAATATACTTTTCACTACAACAAGGACATTCTTTGCTCTCACTACATGGTACATCCCGACAAAAAGTAATCGGGAAGGATTCTTCATTCAGGAACTTCTCACGAATTCTTCTTTTGGCTAGTTTATGAAGATACGACTCACCATCACATGCCGTTTCAGCTTTATGGGAGAAATACCATGCCTTCTTCTCTCCAAGGTTCGGAATCATTTCCTGACCACATTGTAGACAATACAACTTATGAGCATGTCTCGTTGCTGGTGTCAAGCTACGAACATGAACTAAGTTTCCCTTCTCATCAACACAGTAACTATACTTTACCTGTTCCATCGAATCTGCCAATATTGTATTCCCCTCCTTCCATCACGCTATTCATACAGCGTTTAAATGTTTCAATATGCTCTTTTTTAATAGCAATTCTTTGCTCCCCACTCATATCGCCTTCATTAAGAAAGGTTGTATATATAACAGCAATTGCATCTACCCTATCATGTTCGCGAATACCATCTTCACTTTCCCGTCCGTCAATAGCTGTATTTGTGAAACAGAATCCATCACGAACACGCATTCCTTGATTATTATGAATTCCATATTCTTTATATTTAATATTTATATCTTCATTAAGCATAATTGGAATGGGAAGAGGATTCCTAAGTAAATAAAATCCTGCAATTTCGTTAGCAGAAAGTTTATCATTATGAAGAAAACGCTCATTGTATCTTTGAAGGAAATGACTTGTGTATGCATGTATCTGAGGTAACGGAATTACCTCAGAATTGGGCGTATGCTGATATCCCAGCGTCATCCCTTTTATTACATAGCGTTGTCTATCTGCAAACACTATTGTGAAAGATTGATAATGCGGCTTTTCTGCCTCACTGATATTAGCTGAATAATAAAAAATAAAATGTTGATTATTCGTTGCAGGTATAGTATACTCATCAACATACCACACAGGAAATGACCTCGATTTCTTAAATTGCCTAACCACCTTAGGCAATACTTTATCTATCCTTATTTGGATTTTCTGCACATCAGCAACAATGGCATCAAACATTTCCTTATATGACATTGACGAAAGTATCATAAGCATATTTTATTAAAATTAGAACATCGGGACAATCCCGACATGTTGCTTCATACAGCGAGAAGCCCCCTATTCCTTCGTTTTAATCTCTGTCTGCAAAGATACAAATTAGTCCGTTAAGCTCCAAATAATTGAAGAAGAAATGCGAATAGTTTGACGGCATAATTCGAGGAGTTTGACGGCATAATTCTCTTTGAATTTACGCATAATTCTCATCGAATTTAGGCTTCAAACTATTCGAATGTAGGCTGCATTCAAACCGAAAGTAAAGCCGTAACCTCGAGGCATCGTATGTTACGGCAACGATGCCTCGAAACGTAATACAAGAACTATTGAAGGGTTGAATAATGTGAAGCTCAAAATACAGCTAGTTAGGAAAGAAATACAGCTATTTAGGTGTGCTAAATAGCTGTATTTAGAGCGCTACTACAGCTAATTAGCGCGTCAGTTAGCTGTATACAGCGTTGTATCAGCTGTATATTTCAACACAATCTCTGGAAAAAGAGTTTTCGTGCAAAAACATGTACCCTTGTACCATGACTGCCCTCAATCCCTTTGTATATCGGTATTTAAGGTATGGTACATGTTGAAACAACATGTACCATACATATACTAGACATGTACTACAAATTTCTTTGCATTAGTTTTTTTGAAGTGCACAACTCACAATGAATGGTACAACTATGGTACATGTTGAAACAACATGTACCATGGCTTTCTCCCTTTGCATATAGGCATTTGAGGGCAGTCATGGTACAAGGGTACATGTTTTCAGATATTTCTTTATTATAGAGGAATCTGATTCTTAGAACTTGATGTACAGATGGTCGAATGTCATTGAGTAGTCTCTGTCGGCAGTAGCCATATACTCCTTGACAAACTTGGCGCCAGGAATGATATAGTCGCTGCCGACCTGCAGGCGGGTACCTGTGGCATCGCGATACTCCCACTTAAATTCTACTTCCTTATCTATAGGTTGTTTCAGCTTTACATCAAAGACCAGATTGAAATAGGCTCGCTCAGGATCAGTAAGCTTGAGCGTACACTTGGCTGAAGCCACCTGCTTCTCATCAAATTCCACCTTGATATTTTTGCCATCGAGACCCTCTATCGCCTCTTCTATCTTCTTTTGATAATAGTCATCCAAAGTCTGCTCTGCATCTTCACGATGCTGCTGGTTTCTGGTGGCCTCGTCCATACTCTCAGTCTTAATCTTACCAAACTGCTTACTCAAGATGGTACCAGCCTTGAGCTTCTGTTCAAACAAAGATGGAAGTTTGCCAAAAACGGGTGATTCGATAATGGTAATCTGTGATTCGGCAGCACTAATGGCATCGTCGACAACACAGTTACCTGCAGACGCTCCTCCCCCCACACAACGTATGATTCCAATGCCGAAGAGAGCAATGGCAGGCAGGTAAGCCAAGGTTTTGAATTTCTTCCTCATAATCTACATTTTTAGTTAATTGATATCTTATTTTCCTCGTAAACAACAAAAATTGGGAATTACGCAAAAGCGGAATTCTCTCCTTTTCGGTTGCAAATATATAGGTTATTCTTGAAAAATGCAAGCAAAATGGCAAATATTTGCGCTTTTTGCATCACTGGTTTGAAAAATATTGAGTACTTTTGCACCCATGAATGAGCTGATAACAACTATAAACGATGTTATTTGGAGCTATGTGCTGATAGTAGCTCTAGTGGGATGTGGAGTATGGTTTACGTGGCGCACACGCTTCGTACAGTTTCGTATGGTGGGCGAGATGTTGCGACTACTCACCGAGTCGGCAGTGGACACTGCTAAGGGTACAAAACATATCTCCTCGTTTCAGGCTTTTGCCGTCAGCGTAGCCACCCGTGTGGGCACTGGCAATCTGGCTGGTGTAGCCACAGCGATAGCCATCGGTGGACCGGGTGCCGTATTCTGGATGTGGATTATCGCACTGATAGGCTCTGCTACAGCCTTCGTAGAGTCAACACTGGCACAGTTATACAAGCAGAAACATAAGGATTCGTTTATTGGTGGTCCAGCCTATTATATTCAAAAAGGACTGAAACAGCGATGGATGGCGGTCTTGTTTGCCATTCTGATTACCCTTCAGTTTGGTCTTTCTAACAACTCTATCCAAGCCAACACCATTTGTGGTGCCATGCAAGAAGCCTTTGGCTGGTCGCCCTTGTGGGTGGGCATTGCCTTAGCAGCTATGGCTCTACTCATTGTCTTCGGTGGCATTCAGCGTATAGCCAGCGTCAGTTCTATCTTAGTACCTGTGATGGCTGTAGGCTATATTATCCTGGCTGTAGTGATTATCGCCATGAATATCCAGCAGATTCCCGAAGTCTTTAAGGTTATCGTAACGAATGCTTTCGGCATCGGTCAGATAGCCGGTGGTGGTATTGGTGCCGCCATGATGAATGGTGTGAAGCGCGGTCTCTTCTCTAACGAGGCTGGTGAAGGTAGTGCTCCTAACGTAGCAGCTACAGCCACTACCACGCATCCTGTGAAACAGGGATTGATTCAGGCGCTAGGTGTATTTACCGATACACTGCTGGTATGCTCATGCACAGCCTTTATCATCCTGATTAGCGGACTCTATCAGGTGCCCGAGCTGAATGGTATTGCCCTGACGCAATCGGCGCTACAGAGCGAAGTGGGCAATGTAGGTCCAATCTTTGTAGCTATCGCCATCTTCCTGTTTGCCTTCTCCAGCATCATCGGCAACTATTACTATGGAGAAGCCAACATCCGCTTTATCACCGACAACTCATCCGTGATGACTATCTATCGCCTCTGCTCTGGAGGTTTGATGGTTGTCTTCGGTGCTATTGCCAGTTTTGAACTGGTATGGAACATCGTAGATTTCTTTATGGCCTTCCTTACGGCATGCAACCTGATAGCCATCATACTACTGGGACGCTATGCCTTCCGATTGCTCGACGACTATCGTCAGCAGAAGAAAAAGGGTATAAAAGAACCCGTCTTCCATCGCAGTCAATTGCCTGAGATAGAAGACGAGATTGAGTGTTGGGAATAAATCCCCTATTTACTTTTCTGCAAACTGACGGAAGTAGCCGATGCATACATCACGCCACTCACGAGCATTTTCTACTTGGTGCTTCATGCGCTCATCCACCTCGCGCCAACGCTGTTCGTCGATGTAGGGGCGCATCTTGTTGTGCCATACATTGTAGTTCTCCTCAACGGTGATAACACCCTCGTTGTAGCGGTATTGCAGTTCCTCCCACAGAGTGTTACCACTAGACATGCGATAATCCCAAGGCACATGGTGGAACCAGAGCAACAGGTTCTCAGGACAAGTCTTGATATTGTCGTAGGTGCGAGCTAAGTCGGCACGATACTGACTTACTGCATTAGAGCCCTTGCTAGAACGATCAAAGCCTACACCATTCTTGTCGGCCTGATGATAATATACAGGACACCACTCGCGCGGATAGCTAGGCTTGAAACCATCGGGCTCTGGACCATAGTGATGATCGAACTTAAAGATATGGTGCAAGCCCAGAGGCATCATGTAGTTGACACAAGCCTCACGAGAGTGCTGCATCATATCAGCCATCGCACGATTGAAAGTCTCGGGAGCACTAAAGGTCAGCTGCAACCACTCGTTGGCAATGCGATAGCTGTCCAGACGTGGATTCCAAGCCAGACGACCAAAGGCATACCAGTTGGCCTGTGAGAAGTGGTGACCACACCAGTTCTTGTCCAATCCGATATTAGCCACACCTGCAATACCCTTCAACTTTTGAGCATCTACCTGTGAGAAGAACTCCTGCCACATGGGAGCGAGATATACCAGATGGCGACTCTGTCCGAGATACTCCTGGGTAATCTGAAGTTCTACCATGTTAGGTGT
Source organism: Prevotellaceae bacterium MN60 (assembly GCA_900199555.1). GTDB lineage: Bacteria > Bacteroidota > Bacteroidia > Bacteroidales > Bacteroidaceae > Prevotella. The sequence continues at coordinate 47,756 of FZQZ01000006.1, forward strand.
CTTCGTTATCTGGTCGAAGATAGGACTATAGGGTTCACGTGGTTGGAAGTCAAGCGGACCATTCTTGGTCTGCAGGATGACATTATCGCGGAACTGGCCATCCAGAGGCTTAAACTCAGATACAGCCTGCTTTACACGGTCTTCACCTTTATGGTTGGCACCATATACAAAGCAACGCCACATCACGATACCCTTGTAAGGCTTCAGGGCGTCAGCCAGCATATTAGCACCATCAGCATGCGTGCGCTTATAGTCGCCAGGACCAGGCTGTCCCTCACTATTAGCTTTTACCAGAAAACCACCAAAGTCGGGCACAAGTTTATAGATTTCCTTTACCTTTTTCTGCCACCACTTAGCCACACTCTTATCTAGTGGGTCTGCCGTCTTGGTATCGCCCAATGCCATCGGAGAAGCGAAGTTGATACTCAGATAGACCTTGATATGGTAGGGGCGCAGGATGTTAGCTATCTTCTGCACTTCCTTCAGATAGGCCGTAGTAAGCATCTTGGGCGATGCATTCACATTGTTCAGCACAGTACCATTGATGCCGATAGAGGCATTGGCACGAGCATACTCCTTGATGAGTTGTGCATCGAAAGTAACGAGCTGTCCTTTGTTAGTCTTCCAGAAGATGCTCTCACCAGCATATCCACGCTCGATAGAACCATCAAGATTATCCCAATGGTTTAAGAGACGAAGCGAGAAGGCTGGATGCGACTCCATCTTCATATCTCCACGCAGCAGGGCGTATGCACCATAGAGCAAACCTGCATCACGACGAGCGCTAATCGTAGTACCATCAAAGCGATAGCCATCATCGTCGGGCATCGAACTATCGAGCTTCAGGGCGATATGCTCGCCACGATAGTAGGTCTCCAGCTCCTGCTTAGCCAACAGAGCGGTGGGGGTTGACAGATTGGTCGTTACTTTAGCCTTATTGACGGGCTGATTGCGCAGCCACAGGGCATGTCCGTCTTCTGCACATATCGGGAGTGCGAAGAGTATCGTTAAGAGTGATAATAAGATTTTCTTCATGAGAGCGTGATTATTGTTTCAACAAGCGGAGAGGCTGCTGGGGAGCCAATGCATTAGTGGTCTTCTCGGTATATTCCTTCAGCTTAGCAGTAGCTGTCTGATGGATGTCGCGAGAAGAAGAACCGATGCGGAAGGTATAGGTACCTGCCTCAGCCAACCACTGTGAACCAGCCTCATCGAAAGAAGCAAGGTCGCGGTGAGCAATGGTGATGGTGAGTGTCTGACTCTCGCCAGGCTTCAACTCACGTGTCTTGGCAAAGCCCTTCAACTCCTGAGCAGGTTTCTCGAGCTTACCCTTTGGAGCTGTAACATATACCTGTGCTACTTCCTTACCACTTACCTTACCTGTATTCTTTACGGTGATGTTCACGGTGATATTATCACCATTTACCTTTACGGCTGGCTTAGAGAATTCGAAAGTGGTATAGCTCAGACCGAAGCCGAAAGGATAAGCTACCTCACGCTGGAAGGTATCGAAGAAACGATAACCTACATAGATATCCTCCTCGTGGTTGGTGTAGGCATGGCCAGGGATAGGCGAATTGTTGCCAACCATCTGCTTAAAGGTATAATCATCCATATTACCGGGGAAGTTCTTGGTAGAAGCATGATCGGTAGCAGCGATAGGCCAAGTCATGGTAAGCTTACCAGAAGGACTTACCTTACCCATCAGCAAGTCGGCGATAGAGTTACCGCCCTCCATACCAGGCTGCCAAGCACAGAGAACTGCGTCGGGATAGCCATCCCAAGAGGCTGTCTCAATAACACTACCTGAGTTGATAATAACGATAACGGGTTTTCCTGCTGCATGGAATGCGTTGCAGACATCAGTGATAAGAGCACGCTCCTCGGGAACGAGGTTGAACTCGGTATCAATGTCGCGGTCAACACCCTCACCAGCCTGACGACCAATAGTGATAATAGCTGCATCGGCAGTTCTCACCTCGTTTTCAATGCAAATGGGTGAGATAGCAATCTCGGGATATTTCTGCTGTCCAAAGGCCTCCTGCTGATACCACTTTGCGGGGTGGCGCTCTGCCTGGAACTTCACCTTAGCATATTCGATATATTTGCGATAGATGTTGGTCAGTGTGGGTGAAGAAGTGATACCTACATTCTTCAGTCCCTCCAGCATATCAACCACATAGGGTGGATGCACGCAACCAGAACCCGTACCACCAGAGAAGAAGTCGTAAGAGTTCTCACCGAACAGGGCTACCGTCTTTATTGCCCCACTCTTCCAAGGCAGGGTGCCGTTATTCTTCAGCAGTACGATACCCTCGGCAGCACTCTGACGCGTAATAGCAGCGTGTGCCTTGAAGTCGGGATTGTTAGATGCGGGATACTGGTGGAAGCTAGGAGTCTTCACAATGTATTCCAGCATACGGCGCACGTTGCGATCTACATCGGCGATATCGAGCTTGCCACTCTTCACACCTTCTACAATCTCTTTTACCTGAGCGGGCTGACCAGGTTCCATCAGGTCGTTACCAGCCTGCACCTCGGTAATAGTGGGCAGTCCCTGACGAATACCAATCCAGTCGGTCATCACAATACCCTTGTAGCCCCAGTCGTCACGCAAAATCTTGGTCAGCAGGTCGTGATTACCCATTGAGAACTGACCATTAATCTTGTTGTACGAAGCCATGATAGTCCAGGGATTACTCTCGCGGACAGCAATCTCGAAGCCCTTCAGATAGAGCTCACGAGCAGCACGCTGTGACAATCGCTCGTCAACACTGGTACGGTCGGTCTCCTGCGAGTTGATAGCAAAGTGCTTCGCTGATACACCAGCGCCCTGACTCTGCACACCATTGATATAGGCAGCAGCAATCTTACCCGTCAGCAGAGGGTCTTCTGAGTAGTACTCAAAGTTACGTCCGCAAAGGGGATTGCGATGCAGGTTCATACCAGGACCCAGAATCACGTCGCAACGATATTCCTTGGTCTCGTTACCGATAGCCTCACCCACCTTGCCTACGAGTTCTGTGTTCCATGTAGAAGCCAGACAAGAGCCAATGGGGAAAGCTGTGGCATAATAAGTTTTGTCGGTACCCTTACGAGTGGGATCAATACGCACACCAGCAGGGCCGTCGGTCAATACGGTAGCTGGAATACCCAGTCGGGGGATTGCGGGTGATGTACCTGCAGCACCAGCCACCAGGTCGGCTTCTCCACCTACCACGGCACCAGCACCGAAGAAGTTGTTTGCTCCACCCACCAATAGTTTGGCTTTCTCTTCTAAAGTCATCGCCTTTAATACCTCATCGATATTATCGGCCCTTAATTTAGGAGTTTGTGCATTCATTGTTGTTGTCAGCAGAACCGTCAGGCCTGCAAGCATAATTTTACGGGGTTTTAACATAATGATTAGTTGTTGAATTATGAGTTGACAAAATTACTGTTTTTTCTTGTAATCCACAAATTTATAAGCATGTTTTCATGTTTTTTACAATAAATGACACCACTTTGCCCCTACCAAACTTATCGGCACTCGGAAATAAAAAGAATGAATTCTTTTATATTTCTCTTGTTTTTTCGTAACTCTGACTTTGTCGAATTTACTTTGCACTCGGAAATAAAAAGAAAAACTAGTTTTCCTTTTGTATTTCTCTCGTTTTTTCGTAACTTTGCAGCGCTAATGAAGATGAAAATGCAGAAGGGACTGCGGGTTCTTACCGTTATCATAGCTGTCACAGGGATGGTTATGGTATCTTTTTCGTGTGGTAAGGATAAGCAGCGAGCTGAGCTAAAAGCTAGTCGTGCAGATAGTATACTCTTTGAAACAGGAACCTTAATGCAATATGACCGCATGCTGGAACTGGTTGACAGTTTCGAGCAGAACAAGGACATATCCTCTGTTTGTGCCAACCGATGGCGCGGAGTAGCTTATTATCATCAGAATCAGTATCAGATGTCAGAGCTCTTCTATCGCAAAGCGGTGGAGGGCGAAGTAAAGACGGATGCCGACCAGTTGAGCTACAACAAGTCTGCTCGACGCCTTTCTGAGTTGTTGCTGACCAAGGGCGACTATGAGGGAGCGTTGCGAATCGCAATTCCTGCTGTTGCCAAGATGGAGAAGTCGGGCATTGGTTCGGATATCGACTACGGTATTCTCTTCAACAATATTGGTTGTTGCCAGTTAAATCTGGGCAAGGACAAGGAGGCTGAAGCCAATTTCCGAAAGGCACATGAGCATTATGCCAACCGATGGAAAGCCGACTCAACGAGTCGTGGTTACCAAGAGGCGATTGTCGGTACGATATATACCTGCATGGCTTATACCAACAACCGACACTACTCAGGAGCGCTCTATTGGATTGACCGTGCCAAGAAGTTGCTGAGCAACTATCGCTTGATACATGATGCCCGTAAAGACTACTTTGACGAGTATCAGGGCGAGATAGAGATTATGCGAGCTGTGGCACTGCAAGGCCTGCATAAAGAGAAGGAAGCTCAAGAGGTTTATGAGCGCTTCTTGCAGACAGACTATTCGAAGACAGGCGGTGGTCGTATCAATGCCAACGACTATCTGGTAGCCGCAAAACGCTATCAGGAGGCTGCCGACAACTATCGCTATCTTGACCAGGCGCTCAGCGAATGGCGTAAGGACCTTACACTGGAGAATATCCAGCTCTATCTGTTGCCCAAATATCAGGCTAACAAGATGAGTGGTCATCGCGACTCAACACGTGCAGTGGCCGAATATATTCTTTCACTGCTCGACTCAGCCATCACTGCTCAGAAGAATAGTTCTACAGCAGAGTTGGCTACTATCTATCAGACCAACGAGAAGGAGGCTGAGATTGCTCGTCAGCATGGAGAGATGTCTAAGCAGCGCTTTGTGGGTGGCATCGTAGCCCTGGCGCTGATTGTCATCTTCTTGTTGCTCTATATGCTGCATAAGCGTAAGGCTCAGCACCGTTTGGCTATGGCTCACGATAAGCTGGCAGAAGCCCACGCACAGCTACGCACGGCCTACGACCAGCTGGAGACTACCACCAAGGCAAAGGAGCGTATTGAGAGTGAGTTGCGCATTGCCCGTAATATACAGCAGTCTATGCTGCCCAACATATTTCCTAGTCGCGAGGGTGTTGACCTGTATGGTTTGATGTCGCCTGCAAAAGAGGTGGGTGGCGACCTTTACGACTATCTGCTGAAAGACGACCATTTGTATGTCTGCCTCGGTGACGTATCTGGCAAGGGTGTTCCTGCTTCACTCTTCATGGCACAGGCCATCCGTATGTTCCGTGCATTGGCCAAGCAGGGCAGCATGCCTGCCGAGATAGCCACAGGACTGAACGACGAGTTGGTGCTGGGCAATGAGAATGGTATGTTTGTCACCATGTTTATTGCACTGATAGACTTGAAAACGGGACACATGGACTTCTGTAATGCCGGTCATAACCCACCCGTACTGAACAACAACTTCCTGAAGATGGAATCGAATGTTCCCATTGGTATCTGGGAGGGCATCAAATATATAGGTGAACAGGTGGAGAGCATCAAGGGTATGCCTCTGTTTATCTACTCTGACGGACTGAACGAAGCAGAGAATCCTAATCAGAAGCAGTTTGGCGAAGAGCACCTGCTAAGCATCATACAGAAGAATCATTTTGATAGTGCACGTCAGATGATTGAGACGATGAAGGTGGAAGTGGAGAAACATCGCAATGGAGCAACTCCCAACGATGACCTCACGATGCTGTGCATGAAGATTAGTTAAGAAAAGAAACAAAGTAATAATGGTTAAATAGTAAATCGTACAAATTATGGCAAAGAAAGCATTATTGATGATTCTCGATGGATGGGGAATCGGAAAGCATGGTAAGGGCGATGTCATCTACAACACGCCAACTCCTTATCTGGATTATCTCACAGCTATCTCAGCTCACTCTCAGTTGCAGGCCAGCGGTGAGGACGTAGGTCTGCCCGACGGACAGATGGGTAACTCTGAGGTAGGACACCTGAACATTGGTGCCGGTCGTATTGTTTATCAGGATCTTGTTAAGATTAACCGTGCCTGCAAGGATGGCTCTATCGTAGAGAATCCTCAGGTAAAGGCAGCATACACCTATGCTAAGGAAAACAATAAGAAGCTCCACCTGATGGGTCTCTGCTCTGATGGTGGCGTACACTCTTCTCTCGACCACCTCTTCAAACTCATCGAGGTTGGTAAGCACTATGGTCTGAAGAACCAGACCTTCGTACACTGCTTCATGGATGGTCGTGATACAGACCCCAAGAGCGGTAAGGGCTTTATCGAGCAGGTAACTAAGGCTTGTGCCGACAACGACGCTGCTATTGCCAGCATCGTAGGTCGCTTCTATGCAATGGACCGCGACAAGCGTTGGGAGCGCGTTAAGGAGGGCTACGACCTGATCGTAAATGGTACTGGTAAGCAGGCTACCGATATGGTAAAGGCCGTAGAAGAGAGCTATGCAGAGGGCGTAACCGACGAGTTCATCAAGCCTATCCACAATAGCAGCGTAAATGGTTGCATCGAAGAGGGCGATGTAGTTATCTTCATCAACTTCCGTAACGACCGCGCTAAGGAGCTCACCATCGTACTCACCCAGCAGGATATGCCTGAGCAGGGCATGAAGACCATCCCTGGCCTGCAGTACTACTGCATGACTCCATACGATGCTAGCTTCACTGGTGTCAACATCCTCTTCCCCAAGGAGAACGTAGAGAACACACTGGGAGAATACCTCTCACAGCAGGGCAAGAAGCAGTTGCACACTGCCGAGACTGAGAAGTACGCTCACGTAACCTTCTTCTTCAATGGTGGTCGCGAGCAACCCTACGAGGGCGAGGATCGCATCCTGGTACCTTCTCCAAAGGTAGCCACCTACGACCTGAAGCCAGAGATGAGCGCCTACGAGGTAAAGGATAAGCTCGTAGCAGCTATCAACGAGTCTAAGTACGACTTCATCGTTGTCAACTTCGCCAACGGTGATATGGTAGGGCACACTGGTATCTACAACGCTATTGCCAAGGCTGTATGGGCTGTAGACAACTGCGTAAAGGATGTTATCGAGGCTGCTAAGGCCAACGACTACGAGGCTATCATCATTGCCGACCACGGTAATGCCGACAACGCTATCAATCCCGATGGCACTCCTAACACTGCCCACTCACTGAACCCCGTTCCATTTATCTATGTTACGGACAACAACAGTGCTACAGTAAAGGATGGTCGTCTGGCCGACGTTGCTCCCTCTATCCTGCACATCATGGGTCTGGAGCAGCCTGCCGACATGACTGGTGAAAACCTGATTATCGACTAAGCGAAATAGACACTTCTATTTCTTAGAATAAACTAATCACACCTAATTGCGCTATATCACAGTGCATTAGGTGTGATTTTTTCTTGCTTTTTTACACCATAATCCAATAATAATATGTATCTTTGCACCCACTAATTAATCATAGTACACTAATATGAAAATAAAGTATAAAACTAAATTAAGGGTTGATGGTGTTCGTGGAATTCTGAAAAGTGGACTGAAAGTGTGGGCCCACGAATCAAATGTAAACATAGACAGACCTCACGCAAGAAAAGCTAAGATGAAGCTTATTGCGCGTCATCCCGTAAGAGTAATCAAGGCACTCACAGGAAAAGAACTGAATATCGGCTATGCCGACGTTGTACTCACCACCGTATGCACCCTAAGGTGTAAAGGCTGCGGTGCACTCATCGACTATAACAACCAGCAACGCCACTATAGCCTTGACAAGATTATCACTTCGCTTACCAACCTGCTGAACGCAGTAGATCATATCAATCGTATCCACGTACTCGGAGGCGAACCCCTATGCTATCCTCAACTCTACGAGGTACTGTCCTTCTTGCAGAAGCAGAAGAAGATAAATAGCGTAGGCATCACCACCAATGGCACACTGCTGATAAAGGATGAGAGAGTGCTTGAGCTGTTGCACGACAAGAAGTTCCATGTAGACATCAGTTACTATGGAGATGAGGTATCTAGAAAACAAGCCGAGCTGATAAAGCAGTTGGAAGAGAACCACATCCGCTACAGGTCTAACACCAAGGGTGATAGCTGGATAAGCTTCGGTGGCTTTGATTGCAGAAACAAGAGCGCCAGTCAGCTCTATAAGAGCTTCTCCTACTGCCCCTTCAAATGGTGTCGCCCCATCTCAGACGGAAAAATGTTCCGCTGCTCTCGTAGTGCGCACGGCACCAAGCTGGATTTGATTCCCTTGGAGAAGGACGAATACGTTGACTTGTCACGCAAGGACTATCCTCCCCAAAAGCTGAAAAAGGAGCTGTTCAAGTTCCTCCACTTCCCTCCCAAATACCTCACCTGCTGCAACTATTGCAACATGGAGCCACCCCTTACACATATCGAGGCTGGCGTACAGGTACCCAAGCAGGCAGTGTAAGAGATCGCCCGTTAGCAAAGAGCTATACTTATTATATTGGTAACCAAATTGGCTTCACCCGACAAGTACCCGACAAGTACCCGACAAGTTACCCGAACAAGTACAGAACAAGTACAATTGCGTAATGTAGAGGGATTCCTAAGTCCAATATTAGGTATTGCAAGAGATTTTTCCTGCTATATAATGATACTATTGAGAATCTTCCACAAGTTGTGGAAAAATGACAGAGGCAAGTTATTTTGTAACTTGCCTCTGTCTATACAAATAATATTTCTAGAATAAATCGGAATGGGTATCTGTATTGAGCATTAACAACATTACCATGAAATCAGATTCCCATTTTCTTGAAAAGCTCTTCGCTGTTCTTATATGAATGCACTCGTCCCTCCTTTGCATCAAGCAGAGACTGCTCATAGCGCGAGAGTTTACAACCATGTTCTGCTGCTTTTTTAGCAGGCTTAGCTGTTATCACCAATTGTGTCATAACTCACTTTATTATATTCCTGTGCAAAAATACAAAAAGATTCCGATTGGCTATATAATTTCTATAGAAAAAATATACGAACCTTAGGAAACCTTTGGAATAGCTAGTCAATGTGGATGATCATTTTCGTGAGGTCACGAAAATGATAGGGATTCGTTCTGTTACACCTATACAAAGGCTAGTTACGAAAATAACTTGCCTTTTTTGTTGTGTTTTCATAAATAAGTTGTAACTTTGCAAAGAAAGAATTATTAGAAACATCACTGACAAAGAACCTGACGACGTTTTATATACTATCCAATCCCTGCTTAAGAAGTAATTTGGTTAAGATTGTGGTCGAAAAATTCGACCATAAGAAGAATACGAGATAAAACAATAAACACATGGCTAAAAATATTATCTACGAAACATTAAACAAGAATGGAGTGTACTCATGTGGAAATATTGGAATTTCTACATCTGAATGGTACGACTTGTTGTTGGATAATGGTGCACAACAATATATTGATGCACTTCTTTGTTTTCTGCGTGAACCTGAGCATACTGGATCGTGCGCCACAGTTTCTTCTAAGAATGGCAATACTGCTCAGCATTATAATAGCAAAATCACGAATTTCTGTAAATGGACTCAGAAGAAGCTAAATAAGTTCACTGTGAAGGGCATTGATGGCAAAGACGCATATTGGTGCATTGCTATGATAAAAGGTTGGGAGTCTAAGCAAGGTTTTCAATGGCAAATGCGTGATGAGCTAGTAAAAGCATTGCAAAACTACCTAATGCATGAACTTATTCAGGAATATAAGACGAAAGAGCCTTTCAATGGGAAGGATGAGGAATATAAATGGGCTCTTTTGGATGAGGCGGAAGGAAAAGATATATATGGTATTATCAAATGTTTAAGAGGCAAGAACGTTGTTTATAATGAACAGGTTGATGGTATATTTAAGAAGCTTTGGGAAACTAAACCTAAGGAACTAACCGCATGTATAAACAACCTTCTAGATGAAACAAGGGCTGTGATTCCACGAATTGAAGACTTTAGAGATGAAATGCGCGAGATTTGTCCTAGTGATTGGAAAGCATGTGCAAATGATGAGCGCACGGCATCGGCAATATTAACTTGCAGATATCCTAACGACTATACATTTTATAAGAGTGAGGTATACCAAGTAATCTGCAGGTATTTTGGGTTTGAGTATCGTGATGCTTTCTTGAAGTTTGAGCATTTCACAGATATAATTAATAGCTTTGTCACAGACTTTGGAGAAGAAATTCAACAGACAATGTTGCCAAAGATTAACAAATTCAAGAATAAACCCCTGAACCTTGCAGTTCAAACCTTGTTTTGGTGCATGAAAGAAGAAATGAAGGCTAGTATGAAGAAATTCCAATATGATATAAATTCCCAAGAAACCATGCAAAAGAAAAAATATCAAGAATACATAGACCTGTTAGAGGAGAACAAGAATCTAATCTTGACAGGTGCACCTGGAACAGGAAAAACGTTTATGGCTAAGGCTATTGCAGAAGAAATGGGAGCAGAGGTAGGATTTGTACAATTCCATCCATCGTATGATTACACGGATTTCGTAGAAGGATTGAGACCAATAAGTAAAAATGGTAGTGTCGGCTTTAAACTTTGTGATGGTGTTTTTAAAAGTTTCTGTAAAGAAGCAATAATGGATAATAACGATAGTAAAAAAATAGTGCTAATGCGTAGTCAGCCAATAAAAGAAACAGGGTTTGACAATATTTATAAATCTATCGTTGATGATATTAAAAATGGTAAGTTACGTACATACAATACTGCCCATAAAGTCCAACAACTAGACGTAAAAGATAATCGAATTGTATTTAGAGCGGGTTCTGAGCATCCAAGAACAGAGAAAGAAGAAAATATTAAATTGATGTACAATCATTTGGCAAGAAATAATGTTTTTGACATCTCACAGTATGAGAAAGACGATTTTTGGAGTTTAATAAGTAAACTAACAAATGGAAGAACAAAAACCATTGATTACATGGAGTATTCTTGGGTTCTTCAAGAGCTATTGAGAAGGACTACAAAACTTGAGACATTTGAAACTCCTGTAATCAATCATCCAGATGTTGTGATGTCTAATGATGCAATAGCAATTGTTAATGGTGACAGAAATGAACCCCATAAGTTCGTATTTATTATTGACGAGATAAACCGAGGCGAAATCTCAAAGATTTTCGGCGAGTTGTTCTTTTCTATTGATCCTGGCTATAGAGGTGAGAAAGGTAGAGTTTGTACCCAATATCAGAATATGATAGAAGAGGGAGATGCCTTCAAAAAGGGTTTTTTCGTACCTGAGAATGTATATATCATTGGTACGATGAACGATATTGACCGCAGCGTAGAAAGTATGGATTTTGCAATGCGTAGACGATTTACATGGAAAGAAATCACACCATCAGACACAGAGTATATGCTTGATACATTGGGGTGCGCAAAAGAAGCAAAGGCAACGATGCATCGTTTGAATAAAGCGATCGATGAAACTGAGGGTTTGGGCGCTGCATATTTGATAGGACCAGCATATTTCTTGAAACTTGGTGAAAACGGATGCGATTTTGTCAAGTTGTGGAAGATGAACATTGAACCATTGCTGAAAGAATACCTTCGTGGTTTCCGTAAATCAAGTGAAATATTGAATAAGTTCAGCTGTGCATACTTTAACAAGAATAAGGAATCGAGAACAGATATACCAGAGTTGATAGATGAGGATTAATCTGACAGATAATAATATCGGCCAGCCGAATGCAGAGACATTCTATAGAAAGGATGTAGCCCCTTTGTTTCCAATCGCAGACAAGACGATTGCGGAGCTATGTAGGGAAAATGAAAACTTGCTAATCTTCCCTTACAGCATCGAATCGTCTGATGATAGGATTGGCGAGGCTTCTATTATGAGCATTCTGAATACTGACGACCCAGAGAAAGTGCGTATCACCACTGGCAACGTAATGGGCTTCATAGGAGTTCATGATCTTCAGATTAAGATAAAATCAAGGTTCGACATAGGACGCGATGACTACCTATTGCATTACATGTTACAAAAGGTGTTATCCTTTAACCTCTTTGACCTCAATCACAATAACGAACAAGAGGATGTGTTCGATTTTATTATGTTCATGTTCCCGTATTTTTTGAAAGCTGCTTTGCGGCAAGGGATATATAGGGAGTATCAGACATTCAAACACAACGACTCAAATCTGAGAGGTACAATAGATGTCGGCAGACATATTGCAAGGAACATACCTTTTGTGGGTAATATTGCCTATTCAACTCGTGAATATAGTCACGACAATGCAATGACAGAACTTATTCGGCACACCATTGAGTTTATGAAAAACAAGAAGTATGGACAATCTGTGCTGAATATAGACCGTGAGACTAAAGAGAACGTAGAAACTATTATCGAGCATACGCCTACATACAATAAAAATGAGAGAAGTAGTATTATAAGTAAAAATCTTCGAATAAAGGCGCATCCTTACTATACAGAATATCGTCCACTTCAAACACTTTGTTTACAGATATTGCGAATGGAAGAAGTAAAGTATGGCGATAGTGATGATGAGATATGTGGCATCCTTTTCGATGGAGCTTGGCTTTGGGAAGAATATGTGAACACCATCTTACAAGAGATTGGTTTTAAACATCCACAAAACAAACTTCACAAAGGAGGAATATATCTTTTTGATGACCGCAGTGGAGTTCGGTATCCAGACTTCTATAAAAAAGATATGGTGCTTGATGCAAAATACAAGCGACTTGGTAGCTACGAGAGAGTGTCAAAGGTTGACAAAGACGATGTTCACCAAATAATGGCTTACATGACAACCTTGCAAGTGAATAAAGGTGGTTTTATTGCTCCATTGGAGCACAAGCAGATGAAAATACCTACCTCTCGTCTTAAGGGTAGCAACTCAACGCTCTCTATATTTGGAATCGAAATAAGCAAAACAGCATCTTCCTATACAGATTTCTGTAACAAAATGAAAGAAATGGAGGCGGTGTTTGTTAAATCTATATTGGAATCATAGAACAGCCAATAGATTACGGGACTCTCTGTTATAGAATTGAATAAAAAAAACGCTGATTAATTCGAAATAATTGATTATCTTTGCAAACAGAAGATGAACAACGAGATACAATTCATATTGTACCAATTGCCTGATGAAGAAGGCAGGGTACAGGTAGTGATAAAGGACGAAACAATATGGGCTACGCAAAAGGCGATGGCACAGTTGTTTGGTGTAGGCGTACCAGCTATCAGCAAGCATCTGACACATATCTTTGAAGAGGGAGAACTTGACAAGGACGTGGCTGTTTCCAAAATGGAAATAACCACTCAACATGGTGCTATGGAGGGCAAAACACAGACGAATGAGACTGCATTTTATTCTCTTGATGCCATTATTGCCGTTGGATATCGTGTCTCGTCAGCCCGTGCCACAAAGTTCCGCATTTGGGCTACAAAGATACTGAACGAGTATATACGCAAGGGATTCGTTCTGGATGACGAAAGGCTGAAACAAGGGAAAGCTGTATTTGGAAAGGATTACTTTCGGGAGTTGTTGGAAAGGGTTAGGAGTATCCGAGCCAGTGAACGCCGTATCTGGCAACAGATAACCGACATCTATGCGGAATGTTCTTACGACTACGACCGCAACTCTCCAACCACTCGCGAGTTTTACCAGATGATTCAGAACCGCTTCCACTATGCCATCACAGGACAGACGGCACCAGAAATCATCTATACTCGTGCAGACCACACAAAGGAGCACATGGGATTGCAGACTTGGAAGAACGCACCTAACGGCAGGGTGTTGCTGAGTGATACGAAGATAGCCAAGAACTATCTTCCTGAGAAGGAAATACGACAATTGGAAAGAGCGGTGACAGGCTATTTCGACTATATCGAAGACTTGATTGAAAGGGAGAATGCGTTTAACATGGAGCAATTTGCCGCATCTGTCAATGAGTTTCTGACGTTTAGAAGGTATGCACTATTACCTGACAAGGGAAAGATCAGTCGTGAAGAAGCAGACCGAAAAGCAGAGGAAGAATATAAGCTGTTTAATCCTACGCAACGCATTGACTCAGATTTCGACAAGGAAATTCGTGGGCTGTTTACTGATAATTGAATTTTATCCAGAAGTGATATGGCAAAGGGCACTAGGGACAGGTCTCTGTCTAATTACGGATAACAAGGTATATGACACATAAAGAAATGCCTTACAAAAGATTTTTGCTTGAAATAAGTCTTCACCTTCACGCGTATCGTACTATCTCATAGCGCAATACGTGTGAATAGTGTTTTTCAGTGAATACGCCACGTACGATTTCGTGCGTGGTGTATACAAATTATTTTGTGCCACGTACGGATTTTTCTGTGGCGTATACGGAGACGTACGTGGCGTATTCAGAATCGTACATGCCACATTCGCAATCTCTGAGAATAGTGCCACTTTAGCACTGGAATAGTGGCTGTTTTGGACTGCAATAGTGCCTATATAGACATGTAAAACAGGCACTATTCCGATGCTATATAGGCTCTATTCTGACTCTACGAAAAGTTTATTTCAAAAAACATCTAACCTTCTAACCCAACAGGGGTGAAACACCGATGTCCAGGGGCTTTGAACCGGGTTAGATGTTTGGGAACATCTAACCTGTCTAAAACTCAATGTAGATAGGCATTTGAAGGGTGTTGGGTTAGAAGGTTAGATGTTTTTTGAAATAAACTCTCAGCCCTTACCTAGCCTCCCCCCACTAGGGGAGGATTTTACTTCCAAATAGTTTGACGACACTTTACGGATAGTTTGACGGCATAATTCTCCTTGAATTTACGCACAATTCAAGAAGCATTTACGCATAATGCTTTTCGGATATTATTCCTCCCCCAGTGGGGGGAGCTTTGGAATGGGCTACATTCAGCGCTGAATACAGCTGTTTCGAGGTGCAATACAATAACTATTGAGGTGCGAAAGTAACTGATTGGGCGCTGAGTGTAGCTGATTCAGCGCTGAGTTAGGCTAATTCAGAGCAGGAATAGACTGATACCGATAGAAGGCAGGCTGGTACGTTTGCCGAGACAGACTAAAAAACACTATTCACGCGTATTGCACTATGGGACAGCACGATATGCGTGAATGTGAAGACTTATTTCTAGCAAAAATTTTTGTAGAGGAACAATTTATCTGATTAGTTTCAGAATCTGTTTCTCGGTAGCTTCTGGCAGGAGGGCGGTAAGATGGGTGACGAGGCGACGGAAGGATTCTTCTGGAGTGCGAGGACACTGGCATGCCTCACGACCGTAAAGCAGCTCAGGGGTGGTGAGCAACGACCAGCCCCAGCCGTATTCCTTGCCATGCTTGTCGGTAGGATAGACAAAGTCTTCGGTCACGATATAGCAGCCCATCTGCAGACGGGTGATGAAGCTGTCGAACTTGCTACGCATCTTAGGACCAGTAAAGCCACAGGCTGCACGTAGTTCGCGAGTAATCATACAGCCCTGCTCCTGTAGAGTGAGGAGGATAGCTTCCTCGATACTGCCTTCTTCGGGCTGAGGATGCTGGCTGCGACGATAGTTGTAGAAGTCGGGCCACCACTCACGACTGATGAATCCGGCCTTCTTATCAAAGAACTTACCATAGACCACATCGCCCTCGGTTACAATAGGTCCTTTCCACCTCCATAGAGGCCAATCCCATCCGCCATCGGGGAATACGACATAACGACAGTCGTCACTGACTATCTCTTCGGCAGAATAGCCCGAAATGCCACTGTCTAGCAAGGGAAGGAAGCCAACCTGCTGAATCAGCTGCATCAGTTGTGCTTGGCTGTAAATCTCTGGATGTTCTATCATGATTGTTATTCCTCTTCCATCACCTCATCTATCCTGCCACTCCAAAGGTATTTCTTGGTCTCCTGGGCAGCCACACCACTTAACAGCAATAGCGCTACGAGGTTAGGAATAGCCATCAGGGCATTCATGCAGTCGGCAATATTCCAGATGATATCGAGGTTGATGATGCTGCCAAAGAACAGGGCAACGATATAGAGGATGCGATAGAAACGATTGGTACGGCGACCTTCGATATAGTTGACCGCACTCTCACCATAATAGCTCCAACCCAGGATGGTGCTGAAAGCAAAGGTCAGGATGCCAAAGGCCAACAGAGGGGCTCCTACATAAGGAATCTTAGAGAAAGCTACCTTGGTCAGAGCAGCACCATCGGCAAAGGTGATGTCGGGATAGGCAAGGATGCTGCTGACAAGTACTAAGCCCGTGAGGGCACAGATGACAACAGTATCCCAGAAAGTACCTGTGCTACTTACCAAAGCCTGTCGTACGGGATTGCGCGTCTGTGCGGCTGCAGCAACAATAGGGGCTGAGCCAAGACCGCTCTCGTTAGAAAAGAGTCCACGAGCAATACCATAGCGGGCTGCCATCATGACGGATGCGCCAAGGAATCCACCACCTGCGGCAGAGGGATTGAAGGCGGAATCAACAATCAGCTGAATAGCGGGCCATACGTAGGCGTTGTTGAGGCAAAGGATAATGATACACCCAAGCACATATAAAACGGCCATAAAGGGCACTAGAAAGGTGCATACGCGGGCGATAGCCTTCACACCACCAAGAATAACGGAGGCGGTAAGCAAGCAAACGACAAGGCCGATAATCCACGTCTGGACACCAAAGGTTTCGTGAGCGAGCAGGGCAATACTGTTGGCTTGTACGGTGCAACCAATGCCAAAGGAGGCTAAGGCGGTGAAGACAGCAAAGAGCACTGCCAGCCACTTCAGTCCTAAGCCACGCTCCAAGGCGTACATAGGACCACCATACATCTTTCCATTTTCGCCCCTTACGCGATATTTGACGGCAAGCAGTCCTTCGGCATACTTGGTGGACATGCCGAAGATGCCCGTTAGCCAGCACCATAATACGGCGCCAGGGCCACCTAAAGCAACGGCAGTGGCCACACCAACGATATTACCTGTGCCGATAGTAGCAGCTAAGGCGGTGGCCAAAGCACCAAACTGGCTGACCTCGCCTGCTGCATCGGGATCTTTCTTGACAGATAGGCGGATACCTGTTAGCAACTTGCGTTGTGGGATGCGTAGTCGGAAGGTCAGGAACAGATGCGTTCCCAACAGTAGAATAATCATCGGCCAGCCCCACAGGAAGCCACTTAACAGCGAGAAGAATTCGTTAATTGTATCCATATCCTATCAGCAAGGCATTGTTAAGAAACTATGCGTTTTATGAGAACTTGATAGTTCCTTGGATAGCCTCAGGCTGAGGTTCGTTTTTCTGCTGGAGTTCCTCACCGGTAGCCTGCTGATAGATGCTATCGAGAATCTCCTTCGTACGCTTATAGGTAGGCGTAGATTCTACAGCAGAGATGACATCATCGTTGTCGAGATCATCTGGACGGAAGAGGTAGATATGTGGACGGCGCTTATAGCGGCGTGTCTGTCCGTCACCACCATAGAAGCGATTGCGGCGATCCATACGCTTAGCCTCTTCTTCCTGCTGAGCAGCGATACGTGTAGCTTCTTCCTGTGTATTATGACGCTGACGGTGGTTAGACATACCGTCAACATTATCAATGCCAAAACCAGTAGCAAGGATAGTAACCTTTACCTTCTTACCCAACTCTGGGTCGGTGGCAAGTCCCCACTTAATCTCGAAGTCATTGCCAAACTTAGCCATGAAGTCGTTGACATCGTTCATCTCCTCCATCATGAGTGAACCCGTGCCGTCTTTATTACCTGCAAACGAGATGCTGAGCAGAATCTTCTTAGAGTTGAAGACGTCATTCTCATTGAGCAAGGGAGAGTTGAGGGCATCATCGATAGCCTTCTTTACACGGCCTTCGCCCTCACCATAACCGGTTGACATGATGGCTACACCACCATCCTTCAAGACAGTCTTTACATCGTTGAAGTCGAGGTTAATCAATCCGTGAACGGTGATAATCTCGGCAATAGACTTAGCTGCAACACTCAGCGTGTCGTCGGCCTTACCAAAGGCGTCGAGCACGGTGAGCTCGGGATAAATCTCGCGGAGGCGCTCATTGTTGATAACGAGCAAGGCATCAACGTGCTTAGACATCTCCTCTACTCCATCCAATGCCTGGTCAATCTTGCGATCACCCTCGAAGCGGAAAGGAATAGTAACGATACCTACGGTGAGGATGCCCATCTCTTTAGAGATGCGAGCAATGACAGGGGCTGCACCAGTACCTGTACCACCACCCATACCGGCAGTGATAAAGGCCATACGTGTGCCATCGGTAAAGAGGTTCTTTATATCTTCCTGGCTCTCCTCGGCAGCAGCACGAGCACGCTCAGGACGGTTACCAGCACCAAGACCTTCCTTACCCAGTTGCAGATGCACAGGTACGGGAGAGTCGTTGAGTGCCTGATTATCAGTATTACAGAGCACGAATGTCACATCGTGAATACCTTCACGATACATGTGGTTGACAGCATTACCGCCACCGCCACCAACACCAATCACCTTGATGATGCTGTTCTCCTTTTCGGGTTCACCGAAGTCGAGCAATATATTGTTGTCCATACTAATTACTTTTTGATGTTTACTATTTACTATTTCTTATTCTTCCTCTTCAACAATCTTTGTTGCTGCACTCTTCAGCCAGCGTCCCAACTTGCTAAGAGGACTGTTACGGCGACGTTCCTCGGCTTCCTCACGGGCTAAACGCTCAGCCTCTTCACGAGCCAAACGCTCTTCCTCATCTCTCTTGCGCTGAGCCTCTTCCTCGGCACGACGAATTTCCTCGGCAGTACGAACCACACCTGCAGGCGTCTCTGAGGCCTGACGAGCGCGACGCTGCTCTATAGTCTCTGAAACCTGAGGCTTCTGAGAAGCAAAGAGGTCGCCATTGGGGTCATACTCTCCTCCGGCACAGTTGATATCACCCTTGGCCAGCAATCCCAGAACGGTATTCATGGTGCCATCGTGAGAAACAATCTCAGGAGTAGCAGAGGTAATGGTCTGTGTTACGAACTTAGCATTGCGAATCTTGTCAACATGCGTATAGTTCTGGAAGGCTTTCTCGATATCCCTCATATTAGAACCACCACCAGTAAGGATGATACCACCCAACAGCTTATCGCAGTACTCTTCTGGTACCTGGCACCATACGTTAGCAATAATCTCCTCCAAGCGGCCTTCAACAATCTCGATAAACTTACGAGTCTCTACCTGACGATCAGCATCGATAGAGTACTTCATATTATTGTCGATATCATTGTTGTCGGTATAAGCACAACCATACTTAATCAGCATGTGCTCTGCTACACTCTCTTCCATCTGCAGCGATGCAATATCCTTGATGATATTGTTAAAGCCAAGAGGAATAACAGCAAGATGGCGCAGGATATTCTTAGAGTAAACACTTACCGTAGTAGTATCAGCACCAAGGTCAACCAAAGCGCAACCAGAACGGCGCTCTGCCTCGGTGAGTACGCTATCAGCAAGGGCCAAGGGAGCAAGATACATTTCTGCTACGTTGATTTCTGCATTCTCAAAGCACTTATTCAGGTTCTTATAGAAGCTCTTACGCTGCAGAATGTTCAGGAAGTTACCTTCTATGCGTATGCACTGAATACCTACGGGGTCAAGTTGATACTGGGAATCAACCTTGTATTCTTGTACGGCGGCATCAAGGATTTCCTGATCAGGATAAATTACATTGCGGTTAGCATCCATCAATTCTATCACCATATCCTGTGTGATAACAGTCTCACTGGGTAAGTCTCTGGTGATAACATTGTGAATAGAGCGGATAGACTGTCCACCAACGCCTACATAAACCTGCGTGATGGTAGTCTTCAGTTGTTTCTCCAGACGACTGACGATATTGGTCAGGCACTGAGCAGTCTTGTCGATGTTGTACACCACACCTTTGCGGATAAATGAGGAAGAATCTTCCTTGACGCAAGCCAACACCTGAATGCTTCCGTCGAGATTCTTCTTACCCGCAATACCGGTCATCTTTGATGACCCCAGTTCGATAGCTACGATAAAATCCTTTGGCACCATATATATTTATTATTTACTGTTTTACGTGTTAATTATCTTTTCTTGCAAATGATTTGATTGTCGAATTCAACATTAATATAAGAGTATTTATTCCAACCTGCCTTTGAGAGTCCATACTTATAGAACTTCTCCAAACGGGCAAGCTTTCCTTCGATATTCGTCGGAGTACCCAAATAGACGATATGGTCGCCCACACGAGGCACCATCTCGATACTACCATCTTGCAGCACATTCAGCTGTTCTACCTGATTGCACCAGAGAGGTGTATTCAACAGGAAGCAACCAATATTGCGCAGCACACGCTGAGCGTATTTCTGCTGGATATGGCCTGTGGCTATCACCAGATTGCTGGCAAAGTGAGTGTTGGGCATGATATTGCCCTGCTCGTCGACATAATAGTCGTCGCCATTATCTGCCTTGACGCGAATAACAGGAAGACGCTGGTCGATAGAGATGTTGACACGACCCGTTGGGGTCTTGTAACACTGTGCGCTCTTGATGAAGGGATTCTGCAAGAGTTTCTCCTCTATCTTACGCACGTCAACCATACGCATCTGGTCACCCACTGGATAAAGACGGGCACGCTGCAACTGCAGCTTGATTTCCTCGTCATCAAGGAATCCCTTGACAGAGCCATCCTCTACCTTGATGTTTACCTCATTGCAGATATCATCAGCCTCGTCAGGGCGATTAAACGCCGTGACGGCCAGTACCAGATAGACTGCCAATGCGCAATCAATCAATACGAATGCGGTAGTTTTCCAGTTGAATGCCACTATATATCTCTCTTACATTTTCTCTTTTAATACTCTTGCCATCTCAGGCACCTGATTGTCGAGGTCGCCTGCACCCAATACGATGAGCACATCGAAGTCGCGCTCCTTGACGAGCTGCAAGACCTGATCTTTCTGAATAATCTGCTTCTCAATACCAGGACGCAGATTGTCGTAAATCAGTGCTGATGTAACACCCTCGATAGGTTGCTCACGAGCAGGATATATCTCGGTAAGGATAACCTCATCCAAGAGGCTCAGCGCATCAGCAAAGTCATGATAGAAGTCACGAGTGCGCGTGTACAAGTGTGGCTGGAAGATAGCCGTAATCTTACGGTCCTTATACAACTCACGAATGCTACGGGCACTCTGCAGAATCTCTTTGGGGTGATGGGCATAGTCGCTGAGGAAGACGAGCTTGTCGGTCTTAATCTTGAAATCAAAACGACGCTCTACACCGCTATAGGTCATCAAACCAATGCGTAGTTCCTCGGCAGTACAACCAGCCAACTGAGCCATTGCCATCGCAGCAATACCATTCTCGATATTGATGGGTACTGGCTGGCCCAACTCTACATTCTTTACCGACTCGATAGGCGAGATGAAGTCGAAGGTAATCTCACCATTCTCAATACGGATATTCTCGGCATGGAAATCGCCCTCAGTCAGTGCATAATCGTAACGACGCACACCTGCAGGCAGATTCTCCTTCATCTCCAGTCCACGATGGATAATCAAGGCTCCATCGGGTTGAATCAACTCTGTATAGTGACGGAAACTCTCTAGATAAGCCTCTTTGGTACCATAGATATCAAGATGGTCGGGATCGGTAGAGGTTATAACCGTCATATAGGGGCTCAACCAATGGAAAGAGCGGTCGAACTCATCAGCCTCGATAACAACATAATCGCTGTCAGAGAGAATGTAGTTGGTTCCATAATTCTTAGAGATACCACCAAGGAAAGCATTACAATCCAGATGGCTCTGGTGCATGATATGAGCACACATGGTTGACGTAGTGGTCTTGCCGTGTGTACCTGCCACGCACAATCCTTTATGCTGACGGGTTAGTGTGCCTAACACCTGTGCACGTTTCTGTATCTCGAAGCCATTCTCGCGGAAATACTTCAGTTCCGCATGATCGGCAGGAATAGCTGGTGTATAGATGACGAGACATGTTTCTGGTTTGCGGCAGGTATGGGGAATCTCGTCAACATTTTCCTCGTAGTGGATGAGCATACCCTCTTTTTCCAACTGACGAGTAAGAGTGCTTGGGGTCTTATCGTAGCCAGCCACCACCAAACCACGATGGATGAAGTAGCGGGCAATGGCGCTCATGCCAATACCACCGGCTCCTACGAAATAGACTGCTTGAATATCTTTCATTTTATATTTAACTTAATCTAATTATCTTTTCTGAGCTAAAGCGATAACCTCCTTGGCGATGATGTCTGCAGCATCGGGCAAAGCCATCTTGAGGATATTCTCGCTTAGACTTGCCAACTTAGCAGCATCCTTGACAGTGTCGATAGCCAAAGGAAGCAGCAACATGGTAGCCTCTTTGTCCTTGACATAAAGGGCAGCCTGCTTGTTGACCAATGCCAAGGCATTCTTGGTCTGATGGTCCTCAGCCACATTGGGAGAGGGAACCAGCACAACGGGCTTGCCTAACAGACAGAACTCACTGATGCTACCTGCTCCTGCACGGCTGATAACGAGATCGGCAGCTTTGTATGCAGCGCCCATATCGCTGATGAAGTCGGTAACAACCAGATTGGGCAGTTCCTGTCCCTTCATTCGCTCTGCAATCTCTGCACTGTAGTACTTACCTGTTTGCCAGATGAGTTGGATATCCTCACTCTTACGAATGAGGTCAAGGTGCTGCAGCACACTCTCGTTGATGGTACGTGCACCAAGACTGCCACCTACGAGCAGGATGGTTCTCTTCTGAGGGTCAAGACCAAATGAGCGGATAGCCTCTTCACGAGTGATGGTTGTCTCCAACAGTTGCTGACGTACGGGATTACCTGTCAGCATGATTTTCTCAGCAGGGAAGAAGCGCTCCATGCCCTCATAAGCCACACATATCTTAGATGCCTGACGAGCCAATGTCTTATTGGTCAGTCCGGCATAGCTGTTCTGTTCTTGCAATAAGGTGGGAATACCCAAAGCGTTAGCAGCTCCCAAGGCAGCACTACTAGCATAGCCACCCACGCCGACAGCTACCTGAGGCTTGAAACTGCGCAACAGCTTTTTAGCCATGTGCTTGCTACGAAGATAATCGATAGCAACACTGATATTGCCCAGTTTCCATAACGGACGCAGGAAACCACGGATAGGCAGGCCTTCAATATCATAGCCTGCAGCAGGCACGCGTGTCATCTCCATACGACCTTGCGCACCTACAAACAATATCTTTGCATCAGGGCGGAGAGCCTTGATGGCATTGGCTATTGACACGGCAGGAAAGATATGTCCACCCGTGCCACCACCACTAATAATTATTCTTAATTCTTCACTCATATATATAGTACCTTGCAAAATTACTAAATTTCTATCAAATCAAGCTATTTTTGATTCTTTTTCTTTCTCTGCTTTCATTTTTGCCGAACGACTGACACTGAGAATGGCACCAACATAGGCACAATTGATAATCGTGGAGGTACCACCCTTAGAGATAAGTGGCAAAGGCTGACCGGTAACAGGAGCCAAACCAACGGCAACCATCATATTGAACATGGCCTGAATAACCAGCAACAACCCCAGGCCCATGGCCAGGAATGCAGGGAAGTTATTCTCACATCGACTGGCGATACGCGCACAACGATAGAGCAGAATGATATATAAGAACATCACGGCAAAAGCGCCAATGATGCCTAGTTCTTCGATAACAATGGCATAGATGAAGTCGGAGAAGGCCTGTGACAGGAAGTCACGCTCTGTACTCTTACCAGGACCTTTACCGATGACACCGCTAGACACAATAGCAATATTGGCATGTGCCACCTGTGCATCTTTGTCAAGGTCGTATTCCAACGGAGTGACATCGTCCTTACCGAATTTGAGAAGACGGCTCTTCCACGTATCAGCACGGTGGAACATCTTCTCCACAAAATTCTTTTTCTTGGGCTGCTCTACTTGTTCTGTCTTGGCCAACTGCTGTTCTTCGTCACTGATATCATGACCTACCAGCATCACCATGGAGAGAGCGAAGATAACTAAAGCAGCGATGATGGCCACCAGTTTACCTAACTGCCTAAGTGGCACCTGACCGATAAACATCATCAAGAAGACAACAGCAAAGAGCATGGCTGCTGTTGAGAGGTTCTCCAGTCCGATAGTAAAACAAGCAGGAATCGTTACCCATAGTACCCACTTAAAGGCATTCTTATCGGCACCATCCTCACGCTGCATGGCACTGAGAATCTGAGCCACAGCCAAGACAATACTTCCTTTGGCAATCTCTGAGGGCTGGAAAGTTAAGCCGAACAAGCTAATCCATCGTCCAGCATCACCCACCTTTGTTCCTGCCAACAACACCCATAGCAATGTAACAGCAGAAATCAGCAATAAGAATGGCGTCATCAACTTGAAATAGCGGCAGGGGATATTAAGCGTGATAACTGCCACTATCACACCAAAGATAATGGTGCTGGCATGATAGATGATAGGGCCAATATAGTTGTGCGTCTTATATGTCAGTCCGCTGGAAGCCGAGAAGACCTCCACGATACTGATCATACAGAGGAAAAAGAACACCATCCATATGACCTTGTCGCCTTTGAAGATATTGCCGATTCGCTTATTCATAGACTTCTTGCTAATTCCTTGAATTGTTCACCACGATCTTCCATATTCTTGAAGAGGTCGAAAGAAGCACAACAAGGACTGAGCAGCACGGTCATACCAGGCTCAGCCATCTCGTAACATGCCTTAACGCAGTCCTTCATAGAATGAGTATCACGAACAGGGATGCCCAGGGCATCGAAGTTGTCGTGCAACTTCTGATTGTCAGCACCGAGGTATACCAGTCCTGCACATTTCTCCTTAACCAATGGCTTGATGGGCTCGTAGTCGTTACCCTTATCCTTACCACCAATGATAAGAATAGTCTTGGTCTTCATCGACTCCAACGCATACCAGCAGGCATCTACATTGGTGGCCTTTGAGTCGTTGATATATTGCACACCACGCACGGTGCATACCTTCTCCAAGCGATGTTCTACGCCAGGGAAGTCGCTGAGTGACTGACGGATAACCTCTTTCTTAATACCTGCAATATTGGTAGCGATACCTGCTGCCAAAGAGTTGTAGATATTATGTTTTCCCGTAAGGCTCAATGCCTCCTGCTCCATATTGAATGGTGTGGGCTTTTCAATCTTGTATTGTCCCTCCTCGATATAACCGATAGAACCCTTTTCCTTCAGTTCAGAGAAGGGATATTGGATAGCTTTGATATCGTATTTCTCCAATTCACGCTGGATAATGGGGTCGTCATTCCAGTATATGAATGCATCCTGAGGGGTCTGGTTCTGGATGATGCGCATCTTGGCATCAACATAGTTCTGCATCTCAAAATTATAGCGATCCAGATGGTCAGGCGTGATATTCAGCAGAATGGCGATATCTGCACGGAAATTGTACATGTTGTCCAGTTGGAAGGAACTGAGCTCAATAACATAGTAGTCATGTGGTTCCTCGGCAACCTGCAAAGCCAGCGAGTTACCAATATTACCAGCCAAACCGACATCATAGCCGGCCTCTTTGAAGATATGGTAGATGAGACTCGTAGTGGTAGTCTTACCATTAGAACCCGTGATGCATACCATCTTAGAGTTGGTATAGCGACCTGCAAACTCTATCTCACTGATGATATGAATACCCTTCTCCTTGATTTTAACAATCATGGGAGCTGTATCAGGAATGCCAGGACTCTTGATAATCTCGTCTGCATTGAGAATCTTTTCTTCGCTATGCTGACCTTCTTCCCATGCAATCTGGTGGTCGTCAAGCTGTTTCTTGTACTTGTCGCTAATCTTCGACATGTCACTAACGAACACATCGAAACCTTCTTTCTTGGCAAGTACGGCAGCACCTGCGCCACTCTCGCCTGCTCCTAATATGACGATTCTCTTCATTTGTGTTATTCGTTATTTTTATCTTATCTTCAATGTTATAATCGCTAATGCAGCTAATATGATGGTCGTAATCCAGAAACGAACCGTAATCTTCGACTCGTGGAACGGACGATGTGGCCATCCCTTCAGGATATAGGTGCTCGTAGCATCGAGCTGACTATCCAACTTACGGAAAGTATCATGGATGGGAGTAGCACGGAATACACGTACGCGCTGTCCCTTACGCTTCTTAAACTTAAACCATTGTGTCTGAATGATAACGCTGAGACTCTCAATGAAGAAGATACCGCAAAGGATTGGCAACATCAATTCCTTGTGAATAATAATAGCGCAGACACCAATAATACCACCAATGGTCAGCGAACCCGTATCGCCCATAAATACCTGAGCAGGATAGGCGTTATACCAAAGGAAACCGATCATAGCTCCAATGAAAGCACTAAGGAATACTACCAACTCCTCAGAGCCTGGAATATACATGATGTCGAAATAGGCTGCATAGATGATATGTGACGACACATAACTGAATATCAATAGCGCCACACCTATAATGGCAGAGTTACCAGCACACATACCATCCATACCGTCATTGAGGTTTGCACCATTAGAAACAGCTGTTACCACAAAGATAGTCATGATAACAAACAGTATCCAACCAGCTGCCACCTTGTATTTACCGCAGAAAGCCATCACGTTAGAATAGTTCAGGTTGTGATTCTTGATGAACGGAATCGTAGTCTGCAATGACTTGACTGACTGGGGCTGATGCTTTACAACAATCTCCTGATTCTGTTGTGGTACAGAGATATTCTCACGAACAACGGCATCGGGGCTCAACCATAATACCAGACCAACGATAAAGCCGATAGACACCTGTCCGATGATCTTATACTTTCCTTTCAGTCCATCCTTATTCTTGCGGAATATCTTGATATAGTCATCCATGAAGCCAAGGAATCCCAACCATACTGTTGTAATAATCATCAACAACAGATAGATGTTACGCATACGACCCAACAACAAGACAGGAACCAAGATGGCAACAATGATGATGATACCACCCATCGTTGGTACGCCCTTCTTCTCAATACCAAATGGGTCGATACTTGGGTCGCGGGCTGTCTCGGCAATATTGCGACGCTTCATCCATTTGATGAAATACTCACCAAACCATGCTGAAATCATCAGCGACAGGATAAGTGCCAACAGTGCACGGAAAGAGATGTACGACCAGATGTGTGCACCTGGTATGTTGAACTGTTCTAAGAAACGGAAGATATAGTATAACATGAGAATAAAGATTTAAGATTAGACATTAAAAATTTCTCTCACTATCTCACGATCATCGAAATGATGCTTGACTCCCTTAATCTCCTGGTAATCCTCATGTCCCTTTCCTGCAATGAGGATAACATCGCCCTTCTCTGCCATCATACAGGCAGTACGAATAGCTTCTTTACGATCAACGATAGATACGACCTTCTTCATCTGCTGAGCATTCAGACCAGCCAACATATCATTGATAATATCCTGTGGCTCTTCGAAACGAGGATTATCAGAGGTGATGATAACGCGGTCACTCTGCTTAACAGCCTCTTGAGCCATCAATGGGCGCTTACCTTTATCACGATTACCACCAGCACCACATACTGTCAGCACCTTGCCTTGCTTACCATCAAGCACCTCATGAATGGCATTGAGCACATTCTCCAAGGCATCAGGTGTATGGGCATAGTCTACAATAGCTGTTACGCCCTCTGCAGAGCGGATGGGCTCCAAGCGACCAGCGACACTCTTCAAAGTACTGAGTACGAGCAAGATGTCTTCAGGCTTCTTACCCAGCATAACAGCAGCACCATAGACTGCCAACAGGTTCGATACATTGAACTTACCGATAAACTGCACGCCTACCTCACGACCATTGATATCAAGGTACATACCCTCGAAGTGGCACTCGATGATGCGAGCACGGAAATCAGCCATCTGACGTACAGAGTAGTTCTTAACCTGTGCCTTACAGTTCTGTACCATCACACTGCCATTCTTATCGTCGGCATTGGTGATAGCAAAAGCATCCTTATCCAAACCGTCAAAGAAAGCCTTCTTGGCATCGCGATAGTTTTCAAAGGTCTTATGATAATCCAGATGGTCGCGTGTAAGGTTGGTGAACAGACCACCTGCAAACGTCAAACCGCCGATACGACGCTGTGCAATAGCATGACTAGAACATTCCATGAAAGCATACTCACAACCGGCTTCCACCATCTGGTGTAGCAGTTTGTTCAACTCGATAGGATCGGGAGTGGTGTGGTCTGCAGGAATAGGCTCTTCCTCAATATAGTTGCATACGGTAGAAAGCAATCCACACTTATGACCGAACTTGCGGAACATGTGATACAGCAGAGTTGCAATGGTAGTCTTACCATTTGTACCTGTCACACCTACGAGTTTCAGATGCTGTGATGGCTCGCCATAGAAGACAGTAGCTACAGGACCTACAGCCTCTTCTGTAGATGCTACCTGAACATAGGTAACACCTGTATTGTTAGCATCCTCTGGCATATCCTCGCACAAGACAGCTGCAGCACCTAACTCTAAAGCTTTCGGAATAAAGCGATGACCATCCACCTGTGTACCCTTGATAGCTACAAAGAGGTGACCTTGCTCTATCTTACGAGAGTCAATGTTCACACCAGTGATATCTACATCCAGATTGCCGACAACGGCAATAGGCTTGACGTATTTTAGCAGTTCGTTCAGTTTCATAATACCTTATTATATATATGTCTTTTGTTTTTTATTCTAATGTTAATATGCACTCAGCGCCTTTTTCAGCAATCTTTCCTGCCGGGAGGCTCTGCTGCTTTACTTTACCACGCCCATGCACTTTTACGCGCAGTCCGTAGGTTTCCAAGAGGAAAACGGCATCTTTGGCACCCATACCCGTAACATTGGGGATGGTCTTCTCGCTCGTCTTAGTTCTTTTCAGTGCTACTTCGTTACTACGACGCTCTGTGGTTCCCCATATAGGATTACCGTGTGCATAGCTTCCATCCCAATGGTTATTGGTCTTGATGCCTAATGCAGTCAATACCTGACTAGCTGCAGCAATATTACCATTCTTCACATCAGGGATGATGATAGAATTCTCATCGCGAGCATCATCAACACGCACCTTCAGATTGCGTGCCATCACACCCTCAGCAATATGATGGAATACAACACCACTCATACCACCACCCGAAGCTGGCAGACCAGTCTTCTTCAAGCAGACGATACAAGAATAGCGAGGATTGTCTGCAGGGAAGTAGCCACAGAACGACAACCAATAGCGCGTAACACCAGAGTGATAGCTACCATGCTGGTCGGCCACCTGAGCTGTACCCGTCTTTCCTGCTACCTTAAACAATGGAGAACCAGCCTTACGTCCAAGACCCTGACTCACCACATGCTCCAAAATAGTCTGCATCGTCTTGATAGCTTTGGGCTTGGCGATACGTTCCTTGATAACCTCTGGTTCGAACTCTGCAATAGTCTCACCATTCTTGACGATCTTCTTGACAAAGCGCGGACGCATCATCTTACCATCATTAGCAATGGCATTATAGAAGGTCACCGTATTAATAGGTGCTATCTGAGTTTCATATCCAATAGACATCCATGGCAGTGCTGTCTTACTCCAGTTGTCGTATTGTCCACGCTTATTCTTATGAGGCATACGAATACGTGGAGGCAGGTAACCCACCAAAGGAAGTTTCAAGTCTTCATGAATACCTACGCGATAGAGTCCCTTGACATATTTCTCAGGATTCTTTCCATAGAACTTATCAATCACATGACTTACACCGATATTAGAACTAACCTCCAAAGTGCGAGCCACATTGATATCCTGATAGCCACCACGACGCCAGTTGTGGTCCTTCATCCAGCGACCATGCATCTCTCGCACACCACTACCAGTACTGATAACATAAGAGGTGTCCACCACTTCGTCATCAAGAGCTACCAAGAAAGAGGCTACCTTAAATACAGAACCTGGCTCACAACGATAGCTGATAGCAGAGTTGACAGCCTCAACATATTGACTATTTCCGTTGTCGTCGGTGGTACGTATCATGTTGACAATAGCCTTAACATCACCTGTTGCCACCTCCATCAGAATAGCAACACCCATCTCACCATTGATAAGATTCAGCTCGTCGACAAGAGCACGCTCTGCCAAGTCTTGCATATTCACATCAATGGTTGTGACAATATCTGCACCATCAATAGGTAGCGTCACAGGGATATTCATATACTTATTGAGTATCTTGCGACGACCATTAATACCGGGTGTTCCACGCAAAATAGAGTCGTAAGCCAGTTCCAGACCATAGTAGGCTGAGTCTTTGGCACCAAACAAGCCACCAACAGTACGCTTAGCCAATGAACCGAACGGACGACGACGTGAGTTATATTCTTCCCAGCAAAAACCACCTTTATACTTAGGAAGATTCAGGAAGGGAAGGCTCTTTACTTCTACAAAAGTATTATAGCTGATACGTTTGGGCCAGATATTCCACCAACGTGAACCAATAGTGGTCTCACCCGTCTTCTTATTATATACTTCCTTGTGGCGACCTCTCTCCAAGTCCGCTTTGAACTCGGCAGCCGACTTGCTGGGGAATATTCTGTTAAGTCCCTCACAAAGAGAGTCTACCTTGTCCAACCATAGCGAGTCATTCTCAAAACCTGCAGCTTGGAAGTCAATAAAAATTTTATATTCAGGTATTGAGCTGGCCATCAGCTGACCATCACTACTTAGAATATTACCACGATTAGGCTTCACACTAACACTATCACGCTTCAATCGGTCAGCCACCTCAGTCCAGTACTGTTTCTTAACCGTCATGATATAGAAGGCTTTGCCGATAACAGCAAAACCGATGAGCGTCAGCACTACAGCGATTAGCATGTAGCGAGGCATTACTTTACTATTATTAAACCTGCTCATTCTGGTACTTCTATAATATAGGGTGGCTGGTCTGCTTGGTGAAGCAGCGAGTCTTTATTCTGTTTTAAGATATCCAAGACATGACTCTCACGGCATTTCTCTGTCAGTGTACTTGACGAGCTTAACGCCTTGAACTTGGCATCTTTCAATTCATTCTCCATACGATCAATAGTCAGCATATCCTGCTGGCACTGGTAACGGAAGGCAACATACAGCGTAGAGAAAGCAACAATCAACACGAATAGCCAAATCTGCGAACGAACCATCTCGGTGGTCAGTAGGTCACCACCAAGAATTGTACGCAGGTTTAACTGCGATGAGGGTCTGGGATCTTCCTCACGCACAGTCTCCTTGATTTTCTTCAGTGTCTCTTTGAGGTCGGTCTCACCCTGTTCCATCTCTGGGTTCAGGTCATCATCCTCTAGGAGTTGCTCGTCGTGTATATTATCTTCTGTCATTTTCATTTTAGATTTTTTCTGCTATTCTAAGCTTGGCACTACGGCTTCGTGGGTTAGTAATCTCTTCCTCGTGAGCTGGTACGATAACCTTGTTGTTTACCAACTTGAATGGGGTTTGAATACGTCCAAAGAAATCTTGGTTGACTTTTCCCTCTACATTACCAGTCTTCATCACGTTTTTCACGATGCGATCTTCCAAGGAGTGATAAGTAATCACACTCAATCGTCCTCCCTCTTTCAGCAGATTAGTAGCACCTATCAGCATCTCGCGTAGGGCGTCCATCTCATGGTTTACTTCTATGCGCAAAGCCTGATAAAACTTTGCCATATCTTTTTTCCATAGGCCATTGGTCGCTGAGCATTGAATATTCAGCGCATCCATCAGATGCTGCGTCGTCTCAATGCGTTGGTTTTGGCGATATTTTGCAATAGATCTAGCCAATCGGCGAGAGTCTTTCAGTTCTCCATAGAGATACAGAACGTCTGCCAATTGCTCTTCCGTATAGTCGTTGAGTATATCGGCGGCTGTCTTACCGGCACGATTATTCATACGCATATCCAATGGGGCATCAAAGCGGAAAGAGAATCCACGCGTCTCGTCGTCGAAATGGTGACTTGATACGCCCAAATCAGCCAACAAGCCATCAATCTTCTCAACCCCATAGTATTGCATCCAGTTTTCGATATATCTGAAATTACTGCGTACAAAAGTAAACTTATCATCTGCCACGATGTTATTCTCCGCATCAGCATCTTGGTCAAAGCTATAGAGATGACCTTTGTCGCCTAATCGGGACAAAATCTCTTTAGAATGGCCGCCACCGCCAAAAGTAACATCCACATAGATGCCATCGGGCTGAATATTCAGTCCGTCAACACTCTCTTTCAAGAGCACTGGTACATGATAGGTCTCTGCAGTAATCATCATTCTTCCTCCTTATCCATCAGTGTTTCCAGAGCCTCTCCAAACTCCTCGGGGCTCATCTGATGCTGTTCAGCTTTGGCATTGCTCCATATCTCGATGGTATCACCCATGCCTATGAATTTAACATCTTGCTCAATGTCAGCCAGACGAAGATAGCGCTTGGGTACCAAGAAACGACCATTACCATCAAGGGTAACAATCTCTACTTCACTCACAAACTGACGGAACACTTGCTGATGCTGCTTGTTCCAACGATTCAGTCGCTGACGCAAGGCATCCATCTGCTCATTCCACACGTTTTCAGGATAGAGTACCAGGCAAGGCTGAAAAATATCCTTGCGCAACACCAAACGCTCCTCACCGCTCACCTGCAGCATCTTACGGAAGACTGCGGGGAGGAAGGCGCGCCCTTTGGCGTCCATCTTGGCTTCTATATTACCTAAAAATCGCATGCGTACTTATATAATAAAAAACTAGTTTCGGATGCAAAGGTACATATTTCCCTCCACATTCCTCCACTTTTCCCCACTTTTTTTGAGTGAAAAGATGCAAAAGATTGCTTATTTGCGCAAATTTCTGTGAAAAGTGCAATTTTTAAAACATTTTTGCGTATATTTGCATGCTGTTAGTGCTTGAAGAGAGAAATGGGACAGATTACTGAGAAGACTATCGACATCGACAGTATCTTAAAGAACAAGATGGGGAATAAATCCAAATGGATTCCTCGTCCGTTGGTGTCGTGGCTTAAACGTATCGCCCATCAAGATCAAGTCAATGCCTTTCTTTGGGAGTCACGCGACAAGGTGGGCACTCCATGGCTCGAAGCCTGTGTGGACTACCTGAAGATGACACTAGTGGTGGAGGGAGAAGAGAATCTTCCCGACCCCAATGACGGTCGCCTTTACACCTTCGTATCTAACCATCCTTTGGGTGGTGAAGATGGTGTAGCACTAGGCGCACTCATAGGTCGTCACTACGATTCACACTTCCGCTATTTGGTCAACGACTTGTTGATGTATCTGCCAGGACTTGCTCCACTGTGCATTCCCATCAACAAAACAGGTAAGGCTAGTCGCAACTTCCCTGCAATGGTAGAGGCAGGATTTCAGAGTGACAATCACATGTTGATGTTCCCTGCCGGACTCTGCTCACGCCGTCACAATAATGAGATTCGCGATATTGCATGGAAGAAGACCTTCATCTCTAAGAGCGTAGAATGTCAGCGCGATGTAGTACCCATCCACTTTGGTGGTCAGAATTCAGGGTTCTTCTATCGACTAGCCAACTTCTCCGATCGGTATTTACCCTTCAACTTGGCTATGCTGTTTCTGGTTGACGAGATGTATAAGAACGTAGGAAAAACCTTTCGTGTCGCCATCGGCAAACCCATTCCCTGGCAGACATTCGACAAGAGTAAGAGCCCTACAGAATGGGCGCAATACGTTCAAGATATTGTCTATAACCTATAAAACGATAATACACTAATCCAAATGGAACAACCGATTATCCAGCCCATCCCTAAGGAAGTGCTTAAAAGTGAGCTAACTCCCGACAAGCAGTTGCGATTGACTAACAAGAGCAACAATGAAATCTACATCATCACGGCACATAATGCACCCAACGTGATGCAGGAGATTGGTCGTTTGCGTGAGATTGCATTCCGTGAGGCTGGCGGAGGTACTGGCAAAGAGACAGATATCGACGAGTTTGATACCTGTGAGAACTGCTATAAGCAACTGATAGTCTGGAACCCCGAAGAGGAGGAGATTATCGGAGGTTATCGCTATTTACTGGGTACCGATTGGGAATATGACGAAAAGGGACAACCCATATTGGCCACCAGTCACATGTTCCATTTCTCTGATAAGTTTATCAAAGACTATGCTCCTTATACGGTAGAGTTAGGTCGCTCCTTCGTATCACTTCCCTATCAGTCATCACGCATGGGAGCCAAGAGCCTCTTTGCGCTTGATAACTTGTGGGATGGTTTGGGAGCACTGACCGTGATTCGTCCTAATGTCAAGTACTACTTTGGCAAGATGACGATGTATCCTAGCTATATCCGCAAGGGACGCGATATGATTCTCTATTTCCTCAAAAAGCACTTCGACGATAAAGAGAACCTGATAATTCCGATGAAACCACTCGAATTAGAGACTGACCCAGCAGAGTTGGAAGCACTCTTCAGTGGTGAAAACTTCAAAGAAGACTATCGAATCCTGAATAGCGAAATCCGTAAATTAGGCTATAACATCCCACCACTGGTTAATGCCTACATGGGACTTTCGCCTACGATGAAGCTCTTTGGTACTGCTATCAACTATGGCTTTGGCGATGTTGAAGAGACGGGTATTCTGATTGCTGTCGATGAGATTTTGGAAGAAAAGCGCAAGCGCCATATTGACTCTTTCATTAAGGCCCATCGTGATGAATTAGAACTGACCTCAGGTGCTAACAATATCATCTATAAATACAAGGAACAAAAGTAGCATGAAGTACTATTACGAAGTCGCTGGTCATGCTTTCTCAGTAGAAGTACCAGAAAGTACTTCTATTCTCGATGAAATGGGACAATATGCTCTCTTCTCTATCCCATCTGCCGAACAAGTAATCTTTCAGGTAAAGGTTGTTGATGCTACCGAATTTCCTCCTATTGAGGATGTTACGGTAGAGATGAACCAAGATGATGATGGCTCACAGATTCTAGCAGGGAGAGCCAACGGACTTCCTTATTTTGAATTCCAACTATGGGGACGCTGTGCAGCCCGTATGCTGACAGATGTCACCTATCATAATGCCATTGTCGTATTAGTTGACGAACCCTTGTTTGGCATCAATAATGCGCTGATGGTGATGTATGCTTTGGCAACGGCATCTCTTCAAACAGCCCTGTTCCATTCTTCAGTAGTTAGCCTCGAAGGTTATGGCTATATGTTCTTGGGTAAGAGTGGTACAGGAAAGAGCACACACTCCAGCTTATGGCTCAAGCATATTGAGGGCACAGCACTGGTTAACGACGATAATCCTGTAGTGCGCCGAATGCCCGATGGATTCTATGTTTTTGGTTCCCCTTGGAGCGGTAAGACACCTTGCTATCGCAACGTATCCTATCCCTTAGGTGGTGTTGTTCAACTCAGTCAGGCTCCTTACAATAAGATACATCGCTTAAAAGCATTATCAGCCTACGCAGCCTTAGTGCCTTCTATCTCTGGTAAGCGCTGGGATAAGCAGGTGGCAGAGGGATTGCATGAAACAGAAGATATGATGGCTGGTGAGGTAGCCGTATGGCATTTAGAATGTCTGCCCGACGAGGCTGCTGCCCGCCTATGTTCAGATACGATTAAGAAATCATGACGCATACCATATCAGACAACGAGATTATCCAGAATGCCATTGCCTTGGTTAATGAGGGCTTGCGTGTTACCTTTCCAGTTAAAGGATATAGCATGTTGCCTTTTATTATTGGCAGCAAGGAAAGTGTTGATCTAGTAAAGCCAGAACATCTGGAGGTTGGTCATGTGGTTTTGGCATGGGTAGAGGGTTGTCGCTATGTTGTTCACCGCATCATCCGCATCGAGGGCGAACAAGTAACCCTGATGGGTGATGGTAATATTGCGGGAGTAGAGCACTGCACGCTGAGTGATGTTGCAGCATTAGCTATCAATGTGGTAACCCCTCAGGGCA
Source organism: Prevotellaceae bacterium MN60 (assembly GCA_900199555.1). Classification (GTDB taxonomy): domain Bacteria; phylum Bacteroidota; class Bacteroidia; order Bacteroidales; family Bacteroidaceae; genus Prevotella. The sequence continues at coordinate 83,770 of FZQZ01000006.1, forward strand.
AGCATCACCCGCTCTATGCACCCTGGCGCATCAAGGCTAGTCGCCTGTGGTGGCGATTGTTGCCTATTCGTCGTTGGATATTAGCAATCTACCGAAGGACATGGCTGAAAGTGATATACTAGAAATTTAATAGAAGAATAAGTAGATGAAACAGAAAGAAGGATTTGTGCTGCGCACCGTTTGCGGTGAACATGTAATCGTGGGCGAGGGCTTAGGAACCATCGATTTCGGCAAGCTCATCAGCCTCAACGAGACAGCAGCATGGTTGTGGAAGAAAGCCGATGAAATGGGAGATTTTGATATTGACTCGCTAACTAAGGCACTCTGCGAAGAATATGACGTAGAGCCAGACCAGGCTCGTCAGGACGTTACCAAGATGGTAGGTCATTGGCAGGAGCTGGGAATAGTAGAAGGTTAAGCATTAAAAGATAACAATTCGTAATTGAAGTACCTGATTTGGATAGGGCGCAACATGGCGGGCATCAGGTGGAACACCCTTGTTCGCATCGTAGTAGGCATTACGCAAGTGATGCTCGGACTGCTCATGATATGGTTTAGCAAGCAGTTTATCGACGTAACTATCCGCACAGGTAGCGATCAAGATGTCATAGAGATGGTATGCCTGTTGGTAGCACTGGTGGTAACAGGTATCTTGCTACGCCAACTCTATTATTATATGGCCACCAAGGCTAATACCCACCAGTCTAACACCATCCGATTGCGCGTATTCAGCAGCTTGTTCCGTCGCCAGATGTATGAAGACCAACTGCATTCTGGTGATGTCACGCTACGACTGTCTAAAGATATTGATACCGTAGCAGAGGTTACCACCACGCTATTGCCACAGTTTATCGTGACGGGCGTACAACTCGTGGGCGCCTTTCTCTTGATGTATTCTATGGATACCCGTTTGGCACTGGTGTTGCTGATGATTACGCCATTTGTTGTGGGAGGAGGAAAACTATTTGCCCACCGACTACGTCACATGACACTCGACATCCGTCAGCAAGAGAGTACTATACAGATGCAGGTACAAGAAGGCATGGAGCACAATGCCGTACTACGCTCTTTGGGTAGTGAGCAATGGGTAACCGGTCGACTCAGTGATATGCAAGACCAGTTAATGGGCAGGGTATTGCGACGTACACGCTTCACCGTTGTTACCCGTCTGATATTGGCGTTCACCTTCAGCCTAGGCTATCTGCTGGCCTTCGTCTGGGGAGGCTTGCAATTGCGTGCAGGCGTCATCACCTTTGGTGTCATGACCTCTTTCCTTCAGTTGGTAGGACAGATTCAGCACCCCATCCTGAATATTCTAAATATGATGCCACAGTTCTTCTATGCCACAGCCAGTATCGACCGTCTGGAAGAGTTAGAGGCATCAACATCTACAGTAAAACCTGTTTCCTCAACTACTATCTCACCTGCCGATGCATCATCGCTAGGTGTGTCTGTTAATCATGTCACCTTTAGCTATGCCTCTGGTGACCGACCTGTACTTCAAGACTTCACCCATACCTTCAAGCCTGGCAGTAAGACAGCCATCATGGGTGCTACGGGTATTGGTAAGACCACCCTCTTCCGCATGATGCTGGCATTTATCAAACCAAATGCCGGTGAAATCGCAATTTTTGGTAACAATACACCCGAAACGATTGTTGACGAAGAGGCACGTCAACACTTTGTATTCGTACCCCAAGGTAATACTTTGATGAGTGGAACTGTGCGATACAACCTCCAACTGGCCAAGCCCGAAGCCACAGAGGAGGAGTTCCGCCAAGTGCTGCATGTTGCGATGGCCGACTTTGTATATGACTTACCCAACGGCATAGATACTTCTTTGGGAGAACGAGGCATCGGCCTCAGCGAAGGACAGGCTCAGCGCATTGCCATTGCCCGCGGTTTGTTGCGCCCTGGTGCCATCCTGCTACTCGACGAAATCAGCTCTTCACTCGACGAACAGACCGAACACGAACTCTTCAGTCGTCTTTTCGACTACTGCAAAGATAAGACCATGATCTTTATCACCCATCGTCCTGCTGTCAGTCAGCTCTGCGACGATGTCATTCGCCTCGGCTAACTATTTACAGAAAATATCAACAACATGAGAACAATACTATTATTACTGTTGGTTGGATTCACGCTGACCACACAGGGAAAGGAGACTGTCGTAAAGTCACCTAACGGACAATTAGTTGTAACCATTGACGACGAGAGAGGACTAGTAAACTATTCCGTCACTTATCAAGGAAAGACCTTCTTGAAGCCCTCGGCACTTGGTCTGAAGAGTGACATCGGCGACTTTACCCAAGGACTGACGCTGAAAGATGTAAAACAAAGCAAGATAGACCAGCACTATCAGATGACGCGCACCAAGGCTTCGTCTGCACACTATGTAGCACAGCAAGCCGACCTTACCTATACTAACAGTCAGGGACTGCCCATCACCATCACTTTCTGTGTTTCAGACAATGATATTGCCTTCCGCTATAGTCTGCAGCCCAAGGGTGATAGCCGATTGTCAACTGTCATCTATAATGAGACTACCAGCTTCAACTTCCCCGAGGCTACCACCACCTTCCTTACTCCACAGAGTCTGCCCATGGTGGGTTGGCAGCGCACCAAGCCCTCTTATGAGGAAGACTATAAGGCCGATATGCCCATGACTGAGCGTTCTGCCTTTGGCGAGGGATTCACCTTTCCTTGTCTCTTTAAGGTGCCTAATGGTTGGGTACTCGTCAGCGAGACAGGTGTAGGCTCTAACTATTGTGGTTCTCACCTCAGCGACTATGCGGCTAGTAGTGGTTATACAATAGCCTTCCCCAATATTGGCGAGATGAATGGCTTGGGTAGTTCTTGGGCTGGACTCTCACTGCCTGGTAGCACCCCTTGGCGCACCATCACCCTCGGCACTACGCTGAAACCTATCGTAGAAACCACCATTCCCTATGATGTAGTAGAACCTCTTTACGAACCTAGTCAGGCCTATCAGCCTGGTCGCTACACGTGGAGCTGGCTTATCTGGCAAGACGAGAGCGTCAACTACGATGATCAGGTAAAGATGATAGACCTCTCGGCAGCCATGGGCTACGAATACGTATTGGTAGATAACTGGTGGGATAAGCAGATTGGTCGCGACCGCATCGTAGAGCTCAATCGCTATGCTAATAGCAAGGGGGTGAAACTGCTCTTGTGGTATAACAGCAATGGCTATGCCAACGATGCTCCTCAGACACCACGCAACTGTATGAACACAGCCTTAGCTCGTAATCGCGAGATGGCTTGGTTGCAGAAGCTCGGCATTGCAGGTATTAAGGTTGACTTCCTTGGTTCCGACAAGCAAGAGAATTTAAAACTCTATGAAGATATCCTTGCCGATGCCAATCGCTATGGCTTGCAGGTAGTATTCCATGGTTGCACCATTCCTCGTGGCTGGGAGCGTATGTATCCTAACTATGTTGCTTCTGAAGCTGCTTTGGCTTCCGAGAATGTCAACTTCAGCGAATATCATGCTAAGCAGGAAGGTTTCGAACTCTGTATGCATCCCTTTGCTCGCAATGCAGTAGGCTCATTCGATTGGGGAGGTATCATCATGAACCATCATATCAGTCGTGACAACAAGAGTCGCCATCGTCGTTATACCACTGATATCTTCGAGATGGCTTCGGGTATTGTCTTGCAGACCAGCGTCAACTGTGTTGCCATCTATCCCAACAACCTACAAGATGTGCCTCAGTTTGAGCTCGACTTCCTCAAACAACTGCCTACCACATGGGATGAAACACGCTTCCTTGATGGTTATCCTACCAAGTATGTAGTACTGGCTCGTCGCACAGGCGACAAATGGTATGTTGCAGGAATGAATGGTACGCAGCAGGCCAAGACGCTCCAACTCTCTCTGCCAATGTTTGCTGGCCAGACCGTACAGTGTTACATCGATCAACCCAGCAAGAACGGCGCCCCCTGTACCTCTGTACTAAAGGCACTCAAGGTGGATAAGAAAGGAATTGCTAAAGTTACCCTCCAACCAATGGGTGGTATCATTATTACGAAATAATCGCTACTCTTTATAGAAAATGATTAGAATAGATACAGCTAAGTTGCATGCGGCTTAGCTGTATTTTTTAGAAATGAACATATACACTTAACTCATTGAAATAGTAATCATTAAATACAAATATCATTATACCGTCTTTTGAAATTTGAAAAAAATGGGAATTTTTGTTTAATTACGAGTAGTTTCTTCGTTATATAAATGTAATGACACAAGAAGAGTTCGTACATATAGCTAACGAAATGCGCGTAAAGGCTGTCTCTGTAGCCCGGCAATTCGGATATGCGCTGGATGATGCAGAAGACATTGCACAGGATGCGATGCTCAAACTTTGGTGTCTGCATGAGACTATTTTAGATGTAGTACATATAAAAGCACTCGTGTCAATTACAACAAAACACGTATGCATCGACCGTTGGCGTACAATACATATCCACGAAGATATGGGTAATACAATGCCGATAGTGGATGAAGATACGATGTACGATCATTTGGAATACGCAGAGTTGGAACAATGGTTAGGCAAGCAGATTGACAGTCTACCCACCACATCAAGAATCGTGCTGACGATGCGACAGTTAGAACATCGTGAACTGAGCGAAATAGCAGACATACTAGGCATCAAGCAAACATCAGTTTCAACGCTACTTGCACGTGCACGAAATGAATTAATGAACAAATTAAAAAGGAGGAATAGATAATGGAAAGAAAGTACGACAAAGAGGAAATTACACGCATCCTTGATAAATTTATGACTGGCGAAACCAGTCTCGAAGAAGAGCAGATACTGGCACAGTATTTTCGCACACACGAAGTGGGTGACGAGTGGCAGGAATACAAGGAAATGTTTGCACTCTTCGATAGTGGTGAGGTGGATGTTGAGTTAGATGATACGTCCAACCAAATATTCAATGACGGCAATGAAAAGATAAAGATGTTATCCAAGGCCGTCATCGAAAAGCCTAAGATTATTTCTATCAGATGGCTCGTTACTGGTATTGCAGCAAGCGTTCTGCTGTTGTTGGCATTCCATTATATTACCAATGATGTCAAACCAAAAGTACAGCCAGAAATGGCACAACAGACAGAACAGCAACAGGGTACGGAGAGAATCGAAAGAACAAAACAATTACAGGAAGCTCCCGTAGTGGCAAGTTCAACGTCAGTCAAACGAAACAAAAAAGCGAAGGAATATACAAAAGTAGCTCCTTCTGTTCCGCAAGTTGATGTGGCACTAAATGTAAGATTGATTATTGATACCCCTGACGAACAGACGGAGTCTGAGTTCAAAGCACAAATAGCATCTGTTCGACTACGAGGTGAAGAAGTGATGCATCACGTGGTGGAGCTCAATCAACAAGAGATAGATAATTATCAAATTGTAGAACTATAAAACTAACAAGAAATATGAAACAAATAATATTCACGGCCATGCTATTGACATGTATAGTAAATGCATCGGCCCAAGAAAAGACGAAACTCGACAATCTGTTTAAAGAGTTGAAACCTTTCACTCATAAAGGTATCACTACAACGAGAGGAAACTATGGTAAAGGACAGACCACGACCATCAGTCAGGTCTATATTGGTTTCAATGAATATTGCTCAAGTATTTGTGGTGAAGAGGGGGAATTTTGGGGAGACTCTATTTGGAACCAGTCTACAACCAATAAGACCGACCATCAATCAAAGGAACGTTTTCTGAACATCGTACGCCACCATCTTGACTCTATTATGCCGATGGCCGAAGAGTGCTACCATTTCGAGTCTCACAATCAGGGCATAGACACTATTCGATACTCTATTTGCTTACACAGCGGAAAGAACCAAACCAAGCGATGTGATAACAAACAAGGAAACTATTCCTACAATAATGTTCCTGGCACCGAAACCGTCTCGTTCTCTTATGATTCTGATCTAAAATTTTGTAAGCGACACCATAAGGGAGAAGGACTCCTGAAATATTCACGAACGGAGTCTGTGCCGGATCACCAATCCACGGAAAAGTCAATTTCCTTTGACTGGGCGCAGTATATGCAGACGATTACGCCACTACTGAATCAGCAAGGCGTTATCCAGCATAAGTTTCATTGGCTATTAGATTCATTCGTAGAAAATGCTGATAAAGAATATCTCTATTTTCATGTCATCTCTAACGGCGATGGAAGTTACGACCTGAGAGGCGAGACATATGGTACAATGTATTTCATTCCCCGCAACCAGAAGATATTGGCCGATTCCATTCTAAAGAGTGTAGACTTTGCCACTCAAACTTATATTTATCAGCATCCAGAACAACTATATGAATATAGATTCAATCCTCACTTCCAGACTATTACCCCACCTCAAGAATATCAAAATCATGAGTTACTGGCGACTCGGGATAAAAGAGAAAATCCATATAACCACCATCTTATTGTCTGCTCCGATATTCGCGGCTATTACTTCCTTGTGTGCGAGACAAAGGGTGCCATGGGTTTCCCTAGAGAATGGGGCGTGCTGAAAAGCTTTGTCAATGGCAAGAAGGAATATATTAAAGGGGTAAAGTAATTTCTATCTGTTACTCGCTAAAATCTAACGACAGCTGGCCATCGCCCAGCATATTAAACGACTTACGGTGGTATGGCGTAATGCCATACTGCCGTATTGCTTCTCTATGCTTCTTGGTGGGATATCCCTTGTTCGATAGCCAGTCATACTGTGGATATTCCTCTGCCAGCTTATCCATATAGTCATCACGATATGTCTTAGCCAATATCGAGGCGGCAGCAATGCTCAGATACTTGCCATCACCCTTGACAATAGTGGTATGGGGCAACTGCTGGTAAGGCTTGAAACGGTTGCCATCTACAATAATAGCCTCTGGACGAACCTGCAGTTGGTCTAGTGCACGATGCATAGCCAGGATAGAGGCATTGAGAATGTTGATGCGGTCTATCTCCTCGGGTGTCACCACTCCTACAGCCCACGCCACCGCATCGCGCTCAATAATCTCGCGCAACATCTTGCGACGACGATCCGTCAACTGCTTCGAGTCGTTCAATTCCTCATTCTCGTAACCCTCTGGAAAGATTACCGCAGCAGCATACACACTACCTGCCAAACAGCCTCGGCCAGCCTCATCGCAGCCAGCTTCCACCTTACCCGTATAATAATGACTTGCTAACATAACGAGCGCAAAGATACAAAATAAAAATAATAAATGTGCTTTTTATTTTGTATTTCTCACACTTATTCGTATCTTTGCACGCAGAATAATATAATCCTACCCTAAACATGAATACAAGAAAAATGCTGCTGATGGCCTTTGCCACCGTATCAATAGCAGCAACTGCCAACAACGAAAAGCGTATTGAGACGTTCCCTATCAACAGTGTAAGACTGGCTGATAGTCAGTTTCTGAAGAATCAGCAGGCGGATATCCACTATCTGCTAGGATTGGATGCCGACCGACTGCTGGCTCCCTATCTGAAGGGTGCCGGACTGCCTGCTAAGGCTGACAACTACTCTAACTGGGAGAATACTGGTCTGGACGGACATATCGGTGGACACTATGTATCGGCATTGAGCTATATGGTGGCTGCTACTGGCAACAAGGAGATTGCTGCACGACTAGACTATGTGCTCAGCGAACTGAAGCGCTGTCAGGATGCTCGTAAGGATGGATATCTGGGTGGCGTACCTGAGCCAGACCAGATATGGGGAGAGATAGCCAAAGGTACTATCAATGCCAACTCGTTTGGACTGAACAATCGTTGGGTACCACTCTATAATATTCATAAGATTTATGCCGGTTTGCGCGATGCCTACGTCATTGCAGGACGCAAGCAGGCAAAGGATATGCTGGTAAAGCTCACCGACTGGATGATTCAGGAGGTAAGCCAGTTGACCGACGACCAGATACAGCAGCTGCTTATCAGTGAACACGGCGGACTGAACGAGACTTTTGCCGATGTAGCTGAACTCACAGGCGATAAGAAATACCTAAAGCTGGCCCACCAGTTCAGCGACCAGCGCATTCTGCAGCCACTGATGAAGGGCGAAGACAAGCTGACGGGTATGCATGCCAACACGCAGATTCCCAAGATTATCGGATATAAGCGTATTGCCGATATGGAGGGACTGAGCGACTGGGATCGTGCCGTAAAGTTCTTCTGGGATGTGGTAGTCAATAAGCGTAGCGTATCTATCGGTGGTAACTCTGAGCGCGAGCACTTCAACCCCACAGACAATTTCACCACGCTGTTGGCATCAGAGCAAGGACCAGAGAGCTGTAATACCTATAATATGTTGCGCCTGAGCAAGCTGCTCTATCAGACTACTGCCGACAAGAACTACATTGATTATTATGAGCGTGCGCTCTATAATCATATCCTCTCTACAATGAATCCCGTACAGGGCGGCTTCGTATACTTCACCCCCATGCGTGCTGGCCACTATCGCGTCTATTCACAGCCTCAGACCAGCATGTGGTGCTGTGTAGGTACTGGTATCGAGAATCCTGCTCGCTATGGAGAGATGATTTATGCTCACGAGGGCAACGACCTTATCGTGAACCTCTTCATCCCCTCTACGCTGACATGGAATGACATGACGCTGAAGCAGGAGAACCAGTTCCCTCAGCAGCCTTCTACAGACCTGACGCTGACACTGAAGAAGAGCAAGACCTTTGCGCTGAAGATTCGTAAGCCAGCATGGTGCGATAATGCCAAGCTGGTTGTCAATGGTTCCCCCGTTGACTATCAGCTAGACAACGGCTATATCACTATCAAGCGCCAGTGGAAGAGTGGCGACCGCATTCGTGTAGAGACACCTATGCACCTTACAGCTATCACCACCCCTGATGGCAAGCCACAGTATTCGTTCCTCTATGGTCCTATCGTATTGGCAGCCAAGATAAGCACAGACCAGCAAGATGGTCTCTTTGCCGACGACAGTCGTGGCGGACATATTGCCAATGGTCCTAAGCTGCCACAGGTTCAGATGCCAGCATTGATTGGCAATGCCAGCGACATCCTCTCACACTTGGAGCCTGTCAAAGGTCAGCCTATCACCTTTGCACTGAAAGGACTGACCACACCAGCCTACGAAGGCATCCATCTGGTACCATTCTATCAGCTTTACGAGTGTCGCTACCAGATATACTTCCCACTCTACTCACAAGAAGAATGGAGCAAGAAGCAAGAAGAGATTGCTGCAGCAGAAAAGGCTAATATGCTGCTAGAGGCTGCCACCACCGATAAGGTATTCTGTGGTGAACAGCAGTCGGAGAGCGACCACTTCTTTAAGTCTTCTAACTCATGGAACGGCTATGATGAGGGTATGCACTGGCGCATCACTCGCACCAGCATCTCTTACCAGATGAAGGCACAGGGAGCCACCACTCTTCGCGTCAAGGGCTTTGCAGGCTATGAGCGCATCGTGGTAAGCATCGACGGTAAGCAGTTGGAAACTATCCGTCTGAACCAGCAAGGACAGGCCGAAATCAAGCTACCTACTGCCTACCAAAACGAGACAGCCACCATCACACTGGCTGCAGAGTCTGGCAGACAGACCCCACGCATACACGAGGTAAGACTGTGCAAATAAAATACAGTCCCTACATAATTTTTGCTTAAAAACACTCTTCACATTCACGCGTATCGTACTATCCCATAGTGCAATACGCGTGAATAGTATTTTTCAACATTTTTTTTATTCCGAAAAAGTCGAAAAAACAAAAAGAACGAAAATATTAGCCTAACTCAGCGCTGAATCAGCTACACTCAGCGCCCAATCAGTTACTTTCGCCCCTCAATAGTTATTGTATTGCACCTCGAAATAGCTGTATTCAGCGCTGAATGTAGCTAATTCAGAGAGCCAAGAGTATTGTGCGTAAATTCAAGGAGAATTATGCGTAAATTCTCCTTGAATTATGCCGTCAAACTATCCGTAAAGTGTCGTCAAACTATTTGGTGGCTGAGAGTTTATTTCAAAAAACTTTTCGTAGAGTCAGAATAGAGGCTATATAGCATCGGGAAAGTGCCTGTTTTACATGTCTATATAGGCACTATTGCAGTCCAAAACAGCAACTGTTCCAGTGCTAAAGTGGCACTATTCTCAGAGATTGCGAATGTGGCATGTACGATTCTGAACACGCCACGCACGACTCCGTATATGCCACAGAAAAATCCGTACGTGGCACAGAAAAGATAGTATACGCCACGCACGAAACCATACGTGGCGTATTCACCGGAAAACACTATTCACACTTAACGCTCTATGGTACATAAGGTTACGCGTGAAGGTGAAGAGTTATTTTAATAAAAAATTTTTATGATATTATTTGCAGATTAAAGAAAAAATCGTAACTTTGCAGGCACAACAATAGGTATTATACTATTAACCCAAAACGAAAACCACACCATTATGAAAAAGACTAAAACCATTTGCAGTATGCAAAGAACTGTTAGATCTGAAAAACAACACAGTATCACTAACAACAGAGAAAGAAACTTTGTGGTACGTCGCCACATAATTACGCTTCTCTTTATCCTCGTTGCACTTGTGGGCAAAGCACAAGTGAAGTCAGGACTGAATCTGTGTCTGAAAGACGAAGCAACGAACGATTGGCTTATCGGACTGTTCGATGAGTATGCCGTCTATCATTGCGAGTTCTGGGGTTATGCGGAAGTAGCAAAAGACCACATCGTGCTTACTAAGGATGGAAAGCGCAAGAATGTAAAGCTAAGAAAGAACGCAACAATCATAGATGGAGAAAAGTTTAAGACTTCTTTACTGACTACGCAATTCTTGCCCGATTATCCAACGAAGGACACGCGTATAGACTTTATAGATAATGGTTATAATGCTAAAGACAGCGTAACGATTGTCGGCTGGCTGAAGAATATGCCTGAAGAGGCGAGAGACATGGGTATGTTTAACGTAGAAGTCAGAGATGTCATCACGAATAGCGGAGAGGAAACTTATGCCCCGATAGACTCTTTGGGACGTTTTACCCTGAAAATGCCCTTACTCAACACATCGCAGGTTTTCGTTGATTGGAGTAGGTCAAATTTAAGTACCGTTTTAGAACCTGGTAAGACCTACTTCTTCTTTCATGACTTCAAGACAGGTCAGAAACTTTGGATGGGCAACGATGTAAGGTTGCAAAATGAGTTATTAGCTTATCCTTACCTTGAGACTGAAATATATATTCCAAGGGAAGAATGGGGAAAAATGGATGTTTGGGAGTTTAAATTGAAGACAGACAGCGCTTATACGATGGCAATGGCTAAACTTGAAGAAACCGTTCGACTGCATCCCAATCTTTCGCAGCGTTACATTAACTACCTGAAGGGCTACTATCAAACGGCGCAGGGATGGTCGATGATGCTAGGTCGCCGCTACACGCTGACTAGAGATTTACCACAGGAATATTTGGACTATGTAAACAAGGAGTGTTGGCAGAAAGCAGTAAAGCCCTATACACTTTATGGTGATTTCTTCTCGCTTATGGTAAACTATTTTGATTATATTATGGAGCATGATAAATGGGCTGAGGATTGGAATATTTATGACTATATAGATGTAATAGCCTCAAACGACGAAGAACTATCGATACTGACCAAGTGGAAAAACTTGATAATAGATGCTAATGCTAAGGTGAAGGCAGCACCCACTGAAGAAGAAGAAGATAAAGTTATAGAGAAAGCAAATGCAGACAATGCGGATTTGATAAAACAAGTAAATGAGATTCTTCAAGGTAGAAATGGCGAAAGAGCAGTTATTGGAATAGAGATGGTTTTAAGAATGAAGCAAGCAGCCAATGTACTCGACTCATTAGGTGCAGACCAAATTATCAAGGATATCTGGTTATCATATATCGCTGATAGAGTCATCTACGATACGCATACATCCATGTCACCGATGACCATCGACACCTTGAAGGCTATGGTTAAGAATCCCTTTTGTATTGAACGGATAGAGAAAGATAACGCTCACTATCTTACTATAGAGAATCGCGAATTCGACAAACTGGTGATTAAATCATCCGACAATCTCAAAGATATTTCCGAGGGTGAGGCTTTACTGAAGAAAATAATCGAACCCTACAAAGGAAAATTTGTACTACTCGATATCTGGGGAACGTGGTGTGGTCCTTGTAAAGAGGCTCTCAGCCACTCTACTGAAGAGTATGCCCGCCTAAAAGACTACGATATACAGTATCTCTATCTGGCTAACAGAAGTCCTCAGACGGTATGGGAAACTGTCATCAGAGAGTATAATGTCAGTGGTCCGAATGTAGCGCACTACAATCTACCCCCAAAACAGCAGACAGCCATTGAGCAATACCTTAATGTCCTCGCATGGCCCACCTATAAGCTCTTCGACCGCAATGGCAATCTACTTGACTTAGAGGTTAATCCTCATGACCTTGAAACACTTGCTGGTTACCTAGAAGATATGAAATAAAGAATCAATGATTATTATGCAGATCCTTATGAGGAAGAATATACGCTAAGTGTAGAAACTATAGTAATATTAATTGCTGTCGCAATACCCTTGCTTTTCTTTGCTCTATATCGAATAAATAAGTTGATACCTAAAAACAAAATCAGCGAGATATCCTTGTGAATATCTCGCTGACGATATAGCGCTATGCGTATAAATACATTTTTGCATGCAGAGCCTTTAGAGCTTAGGAACTGCGATTTGTAATGCTCGCTGAACGATGTCGTTCTGCTCATTCATGATTTCGAAATACTCATTTATCGTCCAGATATCACGGGCGATAAGCGCTTTCAGTTGTTGACTCATATATGGCAGCGTCTTTTTCAGTTCATCATCGTCCTTGGGAACAATCTTCTGCTTTTTACCTTCTTTCAGGACGGCATCAATCAGCTCCTGAGGAACGTTGAAATGCTCGCGGAAGTCGGCAAAGGTCTCGTATTTAGCCTTCAACTGCTTACGATGGCTATCCGTCCAGCGAAGGTTCTGATTAATCAGTATAGACTTGGCAGCCAGTTCACGATGTAGCTTAGTATATTTCATGGTGTCGAGGGGCACAAACTCGTCGGGCATGATACCACCACCACCATATACCACACGATGCTCTTTGAGGGTATAATACTTCAGCGAGTCGGCAAAATGAACGCTATCGGCACTCATCAGCTCACCACTCTTCAAGCGATTAACCACATCCATCGCATAGTCCATTCCCTTACCCTTCTCGTAAGGCTTCTGGATGCAGCGACCAGAGGGCGTATAATAATGAGCTATGGTGAGACGAATCATCGAACCATCGGGCAAATCGAGCGGGCGCTGAACGAGTCCTTTACCAAAGGTACGGCGTCCAACAATAATGCCACGGTCGTGATCCTGAATAGCACCAGAAACGATTTCAGCAGCAGAGGCTGTATAGCTATCCACGAGGACTACCACCTTACCCTCCGTAAAGAGTCCGCCACCAGTAGCTTTATACTCTGAGCGTCGAGCCGTACGACCATCGGTATATACGATGAGGTCGCCATCGTGCAACAGCTCATTCGCTACCTCTACGGCAGCATGCAGGTAGCCTCCCCCATTCTCTTGCAGGTCGAGCACCAAAGTCTGCATGCCCTGTGCCAGCAACTGCTTCAAGCTTTCGCGGAACTCATCGTGCGTAGTAGCACCAAAACTGCCAATACGAATATAACCTATCGTGGGACGCAGCATATAAGTGGCATCGATAGTATGAAGGGGTATCTTGTCGCGAGTGATGGTAAAAGACAGCTTGTCGGCTATGCCAGGACGCATCACGCCTAAGAGCACCTTGGTGCCTTTAGGGCCACGCAGACGGCGTACAATCTCCTCTCTGGCCATCTTTACACCAGCAATGGAAGAATCGTTTACAGAGACGATACGGTCGCCTGCAAGGATACCCATCTTCTCTGAAGGACCACCACTAACGGTCTGGATGACGAGCAGCGTATCTTCTACGATATTAAACTGAATGCCGATACCTTCGAAATTGCCCTGTAGAGGCTCATTCATCTGCTTTACTTCTTTAGGAGAAGAATAGCTGGAGTGAGGATCAAGCTTCTCCAGCATACCACGAATGGCGTCCTCTACCAGTTTTGTCTCATCAACAGAGTCAACATATAAGTTGGCAATGGCATACTCAGCTATCTGCAACTTGCGCTGTGCAGCCTCAGCATCCCTCTTTGATTGGGCACAAGCAGGCGAAACAAACTGCGACAATATTGCAGCAAGCAGAATGGTTAGTATCTTTTTTTTCATGTTATTCCTCTTCTTCAGGACGGTCTTCCTCGATGACGAGGTTTTCGATGATGAAGTTCTGACGCTCCATCGTGTTCTTACCCATATAATATTCCAAGAGCTTCTGTACCTGGTCGTTCTTGTGGAGCGTTACCTGCTCCAGACGCATGTCAGGACCAATAAAGCCAGCAAACTCCTCTGGAGAGATCTCACCAAGACCTTTGAATCGGGTAATCTCCGGATCGGGTCCCAACTCCTCGATAGCTTTGAGGCGTTCCTCGTCGCTATAACAATAACGAGTAACGAAGTCGCCCTTCTTACCATCCTCCAGCACCTTCTTGTTCTTAATCTTGGTACGCTTGTTGCGGACACGGAACAAGGGAGTCTGCAAGACGTAAACGTGGCCTTTCTTGATAAGTTCAGGGAAGAACTGTAGGAAGAAGGTGATAATCAACAAGCGAATGTGCATACCATCGACATCGGCATCGGTAGCCACAATCACCTTGTTATAACGAAGACTGTCAAGTCCCTCCTCAATATCTAGAGCAGCCTGTAAGAGGTTGAACTCCTCGTTCTCGTAAACTACCTTCTTGGTGAGTCCAAACGAGTTGAGGGGTTTACCACGCAACGAGAATACGGCCTGCGTATTGACATCACGGCTCTTAGTGATGCTTCCGCTAGCAGAGTCACCCTCGGTAATAAAGATGCAAGACTCCTCTTTACGGTCGTTCTTGACATCGCTAAAGTGGATGCGGCAATCGCGCAACTTACGATTATGCAGATTAGCCTTCTTGGCACGCTCACGAGCCATCTTAGTAACACCTGCCATCGCCTTGCGATCGCGCTCGCTCTCCTTAATCTTATTCTCAAGCACCTCTGCCACATCCTGATGGATATGCAGATAGTTGTCAACCTGCTGCTTGATGAAGTCGCCCACATACTTATTGATGGTTTCTCCATCGGGTGACATCTGCGTAGAGCCCAACTTAATCTTCGTCTGACTCTCGAATACAGGTTCCTCTACATTGATAGCGATAGCAGCCACCATACCCGTACGGATGTCGCCATATTCATACTTACCAAAGAACTCCTTGATAGTACGGGCGATGTGCTCCTTGAAAGCACTCTGATGGGTACCACCCTGCGTTGTATTCTGTCCGTTGACGAAAGAATAATACTCTTCACCATACTGATTGGCATGTGTGAAGGCTATCTCGATGTCGTCGCCTTGGAGGTGGACAATGGGATAGAGCGCATCATTCGTCATGCGGTCTTTCAGCAAGTCCTCTAATCCGTGCCTACTAAGGATGCGGCGACCATTATACATGATGGTCAGTCCGATATTCAGGTAGGTATAGTTGCGGAGCATATTCTCCACGATTTCATCATGGAACTGATAGCCCACAAACTTGGTATTGTCTGGTTCGAAATAGATATAGGTTCCGTTCTCGTCTTGTGTAGGCTCAGTAACGTCGCTTATCAGTTTACCACACTCGAAAACGGCCTTGCGCACCTTGCCTTCGCGATAGCTATGCACCTCGAAACGACTGCTTAATGCGTTTACCGCCTTTACACCCACACCATTCAATCCGATAGACTTCTTGAACGCCTTCGAGTCGAACTTACCACTGGTGTTCAGAATGCTGACACTCTCGATAAGCTTACCCTGAGGGATGCCTCGACCATAGTCGCGCACAGAGATGCGGAGATTATCTTCCACCGTTACCTCGATGCGGTCGCCAGCCTTCATCTTAAACTCGTCGATAGAGTTGTCGAACACCTCTTTCAGAAGCACATAGATACCATCTTCTGATGAGGAGCCATCGCCCAGACGTCCGATATACATACCAGGACGCAGGCGGATATGATCTAAACCGGATAGGGTCTGAATGTTCTCATCGTCATACTTGACGACATCTTCTTGGGGGATAATGTTATTCTCTTCAATCATAAGCTTTTCTTATAGCAACGGCGACGCTTGTGTTGTACATGTTCCAGATACTGCCACTGGCTCTGCACCTTCTCGTTGGTTTCCATCTCTACATTGGTCTCACCCCACTTGAATCCATACTTCTGGTAGATAGGTATGAGGTCGTAGAAGAACA
This sequence comes from Prevotellaceae bacterium MN60, assembly GCA_900199555.1. Classification (GTDB taxonomy): domain Bacteria; phylum Bacteroidota; class Bacteroidia; order Bacteroidales; family Bacteroidaceae; genus Prevotella. The sequence goes on from FZQZ01000006.1 coordinate 100,168, forward strand.
AGGCATTAACACCCTTCTGCTGATACTCGGGCAGAACACCAATAAGCATCAGGTCGAGACATTCAGCCTTGTGGAATTTTAGTGCTCTCAGGCAATGCCACCAGCCAAAGGGCCAGAGGCGTCCGTTCTTACACTTCTGCAGGGCACGAGTCATATTGGTAATAGAGATGCCCACACCAATAATATCATGGTTGGGCGTATTCCAATCTTCTATCAAGCACAGCATTTCCATATCGAGCATTGGGAAATACATCTTCAGGTACTCGTCAATCTGGCGCTCTGTCATCTGCGAGTAGCCATACAAGTGACCAAACGACTTGTTCACTACATCCAGCACCTTACGACCATACTGCTCCTTTCCGAACACCTGACTGCGCTTAGGATGCATGGGATGCAGGTTGTAGCGCTTCATCACCATCTCAGACACCTTGCGGAACTTCTCGGGCATTCCCTCTTCAGGAACAATAATCTTATACTCCACATAGTCGTTGTCTTTGACAAAGCCGCCCAACTTCTCTATATGTTCAGGGTAATAGGGATAGTTGTAAATAGTAGCCATCGTACCCAACTCTTCAAAGCCTTCAATCAGCATTCCCTCGGGATCCATGTCCGTAAATCCTAAAGGACCTACCATCTCGGTCATACCCTTCTCGCGGCCCCACTCTTCTACTGCCTGGAATAAGGCGCGACTGACTTCTATATCATCTTCGAAATCGAGCCAACCGAAACGCACACTCTGACGTTCCCACTTATCGTTGGCCCTATGATTGATGATAGCAGCTACACGACCTACTACCTTTTCGTCGCGATAAGCCAGGAAGTATTCGGCCTCGCAGAACTCAAAGGCAGCATTACGGTCTTTGCTCAGCGTATGGATTTCATCGCTATATAGATTGGGGGCATCATACTGATTGCCGCGATATAAGTCATAGTGAAGTTGGATAAAAGCATCAAGCTCTTTCTTGTTCGTGACTTTACGAATCTCTATTGGTGACATGTCTTTAACGTATTATTATTCATGCAAAGGTAAGGAAAAAGCACGAAAAGCCCAAAATATTTAACCAATTTTACGGCAAATATAGAGCATATGCTGGTTATTTCCCACCGTTGTGGCGAAGATATAGATGTCGCCTCCATCTTTCAGTCGCAGTTTCTTGCGCAACTGTTCTACGGATAAGGGGAAGTTGCGCACGGCGATATTGGCTTGTTTTATCTCTGACAAAGAGCTCTTCAACTCCTGCTTATTCATCGATGAAACGGACTGAATCTGGAAGCGTCGACCAGGGAAATCCGTGATTTCAACGGAAGACAGGAAGAGATGAGAATTGGTTGACAATTGGCGAGCAGGATACTGTTGTTCGATTTCAGCAAAGCATCCAGCCTTCATGATACTGGCATTGGGCTCGTAGAGATACCTTAAATCATCGTTTTCGGGTAGAGAAACTATCGTTTTCCCGGAAGGAAAACACTGTTTTCCAGGGGAGAAAACATCGTTTTCTAGCGTAGAAAACACTTTAAAAACAGTATCATCATTCACACAGGTAATGCTAGACCTATCCACCCTCTGCTGATGCAGTACCAACAAAAGCTCTTTACACTCATTGGCCACACTCACGATATGCACCTCCGATACGTACTTCAAATCGCTCACAGCCTTGCGCCAATCAAACATCGGAGATAGTTTGAGGATAATCGTATCGGCTTTCTCCAACAAGATAGGCAGGAGTTCTAACACGTTGGGCGTACAATCCCTGATGTCATAGGTGCGCCCTCCATGCTCGTTTCTGCGGGCGGGGTCAAGAAAGACGACAGAGGCGTGGTCCATCTCCGTTAAGTATGCTGCTGTGTCACAGCAGCGAACAGTGCTCTCCAATCCCAGCACCTCAAAGTTATGCTCGGCAATGGCGCAGAGCTCAGCATTCTGCTCGATATAATAACGATGCTTGAAACCTTGCGACATCCAATAGAAATCGACACCAAAGCCACCTGTCAAATCAACATACGTATCCCCTTTGCTGGTAATAAGACTGGCCTTATAGCGTGCTGTCTGCTCACTAGAGCACTGCTCCATGTTCAGATGGGGCGGATAGATAACGCCATCAGCCTCAACCCATGTGGGCAGTTTCTTCTTAGCCGTCTGTCTTCCAGCAATTTGCTGCAAGGCCATCAGCAGATCTACCTCTGCATCCTTACAGCCCTGCAACGCCAGCTTACGCACATCGTCATTGGCATGCTGACGAATGAAATTCCACGTCTGTTCATTGATAATCATGGTACAAAGATACAAATAAAATATAAATTATCGATAATTATGGATTGTCATTTGTCAATTGTCAACTAAATATTGTATCTTTGCAGGGTATTAATACAAGAAGATTATGAAAATAGCTTTAATCGGCTACGGCAAGATGGGCAAGATGATAGAACAGATAGCCCTCAGTCGTGGTCATGAAATTGTAAGTATTATCGACATTAACAACCAACAGGACTTCGACAGTCCTGAGTTTGCATCTGCAGACGTAGCCATTGAGTTTACTGCTCCTCAGGCAGCCTATGGCAATTATCTGAAGGCTTGGGAGAAGGGCGTGAAGGTTGTATCAGGTTCTACCGGTTGGATGACAGAGCATGGCGACGAGGTGCGCAAGGCCTGTACTGAGGATGGAAAGACGCTCTTTTGGGCTTCTAACTTCAGTATTGGTGTAGCCATCTTCTCGGCAGTCAACAAATATCTGGCAAAGATTATGAACCAGTTCCCCCAGTATGACGTAGAGATGGAAGAGACACACCACGTGCATAAACTCGACCATCCCAGTGGCACAGCTATCACACTGGCTGAGGATATCGTTGCCAATATCGATCGCAAAGAAGCATGGAAAGAAGATACTACCGACAAGAAGTATCTGCGTGTAGATCATATCCGTCGTGGAGAAGTACCTGGTATTCATACCATTCGTTACGACTCCGAGGCCGACATCATCACGATTACTCACGATGCACATTCTCGTCAGGGATTTGCACTGGGTGCTGTGCTTGCAGCAGAATATACTAAAGAACATCAGGGATTGCTGACTATCTCAGACATGTTTAAATTCTAAGTCATGGAAAAAAGAGAAAAGAAGAAACTAAATATGAAGGTCCAGTGGACCAAATTCGTTGCAGTACTCGTACTCTATCTGCTATTCCTCCTTTGGGTAGAGAGTTGGTGGGGACTGCTTGTGATTCCCTTTATCTACGATATCTACATCACTAAAAAGATTAACTGGCAGTGGTGGAAAGACACCGAAGGCCCTGTGCGCTTCGTGATGTCGTGGGTGGATGCCTTGGTATTTGCCTTGGTAGCAGTCTATTTCATCAACCTGTTCTTCTTCCAGAACTACGTGATTCCTTCTAGTTCTTTGGAGAAGTCACTGCTCACCGGCGACTATCTGTTTGTCAGCAAGGTAAGCTATGGTCCTCGTATTCCCGAGACACCACTTACAATGCCTCTGACACAGCATACCATGCCCCTCTATGAGTGTAAGTCATATATAGAATGGCCACACTGGGACTATCGTCGTGTTAAGGGATTGGGAAAGATTCAGCTCAACGATATCGTGGTATTCAACTTCCCTGCTGGTGACACCATTTGTTCGGCAGCCAAATATCAGGCTTACGACTATTATCAGTTGTGCTACCAGATTGGCTACCAAGCCTACCCACAGCGCCCGAATCCCGATTCACTGTCTCAGGAGGTACTGCCTCTTTATTTCAATACCATCTATCAGGCAGGAAAGCAAACGATAGAGGCTAATCCCCAGGAGTACGGACAGATTGATACTCGTCCTACAGACCGCCGCGAGAACTACGTGAAGCGCTGTGTAGGTCTGCCTGGTCAGACACTGCAAATCAAGAACCACATTATCTATCTGGATGGCAAGGCCAACAAGGAGCCCGATAATGTGCAGTATTCTTATCACCTGAAGTTGAAGCGCCACTTCACCGACGAGGAAATGCAGCAGTGGGGCATCACGATGGAGGATTTGACCGACTTGAACAACTACGGCTATATGCCCATGACCAATAAGACAGTAGCAGAGTTGAAGAATCATCCTGATATCGTTGAGAACATCACACTCAATACCGATGCCAGCGATGCAGATATCTACCCACTGAATGGTAATATGCACTGGACTCGCGACAACTACGGTCCTATCTGGATTCCTGCCAAGGGCAAGAGCATCGACCTGACACTGAAGAATCTGCCTATCTACGAGCGCCCCATCCGTACCTATGAGGGCAACAAGCTGGAGGTAAAAGACGGCAAGATTTACATCAATGATAAGGTGGCCACCAAATATACCTTCAAGATGGACTACTACTGGATGCAGGGTGACAACCGTCACAACTCACTCGACTCACGCTATTGGGGCTTCGTACCTGAGGACCACATCGTGGGTAAGCCCATCTTCATCTGGTGGAGTAGCGATCCTGACCGCAAGGGCTTTGCCGGCATCCGCTGGAATCGCCTGTTCAGGTTCGTAGATAACATTAAGTAGAACCAATTTGTACGCTTATGGCAAACTGGCTGAAGTACGTGATAGCACTGGCATCAGCAATGGCGCTGATGCTTGCCTTCCGTGCTTTGGTCTTTTCCATCCACAGCGTCAGTGGCAATGGACTGGCCCCACTCTATCAAGAGGGCGACCGGTTGCTCATCAATCGCTGTAGCTATGGTTTGCGCATCGAGGGAAATGGACTGCTTCCATATAGTCGCTTGTTGCGCCGCCCCGTCAAGAGAGGCGATATCGTAGCCTTCCAATCCGAGAAAGCAGCTAATGGCTTAATGATAGCTCGCTGCAAAGGAGTTCCTGGCGACACCATTCGCACACTGAAAGGATTACTAGTTGTGCCCGGCCTGAATAATTGCGCCAAAGCCGACTACTACTGGTTGGAAGCCATCAACGGACTGAATCCTGCCGACTCACGTCATCTGGGATTTATTCCTGAGCGTAATATTATCGGAGAAGTCATCACTGTGGTATATAATCGTCAACAAATACATCTTCCATGAGTACAGCACTTTTGCAATCAACCTATTTCGGCCCTGTACAATGGTATCAGAAGTTGTACCGATATGACTCTATTCTGATAGAACAACATGATACCTATCAGAAGCAGACCTTTCGTAATCGCTGTGTGATTGCCACAGCCAACGGATTACAGGCGCTGACGGTGCCCGTAGAGGCTCCTGGTGAGCGATGTGCGATGAAGGAGGTGCGTATCAGCGACCATAACCAGTGGCGCCGTGTGCACTGGAACGCATTACAGTCGGCCTATAGCGAGAGTCCGTTCTTTGAATACTATCAGGACGACATCCGTCCGTTCTTTGAAAAGAAATACGACTATCTGATAGACTTCAACGAAGCCATCCGTCAGAAGATATGTGAATTGATAGACATCGAGCCAAAGGTGGAGTACACCGAGGAATTTATCTCCTCTACCCCCTCGACTATCGCCGACTATCGCGAGGTGATTCATTCCAAGCATCCACAGCCCGATGCCGACTTCACACCTAAGAGATATTGGCAGGTGTTTGAGCGCAAGCACGGCTTCCAGCCCAACCTGTCTATTCTCGACCTACTATTCAATATGGGAACAGAATCTGTTTTTTATTTATAAACACTTAAACTTAAAACGCAATGAAAAAAATCAGTTTGAAAGTGGCTACATGCCTCCTCGCAGGATGCTTCCTGCTCAGTTCTTGTTATGTTGGAAAGTTTGCTCTCTTCAATTCATATGCAAAGTGGCAGACTAACATGACTAGCAACAAGTTCGTTAACGCCATCGTAGGCTTCATCATTGGCCCTATTGTTGGTGGTGTATGTATGCTGGCTGACGTTGTAGTTCTCAATAGCATTGAGTTCTGGTCTGGTAGCAACCCCGTTGCTGCAAACAATATCGGTAAGACTCAGCAGGTAATGGGCAAGGATGGTCGTTACTATGCTGTTACCACCCTGAAGAATGGTTATGAGGTTAAGTCTCCTACTGGCGAGATTACCAACTTCATCCACAACGATGCTAACGACTCTTGGTCTGTTGAGCAGGACGGTGTTGTTAAGGAGTTGTTCCGTTTCAACGCTGATGGTAGCATTCAGGCTAACATCAATGGCGAGCAGAAGGACTTCACCCTCAACGAGGCTGGTGTTTACAACGCTCGTATGGCAGCTAACAACGACGTATTCTTCGCAATGAACTAATTAAAAACAGATAACAAAAGGCTCGTTGCTCACTATCGGGTGGCGGGCCTTTACTTATAACAAACAAAAAACAGATAGAATGGAAATCCTTTTGATACTAATCGGCATCGCTGCAGGTGTGGTCATCGGACTGCTGGTAGAGAAATCCAAGAGTAGCGCCCTTGCTGCCAAGTATGAGATGAAACAGCAGGAGCAGGCTGATACGGAAGCTAAGTTGCGCAAGGAACAGGCTGAGAGACTGGAACTGCAGAAGTCTCACTACGAAGAGATGATGGCTACCAAAGAGGAAGCCAATCGTCAAGCCATTGCTGCACAAGAGAAGCGCCATCAGGAGGCGGTAGAAGCCATGAAGGTACGCTTCCAGGAGACAATGGATAAGGTGACTGCACAGGTTAAGACAGCCACCGACAGCATGCTGAAAGAGCGTCAGAAGGAATTTGCTGAGAATAGTAACCAGAGTCTCGGCCAGATAGTCAACCCTCTTCGCGAAACGATTGAGAAGATGAAGAAGGCGATGGACGAGAATACCGAAAAGCAAACATCGATGAGTGGCGAGATGAAAGCCAACATCGAGAACATGATGCGCCAGAGTATGGCTGCAAAAGAGAGTGCCGACGAGCTGACACGTGTGTTCAAGCACGGTGCAAAGGTACAAGGCGACTGGGGAGAGACGGTGCTTGACGAATTGTTGCAAGCCCAGGGACTCACCAACGGCATTCATTATGATACGCAGGCTACCATCAAGGACGCTACAGGCAACACCATCCGTTCTGACGAGGGTAGCATTATGCGTCCCGATGTAATTCTGCATCTGGACCAGCGTCGCGAACTGATTATCGACTCTAAGGTGTCATTGACTGCCTTCTTGGACTATGCCAATGCAGAGAATGAAGAAGACCGTCAGCGCTATCTAAAGGCGCATATCGAGAGTATTCAGAAACACGTTAAGGAGCTCTCTGCCAAAGACTACTCATCGTATATTCAGCCTCCCAAGGTGAAAATGGACTATGTCATCATGTTCGTACCCCACACAGGAGCCCTCTGGACTGCCCTCAACGCGCAACCAGACCTTTGGCGCAAGGCAATGGAGAAGAACGTATTTATTGCCGACGAGCAGACGCTGTTTGCTGCCTTACGCATCATCAACCTTACCTGGACGCAGATAGTACAGGCACAGAACCACGAGAAGGTATATACGTTGGCTAACGAGATGCTGAACCGCGTAGGCCAGTTCTGGAAGGAATACGAGGCAATGGGTAAGGCACTCTCTAAGCTGAATGAGGCCTATGAGGATGGTCGCAAGAAGATTACTGAGGGTGGACAGAGCATCAATACTACAGCCAACCAGTTAATTAAGCTGGGCGCAAAGCAGAGCGATAAGAATCCACTGCCACAGCTCTTAGACATCGACGATATCCCTGCTTAGTAATCTATAGACAATTATTCACGCTACCAGCTTCCAGCAGTCGTTCGCGAGCTTCTTCATAGCTAAGCCCCAACGACTCCTGTAGCATGCGTGTACCACGATCTATCAGTTTCTTATTCGTCAACTGCATGTTCACCATGCGGTTGCCCTTTACGCGTCCCATTCGTATCATCAGGGTGGTAGAAATCATGTTCAGCACCATCTTCTGTGCTGTACCACTCTTCATACGACTGGAACCCGTTACAAATTCCGGGCCCACAATGGTCTCTATAGGATATTCTGATTCTTGAGCCAAGGGAGTATTGGGATTGCTGGTGATGCAACCCGTGAGCAGTCCGTTCTGTCGAGCCAGACGAATAGCACCCACTACATAAGGTGTAGTACCTGAGGCCGCGATACCAAGAACAGTATCATTAGGAGTAGGCTTATAAGCCAACAGGTCGTTCCATCCCTGTTCTGAGATATCCTCAGCACGCTCCACAGCATGCCTCAAGGCCTTGTCACCACCAGCAATGATGCCCATCACCCATGTTTCTGGAACACCAAAGGTAGGAGGAAGCTCACTGGCATCCAACACACCTAAGCGACCGCTAGTGCCTGCACCTATATAAAATAGTCTGCCACCACGCTTCATGCGCTTCTCTACGGCATCCACCAGTGCTTCCACTTGCGGAATAGCCTGACGCACACTCTCTGCCACTCTGCAGTCCTCCTCGTTGATATGCTGCAGAAGCTCGCCTACCGACATTTTTTCCAGATGGTCGTAGCGCGAAGGTTGTTCAGTGATCTTCTCCTTGATTCCCATTTATTTTGGTTCGATAACTCGATAGTTTCCGCTCAGATGCATAAAGGCAAACAGGCGGAGCAGACCATCGTAGTAGGCATCGAAGTAGCCATCCTCGAAGGGTTCGTGCTTAGCATTCCACAAAGCATCAACAAACTCCTTGCTCTTCTTGTGCTTACACAGGATAGAGGCTGCTGCCACGGTACTTACAAGACCTATACTATGACGCAACTTGCGGAAGCCACCAGCGCCAAGAATCTCGTTACCCTCGGGCAGTGATCCGTCTTTGCGATACTGATCTAAGAAGGTGTCAACACCTTGGCTGTAGAAGAAGTTCTGTATCTTCTCGCCATACTGATGCTGCCATGCGGCATCTTTTGCGCTCCACTCATAGTCGAGTGTGATATTCATAGGCACACGCCATGAGTCGTAGCGGAAGTTGTTATTGCCATTTCTGCGAGGAGCGCCCTGTGGATTCTGAGGCATACCGGGGAAGCGTGGAGCCTCCATCTCACTGCCATCATACTGGCACTGGTCGCCATTCAAGCCCGTCTTCTCGTCAGTACACTTGTGCAGGAATTCGCGACTCTTCTTGGCGCAATCCATCCAGAAGTCGGCACGACCATCATCACCCCACTTTGCCCATACCTCGTAGAAGGCAGGAATATGATATGAGGGGTCTGTAAAGCGCTGTCCCCAGCCATCGGGTGTAAAGGTAATCAGACGAGTCTCAGGGTCGATGAGATACATCTTCTGAGGACCTTGTTGCTGCTGACCACCAAAGCCACCGAAACCGCCAAAGCCCTGACGAGGAGGCTCTGGAGTATATTCCTTAGGCTGAATGCAATCCAAGATGCGCTTAGCCTCAGCCTTATAGTTGATACCGGTATCGTTGCCCCAACGGTTAGAGGCAAAAATCAGAGAGGTGATAAAGTATAGTTCACCATCGCTGGCAGCACCATCAGAATTGCGTGTGCCATCGGTCTTACAGCTCCAAGCAAAATAACCCTCACGGATACCCTTTTGATGCTGCATATATTTTCTTGTCCAACGCCACAGACGGTCAAAGATATCCTTCTCGCCCATCTGTACGGCCACCATCATACCATACGACATACCTTCGGTACGCGCATCGTGGTTCTTGATATCCGACACATAACCCATCGTGTCGCCTACCTCAAAATACACCTTGTTGGGACCGCGGAATACGTCGTTAAACACTTCCTTTAACTTGGCATCCACATCCGCAGGCTTGTAGCCCATCTCAACGAATACGTTACGATACTTGCCTGTTTCAAAGGCACCTTTCTCCTGTGCAAAGCCCATCATGGCTGTGCCCATTGTCAAAAACAATGTTAATACAATCTTTTTCATGCGGTAAAGACTTACGTTTGCAAATATTTTATTTTAGAATAATAGAAATATCGTTATGTAATATTATAATTTCTTGCTTACCAAGTATCGTATTGATAATCGGGCACAAAGATAATTATTTTTTCTGAATTCGCAAAATTTCCGTCTATCTTTGCCACATATTACGATTATACTAATTGTTTTCCGTCAGAAAATGCCTTACCCACAGTATCGCCCAGTTGGATATAACTATGATGAACAGGATCGAAGGTAATCAGTTTCATCTTCTCCACATCGGGTTTACCATCCTCAGCCAGATACTTCTCATCGCAAAGAATGTTCACGATTTCTGCTACGAGATAGTAGCCTGTCTCCGATTCGTCCATCTTCTCCTTTACGCGACATTCCAGTGTCATGGGGAATTCCTTAAACAGAGGAGCATTCACATTAGGAGCCTTCTCTATGGTCCAGCCAGCCTTCTCCATCTTCTCAGGAGTCTTTCTTCCGCTTACGATACCTACATAGTCGGATGCCACCATAGTTTCTGTGGTAGCGAAAGCAACAGTAAACTCAGGATTAACAGCCAGATTGTCAGTAGTCTGGTGAGAGCCTAACGAAATTATAATCTCGTGCATATCCCACTGACCGCCCCAGGCAGCATTCATTGCGTTTGGTTTACCATTCTTATCGTATGTGCCGATAATCAGCACGGGTTGTGGAAGAATCCACGCTGTTGACTTAAAACTCTTCATACGCGTAATATTTATTTGATTTCGCTACAAATATAATGATAATTGGGAAATGACGCTCAACAAAGCTTCAAACATTATGATACTTTAGGAATTTACACGCCTTCTTCTTGTTTCAGGGCAAAGATATAAAATTACTCCATTACAACGTTGAACGTTCCCTGCGCATTGAACTTAGGTGAGGAAGTAGTGATGTTTACCACTCCCTTTTCATCTTGCGGTTGGATAATCAGGAGGGCCTGGCCACGGAAGGTGGTGGGCTTCAGCGAGCGGAAAGAACGGACGTCGTAGGGATGCCCTGTGCCTGCAACTGCAAGATGTCGGACGCCAGAGGTCTTTATATCGAGAGGTATCTCGGCTGTCGGACAGAGATTACCATCGGCATCCACCACACGGAGATAGACATAGGCAAGGTCGTTGTGCGAGGATGAGATGACATAGCTGTCAGCAGGACGCTCGCTCTTCACAGGTACAAACTGTATGGCGGCAGGAGCTCCGGATGTGTGGAAGGTGACCTCAGCACGTTTCCCCTTCACCACCTCTGCTTTCAGCTCGCCTGGCTCGTATGCTACCCAGAATGTGGCGGTGTAAGTGTCTTGATTGACATCCTGTTCACCAATAACACGGCCATTGACAGATAGTCGGACACGTGGCTCACGGGTATAAACATTTACACGCAAGGAATCGCTTCGGTGACCGTTAATGTCGTGCACCACACCTGTCTTCAGCGTGGCATTGCAGTACTTCTCCGGTCGGATGTCAACAGGCAGGTAGCCATACGCATTCGGACCATCGTAGTAGGCGTGGTCGTGCCAGTTCCAGTGGTTTTCCTCTGCCGTCCAACACCATCCCTGAGCATCTTCATACTCGCCGTCTATCACCGAAGGACGCACAGCCATGGCTATCGGGCGCTCACCCCATACCACATCACGATAGTAGGACTGAGGTTTCTTCACACCGGTGAGGTCAAGGTCGCCACACCAGGCACTGAACCACGGCCACGCCAGCAGTTGTATCCATCGTCCACGGTCGCTGCGCTCAAGGGCATGGCCGAGACCCGCCTCACCAATATAGTCAATAGCTGTCCACACAAAGTCACCGATGATATAGGGGTGACGATTGATGACGCTCCAATTGGCGGCCACGGCGTTGGGGTATGTTTCAGAACCGTACATGATGCGCTGGGGGAACTTCTCGTGGTCGCTCTCGTAGCGGCGCGTCTCATAGTTATATCCGCCCACCTCTACCAGTTCAAAGGCTCTTGGCGAGTCTTTTTCCCATGTCATCTTCTGCGGCATGCGGTCCCAATAATCGTTCACGGCGAGGGTTGTAGGACGTGTGGCATCCTCATTTTTGATGGCGCAGGTGATAGCATCGGCAATCTCCTTGCCACGCGGCACGTCAGAACGCTGGGCTATCTCATTGCCGATGCTCCACATAATGATAGAGGGGTGGTTGCGATCACGACGTACCATCAGTGCTGCATCGTATTCAAAATTAGTGACACCCGTGCCCACAGGCTTTCCATCGATGATGGTCTGTTTCTCCTTTGAGAAGTAATTGCTATAGTCATCGCGCCGTTTGGCTTCTTCCCACTGGTCGAAGCACTCGTCGATGACCAGCAGACCGATACTGTCACACGCATAGAGGAATGCCTCAGAAGGCAGGTTATGGCTGGTGCGCACAGCGTTGTAACCCTGCGCCTTCAGCAGTTCCGCTTTACGCACCTCGGCGCGATCGATGGCGGCGGTACCAAGCAAGCCATTGTCGTGGTGGACACAGCCGCCACGCAGTTTTGTCGGCTTGCCATTGAGCAGGAACCCTTTATCGGCAGAAAACGATATGGTACGGATGCCAAATGGTATTGTCAGGGCATCGTGCTCGCCCGAGGCAGTATGTAGACTGATGCGGGCAGTATAACGGAAGGGAGAGTCGGGTGACCACAGACGAGGAGATTTCACTATAAGTTCGGTGGAGATAGCAGCCCCGTTGACAGGTTTGTCGGCGTTAGCCACCACACGGCCGTCAGCATCTGTTATCTTCACTTTCATCACACAATAAACCTGTGTGATATTCTCGTTGAAGACCTTTGCCGAAACCCTGACCTTTGCATTCTTCCCTTCTACCACCGATGCATCAACATAAGTGTCCCATTCGTCTAGATGCAGTTTGTCTGTCATCTCCAACCATACATGCCGGTAGATGCCGCTGCCAGCATACCAGCGGCAGTTCAATCCTTCGCTTACTGTTCTGACCGCAATGGTAACCAGCTGCTCGTCTTGTATGTTGCGATTTGACTTATCGCTTAGAATAGCATTCAAATCCACTACAAAGGGCATGAATCCAAAGACATTCATCGCCGCCTTCTTGCCGTTCACCCATACCTCTGACTGATTATAAACACCATCAAAGCGCAGGCGGAACACCTTCTGACGGATGGCATCATCGACGGAATTGCCTGGCAAGCGAAACGTTTTGCGGTACCAACCCGAACCGCTTATTGTCTGACCCGAATCGGAGTCGCCAATGCTGAGTCGCGAGAATGGACCTACCTGCCAGTCGTTCCACTCTGAGGTTTGTTCGCGATAGTCGTGAGAGTATGCCACGGGCTCCATACTGAAGTCGTGGGGTACGATAACCTCACGCCATTTGGAATCGTCGTAATTCACAGCCTCGGCATTGATAGCAGCGCCGCGATAAAAACGCCATCCTTCATCAAATGATTGTTTACGCTGTGCATTTGCCGTCAGAAGCACACCAAGGCTTATTAAAGTTAATGAGATGAACTTCTTTTTCATATTATGTTTTTGGTAAATAGGAATATACTTTGCATGCCAGAGATACATGGCACATATAATGATTATTTGATAAAACGTAGCAATTTGATATATATTGCTCTTTGTAATCAAAAAGTATCTGTTACAATGATTCGAGACAACTAGGAAATGACGCTCAACAAAGCTGCAAACATTATGATACTTTAGGAATTCTAGCCTTCTGCTTGAAAGATAAATTAGCTGTCTTGGGCACTAGAAGCTGTTTATCAACAAAAAAGTTTCACATAGAGGAAAGCGTTTAAGGAAAAATGATTAAATTTGCAACCGAACATAAAACTATTATAACTGATGAAAACAAAATTATTTATCGTAGCATCAATGCTTATGATGACTATGAGTTCGTTTGCACAATCTTCAATTGACGGATGGAATACTATCTATCTGCAGTGGAATCCTAGTACATTTGTACCCGACAAGGGAGACTCGGAGAGTTTTACCGGTCTCAGCGTGGGCTACAATAAAGCTTTTAGCATCTCTCAGAATATCCCTCTCTTCTTTGAGGTTGGATTGGGTGCACAATATTCTTTTTACACCAAAGACTTAACCGAAGATGTAGCAGAAGCATTGGGAGTTAAGACTGCAGCACTAGGTGCAGTAATGAGACCAGAGGAGAAGGTGAAGATGTTTTCCGCAAAGGTTCCTGTAAGCCTGGCATACGCTTTTCATATTCCCGAAACAAAGTTGACTCTTATTCCTTATCTCGGTCTTGACCTGCGCTGTAATATTATTGGTAGGGCTAGTGCCAAATACAACCTGACATCAGCAGGATTGGAACAACTGCTACAAGCGGGATTTACAAAGCAGGAGATAAATGAAAACCTTGCAGATAAAGATCTAGATCTGTTTGATAAAAATGATATGGGCAGTGATGCTGCGACATGGAATCGCATTCAAATAGGATGGCACATCGGACTCAATGCCCGTATCAATGACCAATTCCTTATTGGTGCATCTTATGGTACAGACCTGTCGGAGATTGCTCAAAAGGTAAATATCTATACAGCTTCACTCACTGTAGGTTACTGCTTCTAGATAGTTTTATCAGGGGACACTAAATCTATTTGTCCCCTGATTTAATTAATCACCAATGAGGAGGCAAAACAATATTGTCTACTTCATGGGCTGCCTCAAATAGCGGAGCTATCTCGGCATCGTCAAAGCCTGCTATACCACAACCGATACGAGTCACCAAGAAGGTCAACTCTGGATGGCCTTTGGCAAACTCTATAAATTCATCTACATACGGACGAATCGTCTCTACTCCACCCTGCATAGTAGGAATGCCGTAGCTCTGTCCTTGCAGACCCACGCCCTGTCCCATAATGGCTCCAAACTTGCGATAAGCCAACCATGCAGCACCACCGCCATGCATTCCACTCAAGTTGCTACCAAAAACAAAAATCTCATTAGGCGCTAGCGATGTAATATTCTCCGGTGTTGTTCTTTTCTGTTGCATATTATATTGTTTTAGTTAGGAATAACTATTTGCGACAGAGCGACAGTGCGACAGAATTTCTTAAAGTCTACGCGTACTGCGTATACGTGCGCGGTACGCGAGGGGTTTCGGAAATCTAGGTTTTCTGTGTCGCTGTGTCGCATTTTGTTTTCTCTTTTATTGTGTTAAGTTGTGACGAGATGACACTATGACATTAGTTTTTCTAAAGTCTACGCGTACCGCCTGTACTTATTATACGTGTGGGCGTGTGCACGGTACGCGTAGGGTTTGCAATTTCTACCGTCATAGCGTCATAGTGTCACGCTTATACTTGTTATGTTTCTTGTTCTGTTTCATTAGGATGCAAAGGTACAATATTTTTAAGCAAAATCCAAGTTTTTCCCCTACTACGTGCTATACTAAATTGAGGGGCTCTGAATTAGCTACATTCAGCGCCCAGTTAGCTACACTCAGCGCTAAATCAGTTACTTTCGCACCTCAATAGTTATTGTATTGCACCTCGAAACAGCTGTATTCAGCGCTGAATGTAGCTATTTCGCCATAATCTTTGCGTGATTTTTGTGTTCTCGTTTTTTATTTTGTATCTTTGCGCTCGTTATGGAGTCATATCTGAACACGGAGAATATTGCAAGAAATGCAGAGGGAGTGGAATACCACCCGCTGAAGCCATTCCTGCCCGAACAGGCAAAGGTGCTGTTTCTTGGTAGTTTTCCACCACAACAGAAGCGGTGGTGCATAGACTTCTATTACCCTAACTTCATCAACGACCATTGGCGCATAGAGGGTGCCGTATTCTTTGGCAACCGCAACCACTTTGTTGACGAAAAGGGTAAACGCTTTAAGCTGGAGGAAATAGTGGCATTCTGCAGAGAGAAGGGGCTTGCCTTCTTCGATACTTCTACTGCCATCAGACGACTGCAAGATAATGCGTCGGACAAGTTTCTTGAGGTAGTAGAGCCTACGGATATCCCTGCACTACTGGCTCGCCTACCTCATCTGCGAGCCATCGTTACAACGGGCGAGAAGGCTACAGAGACTATCTGCACCTCGCTTAGCATCGATACGATGCCAAAGGTAAATAGCTTTGTGGCTATTCCTTCGCATAAAAATCAGGATGGCGAACAACTGGAACTCTATCGCCTGCCCTCCTCATCGCGTGCCTATCCGCTGGCCTTCGACAAGAAGGTGGAGGCCTATCAGCGGATGTTTGAACGCTTCTCTATATTAGCCTAGGAAAAACAGGCTGACACCTAGAACAGAGATGACGGCACCAATGACTGCACGCCAAGTAATCTTTTCGTGGAAAAGCCAATAAGAAGGCAACAGGATGATGATGGGAGTCATAGCCATCAGCGTAGAAGCAATACCTGCTGCCGTATACTGCACAGCCATCAGCGAGAAACCAACACCAATGAAGGGGCCAAAAATAGTAGTGGCAGTAGCTATGCTGAGCCCTTTCTTATCATGCAATGCCTCGCGTAAAGGTGCCATTCCATCGCGAAAATAGAGCAATAGAGAGAAGCCAACAATACCTGCAATGCAACGATAGAAATTGGCACTAAAAGGTATCAGCCATTCAGGCGCATCATTTACGGCCTCGTAGTGGTCCATTCCTATCTTGCTCAATACAAGTCCCACACCCTGACACATAGCGGCTCCTACGGCAAAAAGAACGCCATTTAAGGGCAATTTCAACGAGACTTTATGATGCTCTCCTCGTCCCAACACAGAAATACCGATACCTAGGAGCGTCACTAGCATAGCAATGATGCTCATCGCATTCATCTGTTGTCCTAGCATAACCCACGCCATCAGGGCAGCAGACAAGGGGGCTAGCGTCATAAACAATTGTCCATAGCGCGAGCCTATGATGATATAGCACTGGAAGAGGCAGTAGTCGCCAATAACATAGCCAACAAGTCCTGACAGCAACATCCATCCTATAGCCTCTGGCGATGCACCAACGGAGGGCAATGGCTCACCCGTTATTACCCCAAACAGCACCAAAGAGAAAACTAATGCCAACGACATGCGCAGCACATTAAGCGTCAAGTTGCCCAATCGCTTAGAGCCAAACTCACTTAATAGTGCCGTTGCTGTCCACGAAAACGCTACCCCGATTGATATCAATTCACCTAAATAAGCCATTTCCTTTTTTATTTATGGCCGCAAAGGTACAAATAACTTTTTAATCCATAACAATCTGAATAGCTATTTTTACGCAACAAAGAAAAAGCACCGCAGATTTCTCTGCAGTGCTTCTTATTATAGATAAGGGGGAATCCTTAATCCTTGAACTTGGCCTTGATCATCTCGCGGTTCAGGCGAGCGATGTTGGCGATAGTCTCGTTCTTTGGGCAAACAGCCTCGCAAGCGCGAGTGTTGGTGCAGTTACCAAAGCCGAGCTCGTCCATCTTGGCAATCATGTTCTTCACACGACGGGCAGCCTCTACCTTACCCTGAGGAAGCAGGGCGAGCTGAGAAACCTTAGATGATACGAAGAGCATAGCAGAACCATTCTTACATGCAGCTACACAAGCACCGCAACCGATACATGTAGCGCAGTCCATAGCCTCGTCGGCATCCTCCTTAGGAATGAGGATAGCGTTGGCATCCTGAGCCTGACCAGTACGGATAGTAGTGTAACCACCTGCCTGGATAATCTTATCGAAGGCACCACGGTCAACCATACAGTCCTTGATTACGGGGAAGGCTGCTGAACGCCAAGGCTCTACAGTGATAACGTCGCCATCGTTGAAACGACGCATGTAGAGCTGACAGGTAGTAGCACCACGCTCGGTAAGACCGTGAGGTGTACCATTGATGTAGAGCGAGCACATACCGCAGATACCCTCGCGGCAGTCGTGGTCGAATACGAAAGGCTCCTTGCCTTCGTTGATGAGCTCCTCATTCAGGATGTCGAGCATCTCGAGGAATGAGGTATCATCGGGGATATCGTGCATCTCGTGGGTGTCGAAATGTCCCTGGTCCTTGGGGCCATTCTGGCGCCAGAACTTTATTGTAAATGAAATATTTCTTGCCATAATGAATTAGTTCTTATAGTTACGTGTCTGTACCTTAATAGCCTCATACTCCAGTGGCTCCTTAATGAGCTCAGGCTCGTTGCCCTTGCCCTTGTACTCCCAGCAGCCTACATAGAAGTAGTTCTCGTCGTCGCGCTTAGCCTCGCCTTCCTCGGTCTGATACTCCTCACGGAAGTGACCACCGCAAGACTCGTTACGAGAGAGAGCGTCGAAGGCTACGAGCTGACCCATAGTGAAGAAGTCGCGCAGGTGGATAGCCTTGTCAAGCTCCACATTGAGACCTTCCTTAGTGCCAGGAACGAAGAGGTTGGTATCGAACTCCTTCTCGAGCTCGTGCATCTTCTTCAGACCTTCCTTCAGGCCCTCAGCAGTGCGACCCATACCTACATACTCCCACATGATGTGACCGAGCTCCTTGTGCAGTGAGTCAACAGAGCGCTTACCCTTGATGTTGAGCAGACGATCGATTTCAGCATTTACAGCCTTCTCAGCCTCGTCGAACTCAGGACGATCGGTAGAAACCTTACCCCAGATAGACTGGTCGGCCAGATAGTTCTGGATAGTGTAAGGCAGTACGAAGTAACCATCGGCCAAGCCCTGCATCAGTGCAGAAGCACCCAGACGGTTAGCACCGTGGTCTGAGAAGTTACACTCACCGATAGCGAACAGGCCAGGGATAGTGGTCTGCAGCTCGTAGTCTACCCAGATACCACCCATTGTGTAGTGGATAGCGGGATAGATCATCATAGGCTTGTAGTACTTCACGCCATTGATCTCGTTGGCCAACTCGCCGGGGAATACGTCAGTAATCTCCTCGTACATCTCGAAGAGGTTACCATAGCGCTGCATGATAACATCGATACCCAGACGGTTGATAGACTCAGAGAAGTCGAGGTAAACGGCCAAACCAGTGTTGTTAACACCGAAGCCCTTGTCGCAACGCTCCTTAGCAGCACGAGAAGCCACGTCACGAGGAACGAGGTTACCGAATGCAGGATAACGACGCTCCAGATAGTAGTCGCGATCTTCCTCAGCAATCTCCCAAGGCTGCATCTCGCCCTTCTGAAGCTTCTTAGCATCCTCGATATTCTTTGGAACCCAGATACGACCATCGTTACGCAGTGACTCAGACATCAGCGTCAGCTTAGACTGCTTGTCACCGTGAACGGGGATACATGTTGGGTGAATCTGAACGTATGAAGGATTAGCAAAGTAAGCACCCTTACGATAGCACTGAACAGCGGCAGTACAGTTACAACCCATTGCGTTGGTTGAGAGGAAGTAGGTGTTACCATAACCACCAGTAGCGATAACTACAGCATTAGCTGAGAAGCGCTCCAGCTTACCAGTAACAAGGTTCTTGGCGATGATACCACGAGCGCGGCCATCAACGATAACTACATCCTCCATCTCGTAACGAGTATAGAGCTTTACTTTACCAGCATTTACCTGACAGCTCAGTGAGCTATAGGCACCCAGCAGCAACTGCTGACCGGTCTGACCCTTAGCGTAGAAAGTACGAGATACCTGAGCACCACCGAAAGAACGGTTGGCCAGCATACCACCGTATTCACGAGCAAAGGGAACACCCTGAGCTACGCACTGGTCGATAATATTGTTTGATACCTCAGCCAAACGATATACGTTAGCCTCGCGAGCACGATAGTCACCACCCTTTACGGTATCGTAGAACAGACGGTAGATAGAGTCACCATCGTTCTGATAGCACTTTGCAGCGTTGATACCACCCTGAGCAGCGATAGAGTGAGCACGACGAGGAGAGTCCTGAATACACAGGTTAATAACGTTGAAGCCCATCTCGCCAAGTGAAGCAGCTGCAGAAGCACCAGCCAAACCGGTACCAACTACGATAACATCGAGCTTCAGCTTGTTCTTGGGGTTAACCAAGCGCTGGTGAGCCTTATATTCCTTCCATTTCTCAGGCACTGGTCCTGCAGGAATCTTTGAATCTAATACTTTAGCCATAATCTTTTTTAATGCTTAATTCTTAATTCATAATGCATAATTACATGCCACAGGCAGCAGCATCACAAAGTGATGGAGCGCAACCGAAAGCAAAAGCCAAAACGACTACGATGAATGCCAACATGAGCAGAGCAACATAGATGTTACCGATGCACATCCAGCGCTTCAGCCAAATCTTGCCATTAACACCGAAAGTCTGCATAGCTGACCAGAAACCGTGAGAGAGGTGGAACCAGATAGCTACGAGCCAGATGATGTAGAGAACTACGAATACGGGATTAGAGAAAGTCTCCTGAATCCAACCGAAACCATCTGTTGGGCTCAACTTAGCAGGCATGCCTACAATCTCTGCGAACATCATGTTGTACCAGAAGTTGAAGAGGTGCAACAGCAGACCCAAGCAGATGATGATACCCAGCACCAGCATGTTCTTAGATGCCCACTCTACCTTGCCTGCATTTACCGTAGTAGCAACATCGTAACGGCTGTTACCACGTGCCTTACGGTTCTGCGCTGTCAAGATGAACGCAAACACGATGTGAATCACAGCGAGAGCAGCCAGGCCCATTGTAGCAACAACGGCATACCAGTTGGCTCCCAGCATTTCGCAAATCATGTTGTATGCCTTACCAGAGAACAGCGCAACAACGTTCATGCATCCGTGGAATGTCAAGAACAAAATCAGCGCAACACCCGTTACAGACATTACAACCTTACGACCAATTGATGAATTGATTAACCACATAAATATTTGAATTAAAATTAATAATAAATACTCCGTATTAGGTACGTGCGGGCACGTTGGGGCTACAAAATTACTATAATTTTATGAATTGCGCAAACGATTTCGTTAGAAAATGCGCTATTTATACAAAATCTCACGTAACTCTGGCTTTCGTCGAACTTACTCTCGTTCGGAAAAACTGAAATAAATTTGGTTTTTCTCTCACTTATTCGTAACTTTGCCAACAAAATAAAAACGAATGGCAACACACAATGAACTGGGAGCATGGGGCGAAGAGATAGCAGCAGACTATCTGGAGCGTCAGAACTACAAGATTATTGAGCGTGATTGGAAATCGGGACATCGTGATTTAGACATCATCGCCATGGATGAAGATACGCTCGTTTTCGTAGAAGTAAAGACGCGCCGCAACAGGATATTTACAGACCCAGAGACGGCAGTAGACTATCAGAAGATTCGCAATCTTCAGCAAGCTGCCAATCATTATATCAAATACAAATGCATAGATTGTGAAATACGTTTCGACCTGATTACCGTAGTAGGTATGATGGGGGAAACTCCAGAAATAGAACATATAAAAGACGCTTTTTAACAAGGAAATGGTATTAGAATACGATGTGATTGTTATCGGTGGCGGACATGCAGGCTGTGAAGCTGCAACTGCTTCTGCAAATATGGGAGCAAAGACTTGTCTCGTCACGATGGATATGAATAAGATTGCACAGATGTCGTGTAATCCAGCTATTGGTGGCATTGCTAAAGGACAAATCGTAAGAGAGATTGATGCCTTAGGAGGACAAATGGGATTGGTTACTGATGCTACTGCCATCCAATTTCGCATGCTGAATCGCTCGAAGGGCCCAGCAGTATGGAGCCCTCGTGCACAATGTGATAGAGGAAAGTTTATTTGGAAATGGCGCTCCGTTCTCGATGAAACGGAGAATCTTGATATCTGGCAAGACCAAGCCGACGAATTATTGGTAGAGGATGTTAAGTCCGTTGCGATGCCATCGCAACCCACCAAGCAAGTGGTTGGCGTAAAGACCATCTGGGGTTGCGAACTCAGAGCAAAGGCTGTAGTCATTACTGCAGGCACCTTCCTTAATGGTCTGATGCATATCGGACGAAAGATGGTACCAGGCGGACGCATTGCCGAACCTGCTGTGTCCCACTTTACCGAGAGTATTACTCGTCATGGAATCCATTCGGCTCGCATGAAGACGGGCACTCCCGTGCGCATTGATAAGCGTAGCGTACATTTTGAGGATATGGAGCGACAAGATGGAGAGAATGGCTATTACCAATTCTCTTACATGGGACAACAGCGTCCATTACAGCAATTGCCATGTTGGGTATGCTATACCAATGAGCAAGTTCACGAGACCCTACGTAGTGGATTGGCAGACTCTCCACTCTACAATGGACAAATTCAGAGTATCGGTCCGCGCTATTGCCCTTCTATCGAGACCAAACTAGTAACCTTCCCAGATCGTCCTCAGCATCTGCTTTTCTTGGAACCTGAAGGAGAAGATACCAACGAGATGTATCTGAATGGATTCTCCTCATCGCTCCCAATGGATGTACAGATAGAGGCACTGAAGAAGATTCCCGCATTACGCGATATCAAGGTTTATCGTCCTGGCTATGCCATCGAGTATGATTTCTTCGACCCAACACAACTAAAACACTCGTTGGAATCGAAAATCATCAACGGATTATTCTTTGCCGGACAGGTAAATGGAACCACTGGTTACGAAGAGGCTGGTGGTCAAGGAACACTTGCCGGTATCAATGCTGCCCTCATGGCAGGTTCTGCTGGTAGTGATAACACCGCAACAAACAACTCTTTCGAGCTACAGCGCGACGAGGCCTACATCGGTGTACTAATAGACGATTTGGTAACGAAAGGTGTAGATGAGCCTTATCGTATGTTTACCTCTAGAGCAGAATACCGCATCCTGCTACGTCAAGATGATGCCGATGCTCGTCTAACAGAGAAAGCCTACGAACTAGGCATTGCTAAGAAGAATCGTTATGACTGGTGGATGCAGAAGAAACAGGCTATCGAAGAAATCGAAGAATTCTGCCGTACCTATCCCATAAAACCAAAGAATGTAAATGGCGCCTTAGAAGCTATTGGTTCTACCCCACTCGTATATGGTTGCAAGTTGGAAGACTTGGTAGCTCGTCCAGAGCTGAACTTCGAGAAACTCTATACGATTGTTCCCGAGCTAAAGGAGCACATCATGCGCTTGCCTAATCGCCAAGAGGAAATTGCCGAAGCTGCAGAGATACACATCAAATATAAAGGATACATCGAACGCGAACGAATGGTAGCAGAAAAAATGCACCGTTTGGAGAATATCAAGATAAAAGGACGCTTCGATTATCCAAACCTTACTGCCGTATCTACCGAAGCAAGGCAGAAATTAGAAAGAATCCAACCAGAAACACTTGCACAGGCCAGTCGTATTCCCGGAGTATCTCCTAGCGACATCAATGCAATGCTTGTTTTATTGGGAAGATAGTTTCACGTGAAACAAAAATATTTTAAATACTGATAAATCCAAAGGTTATGAACAACAAAACATTAATGGCTAATCTGCGTTGCATACCAGATTTCCCACAAAAGGGCATCAATTTCCGAGACGTTACTACCCTATTCAAAAATCCTGCTTGTCTGCAAATCATGGTAGACGAGCTGTATGAACTCTACAAAGACAAAGGTATCACCAAGATTGTTGGTATCGAGAGTCGTGGATTTGTTATGGCATCTGCTTTGGCTGTAAAACTTGGCGCAGGTGTTGTTTTGGCACGCAAACCAGGAAAACTGCCTGCTACTACCGTACAAGAGAGCTATGCGAAGGAATACGGTGAAGATACTATCGAGATTCACGAAGATGCTATTAATGATAAGGATGTAGTTCTGCTGCACGACGATCTCTTGGCAACAGGTGGTACGATGAAAGCAGCATGTAACCTCGTTAAGAAGTTCAACCCTCGTGGCATCTATGTAAACTTCCTGATTGAAATTACAGATGAAGGTCTTCACGGACGTGACGTGTTTGATAAGGATACAGAGGTTACTACCCTCATGAAAATTTAATGTTTCACGTGAAACCGAAAGATGACTAAAGACGAGAACGACAAGCGATTAGCGTACCTGCGAGGCATTGTCAGTAGATTACCTGACAAGCCTGGCAGTTATCAGTTCTACGATAAAGAGCACACCATTATCTATGTGGGTAAGGCGAAAAACCTCAAAGCGAGGGTTTCGACTTACTTCCACACAGAAGTGGATCGCTTTAAGACAAAAGTTCTTGTTTCTAAGATCTTCGATATCAGTTATACGGTAGTTAATACCGAGGAAGACGCCCTATTACTAGAAAATTCGCTCATCAAGAAGTATAATCCGCGTTATAATGTACTTCTAAAAGACGGAAAGACCTACCCTTCTATCTGTATCACCAACGAATATCTCCCTCGAATCTTCAAGACGCGTACTATCAACAAGAAATGGGGCACCTATTATGGCCCCTACTCTCATATTGGCTCCATGTATGCAGTCTTAGACATCATCAAGGAGTTATATCATCCTCGTACCTGTAATCAACCTATCACGAAGGAGGGTGTAAAAGCAGGCAAATATAAGGTCTGCTTGGACTATCATATAAAGAAATGTATGGGTCCATGCGTAGGAAAACAAGCATACGAGGACTATCAGAAAAATATTCAGCAGGCAAGAGAGATATTAAGAGGTAATACACGTCAGGTATTGCGCGACCTCAAGGACGAGATGCTAAAATTGAGCGAAGAACTACGCTTTGAAGAGGCGGAAGAAGTAAAGCGTAAGTACCTGGCATTAGATGGCTTTGTAAGCAAGAGCGAAGTAGTGAGCCATACTATTAATAATGTGGATGTATTCTCCATCACAAGTGATGAGAAGATGGCCTTTATCAACTATCTGCATGTTTCTAATGGTAGTATCAACCAGAGCTTTACGATAGAATACAAGAAGAAGCTGAACGAGAGCGACGAAGAGCTACTACAGTTGGGTATTGTAGAGCTGAGGGAGCGCTTTAATAGCGATGCTAAAGAGGTAATAGTACCGATGGAGATGCAGGGAGTATTGGAAAATATTACCTTTACAGTACCCAAATTAGGAGATAAAAAAGCCCTACTCGACCTCTCTATCATGAACGGAAAACAGTATAAGTTTGACCGTTTGAAACAAGCAGAGAAGCTGAATCCTGAGCAGAAACAAGTACGACTGATGAAGGAGTTGCAGGAGAAGTTGGGATTGCCTAAAATGCCTTATCAGATAGAGTGTTTCGACAACTCAAACATCTCTGGTACAGATGCCGTAGCAGCTTGCGTGGTATTCAAAAAGATGAAGCCATCAAAGCGCGATTATAAGCATTATAACATCAAAACAGTCACAGGACCAGACGATTACGCATCAATGAAAGAGGTGGTAGGAAGGCGTTATCAGCGCCTGTTAGAAGAAGAGCAACCCCTACCCGACCTGATTATTGCCGATGGTGGTAAAGGACAGATGGAGGTGATTCGTCAAGTTATTCAAGACGAGTTAAACTTAGATATTCCTATCGCTGGTCTTGCCAAGAATGATCGCCATCGCACCAATGAACTGCTCTATGGTTTCCCACCTATCCACGTTGCACTAAAAATGGATAGCGAACTCTTTCATGTGCTTACACAGATACAGGATGAGGTACACCGCTTTGCTATAGAATTCCATCGAAACAAGCGTTCTAAGCGCGCTTTACACTCAGAGTTGGACGACATCAAGGGAATTGGCCCCAAAACGCGTGACGAGCTTCTAAATAGCCTTAAATCAGTCAAACGCATACGTGAGGCCGAACTACCTACACTATCAGATATTATCGGTCCTGCTAAAGCCAAAATAGTCTTTGAATACTTCCACCCCGAAGCATAACCTTTGGGGTATGCTAGGTATCCTTTCCAGGCAACGTAATATCATGATGAGAGAAACGTAATTAATCTAGTCCTTTGCCGTAATATATCAATGCCTTTGACGTAATATATCTTGTTTGAAGTATGGCAAAAGAACTGTTACTTAATCCCAATTCCCACGCTTTACCCAAACAATGCTGCAGAATATTTGGAATATTCAACATTTTGTTGTATATTTGCGCCAAATTACGTAATTAAAGAATGCGAGCTGTCATACAAAGAGTCACCCACGCCAGCGTTACAATAGAGGGTAATGTTCATAGCCAGATTGGTCAGGGATACCTGATACTACTTGGCGTTTGCGAAGAAGACACCATGGAAGACGTTGAATGGTTGGTAAAGAAGATAGCCAATTTGCGCGTCTTTGGCGATGAAAACAATGTGATGAATCGCTCGATACTCGACGTACAGGGAGAGGCACTAGTAGTAAGCCAGTTTACGCTCTTTGCCAGCTATAAGAAGGGCAATCGTCCTAGTTGGTTTCGTGCAGGCTCTCACGAGCACTCTATCCCACTCTACGAGGCCTTCTGCCAGCAACTCAGCAACCAACTAGAGAGACCAGTTGGAACAGGAGAATTTGGCGCAGATATGAAGGTTGAACTACTCAACGATGGTCCCGTAACCATCTGTATGGATACAAAGAACAAAGAATGAAAAAATATCTCGGATATATAGAATTAGCAAGCGTTATCTTGATGCTTATCGGATGCCTAGCATATAGGTTTATGCACTATAGCTGGGCTGTATGGGTATGCATCATAGGATTGGTACTGTTTTTCCTGCAGGTCATATACAAAGCATTCAACTGGAAGGTGTATGCTAAAGATAACTCGCGAAACATTATCTGGATGCTTGTCACCATCGTAATGTTGTTTCTAATAATGCTCATGAAAAGATGACTATAAAAGAGGCACAAGAGGCTGTTGACCAATGGATTAAAACGTATGGTGTGCGCTACTTTTCCGAACTCACCAATATGGCTGTGCTGACCGAGGAGGTTGGCGAATTAGCTCGTGTGATAGCTCGTAAATACGGTGATCAGAGCTTTAAGGCTGGCGAGAAAGAAAACCTTGGTGACGAGATGGCCGACGTATTGTGGGTACTGCTCTGTTTGGCTAATCAGACGGGTATAGACCTCACAGAAGAACTGAAAAAGAATATCGCGAAGAAGACAGAACGCGATAAACAAAGACATATTCAAAACGAAAAACTCAAATGATTTTTAACTTAAAACCCTAGTATTATGGCAGAAAATCACATTCATGCAGAGCTGAAGAGCAAGTATGACGAAGCTCTCAGCAAGTACAATTGCAACATCAGCGATGCTGAAGTAGCAGAAGCTGTTAAGAAGATTATTGCAGAAAAGGTTCCCCAGAACGATACAGAAGACGTGAAGCGCTTCATGTTTGGTAGTATCGAGCTGACCACATTGACTACACAAGACTCAGCAGAGAGTGTACTGAAATTGGTTGAAAAGGTTAACCAGTTTGCCCACGAGTATCCTGCTATGCCTCATGTAGCTACTGTTGTCACCTACCCTCGCTTTACCAAGTTGGTAAGTGAATCTCTGGAGGTAGAAGGCGTTATCCCTACTTGCGTTAGTGGTGCATTTCCCTCTTCACAGGCACTGTTGGAGATTAAGATTGCAGAGACCGGTCTTGCCGTTCGTGATGGTGCTGAAAATGTAGATATCGTCATGCATGTTGGCGAGTTCCTGAGCGGTGATTACGAGACTGTTTGCGATGAGATTTCAGAGCAGAAGGCAACCTGCGGCGACGTACCTATGAAGGTTATCCTTGAGACTGGCGACCTAGGTTCTTGTGCAAACATCAAGAAGGCTTCTATCCTTTCTATGTATGCTGGTGCTGACTATATCAAGACCTCTACTGGTAAGGAAAAGGTTAGTGCTACTCCAGAGGCAGCATACGTAATGTGTCAGGCTATCAAGGAGTACTACGATGAGACAGGTATCATGGTAGGTTTCAAGCCTGCTGGTGGTATCAACACCGTAATGGATGCCCTCACCTACTACACTATCGTAAAGGAAGTGCTGGGCGAGAAGTGGCTTACCAACTACTATTTCCGTCTGGGTACCAGTCGTTTGGCCAACCTCTTGCTGAGCGAATTGGAAGGAAGAGAAGTGAAGTTCTTCTAATCAAGAAAAGCAATACTTCTAAACAAAAAAGGCGACCTTCTACGAGGTCGCTTTTCTTATATCTAGTAGTTTCGTTGAACTACGTAATCAACGTAAGCCTTTAGAGACTCCTTGATGGCGTTTTCCTTCACATGCTGGTCAATATACTGCATACAGAGATTGCTAAACTCCTGCATACGTTTCTCCGCATATTCTATACCACCCTGCTGCTTAGTAAACTCTACCAACACTGCTATCTCATCTTGATTGATAGTACCTGCCTTTACCTTCTTGGCAAGTGTCTGCATAGACTCGTAGTTCGTCTTATTCAGGGCATAGATAACAGGCAAGGTCAGCTTACCTTCCGTCATATCATTGCCTGTGGGTTTACCTATCTCTTTAGAGTCGAAATAATCAAATATATCATCACGAATCTGGAACATAATACCCAGATTCTGACCAAATTCACCCGCAGCCTTTACCTCTTCTTCTGATGCACCAGCAGAGAGCGCACCAATAGCAGCACAGGCTTCAAAGAGCGCAGCCGTTTTCTGCTTAATAACCTGATAGTAAACCTCTTCCTTAATCTCCTGATTTTGGATATTTGACAACTGAAGTATCTCTCCTGCAGCCAATGTACGACCCAGTTCTGCCAGATACTGTACAATCTGCTGATTGCCCGTATAAGACACGTGTAGTAAGGCTGTAGACAGGATATAGTCGCCCACTAAGACTGCCACCTTATTATTATAAGAAGCATTGACAGAGGCCTGTCCGCGACGCTCACCACTCTCATCTACCACATCATCATGCACCAACGATGCCGTATGTAGCAGTTCCAAACCTACCGCAGCGTGCTGAGCTACATCCGTTACCTTACCATAGTTCTTGGCAGTAAGCAATATCAGCATCGGACGCATACGCTTTCCACCACGTTGGCGGATATGCGTCAACACTTGTGAAAGTAGACCTTCATCGTGTGTCAGACTCGAATTGAACAACGCAATAAAGTCGTTCAAATCCTTCTCAATAGGTTGTTTGATGAGTGATAAATAATCCATTCTTATTGAATTTTGTGACAAAATTAGTGAAAAAATCGCGATATGACGAAATATTTTAGTAATTTTACGCACAAATTGAAAAATGTTATGGATAAATTATTCCTTTTAGACGCTTACGCCCTCATCTATCGGTCGTATTATGCGTTCATTAAGAACCCTCGTATCAACTCAAAAGGACTCAATACGTCGGCCATTATTGGCTTTGTCAACACCCTTCAGGAAGTACTCACCAAGGAACAACCCACTCACATTGGTGTTGCTTTCGATCCTCATGGTCCCACGTTTCGTAGTGAGGCCTACCCTGCCTATAAAGCTCAACGTGAGGCAACTCCAGAGGATATCCGTAAGGCTATACCCATCATCAAAGACCTTCTCAAAGCATATCGTATCCCTATCCTTCAGGTTGATGGCTTTGAGGCAGATGATGTCATTGGTACTTTGGCAACCAAGGCTGGAGCACAAGGTATAGAGACCTACATGCTTACACCCGATAAGGACTATGGTCAGTTAGTTAGTGAACATGTCTTCATCTATCGACCACGCCACGGAGGTGGATATGAAACCCTTGGTGTGGAAGAGGTAAAACAAAAATACGGCATTCCATCGACAACTTCAGTCATTGACTTGCTGGCCTTGATGGGTGACTCTGCCGACAACTTCCCTGGTTGTCCAGGTGTTGGTGAGAAGACTGCAGTGAAATTAATCAATGAGTTTGGTACTGTTGAAGACATGCTGTCTCGCGTGAATGAAATCAAGGGAGCACTCAAGACCAAAGTCGAAACACATATCGACGATATCAAACTCTCCAAATTCTTGGCTACCATCAAGACCGATGTTCCCATCGAACTCAATTTGGAAGAATTGAAACTTTCCGAGCCGAACGAAGAAGAGCTAGCAAAATTGTTTGAGGAATTAGAGTTTAAGAGCCTCGCGAACAAGATTCTTAAAAAGCCTGAAAAAATAGTTAAACCTGTTAACGGACAACTCGATCTCTTTGCAGAATTTGCACCCACAAGTACAGGAAACGCAGAATTCTCGAGTTTTGAGACGCTAAAAACAGTAGCTCACGAATACAAACTCGTTGATAATGAGGATGATTTACTTAAACTATGTGAGCTTTTTAGGACAAAAGAATTTCTCAGTCTAGATACAGAGACCACGAGTACTGTTGCAATTGATGCCGAACTAGTAGGTTTAAGCTTCTCTGTGAAGGAACACGAAGCATTTTATGTTCCCATTCCTGCTGAGAGAGAAAAAGCACAACACATTATCGATATTTTCAAACCGCTCTATGAAGACGAGCACATTTTGAAGATTGGACAAAACTTGAAGTATGACCTTGAGGTGTTGCGAAACTATGGTGCCGAGTTAAAAGGTCCGATGTGGGACACGATGATTGCCCACTACCTCATCCAACCCGAGTTGCGACACAACATGGACTATATGGCAGAAATCTATCTGCACTACCAGACTGTACACATCGATAAACTCATTGGAGCGAAAGGTAAGAACCAGCGCTCTATGCGCGATCTTGATCCAAAGGATGTTTATGAGTACGCATGCGAGGATGCCGACATCACCCTGCAACTGAAAAACAAGTTGGAGCCAGAGCTGAAAGAGCACGACTGCGAGAAGCTTTTCTACGAGATAGAGATGCCCTTGATGCCTGTATTGGCAGAGATGGAGATGAATGGCGTATGCCTCGATACCGACTCATTATCAGAGACTTCCAAGCAGTTCACCCAACGCATGCTCGATATCGAACAGAAGATTTACGAGTTGGCAGGCGAACAGTTTAACATCGCCTCACCCAAACAAGTGGGCGATATCCTGTTTGGCAAGATGAAGATTATCGAAAAGCCAAAGAAGACTAAGACGGGCCAGTATGTTACCAGCGAGGATGTACTACAGCAACTACGCAACAAGCACGAGATTGTAGGACTTATCCTTGAGCATCGAGGCCTGAAGAAACTCGTTGGCACTTACATTGATGCCCTCCCCAAGCTGATAAATCCACGTACAGGACATATCCATACCTCTTTCAATCAGACTGTTACAGCCACGGGACGCCTATCTTCTTCAGATCCCAACCTGCAGAATATTCCTATTCGTGGCGAGGATGGCAAGGAGATTCGTAAGGCCTTCATCCCAGAGCCTGGTTGCCTCTTCTTCTCTGCTGACTATAGCCAAATTGAGCTCCGTGTGATGGCTCATCTCTCTCAAGACCCACAGATGATAGAAGTGTTCCGCGAGGGTAAAGACCTGCATGCAGCTACTGCTGCGAATATCTACAAGAAGCCCATCGAAGAGGTTACTCGCGACGAGCGTACTAAGTCCAAGCGTGCCAACTTTGGTATCATCTATGGTATCACCGTCTTTGGCCTAGCAGAGCGCCTAGATATCCCTCGCGACGAGGCTAAGATGCTGATAGACGGCTACTTTGCTACCTTCCCAGAGGTGCGTGACTACATGGAGAAATCCAAAGAGATAGCCCGAAAACAAGGCTATGTCACTACCCTATTCGGTCGTCGTCGCTATTTACCAGACATCAACTCTGCCAATAGTGTTGTTCGAGGCTTTGCCGAGCGAAACGCCATCAATGCCCCTATTCAGGGTACTGCTGCAGATATCATCAAGGTAGCTATGATACATATCTTCCAGCGCTTCAAGGCAGAGGGCATCCGTTCTAAGATGATTCTCCAGGTACACGACGAACTAAACTTCTCAGTCCTTCCTGAGGAGAAAGAAAAGGTAGAGCATATCGTTCTCGAAGAGATGCAGAATGCCTTCCACATGGCTGTGCCCCTCGTGGCCGATTCCGGCTTTGGCGTCAACTGGTTGGAGGCCCACTAACAGATAATAATAGGAGTCGAAAAACGACTCCTATTTTAGTATCAGTTCCTCTGCGAACTTATAGATGATAATGCCTGTGGTTACTGAGACATTCATGGAATGCTTGGTACCCAGCTGAGGTATCTCTAAGCAGCCATCAGAGATGTCTACTACTTCCTGATGGACGCCTTTTACCTCGTTGCCCATCACTACGGCATATTTCTTTCCGTGCTCAGGGACAAAAGTCTGCAACTTGGTACTATGTTCCACCTGCTCTACTGAAAAGACGGTATAGCCATTCTTTTTCAGTTCTTCTACAGCCTCTACTGCTGATGCGAAATACTTCCAGTTAACACTATCCTCAGCGCCTAGCGCTGTCTTATGTATCTCTGTGGCAGGCGGTGTGCAACTGATGCCACACAGATAGACAGCCTCCACACGGAAGGTGTCGCAGGTGCGGAATACGCTACCCACGTTATACATCGAGCGTACATCGTCGAGTACAACTATCAGTGGCAACTTCTCAGCCTGCTGAAACTCCTCAACAGTCAGTCGTTGCATCTCTATGGTTTTAACCTTTCGCATGCGTATTTCTTTATCTATTTAGCGTATTATCGCCTTACTTTCCTGAGACGATTTTCTTTATTTCATTCAGTTTGTTAAGCGCCTCCAATGGTGTCAGATTATTGACATCCAGACCAAGTATCTCGTCGCGCACCTGACAAAGTATAGGGTCATCCAGTTGGAAGAAAGACAGTTGCATACCCTCACGACTCTGAGCTATTTCGGCAGTAGGCTTGCCTACGGTGCCTACCTGAGCATTCTCGCTCTCCAATTCTTTCAGGATAACGTTGGCACGCTTTACGATGCTCTTAGGCATACCAGCTATCTCTGCCACATGAATACCGAAAGAGTGCTCACTACCTCCACGCATCAATTTGCGCAAGAATACCACCTTGCCATCAACCTCCTTCACGCTCACGTTATAGTTCTTGATACGTGAGAAGTTCTTCTCCATCTCGTTCAACTCATGGTAGTGCGTAGCAAAGAGCGTACGTGCCTGAGCCTTAGGATGTTCGTGCAGGTATTCTACGATAGCCCACGCAATAGAGATACCATCGTAGGTAGAGGTGCCACGTCCCAACTCATCGAAGAGTACCAATGAGCGTGGTGTCACATTATTTAATATGTTAGACGCCTCCGTCATCTCTACCATAAAGGTAGATTCGCCCAGCGAGATATTGTCGCTAGCTCCCACACGGGTGAATATCTTGTCCACCAGACCGATTCTCGCGCTCTCTGCGGGCACAAAACTACCTATCTGCGCCAACAGTACGATGAGTGCCGTTTGACGCAACAGCGCCGATTTACCAGCCATATTTGGACCAGTAATGATGATGATCTGCTGGCGCTCTTGGTCGAGCAATATATCATTGGGCACATAATGCTCACCCAGAGGCAGTTGTGTCTCAATCACAGGGTGGCGACCTTGCTTGATATCTATCACGTCGCTATCCTCGATGATAGGACGCACATAATGATTCTCTTCTGCAGCCTTAGCAGCACTCAACAGGCAGTCGAGATGAGCTATCACGTTGGCATTCTGCTGTATCTGGGCGATATACTCCTGAGCTGCAACAATCAGCTCGCTGAAGAGGCGTTGTTCCAAGGACAGTATCTTATCCTCAGCACCAAGAATCTTCTCTTCGTATTCCTTCAGTTCCTGCGTGATATAGCGCTCTGCCTGAGCCAGTGTCTGCTTGCGTACCCACTCCTGTGGCACCTTATCCTTATAGGTATTTCTTACCTCCAGATAGTATCCAAAGACATTGTTATAGCCTATCTTCAGCGACGAGATGCCCGTTTCCTGAGCCTCGCGCTCCTGTATCTGCAACAGGTAGTCCTTACCACTAAAGGCTATCTGGCGCAACTCGTCGAGTTCGGCATTTACACCATCGCGTATCACCCCACCCTTCTGCACCAACTGAGGAGGATCATTCTGTATCTCTCGCTCGATACGGTCGCGCAGCACCTCACAAATGCTCAGGCGCTCCCCTACCCGCTTCAGCGATTCATTGCTTGCCTGCAGACAGGCATTCTTGATAGGTTCGATAGCTTGCAGTGCCACCTTCATCTGTACCATCTCGCGAGGCGATACGCGCCCTACAGCCACCTTAGACACAATACGTTCCAGGTCGCCGATATGATGCAGATGTTCGTCTATGAGTGTGCGGAAATCAGGTTCGCGGAAGAAGTAGTCTACGATATCCAGACGATCGTTGATAGGCTTCTCGTCTTTCAGTGGGAATACCACCCAGCGGCGTAGCAGTCGGCTACCCATAGGCGATACCGTATGGTCTATCACGTCGAGCAACGACTTACCGTCTTCCTGCATAGTACCTATCAGCTCTAGCGAGCGTACGGTAAACTTATCCAGTCTTACATAGCGCTCTTCCTCGATGCGCGACAGAGTGGTGATATGACTAATCTGCGAGTGCAGTGTCTGTTCCAAGTATTGTAAGATGGCTCCTGCAGCGATAACGCCACATTTCAGGTGGTCTACACCAAAACCCTTGAGCGATTTCACATTGAAATGGCGATAGAGCTTTTGCTGAGCTGTCTGCTCGGTAAACACCCACTCGTCCATCTCGAAGGTACACAAACGAGTACCAAAGTAGCGCTCAAAGTCGTGACGATGCTCACGGTCGTATAGCACCTCCTTTGGTTGGAAGTTGCCTATCAACTTCTCCACATAGTCATAGGTGCCCTCACCCGTAAGGAATTCGCCTGTAGAGATGTCCAGAAAGGCTACTCCGCAGGCACCTTTTCCGAAGTGTACAGCAGCCAGGAAGTTGTTCTCCTTATAGTTCAGCACGGTGTCGCTCATAGCCACACCCGGTGTCACCAGTTCGGTAATACCTCGCTTCACCAACTTCTTGGTCAGCTTCGGGTCTTCCAACTGGTCGCAGATAGCTACGCGCCTGCCTGCTCTTATCAGCTTAGGCAGATAGGTATCCAGTGCATGATGAGGGAAACCAGCCATCTCGTCGCCCCTTGCTCCTGCCCCATTGTTACGATGTGTCAGTGTGATGCCCAGTATCTGGGAAGCGATGACAGCATCCTCGCAATAGGTTTCGTAGAAGTCGCCACAACGAAACAGCAACAAGGCCTCAGGGTGCTTAGCCTTGAGGTCGAAAAACTGCTTCATCATTGGGGTCAATTCCTTTGCCATAACGATTGCAAAGGTACAAAAAAAGAGCGAAACTGCCAAGAGTTCCGCTCTTTTATTATATTGAATAAATGTTTATCTGCTTACTTATTCAGCATCTTTTTACCATTCATGATAACTACGCCCTTATAGCCATTGTTTACCTTCTGGCCAGCGAGGTTATACATAACACCGTTCTCAGCCTTAGCAGCATTTACGTTGTTGATGCCAGTAACTACAATATCTACAGAGTTGCCAGTGAACTCGTGGCTGGTAACCTCCTTCACACCAGTAACGCCGAAGTACTTCTGTACCTTTCCGTATACCTTTACTTCCTTACCTACGTTTGTAGGATTGTCAACGATATTAATAGCTGTTCTGCTAGCATTGTTAGGAATAGCTACAGGCAGCAGCACGTCTGTTTCGTCGAATGTACCAGTAGCAGTCAGGAGAACGTTAGAGTTTACAGGATCATCCTTAGAGATAACACCACCAGTAGCAGCGCAACCAGCGATATATCCTACAACCCATACCTTGTCAGTGGGATAAGCAGTTTCTTCGATAGCCTGAATCTCAGCGATGGTATAAGGATTACCCTTTCTACCCTTTACGTTGTCGTCGATAACAGTCAGCTCATAGCTTGCCTCACCAGCCAGATACTCGTCGTTGCCTGCAAAGGTAGCCTTGATAGTGGTCTTACCATCAGCCTTCAGCGTGATGGCACCAGTCTCAGCATTAATCTCAGCTACATCAGTATTGCTAGAAGAATAAACTACTGTCAACTCGTGAGGATTGGTAAGTGTAGGATATTCAGGATTCTCAGTACCCAGTACGATAGAAACCTTATCCTTGCTGAATGCCAGTCCTGCATCCTGACCATCAATCACCTTGAAGTTCTTAATCTCCCATGTACCAGCACTCTCGTTGGTACTCAGATACTTGAAACCAATCTGAATGGTCTTTCCTACGTATGCAGAGAGGTCGATAGAACCAGAAGAAACGAAAGTCCAGCTCAGTTCCTCAGGATATTCAATCTCCAGCTTAGTCCATTCACCCTCGTCGCCTTCGCGTACCCATACTGATGCATCCTGCTTAGCAGCATCTACACTAGCAAACTTATTGATAGCGTGCTCAAACATCATGTTAGGAGCACTAGCATTAGTCAGATCGAACAAGGGAGATACCAACCAAGACTCAGCAGCGTGGGCGGCACTATTTGCAAAGCCACTAGCCTTTACATAACCACTATTCTTAGCCCAAACAAAGCTCAATCCCTCTGCAAGTGATTTATCCTCTACCAAGAACTTGCCAAAGGTATTAGCAAAAGTCTCAGAGAATGGGAAGGTGTTTACTGTTGCCAACTCCTCAACAATCAGTGTATAGCTTGCACTACCATAGTAAGAAGTGTTGCTTTCAGGTACAGCAGCAGTAATCGTTGCTTCGCCTGCAGCCTTCAAAGTGACAGCACCTGTCTCAGCATTTACATCAGCTACGTCTGTATTAGAAGAGCTATATACTACAGCAACACTATGCTCGTTAGTCAGTGTAGGAGCAGTAAATGGCTTGCCCAAACGAACTGTTAGAATCTCTGGTGAGAAAGAAAGGTTGGCATTCTCAGCAGAAGAAGCAGCTTCCCAAACAATGGTAATCTTGTCGATGTACATAGCATCCTTGTTTGAACGGATACCGATATACTGGTAATCACCTTCAATAGTTGTGGTCTTAGTACCATTGCTACAAGTAAATGAAGCTATCTTTGTGCCCTGCTTTGAAGTATCATAAAGATCTGTAGGAGCTTCATAGGCATCTGTATTGCCATAAATATCCAATACTCTATCGCCAAGTGTATTACTATTCCACTCTATCTTAACAGACTTAATTCGTCCACCAGAAGTCGTTGATACTATACCAGAATTACTATTCTTTGAACGAAGCTGAATAGCATCATTTCCACCAGCCATATTAGCTGCATAGACAGCAGTAGATGTTGCTTTCTTACCAGTAACATCTGAGTAATTTGATCCTGTTACTCCAAAGGTAGCTCTTGTCAATTCATCGGTAACGTCCGTAGCCATTACATTACCAACTATCATAGCCAAGAGGGCTACGAATGAATAGCGTAAAATTTTGTTCATAAGCATTAATTGTTTTAGTTAACTTGATAATAAATGTTGCCACAAAGATACGAAATAATTTGGGAAGTTGCATAATAATAAGGTAAAAATTAATTAAAAAATATTCGTACGAGAGATGTGTGTCAAGTAAATTGGTAAGAATTTAACACATCGGGAGGAGCACTTCTAGCGCAGCGATGGATGGCGATAAGGGGTTTCAAGGAGTTTGAAGGCACTTTGCGAGGGGTTTGACGGCATAATTCTATGGGTAATGTTACGTCAAACTAGCTGATTTACGTAACAAATCAGGCTGACACATGGCGTAGACAGGCTGGTTTTCGATAGAAAACAGACTAATTTATGGGTGTTTTCAGCCTATTATTTGGCGTAGAAAGGGTAAGGAAAATAGAAGTCACTGATAATCAAAAAGATGTGAAATGGGTTATATTTTCGCCATAGCTAAGGCAATGAGTAGTTGGTGAGTTTTGCGCCATTCTCAGGCATTCATTTGTTAATAGTTTTCTATTATATCAACCAAATAACGTTTTCCCTTTGTATTTCTCACTAATTATTACCTTTGGCTTCGCCGAAGTTAGGCTGCATCTCGGAAATATCCAAATAAATTTGGTATTTCGCTCGATTTGCACTAACTTTGCATCCTAAAGGATGAAATAAACAAAACACAATACAAAAAATGGAATACAACTTCAGAGACATTGAACAGAAATGGCAGAAGAGATGGGTAGAGATGCAGACCTATCGCGTAAAGGAAGACCCTACGAAGAAAAAGTTCTACGTACTGAACATGTTCCCCTACCCTTCTGGTGCGGGACTTCACGTTGGTCACCCCTTAGGTTATATTGCTTCAGATATCTATGCTCGCTTTAAGCGCTTGCAGG
This sequence comes from Prevotellaceae bacterium MN60, assembly GCA_900199555.1. GTDB lineage: Bacteria > Bacteroidota > Bacteroidia > Bacteroidales > Bacteroidaceae > Prevotella. The sequence continues at coordinate 138,027 of FZQZ01000006.1, forward strand.
GCTACAACGTGTTGAACCCCATGGGTTACGACGCTTACGGACTGCCTGCAGAGCAATATGCTATTCAGACTGGTCAGCACCCCGAAAAGACCACTACAGAGAATATCAATCGCTATCGCCAGCAGCTGGACAAGATTGGTTTCTCATTCGACTGGGAGCGCGAGGTTCGCACCTGCGACCCTATCTACTATAAGTGGACACAGTGGGCCTTCCAGCTCATGTTCGAAAGCTACTATAGCACCGCTTCGCACAAGGCTCAGCCCACCATCAAGCTGATAAAACACTTCGAACTGATGGGTACTGAGGACTGTAACGCATTGGGCTCTGAAGAGCTTCACTTCACTGCTGCTGAGTGGAATGCCTTCTCAGAGAAGAAGAAGCAGGAGGTATTGATGAACTATCGTATAGCCTATCTGGCAGAGACGATGGTAAACTGGTGTCCCGCACTGGGTACGGTATTGGCCAACGATGAGGTTATCAATGGTGTATCAGAGCGTGGTGGTTATCCCGTAGAACAGAAGAAGATGCGCCAGTGGTGTCTGCGCGTATCGGCTTACGCCCAGCGACTGCTCGACGGACTGGAGGATATTGACTGGACAGACTCTCTGAAAGAGACTCAGCGCAACTGGATTGGTCGCTCTGAGGGTACAGAGGTAGAGTTTAATGTGGCTGACTCTGATAAGCACTTCACCATCTTTACCACTCGTGCAGATACCATGTTCGGTGTTACCTTTATGGTACTGGCTCCAGAAAGCGACCTCGTGGCCGAACTCACCACAGCAGACCAGAAGGAAGAGGTAGAGAAATATCTGGCTTATGTGAAGAAGCGTACAGAGCGCGACCGTATCTCCGACAAGAAGGTAACGGGCGTATTCTCAGGCTCTTACGCTATCAATCCATTCAACGATAAGAAGATTCCCATCTGGATTTCAGAATACGTACTGGCAGGCTACGGTACGGGTGCCATCATGGCTGTACCTGCTCACGACTCTCGTGACTACGCCTTTGCTAAGCACTTCAACCTGCCCATCATTCCGCTGATTGAGGGTGCCGATGTATCAGAAGAGAGCTATGATGCCAAAGAGGGTATCGTATGCAACTCTGCTTCTGACAAGTTCAGCCTTAACGGACTTACCGTCAAGGAGGCCATCGCTGCCACCAAGAAGTATGTTACGGAGCAGGGCTTAGGTCGCGTAAAGGTCAACTATCGTTTGCGCGATGCTATCTTCTCTCGTCAGCGCTACTGGGGCGAGCCATTCCCCGTATACTACAAGGACGATATGCCCTATATGATTCCGAAGGAATGCCTGCCTTTGCAGCTTCCTGAAATCGACGAGTATAAGCCTACAGAGACGGGTGAGCCCCCATTGGGACGCGCTAAGAAGTGGGCTTGGGATACCAATACGAACACAGTGGTCGATTGTTCCGCAATCGATAATAAGAATATCTTCCCCTTGGAGCTGAACACCATGCCAGGCTTTGCAGGCTCTTCAGCCTACTATCTGCGCTATATGGATCCTAAGAATGAGCAGGCACTTGTGGGTAAGGATGCCGACGAATACTGGCGCAATGTTGACCTCTATGTAGGTGGTACTGAGCATGCTACCGGTCACCTGATTTATTCTCGCTTCTGGAATAAGTTCCTCTTCGACTCAGGTTACTCTTGCGAGGACGAGCCATTCAAGAAGTTGGTAAACCAGGGTATGATTCAGGGACGCTCAAACTTTGTATATCGTGTAGAAGACGAAGGTGCCGACAAGGGCAAGTTTGTTAGCTTGAACCTGCGTAAGAACTATAAGGAGACGACACCTATCCACGTAGATGTCAACATCGTTAGTGCCGATGTGCTCGACGTAGAGGCCTTCAAGGCTTGGCGCCCAGAGTATAACAACGCTGAGTTCATCCTCGAAGATGGCAAGTATATCTGCGGATGGGCTGTAGAGAAGATGTCAAAGTCGATGTTCAACGTGGTGAACCCCGATATGATAGTAGAGAAGTATGGTGCTGATACGCTGCGTCTGTATGAGATGTTCCTTGGTCCTGTAGAGCAGTCTAAGCCTTGGGATACCAACGGTATCGATGGTTGTCACCGCTTCTTGAAGAAGTTCTGGGCACTCTATTATGGCAATAGCCGCGATAATGCCGACACTATTATCGTAGATGATAACGAAGCTTCTAAAGACTCTCTGAAGAGCGTTCATAAGCTTATCAAGAAAGTTACACAGGATATCGAGGTATTCTCTTACAATACCAGCATCTCTGCCTTCATGATTTGCGTAAATGAGTTGGCTCAGCAGAAGTGCCACAATCGCGAGTTGCTGAAGACGCTCGTAGTGCTGATTGCTCCCTTTGCTCCACATATTGCCGAAGAGTTGTGGGAAGCCCTGGGAGGCGAGGGTAGTGTATGCGATGCTCAGTGGCCCGCATGGAATGAGGAGTATCTCGTAGAAAACAGCGTAAAGCTGGGTGTTGCCTTCAATGGTAAGACCCGCTTTGACATGGAGTTCCCAGCAGATGCCGACAACGATACCATCCAGAAGGCTGTTCTTGCTGACGAGCGTAGTCCTAAGTACATTGATGGCAAACCCATCATCAAGGTCATCATCGTTCCAAAGCGCATGGTGAATATCGTACTGGGTAAGTAATTATGCATTAATCATTATGCATTGAATATATGACTGTCGATCACAAATTAATCCTCAACGAGGTTAAGGACTATATGTTTATAGCCCTTGGCCTCGCTATCTATACAGTAGCCTTCACGGTATTCCTGATGCCCTACCAGATTGTTGCTGGTGGCGTGACGGGTCTGTCGGCTATCATCTATTATGCCACAGGTTTCCACTTGGAGAATACCTACATCATCATCAATGGTCTCTTGCTGATAGTGGCGCTGAAGATATTGGGATGGAAATTCTTGATGAAGACCATCTTTGCCATCTTTACGCTCTACTTCATGCTGGTGTTTGCCCAAGACATCGTTCCTAAACAGCCGGGTAGCGACTTACCCTTTAAGTTGATGGGCGAGGGACAAGACTTTATGTCGATGATTATAGGCTGTATGATGACAGGTATCTCACTGGCTCTTGTCTTCATGCATAATGGTTCTACGGGAGGTACGGATATCATCGCAGCCTCAGTCAACAAATACCATAATGTGTCGCTGGGTAGCGTATTGATAGCTGCCGACTTCTGTATCATCGGCTCCTGTATGTTCTTCCCACAGTTTGGTACCTATCTGGAGCGTGCCCACAAGGTAATGTTCGGCTTCTGTGTGATGATGATGGAGAACTATGTGCTCGACTATGTGATGAACAAGAGGCGACAGTCAGTACAGTTTATGATATTCTCGCAGAAGTGGCAAGAGATAGCCAACGCCATTGGTACTCAGATGAATCATGGTGTGACGATTCTCGATGGTCACGGATGGTATACTGGCAAGCAGAGAAAGGTACTCTGTATCCTGGCTAAGAAGAACGAGAGTGTCAACATGTTCCGACTCATCAAGATGATTGATCCTAACGCCTTTGTATCTCAGTCGCTCGTAATTGGTGTCTATGGTGAAGGCTTCGACGAGATGAAGGTGCATATCAAACAGAAGATAGAACACAAGAAGAAAATGAAGATAGTATTTGCTACCAACAACCAAAACAAGTTGTTAGAGGTCAGAAACATGCTGGGCAACAAGTTTGAAGTGCTTTCACTGGCTGATATCGGTTGTCATGATGATATACCAGAAAAGGGACAAACACTCAAGGATAATGCCTTGATTAAAGCCCAATATGTTTGGGACAAATATCACGTCAACTGCTTTGCCGATGATACCGGATTGGAAGTTGATGCACTGGGTGGAGCACCAGGAGTATATAGTGCCCGCTATGCTGGTGGCGAAGGTCACGACTCAGAAGCTAATATGAAGAAACTGCTCAGCGAACTGGAGAACGTAGAGAATCGCAAGGCTCGCTTCCGCACTGTCTTTACCTTGATTATTGATGGCAAGACGCAGTTCTTCGAAGGCATCTGTAATGGCGACATCATCCGCGAGAAGAGGGGAGGAGAGGGCTTTGGCTACGATCCTATCTTCCAGCCAGAGGGCTACAACAAGACCTTTGCCGAACTGGGTGTAGACATCAAAAACCAGATAAGCCATCGTGCACAGGCAACAGCAAAACTGGTAGCATATCTTAAAAAGTAAATCTCAGGTTATGGAGTTAAAGGTATTAAAGAAGATAAAGGAGATAAAGACAAATGCTGTGCTGGTAAAACGACTCATCGTCTTTTTACCCTTATACCTTTTTATTTTCTTGCCTTTATCCGCACAGATAGGCTCTTGGCGCAACTATCTGTCATACGCTGAAGTACAGCAGATACAGGCTGCAGGCGACAATATCTTTGTGATGGCATCCAATAGTCTGTATCAGTATAATCTGAAAGACCAGAGCATTGTTACCTTCGACAAAACCAATGGCATGAGCGATGTTGATATCAAGCAAATACGCTGGTGTAAGCAAGCTAAGCGACTGGTAGTGGTCTATAGCAACTCGAATATCGACCTGATAGAGACCAATGGCAACATTATCAATATCAGCGACCTCTATACCAAGTCGATTATTGGCGACAAGACGGTGAGCAGCATCCGTATAGATGGTGTGTATGCTTATCTTATCTGTGGCTTTGGCATCGTTAAGCTCAACGTACAGCGTGCTGAGATTGCCGATAGCTATACCAAGAATCATCCTGACTATCCCACATCGCTGCCTGCTGAAGACAATAGCGACTATGATAAGTATATCGATGTAGTAAAGACGCTACAGCCTGGAGGACCCAAGTATAACTGGTTCTACGAGTCAAAGTTTGTCAATGGCAAACTGTATACTACTGGTGGACAGTTCTTATCAGGAATAGTTGGAATGGGCCATCCTGGCACTATACAAGTCTTTGATGGCAACAACTGGACACTCTACCCACAGGACATTAATAATACAACAGGCTTCAGATACGTAGATATCAACTGTATCGACGTAGATCCTACCGACCCTACACATATAGCAGTAGGAGGACGAAGTGGCCTCTACGAGTTTAAAAACGGCATTCTGAAGGCTTATCACTATAAGGATAATAGTCCGTTGCGACCAGCTTGGAACCATACTAACAATGAGGAGCACGAAAACAGCTATACACTGGTTCACGGTATCAAATATGATAGTGAAGGTAATCTATGGGTTCTGAATAGCCAGGCAAAGGATATCAATCTGCTACAACTTACCAAAGACGGCCAGTGGAAGAAGTTTACTAAGACAGAACTATATAATAAAAATAAAAAAGATATAGGCTGCGAAGGTCTTCGTTCTGCATTTATAGACAGTAGAGGATTACTTTGGTTTGTCAATACCTCATGGGATGCTCCCGCTGTGTTCTGCTATGATATATGGATGGATACACTCTATAAGTACGACTCTTTTATCAATCAGGATGGTGTATCATATAATACTAATGCGCTTATCTATGACATCACTGAGGATAAGAGGGGTAATATATGGATAGCCACTAATAAAGCTATCTTCTATTTTAGTAAAGAAGATATAGAGAACTTCAACTTCAATCTATATCAGGAGAAGATACCACGCAATGATGGTACAGACTATGCTGACTATTTGTTGACAGGTCTTTCTTCAAGATGTATCAAAGTTGACGGAGGAGGAAGAAAATGGGTAGGTACAGAAGGTAATGGACTTTTCCTTATCAGTGAAGACAACATGACTCAGGTTCATCACTTCACCACAAGCAATTCTCCACTTATCTCAGATAATATTCTCGACGTATCTATCAACGGAACTACGGGTGAAGTATTTATTCTTACGGATAAAGGACTCTGCTCTTATATGAGCAATGCCACAACACCTAATGAGGAAATGACCACAGACAATGTATGGGCTTATCCTAATCCTGTTACGCCTGATTATACAGGACTGATTACTATTACTGGTCTAAGTTATGATGCTGACGTGAAGATACTCTCTACTAATGGCGCACTGATGGCAGAAGGTAGAAGTAATGGTGGTACCTTCACTTGGGATGGTTGCGACCGTAATGGCAATCGTGTGGCATCAGGCATCTATATGGTAGTTACAGCCACCAGCAATGGTGATAAAGGTACCGTTTGCAAGATAGCTATTGTAAGATAATTATTCTTTATGATTAGATTAATATGTTTTTTCTTTTTTGCTACTATTAGTATTACACTAAAAGCTCAGCTTCCTACTATTCATATTAATGGAAATTTCGGATATGAATATAGTGAAGGAGAAATAACTATTAATGAATCTGACAAGACCACGACCTTAAAAGCAAAAATTAAATGGCGTGGAGGTTCTACTAATTCTCCTAACAAACACAAAAGAAACTATAAAATAAAGTTTTACGAAGATGTCAGCTTATTTGGACTAAGATCAGACAATAATTGGATATTAGATGCTGGTCAAGCTGATTTATTTAGACTTCGAAACAGAATTGCTACAGAACTATGGAATGATATGGCACATAAACCATATTATTATTATCAAGAACCTAATGTTTTAACTGGTGTAAGAGGAAAAGTAATTGAAGTATATTTAAACAATGAATATATGGGTATTTATTGTTTAACAGAAACAATGGATAGAAAGCAACTAAAACTTAAGAAATATGATAAACTAACAGGTACTATTCATGGTGGACTATGGAAAGCAACTGATTGGGGTAATTCATTAATGTATGATATTACAGCATACGACAACAGTAAAGAAACATGGGGAGCATTTGAAGTGAAATATCCAGAATTGGATGATGTTGAAGAAACTGATTATAGTACATTATATAATGCTATTAGCTTTGTAGCAAATAGTACAGATGAAGAATTTAAAAATCATATTCATAATTACTTTGATATGCCAGTGATTATTGATTATTATATTTTTCTTCATGTTCTAAATGCTTTTGATAATACAGGAAAAAATATATATTGGGCTGTATACGATAAAGAAACAGATAAAAAGCTAACTCTTGCTGTATGGGATCTAGATGGAACAGTTGGTCAAAAATGGATAGAAAAATGGATTCCTAACGCCACATCACCAGAATTAGAGGTTGAAAACAATCTAAATCTCTACGTTAGACTTAAAAAACTGAATGCTAATAATTTCAATCAGAAAGTTTTAGAAAGATATTCTGAATTACGAAAAAATATTCTTTCTACTGATAATCTTATTAATCGGTATGAATATTATTATCAATTAATAAAGAATTGTGGAGCAGCTGAAAGAGAACAACAAAAATGGAGTGAAGATACAGATATTGATGGAAGAGTATTAAATTTTGAATCAGAATATAATGATATAGTAAACTGGATTACCAAACATATGGAATTTTTAGATAATAATGTTTTTAAAGAAACTACTAATATAAATTATATTCCATTTTCAAATTACAACAATATAATTATCTATAATCTTGAAGGAAAACAAATACCATATATACAAAAGAATATTAATATAATAAATAGAAAGAAAGTAATAATCAAATAAAAATAAGATAATGGAAAGGCTGAAATGGATAGACCTTCTGCGTGGATTCTGTATGATGGCTATTCTTTGGTTTCATACAGAAATGTATTATGTTGGTTATGACAAGACACCTTATGCTTTCTATGTAGGTGATGTATTGGCTGTCTTCTTCATACTTTCAGGTTATCTTTTTTATAAGTCTGAACCCATAGATTATCATAAGAAGTGTTATTCCATTATAAGGTATTTACTGATACCTTATTTTATCTTTACAACCATTATTTCTGTTGGTAAATACTTTATTTATCAAGACAGGACTTTCGCTTCTATAGGCTATGAAATTATCTCTGGACACGCTTCATGGTTTATCACAGCCTTAATACTTTCTCAACTTCTTTTCATCCTATTCTTGCGAATAACAAAGGGAAAGCTGATATATTTATCCCCAATAGCATGTATTTCCTTAATCCTTTCCTATTTTATTGGCAATTCTTATAATCCTTCTCCACTATATTATCCACAGAATTTATGGCACTTTAATGAGTCTCTTTTAGGGCTCTTCTTGCTGTATATAGGCTATATCTACCATAAATATGATTATCTTTTCAACAGATTCAACACTATATCATATACATCATTACTCTTTATTAATGTTTGTATTATTAAATCTATCATATATAAATATAGTATACAATTGGTATTAGGTCCTATTATCGTTACCAACTATTATGTATTTATCATAGATTTGCTTGTTACAAGTCTGTTCTTGATTCAGTTGTTCAGGCTACTTCCTTCATCAAGACTGATAGAATGGACAGGTTCTCATAGTATTGCCTACTATTTCATTTGTGGTGGAGTGCCAATGCTTATCAGCAGAATACTACATAAAATGAATATCTACGAAGAGAATTATCTTTATGTATTATGTGTGTTTATGCTAGTTTATGTAGCATGTACTTATATCACCAAGCTAATATATAAATACACACCTATCTTTAGAAAATAAAAATAAATGCTGGAGCTTAACTCAACTCCAGCATTCTTTGTATAGGTTTCACTGCTTCTTTAGCCATTTCCGGATCTATCTCTACCGAAGGCCATTCGTGCTTCAAGCAGTTGTATATCTTCAAGAGTGTATTCATCTTCATATATTGACACTCGTTACAACTGCATTCCAATCCGCTCTCGCTGATTTCTGGAGGCACAGGGATAAATTCCTTATCAGGACAAGAACGCTGCAACTCGTGCAAAATACCAGCCTCTGTAGCTACAATATATTGTGTTGCATGGTTTTCTCGTGCATACTTTAGCATATCAGCAGTACTTCCCTTCACATCAGCAACAGCCAATACAGGACCCTTACACTCTAAGTGAGCCATCACTACTGCATCAGGATATTGCTTCTTTAGCTCAAGAATCTTAGCTACTGAGAAACGCTCATGAACATGGCAACCACCATTCCACAGCAGCATCTTTCTGCCTGTTACCTCATTGATATAGTTACCCAGATTATAGTCAGGACCAAATATAAGTTTAGCATCCTTAGGCAGCTGATCTACTACTTTCTTAGCATTACCACTGGTAACCACTACATCCGTCAATGCTTTTACTGCAGCAGTAGTGTTGACATAAGAGATAACTTGATAGCCAGGATGCTCTTCCTTAAACTTCTTCAAGTCGTCAGCCTTACAAGAGTCTGCCAATGAGCAACCAGCATTCAAGTCTGGACAGAGCACTACCTTTTCAGGAGACAACAGTTTACAAGTCTCAGCCATGAAATGTACACCACACATTACTATCATTTTTGCATCGGTCTCTGCAGCCTTACGAGCTAATGCCAATGAGTCGCCTACAAAGTCGGCTATGTCTTGTATGTCACCTATGGTATAATAGTGTGCCAATATAATAGCACCTTTCTCTTTGCATAAGCGACGTATTTCTGCTTTTAGATCTGTTCCCTCTTTTACAGGTTCATCTATGAAACCTTGCTCTTTCCACTCTGTTTTCAACATCACAATATTATATTTCTTCTTTTTTCTTTTTTAAAAAATAAAAGAATGAATAGGATGATACAGCGTTGATAAGTGCAAAACTTATGGCTATTTTTCTTGCCAGATTGTTTATCCCCACTTAAAATAGCGCTATCCACACCTACTGTGAATACTTACTTATTGATTTTTAGAATGATAAGTAGTTTATCCACAATTCTTAATTTCGGTGCAAAATTAATAAGTTTATATCTTTTTCGAGCGAAAAATAGTGGAAAACTTGCGAATAACATGGTATTTTATGCTTTTTATCCACACTCCTGATAGGGGTAGGTGTGTTATTCAAGCTTTATCCCTTAGTTATCCACGAGTTTTCCACATACTTATCAACAGTATTTTTTACTACTTATTGCTGCTTTTTTTGATAGCTTCTGAGATGATTTGTGCCATCTTCTGGGCACCTTTGCCATTAGGATGAATACCATCTTCTAATACCAAGCTTTCATCGTCACCAAAGAGTGTATGTAAATCAATTACCTGCAACTGATATTCGTTAGCTACCTCTTTCTGGATAGGAATGATATTATTAACGATGATCTCTTCGCTGATATTCCAAGAAGGTTTGAAGGCTTTGATAGGCGTGCAAAGGAATATCTGTGGACCTTCGTTCTTTACAACTGCCTTTTTATTCTTCTTACCCTTCTTTACAGGTTTCAGCAAGTCTGGGCGCAGTGTAGTAATCATCTGCTTCAGGTCTTGCTTAAATTCAGCACCATACTGCCAGTTTTCGGGCTTAGAGTCATTAGTACCTAATTTAATAATAACTACATCGGGCTTAAATGCTACAGCATCCTTCCAAGCCATCTCGTTCATATAAGGGAAATCACCCTTATTCAGCATAGTACGGGCGCTCACACCAAAGTTCTTCACCAGATAGTCTTCACCCAACAGCTTCTGCAACTGAGCTGGATAACCATTAGCAGGAGCAAAGTCAATGCCATGACCATCGGTAATACTGTTGCCGATACAAGCCACCTTGATAGCATCAGCCTTAGGACTTGGACGATTATCTAACCAGTTGCCCAGGTCAGTCAGCATCTGATTGTGATACTTAAACCAAGGACCAAATCCGAAGCCATGACTGCCTGTAGGATATACATACAGCGTACACTCGTTGCCAGCATCGTGCATAGCCTTATAATATGTCAAACCATTTGTTACAGGATTAACCAGAGGGTCATCGCTGGCTGTGATGATAATAGCAGGAGGAGTAAGATGGCGACGTACGGCATTATTCGTAGAATACTTTCTTACCAACTCAGGATTCTTTTGTCCTTCCTTGCTCAGGAAGTTCTGACAAGACCACTTATGGGATACGCGTTCGTCCATCGAGATAACAGGATAGAAAAGTATGCTAAAGTCTGGACGCGCATCAAAGTCGGAGAGGGTAGAGATAACTGAAGCCAAGTGGCCACCAGCCGAGAATCCCATAATACCCAAATCGTGCGGATTTACCTTCCATACCTCTGCAGAGTCGCGCACCATGCGCATCACCTTTTCTACATCGCCAATAGAAATGGTACGGTCACCTTCCGGCATGCGATAGTTGACTACGAAATAAGCAATACCTCTCTTGTTCAGCCAGTCAGAAGCCAGTGTGCCCTCATGTGTGTTTGACAATACAGAGTAACCACCACCCGGCACACCTACGATAGCTCTTCCTGTAGGCTTCTCAGGCAGAAATCCCACCATATTGGCTTTTCCGTCTTCAGTAAGGTTAATGGTAAACTTTCTTGCTGTCTGCGCTTGTGTCATCATCGCACAGAGCAGTAATCCATAGAAAACAATTTTTCTCTTCATAATTCGCTAATGTTTTATTGTTAAAGTTTTGATAATGAACTGACTGCAAATGTAGCAATAAAATATGAACTTCAAAAGTTTTTTAGAGAAAAACATAAAAAGAATAACAGGATAACCTTAAATATAAGGCCATCCTGCTATATTTTACTTTTCAATAGTATTCCTGTTATTTCACTATCTTACGTGGGAAATAGTCGAAGAGGCGCTGGTTCATGCGGAGTTCTCCAACATTAAGATTAGGACGTACCTCACCTTCCCAACTAGCATTACGTACATGGAAGGGCTCACCTTCAGGACTTATATAAGTAATCTTTTCAAGAGTAAGAGGTATAGGCTCAAAGACTAAGACAATGGCAAAATAATCACCTGAATAGCCTTGTACCCAGAATAAAGTATTGTTAGGATAATCTATCACACCTTTACATTTGTATTGATGTCCAGTATTGTCCATCAGCATTGTATTACCACCTCTGCCAAAATATTCTCTGCTCCAATTTAATTCTGTGGCAATAGCGAGATAGGTGGCTTCTGGAGTAATCCACATAGCCATCGTACCCTCTTCTACAGGCTTGATAAGGTGTGGATCAGCGTACTCTTCCCAAGTACGGAAGTTGTCTTTATCATAGTTCTTTGCTTCTACGACAAGGCGAGGCTTATGGAATTGAGGCTTTTCATCATAAGGAATATCGTCAATAAGTTCAAATTCACTAAAATTGTAATTAACGCGAATGCGATTAATATTTACCTCCGTTCCACGCAAAAACCAGTTAGGCACACCATAGATGGCAATTTTATTTGTAGTCTTAGGCAGTTTAGGGAAGAATATCTTGAAATCGAGCACATCTCCCTTTTTACCTTTAATTTCGAAGAGTTTTTCGTAGCACTCTGGCTCTGTGCGCCTTGCACGATAGGTGATGCCTGTCTCTTTATCAAGGATGCCTCCTTCTACGTCAGTCAACCAGAATTCTTCTATGACATCTGCAGGCATGCGAAGATAACAATGTAACACGGTCTCATCATTCTCTTCAGTCAACATCCAAGGCATCTGAATGTAGGGTAAGTCTTGGTCGTTGGTAACATCAGGAAACATCTTCTCAAAGTCTTTGGCGATAGGAACATTATCAAGTTCGAGTGTCTGTTCATACCAGTCGTTCTTCTCAGTATCAGTCCACATACATATCGACTTCTTTTTGTTTTTCGGAGTAGCAATAACAGGAGGACGTGCTATCAAATATCCATTGTTTTTCGCTAAGACAATGATGTCTTTTTCTTGTGCCAACATATTGATGCTGACCAAGGCTATCAGACTAAGGATTATCAATCTTTTCATCTTTCTTTTCTTTTTAAAGGTTCAACGTTTGGATTTTTATATGCGTCAGCTGTTCGCGATATTTTTCAAAGCAACTCGAAGAGAGAACAACATTCTTCGGATAATGGGTGGAGAAGAGTAAGACATACTCTTTGCCTATACGCTCTGCCATCCACAGGCATTTCTCGTCTTTTCGCTTATCTTCTAACTTAAAGAAGAATTGCTTTTGAGAGAAGTTCAAGAAGTATCCAGGTGTCTTGGGATTATACCAGCACGCCACTTGTAGCAATCGTGCAAAGAGATCCAGCTCCTGTTCATCTTTGAATAGATATGCTGTACTGATTACTGTACTATCGCCCATATCAGACGTGCAGACAAGGGGTACAGCCTTTACCTTATAATATTCGGCTAGCTCCGTAATAAAGTCATCTACACGATTAGGATCTTGATAGGGGATGGTATCTTTCGTCAGATTATTAGCAGCATAGTGGATGATAGGATTTATCGTGATGGGCTCTTCATGAGCATCTGTTTGAGGCTCATCTACTATCTTTACTGCTTGCACATGACTCTTGATGTTTTTTTCTGTATCACGAGGATAATCCTTCTGAATCGTTACTTCACTTTCCGTTTCATGGATGCTATCCACATGATTGATAGTATTGTTTGCCAGTACTGGTTGCTTTTGTTGTTGCTCAGTGGGCATCATCATCAAGCCAACACCAACTATCAATAGCACGCAGGCAGCAATGGAGAGCCAGCGCCAAAGAGGACGGTGCTTAGTAGTGGGTAAATCACTAGGCACACTATCCATCCGCTGCTCCATCTTAGCCATGAAGTCGGAAGGCAGTTCAGGCATATCCGCATATTTGCGGTGTAGTGCCTCGCGTAGGTCCGTGTCGTTATATCGTTTTGTCATTATTCTATTTTGATTCCGACTAGGATACTGTCGGACTTAATTTCTTATATAGTTTCTTTCTCGTTCTAAACAGACGGTTGGCCAGCGCCTTCGCATCTATATTAGTAATGTAAGCTATCTCCGTTAGCGGACGGTCTTCGAGGTAGTAGAGTGTCAGTAGCATCCGTTCGTCGGTGGGCAGGCTATCTACTATATTCATCAGTTGCTCTATACGTTCTTTGCGTCCTGTTGATAGTTCCGCCTCTAGTTCTTCATCACTGATATCTGTCTTTCCTACCTCCGTATCTTCTATTGAAACCATCAAAGCTCTTTTCCGTTTTTGGAAGTCGAGTGTGAGGCGGTAAGCAATGCGACAGAGCCAAGTAGAGAGCGAGGCCTTTTGTGGATTGTAGCTATCTATATGACTGAAGGCACGCATAAACACGTCTTGTGTCAGCTCTTGAGCGTCCATCTCGTCGGGCACCTGTCTTACTATCATAGCAAAGACGCGTCGAGCATAGCGACCGACCATTTCTGTCTGTCCCTCGCGTTGTCCTTTGCGGACAGCCTCTAAGAGTTCTATTTCGGTCAAAGCACTCATTGGTGATTCCGTTCTATTTGTTATACGACAAGTTTATGAAAATATATCGCATTTCCTAGAACTTTTTTCAAATAAAAAGCAAAATGTTGAATAATGTGTCCTTTTCATGATGATGGTTTATTGTTTTGCATATCCTTTGTTTTAAGTTATGATTTGCAAAGATAGCAAGAATCTTTTACACTACAAACTTTTAACACGGAAATATTTTATACGCTTGTTGGAGTGTGAAGGTATAGATGTAGCGTTGTAGCGTTGCAGCGTTCTCACACCTAAAGGTATGAGTGTGGCGTTGCGTTGCGTTGCAATGTTGCAATAAGGAGTATCATACACAAGGAAAAGAAGAAAAATTAATTATTCTATTTATCATAATGTGATAAGACTACCCGTCTTCTCCCGCGCTTGAGGTGGTGGAGGGTGCTTATTGCAACATTGCAACGCAACGCAACGCCACACTCATACCTTTAGGTGTGAGAACGCTGCAACGCACATCGTAACAAACCATCCACTTTTCCGTAATATATGATGCCCTTTGCCGTAATACACGCACGAGATTACAGTAATACGCGATAATATATGCGGTAATCAGTCTGATATGCAAGCAAGACAGGCTAATACGCATAGTATATCAGTCTGATATGCGAACCAAGATAGCCTGATATGCGAACAAGATAGCCTGAAAAAAG
>FZQZ01000004.1 GCA_900199555.1 Prevotellaceae bacterium MN60
ATCTATGGCGCCTCGCAGGAAGACAAACCTCGTTATGCCTCTTTCGTTGCTACCACCAACAATCCCCATCCTCTGACAGATGCCACAGGTAGTCGTAGATATATCTGCCTGACCATCCCTAAGGGACAGCAGATTGACAACACGGGCGAGATAGACTATGAGCAGTTGTATGCTCAGGTGCTCTATGAGGTGAAGGAGCAGAAGGCGCCTTACTGGTTTAACAATATGGAGGTGAAACGCATTCAGGAGCTGAACCTGAACTATGTGGAGCAGAAGGATATTGCTGAGATTATCAGCGTTTGCTTCAGAAAGCCTAAGGAGGGTGAGAAGGCGAAGACGCTCAATAGCACCCAGATACTGAAACTCATTCAAATGGAATATCCCAGCATCAAGAGTGATAGAAGCACGAAGATTCACATCGGATTTGCCATGAAAGAGCTGGGAATAGAGCATCTGCAGTATGGCAATAGACCTCATTACAAAGTTGTGCCCCTTAAAAGTGCATAAGTATAGTATAAGTATGGTATATGTTGAATGAACATATACCATATCTCAAACGCCCTGTACATCGGCATTTGAGAGGTGCTATGGTATATGGTTACATGTTTTTGCGCATAAACTATTTAGAAAAAGAATCGGGAGGGCCAAACGGCTCTCCCGATAGTATAAGTATGTAATATCTTAAAGAGATTACTTATTCATGAACTTCTTACCATCCTTAACAACGAGACCCTTGAAGTCCTTGTTTACACGCTGACCAGCCAAGTTGAAGGCAGGTGTATCAGCAGTCTTCACAGTCTTAGTTGTTACCTCGACGCCAGAAGCAGCGCCCTGTGCTACAGTAACAAACAACTGAGCACCAGGCTGCATGAATACGAGAGAAGCCTTACGACCCTCAACACCTGTGGGCAGAGCACTTGCAGTGAATACGAGGTCGAAGTTTGCTTCGTCAAGATAACCCTCATTATCTACTGAATAGTGGTCAATAGTTTCAACTTCGAGCCATTCGGGAATTTCATTACCCTCAATGTTCTCATCGAGCCAAATACCAGTGGTAGGCTGACCTGCATTGTCGTTGTAAATCAGCATTGGTTCAACATTGATCTTTGCCTCACCGCCTTCTACAGGGATAGTTACATTAGTATTGTCTTCAGTGTGGAGGTAGCCATAGGTTGCGCCCATCAGACCAATAAACAGAGAGGTCTTCCATGTTGTGTAAGAGTACATTTTACCAGCTTCACCAGCCTTCTCAAACCAAGTTGAAGTTCTAGCGTTATCCAAAGGAGTGTCTTGGCAGCCAAGTACACCAGAGAAAGAACCATTGTTCCATCCTTCAATTATAATGACGAACTCGCTATCAATGAAGAGATATTCGAGCTCATTGCTCAGACCAGACTCGTCCTCTGTGTAGAGAGGAATCTCAACAGCAGTAAGACCTGAATCGAATGCAGCGTTGATGTTCTCAGATGTTGCATCACCCTCGGCAATAACGTCACCAAGTGTTGGCTTTGTAGCATTTTCAGGATAGCTTGCCTTTACAATCTTAATGTGCAGGTTGAAATTGTCCTGAGCAGTGAAGTTAACCATTGGCAGACTTACACCTGTGATGTATAATGGAGCTGCAGGCTTCTCATGATAGGCGAAAATCTTTGTCATCTCTTTATCCGTCTTGTCTGGAGTACCCCAGTTTGTATAGAATGTCAAATCACCATCGGGGTCCTGACGAGTAATGATTGCAGGGGTTTCGTTGTTCAATGTGAAGCTACTTTCACCACTACCAGCATAGAGGTAAGAATCTGTGAAGCGTGCTGCTCCTGCGTCGGTTTGAGACTTGCCAATACCAAAGGTGAATGGTTCTGATACTTTCTCTCCCTTCTTACCAATCAGTGTAACATTGTTTGCTACCTGACCACCATCGAGATACAAACTGAAGTTCTTATCTGTACCTTCTGCAAGAATAGACTCAGACTCTGTAGAAGCATCGTAAGCAGTCCAATTCCAAGCTGAAGCGGGATCAGTAGTGCGGTTCGCAAATGTTGTATTTGTATAAGCACCAGTAATTGCCAAGTTGTTATTGAATGAATAACCATTAAGACCTAAACCTGCAAACAAAACAAGGCTTGAAGGTTCAAAGCTAACAATAGGTGCTACATCACGTCCAGGAACAGTGTACTGTGCTCCCTTTACTCCCTCGTAGGTAGCAACCCAGTCTGCAGGATTATAAGTTTCTGCGGGGTATATGCTATAGATGATACTATATGTACCTGTAATGTTTCCGTCGTTGTCTAATGTCAGAGTGATAACACCATCATTAGTTGTAGCTGATTCCAAGAATAGATAGTATGTTCCTGTGGGAGCGTCCTCGTCAGGGAATGAGGCGATAAGCTGAGGCTGGATAACAATGTTGCCATTTACGAGTGAATACTCAACAACAACGCCATCTTTGAACCCGAAAATGTCGGGGATAACATTCTGTAACAAAGTGATTGTGGTACCATCACCTTTAGTACCAGTTCCAGGAACCATATCCCAGTTTGTCGTAGTATTATCTGAAATTAGAGTTCCTGTACCATTATACTTTGGCTGAACCTCACCAGCGCGAGCTGATTTGAACTGCTTTGCTACAGGCTTGATAGACTTCAGCTCCTTGGCAGTCATCTTGAATGTCTTACTGCTCTTGTCCATAACAGGTTTAACTCCCAGCTTCGCACCTGCAATTTGGTACTTCATAGGAGTAGCTTTCTGCTCAACCTGCTTCTTTGCAATAGGTTTTCCAACAAACTGCTTCTTCGCAATTTGTGCATTTGCTGAACTGAATGCGAGCGCAGCAACTGCAATGAGTAAAAACTTCTTCATAATCATTTAACTTTTAGTTAGTATTATTTGTATTGTCTAATTTAATTTAAAAGTAGTGCCTCCGTTGATAGGATCAAACTGTCCTCCTGTTGGCAAGAAGTAGTTGTTTGGAGTCATCTTGTAGGTACCACTAATCAAAGCAGCAAAGTCGCGACATAGTTGCTCAATATTAGTGGCCTTCTTCTTGATATTCTCCATGTTCTTATCAATCTTGTTTGCTTCTGTGCATGTGATAGAGATCTGCTCAGGGGCAGGTTTGCTCATTGTCATAGACAGACCTGCGGTGTTAGTCTTTGTCTTGGCAGTATTGGTATAGAAAGTTAGTACTAAACCTAATACTTTGTTTGATCCAGTAGACTGTCCGATACCAATGCTTTCAAGACTCCAAGTTGAATTTTGTTTTTTCAATTCTGCATCAATCTGGGTAAACAGATTCTGTTGCTCTGCTGTGAACATTGACGCGTCCATTTTCCAAATGGCAGCGTGGCTTACTGCATATGTATCCCAGCATGCAACAACCTTGACATTACCATCCTCGCTCTTCAGGCAAGACTTGTCGTCTGTCAATGTGAACTCATGGAACTTGTAGTTGTTCATACTGTCCTGCTTCTCAATACGGAAACCATTGGGTGTGAATACGCAAGCCAAAGAGTCAACCTTCACAGATTTGGTCTTGTCAAGATTGTCTGTATAGAGGAAACGACCATTGCGCAAACTCTGGAAGTAGAGCGTGTCGTTATCTGCGTCAACAACATAATAGTCGTTGATGTTTGTATTGGTAATGCTCTGCTTCAATGCCTCTGTGTCGTTAATGTATTCCTGCCAAGTGCGGTCGCATTTTACCAAGCGGACCTCAGCACTATGACGTTCACCACGCAGAATAATTTCATTGTCCTTAGTAGACATGATTACAAAGTTGTGGTCGCCTTTCATTCCTTCACCGTTTTTGACGATGTTTTGTGGTGCTGCAGAATAACTAACGGGATCAACAAATGGAGTTAAGACATCGTTCCATACGTTGAAAGCCAAAACCAATCCATCTTCCTTCAGCATCTCATAAACACTGCTGGCTTCGGTGTACTTATTCTGGTTACCATCGCGAAGATAACGGTGGTTACCAGCTAAAGTTACCTTATTGCTATTCTCAAAACGAGCGAAGAGATTGAAACCTTCGAATTGGGCAACCTCTGTACCACAGAAGTACTGCATAACCCATCCGTTGGGGGCATCAACTAATTGGTTCTTCAGCTGGTCAGCACTATGCTCAATACGCAGTGCGGCAGACTCTCCGAAGTAGTCTTCGTCCTCAAATCTACATGATGTCAGCACAAAGGCGGGCAACATAGCGAGGAACATAAAACGGAATAATTGTATTTTCTTCATCGTCTTCAACATCATTTAAGTTCATAGATGGTTACCTCGTTTTTGAGATAATCGTTAATCTTGTTCTGACGCTGGCGAACCTCCTCACGCAGTGTGAAGGTGTTCAATCCCCATCGATCCTGATGCCACTTAGTGGCAATAGAAATCTTCTTCAACATAGAGTTGATACCAGCGATACTTTCTTTGGTGGTTACAGGAACCCAATTGAGAAATTCATCAAAAGAGGTAAATTTCTTCAACTCAGTATATTTGAAACGGGGAACCTCTGCAGTATAATCCTTATTGACTACTCTCTCGCTACTACGATGTACATCAAGTACAATACGCTCGCCAGGTTCATAATTGCCAGTTTCTTGGCTATATTCAGCCTCAGAATAAAGGCTGAAGTCATTCCAGTGAGTGTTAGGCTTGTTCTTGTCAATACCCAACTTCTCAATGAGTTCAAGTACCTGCTCTTTGTCGCCAGAACGGAAACCAGGAGCGCTAGCGCTGATGATACGCATCATCCAACGATAGTCGTTGTCAGTGATGATACATGACAAGGTCTCTACGAAGTCCTCATAGGTGGCTGAAGAAGCATAATGAGTAACGTAGCCCATCTGGTGAGAATCTACAGAGTCACGCTTATGCCAGTCGATAGGGTCGTATGTTCCAGAAGTAACCTGTCCGAAGTTTACAGGATAGGTCTTTGTCTGGTGCATGATGTGTGAGAACTCGTGATGCATGGTGTGGAATACACGCTCATTGATGGTCTCAATATCTTTTGCGTCATAGGTCAAGTCCTCTGTGTAGGGCTTCATCTCGTTGATGTTGTACAGCGTAATCTTTACACCACCTGATGCCAAACCGAGTACCTCAGTACCAGTTCGTGGGCTATAACCTGATGAACCGATGAAGTGGAAGATACGAGGACCATACTGCTTCATGAAGTTATCACCAGCATACTTGGTATATACGTCGTAGAACAAGTACTTAATAAAGTGAGCCAACAACTGAGAACGCTTGTACTCAGCAGGAGCCAACTGGAAGCTATAATCTGATGCAGGCAGATTAAACTTATACTGGAATTCTACATTGTAGGGCTTGCCGAAGTTGTCGTAGAGCCACTGGTCGAACTCGTAGGTTGACTGGTTAGGGTCTACCACAGGCGTGGTGGTATCGAAGATTGACTCGGTGAGCTCATCATCTTTACCGCAAGAGGCGAGGGTCAGCAACAAGGCTGCCGCACTCATGATATATAAAATCTTTTTCATCTCTATTTGCCTTTCTTTGATTATTTAACAAGTATGGGCTGGGTTACCATTGGGGTTGTCTGTTCGTGCTTCTCACGTTCTGTAGCGGGATAACCAGCCTTGATAACGTTGTTAGGAATCTGCAGAACACGACGGGGATCGTCCCACTGCAGATAGTCGTGAGTGATGTTTGGATCCTGTGGACCACGGAAAGCGTGATGTACGGTGATACCATAGCGTTTGATGTCGAACCAACGCAGACCCTCGAACATAGTCTCAATGCGGCGGAAGTGCAGGATGCAGTGCAACACATTGAGCTTATCGCCAGTCAAGATTTGGAACTGATCAGACATCTTGTCTGGATTCAGCTCTGAAACAAAATCGCTAGTCTTTGGATCGCCACCATAGAATTTGTTAATCTTTTCCTGTGTCAGTGGAGCTTCAACCAACTTAGAGGCTGTCCATGTATTTAAATCGTCGATAGCCGATGATGTCTGACCTAGATAAAGCTTGGCCTCAGCACGACAGAGTAGAGTTTCCTCAGCAGTGAATGGCTGGTAGATGATGTGTACAAAGCCGATACCGGCAATTTTGTCTTCATATTCGAAGTACTCGTAGACGCGGAACAACCAAGAACCATCGTCGTTCTCTCCATAGCGATAAATCTTACCTTCGTAAGCCTTCAGACGGTTGCTCCAGTTAGGACCACCACCATAGATGGCTTCTTTTGATGATTTTACACTCTCACTCTTGTTGCCATCGTTGATTACGAAACGGATAGCAGAGAGCAGACGGTCTTGCAGAGAGTATGTTGTCTGCAAGAGGTAGTTACAGGGAGCTGTCTCATCGTTGTATGACTTGAGCATGGCATCAATGGTGTTGGTGCTCATGTTTGCCCACTTACGCAGTGAAGAAGCAGCATTACTACCCAATGCAGCATCTGCGTGCTCGATTACCTTATCATACTGACGCTTGTAGAGATAGAAACGAGCTGCAAAGGCGTGAGCAGCATTCTGATTGAAGTGATAGGCTGGTACCTTGTACTTAGAGTCATCAATAAGGTTGATGCCCTCCAGCAAGTCCTTCTCAATCAGGTCGTAGGTCTCTGCTACGCTATGGCGATACTTGCTCGTGCTATAGTCTATATTAACAGTCGTCTCAGGTTCGGTAACGTAGGGGATACCCATATCCTGAAGACTACGTGTCTCATCCTTATAGGCCTCAGCAAATACGTTGACCAATACGAAGTGCAGGTAAGCACGCAGAACATGTGCTTCACCCCATGAGTGTGCCAAAGAAGGATCGTTAGCAGGGTCATTGCTCATTTCCTTCATAGCAGCAATGGCATGGTTGGCTGTTGCAATACCATAGTAGTATTTCTCCCAAACATCATAAGGGGTGTCATCTTCACCTGTACCATAGTTGTTAATGTCTTTCCATGCGTAAGCCTCTTCATGGAAGTCCTTGTATGCAGAACGGTGAATACCTGGCTTTACAACGTTGTTGTCCACGAAGTTATCACCACTCAGTTCGCAAATAACGGCTGGTGTAGATTGAGGATAACCTGAAACAAGCAATAACTGTACCTTCTCAGGTGTGTCAATCTCGGTACGATTGTCGGGGACCTCGTCGAGGAAGCTCTCACAAGAAGTGAGCGCTACCCCCAAGGTCATTGTTAACAATCCGAATATATATTTCTTCATAACTTTCATTTATTATCTCTTATCTGTATAACTCTTATCTCAAATTAGAATCCCAAACGAACGGTTGCGGTGAACTGCTTTGTAATAGGTGAGGCAACACCACCAGCGTTGATGAACTCAGGATCCTGACCATTCAACTTCTTGTCAGCATAAAGCAGACAGAGGTTGGTAGCAGACAACTTAATAGAAGCTGTACTCAATAACTTGGTGCTCTTGAGAAGTCCCTGTGGGAATGTATAAGTAACTGAAATTTCCTTCAGACGTACGAAATTGCCCTTGGCAATACGCGCTTCTGAATAGTTATATGCATTGTAAGCCGTACGCAGAGCGTTAGAACCATAACGGTCAACCTGGTTGCGTGAAGCAATAACAGGGATATTTGTCACGTTCTCGTCGCCAGACATCATCCAACGATTTTTGAACTCGCGGGGCAGCGCAGACAAGTCACTGTATGCATAAGAGAATACAGGGTCGAGGCGAACAACGTTACCACCAGAGTAGGTGATGAATACGTCAAGGTTCAACTTACCCAGCTTGCTATCATTGAAGCTGAAACTGTTATTGAATGAACCATACCATGTGGGATCAGAAGGACCTTCGTAGATAAGGAAGTCTTCAAGATTCTCTGTCTCCTGGAAGTTTACATCACCAACAGTCTTGATACCCTTCTCATTGTAAACCATGGGCAGACCCTCATTGTTCAGACCGGCAAACTTGTAGCTGAAGATTGAACGTACGGGATAGCCTTCGAGAGCATAACCCTGACCACTTACCAGGTCAACTGCACGGCTTGAAGTCTGCAGAGTGGTAATCTCGTTCTTAGCTAATGAGTAGATAAGGTCACTAGTCCACTTGAACTTAGGTGTCTGTACATTAACTGTAGATATACCAACCTCAAGACCATGTGACTCCATGTCTGCAACGTTGGCCATCTTCTGAATCTGACCACCACAACCCTGAGTGAAGGTTGCACCAATCAGGTCATAGTTGTTACGCCAGTAAGCATCGAAGTTAATTGCGATACGGTCACGAAGGAAACCAAGGTCGACACCAATATTGAACTCATGCTTCTTTTCGTAAGTCAGCTGAGAGTTTGCAAGATCAGAGATGTAAATCTGTGATTCGGCAGCTGAGGTGTAAGGACGCCATGTGTTCTTGGTCTTGTAGATTGCTCTTGCGTTTGTAACATAAGAGGGACCTGTATCTGCAGTCAGAGAGTAAGAAGCACGCAACTTCAACTGTGACAACCAATTCTCAGTATTCTTCATGAAAGGTTCATTAGTAATATCGTATGAACCTGAAATGTTCCAAGTAGGCAACCAACGACTTGAACGCTCCTTGCCCAAACGGTTGGTACCCTCATAACGGAATGTTCCGTTGATGGTATAACGCTGGTCGTAGCTATATACAGCCTGTGCATAGTATGCCAAAGTGTTGGTCTGAGTGAACGACTCACTGAAGTAATCGGTGTTCTCCTCATTGCGCTGCTTCAACCAGAGGTATGGGGTATATACGATACCGCCATTGTTGAATTGATAGCCCCAACCTGTCCATGTAGTTGGTGTACGGCGTACAGTAGATAACTCTGAACCGAACAAAGCATTGACTACGTGCTTCTCATTATATACATCGCGGTATTCTGCCATGAAGCGGTAGTTGTTAGAGCGCATCTTGTCACTATACTCGTACTTGATACCACCCTCAGGAAGTATAGCCTCAGGAAGAGCTAACTCGTCATCAGGATTGGTGTAAAGCAATGGGTTGCTGTTACGGATGGTAGAGTTGTCATCCTGCTGATTAACACCTGCGCGATAAGCGTTGGCCTGGTTAGAACCATCCATTACATTGTGCTGACGACGTGTGCTAGATAAACGTGTAGAAATCAAACCTGTAAGAGTAACGGTCTTGATGGGCTTGTACTCCAATTCTGCACGGAACATCAACTCCTTAACATCAATATCGTTGTAGTTGTTCTGTAACTCGTCAAAGATGTTAAAGGGTGAGTAGAAACGAGTGTAGTTAATATTTGGATCCAAACAGCGGCTTGTGTTCATTGCAAAACTGAATGGGTTGATATCAAAGTCACGCTTAACCTCACCAGTTACTACGTCAACACTCTGATTCAGCGAACCAGGAGCTTCCTGATTACGGAATGATCCCTGAGCAGCTAACTTAGCTGTTAAGTTCTTCAGAATTTCATAAGAGGTGTTTCCATTGAATGTATAACGACGAACCTTGGATGCACTAACATACTGACCAGGATCGTTCATCAATGACATAGAGAAGTAGCTCTGTGAACGATCTGTACCACCTGCAACACTAACAGAGTGATTCTGCTGAATGCTGTTAGAGAAAAGCAAATCGAACCAGTCTGTGTTACGGAATTCAGCAGCTTGCAAGTACTTGTTACGTGCAGCCTCTGTGTTCTCCAAGCCGAAGGTGCCTGTCGTAGGATCAAACTTACGTAACTGCTGATACATGTATCCATATACACCAGTATCCTCAGCATTGGCTAGACTCTCCAATGACAACCAACCTTTGTTTGCCATTTCCTTATATACACCCATAATCTCCTGAGAGTTCATGATGTTATAGTCGCGGTAGCTAGGCTTCAAACGGGTAGTGAACTCACCTGTGTAGTTAACCGATGCACGTCCCTTAGAACCCTTCTTGGTGGTAATAACAATCACACCAGCCATCGCGCGTGCACCATATATTGAGGTGGCAGAACCATCCTTCAATACCGTGAATGACTCGATGTCATCAGAGTTCAAACCAGCAACGGCACTCGAAATAAGGGTCTTAGCGTCACCTGATGCCAACTCATCGGCACTTACGTCTACATTATCTTCGTAGATTACACCGTCAATTACCCATAGAGGCTTAGAGTTACCATAGATAGACGTTGCACCACGTACACGAATTTTTGGTGAAGCACCGAATGTTCCTGATACGTTTGTTACCTGAACACCTGCAACACGGCCTTC
The DNA here is from genome assembly GCA_900199555.1 of Prevotellaceae bacterium MN60. Lineage (GTDB taxonomy): Bacteria > Bacteroidota > Bacteroidia > Bacteroidales > Bacteroidaceae > Prevotella. Next base: position 10,162 of record FZQZ01000004.1, read on the forward strand.
AAGTGAACGGCTCACGTCAGCCATACCTGCCAACTTCGCCTTGTCTGCATCAATCTTTGACGAGGCACCGGTGAACAGACGTTTATCCTGTTTCATCATACCTACGGCAACAACTTCCTGCAGCTGAGTAGCATCTGGTTGCAGCGTAATCTTCATACCATCCTTAGCCTTAACGGTTTGGGTAATCATACCGACATAGCTTATCACAAGCTTCTTGCCCTCCTGCACGTTAATGCTGAAGTTACCATCAAGGTCGGTCTTTGTTCCCAGTTTGGTGCCTTGAATCATTACGGTTGCACCAATACATGGTTCACCGTTGTCTTCAAAGACTGTACCTGTAATCTTCTGCTGGGCATATACCATGCCTAAACTCATGAAGAGACAGGTGAGAAACATAGTCAATCTTTTTTTCATAAATTCTCTCAATCTCTTTATTATTATATTCTTATTGTTCTTGTTTGTGGATTAATTTTTAGTGCGTTCCCAATATGTTAAGCTTGTAAAACAATCTTCTTTTCCATTAATTGGCCTATTGACGCATTTTAAATTTCCAAGGTGCAAAAGTAACACTTTTTATGTAAACAAACAAATAAAATTACATAAAAGATACATTTTTGCTCTCTTTTTTAACTTTCAAGCCCTTTTTCGTTACAATCTGTTTCATTTTGTGTCTTTCGCTTTGACGAAATTGAACAAATATTGTATAAACATACAAAAACATGAATGGACACCTGCATAAAGTAGGTGCCCATCTCGTGTTTAGTATGCTTGTTCGTGTACTCCTTTTACCGCACGTCCGCTTGGATCGTTCATGTTTTTAAAGGCGGCGTCCCATTCCAAGGCAATAGCTGTAGAGCAGGCTACGCTTGCTTCGCTTGGCACACTCTTGGCAGCACTGTCGCTGGGGAAATGTTCTGCAAAGATGCTGCGATAGTAGTATTCTTCCTTGTTCTTGGGAGGATTGATGGGGAAACGCTCTGCTGCATGTGCCATCTGTTCGTCAGTAACAGCCTTAGAGGTGATGTCTTTCAAGGTGTCAATCCATGAATAGCCGACACCATCGCTGAACTGTTCTTTCTGACGCCATGCTACCTCATCAGGTAACAAGTCGGCAAAGGCCTCGCGTACAATCTTCTTCTCGATGGTTGTACCTGGACACATCTTAGCTTCAGGATTGGTGCGCATGGCTATATCCAAGAATTCTTTATCTAAGAAAGGTACGCGACCTTCTACACCCCATGCACTAAGGCTCTTGTTAGCACGCAGACAGTCGTAGAGGTGGAGTTTTCCTAATTTGCGAACTGTCTCTTCGTGGAAGTCTTTGGCTGTAGGGGCTTTATGGAAATAGAGGTATCCACCGAATATCTCGTCGGCACCTTCGCCAGAGAGTACCATCTTGATACCCATCGACTTGATGACGCGTGCCAAGAGATACATTGGTGTTGAGGCGCGTACGGTGGTGACATCGTAGGTTTCTATGAAGTAGATGACATCGCGGATGGCATCAAGGCCTTCCTGAATAGTGTAGTTGATTTCGTGGTGAACGGTACCGATGTGGTCGGCTACCATCTTAGCCTTTGCGAGATCAGGGGCACCTTTCAGTCCTACGGCAAAGCTATGTAAGCGTGGCCAATAGGCTTTTGTCTTACTGTCATCTTCTATGCGATGTTCACTGAACTCCTCGGCAATGGCAGAAATAATACTACTATCAAGACCACCACTGAGCAGTACGCCGTAAGGTACGTCAGACATCAGTTGACGCTTAACGGCATCGGTGAGACCATTGCGGATGGCTTCTACACTGGCGGGATTGTCTTTGATGGCTTCATATTGCATCCAATCGCGGTGATAATAGCGCTTGATTTCACCATCACCACTCCAAAGGTAATGACCTGGAAGGAATGGCTCAAAGCGATCGCACTGTCCTTCGAGTGCCTTCATCTCTGAAGCCACATAGACGGTACCATCATCATCGTAGCCAATATAAAGGGGAATGACTCCGATGGGGTCGCGAGCAATCAGATACTCGTTGCGTTCCTCATCGTAGAGCACAAAGGCAAAGATACCATTGAGGTCTTCAAGGAAGTTGATGCCCTTGTCTCGGTATAATGCAAGGATTACCTCACAGTCTGAGCCTGTCTGGAACTCGTATTGATTAGCATAGAGGCGACGGATATGCTGATGATTATAAATCTCACCATTCACAGCTAATACTTGTTTGCGGTCAGGACTGTATAAAGGCTGACCACCACTCTCTGGGTCGACGATGCTCAGGCGCTCATGAGCCAAGATGGCACTGCCACCACAATAGGTACCGCTCCAATCGGGACCACGATGGCGAATCTTCTGACTCATGCGTAGCGCTTTCTGGCGCAGCTCTTGTGTCTGCTCCTTAACATTCAATATTGCTACGATTCCACACATGATGATAAGTATATATTATTAATAATGTATATATAGGCAATTATAGGTACGAAAGATACAGGTAGTTGGTCTGAGCAGGATACTCAGCAGCCAGCGTGTCTATCTGATTGACAATAGGTGTGAGACCTAATGCCTTGCGCCATTTGCGGATGGTGAGACCAGCCTCTTCCATATTCATTCGTTCTTCCAAACCTACGGCACGGCCAATCTGGAAATCGGAGAAACCATATACCTTGGCATCGTGCAGTAATTCGGCAACCTCTGGGGTCTCAAGAATCTCCATAAACTCGCTTTCGTCCATGTATTCTGAAACTTCTGCGAGGTATTTATTCTCTTGCAGACGCATGTCAATATCTACCAAATGCTTCAGCTTCTGCAGGAACCAACGGTCAATCTTTGTAAGTTCATGAATCTGCTCTACGCTATAGCCAATCTGCAATGCTTTGGCAAGTACGAAGATACGCATGTCGGTAGGTTCGTGCAATGATTTGGAGATATCGGCAATCTTAATCTCATGGTTCTCTACAAAACCATGCATGCCTTGTCCAATCATTCGCAGACCTTTTTGGAGTGCCTCCTCAAAGGTGCGTCCAACAGCCATCACTTCGCCGACGCTCTTCATGGCAGAGCCGAGTTCGCGCTTAACACCGTGGAACTTGGTGAGGTCCCAACGTGGAATCTTGACTACGACATAGTCAAGAGCGGGCTCGAAAAATGCTGAGGTAGTCTTAGTTACAGAGTTCTTCAGGTCGAAGAGACCATAACCCAGTCCGAGCTTGGCTGCAACAAAAGCCAAAGGATAGCCAGTGGCCTTAGATGCCAGTGCTGATGAACGGCTGAGACGGGCGTTGACTTCGATAACGCGATAATCCTCAGAGTTCGGGTCAAGGGCATATTGTACGTTACACTCACCAACGATGCCGATATGGCGGATAATCTTAATGGCAAGTGCGCGCAACTTGTGATACTCTGCATTGCTGAGCGTCTGTGATGGAGCTACTACAATTGATTCACCCGTATGGATGCCGAGTGGGTCAAAGTTCTCCATGTTACATACGGTGATACAGTTATCGAAACGGTCGCGTACTACTTCATACTCTATCTCTTTCCAACCCTTCAAACTCTTCTCTACCAATACCTGTGGTGAGAAGGAGAAGGCTTCCTCTGCTTGTGTCAGCAGTTGTTCTTCATTGTCGCAGAAACCAGAACCCAGACCTCCCAGTGCATAGGCGGCACGGAGAATGACAGGGAATCCGAGTGCTTGGGCAGCCTTTTGTACTTCTTCAACGGTGCTGCAAGCCTCGCTCTTGATGGTCTTGACGCCAATCTCATCGAGACGCTTAACAAAAAGGTCGCGGTCTTCGGTGTCGATGATGGCCTGTACGGGTGTACCCAATACTTTAACGCCATATTTCTCTAAGACACCACTTTGGTAGAGCTCAACACCGCAGTTAAGTGCAGTCTGTCCACCAAAACTAAGCAGGATGCCATCGGGGCGCTCTTTCTCAATGATGCGCTCTACAAATTCTGGCTTAACAGGTTGGAAATATACTTTGTCGGCAACACCTTGTGAGGTCTGTACCGTTGCGATGTTCGGGTTGATAAGTACGCTCTCTACACCTTCCTCCTTCAATGCTTTCAGTGCCTGTGCACCGCTATAGTCAAACTCTCCAGCCTGACCAATCTTCAATGCACCGCTACCCAGCAGTAATACCTTTTTTATATTCTGATCTGTCATATTATCTCGTTTCATTAAGCATTCTTACAAATTCGTCGAACATGAACTCTGTATCTACAGGACCAGAGCAAGCCTCTGGGTGGAACTGAGCTGACATCCAGGGGTTTTTCTTGTGACGGATGCCCTCGTTAGAACCATCATTCATATTGATGAAGAGTGGCTCCCAGTCTGCAGGTAGTGTGGTATCGTCAACGGCAAACCCGTGATTCTGTGAGGTAATGAAGCACTGATTGGTGCCTACCTTTCGTACGGGTTGGTTGTGTGAGCGATGACCATATTTTAGTTTATATGTCTTGGCACCTGCAGCCTTAGCCAGCAGTTGGTTGCCCAGACAGATACCCATACAGGGCTTAATCTCTTTGTTGTTGAGGAAGGTACGGATGTGCTCAACAGTCTTGGTGCATTGCTCTGGGTCGCCAGGACCATTGGCAAGGAAAAGACCATCGAACTCAAGCTCGTTGAAGTCGTAGTCCCAGGGCACACGTATAACCTCGATGCCTCTATTTAGCAGGCAACGAATGATGTTGGCCTTGACACCGCAGTCAACGAGGACCACTCTCTTGTGTGTGGAGTGTGGAGTGAGGAGTGAGGAGTCGGCCTTATAGGTGATAACCTCTTTGCAGCTTACTTTCTCTACCCAGTTGACTGAGCCGTAGTCTTCGGCTTTGCTCGTTGCGGTGCCATCGCAACATTGTAAACCGCTAATGACAATTTTTCCCATCATCACACCGTGTTCGCGAAGAACTTTAGTCAAGCGACGAGTGTCGATACCAGTGATGGCAGGAATATTTTCGCGCTTGAGCCATGATGCTAATGACTCTTTGGCATTCCAATGTGAATAGGTCTCGCTATAATCCGCTACGATAAGTGCTTTAGGATGAATCTTATCACTCTCCATGAACAGGGGGAGGCCATTGGCTCCCAATCCAGTGTCGGGTACACCGTAGTTGCCAATCAAAGGGAATGTGGTAACCAGTATCTGACCAGCATAACTGGGGTCGGTCAGACTCTCTGGATAGCCCGTCATGGCTGTGTTGAATACAACCTCGCCCGATGTCTCGCACTCATATCCAAATGAGCGACCTTTAAAACAGCTTCCATCTTCGAGGATTAATGTTGCTTCTCTCATAAATGTTATCTTTGCATTTTTAATTCGTTATCAACATAGTTAATGAAGGCCTGATTGACCAAGCGAATACCACCAGGAGTGGGGTAGTGGCCAGTGAAGTACCAATCGCCAGGATGATGAGGACAGGCCTCATGGAGTCCTTCGATACTCTGGAATACCAGCTCAACAGGTGTCTCCATACCTTCAGGACGTAGCATCTCTACAATCTTTTGATTGATTTCCTCAACAGTGAAAGGCTCGTAGAGTGCTCTTACGCAGTTTTGCATATCTCCCTTTGACTTCTGCAATTCGTTTTTGCAGGCCATATAGGTGTCGTTGATTAGTTGCCACATACCGCGTTCTTCTATTAAGGCTATTGTGGCACGGAAAGCGCAGAACTCTTCAAGGCGAGCCATGTCGATGCCATAATAGTCGGGATAGCGTATCTGTGGCGAACTTGATACCATAACAATCTTCTTGGGATGAAGACGGTCGAGAATCTTAAAGATGCTTTCTCTTAATGTGGTGCCGCGTACGATACTGTCGTCGATAATCACGAGATTGTCTTCGTGGGGGCGCAGTGAACCATAACTGATATCATAGACATGGGCAGCAAGGTCGTTGCGCTCGGAATTGTCAGTGATGAAGGTGCGTAACTTGATATCTTTCCATACTACCTTCTCTGTGCGTACGTCGCCATGTAGCTTGCGGAATCCATCTGTCATGCCGTAGAAGGCGACTTCAGCAGTGTTGGGGATGTAGGAGAAAACGGTGTTCTCCACTTTTCCGTCAATAGCTTTCATAATGGCAGGTGTCAACTGCTCGCCTAGTCGTTTGCGCTCTTGGTAAATTTCGCAATCGGAACCGCGACTGAAATAGATGCGCTCAAAAGAACAAGCTGATAGTTCCTGAGCTGGCATGATTTGCTCAATGCAGCAATGCCCGTCCTTATGTACTATGATAGCCTGTCCAGGCAGAAGTTCCTGAATGTCTTTACTGTCGAGGTCGAACGTGGTTTGTAAGACAGGACGCTCACTAGCCAATGCAACAATCTCGTCGTCACGATAATAGAATGCAGGACGAATGCCCCATGGGTCGCGTACAGAGAACATCTCGCCAGAGCCTGTCAGTCCACACATAACATAACCACCGTCGTAATGCTTCATCGTGGTTTTCAGTACATTCGCTATGCAGATATGGTCATCAATGTAGTTTGTAATATCAAGTCCTGTAAGACCTTGCTTCTTGGCTTCTTCAAAGAGTCGCTCTACTTCACGATCCAATCGGTGCCCCATCAGTTCCAATGTGATGTATGAGTCGCCATAGATACGAGGTGATTGACCTTGGGCGGTGAGAAAAGAAAAAACCTCGTCAATGTTGGTCATATTGAAATTACCACATAGACAGAGGTTTTTAGCTCGCCAGTTGTTGCGACGTAAGAAGGGATGCACGTACTGTAGTCCGCTTTTGCCGGTAGTAGAATAGCGCAGATGCCCCATCAGTAGTTCGCCAGTCATTTCTTGTGTTACGCGACTGAAGATTTTGGTGATGGCATCTTTTCCTTCGGCTTTCTCACGGAACATGTATTCTGTGCCAGGCTTGTTTTGCAGACTGACAGAGGCAATACCTGCGCCTTCCTGTCCACGGTTGTGCTGCTTCTCCATCATCAGATAGAGCTTGTTGAAGCCGTAAGCCCATGTGCCGTACTTCTTTTCGTAATAGTCTAGCGGTTTCAAAAGGCGTATCATCGCCACTCCGCATTCGTGTTTCAGTTGTTCCATTGTGCGTGCAAAGGTAATAAAAAAAATGCTATTATTCGTCGCTATAATTATCTTTCTATCTACTTTTTTATCAAAAATAACAATCTGTAAATACCCCCCTTCATCTCTTAATAGATAATAGTGAGATGGCAAAGGGCTAAGGCCTGCATCACTCTGCGATGCAAGCCTTAACAAAACTCATGAAGAGTGGGTGTGGTTGGAGTACGGTAGATGAGTATTCGGGATGAAACTGTGTACCGATGTACCAACGTTTGTCGGGAATCTCGACAATCTCCACCAGGTTGGCAGCAGGGTTGATGCCTACGCACTTCATACCTGCAGCCTCATACTCTTCGAGATATTGGTTGTTGAATTCGTAACGATGGCGATGGCGCTCCTTAATCAGGGCCTCTTCACCGTAGGCTTCGTAGGCACGACTGCCTTTTACCAGTTCGCACTCGTAGGCGCCCAATCGCATGGTACCACCCATCTGAGTGATATTCTTCTGCTCTTCCATGATGTCAATGACGTTATTGGGCGTCTCTGTATCCATCTCACGGCTGTTGGCATCGCTGAGGCCGAGTACATCTCTTGCAAACTCAATAACCATCATTTGCATACCCAGACAGATACCAAAGGTGGGAATATCATGTGTACGTGTATATTCTGCTGCGATAATCTTACCTTCGATGCCTCGTGTGCCAAAGCCCGGACAGATGATGATTCCCTGCAAACCTTTGAGTTTCTCACCTACATTTGCCTTGGAAATCTCTTCGCTGTTGACAAAATGTAGTTTTGCCTTCACATTATTATATATACCTGCTAGGTTCAGACTTTCGCGAATGCTCTTATAAGCATCCTGAAGGTCATATTTGCCCACCAGTCCAATGTGTACTTCGCGGGTGGCATTGCGCTGCTTGTCTAAGAAATCGTGCCAAGGTTTCATAGCAGGAGTCTCTCCAACGGGGATGCCAATCTTGCGCATGATGGCGGCGTCGAGACCTTGTTGTTGCATGCTTACGGGTACTTCGTAGATGCTGGGCATATCTTCGCTCTGCACTACGCACTCTAAATCGACGTTACAGAATGAGGCAACCTTCATGCGCATACCATCGTCGAGGTGGCGCTCTGTGCGCAAAACAAGAATGTCGGGCTGGATACCCATTCCTTGCAACTCTTTGACAGAGTGTTGGGTGGGCTTGGTCTTCAGTTCGTCGGCAGCTTTCAAGTAGGGTACATAGGTTAGATGTACGCATACGGCATTGCGGCCCAGCTGCCAGCGTAGCTGTCGGATTGCTTCCATGAAGGGAGCGCTCTCGATGTCGCCGATGGTACCACCTACTTCTGTGATAACGAAGTCGAAGGCTTCCTCCTTCTCGTCTTCGCGAAGCATGCGACGCTTGATTTCATCGGTGATATGAGGTACTACCTGAATGGTCTTACCAAGATAGTCGCCGTGTCGCTCACGGTCGATAACGGTCTTGTAGATACGTCCGGTAGTGATAGAATTGTTACGTGTGGTGTGGATGCCGGTAAAGCGCTCGTAATGACCAAGGTCGAGGTCAGTCTCCATACCATCTACTGTTACATAACACTCACCGTGCTCGTAGGGATTTAACGTACCTGGGTCAATGTTGATGTAGGGGTCGAACTTTTGGATGGTTACCTTGTAGCCACGTGCTTGCAGCAGTTTACCGATGCTGGCGGAGATAATGCCTTTTCCTAATGAAGAAACGACGCCGCCTGTAACGAAGATGTATTTTGTTTCCATAAATAAAAAATGTATTTATGGACTGCAAAGTTACAAAATATTATGTTTTCTGGCAAGATGGTTATGGTCTTTTCATCTAGATTTTTAATAAAAGTAACAAAATGAAAGTATTTGGTATTGATATTTTGCAAATTGTTATTTAAAATCCCCTCTCCTTTGTCTGGGTGACAGAAGGAGAGGGGAGGAAAGACTATGGTTGCAATGTGAATCCCATAACTAAGTAGGCTTTTTGTGAACATGGATTTGCTGTCAACTGTCCGAAGAGGGGAATCGAGAACGTGTCGGTCACTTTGATGCTCTTGGTAGCACGCAGTGAGAGGTTGGTTACGGCAAATCCTGTAGTTCCATACGACTCGGTTTCAAAAGGAACGGCGCCGGCTGTGGCAGTCCAGTCAATATCGCATATGACAAAGGGGACATTCAGTTCGACGTAGCTGCTGTAAGCCCGCTTGCCGTCCTTTTTGAGTCCGTCGTTACCTGCAAAGTTGGTATACCACTGGAGTGAGGCTATTTTGAAGTCGTATCCGATATTGGCCTCGAATACGTGGTTAGTGCCATGGGCATCGTACTTGAAGTAGCGGCCTTCGGGATCCTTACCTGCGTTAAACCAGTAATCGGTGACTCCGATGTTCAGTCCGCCAATGGCGTATGCCAGTGTAAGGTCAAACTCTTTGGTGTCGGCGGTGTTGGCGAGGCCAACGCTGCCCCAACCAGTGAGCGAGAGCCCTTTATATGCTACACCGAGGGTGGGCTGTAGTGATACATTGCCTAGATCCTGTCCACGCCAGATGTACTGGTTAACGACATCAGCACTAATGGTAGTCTCAATCTCCTGTGCAAAGGCGCTCATACTAAAGATTACGCCTAATGCAATTGTTGCAATCTTTTTCATAACTTTAATCTCCTTTTTTAGTTTAGTCTGTTAGTTCTTGTTATCCTTTAGTCTTTTTACCTTGTGTGGGGCTTTTACCTTATTTAGTTGTAGCAGGCTTCTCCGTGCTCATAGATATCGAGGCCTTCTTCCTCAATGCGCTTGTTGACGCGCAGACCATGCAGTTTCTTGATGCCATAGAAGAGAGCGAAGCCACAAACTGCAGCCCAGAGGTCGATAACGAGGATACCGAAGCACTCTGCTCCGAAGAATCCCCAACCATGACCATAGAGGGCGCCGTTGCTGGTTGAGAGCAGACCTGTCATCAGGGTTCCGAGGATACCACAGACGCCATGTACAGAAGAGGCACCAACGGGATCGTCGATATGTAGCACGTGGTCGATGAATTCAATAGAAAATACCAGTACGATGCCGCATACAAGTCCGATGATGACTGCACCGATGGGCGATACGAGGTCGCAACCAGCAGTGATACCTACAAGACCAGCCAAAACACCATTCAGTGTTAATGAGAGTGATGGCTTGCCGTACTTGCACCAAGTGAGGAACATGGTGGCTACTCCACCGGCTGCAGCAGCAAGGTTTGTGGTAAGGAATACGTGAGAGATGGCGATGCGGTTTACTTCGCCAGATGCTGCCAACTGTGAACCAGGGTTGAATCCGAACCATCCGAGCCAGAGGATGAATACACCGAGGGCTGCCATTGTCAGGTTGTGGCCAGGAATAGCACGGCTCTTCCCGTCTTTAGCGTACTTACCGAGACGTGGACCGAGTGCCAGTGCACCGATGAGTGCTAGGACGCCACCTACGCTGTGGACAATAGCAGAACCTGCAAAGTCGTGGAATACATCACCAAAGGTAGTCATCATGAAACTGTCGGCAGCATCGTTACACAACCAACCGCCACCCCATGTCCAGTGACCTTCGATGGGATAGATAAACAATGAAATGACTGCACTATAAACCAAGTACATTGAAAACTTGGTGCGCTCAGCCATAGCACCACTGACGATGGTGGCTGAGGTGGCACAGAAGACGGTTTCAAAGATCAAAAATCCCTCTACGGGCAGGTCGCCCTCATAGAAAGAAAGGTCACCCCAGTTCGGCATACCGATGAATCCGCCAAGGACGTCGCCACCGAACATAAATCCGAAACCAAGAAAGAAAAACAGCAGTGAGCCGAACATGAAGTCGACAAAGTTCTTCATCAGGATGTTGGCGGTGTTCTTACCGCGTGTAAAACCAGCCTCACAGAGCGCAAAACCTGGCTGCATCCAGAAAACTAACATGGCTGCCAATAGCATCCATACGGTATCGAGTGAAATTCCAATTTCGTTCATAATTGTTTGCTTTTAAATAATTACTGTATATAAATCCCCTAGCATCATTTGCTTTAATCATACGTATGATGTGAAAAACGATACGCAAGAATTCTTCAAACGATGCGCATGAACGTCTTAGACGATGCGGGTCAAATAATACAGGAAATGATACTAAAATGTTTACTTCTTATCTCTTAGTACGGTGTCACCTTTTTCGCCAGTGCGGATAGAATAGGTCTCCATTACGTCGCTCACGAATATGCGTCCATCGCCCACCTCGCCGGTGTGGGCTACGTCGAGAATTACTTTGACGGTGGGGTCTAGGAACTGGTCGCGACAAACAATAGTGATGGCTACACGCTCGATGACGTCGGTGGAGTACATGACACCACGATAGATGCGCTCTTGTCGGCTCTGGCCGATGCCGTGAACGTCGTGATACTCAAACCAATTGATGTCTGACTGCAATAATGCTTCCTTAACATCCTCAAACTTGGTCTTTCGGATGATGGCTTCAATCTTTTTCATACCTTACATGTTTGATTAATACTCTTTCCTCCGTCTTGCAAAACGATTTCGAGGGCAAAGGTACGATGTTTTGAAAGAGAAATTATTAAAAAACTTCCGTTTTGTTTGTAAAAAACATAATTAAATAACAAATTATAATATTTCAAGGTTTGTTTTGTGATATAATGTCAGCAATATTACGTGTTTTGGTAATAAATCGTAAGTTAAAATGAAAATAATGGTTAAAATAGAAAGCTACACACGTTATATATTAACAATATGTTATATCTTTGCATTCGATTTAAAACACAAAGACAGCAAAAGCAAAGATAATATGACAGATTGTAATTTAAGAAACCAACACAAAGGATTGTATCAACAAGACTATGAACACGACGCTTGCGGCGTGGGAATGGTAGTAAACATCCATGGCGGAAAAAGCCACGAACTGGTAGACAATGCCCTCAAGGTGCTTGAGAATATGGAGCACCGTGGCGCAGAAACGCGTGACAAAACGGGCGATGGTGCGGGTATTATGATACAGATACCCCATGAGTTTATTCTTCTGCAAGGCATACCCGTACCCGAAAAAGGAAAATACGGCACAGGTCTTGTGTTCCTGCCTAAGGAGGAAAAATTACAGCAGGAAATCCTCTCCGTAATGATAGAGGAGATAGAACGCGAGGGACTGCAGCTGATGCATCTGCGCACGGTGCCCACCAATCCCGAGGTACTCGGTGCAGCAGCTCGTGAGGTAGAGCCAGCCATAAAGCAAGTGTTTGTTACTGGTGTTAGCGATGATAAAGTGCCCGTGTTCGAACGCACCCTCTATAAGATTCGTAAGAAAATCGAGAATCGTATCGACAACGAGGATTTCTATATCTGCTCGCTGTCGAATAAGAATATTATATATAAAGGTATGCTGACCAGTGGACAGCTGCGTCGCTATTTCCCTGATCTGAGCAATGACTATCTGACTAGCGGATTGGCGCTCGTCCACTCACGCTTCTCAACCAATACATTCCCCAAATGGAAACTGGCACAGCCCTTCCGCTTGCTGGCTCACAATGGTGAGATTAATACCATTCGCGGCAATCGCGGCTGGATGAAAGCCCGCGAGAGCGTGCTCAATAGTGAAGCACTGGGTGATATCAAGCCTCTACGTCCTATTGTGCAGGAAGGAATGAGTGACTCTGCTAGTCTCGATAATGTATTCGAGTTCCTCATGCTGAGTGGCCTGTCTCTACCACAGGCTATGGCTATCTTGGTGCCCGAATCTTTTAATGATAAGAATCCTATCTCGGAAGATTTGAAAGCTTTCTACGAATACCACTCAATCCTAATGGAGCCTTGGGATGGTCCTGCCGCCCTGCTCTTCAGTGATGGTCGCTATGCTGGTGGAATGCTTGACCGTAATGGTTTGCGCCCAAGTCGCTATACTATCACCAAACAAGGTATGATGGTGGTGGCTTCAGAGGTGGGCGTGATGGACTTTGAACCAGGTGATGTGGTAAGTAAAGGTCGTTTGCAGCCTGGTAAGATACTGCTCGTAGATACTCAAGAGGGTAAGATTTACTACGATGGCGAGATTAAGGAACAGTTGGCTAAGGCACATCCTTATCGCGAGTGGCTCAACGAGAACCGTGTACAGCTGGAGAAGTTGAAGAGTGGTAGAAAGGTGGACAATGGTGTGAGCAATCTGGCTAGCAAATTGGTAACCTTCGGCTATGGTCAGGAGGATATCGATAAGACCATTATCCCAATGGCAACCGCTGGCCAGGAACCTGTAGCGGCGATGGGTAACGATACCCCGCTGGCTGTCATCAGTGATCGTCCGCAGGTGCTCTTCAATTACTTTCGTCAGCAGTTTGCACAGGTTACTAACCCTGCCATCGACCCCATTCGTGAGGAATTGGTGATGTCGCTGACTGAGTATATCGGTGCTGTAGGAACCAACATCCTTACACCCGATGCTTCAAATTGCAAGATGGTACGCCTGCCACAACCCGTATTGACCAACACACAACTCGATATACTGTGTAACATCCGCTATAAAGGATTTAACACAAAGAAACTGCCTATCCTTTTCGATATCGCAAAGGGAGAGGAGGGCTTACGTCAAGCACTCGACAAACTCTGCCATGATGCAGAGGCTAGTGTTGACGAGGGCGTTAACTATATTATCCTTTCCGACCGCGACATCGACGAGAAGCATGCTGCAATCCCGTCGTTGTTGGCAGTCTCTGCTGTTCACCATTATTTAATAAGCGTAGGTAAACGAGTACAGACGGCTTTGATTGTAGAAAGTGGTGAAATCCGCGAAGTGATGCATGCTGCATTGTTGTTAGGCTATGGTGCCAGTGCTATCTGTCCATATATGACCTTTGCTGTGCTCGATGATCTGGTGAAGAAGCATAAGATCCAAGAGGAGTATGCTACAGCAGAAGCCCACTATATCAAGGCTGTGGATAAGGGACTGAAAAAGATCATGTCAAAGATGGGTATCTCTACTATCCGCTCTTATCGTGGTGCAAAGATATTCGAGAGCATTGGACTGAGTGAAGATTTACTGAGAAGATATTTTGGTACCGAAGTAAGTACTATCGGTGGCGTGGGCCTAAAAGAAATCGCTAGAGATGCAATCGCACTGCATAAAGAGGGTGTTGGTTGCGACAAAACTGCAATAGGTGGAGGAACGGCTCTAAAGAATCAGGGACAGTTCTCATGGCGTAAAGATGGCATCAAGCATGCCTGGAATCCAGAGTCTATCGCAAACCTGCAATTGGCTACCCGTCTTGGTAGCTATAAGAAGTATCAGGAATGGGAGAAAATGGTTGACGAGAAAGAGAGTCCTATCTTTATTCGTGACTTCTTCGGCTTCAAAAAAGCAGCTAAGCCTACACCGATTGACGAGGTGGAACCTGTAGAGAGTATTGTGAAGCACTTTGTTACGGGCGCAATGAGTTTTGGTGCGCTGAGCATTGAGGCGCACGAAGCTCTGGCATTGGCGATGAACAAACTCGGTGCTCGAAGCAATACAGGTGAGGGCGGTGAGGATAATGCTCGCTATCATACAGAGGTAGACGGTGTTTCTCTAAGTTCAAAGACCAAGCAGATTGCTTCAGGACGTTTCGGCGTTACAGCAGAATATCTAGTAAATGCTGAGGAAATACAGATTAAGGTGGCACAGGGTGCTAAGCCTGGTGAGGGCGGACAGTTGCCTGGCTTTAAGGTGAACGATATTATTGCAAAGACGCGTAATGCCATTCCAGGTATCTCGCTGATTTCGCCTCCCCCTCATCACGATATCTATAGTATCGAGGACTTGGCGCAGCTTATCTTCGATTTGAAGAATATCAACCCCACTGCGGCTGTCAGCGTGAAACTTGTGGCCGAGAGTGGTGTTGGAACGATTGCTGCTGGTGTAGCCAAGGCCAAGGCTGACTTGATTGTTATCTCGGGTGCTGAGGGCGGTACGGGCGCATCACCCGCTAGCTCTATGCGTTTTGCAGGTATTTCGCCTGAGATTGGTCTTGCAGAGACACAACAGACACTGGTGATGAATGGCTTGCGCAATCAGGTACGTCTGCAGACCGACGGTCAGTTGAAGACTGCCAAGGATGTTGTCGTTATGGCCATGCTGGGTGCCGATGAGTTCTCATTTGGCACGTTACCGTTGATAGTTCTTGGTTGTGTGATGATGCGTAAGTGTAATACCAATACCTGTCCAATGGGTGTGGCTACACAGGACGAACGTCTGCGTAAGCACTTCCAGGGCCGTGCAGAGTATGTTGTTAACTTTTTCACCTTCCTAGCTCAGCAGGTAAGAGAATATCTGAGTGAAATAGGTGTGCATAGTCTGAAAGAAGTAATTGGACATACAGAACTGATAGAGGTGAAGAAACTCGGTGGGGAAACTACTGAGCATAAGATCGCTGCCGAGAAATGGAAGACCATCGACTTTGGTCGTCTGCTCCACAAACCAGAGAGCGATAAAGCGCTGTATTGGGATCGTGGTGCTTATACCCAGGTGACAGGTGTGAAGGATGAAGAGATTATCAAAGCCTCACAGAAGGCTATCGATAAGGGCGAAGAGGTAAATCTTGACTATGCGATCAAGAATACCGACCGTGCAGTCACCACAATGTTGAGTGGTGCTATCGCCAAGAAGTATGGCGAAGAGGGGTTGCCCGAAGATACTATCAATATTAAGTTCAAGGGTTCGGCTGGTCAGAGCTTTGGTGCCTTTGCCGTGAAAGGTCTTAACCTGAAACTCGAGGGTGAGTGTAACGATTACTTCGGTAAGGGACTGAGTGGCGGACGTATCAGTATTCTGCCACCGGCACGCTCTAATGACGACTTCCGTGCGGAGGATAACATTATTGCGGGTAATACCGGCCTGTATGGTGCCACGAGTGGTGAATTGTATATCAATGGTAAGGTTGGTGAGCGCTTCGGTGTTCGTAACTCTGGTGCGATTGCTGTTATAGAAGGCGCTGGCGATCACTGCTGCGAATATATGACCGGCGGTCGCGTGGTAGTGCTTGGCAAGACCGGACGCAACTTTGCTGCAGGTATGAGTGGTGGTGTGGCTTATGTCTACGACCCCTCGCACGACTTTGACTACTTCTGTAATATGGACATGGTAGAGCTGGGTCTTGTGGAGGATAGTGTTAGCCGCAAGGAACTACTCGAACTCATCCGCCAGCACTATCTGCATACCGGTTCTGCACTTGCAGGTCGTATGCTCGATGACTGGCAGCGCTATGTGGTAGACTTTATTCAAGTAGTGCCTATCGAGTATAAGCGCGTATTGCAGGAAGAGCAGATGGCTAAGTTGAGAGAGAAAATCGCAGATGTGCAGCGTGACTATTAGTATAATCTATGCATAGTCTTGAAAAGACGAACATGAACAAATAAATTTTTGATTACAATGGGAAATCCAAAAGCATTTCTGGAGATACACCGCCAAGAGGCAGGTTATCGTCCAATACAAGATAGAATACAAGATTTTAGCGAGGTGGAGCAGACACTCAATACTCGCGAGCGCAAACTGCAAGCCAGCCGATGCATGGATTGCGGTGTGCCCTTTTGCCACTGGGCTTGTCCGTTGGGCAATAAAGCCCCTGAGTGGAACGATGCCTTATATAAAGGTGACTGGGAGTTGGCCTATCGCCTGTTGAATAGTACCAACCCCTTTCCTGAGTTTACTGGTCGTATCTGTCCGGCACTCTGTGAGAAGGCTTGCGTGCTCAACCTGATGGAACATGAACCAACCACTAATCGTGAGGATGAAGCCGCTATTACGGAGATGGCCTTCCAAGAGGGTTTTGTTCAGGCACATACCGATATTAAGCGCAATGGTAAGAAGGTTGCTGTTGTTGGTGCTGGCCCTGCAGGACTGGCTGCTGCCCACGACCTCAACCTCATGGGGTATAGTGTTACTGTATTTGAAAAGAATGAGGCTGCAGGCGGTTTGCTGCGCTATGGTATCCCCAACTTCAAACTCAACAAGGCCGTTATCGATCGCCGCATCCATATTCTTGAGGAGGAGGGAATCGAGTTTAAGTATGGTGAGTCCGTTGAAGTTGCTGCGTTGTCACAACAACTTGCTGAGCAGTTCGATGCCGTTGTCCTCGCCACAGGTACTCCAACCGCTCGCGACCTGAATGCTCCTGGTCGTGAGCTGAAGGGCGTTCACTTTGCCCTCGAACTGCTGGCTCAGCAGAATCGCGTATTGGCTGGCATGGAGTTCTCTAAGGATGAGCGCATCACCGCCAAGGGCAAAGACGTTCTCGTTATTGGTGGTGGCGATACAGGCTCAGACTGTATTGGTACAGCCCATCGCCAAGGATGTAAAAGTGTTACTCAGATAGAAATTATGCCTAAGCCAGTGGAAGGACCGGAAGACCCACAGAATCCCTGGCCAAACTTCCCAAGAACCCTTAAGACAACCTCTTCTCATGAAGAAGGTTGTACGCGTAGGTGGAATATCAATACCCTCGAATTCTTGGGTAAGGATGGCAAACTGACTGGCGTAAAGGTTCAGGAGATAGACTGGAAACCTAACCCCGAGGGTGGCCGTCCCATTATGGTTACGAAGGGAAAACCAGAAATTATTAAAGCAGAACTATGCCTGTTGGCTATGGGCTTCCTGAAGCCCGAACACCCAGCGTATCCAAAGAACGTCTTCGTTTGTGGAGATGCTGCCAACGGAGCCTCTCTCGTGGTACGTGCTATGGCTAGTGGTAAGCAAACTGCAGCTAAGGTAGATAAATATCTTAGATAGAAGCCCTGACTGTCGTTTTTTTGTATTATCTTTGCATTCGAATTATTGTGATGACAGACAGAATCCCTTTTACTAAGATGCATGGAGCTGGCAATGACTATATCTATGTCAATGCCATGCTCCATCCTATTGCAGATCCCGTTAGGGCTTCTATCCTATGGAGTAACCGTCATAAGGGTATTGGCTCTGATGGGCTGGTGCTTATTGATCGTTCGTTCATTCCCGAGGCAGACTTTTCAATGCGCATCTTCAATGCAGATGGTAGTGAAGCCATGATGTGTGGCAATGCCTCGCGCTGTATAGGTAAATACCTCTATGATCGTGGACTTACGGAGAAGACGGAAATCCGCTTGCAGACTCGCTCAGGTGTTAAAATCCTGAAGTTGACAGTCGCTAATGGACTTGTTGAACAGGTTACCGTAGATATGGGTGAGCCTATCCTTGAGAATGCTAGTCAGTTTGTACCTGTCGATGGCCTTGAGAAAGGCGTTTTTGTGTCGATGGGAAATCCTCACTATGTAATCTTTACCAATGATGTGAATCAGGTAGAGACAAAGGGAAGTGAATTGGAGTATCATCCAGCTTTTCCTCAACGCTGTAATATCGAATTTGCTTGTGTTGAATCTGATGGCCGCATCCGTACTCGCGTATGGGAACGAGGCAGCGGAATTACTCAGGCATGTGGAACGGGCGCTTGTGCCACAGCTGTTGCTGCGGCGCTTTCTGATAGAGTAGGTCGTAAATCGCAAATCGTGATGGATGGTGGCGAGCTTTCTATTGAGTGGCTTGAATCAGATAATCATGTGTATATGACGGGACCTGCTGAATTTGTTTTCGATGGAGAAATAGCTATATTATAATATAAAAGGTAAAAAGATAAAAAAGAAAAGCATATGGCATTAGTAAATGATCACTTTCTGAAATTGCCGAACAACTATTTGTTTGCTGATATTGCCAAGAAGGTCAATGCCTTTAAGGCTACGCATGCTAAGACCGACGTCATCAGTCTTGGTATTGGTGATGTTACTCAGCCCTTGGCTCCGGCTGTTGTTGAGGCTATTCATAAGGCAGCCGACGAAATGGCTACCAAACAAGGTTTTCGTGGTTATGGTCCTGAACAGGGTTATGACTTCCTGCGTGATGCTATCCTGAAGAACGATTTCCTTCCTCGCGGCATTCATCTCGACCGTGACGAGGTGTTTGTCAACGATGGTGCGAAGAGTGATACGGGTAATATTCAGGAACTCATCCGTTGGGATAACTCTATTGGCGTCACTGACCCTATCTATCCTGTATACATTGACTCTAACGTAATGATTGGTCGTGCAGGTGTACAAGAGAATGGTCGCTGGTCGAATGTAGTGTATATGCCTTGTACGGCAGAGAATGGTTTCGTACCTCAGATACCCAATCGTCGTGTTGATGTTATCTATCTCTGTTATCCTAATAATCCTACGGGTACTGTTATTACTAAGGCGGAATTACGTAAATGGGTCAACTATGCCCTGAAGAATGATGCTTTAATCTTTTACGATGCTGCATACCAAGCCTACATACAGGATGATAGTATTCCTCATAGTATCTATGAGATTCGTGGTGCTCGCAAATGTGCTATTGAGTTCCATTCCTATTCTAAAACTGCAGGCTTTACTGGCGTGCGTTGTGGCTATACTATCGTTCCAAAGGATGTAACTGCAGCCACATTGACGGGCGAGCGTATTCCTTTAAACCCCTTGTGGAATCGTCGCCAATGCACGAAGTTTAATGGTACCAGTTATATCTCTCAGCGTGCAGCAGAGGCTACTTATACACCAGATGGTAAACAGCAAATCAGGGCTACCATTAATTATTATATGCAGAATGCCAAAAAGATGCTTGCTACACTGCGTGGTCTTGGCTTTGAGTGCTATGGTGGCGAGAATGCGCCCTATATCTGGGCAAAGACCCCTGAGACACGAGGTTCATGGCAGTTCTTTGAGGAGTTGCTATATGGTGCACATGTGGTTTGTACTCCTGGTGTTGGCTTTGGTCCGTCGGGTGAAGGTTATGTGCGCTTTACTGCTTTCGGAAGTCATGAACAGACAGATGAAGCATTGGACAGAATTGCTACTTGGTGTAAGCAAAGATGAAGTTGTGTAAAAACAACGACTTGAAATAAAATTAACCTCCTTGCTTTCAGATTAAAACTAAAAGCAGGGATTTTTGTTTTAAACTGAAACAAATACAAAAAATGTAGAATTTAAATGTTATCCTATTAATTGATATTATTACAAATTGTTTTAACTTTGCACCAAACTTATGACAAAGTGTAAGTAATAACGCATAAAACTAAAGCAATTTGATTATGGAGGCATTGAGATTTCAGGTTGTCGGTGAGGCTTTCAAAAAGAAGCCACTCGACGTAAAAGCGCCCAGTGAGAGACCTTATGAGTATTTTGGTAAGAAGGTCTTTAATCGTGAAAAGATGTACAAGTACCTGCCCAAAGACGTGTATGAGAAGATGGTTGATGTCATCGACAATGGTGCACGTTTGGATCGCGCTGTGGCTGATTCTGTAGCAGCAGCCATGAAACAGTGGGCTGTAGAGAATGGTGTTACCCACTATACACACTGGTTCCAGCCATTGACTGAGGGTACTGCCGAGAAGCATGACTCATTCATCGAACACGATGGTAAGGGCGGTATGGTAGAGGAGTTTACAGGTAAACTTCTCGTCCAGCAAGAACCTGATGCCTCTTCATTCCCCTCTGGTGGTATTCGTTCTACTTTTGAGGCTCGTGGCTACTCTGCATGGGATCCCACATCGCCTGTGTTTATCATTGATGATACCCTATGCATCCCCACTGTATTTATTTCTTATAGCGGTGAGGCACTCGACTACAAGGCTCCATTGTTGAAGGCCTTGCATGCTGTTAATGTAGCTGCAACAGATGTATGCCACTATTTTGACCCCGCAGTAAAGAAGGTTACCTCTAACCTCGGTTGGGAGCAGGAGTACTTCCTCGTTGATGAGGGCTTGTACGCTGCTCGTCCCGACCTGCTGCTTACGGGTCGTACTTTGATGGGCCATGATTCTGCTAAGAACCAGCAGATGGATGACCACTATTTCGGAGCTATTCCTGAGCGTGTGGCTGCTTTTATGCGCGACCTTGAGATTCAGGCGCTGGAGTTGGGCGTGCCATGTAAGACACGTCACAATGAGGTGGCTCCTAACCAGTTCGAGCTGGCTCCTATCTTTGAAGAAACCAACCTTGCCGTTGACCATAATATGATGTTGATGTCGCTGATGAAGCGCGTGGCTCGTAAGCATGGATTCCGTGTTTTGCTTCACGAGAAGCCTTTCGCAGGCATCAACGGTTCTGGTAAGCACAACAACTGGTCATTGAGTACCGATAATGGTGTTTTGCTTCATGCTCCAGGTAGGACTCCTGAGGCTAACCTGCGCTTTGCTACCTTTATTGTTGAGACCTTGATGGGTGTCTATAAGCACAATGGATTGCTGAAGGCTTCTATCATGAGTGCCACTAATGCCCATCGTCTAGGCGCTAACGAGGCTCCCCCTGCCATCATCTCTTCTTTCCTTGGTAAGCAGCTTACAGAGCTGCTCGACCACATTGAGAAGGCAGACAAGGAAGATCTCTTGGCTATGGCTGGCAAGCAGGGTATGAAGATGGATATCCCTGAGATTCCTGAGTTGTTGATTGATAATACCGACCGTAACCGTACTTCTCCATTTGCTTTCACGGGCAACCGTTTCGAGTTCCGTGCTGTAGGTTCTGAGGCTAACTGTGCTAGTGCTATGATTGCACTGAACAGTGCTGTTGCAGAGGCTCTGGTTGATTTCAAAAAGCGTGTTGACGCTCGTGTTGCTGAAATCTCAAAGAAAGCTGAGTTCTCTGATGGTAAGCATAGCGCTACCTTCCATGCTATTATCGAAGTACTGCGCGAGGATATCAAGACCTGTAAGCCTATCCGCTTTGATGGTAATGGTTATTCTGACGAGTGGGTTGCCGAGGCTGAGAAGCGTGGCTTGGATGTGGAGAAGTCTTGTCCGAAGATTTTTGAGCGCTACCTCGACAAGGAAAGCATTGCTATGTTCGAGAGTCTTGGTGTGATGACCAAGAAAGAGCTGGAAGCTCGCAATGAGGTGAAGTGGGAAACCTATACTAAGAAGATTCAGATTGAGGCTCGTGTATTGGGCGACCTCTCTATGAACCACATTATCCCCGTTGCCACCAGCTATCAGAGTCAGCTCCTGAAGAACGTAGAGAATATGGCTGCAGTCTTCAGTGCTGACAAGGCTGGCAAGCTGTCTGCTCGTAACCTCAAGCTCATCGAGGAGATTGCTGAGCGTACCAGCGTCATTGAGACAGGTGTAGAGGAACTCGTTAATGCCCGTAAGAAGGCTAATAAGATAGACGACGAGCATGACAAGGCTATTGCTTATCATGATACAGTAGAGCCTAAGCTCGACGAAATCCGTTATCAGATTGATAAGCTGGAGCTCATCGTGGATGACGCACTGTGGCCTCTGCCTAAATATCGTGAGCTGCTATTCATAAGATAACCGCTAATGCTAATTGAAACAAGTCGAGAGAGTCTCATGGGCAGTGGCCTGTGGGACTCTTTCGTTTTTATTGCTTTTATGATGGGAAATGCGTGTTTTCCTTATAGTGTGATGCTCTCTATGCGTAGACTCATTAATCCTGCGGGTACGCGTACCTCTACGACGTCGCCCACTTTCTTATTTAATAAAGACTGAGCTATGGGTGACTTGATAGAAATCTTTCCTTCGCGCAGATTTGCCTCATGTGGACTTACTATCGTGTAGGTCATGCGGCTATTGGTCGTCATATTCGTCATCTCAACCTTACTCAGTAGTCCTACACTGTCTGAACCCAGAATCTTGGTGTCTATCACTCTTGCATTCTCCAGTACTCTTTGTCTGAAGCGTATCTGACTCAGTAGTCTGCCTTGTTCGCGCTTGGCTGCGTGATATTCAAAGTTCTCACTGAGGTCGCCCTTGTCGCGTGCTTCAGCAATAGCCTCTCTTACCTGAGGTAGTTCTACGCTCTCCAATTGGCGTAGCTCAGCTACGAGTTTATCGTAGCCTTCTTGTGACATGTATTCCATCGCTTTCTTTTTTTCTTCTATTTGACGTTGCAAAGTTACGATTAAGTGAATGAAATACCAAATTATATTGAGGATTGTTTCGGCAAAATATCAATCAATTTTTCTCAAGAGCATTTTTCTTGTCGAAATAATATCCAAAGCCTGGACGGTTAGCAATATGTTCTGCATAGGGACCAAGTTTCTTGCGCAATCGAGCGATATGTACATCAATGGTGCGGTCAGTGACAACAACGCCCTTCCAAACGGTTCCCATGAGTTGCTGACGGGAGAGTACCTGATCATGAGCAGATAGCAGTTCGCATAGCAAGGCAAACTCTATTCGGGTAAGTTTAATGGGGGTATCGTCAATGGTAACAGTTTTGTTGTCGAGATTTATTTGTAGACCACGAAAAGTAAGATGATACTTTCCTAGTTTTGCTTCAACAACGTTCATTACGTAGTCGCCCAGCTTTTCGCATTCGTTTATTATCTCAACGTATAGTGTGCTAATGATATATGAGTGCTCTTTTGTGTTAGCTTCACGAAAACTCTCAGTTTTCAGTTTATCACGTAGTACATTGATGTCATGCTCAATCTCCAAAGAAGGCGCATAGCTTAGATTCTCGCGTCGTCCGCTGACTACTACCATCATTTGTGTTATTGCTTCGTTTGCTAATTGCAGCATCTCGTGTAGTTGCTGATACTGGTGGGTAGTGAAGTCATCCTTACTATCTTTGCGCTGCTGGATGGTACAGGCTAATTTGAAGCAGGTATCACCAATTGATTCCAGTTCGCCTATCTGACGTAGCATACAGCGAACTTTCCCTTTCGTCTCATCCGACAAGCGTTCGTTACTCACCAACCCTAGGTAATTGCCAATTTCCATCTCCATGTGATCTGCGATGTTCTCGTATTTACAGATGCGTGCATATTGGCGACTGAACTCGCGGTGATCTTTCTCGTCGAGAAGGCTTCGTGTCATGCCGAACATACGTTGCATACGCTCTGCAAAGTGGACTATCTCCTTTTGTGCTTGCAATACTGAGATTTCTGGCGTTGCCATTAGTCCGTTGTTGATAAAGTGTATGGCGTTATGCTCTTGGGTTTGGTTCTTGCGCTCAGGTAATATTCGACACACTACTCTTTCTATTTGGGGTACGAAAGGCAATAGAATGGCTGTGTTCAAAACATTGAAACAAGTATGGAATAAAGCAAGTACAATAGGTAGTCGCTCTGTTTGTCCTGTTGTGGAAGGGTCGTAGCCAACAAATCCACTCACCATGTCAACAAACGGATAGAATATGCAAAGAATCCAACAGACCCCAAAGACATTGAATAATAGATGGGATAATGCGGCTCGTCTTGCTGCTGTTCCAGCTCCTAATGCAGCTAAGTTTGCTGTTGCCGTGGTTCCAATGTTCTCGCCCATTATAAGGGCAATACCGAGATATATGGGTAATACTCCTGTGGAGCATAGTAGGATAGTGATAGCCATCACTGCAGCCGATGATTGTACAATACATGTGATGATGGTGCCAGCTGCAAGAAAAACGAGTATGGTTGTATAGCTACTAGTATCGAACGAAGAGAAGAATGCTATTACGGTTGCGTTGTGTGCCAAATCCATACTTTTTCCCGCGTCGCTCAGCATCACAAGAGACCAAAATAAGAAGGCTAGACCGAATAAAAAATCACCTACCACACGATGACGTTTTTTGTAGATGAGCATCATGCCCACAATAAATGCAGGGAAAACTACGCTTGTCAAGTCTATGTTATAGCCTAACGACATGATCCATGCAGTTAGTGTTGTACCGATGTTGGCACCCATGATTATGCTGATAGCCTGTGCCAATGTTAATAGACCCGCTGATACAAACGAGACAGTCATTACTGTCGTTGCGGATGAGGATTGTACTGCACATGTTACGAATGCACCAGTCATCATTCCATATAATCTGTTGGCTGTCATTTTTGCCAATACGTGGCGCAATCCTGCGCCTGCCATTTTTTGCAGGGCTTCACTCATCATCTTCATTCCAAAGATAAGGAGTGATAGTGAACCTAATAATCTTAGAGCAATGCTGATAGTCATATAATCAGTATTAATATTTTACGCTGCAAATATACAAAGGAATTCCTGTAATGATGATAAAAGGCGGTTACAAATTGGTTACGTTTTCCTGTTCTTTATCTTTTTTGATAAAATAGATGGCAAAATAAAAAAAGAGTTACGAATTTCGTAACTCTTTGATTTTTGTAAGCGCTTCAGGATGGGCTTGAACCAACGACCCCCTGATTAACAGTCAGGTGCTCTAACCAACTGAGCTACTGAAGCAGGATGCTTGTCATTTCTGATTTGCGGGTGCAAAGGTAATACGTTTTTTCGAATCTTGCAAACTTTTTAGCGAAAAAATTCACTGAGACGGTATTTTTTTGTAATTTTGCAGGCAAAACATATAAATAATGAAGATGAAAAGCCGTTTTATAGTATCATTATGTATGTGCATGACCATGCTGTCGGCACATGCGCAGGATGTGAAGAATCATAATTTGGAGGTGGCCAAGAATCTGGATATCTTCAATGCCCTCTATAAGAATCTGGACATGATGTATGTGGATACACTCGATGCCAATAAAGTAATAGGTGTTGGTATTGATGCCATGCTGCACTCGCTGGATCCATATACGGAATATTATCCAGAGGCAAAACAGAAGGAGCTGAAGCAGATGCTGACGGGTAAGTATGCTGGTATTGGTGCTTTGGTACGTTATCACCAGAAACTGAAGCGTGTGGTTGTTGATGAACCTTACGAAGGTATGCCTTCTTCTGAAGCAGGCCTAAAGAAAGGTGATATTATCCTGCAGATTGATGATACGGTGATGACCGATAAAAATGTCAGCTACGTTAGTAGCCATTTGCGTGGAGAACCAGGCACAACGTTCATATTGAAGATATTGCGCCCCTCTACGGGTAAGAAGATGAATTTCAAGATTACCCGTCGTAGCATTAAGATGCCAGAGATTACTTATTATGGTATGCGCCCCAATGGAATCGGTTATATTAGCTTGAGTACCTTTACCGGCGAACCTGCTAAGGCGATGCGTCGCGCCTTCCTTGATTTGAAGAAGCAGGGGGCAACGAAGCTGATACTTGACTTACGTGGCAATGGCGGTGGCTCACTGTCTGAGTGTGTGGACATCCTTAACATGTGGATACCTAAAGGCGTTAAGATCGTTGAAACCAAGGGTAAGATGAAGCGTGCTGCTTCTGAATATAGAACGCGTCTGGAGCCCATTGATACCATTATGCCCATCGTCGTATTGGTGAATGGAGAGACTGCTTCGGCTTCTGAGATTACCAGTGGTGCCTTACAAGATCTGAAGCGTGGTATTATCTTAGGAACGCGTACGTATGGTAAGGGCTTGGTGCAAGTACCTAATGTAGATCTCCCTTATAATGCCAATCTGAAATTAACTACTTCGCGCTATTATTTGCCTAGTGGTCGTGGTATTAAGATGAAAGAGGGTATTACTCCCGATGTAGAGATTAAACCTGATACGATGGCGAATATAACGGTTTATTTGGATCGCTTGGATTCTACAGAGGTCATGTTTGATTATGTGGTGGAGTATATTTCAAAGCATCCTACACTCGTACCTGCTGCTGATTTCCATCTGACTGATGCAGACTATGCTGAATTTAAGCAGCGTGTTATCAATGCTGGCTTTACCTATGATCAGGTAAGTAAGAAACAGTTTGAGGAATTGGTACGTACTGCCAAGTTCGAAGGATATTATGAGGATGCTAGTGCTGAATTTGAAGCTTTGAAGAAGAAGATAGACCATCACGACCTGTCAATTGACTTAGATGCTCATCGTGATGAGATACAACAATTAATGGAACAAGATATAGTTTCCGCATACTATTTTCAAGCCGGACAGATGCAAATTGGTTTAAGAACGGACAAAGTTTTGCGCGAAGCGGAGAGAATTTTGAACACAGAAGGTGAGTATTTTAAGATAGTAAAAAAGTAAGTTTTCGTAAAATCTGCCAATTGACCGATAAAATCGGGGAGTGAAAGGTTAAACAATGTAAACGACAAAAAAATCCCCTATTTCAGAGTTGGAAGTTCAAATTCTTTTTGTACCTTTGCAAACGCACACAACTAGTAATTTTAATCTATATTTATCATTTTCCTCGGAGGGAAGCTGTCTGTGAAGATTGCTTCCCTGTTTTTTGCTTTTTATTCCATTAGCAGTTCACTTATTTCGCGCATACCTGCTGATGCACCCTTCTGTATCTGTGTAATGTTACGTCCACCAGTGTTGATGGGATTGGGGTCTATGAGGTAGACAGGTACGTCCGGACGTACATAGTGAATGAGTCCTGCAGCGGGGTAGACTGCCAATGAAGTTCCGATGATGATAAAGATGTCGGCATCTTGACATGCTTCTGCAGCAATAGTTATCATGGGCACCGCTTCTCCAAAGAATACGATAAAGGGTCGAAGCAGTGAACCGTCACCTGCCTTCGTTCCTGGGACTACTTCACAATTATCTGGAGTAAGTAACTGTTGATAACGTGGGTCGTCAGGGTCATTACTTGAACAAACCTTCATCAATTCACCATGTAGGTGAATCACTTTCGACGAACCAGCCATCTCATGCAAGTTGTCAACATTCTGCGTTACTACGGTTACATCGTATTTCTGCTCCAATGCAGCCACTAAACGATGGCCTTCATTGGGTTGCACGCCCCAGCATTTTTTGCGGAGCATGTTGTAAAAGTTGGTTACTAGAGTGGGGTCGTTGAGCCACCCTTCATGCGTAGCGACTTGCTGTACGGGATATTCTTCCCATAGTCCATCGGCATCGCGGAAAGTCTTCAGTCCACTTTCTACAGACATACCAGCACCAGTTAAAACTACAATCTTTTTCATAAGCAAAGTATTAACAATGCACAAAAATAGCATTTTTTCTCGAATATTCGTCTATAAATCGGAGATTATTTGTAACTTTGCGCTCGATTTTTAACGCATATACATTATTAATATAAAGAAAAAATGGATAAGGTAAGTTACGCATTGGGTATTGGCATTGGCCACCAGCTGGCAAACATGGGTGGTTCAGAGCTGAATATTGATGATTTCGCACAGGCAGTAAAAGATGTTCTGGGCGGTAAGGATTTGAAAATTAAGAGCACAGAAGCTCAACAGATAGTTCAGGAATTCTTTGCAAAGCAAGAAGAAAAGATTCAGCAGCAGCGTGCTGAGGCCGGTAAGATGGCTAAAGAGGCTGGTGAAAAGTATCTTGCTGAGAATGCTAAAAAGGATGGCGTTATTACGCTTCCTAGTGGCTTGCAGTATCAGGTACTGAAAGAAGGTAATGGTAAGAAACCTAGTGCTAAAGATTCTGTTAAGTGTCACTATGAGGGCTTCCTTATCGATGGTACTGTATTTGATAGCAGCGTACAGCGTGGTGAGCCTGCCGTATTTGGTTTGCAGCAGGTGATCGCTGGTTGGACTGAAGGTCTCCAGTTGATGCAGGAGGGCGCTAAGTATCGTTTCTTCATTCCCTATCGTCTGGCATACGGTGAAGGCGGTGCGGGTAGCTCTATTCCTCCCTTTGCTGCCCTCGTCTTCGATGTTGAACTGATTCAGGTGATGTAATACATCCTTCCTATCGAAATAATATAATAACGATATAATAACTAAAAAGAAAATGAAAAAGATTACTTTTGCTGCGATTGCAGCTGTAGCAACCGTTATGATGTATTCATGCGGTAATGGCACTCCTAAGGCTAATCTGAAGAGTGACGTCGACACAGTAAGCTATGCTATTGGTATGGCTCAGACTCAGGGTCTAAAGGATTATCTCGTAGGTCGTTTGGGTGTTGACACCACTTACATGGACGAGTTCATCAAGGGTCTGAACGAGGGCGCTAACGCTGGTGATGACAAGAAGAAGGCCGCTTACTATGCTGGTATCCAGATTGGTCAGCAGATTAGCAGCCAGATGGTAAAGGGTATCAACCACGAGTTGTTCGGTGATGACTCTACCAAGACCATTTCTTTGAAGAACTTCATGGCAGGTTTTGTTGCTGGTACTACTGGTAAGGATGCCTTGATGACTGTTGATTCTGCTTCTGTTGTTGCTCAGACCATGATGCGTAGCATCAAGGCTAAGCTGATGGAGAAAGAGTTCGGTCCTAACAAGAAGGCTGGTGAAGATTTCTTGAAGGCTAACGCTAAGAAGGAAGGTGTTGTAACTCTGCCTAGCGGTCTTCAGTATAAGGTTCTGAAGGAGGGTAAGGGTGCTCTGCCTAAGGATACCTCTCGTGTAAAGGTTCATTATGAGGGCCGCACTATCGATGGTAAGGTGTTTGATAGCAGCTACAAGCGTGGCGAGGCTACCGACTTCCGTGCTAATCAGGTTATTCCTGGTTGGACAGAGGCTCTGACTCACATGCCTGCAGGTTCTACTTGGGAGGTTTATATTCCTCAGGAACTGGCTTATGGTGAGCGTCAGCAGGGTGCTGATATCAAGCCTTTCTCTACACTGATTTTCAAGATTGAACTGCTGGAAGTAGATTCTAAGAAGTAATGAAAAAACTAATTATAGTGGCACTCGCTCTTGTAGCGGGTGCCTCTTTGTCTACCATTCAGGCAGGCAAAAAGAATAAGAAAGCAAAAGCAAACACCGTTCAGCTGGTGAATGGCAGTGACTCATTGAGCTATTCTGCTGGTTATGTACTGGCTGACATTTTGCGTGAGCGTTTCTTGGCAGGACTGGAGAAAGAGGTTCAAGGCTCTGCTGATACACTGCAGTTGTCTATGGCTTATCGTGGCTTGTTCGATGCTTTGTATGGTGATACCACCCTCTTCAAGGCTCAGAGCGCAGAGCAGTTCCTGAATGGCCGTGTAACAGCCATTCATAAAGCCAAGGAAGAAAAGCAGAAGAAGGTTGGCGTGGATTTCTTGAAAGAGAATGCCCAGAAAGAGGGTGTTGTCGTTCTGCCTAGTGGCTTACAGTATAAAGTGCTGAAGCAGGGCGATGGTCCTATTGCCAAGGCTACTGACAAGGTACAGGTAAAGTATGAAGGACGTCTGATTGATGGTACTGTATTCGACTCTACCGATAAGCATGGCGGACAGCCTGTTACCTTTGCACCCAGTCAGGTGATTAAGGGATGGACTGAGGCTCTCTGTATGATGCCTGTTGGTTCTAAGTGGCAGTTGTATATTCCTCAGGAACTGGCCTATGGCGCTCGTGCCACAGGAATGATTCCTGCCTATAGTACGCTCGTCTTTGATGTAGAAGTGCTGGGTATAGAAGAACCCGAAGAGGTAAAGGAGGCTGAGGAGACAAAGACTGTCCAAGAAGTAAAGCCTGCTCCTGCACCTAAGAAAAAACGCAAGAAGTAATATATGCAAGAGACAAGACAAAACAAAATCGCACGTCTGCTCCAGAAAGAACTCTCTATGATCTTTCAGGAGCAGACTCGTGCCATGCATGGTGTGATGGTCAGTGTGACGCGTACTAAGATTTCGCCTGACTTGAGCATTTGCACGGCCTATTTGAGTATTTTCCCCTCTGAACGTGGTGAGGAGTTGATACAGAACATTACTCGTAGTGAGAAACAAATCCGCTATGAGTTAGGTACTCGTATACGTCATCAGATGCGTATTGTTCCAGAACTACGTTTCTTTATTGACGATTCGCTCGATTATATTGAGCGTATTGACGAACTGTTGAAAAAGTAAAGCGTTTGAATTTTCCATTTTACATCGCACGTAGGTATCTCTTCTCTAAGAAGTCTACACACGCCATCAACATCATTAGCGGCATCTCTGTAGTAGGTGTCGCTGTGGCTACGATGGCGCTAGTGGTTACCTTGTCGGTGTTTAATGGATTCCACGACTTGGTAGCATCGTTCTTTACGCAGATGGATCCACAGCTGAAAGTTATTCCTGTTAAGGGTAAGACGGCAGCTTCTGACGATCCTGTATTGCTAAAGATTCGTCACTTGCCTGAAGTGGAGGTGGCTACAGAGTGTTTGGAAGATCAGGCTTTAGCCGTCTATGGCAGTCGCCAGATGATGGTCCGAATAAAGGGTGTGCAGGATAATTTCGATACTCTTACGCATATCCGTGAGGTTGTAGAGGGTGATGGCGAGTTCTGTTTGCATGCTGCCGACATGAACTATGGTATTCCTGGCTTAGGTATCGCCTATCAGCTAGGCTTAGGCTATACCTATCAGAATCCATTAAAGATTTACGCCCCTCGTCGTGAAGGGCAACTGAATATTGCCAATCCTACCGATGGCTTTGTAGAAGACGAATTGTATTCTCCCGGTGTCGTATTTTGCATCAAACAGTCAAAGTATGACAAACAGTACATCCTGACCTCGTTAGACTTTACACAACAGCTCTTTGACCAGCAGGGACGTCTCTCGTCCCTTGAGTTGCGTCTGCGTCCCGGTAGTGACTTCGAAGGTGTGAAAGAGAAGATGCGCCAGATAGCTGCAGGACGTTTTAACGTCTTAGACCGCTATGAGCAGCAGGACGACACCTTCCGAATTATGAAGGTGGAGAAACTCATGGCATATATCTTTCTGACCTTTATCTTGGTTATTGCCTGCTTTAATATCATTGGCTCGCTCTCCATGTTGATTATCGACAAGCGTAATGATGTTGTTACGTTGAGCAATCTAGGAGCCAGCAATCATCAGATTATCCGTATTTTCTTGTTCGAAGGTCGCCTGATATCCATGATGGGTGCTGTGATAGGCATCGTGTTGGGCTTATTGCTATGCTGGATACAGCAGCAATATGGTATCGTACGCTTAGGCGATAGTGAAGGTATCTTTGTGGTTGATGCCTATCCTGTCAGCGTACATCCCTGGGATGTCGTTGTGATATTCATTACCGTTGTCGCTGTAGGATTCCTCAGCGTATGGTATCCTGTGCGTTACTTTGCTCGCCGTTTGTTGCGTAGCAAGTAAGGCTATCCTAAAGTAATGTTTTCTACCTCTACAGGCTCGTGGAGGAATAGTTGGGCCGACTCTTGGAACTTCTCTGGGTTCTCGGTAGTCAGATAGCGTGTTTGTCCGTTCTTTGTGCAGCGCTTTTCCATATCTGGGTGGCGCTTGAAATATTGTTGTAGCGAACTAGCTACATACTCTCCCTGTGAGATAATACGGATGCCTTCAGGGATGTATTTATGAATCTTAGGCAATAGGATAGGGTAGTGCGTACAGCCTAAGATAACGGTGTCAATCTGTGGGTCAAGACTCATCAACTGGTCAATGCGCTTCTTGACGAAATAGTCTGCTCCTGGAGAGTCTGCCTCATTATACTCTACGAGAGGTACCCAGAAAGGACAGGCGACACCAGAAACCTGAATGTCGGGATGTAATTTGTGTATTTCGAGGTTATACGACTCGCTCTTAATCGTTCCTTCTGTGGCAAAGATACCTACATGGCGGTTGTGGGTCAGCGAACCAATCACCTCTGCTGTGGGGCGAATAATGCCTAAAACCCTGCGTTCTGCATCCAGCTTAGGTAAATCGTTTTGCTGTATAGTGCGTAGCGCCTTCGCTGACGCCGTATTACAACCGAGGATGACCAAGTGGCAGCCCATCTCAAAAAGACGCGTCACAGCCTGTAATGTGAACTCATAGACTACGTCGAAGGAGCGTGGACCGTATGGCGCACGAGCATTATCACCCAGATAGAGATAATCATACTGGGGCAACAGTTGGCGTATACCATGTAGGATGGTCAGTCCGCCATATCCACTGTCAAAGATACCGATAGGCCCTGGTGCGCTTGGAAGTGTCATATTTCTCTTCTTACTTAACAAGTGATGTTACTGCTTCTGTGATGTCTTCTCCCATGGCAGGATTGATCCATGTGTTTGCGTTGGAGTCCATGTCGAGAATAAAAGCATAGCCACGCTCTTTGCCAATCTTCTCTACTGCCTGTGCCACGATGGTACGAATGCTTGTCAGCATAGAGTTCTCTGCATCTGCTAATAGGCGTTGGCTCTCCTGCTTAAAGGCTACACTCTTGTCCAGCATCTCCTGCAGCTCACTTTGGCGCTTCTGCAGAATGTTCTTTGGAAAGCTCTTCTGACCATCAAGAAACTCTTCATATTTCTTGTTGAAGTCTAGCTCAACACGCTTCTGCTCTGCCTCATATTTCTGGCGCAAATCAGCCATGTTGCTTTGCATTTCTGCGTATTCAGGCATTGAGCGCATCACGGTTTCGTAACTCAAATAACCGAATTTGAGTTCCTGCTGTGCTGCCATAGGCATAGCAGCCAAGAGTGTAAACAGTATGGTGAATAATATCTTTCTCATAAGATGATGTAATAAAGGGAAGCATTCGCTTCCCTTTTGTTTGTTATAATTAAGAGAAGTAGTCTATATGATTATAGGCCGAGCTTCTTCTTTACTTCTGCTGTAACATCGGTAGAAAGGGTTGTGCTGATATAAGGAATACCGCTACCCATATCCATAATGTATACGTAGTTGCCTGCCTGACCTACAGCCTTGATGGCATCAAGAACCTTAGTAGTGATAGCCTGCATCTTGTCCTGCTGCTCCTTAGCCAGTGCCTGCTGGTTGTCCTGGTAGCTCTGCTGAATCTTCTGCTGCATCTCAGCCAGTTCCTTCTCGCGACGCTCCTTGATGTTCTGAGGCAGGGTAGCCTGCTCCTTCTCATAAGCCTCGCCCTTCTTCTGCAGCTCTTCGTACATAGACTTCAGGTCAGCCTCATACTGCTTGGTCAGGTTCTCAATGTCTGTGCGAGCCTTAGCAAACTCTGGCATAGCCTGGATAATCTCCTGTGAGTTAACGTGGCCAAACTTACCCTGAGCATTGGCAGTGGTGAAGCCACAGATTGCGCAGATTGCGCAGATAATAAACTTCTTCATAATTGTTTTTTGTTTTTATTGTTATTAATTATTTTCTTCTTTTTCTAGAATATCTAGAGCCTCTAGAGTATCTAGATTTTCTAGACTATCTAGATACTCTAGTTTGAATATCCCAGTTTCGAGAGCACCTCATTAGAGATGTCTATCTTCGGCGAACCAAAGATGATGCCACTATCGCTTGCTCTGTCGAGGATGAGCTGATAGCCACGGAGGTCGGCAATATCCTTAACGGCATTATATACCTCCTCTTGGATGGGCGTCATCAGGGCAGAACGCTTCTTAAAGAGTTCTCCCTCTGGTCCAAAGTATTTCTTTTTCAGGTCTGCAGCCTCTTTCTCTTTGGCTACGATGGCATCCTGCTTTGTCTTTTTCTGCTCTTGTGAGAGGAAAACCACCTCATTCTGATAGTTCTTATACATGGTCTGTGCCTCTATCTGAATGGCTTCCACCTCAGCCTGCCACTTCTTTGACACCTGATTCAGCTGCTCGTTGGCACGCTCATAGGCTGGTATGTTCTTGAAGATATAGTCCATATCAACAAGCGCGAACTTCTGTGCATGCATCGACAATGCCGATACCCACATGACACATATTACTAATAACTTTTTCATATTTGTCTCTTTTAGGGTTATATCTCTTAGACGTGGATACTTCTCAAAGGTTTCAAGTTTTTGCAACTTTTCACTTTTCGTTATTCACTATTCACTCTTCACTAGGCCGCAGGCCGCTTAGAACTCCTGTCCCAAGATGAAGTGGAATTGGCTTCCGCCTCTCTTAGAAGATGAAGTAGCGTAAGGCTTATCGAAACCGTATGCCCAGTCAATACCCATCAGACCAACCATTGGCAGGAAGATGCGTACACCGATGCCTGCAGAACGCTTGATGTCGAATGGATTAAAGTTTCTGGTCTCTGACCATGCGTTACCACCTTCGATGAATCCTAAACCATAGATGGTGGTGTTACCCAACAGCAGTGGGTAGCGCAACTCCAGCGTAAAGCGGTCGTAAGCATATCCTTCTGCACGATAGGGGGTCAGTGAACCATTCTCATAACCACGCAGACCAACGGTCTCTTCTGCATAGCCAGAACTATATCCGCTCATACCATCACCACCAACATAGAAAGTTTCAAATGGTGACTTGTTGTTCTTGTTGTAAGAACCGAGCAAGCCGAGTTCTACGCGTGTCATCAGCACGAGACATTTTACGCCGTTTGTCAGGGCTGTATAGGTCTTTGACTTAAACTTCCACTTGTGATATTCAATCCAACGATACTTGTCCTGCAATTCTGCATTATAACGATCTACATCAGTGTTGTAGGTCGCTGCTGTAGCCAGATTTGCATAGTCCTTGTTGTTGAACAATGAGAACGGTGGCGTGAGTGTCACAGATGCCATGAACTCAGAACCACGACGTGGGAACAGCTGGTTGTCGGTAGACGTACGTGACAAGCTGATACCCAGGTTGATATTGTTACAGTTACCGTTAGAAATCAAGAAGTAGCTCCAGTCACGCAGCATATAGCGGGTATATGACAACTGAGTAGACAACTGGAAGTAGTCATCAGGCCAGCGCAGACGCTTACCCCATCCGATAGATGCACCAAACAACTTGATGTACTTGTCGTCGTCCATCATGGATGTATAGTCGTAGTAACCTTGGTTATAGTAGCCAGTACCATTATAGTAGTTATAATAGTTGTTCATCCATGCTGAATTACGGTATGTGCTAGAGATATCACTCTGCTTAGAGTAGAACAGGTTTACGCTGAAAGCGTTAGGGCGCTTACCGCCCAACCAGCCTGTAGAGTAACCTGTTGATATAGAGCTGTAGTAGCTACCATTTGACTGGAATGAGAGAGACAGCTGCTCACCATCACCGATAGGCATGATACCACGATGCATCTTATTTTTTCCAAACAGGTTGCGCATGGAGAAGTTATTCAGTTTAATACCTATACGACCAATGATACCTGTCTGTCCCCAACCCAATGAGAACTCCAACTGGTCATTAGATTTCTGTTCCAGTTCCCAGTTGATATCTACCGAGCCATCATCGTAGTTGGGCTTGATATCAGGATTTACCTTCTCTGGGTCAAAGAAACCTGTTGAGGCAATTTCACGTGCAGAACGCTGAACAGCATCCTTTGAGAAAAGGTCACCAGGCTTGGTGCGCAACTCACGGCGTACAACCTCTTCATACAGACGGTCGTTACCATAGATGCGTACGTGGCTGATATGCGCCTGCGTTCCTTCTTCTATACGCATCTCCAAGTCGATACTATCACCTACGATGTTTACTTCGGTGGGATCTAGACGATAGAACAGATAACCATTGTTCCAATAGTAGTTTCCGATAGCATCTTCGTCTTCAGAAAGGCGTTTCTTTAACAACTTCTGGTTATAGACGTCACCCTTCTGCATACCAAGGAGGTCGTTCAAACCAAGCGTTTTTCCTACTCTGTTAGTTGGAAGGACGGTGTTACCCACCCATGTGATGTTACGAATAAAATAGCGCTCGCCTTCTTCTACCTTTACGAGCACGTTGACATGCTCGTCATCCACCGTCCATACAGAGTCTTCCAGGATGGTCGCATCACGGAAACCGAGCTCGTTATATTTTTCAATGAGGGCTGCTTTTGCCTCTTCGTAGCGTTCAGGAGTGAACTTCTTTGACTTAAAGATATTCTTGACTTTGCCAGCCTCGTTAATCTTTCCAAAGGCACCTTTCTTGAAGAATGAACCCGTAATCTTGTTGTGTGACAGCTTTTCGTTGCCTTCGAAGATAATCTGGCGTACCTTCATCTTCGATTTCTTATCTATCGTTACGTCAAGAATGACCTCATTCTTACCTGTTACGTCATCGCGTTGGGTGATGTCAATCTCGGCATTGTTGAAGCCTTTATCATCAAAGTATTTCTTGGCAAGAATCTTCGCACGGTCCAGCATGTTAGGCGTTATCTGACTACCCTTCATGATACCCAGCTTAGCCTCCATGTCCTCGCGTTCGGTCTTCTTCAGACCATAGTAGTTGATGGCGCTAACACGTGGGCGAGTAGCCAGATTAATACAAAGATAAATCTTGTTACCTACGATAGAGTCGGCAGAGATAGATACCTTAGAAAACAAACCATGTTTCCAATAGCGTTTGATAGCCTCTGTAATCTGTGTACCAGGAACATCAATCGTTTGTCCAACAGAGAGTCCGGAAAGACCAGTCAGCACATAGTCCTCATAGCCTTCTACACCCGTAGTTCTCAAACCGCCAATCTCGCAGAGACGTGGTGTGCCTGCGTACGAGATGTTAGGATGGACAATAACGTCTTGCGCCACAGCGTGGCTAGTGAATAGAGTACAGTGAATAGTGAATAGTGCTGTCAGCACCATCACTTTCTGTAAAATAGTTTTTCTATTCACCTGATTATTCATATATTTCATTAGAGATCGCAAAATTTTCATTGTTCACTTTTCACCATTCACTCTTCACTATTCTCTGTTCACTAGAGACCTTCGGTCTCGCTCTCTACCTGCTCTTCCGTCTTACCGTAGCGGCGCTGACGGTTCTGATAGCTTTCGATGGCCTTGTTAAGCTCTGCTTCGTCAAAGTCAGGCCAGTAAGTATCGCAGAAATAGAGCTCAGAGTATGCAATTTGCCAGAGCAGATAGTTAGAGATGCGTAACTCGCCACCTGTGCGAATCAGCAAGTCTGGATCAGGCATATAGCTTGTCTGCATGTGCTGGCTGATATACTCCTCTGTAATATCTTGTGGGAAGAGGCCTCCTGTCTTGAGGTTCTTCCACTTTTGTACAAACGTAGGATTATCCATTTCCTCTCTTACCTCAGCAACAATCTCTCTGACGGCATTGGTAATTTCCCAACGGCTGCTATAGCTTAGGGCAATCGTCATCGTCATCGAGTCGTTCTTGGCGGTATGTTCCTCCGTCTCGTGTAGCTTCTGCTGTACAACATCTGGCAGACGCTTCAAGTCACCAATGACACGGAAACGTACATTGTTCTTCATGAAGATTTCGTCTTCCAGTGAGGTAAGTACCAAACCCATCAAGGCCGCAACCTCATCGGCAGGCCTGTTCCAGTTTTCTGTAGAGAAAGTATAGAGCGTCAAGTATTTGACACCCATATTGCTGCATGCTGTAGTAATGCGACGTACAGCTTCAACTCCAGCCTGATGGCCGTAGCTGCGTTCTTTGCCTCGTTCCACGGCCCAGCGTCCGTTGCCGTCCATTATGATGGCAATATGCTGGGGAATGTTTTTAGTCTCTATCATTGTGACATGTTTTACATTTAGCCCACAAGTCGTAGGTTACCGACAAGCGCAACTGACTATAGCAGTCCGTATTCTTGAACAATCCAGAGCTCTTGATGCCGTAAGGGTCTTTTGCTCCGTCTAAAGCGTCACTGCCACTCAAGTGCATTGCCCATTCTAAGGCAAGATTCACGCGGTCGGCAGCTTTGTATTTGACGCCTACGCCCAAGGGCATATTCATGGCGACCTCCGCCTTGCTGTCTAGCTTGCAGGCTGTGATACCTAAGCCAAACAGAATATAGGGTGTGAGCCGTTGGGCTCCACGATATTCCATTCCTGTACCATAGGGCCAGAAGTTGTACTCCATTCTGAAACCTACGTCCCACAGTTTACTGGTAAAGCTATAACCCTCCCATTCCTGTGGAATGTGCGACTTGATGTCTTTTGTGCTACCTTTCAGTTGACCGTAGCTGATGTTCATCGCTGCAGCCACGCGAGGATTAAATTTGTATTTGGCCAAGAGCGAGAACATGGGTTGTGAGTCTTTGAAGAGGCTACTATTAAAGTCGCCTTGATAGGATACCATACCAATTCCTCCGCCTATTTCCAGGCGATATTCTGGCTCTGTTTGTGCTTGAACACTTGTGGCCAGCATCAGCAGAATGGCAATGATAATGTGCTTCAAATCTTCTACTTTTTGGTTTTTAGTTCTTTACTCTTATCTATTCACTCTTATCTATTCACTATTCACTCTTCTCTAGCGAAGCGCCCAGCCGAGTCTGTTGATTCTTCCTCTCCAAACCTCCTTGCTGCTACCATAGTCGCAGTAGAGCCAGATGTAGTTATCTGCATCTGTTTTGATGGTGATGTGCTTGATGTCTGTATGCTTGAATTCGGCAGGCATGCCGAAATCTGTGAATTCTTTCCAAGTGATACCGTTGTCGCGGCTCTTGTAAATCTTGTAGTAATCTCCACCAAATGCCAGAATGCCGTCATCGTATTTAACGAGTGTCAGATTTTCTAGGATAGGCAGATTGTAGATGTCGTTATCGTTACGCTCAATCAATGTCCACTGACTCTTAGGAGCAGCTTTGCTGTAGTCCACAATCTTGCGCCAAACCATTGCGCGCTTGCTGTTTGCGTCAGAAGCTCCTGCCATCAAGACATAGTCTGTTGAGTCAGAGAGGAACAAGGGGTAGCTTACCAGTGCCACGTTCTGAGTTGGCAGGAATGCAGCATCTTCAGCATCGTCAGCTAAGTCTTGCTCCCATGTTGCCTGGTCTTTCTTTAATACCATCAGCTTGTTGTCGGTAGAGATTCCGTACTCTTCTACGGTGCTCTTGCCCAGATACTGCTTCAGTCCGGCAGGTGTAGCCACTTCTTCGGGGAAAGCAACATCACTCATGCGAGTCCATACCATCTCTTCAGCCTCTTGCTTGTGTACGTTGACTTGAACAATATACTCGTTGTAGCCGACACCACTGCTGGGGTAAACCACAATGCTGCGAGGCTTGCTAAAGTCCAGACTATCTGTTGGATTGATGTAGGTAATACTGTCGCGCTTCTCATTGAGAAGATATGCTACGCCATTATTCATCGTGCTAATGTTGCAGATGACATGAGCTACATCTGTACCGGTGGGAAGCGAGTCTGTATTGTAAATCTGATGATTGATAGCGTCAATATGGAAGAGATAATTACTTCCTTTGAAGGTGGTCTTCTCGCCATCGATATAGCGATTCATGGTGCCCAAAGAGAAATCTGTGATGACTGCATCATCATAGAGTATCGTTTCGTCATCGCCTGCACCAAGGCATGAGGTTAGTGTTGCTAACGCAACCAAAAACAGGTATATTGTCTTTATTTGTTTCATCTATATGAGACTTTATTCTAAAATTCCGTGCAAATTTACGCACAATTCTGCAATTTTGAGCAAAAATCTTCCTTTTATTAAGTTAAATATATGATAAATCATGATATTTTATGTTTTATAAACAAAAGAGTTGGCTCAAAAATCATCTATTGTAAGTATTTTTGTGTTATTCAGCGGGTTTTTCTTGGCGTTGTCATGATTATTGAGTACCTTTGCATCACCTTTTTTGAAGATTGTTTTTTTATTAATTAATTTAACTAAACTATGAAGAAAAAACTTGTTATCCTAGGATTGCTATCGATGGTGATGGGACGAGTTGTAACAGCTCAGGCAGAGACTGTTAGCCCTTATCTCCAGGATTTCAATCGATCACTAAACACTGACGACCATGCATTTGCTCCCACGGGTTGGAGCCATCTCGTCGACGCCTTCCATTATGAAAATGCAGACTACTACGTAAACTATTTCTACAGTTACATGAGTGGCCTGATATGATGCTGACTATACTGTAAAGGCTGGTGGCTCGCCAGCGCTTTACGCTGCAAGGTTTCAAGGCTACCGATAGTCAGCGTGGCTTGACCATCGAACGCTTCACTAATGAGAAGGGTGAAATCATCGTTCGCAAAGTAGTGAAGTAATCATATTTCGAAAAGACAATCTTCGACACGGAGCTCCTTGGGGCTCCGTGTTTTTTGTATATAAAAAAGAGCACGGTATGAATCTCTCACTCCGTGCTCTTTCCACTAACGAATGTTGGTATGAACTAGTGTAATAACGCTGAGAATCATGGTTACAACCACTGCTCCTACCAGCATCGTTGTTTGAAAATCTAATAACATAATCTTTACCTTAAAAATCTTTTTAACTACTAACCTAATGAATGAACAAAGTAATCGTCTCGATTACGCGATGCAAAATTACGAAGTTTTTAAAGTATAGACAATAAATAAGGGCGATTTCCGAATGAAATCGCCCCTTATTTTGATGTATATCAAACGTCAAACGTTCATCGCTCCCACGAGCTATGCTCGCTTTCTTCAACCTGAAGGTCGAAGTGTGGCGTTGCAATGTACCTTTAGGTCAAAGAACGTTCAACGTTCAACGTTGCTTTCAGCGACACCGCTCACGCTCGGCATAGCTCATGCAAGCATGGCTCTGCTCTCGCTTAATCGCGGCGTTCAACGTATTAGAGTTTTGGACCAGCAGCTACAAGTGCCTTACCAGCCTCGTTGCCCTCGTACTTCTTGAAGTTCTTGATGAAGCGAGCAGCCAAATCCTTAGCCTTCTCTTCCCACTCAGCAGCGTTTGCATAAGTGTCGCGAGGATCGAGGATGTTGGTATCTACGCCCTCAAGCTCTGTGGGAACCTCGAAGTCGAAGAAAGGAATCTTCTTGGTAGGAGCCTTCAGGATGGCACCACCCAGGATAGCGTCGATAATACCACGAGTGTCGCGGATAGAGATACGCTTGCCAGTACCGTTCCAACCAGTGTTTACGAGGTATGCCTTAGCACCGCTCTTCTCCATCTTCTTAACGAGCTCCTCAGCATACTTTGTAGGATGCAGCTCGAGGAATGCCTGACCGAAGCAAGCAGAGAAGGTTGGAGTAGGCTCAGTGATACCGCGCTCTGTACCAGCCAACTTAGCTGTGAAACCAGACAGGAAGTAGTACTTAGTCTGCTCAGGAGTCAGGATAGATACTGGGGGCAGTACGCCGAATGCGTCAGCTGACAGGAAGATAACGTTCTTAGCGTCAGGACCAGCACTCTTACCATTTACCTTCTTAACTACCTTCTCGATGTGGTCGATAGGATAGCTTACACGAGTATTCTCAGTTACGCTCTTATCAGCGAAGTCGATCTTACCAGCCTCATCAACAGTTACGTTCTCGAGCAGAGCGTTGCGACGGATAGCGTTGTAGATGTCGGGCTCGCTCTCCTTGTCGAGGTTGATAACCTTAGCGTAGCAACCACCTTCGAGGTTGAATACACCCTCGTCGTCCCATCCGTGCTCGTCGTCACCAATCAGCAGACGCTTAGGATCGGTAGACAGAGTGGTCTTACCTGTACCAGACAGACCGAAGAAGATAGCGGTGTTCTTACCCTCCATATCGGTGTTAGCAGAGCAGTGCATTGAAGCGATGCCCTGGAGAGGCAGATAGTAGTTCTGCATAGAGAACATACCCTTCTTCATCTCACCACCGTACCATGTATTGATGATAACCTGCTCACGGCTTGTAGTGTTGAAGGCTACACAAGTCTCTGAGTTCAGCCCCAGCTCCTTGAAGTTCTCAACCTTAGCCTTAGAAGCATTGTAAATTACAAAGTTAGGCTTGAAGTTCTCCAGTTCCTCAGCAGTAGGCTGGATGAACATGTTTGTAACGAAGTGAGCCTGCCATGCTACCTCAACGATGAAGCGAACAGCCAGACGAGTACCCTCGTTAGCACCGCAGAAAGCGTCAACAACATACAGATTCTTGTTGCAGAGCTCCTTAACAGCGATATCCTTAACCTTAGCCCATACCTCTTCGCTCATGGGGTGGTTATCGTTCTTGTATTCCTCAGAAGTCCACCAAACCTTGTCCTGGCTCTGTGCATCCTTTACGATGTACTTGTCCTTAGGTGAACGACCAGTGTAGATACCTGTCATTACGTTGACAGCGTTCAGCTCAGTGTTCTGACCCTTGTCGAAACCAGTCAGGCCAGCCTTAGTCTCCTCTGCAAAGAGAGTCTCATACGAAGGATTGTGAGCAATCACGGTAGAACCGGTGATGCCATACTGTGTTAAATCTAATGTTGCCATAATTTTAACTTGTTTATTTAGTGAATTTTACTATTACCTATTCAGCATTTGTGACCTGATACTCAAATCACGGCGCAAAGGTACATAATTTAATTGAGAATTGAGAATCGAGAATTGAGAAATTTCCTTTTTTCAGCCTTTTTTCCGTTAAAGTATACAAAAAGTTGTGTGCGCATAACAATTTTGTAATACGGAGTTGACAAAACGCGAAAAAACGAATTTTTCCTTGCATTTTTACTCGACTTTTCGTAACATTGCGATTACAATCGCGAAGTTACTTCGTCTCGGAAATGAAAAGAAAAACAGGTTTTCCTTTTGCATTTCTCTCGACTTTTCGTAACTTTGCAGTGGAAAATAAAAACAATAATCCCAAATACGATGAAGGTAACTAATTTTTCAGAGCAGAACAGCGTGATGAACCAGTATATGGCGGAGTTGCGCGACAAGAAGTACCAGCAGAACCGTCTGCTGTTTCGTAACAATATCGAGCGCATTGGTGAGCTGATGGCCTATGAGATTTCTAAAACGCTGG
The DNA here is from genome assembly GCA_900199555.1 of Prevotellaceae bacterium MN60. Taxonomy (GTDB): domain Bacteria; phylum Bacteroidota; class Bacteroidia; order Bacteroidales; family Bacteroidaceae; genus Prevotella. The sequence goes on from FZQZ01000004.1 coordinate 53,495, forward strand.
AGTACAAGGAGAAAACCATTACGACACCTCTCGGAACTATCGATATTCCATTGGCAAAAGATGAGGTGGTAGTGGCTACCGTGTTGCGTGCTGGATTACCCTTCCATCAGGGCTTCCTTCGCGTGTTCGACAAGGCTGAGAATGCCTTTGTATCTGCTTACCGTATGTATACCAATCGTGAGCATACAGAGGTAGGTGTTCATACCGAGTATATGGCTGCTCCTTCAGTGAAGGGTAAGACGCTGATTATCGTTGACCCCATGTTGGCTACAGGTGGTTCTATGGCTGCCAGCATCGAGGCTTTGATGAAGACGGGCAAGCCTAAGAAGATTCATGTGGCATGTGTGATTGCTACTCCCGAGGGCGTTGATGTCGTTAAGCAGGCCTTGTCTGACGAAGCCGACATCTGGTGTGCTGCTATCGACCCAGGCATGAACGAGCATAAATACATCGTTCCTGGCTTTGGTGACTGTGGTGACCTCTGCTATGGTGAGAAGCTATAAGAAGAAAGTTTTTTCTTGAAATAAGTCTTCACATTCACGTCTAACCCTCAATATGACTGAGCGTTAGGCGTGAATAGTGTTTTTTAGCGCTTGATCAAGCGATAGGCATTACCGCGACGAGTGTGGCGAGGTGTAATACCCATTTCGTTAAGACGCAGACCGAGACCGATAGGGGAGAGGTGGCGCACCACATGGTGGTCTTGAGCCGACATCTTTTGGAGTATCTCCTTGGTGGTGATGAGCTCGCCCTCTTGATTGTTGCGAGGCAATCGGAAATTGGCATAGAATAGTGCCTCTACATCATCCTTTACCATGTAACGCAGATTGCGGCGCTGCATCTCGCGCTCCTGAGTCTTGGTGAAGTAGGTAGGCAGACCGCTCTCTACCTCGTGAACCATCTGGGCATAGAGCTGTACATAGTCGATGTCGCCAGTACGAATCATATCCTTTGGTTCGAGTATGAGGAAACGGCGTGAACCTGTATGGTCGTAGAGCAAACGACGAGAGTTGCTAGTGCCCACAAAGGAGGCGATGCGTGGCAATCGGTTGAAATTCTTCTTGTATGCGCCTATAAACGAGGGCTTCATGGTCTGCATCAGCGTCTTTAGTTCTGGCATCTTCTTGGGATTTTCCTTGTCGAACTCGTCAATGTTGACAATGGCGAACTCCACGAGTTTGCGCTGGGCGTTACCCTTGGCAGAGAGTGAGAAATCGTCTGTATAATAGTCGCGTAGCGCTGGTGGTAGCAATTCGCGCACAAAGGTGCTTTTGTGTAATCCCTGTTGTGGACTGACCAGCAGTAGCATAACGGCATTGGCATGCTTCATATCATAGCCCATCCACTGACTGACTACAGCTCGGAGCCAGATGCGTCCCATCTCACGGCAATAACGATAGGGCGAGATACGACTGAAGAGATCGGCAGTTCTGTCCACGCCATCCCACTTGCCACGAACGGATTCAAGCCACTGGCGCACAGGATGATAGTCCTTGGCGAAGTCTGAGCGCAGCCAGTGCTTGATACGACTATCAAGACAGAAGATGTTGGCATCCTCAATGCCACAGGCAATGGTGTTAAAGCCACGCTCGTCTAGTGGCCGCCACAAATCAGCCCCCGCCTCTTGTCCTTCAGCCCCCGTTCCGAGCGATTCTTCGCTCGGCTCCTGTGCCTTCTCGCCCGGCTTCCGCCTATACTCATAGACATCGGTAATCACATTGTGGCGTACTTCGAAGTTCTCGCTGACATACTGCTTCATCTGGCGAATGGGCATCAGCATGTACTGCATGCGCTGCTCGTAGTTCTTTTCAAATTCCTTTTGGTTTTCCATGATTATTACTATTTTATAATGATTGATTTCTGCTTTCTTTACAACATATCAAAACGAATGTTAATTCTATGCTGCTTTTTGCCTCATTTGGCACTGCAAAGGTAGACAATATTCTTCCTGTTTCCAAGCTTTTTGCTTACGGAAATGGCTCTTTTCCAGAAAGTTCCGTATATGGTGTATCTATCGGTCAAAACCTTAATAGCTATCTTCCTAAAGTGCCACGCTCGCTTCGTGCGACGACCGTCGAAAATACGTGCGAAAACCATCGCGGATATTTGCGGCATCCATCGCACCATTTCGGATAGCAGAAAAAGGAAGGAAGCGTTGGCTATTTGGCTAAAAAGTAGTACCTTTGTGCCTGCAAAAACAAACAATACAAAACATTTCAGGAACCATGAAGAAATCAAACGCTATCCTTTACGACGTATTCCCCACCCCCAATCCTCATGAAGAACGTGAGCAGCTGTATTATCCTCGTTCCGTCACCTATGGTGAACAGATGAATGATGACGAGCTGAAAGAATACCTGGAGCGCAATACGCGCATCAATTCATCGCAGTTTGTTGGCATGATAGAGGCTTTGAAGCAGGAGATACCCGAGCAGCTGCTTAGAAACAAGAGTATTCATATCCGTGGTATGGGTACTTTCTATCTGAAAATAGGTGTGCGTCGCCGTAAAGACAGCAATGGTCATTGGTACACCCCGAAGTTTACAAACCCAGATGCCATTACGGCTCGTGACTTATGTGTTGAAGGCATCGAGTTTCGTGCTGATCCTACGTGGAATCGCATGTTGATAAAGGAAAAGAAAACCTTTGAGCGTGCTCCGATGCGTCATCAGGTACCTATCACTAAGAGCGAGCTATTGCAGTTTATCGAAGAAATGGTCAAGAAGAAGGGGCATGTTACTGTCCGTGATGTGGTAATTTGTCAGAACACGACAAATTATCATGCTCGCAAATTGCTAGAAGACCTCTGTAAAGGTGAGCAGCCCAAGTTGTATCGAGAGGTGATAGGGCACAGTTATATCTACAAGCGTTTTGGTAAGTAGAAAGATACCGAAAAATACTATTCACGCCTAACGCTCTATGACGTAGAGTGTTAGGCGTGAATGTGAATACTTATTTCAAGCAAAAACTTTCTATTCTTCTCTATTGCCTTGGTGTTCGCTCATGTATTCACGAGGAGACATGCCGTACATCTTCTTGAAGACAGTAGAGAAGGAAGCGGCGTTAGAGAAACCACAAGCATACATCACCTCAGACACGTTCATGTCGGCAGAAGCGAGTAGGGTAGCGGCTTTCTTCATACGGATGTTGCGGATGAAGTCGTGAGGGGTCTGTCCTGTCAGTTCCTTCATCTTGCGGTGCAGGTGTACACGACTGATACCCACCTCGTCGGCAATGCGGTCAACGCTGAGCTCGGCATTACCTAAGTTGTGATTAATCACGCTCATCACACGCTCTAAGAGCTTCTCGTCAGGCGACTTCATCTTGATATCCTCTACCAGCTCTTCCAACTGGTCGTTGCGACCGAATTTGAGCTGTAGTGTATGCGACATGTGGATGAGGTTGCTGATGGTGCGGCGCAGGATCTCGGTATTGAAAGGCTTCACCATATAGGCGTCGGCACCTGTCTCCAATCCCTCCAACTGGTCTTCCTCACGGCTCTTAGCTGTCAGCAGGATGACAGGGATGTGGTTGGTCGTGCTGTTCGACTTTAGCTTAGAACAAAGTGCGTGACCATCCATCTCAGGCATCATCACATCGGAGATGACAAGGTCTGGCATGTTCTTCAGGATGACGGATAGTCCTTCTTTACCATTGATACATCCCGTTACATCGTAATCTTCTGAAAGTATAGAAGTTACATAGTCTCGTATCTCGCTGTCGTCTTCTACAACGACTATCTTCTTGCGCTTGCCTGTCTTGGGCAGTTCCTGTACTTCAGGTATAGCCTCTTCTACAGGCTCTTCGATGATGAAGTTCTCTACGTGTTCTGTTTCTTCAGCGCTCTCAGGCAGCATCTCTTCTGGCTTCAGATGACTGTTGCCTAATGGGAGTGTCACAATGAACTCGCAGCCCGGTCCGTCGGTGTTGTTCTGAGCCTCGATAGTACCATGATGCAACTCTACCAGCGAGCGTGTCAGGTCGAGACCGATACCCGTTCCAACATTTCTGTCGTTGACGGATGAGGGCGACTGATAGAAGCGCTCAAAGATGCGTTGTAGCTTGTCTTCTGGGATGTTTTCTCCGTTGTCATAAACAGCTATAGTAGCCTCTTTCTCGTTGCTACTCAGACGAATACGTATTTTGCCACCAGCAGGCGTAAACTTAAAGGCGTTCGATAGGATGTTGACAATTACCTTGTCGAAATTGCCTCGGTCTATCCATACGGGCAGGCGCTCTGTATCGTGTTCAAAGTCAAACTGAATGTTCTTGCTCTTGGCTTGCTGGGCAAACAGTGTGTAGATGTCGTTGATGAAGCTCACCATGTTGGTTTCGCGCATGTGCATCTGCATCTGTCCCTTGTCAATCTTACGCAAATCCATCATCTGGTTGATGAGGCCCAAGATACGCTCGGCATTACGGCGAATAGTCTCGTAGATACCACGGCGATGGGGGTCGTCGTCTTGCTTGATGAGTGACTGTAAGGGCGAGACTATCAGCGTCATAGGCGTGCGAATCTCATGACTGATGTTCATGAAGAAGCGTAGCTTGGCATCTGCCATCTCTTCGGCGTGGATATGCTCTTGCAGGCGCAGATTGTCTTGCTCTTTGCGGTGTCTGCGCTGGCGATACATCCAGAATAGCGCCATCATACCTATTATATATATAAGATAGGCCAATGTGGTGCGATACCATGGAGCGTGAATAACGACCTCGAAGCAGCGCTCTGGAGAGGGCGTGCCGTTCTGTTCTGCTACCACACAGAACTTATATTTGCCTGGCGACATGTGGCTGAAAGTAATCTCGTTGACACCTGGCTGCATACGTACCCATTCCTCCTTGTTGATGCGATAGCGATAGATGATATGCTCTGGGTTGTCGTATGTCAGTGTGGAGAGCTGAATAGCAAAGGTGTTATCGCTGCTGCTGAGTACAAAGCGGTTAGAGGCAATAACGGTGGTATCTACAATCTGCCAACGACCTGACTTGGTGCCGCGTCCGATGGGCTCACCATTCACCGTAAAGGCGGTCAGCTTGACCTCCGCTTTCCAGTCTCGTTCTTTGATGTCAGCGGGATTGAACCATGTGATACCTCCCAAACCACCAAATATCATGTAGCCATCGTTGGTAGCCCATGAGGCTCCGTCGCTGAACTCGTTCGACTGTAATCCGTTGTCTACAAAGAAACTACTGGTTTTTCCAGTCTTAGGATTCAAGCTGCAAAGACCATGGTCGGTAGATATCCAGAGGCGTCCGTCACGTCCACGCTCGATAGAGCAAATACCATTGTCACCCAGTCCACTTTCCTCGCCGATTCGCTTTAGTTGTTGCTTCTGGAAGTCATAGCATAGCAGACCGTCATTAGTGCCGATATACAGTTTGCCGTCAAACTCTCTGGCAATACGGATAGGTGTGCCGTAGTTGAGGCAGTTCTTGCCAAATACTGATAACCAACTCTCTTTCTGTATGTCTAGCGCACAAAGTCCCATAGTGGTGGATACATACACGCGTCGTCCATCGGGGGAGATAGAGAGTTGGGAGATATAATCGTTGGTAATACTATTCAGCTTGCGATTCTCGGAAGCCTTCTTGAGTTGGGTGTAAGCCTTGATGTCGCCTGTCTCCGGATTCAGGCGCAGTACGCCAAAGCCCATGGAAGCCAGCCAGATACGTCCCTGGCGGTCGCATTCTAAGTCGAAGATGCTGATGTCGGCTCCTTGGGGTAGAGAAACGGGATGGTAGGTCATCGATTTGAGGTCAATCCATCCGCATCCTTCCTTGAAGCTACCTACCCAGATGCGCCCCTTCGTGTCTTCGCAGAGACCTAGGACGGTGGCGGGGAAGTGCTCTTTGAAGTGGTGAAGTACCTTGTTGTCTCTATCCAATACGTAGAGACCATCGCGATCGGTACCATCCAGACGATAACCACTCTTGGTGGTGATAACGCTTGTAACACAGGCAGTTCCGATGGTGTTGCGGGAGCCCAGCTTATAACCCATATAGCCAAATCCCATGGTGTGGCCTGGCTGCATGAAGATACCTTTCTGTAAGAGTCCGAGCCATACATTGCCATTACGGTCTTCACAGATAGAGTAAACCTTGGCTGTGCTTAAATCTACATCGCGACTGTAGTAGGGGTTGTCAACCAACATTCCTGTCAGTGGGTTGTAGATGGCAAGTCCCATACCGTCGTAGCCCAGCATAATGTGTCCGCGACGATTGAAATAAAGCGTTGAAACGTGCTTATTTCCAGTGGCTTCGATATGTATGGGCATATCACCGTCTAGACGGAACATGCCATTGTTAGAGGTTGCTACATAGATACGTCCGTTGTCACCTTCGCATACATCGAGAATGGTGTTGCGCTGGCTGGGATCCTGGAAGTAACGCTTGATGTTCTTTCCGTCCCAGCACCATAGTCCTTGTGTCTCTGTTGCCATCCATATGCGCTGATGACGATCTTCTATCATGCGGTGGATAGAATTCAGATAAGCTAAATCACCACCTATCTGGCGGGCTTCTTTCACACCATTCATGCGGAGTAGGCCATGTCCGGATGTTCCCACCAGAATGGTGCCGTTTTGACGCTTAAGCAGACAGGTGATATAGCTAGGCTCATGTTTTCCGTTGACATCGTAGGTCTTTACCTCACTAAAACGCTGACCATTGAAGGTCTGTAGGGCGCCATACATACCTATATAATATAGGCCGTTGTCGTCTTGCGTCATACAGTTTACGTAATTACTGGCCATACCCCAGTCCTTACGCTTCTCTTTTTTTAAGATTCGGAACTGATATCCATCGTAGCGGTTCAGACCGTTACGTGTGGCTACCCAAATAAATCCATCCTGATCCAAATAGATTTGTGTAGTGAAGCTGCTCGACATTTGTTTGTCGGCATCGAAGTGTTTTCCCATTTGGGCATAAGCCCCGAGATTGTTCACAAGGCACATGAGTGCGAATAGAACTTTTCGTATCATAGTTTGTTTTAAGTTACAAAAACTTTGCAAAGATATTACTTTTCCCCCAATTCACCAAATAATTGATACAAAAAATAAACTTCATGTTATAGAAATATTTGCCCGTCTTCGTGTGTTATGTTACCTTTGCAGCCGAAAATCATAGAGCATTGCATAAATAGCTTTTTTTATAAGTTACTTAATTTAGTAGTTTTGGTATGTATTAATGGGTTTGAGGATGACGTGATGTCATCCTCTTGCTTTTTCAAGCAAATCCTACCATAGAAATCTACCAGCTCTGGTCCATAATTCTTGCTCCCCCAATCCTCCGTCTTATAACTATTGTCTTTAATTCCTTTAACTCCCAATTTTTCATTCCTAACTCCTTTAACTCCCAAACCGACTCCCTTATATAATATAATTAAGGTGTAGTCCGATGTAACAGTGTTAAAATGCCCATTTTTACAAAGTTTTTCTAAGAATTGTTACAAATGGTAAACTTCATGTTACATACGAATATTATAATAAGAAATATATGCAGTATCTTTGCACCGTGAATTAACTAACATCTTTTTAACAACGTACAACTATCTTTAATAACGTACAACTATGAATCAAAATCTGACAAAATGAAGAATCTAAAACAATTGATCAGAAAAACTGTTTCCGCGATTCTTATGTCGGTAGCGTTCTGTTCTGCAATGCAGGCACAGAATGGTATCACCGTAAGTGGTACAGTCACAGACAGTGCGGCGGATCCTTTGATTGGAGCCTCAGTTATTGTCAAGGGAAATGCTTCCCTCGGTACCGTGACTGATTTCGACGGTAACTTCCAGCTGAAAGTGCCCTCAGAGCAGACAACGCTGGTGATTTCTTACGTTGGTATGACCACCAAGGAAATCAAAGTGGGCAAACAGCGCAACTTCAAAGTAACACTACAGGATGACACTCAGCTTGAGGAAGTCGTAGTAGTTGGTTATGGACAGCAGAAGAAAGCTTCTGTTGTGGGTGCTATTACGCAGACCACTGGTGAAGTGCTTGAGCGTGCAGCAGGTATTGGTAGTGTGGGTGCAGCCCTCACTGGTAACCTTCCTGGTGTTGCTACTATCGCTTCTACTGGTCAGCCAGGTGAGGAAGACCCACGTATCTACATTCGTGGTGCTGCTGCATGGAATGTTGATGCACAACCTCTGATCCTCGTGGATGGCGTTGAGCGTGAGATTAAGTCTGTCGACGTTACCTCTGTCGCTACCATTTCTGTATTGAAAGACGCATCTGCTACTGCCGTTTACGGTGTGAAGGGTGCGAATGGTGTTGTCTTGATTACAACAAAGCGCGGTCAGGAAGGTAAAGCTCGTATTGATGTAGGTTTCAATGCTACATTGAAGGCAGTGTCAAAATTGCCTCGTAAGTATGACTCTTACGATGGCTATATGCTTCGTAACCAGGCTCTCGAGCACGAGCTCGCTCTTGGTGGCGCAGCATCTTGGGCATATTACCGTCCACAGACCTTTATTAATCTTTTCCGTAACCAAGACCATACGGTTAAGTCACACTTTGATGTTGATGGCGATTATCTTGGCGATTATAGTCAGGCTGAGCGTTATCCAAATGTTGATTGGCAGGATGAGATGTTTAAGGAGTATACCTTATCTTATAATACGAACCTGAATATTTCTGGTGGTACCAAGTATGTGAAGTACTTCGTTGCATTCGACTTCCAGAATGAAGGTGATATGACCAAAATTTGGGATAACCACCAGGGATATGAGGGTGGTTATAGTTACAACCGTTTGAATGTACGTTCAAACTTGGACTTCCAGATTACCAAGACAACCCAGTTTAAGGTTAACTTGGCTGGTTCTAATGCTCAGCAGAAGACTCCACGCTTTTATTATGGTAATAGTGGTGAGTTCTTCCAGCAGCAGAAGTGGGCTGGTGCATACGGTATGGCGCCTAACCTCTTCCCTGTACAGTTCTCTGATGGATCTTGGGGATATTATCCTTTGGTTTCAAATATTGAGAACTCTCCTCGAAGCGTATCAACTTCAGGTTATGAGGTTCGCTCAATCACACGTACTTTTACTGACTTCACTTTGGAGCAGAACCTTGACTTTATTACCAAGGGCCTGATTGCTCGTGGTACTATCTCTTGGGATAACCAGTTTAATGAAACTGGTCGTGGTATCTCTGACTTGCACACCGTTAAGAATGCTTATATGCTTCCTGAGGATGGAAAGATTCTTTATGAGAATACCATTGATGATAACACTGGTTTTGATTTCTATGAGGAACGTGGCTGGAGTACTGATGGTGGTAATGTTGGTTCTACTAGTCGTGCAACTGAAATGTCACTCCAGCTTTTCTGGGCTCGTCAGTTCGGTGATCACAACGTAACGCTGATGGGTAACTGGAAACGTCGTACCACTCAGGGAGGTACAAGTCTCGAAGATCGTCGTGAGGACTGGGTATTCCGTACTACCTACGATTATAAGAGCAAGTATTTTGCTGAGTTCAATGGTGCTTACAACGGTTCACAGAAGTTTGCGAAAGACTATCGTTTTGGTTTCTTCTGCTCTGGTGCTGCAGGTTGGATGTTGTCTGAAGAGCCATTCATGAAGAAGTTGAAGGAGAAGAAAATCTTGGATATGTTCAAGATTCGTGGTTCTATCGGTGAAATCGGTGATGATGCAGGTGGTACTGCCTTTGCGTATATGTCAACTTGGAATACAGCTGGCCCTTACGCTCTTACTCTGGATGGCTCAAACAGTCCTTTCCAAGGTTATACAGAGGCAACTATTGCTGTGCCTGACCTCCGTTGGGCAACCGTGCTGAAGAAGAACCTCGGTTTCGACTATGCTTTCCTTGGCGGTATGTTTGCAGGTAGCTTTGACTGGTTCCGTGATGACCGTTATGATATTTATATCAGTGGTGATGCTCGCGCTATCCCTGCATTCTATGGTGCAAAGAAAAACCCTGATACCAATAAGGGTAAGATTAAGAACTCAGGTTTTGAGTTTGAACTTCGTTTCAATAAGGTACTGAAGAATGGTATGCGTTTCTGGGCAAATGCCAACTATACTTACGCACATAATACAATCCTCGAAAAGGATGACCCTCAGTTGATTCCTTCTTATCGTAAGGCCCAAGGCTATTCTCAGGGACAGTATGTTTCATTCATTGATAATGGCTTTATTAGTACTTATGATGAATTATATAGTTCACCTGCGCGCGAAAGAGATGATAATCAGGTGCTCATCGGTGACCACTATATTGTAGACTTCAATGGTGACGGTATCGTTGATGAGACTAATGACCAGGCTCCTTATGGTTATACCGGTACTCCCGAACATACTTATAACGCAACTATCGGTTGGGAGTGGAAAGGCTTTAGCATGTTCGCTCAGCTTTATGGTGTAACTGGTGTTACTCGCGATGTAGGCCTAGCATCTTTCAATAATAAACTTCTTACCGTATATGATAATGGTACATGGTGGAATCCTGTAGATGGTAATGGTGCAGTTGTTGTTCCTCGTTTCACCACACAGGTTGCCTATAACGATGGTACTCAGTTCCTTTATGATGGTTCTTATTTCCGTCTGAAGAACGTGGAAATTGCATATACTTGGACAAAGGGCTGGATTAAGAAGCTTGGTTTCTCAAGCTTGAAGGTTTACGTAAATGGTAACAACCTCTTCTTGATTACCAAGATGCCTGATGACCGTGAGAGTAACTATGGATTTAGCGGTGGCGGTGGTGCATACCCAACCGTAAGACGTTATAACTTCGGTTTTAAGCTTAACTTATAATAGCGTATTCTATCATGAAATATAATAAAAACATAAAATCCCTTTTGTGTGGTTCGCTGCTTCTTCTGGCAGGTGCATCTATCACATCATGTACCGACTGGCTTGATAGAGATCCTGAATCTATCGTAGAACCAGATGAGGCATTTAAAAACTACCGTAACTTCCAGGGATATATCGAGGAGATTTATAGTATGATCCCCGATAAGCAGAAGGTTAACTATTGTACTGCATGGAACTTTGGTGATGATGCCGTTCACAATCCTGAAGGCTATGCACACATGGACCATCAGGTTGACCTCGGTAACTATCGTAACTGGTACAACAACTCACAGTGCTGGTTGAATGGTTCCAGAAGCTCTCTGTGGAAAAATGCATGGCTGAGTATCCGTAAGTGTAACTTAGGTATCGAAAATATTAAGTCACTTGTAGGTACCGACGAAGAGCGTGACCTCTTGCTCGGACAGTTGTATTTCTTCCGCGCATGGTGGCATTTCGAACTGATGTGCTATTTTGGAGGTTTCCCATACATTGATCAGACTTATGATCCTTCAAACATTCCCGAACTCCCTCGTCTTTCTTTCCAGGAATGTGCTGACCATTGTGCTGCAGACTTTGAAATGGCAGCAAATCTTCTTCCTAATGACCCTGAAGGTTGGGACGAGACATTGGCTGGTATGCAGACCTCTGGTAAGAATGACCTGCGTATCAACAAGTTTATGGCACTTTGCTACTTAGGTAAGTGCTACCTTTGGGCTGGTTCTCCGCTGATGAAGGAATTCGAGAAGACTAAGAATGGTGGTCATGCTCAGCTACTGGGTGCTAGCTCTAATGGCAAGACCTATGACTATGATGTAGCCTATTGTAAGAAAGCTGCAGAGGTTCTTGGTAAGGCTCTCGATATGGTTAATAAGGGACAGGTTAGCTATAAACTGGCAGAATATAAATATTCTAATATCTACGACCACGTGGCAGATGAGAAATCTGAGACTAACTACTCAGATATCTTCTATACAGTAAAGCAGAGCTGGAAGATGCCAGGTTCTTGTGAGGCTATCTTCCGTGGAGCCTTCCCTGGTGTCAATAGTGCTCCTTGGAACTGCGCTAAGCTTTTCGGCCCGAAGGTGGCTGGCCTCGTAGATCATGATAACATTATTCACCATCCAACAGCCAATCTGATTGACCAATATGGTATGGCTAATGGTGAGCCTATTTATCTTGTTCAGAATGGTAAATTGGTGTATAACGAAGATTCAAAGTGGGATCCCGAGCATCCTTATAAGAATCGTGACCCACGTTTCTATCATGACATCGTATTTGATGGCTTCCACTATGTGCTTAGCACAGACGCACTGTCAGCAGCTCAGAAGAAACTCGAGTATTGCGACCTTTATACAGGTGGTGCCATGCGTGCTGTTGATAATGCAAGTAGCACAGGCTATTTCATTCAGAAGTTGATTCCTCACCAGAATAATGAGGGTGATAAATGGTATGATTATGGTATTGCAGAGCAGAGCTATCTGCCTTACATGCGTCTGGCTGATGTCTATCTGATGTATGCTGAAGCAAGAACCGCATTCGCTACCAGTCCAATTGATCTCAAGACAAGAGATTTTTGCACAACTTTGTCTGCTGTAGAAGCTATTGATGCACTTCGTGACCGTGTAAACTCTATCGATTATCCAATGGAACACGTGCCAGCTAAGTACATTAACGTAAATTATGGTAATGGAACCAGCTTTATGGATATCGTTCGTAACGAGCGTGCTGTAGAATTGGCCTTTGAGGGCTTCCGCTGGTGTGACCTTCAGCGTTGGTTGCTCTTGACAGAGCCTCCATACACGGTAAAGTACTCTCATGAGTTTGAGCGTTTGGAGAAGGCTGAGTGGTTTAAGGATCATGATCCAAAAGATGCAAAGGTTGCTAACTTCCATAGCGAACCGCTGATTACTCGTCCTTTAGGCTCAAAGCACTATTGGTTCCCACTTCCTGATAAGGAAACATATCTGTACGGAGCATATAAGCAGAATCCGGGATGGTAAAGATAATGCATAATCCATAATGAATAATAAGAAGATTTTATGAAAAATATTAAAACAAACATATTTCTCTTTGCCATGTGTGCTGTAGCACCTCTGGCGGTCAATGCTCAGACCGCTGAGGATGGTGATTCAGTAGTGGCAAAAAAGAAGGTCCATGTTGCTTTCCGCGACAAGGATGCCGACCATCTTCTTGGAGGTGTTTCCTATGTTGACATGGAAGAGCTGGCAAAGAAAGACTACACCATGAGTAGCCTTGAAGATTTGAATGGACTCGTTGGTGGTTGGAATGGCAACAACCTCTGGGGTATGGACAATGACCGTTTGGATAATAACGATAATAGCAACACGCCACTCGTTATTATCGATGGTGTGAAGCGCCCCTCTAACAACGTATTGCCTTCAGAAATTGAGCAGATTACTTTCCTGAAGGGCGCACAGGCTGTTTTACTCTATGGCTCTAAAGGCGCTAAAGGCGCTATCGTGATTACCACCAAGCGTGGTAAGGTAGATGGTCTGCAGGTTACTGCCAATGCCAACACCGGTTTTCACTTTGCAAAGGAATTCCCCGAGTATCTGGGCTCTGCAGAGTATATGACGCTTTATAATGAAGCTGCTATCAACGACGCTCTTTCCGCAGGTTCTCATTATAGTAACATGCTCGAAGGACCATATACCCAGCAGGATATTTATAACCATGCCGTAGGTGCTAATCCTTATCGTTACCCCAATATGAACTATTATTCAGACGAATATATTCGTAAAGCGTATAATCGTTCTGAGGCTACATTGGAGATTCAGGGTGGTGGTACACGTGCCCACTTCTATACAAATATCAACTACTATCGTGCAGAAGACCTCCTGAACTTCGGTAATGCAAAGGATAACTATACAGACCGTTTCAGTGTACGTGGTAATGTAGACCTTGTTGTTAATAAGTATATCAAGGGTTGGGCTAATGCAAGCGCTACTTTCTACAATGCTAACAAAAACAAGGGAGATTTCTGGAAGGAAGCATCAACCATGCGTCCAAACTATCCTAGAAATGCTGCGATGCTGATTGATATTAATATGATAGATCCTTATGCCACTAAGGCATTAGCTACTCTTGGAAAGTCTCTCAATCTCCTTGGTGGAAGACTCTTCCCAAGTGGTACGAAAACAATCGACTCTAACTCAATCGCAGATGGCTATTTTGGTGGTACTTCAACAGACTACAGTCGTCAGTTCCAGTTTGATGCAGGTATTGATTATGATATGAACCAGTTTATCAAGGGTTTGTCTTTCAAGACACTGTTCTCTATTGACTATGCTGCTAAGTACAGCCTCTCATACAACAATAAGTATGCCATCTATATTCCTATATGGAGTAACTATAACGGAGAGGATGCTATTGTGGGCTTGACACAGCAGAATGATGAAGTCGTAACGGGTAAATTGTCTTTCTCTAACTCATCATATCGCCAGACAATTACTTGGAATGGTCATTTTGACTATGAGAATACTTTTGCAGGCAAGCATCATGTAACAGGTATGTTGCTCGCAAGTATGTACACGACTATTACCAGTGGTCAGTATCATCGTTATGCTAATGCGAACTTAGGTTTAGAGGCTGGTTATGACTATATGGGTCGTTATTTTGCCGAAGTAGGTTTGTCTGGTGTACATTCAGCTCGTCTTGCCGAAGGTCATCGTGAAGCGCTTTCTCATTCGTTCACACTCGGATGGAATCTTGCAAAAGAGAATTTCTTGAAAGATACCTTCGTGGATGATTTGATGCTGAGTGCATCTTACAGCAACCTTAGTGAAGATGCGGATGTCTATATGCTTGTTAATGGTAGCGAAAAGTATTTTAATCTCTATAAATCTCTTTGGGAAAAAGGTGGCGGTAGCTTCACATGGGGCGATGGCGCATATTCTACCGATCGCACCTATTCTACTGCAGGTTTGAATTCTGATCTTGACTTTATTCATCGTAAAGAGTTCTCTGCAACACTTCGTGGTTCGTTCTTTAACAAACTGATTAGTGCAGAGTTTACTTATTTTAATACGAATATGGATGGCTTCATCGTTCAGAACCCCACTATGTTCCCATCACACTTGTCTAGTGGTCTCGGTGTTTCGACCTTTAAGCCCGCTATCAACAATGATATTCAAAACCGTAAAGGTCTTGATTTCAGCGTAACTGCTCAAAAACAATTGGGTAAAGTTCACGCTACGTTGGGTGTTGTTGGTACTTATCTGACCACCAAGTGGAGTAAGAAAGATGAGATTCCAGCATATGAGAACTTGAAGGAAGAAGGACATTCTTTGGATGCTATTCGTGGTTATAAGTGCATTGGCTTCTATACCATTGATGACTTTAATGTCACTACGGATGAGAAGACTGGTAAGGTTAAGTATAATTTGAAGGATGGACTTCCCAAGTCAAGAATCGGTGGTACGATCATGCCTGGTGACTTGAAGTATGAAAATGTTAATGGCGACGATGTAATTGACAAGAACGATATGGTTGATCTTGGCAAGTCTGGTACGTATGGTGCACCTCTTACACTGGGTGTGAACCTCACACTGAAGTATAAGAACTGGACACTCTTCATGGTAGGTAATGGTCAGTTCGGTGCTTATGCGCTCAGAAACAATAGCTATTATTACATGCAGGGAGACGACAAGTACTCAGTGAATGCTCGTGATCGCATACAATATACTTATGATGAGGACGGTATCATCAATGGATTTGTAAATCCCAATGCGTCTCATCCTCGTCTGACAACTGCGAACTCGGCAAATAATGCTGCTGCATCTACTTTCTGGCTCTACAGCACAGATCGTTTCAACCTTCGTAAGGTGCAGCTTACTTATGATTTCCCCGCAGAGATGTTCAAGGGAACTCCCGTCAAGGCGCTCTCTGTTTATGTAAACGGAAACGATCTCCTTACGATTTCTAAGAATCGTAAGATCATGGAGACTACTGTTGGCTATGCACCACAGACTCGTTTCTATAATCTCGGTGTTAAGGTAACCCTCTAAAAAAGTAAGACAATGAAGACAAAAAATATTGTATTGTATTTCATCGCGCTCCTCGCTTTCTGCTCATGTAACGATATGTTCGAGCCAGCAGAAGAGAATGTCCGACAGTTGGATGATATGACAGAGGAGTCTAAATATGCGCATGGTCTGCTGATGTATGGCTATGATCGTCTTCCTTATATTACGACCACCACAACTGATGTTGCTACTGATGATGCTGTCACCAATGATAAGAACAGCAACTATATGTATATGGCAACTGGTAGGTGGGCAGCTGACGATAATCCTATGTCTCAATGGGATAAATGTAAGGATGGTATCCAGTATGTTAATCTCTTCCTGACCATTGTTGATAAAGTAAAATGGGCTCCAAGTGCAGCCTCAAAGCAACAGATGTTTATTGATCGCCTGACTGGTGAGGCTTATGGCCTGCGTGCACTTCTCTATTATTACCTGTTGCAGGCTCATGGTGGCTATGCAGATGATGGTGTACTCTATGGCGTGCCTCTGCTGACTCAGCCTGAAGATGGTAGCTCAGACTTCAATCAGCCACGTGCAACTTTTGCAGATTGTGTGAAGCAGATCTTCGAAGATTGTGATAAAGCAATGGAATTGCTTCCTGCTGACTATGTTGATATTAAAAGTACTGACGAGATCCCTGCAAAGTATCAGAAACTTGGCGCTATTGTATCTGGATATAACTTGGTATTCGGTGCGCGTTCAAAGAACCTGATGTCAGCTAAGATTGCTGAGGCAATCAAGGCACAGGTTGCTCTTCTTGCTGCAAGTCCTGCATTCCGCGCTCAGAGTGGTGTAACATCTGAGGAAGCTGCAAAGCTTTGCGCTAATGTGCTTACACGTATTGGTGGAATGGATGGCTTTGATAAGGATGGTAACATCAACTGGTATATGAATGCTACTAAGCTGAACAACAAAGCCGAATTTGATGAGATTCTTTGGCGTGAAGATTATCGTCTGAATGCAGATCAAGAAAAGGAGAACTTCCCACCATCATTGTATGGTAGCGGTCGCGTAAATCCTTCGCAGAATCTTGTTGATGCTTTCCCAATGCGTAGTGGTAAGCCTATTACAGAAGCAACAGATTACAACCCCAATAATCCTTATGAAGGTCGTGATCCACGTCTTGAAAAGACAGTGCTTGTGAATGGTACGAATTTCAGAAAGGTTGATGTTGTCACAGGAACTTATGCAAACTCTAAGGGTGAAAATCTTGACAATCTTAACAAAGAAACAACTTCAACCCGCACGGGTTATTATCTGAGAAAGTTGCTTCGTGATGATGTAAATCCATTGTCAAGTTCGCTGATAGAAAAACAGCATGTTTATCCACGTATCCGTTATACAGAGATCTTCTTGGCTTACGCAGAAGCTGCAAACGATGCATGGGGTCCAAAGGTTGATGGAGCTGGTGTTGGCTTTACCGCATACGATGTAATCAAGGCTATCCGTCAGCGTGCAGGACTTGGAACTGATGCTATTGGAATGCCACTTCCACAAGGTGATGAGTATCTTGAGGAGTGCGCAGGTAGTCAGGAAAAGATGACAGATCTGATTCGCAATGAACGTCGTATCGAACTCTGTTTTGAAAATAAGCGTTTCTGGGATCTCCGTCGTTGGATGCTACCACTTAATGAGCCCATTAAGGGTATGAAGATTGAGAAGATTGACTCTGAAAAGGATCCAACTCCTGACAATCTCACTTATACCGTTATTGATGTGGAGACTCGTGACTATGACAACTCTTATCAGTGCTATGGTCCTATTCCAAAGGGTGAAGTGCTCAAATGGAGCAACCTGAAACAGAATAAGGGTTGGAGATAATTTGATAAATTGATAATTGAAAATTACAATGATGAAATTGAAAAAATATATATATGGTGTGGCCTTGGGAGCTCTCTCTCTTGCTTATACGTCATGTTATAATGCAGATAAGGACTTCCCAGACTATGAAGGAGGTACAACTGCCTACTTCGCCTATCAGTTCCCTGTACGTACCCTCGTACTTGGTAATGATATCTATGACAATGCACTTGACAATGCGCATAAGTGCCGTATCTGGGCTACGATGGGTGGTGCCTACGGCGGTCGTAGCGCATATGTTGATTTTGTCGTTGACCCGACACTTTGTGATAACCTTTGGTTTGTTGATGAGGGTGGAAACGCATCTTATCGTGTAACTCCTCTGCCTGCTGACTATTATACATTGTCATCTAACGTTATTCCTTACAATGGTGACGCTCGTGGCTATGTAGAGGTGCAGTTCACAGATAAATTCTTTGAAGATGAAAATGCTATCAACGATTACTATGTGATTCCTTTGTTGATGACGAAGACAACAGGTATTGACCATATTCTTACTGGTTCAAGACGTGAGGGATGTGAAGATGCTTCTCGTACGAACACAGAGTTGTGGGATGTATTGGCAAAGGATTATGTACTTTATTGCGTGAAGTATATGAACCCATGGCAGGGTAAGTATATCCGTCGTGGTGTTGACGAGGTAACAGAGAAGGGTAAGACAACAACTGTTGTTCGTAAGGATTTCTCTTTGGTTAATACCGACCTTGAACACTATACCGAGAATCCTGTAAACCAGAACGATGAGGTTTGTGGTATCACCACTAAGAATATGAAGCAGTCTATCTTCCCTGTTTCATTCAAGACCTCTTCTGGTGCATCTATTGCATGTAACCTCATTCTGACATTCGACGGTAATAATTGTACTATCTCTACCGAGGATGCAAATGTAGAAGCTACCGGTACTGGTGAATTTATTGCTAAGGGTACTGAGCGCAAAGAATATAAGGACTACCAGTGGGGAAGCAACAATGGACAGCCTGTTCAGCGTGACATTCTCCGTTTGGCTTACAACGTGAACTTTGCGGATAAGAACATTCAGGTAGCTACCAACGATACACTGGTTGTTCAGACTCGTGAGTCAAACAAGAAGGTGTTCTTCTCACCCAAATACGAAATTAAAGATTAAAGGAGGCTATGAGTATGAATAAGATTTTTAGAAACGGTCTCTTGATGTTGGCTGCAGGAGCTCTTGTGGTGTCTTGTGCTGACTATAATGATCTTGGTGGTTTCAAAGCAGATCCAGATCCTTCTTTCGTCGAGCCCTACAAGAACTTGGCTCCCGTAAAGTCATACCTTAATAGCGAGAAGTATCCTAACATGTCTTTGGGTACAATGATTAAGGTGGCGGATTTCAATAAGCAGGAGCGTCCTCATGCTGCGGCTATGACCAACTTCCATAGTGTGGCATTTGGTACAGACTTGATGTCAGGCAAGATTGTCAACGAGAAAGGTATTATGAACTTCCTTGATATGATGGATTTGTTAAAACATGCCGAGGAAATCAATGCCAATATCTATGGTAGCCCAATTGTTGCCAATGCAAATCAGGCCGACGCATGGCTGAAATATCTGACTTCTCCGATAGAAATACCGGTAGACTATGTTGAAGGAAAGAGTGTAAACTTCAACGAGATGGAAACTGGTGCATACACTGATGGAGAAGGAAAGACTGCTTCTATCGTAAATTACGATAATCAGAATGCGTTGAAAATCAATAGTAATACAAGCGTTCGTATTATTGAAGGTTTCGATGTAGATCCATTGGCTAAATACACTATTACATTCTATGCAAAAGCCGACAAAGATGCTACTTTTAATGTTGTCTTCTCTGGCAAGAAAGTTGATGGAACTGTTGACGGAAAGTGGCAGATCAAGAAGGGTAATTGGAATAAGGTTGTTGTAGAAAGTCAGAGCGCAGAAGATGCGACTGAGGGCTATTTGAGAATAGAGAATACTCGTACAACTCATGTCTATATCCAAAAGGTACAGGTTGGTTACTATCCAGACAACCATCGTCCACAGACTGATGTTGAGAAGAGTGACACTATCAAGTATGCACTCAACACTTGGTGCGATGCATTTATGAAATATAATGAAGGTCGTATCAAGGTCTTTGATCTGATTGATGAGCCAATTGATTCGAAGGCAACGCTGGGTAATGGAATGTATGATTTGAAGCACGCAGCTGAAGACAATATCTTCTGGCAAGATATCTTGGGTAGCGAGAACTATGCTCCAGCCGTATCTAAGGTTGCTAGTGAGGCTTATGAGAAGTATCAGGGTGATCCTACTCAGTTGAAGTTCTTTATCAGCGAGAAGGACCTTGATGATTCAAAGAAGTTGGAAAGCCTGATGTACTGGATAAACATCTGGACTGCTAAGGGCGCTAAGATTGATGGCATCAATGCCAAGTTGAATCTCAGTTATAGTGAGGATGCAGATATCCAAGCAGCTAATGAGGCTACTGTGGTTACTTTCTTAGAAAACTTGGCTGCAACAGGCAAGTTGATTCGCCTTTCTAATTTCGATATCAAGTATGTGGATGCTGAAGGTGCAAGTGTAACAGCAGCAACTATTACAGACGCACAACGCCAGAAGTTAGCAGACTATTATGCTTTCGTTATCAAGAGCTATATGAACAAGATTCCTAATGCACAGCAGGCTGGTATTTGTAAAGGCAATATGGCTGATACAGCTGATCCTGTAGGTCTTTGGTCTATTGATAGTGAGAGTAAGGATTGGGTACGTACTGCTACCTATAAAGCATTCTGTGACGCTCTGAGCGGAGAATAAACTACTAACAGGTGACTGCCAGTGAATACGAAAGCAAACTTTGGTTTTGCTGGCAGTTACCTCTAAAAAAAGAAATAACATAATTATATTTTATATTATTATTTATCTTTTATTATTAATCTAAAATTATTTCTATTTATGAAGAAATTATTTACACTTGTTGCTCTCTTGGCAGTGTTCTTGGGAGCAAAAGCACAGCAGTGGGAAGAGGTCTATTCAATAGACTACTCAACCTACAGTGGTTTTCCATTCTATGTAATGGGTTATGTACCTGAGTGGTTTGATGGCGTAATGGTCGACGAGGGTAATGGTTACAAATGTATCAAAGTGGATGATGCTGAGGAACCTGGTGACCATATCGTTAAAACAAACGATGGTACTCAGTACTATAGAGTAGAAAATGCTTCTAGCGATTTCCACCAGTATTTTATCGCTGATGGTATTGATTGCGTATTGGACGATAGTTATAAGGTTGTCGCACAGGTTAAGGCTTCTCAGGCTGTTACAATCAACGTCAACATGGGTTGGGGTTGGTCTAATGGCGAGCAGGCTAGTGCTTCAGTAAGCATCCCAGCTGCAAGCGACTTCCAGACTGTAGAATGGGAATATAGCGGTATCGGTGGTACTCGTTGTAATCTCGTTGCACAGCAGCAGACAACAACACAGATTGAATGGAAGAGCCTGAAGGTTTATCACCAGAAGGGTAATGAGCGTCCTGTTACTTGGCAGGAGTGGCTCACCAGCGATGGTAAGCCTGTTGTCGTTGGAGAAAAGGTACAGGATATTGCTACTTGGAGAGGTAACGCCGAGACTCCATGGACTGCAGAGCAGAAGGAAACTAAGTTTAATGATCAGGAAAAGAACTTCTTGATTTGTGCTTGGTCTAAGGAGAAGGGTGTAAACATGAATGAGAACGATGGCTGGGATCCATTCCCCGCTAGCATTGAAGAAGATCCCGATGATCCTACTAACCACGTATTTGTATGCCATGGTCAGCCTGCAACCTCTGAAGGTGATGCTTCTAAATGGGATAACCAGTTCTGGATTGAGTCTCCAAGCTCTTGGAAGGAAGGTACAACGATTAAGGTTCACTTCCGTTATAGATGTAATCAGGAGAGCGTAAAGACCGCTACTCAGATTCACAAGCAGAACCCATCTGATTACCTCCACTATGAGGCTATTGGTGACGTTACTTTCACCAATCAGTGGCAGGACTTTGACAAGACCATCTCATTTAATGGTTCACAGAATGGCGGTTGGTCTATCGCATTCAACTTGAATGATGTTGACAAGTCTGCTATCGACTTCTATTTCGATGATCTCTCTTGGCAGACCATGAAACTTGACGAGGGCTTCTTCGTTGCTTCTGCAAACTCTGATAAGGGCATTGAGTATGTATTCGATACCGCTACAGAATTTGTAACTGATCCTAATGATCCTACTGTTGTTGTTGCAACTGTTGGTACAGAGGGTAAGGAAGATACATGGGTAAATGAGGTTATGATCTCTACTGTTCGTGGTAATACTGCAGCTTTCAAGGGTGCAACTATTAAACTTACTAGCTCTGCTACTGATGGCGACTGGTTGGACTACACTGAGGCAAGTCTTGCAAAGATTAAGCTCCCTGCTGCTGGTGTATGGAAGATTTCTATTGCTCCAGAGGATAAGCAAATCTGCTTCGATAAGATTGAAGGTGAGGAAGAAAAAGCACCAGTTGATATTATAACTAATCCTTCTGTAGTAACTGTAAATGCTCTTGAAAGAGATTGGCTCTCTGCTGGCCAGGATGGTAATCCTCGTGAAGATGAGGTTGGAACAGGTGAAGCTTGGGACAACCAGTTCTGGATTGTTGCTAACCGCGTTCTTGATGCTGGTGAAGAGACAGTTGTTGAGTTTGACTATGTAGCAACTAAGGAAGCAAAGGCCACTACACAGTCTCACAAAGGACTTGGTGGTTATATCCACTATGTAGCTATTGGTGATGTAAACTTCACTACTGAGGAGAAGCATTTCACATATGATTTCACTATTCCTGCAGAATGTGCTGGTAAGGATATGAATTCTATCGCATTTAACTTGGCTGAGATCAAGGATGCTAACGACTATACCTTCAAGAACTTTAAGTGGTACCTGAAGAATAGCGAGGAAGGTAAAACTACTGAGAACTTGATTAATGCAGAAGGTGGCAAAAACTTTGGCTTCAAGATTGTAGGTGGACAGGCTCAATACGTTGAGGATCCTGCTTCTGCTATCAACAATGTAGTTACCAATAAGACTGCTTCTAACGTAACTTACAACCTCGCTGGTCAGCGCGTTTCTAAGGACTTCAAGGGTATCGTTGTTAAGGACGGTAAGAAGTTCATGAATAAGTAAGCGAAAAGCAAGCGAGCTTGCTTTTCCGAACGAGAATGAACTCGACAATAGTTCAAGTTCGTGAGTTCGAAAAGAAAGCTTAGAAGATAAATAAATTCATCGTGCGTCACGTTTCAGCGTTAAGCTGGATGTGGCGCACGATTCTTTTTTCGTTAAAGAAACATAAGCTAAATTATTTGAAACATAGAACATGATGATTTCTTAATATATTTGCGTATCTTTGCGGTGAAAATCGCGAAGATACTCCGTCTCGGCAAAAAAAGAAAGGATTCTTTTGTTTTGCTCTCGACTTTACGTATCCTTGCAAACAGAAAAACATTCACAACTATAAATAGATACGTAAAAATGAAAAAGACATTTTTCCTAACGTTACTGTTAGCTATTCTGCCTGCCCTCAGGATGCAGGCAGCCGTAGACCCTAATTTCTACATTTTCCTATGTTTTGGACAATCTAATATGGAGGGTAATGCACGTCCGGAGGCTGCTGACTTGGCAAGCCCAGGTTCTCGCTTCTTGTTGATGCCTGCTGTTGACTTCCCCGCAACAGCTCAGCGCCCTGCTCGTAAGATGGGTGAGTGGTGTGAGGCTTCTGCTCCTCTCTGTCGTCCTAACACAGGTCTGACACCTGCCGACTGGTTTGGTCGTACTATGGTTGCTTCTCTGCCAGAGAACATTAAGATTGGTGTGATTCATGTGGCTATCGGCGGTATCGATATCAAGGGATTCCTGCCCGATAGCATCAAGGAGTATGCCGAGAAGAAGGCTCCAGGCTGGATGAAAGGTATGCTTCAGGCTTATGATAATAACCCCTACAAACGTATGGTCGAATTGGCTAAGAAGGCTCAGAAGGATGGTGTCATCAAGGGTATCTTGATGCATCAGGGTGAAACTAATACTGGTGACCCCAAGTGGGCTGGCATGGTGAAGCAGGTATATGAGAACCTTTGCAGCGACCTTCAGTTAAAGCCCGAAGAGGTAAACCTCTATGTAGGTAACATTGTTCAGGCTGGTGGTAAGGGTGTATGCATCGGCTGTAAGAAGCAGATTGATGAACTGCCACAGACTATCCATACTTGTCAGGTGATTTCTTCAGACGACTGTTCGAATGGTCCCGACCGCCTGCACTTTGATGCTGCTGGCTATCGTGAACTGGGTTGCCGCTATGCAGAGGCTGTTGCTCGTCATCTTGGTTTCGAGCCCAAGCGTCCGAAGAATATGCCTATAGCTAAGAAGATTGAGATTCCTGCTGATGCCATCACTGTAGAGAATGCTATTCCTGGTAATCAGTTCCCCAAGATAGATAAGCAACGTCGCGCTTACTTCTACATTCAGGCACCTCAGGCTCGTAAGGTGGTTGTAGATATCTGCAGCAAAAAGTACGATATGGAGCCAGACGGTAAGGGTGGATTTATGGCTGTTACCGATCCTCTGCCTGTTGGCTTCCACTACTATTTCATGAATATTGATGGCGTTAACTTCATTGATCCTGCATCAGAAACATACTTTGGCTGCAACCGTGAGTGTGGCGGTCTTGAAGTTCCTGAGGGTGCTGAAGGTGACTACTATCGTCCTCAGCAGGGCATCGCTCATGGTCAGGTGCGTAGCATTTACTATCATAGTTCCAACTCTAAGTTTGGTGAGTGGCGTCATGCATTGGTTTATACTCCTGCAGAATACGAAAAGGGAAAGAAAAAGTATCCTGTGCTCTACCTGCAGCATGGTATGGGTGAGGGCGAAACCAGCTGGATGTTGCAAGGTAAGATGCAGCATATCATGGATAATGCTATTGCCAAGGGTGAGGCTGTTCCTATGATCGTAGTGATGGAGAGTGGTGATATCAAACAGCCCTTCGGTGGTGGTAACAACCGTGCCGGTCAGAGCGAATATGGTGCATCATTCTATCCGGTATTACTGAATGACCTGATTCCTTACATTGATGCAAACTTCCGCACTAAGGCTGATCGTGAAAACCGTGCGATGGCTGGTTTGTCATGGGGTGGTCATCAGACTTTCGATGTTGTACTGCAGAACCTTGACAAGTTTGCTTGGATGGGTACCTTCAGCGGTGCTATCTTTGGTCTTGACGTGAAGACTGCTTACAACGGTGTTTTTGCCAATGCTGATGAATTCAATAAGAAGATTCACTACTTATATATGAACTGGGGTTCGGAGGACTTTGTTAATAGTCAGCCCATCGTAGATGGTTTACGTGCGCTGGGTATCAAAGTGGATTCTTCTGTATCTGAGGGCACAGGTCATGAGTTCCTGACTTGGCGTCGTGGTCTCCACGAGTTCATTCCACATCTATTTAAGAAGTAAGAAGTCAAGATACTGAAGATAATAGTCAGTAGAAAAGAAGATAAGAATGCGCATTAAGACGATATTATTAGGACTTCTCGCGGCATTGCCATTAAGTGCTGCCGATCGATTTGTCACCTTTACACCGCAGAGTGGGGCTCTCTCACTCTGCGGTGCTACCATTGGTTATAGTACCAATGAGCCCAAGGGCGTGCAGATAGCTGCCGCAAGTTTGCAAGAAGACTTTACTCGTGTCATGGGATTCAGTCCTGTGAAGGCTGATAAGCCTACTATCCTCATCGGAACAGTGGGTTGCAATAGTCGTATTGACCAGTTGGTGAAGCAGAAGGTCCTTAAAGACCTAAAGGGTAAACGTGAGAAATACATCATCACTACCGTAGATGGTCAGATAGTGATAGCCGGTAGTGACCGTCGCGGTACTATCTATGGTATCTATGAGTTGGCTGAACAGATGGGTGTGTCACCATGGTATTGGTGGATGGATGTGCCTGTAGAGAAGCACGACTATGTAGGTGTGATGCCGGGTAACTATACCGATGGAGAGCCTGCTGTGGAGTTTCGTGGTCTGTTCCTGAATGACGAAGCCCCCTGTCTTACCTCATGGGTAAAGAATACGTTTGGTACTGATTATGGAGACCATCGTCTCTATGCTAAAGTCTTTGAACTGATTCTTCGTCTTCGCGGTAATATGCTGTGGCCCGCCATGTGGGGATGGGCATTCTATGCTGATGACCCTGAGAATTCGAAAACAGCCGATGATATGGGTGTCATCATGGGTACCTCTCACCATGAGCCGATGGCTCGTAACCATCAAGAGTATGCGCGCAAGCGTGGAGAGTGGGGACCTTGGAACTATGATAAGAACCCAGAGAAGCTTGACCAGTTCTTCCGTGAGGGTATCGAGCGCATGAAAGGTACTGAGGATATGGTGACCATCGGTATGCGTGGCGATGGTGACGAAGCAATGAGTGCTGAGGCCGATACCAAGTTGCTGCAGCGTATCGTTGAGAATCAGCGTAAGATTATCAAGGAGGTTACGGGTAAGCCTGCCAATAAGACGACTCAGGTGTGGGCATTGTATAAAGAAGTGCTCGACTACTATGATGCCGGTATGCGTGTGCCCGACGATGTTCTGATTCTGTTGTGTGATGATAACTGGGGAAATGTACGCCGAGTACCGAATGCACAAGAACGCAAGCATCCTGGTGGATGGGGCCTCTACTACCATGTGGACTATGTGGGAGCACCTCGTAATAGCAAGTGGCTTAATGTGACTCAGACACAACAGATGTTTGAACAGCTCTCTTTGGCATATGACCATGGTATACAGCGTATGTGGATTCTGAATGTGGGTGACTTGAAACCCATGGAATATCCGATCCAACTCTTCATGGATATGGCTTGGAATCCTAAGGAATATACCCAGCAGAATGTCAAAGAGCATACTACCCGCTTCTTCAGTACGGTACTCGGAAGTCGTATAGCCGATGAGGCTGCCGACATATATAACCGCAACTGTCAGTATATGGCTCGTGTGACACCGGAAATGCTTGATGCACATACCTATAATGTGGCTACTGGTGAGTGGAAACAAGTGGCTGACGACTATGCTCGTCTGGAGTTGCGTGCGCTTCGCTTGCTATCAGAGATACCTGAGGCGGCTCGTGATGCCTATCGTCAGAGCATACTATTCCCTGTACAGGCAATGGCAAACCTCTATGATATGTACTATGCGCAAGCCATGAATCATCATCTTGCGAGTGTTGGCATGCCCGACGCAAATATATGGGCTGCACGTGTGAAAGACTGCTTCCGTCGTGATTCACTGCTCTGTCATGACTATAACAAAGTGATGGCTGGTGGTAAATGGGATGGCATGATGACACAAAAACATATCGGTTATAGAAGCTGGAACGATAATTTCCGTAGCGATATGCTGCCAAGAACCGTCGCTGTTCCTGCTACTACTACAACGGGTGGCTACACCTTTACTGCCACCAATGGTTATGTCTCTATGGAGGCAGAGCACTTCTATAGCAGTCAGGCTGCTAATGGTACGGAGTGGAGCATCTATCCAGACTATGGACGTACACGTAGTGCAGTAGCACTGACACCTTATACAAAACCTGTTGACGGTGCTTCGTTGACCTATCGCTTCGCACTGCCAGACCATACACCTGCGCAGGTTACTGTCCATGTGGTAGTGAAATCTACATTGGACTATCTGAATGTCGGCGGTCATGAATATACTGTCAGTATAGATGGCGCTGAACCACAAATTATTAACTTCAACAAAACATTGGTGGATCGTCAACCTTATATGTACTCTGAATTTTATCCTGCTGTGGCTCGTCGTATCGTGGAGAAAACCATTACGTTGCCGATTCAGCAGAAAGATGTTCATGAACTGACCATTGTGCCGCGTCATCCTGGCATCGTCTTTGAAAAGATTGTCATTGACTGTGGTGGCTATCAGTCGCAGTACTTGTTCGGTAACGAATCTCCTGTAAAACGTAACTAAACTAACCCGAATATGCGTAGACTATTCCTTTTCCTTGCTGTATCGTGTGGCCTAACGGCCACCGCTCAGCCACTACCTTACAAGAATCCTCAGTTGACAGCGCATGAACGTGCTGTCGACTTGTGTGGTCGACTGACCTTAGAAGAGAAAGCCAAGTTGATGCTTGACGAGAGCCCGGCAATTCCCCGCTTGGGTATTAAGAAGTTCTTCTGGTGGAGTGAGGCCTTGCATGGTGCTGCTAATATGGGGAATGTAACCGTATTCCCGGAGCCTGTGGCTATGGCTTCATCGTTTAATCCTGCATTGTTATATAAATGCTTCGATGTGGCCTCTACCGAATTTCGTGCTCAATACAACCATCGTCTTTATGACCTCGGTGGAGAGGATATGAAGATGCGTAGTCTGTCGGTATGGACTCCTAATGTTAATATCTTCCGTGACCCACGATGGGGTAGAGGACAAGAGACTTATGGTGAGGATCCTTACCTGACAAGTGTGATGGGTGATGCCGTTGTGCGTGGCTTGCAGGGTGATCCACTAATTGGGGAAACTGGTCAGCACAAGTATCGTAAGTTGTGGGCTTGTGCTAAGCACTATGCCGTACATAGTGGTCCTGAATATACACGTCACTCTGCCAATCTGACTAACGTACCTGTGCGTGACTTCTGGGAAACCTACATGCCTGCATTTAAGCATTTGGTCACTAAGAGCGATGTGCGTGAGGTGATGTGTGCTTATCAGCGTTTGGATGATGATCCATGTTGTGGCTCTAATCGTTTGTTGCAACAGATTCTGCGCGACGAATGGGGCTTTAAGTACCTAGTAGTAAGTGACTGTGGTGCTATCAGCGACTTCTACGATTCTCATAAGTCATCATCATCACCTGTGACTGCTTCTGCCAAGGCAACACTGGCAGGAACTGATGTGGAGTGTGGTTATGGTTATGCCTATCGCAGCATACCAGAGGCCGTGCGTCGTGGATTGATAACGGAAGCAGAGGTGGATAAGCATGTCATCCGATTGCTTGAAGGACGTTTTGACTTAGGTGAGATGGACGATCCTTCACTGGTAGAGTGGTCAAAGATTCCTTATTCTGCCATGTCAACGAAGGCTTCTGCCAACCTTTCTTTGGATATGGCTCGCCAGACAATCGTTCTGTTGCAGAATAAAAATAATATCCTGCCACTGAAGAAGAATGCGGAAAAAATCGCGGTTATTGGTCCTAATGCCCATAATGAGCCGATGATGTGGGGAAACTATAATGGTACGCCCAATCATACCGTGACCATCCTCGATGGTATCAAGAAGAAACAAAAGAAGCTGGTGTATATGCCAGGTTGTGACCTGACTTACGACAAAGTAATGGAGTGTCACATGGCTACAGAGTGTGTGGCTCCTGATGGAAAGAAAGGTTTGAAAGGTACTTTCTGGACGAATACGAAGATGGAAGGCAAACCTTTCACAACAGAATACTATACACAACCATTGGCTGTGACTACCAATGGTATGCATGTATTTGCTGCTAATCTGCCTATCGAAGACTTCTCGGCAAAGTATGAGACCACCTTTACACCGAAAGAGGCTGGTGAATATGTACTGAATGTAGAAGGAACGGGACAGTTCTCTGTATTTGTTAATGGAGAGCGCAAGGCTTCTCATCGAATCTGGCGTTCAACTCCTACCCGTACTGTGTTGCAGGCTACTGCCGGTCAGCAATTTAAGATTGAGGTGCAATTTCAAACGGTGAAGACATGGGGTGCAGGCATGAAAATCAACATTGCTCGTGAACTGCCTATCAATTATCAGCAGACCATCGCTCAACTGAAAGGTATTGATAAGGTTATCTTTGTGGGCGGTATTGCTCCAAGCTTAGAAGGTGAGGAAATGCCTGTGGATATTGAAGGCTTTAAGGGTGGTGATCGTACCAATATTGAACTTCCTAAGGTGCAGCGCGACTTCCTGAAGGCTCTGAAAGCAGCTGGTAAACAAGTTATCTATGTCAATTGCTCTGGTTCAGCCATAGCCTTGTTGCCAGAAACTGAGAATTGTGATGCTATCGTACAGGCGTGGTATCCAGGACAGGAAGGTGGCACAGCTGTTGCTGACGTGCTGTTTGGTGACTACAATCCCTGTGGAAAGTTGCCTATTACCTTCTATAAGAGTACGAGCCAGTTGCCTGACTACGAAGACTATTCTATGAAGGGGCGTACCTATCGTTATTTCAATGATGCCTTATTCCCATTTGGCTATGGACAGAGCTATACTACATTTGAGGTGGGCGAGGCTACCGCTACTGTAGATGGTGACGATATCACCATTAACACAACGGTAAAGAATACTGGTAAGCGTGATGGTACGGAGATCGTACAGGTGTATATTCGCAATACTGCCGATGCTGATGGCCCTTTGAAGACCCTGCGTGCATTCCAGCGTGTTGACGTAAAGGCAGGACAAACTGCTCAGACTGAATTACAAATGAACCGTGAGAGCTTCGAATGTTGGGATGCAGAAACCAATACGATGCGTGTGATGCCTGGTACCTATGAGGTGCTCTATGGTAATAGCTCGCAGAACTTGAAACGTATGACACTCAAAATACAATAACATTTATTACATACAATTATTAACACACAAAACAAAAAATCCATGAAGATTATGAAAAAGATTACAACCATTCTCTTGTTGCTATTGACAGCTATGTGTCTTTCTGCTCAAAAGAAGCAGACCGTTCCTCCATTGGTATATGGACAGGAAGATATGGGCGCCCAGTTGGCTAAACCCAAACTCCCCGCACCAGACCAATTGCCTATTATCCGTGAGTTGCCTGAAGCCTTGAAGGGTGTGAAGAAGTTTGGAGACTGGGAGCGTCGCCGCCATGAGATTAGTTGCCAGATTCAACACTACGGTATTGGCGAGAAACCTGCCGTTAAGCCTGAACAAGTGAAGGCACGCATGAATGGTGACACATTGATCGTTGATGTAACAGTCAATGGGCAGACGCTGACACTACGCTCAGAAATTAAATATCCGAAGACGGGAACAGCTCCCTATGCGCTGATGATTGGTACTAGCGGTATTGCACTGCCAAGACAACTGTTTGCTGACCGTCCCATCGCTACGATGGTATTCCATGAGAAACAGGTCAATGACTATGGCCAGTTTGGTAAGCACCACGAAAGAGGTGACCATAACTTCGATCGTCTCTATCCGAATCTGAAGGATAATGGTGCCTATAGTGAATGGGCATGGGGACTGAGCCGCCTGATTGATGGATTGCAGCAGTTGGGTAGCGAGGTGACTAAGATTGATACAAAGCATATCGGTGTCACCGGTTGCTCTTATGCCGGTAAGATGGCACTTTATTGTGGAGCCTTTGATGAGCGTGTAGCTCTGACAATCGCTCAGGAACCTGGTGGCGGTGGTGCTGCTGCATGGCGCGCTTCTCATGAGTCAAAGAAGAATGTAGAGGATATTGATAAGACCGACTATCACTGGTTCTTGGAAAGTCAGAAAGAGAACTTCCATGGTGATAGCGTCTATCGTTTGCCTTATGACCAGCATGAACTATGTGCAATGGTATGTCCCCGCGCATTGCTCCTGTTAGGCAATCCTGATTATGAATGGTTGTCAGATCCCGCTATGCTGGTGTCTGCCAAGGCTGCTCGTCAGGTATGGGAACGTTTTGGTATTGCAGACCGTATGGGTTGGAGTATTGTTGATGGACACGGACATTGCCAGTTGCCTGAAAGCCAGTGGCCAGAGGTACAGGCATTCATAGACAAATTCCTGCTAGATCGTGATACAGATACACATGATATAAGAATCGTTAATGTAAAAAAAGAGTTTTAAATGAGGAAGGTATTCATTTTGTTTTTTACACTTGTGTCTGCTGCAGCTATCGCTCAGCAGCACAAACTTTGGTATAATAAACCTGCTAGCCATTGGCTGGAAGCACTACCCATAGGCAATTCCCACTTGGGGGCAATGGTCTATGGCGGTACGGACGTTGAACGGATTCAACTCAACGAGGAGACTTTCTGGAGTGGTTCACCTCATGATAATAATAGCCCAGCGGCTAAAGCACATCTACAGGAGGTACGTGACTCAATCTTTGCTGGTAAGGAAGAAGTGGCTCATAACATCATTGATAAGAACTTCTTCAAAGGCCCTCATGGTATGCGTTTTCTGCCTTTGGGTACTATCCAACTTAAATTAGGACATACCGATGTAAGCAAATATAAACGCGAACTCACCTTGAATGATGCACTTAATACCACTTCTTATACCTATAAGGGAGTGAAGTATGAGCGCACCATCTTTGCTTCACAGGCTGATAATGTGATTGTGGTACGCTTGAAGGCTGGTAAAAAGGGCGCATTGACATTTAATGCTGCTTTCGATTCACCATTAGAGTCGAAGGTGTTTCCATTAAGTGTATCAGGAAAGGAACCTTATCTGTATCAAATCACCGCAACCGTAAAGAATGTAGAACAAGAAGGCATCAAGGGAAATCTAACTGCTGAATGTCGCGTGGAGGTTAAGGCTGATGGTAAGATTTCACTTGACGGAAAGGAGTTAAAAATTGCTGATGCAACGGAGGCAACCCTCTACATCGTAGCAGCCACCAACTTTGTGAACTATCATGATGTTAGTGGTAATCCTACCAAGAAGAATAACCAGATGTTGACGGGTATACGTGAGATGTCATACAGGCAATTGTTGGATCGACATCTTAAGAAATATCAGGAGCAGTATAGTAGGGTAAGTTTGATTCTTCCAAGTAATACAAGCTTGACTAAAGAACTTCCCACAGACCAACGCCTTGCACAGTTTGATGGTACAGATCTTGATATGGTGTCGCTGATGATGCAATATGGTCGCTATCTGCTGATATCTTCTTCTCAGCCAGGCGGACAGCCTGCCAACTTGCAGGGTGTGTGGAACGACAAGATGAATGCCCCTTGGGACTCTAAATATACGATTAATATCAATGCAGAGATGAACTACTGGCCTGCATTGGTAGGTAATCTCGCTGAGACGCAACAACCGCTCTTCTCGATGATTCACGATCTGAGTGAGACAGGTATAAAGACGGCTCAGGAAATGTATGGCTGTCCAGGCTGGGTAGCGCATCATAATACGGACCTATGGCGTATTGCCGGACCTGTGGATGGTACCACATGGGGTATGTTCCCAACGGGTGGCGCATGGCTAACTACACATATTTGGCAGCATTATCTCTTTACAGGTGACAAACAGTTCTTGGCTGATAACTATGAGGTGATGAAGGGCGCAGCAGACTTCCTGATGGCTTATATGCAGGAATATCCTGCCAATGGGGAGGTGAAGCATGCTGCAGGCTGGTTGGTAACTGTTCCGACAGTGTCGCCAGAACATGGACCGATAGGCAAACGTACTACAGTGACTGCTGGTTCTACCATGGATAATCAAATTGTATTTGATGTACTTAACCAAACCTTACAGGCTGCAAAACTGTTAGCTAAAGATGAGGCTTATATTGCTAAGCTGAAATCTCAACTCGAAAAGCTGGCTCCTATGCAGATTGGTCGCTATGGTCAGTTGCAGGAATGGCTGATTGATGGTGATGATCCGAGGGATGAACATCGCCATATCTCACACCTATATGGTCTCTATCCTTCTAATCAGATATCACCATTCTCGCATCCAGAACTTTATACAGCTGCAGCAAATACGCTGAAACAACGTGGCGATATGGCTACTGGATGGAGCCTTGGTTGGAAAACAAACTTCTGGGCACGTATGTTGGATGGTAATCATGCCTTCCAAATCATTAAGAATATGCTTCGCATCTTACCCGATGATAGTAAGATGAGACAGTATCCAGATGGACGTACCTATCCGAACTTGTTTGATGCTCATCCGCCATTCCAAATAGATGGTAACTTCGGCGTATCGGCAGGTATCTGCGAGATGCTTGTACAGAGTCATGATGGTGCTGTACATCTGCTCCCTGCCTTGCCTGATAGTTGGAAAGATGGTGACGTGAAAGGTCTTCGTGCACGTGGCGGATTCATCGTTGATGAACAATGGAGTAATGGTAAATTGTGTTCAGCAACTATCCATAGCACGATTGGTGGAACACTACGCCTGCGCTCTTATGTGCCTTTGAAGGGTAAAGGACTTCGACCTGCTTCAGGTTCTTGCCCGAATAAACTTCTTGCTCCTGCAGAGATTAAACAACCTCTTCGCTCTGCAGAGCTGAGATCTCTGGAACTAAAGCAGGTTCCTATGGTCTACGAGTATGATATTGATACCACCCCAGGCGAGTCTTATAAATTGAAGATGTGATGAAAAAGAATCTTATAACAATTATGGTGAGCCTGTTGACAACAGTTTGTTGGTCACAGCAGAATGTGTCAGTAGAGTTCCTGACTCCGCGGATTGTTCACGTGGTAAAAGGGCAACCAACGAAGACACTCGTTGTTACAGCTAAGCCTGAAAATGTACAATTGTCTGTAGGAAAAGGAATTCTGAAGAGTAGTGAACTTACCGTCAAGCAGGATGCTCAAGGTAACTTAACCTTCATGACCTCCAAAGGTAAAGTGCTACTGAGAGAGAAGGATTTTGATATTGCAGAGGCTCGCCAAACGTTTACTC
This sequence comes from Prevotellaceae bacterium MN60, assembly GCA_900199555.1. Lineage (GTDB taxonomy): Bacteria > Bacteroidota > Bacteroidia > Bacteroidales > Bacteroidaceae > Prevotella. The sequence goes on from FZQZ01000004.1 coordinate 87,855, forward strand.
TTGACAAGGATGAGGCTATCTATGGTTTGGGTACCATACAAAATGGTAAGATGAACCGCCGTGGTGAGAAGAAACGCATGGAACAATCGAATCTAGAGGACTTCCAGAATGTACTTCAGAGCATCAAAGGGTGGGGTATTTATTGGGAAAACTACTCACCGACGCTCTTTGAGGATAATGCCCATGGAATGACGTTTGATTCTGAGGTTGGAAATGGCGTTGATTACTATTTTATGTATGGTGGTTCTGCTGATGGCGTGATTGCTCAAATGCGATGGCTGACAGGCGATGTGCCGATGTTCCCATTGTGGACATATGGTTATTGGCAATCAAAGGAGCGCTATAAAACCGCAGCCGAGACTGAAAGTATTGTTGATAAGTATCGTGAACTACAAGTTCCACTGGATGGTATTATTCAGGATTGGCAGTATTGGGGTTCTAACTATCTGTGGAATGCGATGGACTTCCTGTCGGAGGATTTCTCCAATGGTAAGCAGATGATTGCCAATGTTCATCGTAAGCATGCCCACTTCATGATTTCTATATGGGCTAGTTTTGGTCCGCAGACGCAGCAGTTCAGAGAACTGGATGAAAAAGGTTTGTTGTTACCTTTTGCTACGTGGCCTCAGAGTGGTTTGTCGCATATTTGGCCTCCACGTATGGATTATCCATCGGGTGTGAAAGTTTATGATGCTTTTAGTCCAGAGGCTCGTGCCATCTATTGGAAACATCTGAAACGTCTCTATGATTATGGTACGGATGCATGGTGGATGGATTCTACTGATCCTGACTTTTTCGACCCAAGAGAAAGTGACTACGAACACAAAGTATATGGTGGTACTTGGCGTTCACAACGTAATGCATTCCCATTAGAAACGGTTCGTGGTATCTATCAAGCACAGCGTAAGGATGACCGTGGTAAACGTATTTTTATTATGACGCGTAGTAGCTATGCTGGACAACAGCACTACGGCTCAAATATGTGGAGTGGTGATGTGAATTCTTCGTGGGATATGTTGCGCAAGCAGGTTCCTGCAGGATTGAGCTTCACATTGACGGGTAATCCTAACTTTAATACCGATATTGGTGGTTTCTTCTGTGGCTCTTACAATACAAAGGGTAGTGGTTCCGCACCTAAGAATCCACAGTTTCAAGAGCTCTATGTGCGTTGGATGCAATATGGTTTGTTCTGCCCAGTCTTCCGTAGCCATGGCGCTGATGCCCCTCGTGAGATCTGGCAGTTTGGTAAGAAAGGTGAACCTGTGTATGATGCTATTGAGAAAATGATACGTCTGCGCTATCGTCTGTTGCCGTATCTTTATAGCATTGCATGGCAGGTGACGAGTAACAATGATAGCTATATGCGTCCGTTATTTAGCGACTTCGCTCAGGATAAGAAAGTGTGGAATATCACGGATGAGTTTATGTTCGGTCGCAACATCCTTGCAACTCCCATTGTAGATCCGCAATATACGGAAGAAAAAATTATCCGTACTGATGCCATGACAGGATGGGATCGACAAGATGTTGGAGGTAAGAAAGACGAAGGGCAGTATGTTGATTGGACAGAAACGAAAAGCGTATCAAAGTATCTGCCCAAAGGGAGCCGTTGGTATGATTTCTGGACCAATACAATCTATCAAGGTGGGCAGACGATCACTCTGAAAACCACTCTTGACCAAGTCCCGATGTTTGTTCGTGCCGGTAGTATTCTACCTCTTGGTCCTGAGATGCAGTATGTTGGCGAGAAAAACTGGGCGCATCTGGAAGTACGCGTCTATCCTGGCGCCGACGGTCGTTTTACGCTCTATGAAGATGAGGGTGATAGCTATAACTATGAGCGCGGCATCTATTCGACAATAGAGCTTCAGTGGGATGACCATTCTCGTACTCTTTCTATCTCTAAAAGAATAGGATCTTATCCAGGAATGTTACAAACACGAGAGTTTACGATCGTCTTACCTGATGGTAAACAACAAACCATTTTATATGATGGACAGCAGAAAACCATTCGTTTCTAAATGGTATATGCATGATTTGTAACATCATGATACTCTAGCAAAAGATTTTGTAACATCAGCCGACGCTGATGTTACATTCTTTTTTGTAACTTTGCAAGCGAGAAAACTATTAACATAAACAATTTTTCAGAAACATGAAACAAAGTTTTAAAAAGGCTCTCGTTGTAGCACTCGTGATGGGTGGTACGACATCTGTGTGGGCTCAGGGGCTGAAAGATGCCTACAAAGATTATTTCAGGATTGGTGTCGCTCTCAATCAGCGTAACATTGCAGATGCTGAACAGCAGGCGCTCGTTAAGCGTGAATTTAATAGTATTACTGCTGAGAACGACATGAAGCCTCAGTTGACCGAACCTAATGAAGGTGAATTTACATGGGAAGCAGCTGACCGTATTGCTAACTTCTGCCGTCAGAATGGTATTAAGTTGCGTGGTCACTGCCTGATGTGGCATTCTCAGATTGGTGAATGGATGTACAAAGATAACCCTACAAAGGAGGTCCTCTTTGCTCGTATGCGAAAGCATATCCATGCTGTAGTAAGCCGTTACAAGGATGTTGTTTACTGCTGGGATGTAGTGAACGAAGCTATGACAGATGACAAGAATGCGATGGATCCTTATCGTCAGTCACAATTCTATAAGATTGCTGGTGATGAATTCATCGCTAAGGCATTCCAGTATGCTCGTGAGGCTGATCCTAAAGCACTGTTGTTCTATAATGACTACAATGAATGTGATCCAGTAAAGAGCCAGCGTATCTATAACATGGTAAAGGCCATGAAACAGGCTGGTGTGCCCATCGATGGTATCGGTATGCAGGGTCATTACAATATTTATGGTCCTACCGAGAAAGAAGTGGATGATGCTATTACATTGTATAAGAAAATCGTAAAGCATATTCACGTAACTGAGCTGGATATCCGTGTCAATACAGAAATGGGTGGACAACTGCGTTTTAGCCGTGGTGGCGTTACTGTAAGTGATAGTATCAAGCAGCATCTGGCAGACCAGTATGCTCGCGTGTTCAAGGTATTCCGTAAGCATAAGGATGTGATTGATTGTGTAACCTTCTGGAATCTCGGTGATAGAGACTCTTGGTTGGGCGCAGCAAACTATCCTCTTCCTTTCGATAGCGAATACAAACCAAAGTTGGCTTACGATTTTATCAAGAATATGAAGCCTGCTAAGTGGGAATTGCCTACTGCTCCTGCACCCAAGCCACGTCAGCAGCAGATGGAACGTCCTCAGTTCAATGCAAGAATGGCTTTCCGTCCTATTGAAGGCGTGAAGGATGACTTCAAACCTTCAGAGATGAACCAGCCTGGTCAGGAGTATCCTATGGTGAACTCACAGGGATATGTGCGTTTCCGTGTAATGGCTCCCGATGCTAAGGCAGTTAGTGTAAGTCTTGGTCTTGGTGGACAGGGTGGTACTAAGTTGCGTCGTTTCTTCGATGGTTCATGGATTGGTACTACAGAAGGTCCAATGGATGAAGGTTTCCATTACTATCATCTTACTGTCGATGGCGGTACTCTTAACGATCCCGGTACACAGAACTATTTTGGTTCATGTCGTTGGGAGAGTGGTATTGAGATTCCTGCTCACGATGCAGACTTCTATGCTATGAAGAATGTTCCTCACGGAAATGTTCAGCAGGTATTGTTCTGGTCAGAGAGCACCAAGCAGGTACGTCGTGCTATGGTATATACTCCACCAACGTATGGACAGAATAAGAAAGAGAAGTATCCTGTTCTCTATCTGCAGCATGGTTGGGGTGAGGACGAGACAGCATGGAGCCGTCAGGGACATGCAAATCTCATCATGGATAACCTCATTGCTGAGGGCAAGATTCAGCCATTTATTGTTGTGATGACTTATGGTATGACCAACGATGTGAAGTTCGGTACTATTGGTCAGTTTACTGCTAAGGAGTTTGAAACCGTACTTGTTGACGAGTTGGTTCCTTATATTGATAGCCATTTCCAAACTAAGGCAGATAAGTGGAATCGTGCCATGGCAGGTCTTTCTATGGGTGGTGTAGAGACAAAACTGATTACGCTGCGTCGTCCTGAGACTTTTGGTTACTATGGTCTGTTAAGCGGTGGTATGTATGCTCCTGAGGATATTAAAGATAAGAGTCAGGTGCGTATGATATTCCAGAGCTGTGGTTCAAAGGAAAATCCTGACGGAATCCGCAAGTCAGTAGAAGCCTTGAAAGCTGCAGGCTTCAATGCTCACGGTTATGTTTCAGAAGGTACAGCCCATGAGTTCCTGACATGGCGTCGTAGCTTGAAAGAAATGGCTCCATTATTGTTCAAGAAATAATTAGTTAATCATGAAATATCTAACCTTGGCGGCCGCCCTCATCGCTTCGATGTCGGCGGCTGCGCAAAACCCCATCATCCGCGATCAGTTTACTGCTGATCCAACAGCGCGCGTATTTAATAATAAGGTATATTTGTATCCGTCACATGACATTGTTCCTCCGCAGGGACAACGTCAGGATTGGTTCTGCATGGAAGACTATCATGTCTTCTCGTCAGAGAATCTAACCGACTGGAAAGACCATGGCATTATAGTCACTCAGAATAAAGTGCCCTGGGTAAGAACAGACTCTTATTCAATGTGGGCTCCTGACTGTGTAGAGCGCAATGGAAAGTATTATTTCTACTTCCCCTCAGCGCCTAAGGATGGCAGAGGCTTTGGCATTGGCGTGGCTATCGCTGATAGTCCTGAAGGTCCATTCATCCCAGAACCAGAGCCCATCAAGGGTATTAATGGTATTGATCCTTGCGTGCTTTTGGCTTCAGATGGCAATGCTTATATCTTTTGGGGCGCAGGTCGTTGTGCCAAGCTTAAGCCTAATATGAAAGAGCTTGCTGATGATACTCCCAAGGAGAAAGTTAAGTTTGGCGACCGTGAGTTTGAAATGTTAGGCGTGAATTGCCTTAAAGGTTTGCCCAGCCGTCAGGCAGAAGGGCCATTTGCTTTTGAGTATAATGGCAATTACTATCTTACCTATCCTTATGTAAGAGAGAATACTGAGGTTCTTGGTTATGCTATGAGTAAGAATCCAATGGGCCCCTATGAATACAAAGGTATCATCATGCCTGAACATGAGAATGGTTGTTGGACTAATCATCATAGTATCATTAATTATAAGGGTCAATGGTATTTGTTCTATCATCAGAATGCTTTCTCTCCTCGTGATGACAAGCGTCGCTCTGTACAGATTGATAAATTGTACTTCAATCCTGATGGAACTATTCAGGAGGTGAAGAAAACCATGCGTGGCGTGGGTATCAACAAGGCTACCGAGAAGATAGAAATTGACCGTTATAGTACAGCGAGTGAAGGCGTGACATCTGAACTTGTTGATACTGTAAATACTTTCCGTAGCTATCAGGCCAATTTGCCTAAGAAGGGTAGTTGGTTGAAGTATGCAGATGTAGACTTTAGCTGCATCAAGGATGGTTATTTGATTATTAATGCAAAGGCCTCTGATAATACAGAACTCTGTATCCGTGAAGGCAATGCAAAAGGTAAGGTAATTGCTCGAGTTAAATTGGAGGTAAAACCACAACAACCCGCAGGTGCTGCTGCTAATCCCATGATGGCTCGTTTCCGCAGAGATTTGAGTAATCAGTGGCTCTCGCAATCTGTTAATCTAGAATATGTTCCAAAGGGTGTTGTTGACCTCGTTGTTACTAACGAAGGCGATGGTGCTCTTAGTGTTGACTGGGTTCAGTTCAAGAATCGTCCAGATTACTTTACACACGTAGCTCCTAAAGCTCCTGCAGCTAAGCCCGATGATGAAGGTTTCATCCGTCGCTGGATGCTCTTAGATCCTATTGATAAACCTAATAGTGGCAATACTGTCTTCACAGATAGTTATTTGCGTGATCATTTCAACAGACAATACTTCAAGGGGCAGCAGACTATTCTACCAAAAGATGGTCAGAAGGTTACCGCTGTGTTCCAGCAGGAACAGGCTCCTGCAGGCTTCGGACGTGGCGCTCAGCAAATGCCAGAAGGTCCTCAGGTAAAGACTGTTAAGCAGACACTGACATGGCATGCATTGGAGAGCAATATGTTCAATGTGAAGTTGTTCCGCTTTGCAGAGAAGTGGGGCTCTAAAGTCTATGGCGTACTCTTCTGGGCAGTTACTATTATTGACTGTCCTGAGGATATAGAAAATGTTCGCTTAGCAGTGGGCTCAAATTCAGCTTCTATGTGGTGGCTCAATGGCGAGGAAGCTCTCTTGCTTAGTGGTGACCGCCGTATGGTAAAGGATGACGCAGTGTCACCCCGTCTCACACTGAAGAAGGGACGTAACATTCTGCGTGGTGCTATTATCAATGGCCCAGGTATGAGTGATTTCTGTGTTCGCTTCATTGACGAGAAAGGAAATCCTGTTAAAAACTATTCAATCAACGCTCAATAAAATGAAAAAACTATATAGTATTCTTGCGGCCTTGACACTTTCTGTGGCTGCTAATGCACAAGTCGGTGCACCTTATATTCACGACCCCTCAACCCTTGCAGAGTGTGATGGCAAATGGTATACCTTTGGAACGGGTGGCGGTGGCCTTATCAGTGAAAACGGCTGGACATGGAATAGTGGAGCTGAGCGCCCTGGTGGTGGTGCTGCTCCCGATATTATAAAGATTGGTGACCGCTATCTCTGTATTTATGGTGCAACAGGTGGTGGACTCGGAGGTGGTCATAGTGGCCGTATCCTTACCATGTGGAACAAGACTTTGGATCCTAAAAGTCCTGACTTTAAATGGTCAGAAGCCGTAGAAGTATGCAATAGCGATGGTATGGAAGATCAGGATGCCATTGATCCAGGTATATTGCTTGATCCCACTACAGGACGTTTGTGGGTAAGCTACGGAACCTATTTTGGTACAATTCGTCTCATAGAACTTGATCCGAAGACAGGTTTCCGCGTTAATGGCAACAAGGAGAAAGATATTGCCATAGACTGTGAGGCTACCGACCTTATTTATCGTAATGGTTGGTACTATCTCCTCGGTACTCATGGCACTTGCTGCGATGGTGTAAACTCTACTTATAATATCGTGGTTGGTCGTTCTCGTAGTGTAGAAGGTCCTTATATAGACAATGTAGGTCGTGACATGTATCATGGTGGAGGTCGTATGGCTATCGGCGCTCGTAACCGTAGAGCAGGTGCTGGACACTTCGGACGTACTATCGTTGATGAGGGCGTTGAAGTTGCTTCGTTCCACTGGGAGGCTGATTTTGACCTTGGAGGCCGTTCTACTTTGGCTATTCTTCCTTTGTTGTGGAAGAACGATTGGCCTTATGCTGGCGAACAGATTTCTGACGGTGTCTATGAGATTGAGAGTGAGCGTCGTGGCTACTCTTTGGAATTAGCTGTAGATTTTGTTCGCATGCAGACTGCACGTCAAGGATGGTTTAACCGTAATCAAGCCCAAGAGGCTCCCAAACCTGTAGCTAATCAAACATTGGCAGAGGTGGAGGGTACTTGGCCTAAAGGTGATGTTGCCGTACGCTGTGGCGACTATATGTTCCGCCCACATCAGCGTTGGCAGGTAACACCAGTTCCTGAAAGAGGTGGTACAATCTGTGGTCCGCTCTATGTCGTTAAGATTGCTGGTACCAATCGCGCTTTGACTGCTACAGATAACCTAGAGGTGACTACTAAGGATTTTGCTGATCTTGATGAGCAGCTATGGCGTATTGAACAGCTGACTGATGGTACTTACCGTATCATGCCTTATGTCATTCCTGGACAGCAAGGTAAGAACCAAAAGTATTGTCTCTATTCAGCTGCAGATAGTACACCAACATTGGCTGTTTACGACTTCAATAGTGATAATTCAAAGTGGAATCTGAAGGATAAACAGTAAGATTCACAACGAGCTATAATTAACAAAACAATACGGAATGATAAAAAAACTTCTATTTCCTTTTTTGTTATGTACCCCATTAGCCATGTCTGCACAAAATCCTTTTGTGCAGACATGGTGTACTAGTGACCCAGCTCCTATGGTGCATAACGGAACAATGTATGTATACACTGGTCATGATGAGGATGGTGCCGATTTTTTCTGGATGCAGGAGTGGCGCGTATACTCTACTCAAGACATGGTAAACTGGCAAGATCATGGTTCTCCATTGGCATTGGAAAGCTTCTCATGGGCCGACGATCGTGCATGGGCAAGTCAATGTGTTGAGCGCGATGGTAAGTTCTATTGGTATATTTGTGCTCACTCAAAATTGTCGGGTGGTATGGCCATTGGTGTAGCTGTCAGTGATTCTCCAACAGGTCCTTTCCGCGATGCACTTGGAAAGCCTCTCTTTGAGAATGGCTCTTGGGATCATATTGACCCTACAGTGCTCATTGACGATGATGGTCAAGCATGGTTGATGTGGGGTAATCCACAGTGTTATTACTTGAAGCTTAATCGCGATATGATTTCATATAGTGGCGAATTAGGACGTCTCGATATGACTGAGGAGGCTTTTGGTGGACCAATCATGAGCAAACGTGAAAAAGGAAAGAAGTATAAAGACTCTTATGTAGAAGGTCCTTGGCTTTCTAAACGCAATGGCGTCTATCAGTTGTTGTATGCGGCAGGTGGCGTTCCAGAACATATTAGCTATAGTACAGCTCCATCTCCTACTGGACCTTGGAAATATGCTGGTGAGATTATGCCCCTCAGTGATACAAAGTCATTTACTAATCACTGTGGTGTTGCTGATTTTAAAGGACATAGCTATTTCTTCTACCATACAGGAAAGCTGCCCAATGGAGGCGGTTTTGGACGTAGCGTAGCTGTTGAAGAATTTAAGTATAACGCAGATGGTTCATTCCCAACAATCCTGCCAACCGATGAGGGTGTGAAGCCTGTGTCTAAGTTTGACCCTTATCGTAGGGTAGAAGCTGAGACGATGGCTTTCTCTAAAGGCGTGAAGACGGAGCAAAATGATGAGGTTGGTGTTTATGTTACCGACATCCATAATGGTGATTATATCAAGTTGCAAAACGTACATCTATGCTATAAGGCTCCTCGTACCTTCACGGCTCGTGTTGCCAGTGGATTACGTGGTGGCCAGATTGAAATCCGTCTTGATAGCCTTGGAGGTGAACTCCTCGGAACATTGGACGTTCCTGGTACTGGCGGTTGGGAGAAATGGCAAACGATTACGACCGATTTACCAGAACTTGACAGCTATCCCTCTCGCCTGCATACTCGTGACTTGTATTTGGTGTTCAAGGGACGTAAGGGACCAAAGCTCTTTAACTTCGACTGGTGGGAGATGCGTGGAATAGAGCAGGTCAATATGCCGCTCTTCCAAACTAAGTACACTGCTGACCCCTCACCATTGGTGGTTGGTGATACCTTATTCTTATATACCTCACACGATGCCTCTCCAGAGGATATTCCTGATGAGAATGAGAAGAACTCTGCAGGTTTCTTTATGTATGACTGGTTACTATGGTCTACCACCGATATGGTTAACTGGACAGAGCATGGCGCAGTAGCCTCGCTGAAAGAATTCTCATGGCGTTCTCGTGAGAATGGTGCGTGGGCTATTCAAACCGTTGAACGCAATGGTAAGTACTACCTTTATGCTCCACTACATGGTCATGGTATCGGTGTGCTAGTAGCAGACTCACCTTATGGTCCTTTTAAGGACCCTCTCGGTGAACCATTGGTTTGGCAGAAAGAGCATTGGGATGATATAGACCCTACTGTATATACCGATGACGATGGTCAGGCTTATATGTATTGGGGAAATCCTCATGTCTATTATACAAAGTTGAATAAGGACATGATCTCTACACAAGGCGATATTCACGTACTAAATCCTCAGGATGGTGTGATGCGTCCCGTTAAGGCTGAAGGTGCTAAGATTAATCTCAGAGCGCCTTGGAGTGAGAAGGCTGGATGGGCTGTAAAGAACTATCAGGAAGGTCCTTGGTTATATAAACGTAATGGTCATTATTATCTCGGCTATGCTACCACCTGTTGTCCTGAAGCTCTTGGCTATGCTATGAGCGATAAGCCTACAGGTCCATGGGAATGGAAAGGCTATATTATGGAACCTACTCAGCGCGACCGCGGTAATCATCCTGGTATTTGTGATTTTAAGGGTCACTCCTATGTGTTCGGCCAGAACTACGATTTGATGCACTTAGATACTTATATTCATCACGAGCGTCGCAGTGTATCGGCTACAGAGATTACCTACAACGCCGATGGCACCATTCAAAAGGTTCCTTACTGGATGGATCAACAGCCTATGAAGCAGTTGCACTGGCTCAATCCATATCAGCGTGTTGAAGCAGAGACAATGAACTGGGGGTATGGCTTGAAGAGTGCAAAGATGGGTATTGCGAATACTGGTGTGGTAAAGGATATGCCTGCATCTACTGGTAAACGCAATATGTATATCTTCGACATTAATGATGGTGAGTATATTCGCTTGCGTGGTGTTGACTTTGGTCAGGGAGCTAAGCAATTCAATATCATTGCTGCTGCCGCTGCCAATGCAGGTTGTACTGTTACATTGCGCATTGATAGTCAGAAAGGTGAGGTTATCGGTACTGCTACCATCAAAAGCACTGGTTCTATAGACAAGTATAAGTCTTTTACTGCTAAGGTAAAGAACGCAAGAGGTGTACATGACTTGTATCTCTGTTTTGATAAGGCACAAGGCGATGTACACCTGGACTGGTGGACGTTTAAACATTAATATTCTCATTAAAAATAATAATACACTATGAAAAGAATCGTTTCTCTGTTTTTTGCAGCATGTGCAGTATTAACAATACAGGCACAGAATCCTTATCTGCCGCTTTGGGAACATCTGCCCGATGGTGAACCTCGTGTGTTTGATGATCCTGATAATCCAGGTAAGAAGCGTGCCTATATCATTGGCTCGCATGACGTAACATATACAGCATATTGTGGTCCCGATATCCGCATGTGGTCTGCACCAGTAGAAGACTTGTCGCAGTGGCGTGATGAAGGTCCTATCTTTACTTGGTTTGTTAATGGCCAGTGGGATACGATGTATGCTCCTGATCTTGTAGAGGTTGTAGACAAGAAGACCGGTAAGAAAACCTATTGGCTTTATCCTCATTCTCGTGGTTGGCGTCGTACTCCTATGGTATGTAAGAGTGATCGTCCTGACGGTCCCTTCACACCTGTCAATTTGACTGCTGACGGAACTCAGTGTCTGCCAGGTTCACTCATAGACTTCGACCCATCTGTATTCATTGAGACTATTACAGACAAGAAAGATAAAGATTACAATACGGGCTATCGTGCTTATGTATTCTATGGTTTCCAGCACTCTACTGCTTGTGAACTAGATCAGAATACTATGTATTCTAAGCGTGAGGGTACTGAGCTCATAGATCCTTTTATTCCTGCTAGCAGTGCTGATGGTCGTCTGCTGGATAAAGCTGGTAGCGAGTATAAAGCACTTTACAAAGGTCAGAATCCTCTCGACTTCAACTTCTTCGAGGCTTCATCTATTCGTCAGGTGGGTAATAAGTACGTGATGGTATTCTCTGGCTACTCTGGTAAAGAGTATGGTTTGGGAAATACCAACTCGGCTCTGCGCTATGCTTATGGTGATTCTCCTCTCGGTCCTTGGCGTTCTGGTGGCGTTTTGGTTGATTCTCGTGGCGTTGTTCTCAACGAAGACGGCTCAAAACTCATTACTACCAATGCGGCTCACAATACCCATGGCTCTCTGCAAGAGATCAATGGTCAGTGGTATGTGTTCTATCATCGTCCACCTCGTGGTTTTGGTAACGCTCGTCAGGCCATGGTCGCTCCTGTTAAGATTGAGTGGGATAAGAAACCTGTGGCCAAGGGTGGTCAGGTCCGCATTACTGGTTATGATCCTTATATCAAGGGTAATGAATGGACTGCTAAAGCTACAGATGGAAATGAATATACAGGTGCAGAGGTAACTAGTGAAGGCTTCCAGATTTTCGGTCTTCCTCCATATAACTACTATTCTGCAGGTATAGCATGCTTTATGTATGGTCCAAATGCCAATAACTGGATGCAGGATAACCATGATGTATGGAACAACTCTATGGACCTTGCTGGCATCCAGAATGGTGGCATAATTGGCTTCAAGTATTTCGGTTTTGGTGGCTTGGCAAAGGATACAAAGGGCGTTAAAGCTTTTGAGGGAGTTAAAAAGGGTGATGATGTTCACCTTAATATTAATTTGACTACTAGTGGCAAGGGTGCCTTCAAAATCCACGTTATGTTGGATGATCCTTGGAAAGGTCAGGAGGTTAAAGTGGTTGACGTTCCTGCCAACTTCCCTGCTAATAAGCCACTCACTATCTCTACTTTGGTTCCTGCATTGGAAGGACTGACCGGTAAGCATGCTATCTATCTCGTGGTAGATGGTCCTGAGATTAAACAACCCGAACAACCACAACGCGGTCAGTGGGGACGTCGCCCACAGGAACCTCAGCGCCCACAAGGACTCTTCGACCTACATGGAATCGGTTTTGCTAAGAATGAGTCTGGTGCACAGCCCGCTTTCGTTCCTGAGATTACCATTACGGTTGATGGACAGAAACTGAATATCCCAGAGAAGCCTATTATGGCGACTAATGCCAATGGTTATACAGAGTGTAACCGTTATCAACTCTATGCTCCTCTGAAAGCTAACTCTAAATTGAAGGCTACTTGTGAGAAGGCACCAAGTGCTGTTGAGTTTGAGGTTAGTTCTATTGTTGGTGGCCGCGCTACGGTAAAGGCTACTTACAAGGGTATGACCAAGTATTTCCTAATTAACTAAGAAAGTATTCAATATGAAGAAAATATTTGCTTCGATGGTTTTGTTGGCAGGCTGTTTCGTAACAGCCTTTGCCACCGACCAACGTGTCGCCAGTCCTAATGGGAAACTGGTAGTAACTATCAGTGATGAAGGTGGCAAACCAGCCTATACTGTTAGCTACGATGGACATGTCGTGCTGACTCCTTCTGCTTTAGGATTAAAAACGAATATTGGCGATTTGACGCAACAGCTGACTTTGAAAAGTTGTGATAGTAAAACTATCAGTGATCACTATACTGTTCGCAATATCAAACAGCAAATAGTAGATTATGAGGCTGTAGAGGCTGTATGTCACTTTACACAGGGTAATAAGCCTGTTATGGATATAACTTTCCGTGTAAGTAATCGTGATGTAGCTTATCGCTATCGTGTTCTTCCGAAGGGTGAAACACGTGTTTGTGTAGTAGAAAGCGAAGCGAGTGCTTTCGTAATGCCTGAGAATACAACCACTTTCTTGTGCCCTCAGTCATCACCGATGCATGGTTTTGCTCGTACTTCTCCTAGCTATGAAACTTCTTATGACCTCGATCAGCCTGTAGGTCGTAATGGTTGGGGCGAGGGATACACCTTTCCATGTCTTTTTAAGGTTCCTGCAGCTCAACCTGTCTGGGTGCTTATCAGTGAGACAGGAACAGATGGTGACTATGTTGGTTGTCGTTTACTCAATGAGGGAGCAGGTAATTATCGTATTGGTTTCCCCCAGCAGGGTGAAATGAATGGTGTTGGTTCTATCACACCAGCCATTAGTCTTCCTGGTGAGACCCCTTGGCGTACCATCACCGTTGGTCCTTTGGCAAATATAGTAGAGACAACTGTACCTTTCGACCTTGTGCAGCCAAAGTATAAGGCATCTCAGGAATATATCTATGGTAAAGGTTCATGGAGCTGGATTATCGGTATGGACTCTAGTTGTAACTTTGATGAGCAGAAGCGTTATATCGATTTTTCTGCAGCTATGGGCTATCAGAGTGTGCTGATTGATGCCTTCTGGGATCGTCAGATTGGTTATGACCGTATTGCAGAGTTGGCACGTTATGGTAAGGCAAAGGGTGTTGGCCTTTTCCTGTGGTATAATTCTAATGGTTCTTGGAATGATGCACCTCAGACTCCTATCGGTAAGATGAACAATCCTCGTATCCGTCGTGCTGAGATGAAGTGGATGCATGATAATGGTATTCGTGGTATCAAAGTTGACTTCTTTGGTGGTGATAAACAACCCATGATGCAACTCTATGAGGATATCCTTGCCGATGCTAACGACTTCGGCTTGTTGGTTATCTTCCATGGTTGTACATTACCACGTGGTTGGGAGCGTATGTATCCTAACTATGCAGCCTCTGAAGCTGTCTTGGCTTCAGAAAACTTGCATTTCGGACAGGGATCTTGTGATGCTGAGGCTCGCAATGCCTGCATACATCCATTCATTCGCAATACGGTTGGTTCTATGGATTTTGGTGGCTCTACGCTCAATAAGTTCTATAATGCGGACAACCAGCATGGAACTCATCGCGTAACAAGTGATGTTTATGCATTGGCTACAGCCGTACTCTTCCAGAGCGCCGTACAGCACTTTGCATTGGCTCCCAACAATCTGACCGATGCTCCTGCGTGGGCTATCGACTTTATGAGGATGGTACCTACTACATGGGATGAGGTTCGTTTTATCGATGGTTATCCTGGCAAATATATCCTCTTAGCACGTCGCAGTGGCTCTAAGTGGTATGTTGTTGGTGTTAATGCTGAGCAACAGCCCGTGAAGAAGACTATTTCTCTGCCGATGTTCGAGAAGGGCTCTTCGCTAAGTCTTTATAGTGACGATGCTCAACTGCAGGGTAGCTTAAAGACTATTAAGCTTAATAAGAAGCAGCAACTTACCATCACTATCCCCTGCAATGGTGGATTGGTGGTAACTCAATAAGATACACACTAACTATAATAATTATTAATCATTCTGTCCCTGCGTTCTTGTTATAAGGCGCAGGGATTTTTTTTGAATATACCTTTCTTGCAAAAAAAAATAGATAAAGTGTATGTTTTATACTTTTTTTGTGTACCTTTGCAACCAAAACATAACTTAAAACAGAAATAATGAAAACACTTAAACGCAATTTGCTAATGATGGCGGCTTGTCTGTGCATTCTGCCTGCATCTGCTCAGTTGTCATCTAATCCTAACAAGTTTTTAGGTAACATCACAACGAGAGGTAATGTAGAACCGGGAGGCGGTGTACCTAAGTATTATACCCTATGGAATCAGATTACTTGTGAAAATGAATCTAAGTGGTCTTCTGTAGAAGGTAGTCGTGGTACTTTTAACTGGGGTGGGGCTAATAATGCATTCAACTATGCAAAGCAACACAACTTTACCTACAAGTTTCATGCTTTGGTATGGGGTGCTCAGTATCCTAGCTGGTTGGAAAACCTGAGCGCTAAAGACCGCTTTTCAGCAATGACCAATTGGTTTGATCATGCAAAGTCTCAGTACAACACACTACCTATGATTGATGTGGTAAATGAGGCAGTAGGTATGCACCAGCAGGGTAATCCTATGATGAAGGAAACTCTTGGCGGTGGCGGAAAGACAGGCTATGACTGGCTTATTAAGGCTTTTGAAATGGCCTACGAACGTTGGCCAGATGCCATTCTGATTTACAATGACTATAACTCTATCCGTTGGGATTTGAATAATTATATTACCTTAGTGCAGACGCTGCGTGATGCCGGCGCTCCTATCGATGCCTATGGTAACCAATCACATGAATTGAGTGATATCAGCTTGGACGAGTTGGAAAGGGTGTTGAAGCAACAGCAAGATGCACTAAAAATGCCAATGTTCTCTACAGAGCTGGATATAGACATTGCCGATGATACTAAGCAGAAGTTACAGTATCAGAAAGTATTGCCTGCTTTTTGGGAAAAGCCTTATTGCGCTGGTGTTACCCTTTGGGGACATGTGCTTGGCGCTACATGGGTTGACAACTCAGGCCTTTATAGAAATGGCGAAGAACGTCCTGCTATGACTTGGATTAAAGAGTATATGCAGACTGATGCAGCCAAGAACGCAGCAGGTCCGCTCCCTGGTACAAAGAAAGAGGCTTCTATCTATATTCGTCCTGCTGCTCAGAAGGTTGCAAAGGATGATGTGTTACCTATTAAGGTGCGAGCACGCTTAGCTACCAAGTCCATCGAAAAAGTTGATTTCTATGTGAATGATGAATTGGTTAAGACGATGACGGAGGAACCTTACATTGTTGAATATACGGCAGACAAGGTCGGTGATTGTTTCACGAAGGCTGTAGTTACTGCTACAGATGGTTCAACATATGAACGCTATGGCTATTTCAAAGTAGCAAGAGGAACGAAACGCTCACCTTATAATGAAGAAGTCCCTCAGCTTCCTGGTACAATTAATACTACAGAATACGATAATGGCCTTTCTGGTGTAGCTTATTATGATGCATCTCGTACATTGACATCAACTAAAGATGGTCAATGGATGGAGTATACAATTGACGTTACAGAAGAAGGCTATTATACGATGGATGCGGAGGTCGCAGCTTCAAAGACTGGTGGTATGTTCCATTTAGCAGAATATTCTTTAGACAATCTTAATTTTCTCACGGACTATATAGATGTGCCAAATACAGGTGGCAATTCAAACTTCCAAATGGTGCATTGTCCAATAAAGGTATATCTGACGGCAGGTCGTCACGTATTTACATTCCTTGTTGATAAAGGCGGTTTCTATGTCAAGAGTCTAAACTTTGTGCATACGCCAACCTTTAGCTTGCCTGGAATAGTTCAAGCAGAAGACTTTTGTGAGGGAGGTGATGGCGTTGATGTAATTAATGGTAATGGCGGCTATGTCGTTTGTATTGATAATGGTGAGTGGATGGACTATTCTGTAAACATCATAACACCCGGTAAATATTCTTACGAGGCTACAGTTTCATCGGTTGTTGATGGCGCCAAGTTTTCTATGGAGTTAGTTTATAGTGATGGCACGACTAAGAGTCTTGTACCTGTTAGCGTACCCAATACGGGCTCAAAGGATGTTTATGAGGTGAAGACTGGTAAGATTAGAAATACAATTGCTGTTGATGGCCTTCAGAAGTTGCGCATTACAAGTACGGCTGGAAGCTGCAATATTGACAATGTGAAGTTTGTCTGCACTGAGCCTGCAAGTGGTATCAATACGACTGTAGCAGATGATGATTTAAATGCGCCTACTTATAATCTCATGGGAATTCCTGTCAATGCCGATTACCATGGTATCGTGATTAAGAATGGTAAAAAAATGATTAAGTAAAAGAATGGTCAATAAAATGAAACACTATGTTCTAACAATAATGATGTTGCTATGCGCTGTAATGGGCGTAAAGGCAGAGGTTGATCCAAACTTCTATATTTATATCTGTTTCGGTCAGTCAAATATGGAAGGTAATGCAGATTGGGAACCTCAGGATGTAGGAAATGTTGATCCACGTTTCCAGATGTTGGCAACATGTAACTTTAATAGCCCTAAGCGCACTTTAGGTAATTGGTATAAGGCTGAATGTCCTATCGTCAGTCCTGTAGGTAAGCTTGGTCCTACTGACTATTTCGGTCGTACAATGGTAAAGGCTCTCCCTGATAAGAAGGTTGGCGTCATTGCCGTTGCTATGGGTGGTAGCCCTATCGAAATGTTTGATAAGGATAAGTATCAGCAGAAGTATCAGGATAACTATAACGAGTGGTGGGCTCAGATTGCCAGAAACTACTATGGTGAGAATCCTTATGGACGTATCATAGAGATGGCGAAGAAAGCTCAGGAAGTGGGTGTCATCAAGGGAATCTTGCTGCATCAAGGCTGCTCAAATTGTGGTGACCCCAACTGGCCCAATATGGTGAAGAAGATTTATAATGATATGCTAACAGACCTCGATCTGCAAGCTGCAAATGTTCCACTGCTTGTTGGAGAGGTCGAATATAAGGGCGATGCTCCACAAAGTGGTGGTTGTGAAAGTCATAATACACAAGTGGACCGTATTCCTGAAGTGATTCCTACTGGTCATGTGGTATCAGCTAAGAATCTTCCTGGAAATGGTAAAGATCCTTGGCACTTCTCTGCTCAAGGGTATCGTATTTTAGGACAGCGTTATGCCAAGGTGGCTCTGAATTTGATGGGTGTTGATATAAAGATTGATAAGCCTGAGATTCCTGCAAAGTATTGGACAATTGATGAACGTTTAAATTCTGTGTCAAGTTTGGCAGGAAAGTCCTTCGCTATTGTGGATGAAACTACTCAGAAAGCCTTCTATTGTGAATGGGGCCAAGAACTTGCTAGTGATTATTTCCCAATAGCATTTAATGTGTACAACGAGGCTTATCTCTTTAAACTTTATAGAACAACAGGTGGACGTCGTTTGCGTCTTATTACTCCTGATGGTGTGGATTATCAAATGTCTGGTGGTGTGGGCTATCTGAATTCCGAAGCAGTTGATGGAACCCGCTGTTTAGTTCATGGTGTAACAAATCAGAATGGTTATGCTATTCCTAAAGGTGCAGTGTGGGATCTTCAATTCGTTGATGGCAAAGGATGGGCTATAAAGAATGTTGGAACTGGTAAGTATTTAAAAGATGCTACGTCGCCAGCGAAATATGACGAACCTACCTACTTCACCTTCTGTACACTGAAGGAGACCGCAACTGGTATTGAAGATGTTCGTCGTCATCAGACAACGTCAGATACTAATGTCTATACCCTTGATGGACGTAGGGTAAATCCTGAGAATCTGCGTCCTGGCCTATATATAAAGGGCGGAAAGAAAGTCTTGATTAAGTAAGATGAATATATGATGCATAGAAAGTGTGGGCTACGGCTCACACTTTTTTATGGATATATGTTACATTTTATGTGGATTTATGTTACATAATGAATTGGATATAAAAGTGTTTTTTTGTACCTTTGCAGATGGAAATATGAAAAACCATACTAACTAACCCGATTAACAGGATATGAAAAAACTATTTTTATTCTTTTCCGCTGCAGTAGCTTCCGCTATGACGGCTACCGCACAACCTCGTACCCATGCTGATGGTACGGTAACCTTTCAGTACAAAAATGATTCTGCCAAAACAGTGATGGTCGATGTGCAGTTTGCTGGACGCCACGAAATGAAGCGTGGCGCAGATGGATTGTGGACAGTAACGCTTGGCCCAGCCGCTCCAGACATGTACCCTTACTGCTTTATTGTTGACGGAATCAGTGTAATGGACCCTGAAAATCCACAGTATTTCCCTAACGAGGGCTTTAAGAATAGCCTATTGGAGATAAAGAGTGCCAAGGAAAAACTACCACACGATATTTGTGATGTTCCTCATGGTCGTGTGGAGTATGTGAATTATTACTCAAAATCTCTAGGCGCCACCAATCACGCTATTGTTTGCTTGCCTCCCAACTATATGAGAGATATGCAGAAGAAGTATCCAGTGTTCTATCTGATTAGTGGAACAACTGATACAGAAGAAGTGTATTACAAAGTTGGCCGTGTGAATTATATCCTTGACAACTTGATAGCTGAGGGCAAGGCCAAAGAGATGATAATCGTTCTGCCATATGGCAATCCAACAAAACTGCTTGCGGGCAAACCTCTTGCTGGACAACCACAAACTCGCTTTGGTGGCGACCCCTTTAGTCGTGATCTCATAGAGGACTTGATGCCTTATGTTGAACAAAACTATCGTACCAAGAATGATCGAGACAGCCGTGCCATCGGTGGATTCTCTCGTGGCGGTAATCAAGCTTTGTTTAATGGCTTGTCAAATCTTGATAAGTTCTCTTATCTCTGTAGTTATAGTTCATTTACCTCTACAGATATTCCTCAGGTTTATGATAATGCTACTGATACCAACAAAAAGATTCATCTATTCTGGTTAGGTGTTGGTACTGATGACTTCCTCTATGGCAATGCCCGTGACTATATGGCTTTCCTTGACCAAAAAGGCATCCGCTCTGTTAAGGAGTTTACCAACGATAAGTTTGGTCATACATGGATGAATGCAAAATATTTCCTCAGCAAGACGCTACCTTTGCTTTTCAACAAAAAAGCCGCTGAGGCAGCCATGAAAGAAGGCAAACCCGCACCAGAAGCTACAGGTAAGGAGCAGCAGTTTACTGCAGGAGTGATGGCTCGTCTCTTCCCACGTCCAATTATCTCACCTGAGTATACCGAACAAGGAACGATTTTCCGTTTTAAGGCTCCCGAAGCCAAGAAGGTAGAACTGGCTTGTGAAATCATACCAGAACCCATCGCTATGGAACGTGATTCTGATGGCGTTTGGAGTACAACCCTCACCGACATGATGTTCGAAACCTTCGAATACTGTTTTGTCGTTGATGGTACTCGCGTTGCTGATCCTAGCAACATGTATCTCTCTCCCAACCAGGGATTTAAGTTTAGTATTGCTGATAATCCTCATTCTCCCTTCAATTTCGCCTCACAAGGTGATATTGCTCATGGCCGTGTGGCTTATGACCTCGAAAGAAATGAAGCGTGGTACACTTCAGCAATGAAACAGGGTATGATGATGATGCCTGTCTTTATACAGCTGATTCCAGGCGAAGGCGATACCATGGAGAGCTGGTTTAAGACTGGTGGCGCAGATGCTATCGTTGACCGTTTGGTCGCTGATGGTAAAACCAAGCCATGTATCCTTACAACCAGTTCGTTAGATTTTATGCAAGGTCAAGGACAAGGAATGGGACAAATGCCAGGATTTAGAGTACGTACATTGCGTGCTGACGACTATCCAACATGGAGCCAGCGTCGTCGTGCCCTCGTAAAACTGCTGCTTGCTATCGGTAAGGAACCTGCTCCCCAGATGCCTGCCTTTGGTGGTGGCTTCGGAGGCGGCTTCGGCGGCGGCTTCGGCGGCGGTGGCAACTTCGGCGGAGGTGGTTTCGGAGGCGGATTCCCTGCGAACTAATAAAAGAAAAAGATATATTTAAACATGAGAAATTTAACACAAATCAAATTACAGACATCTATTAAAAACAAATTTCTTATTGCTGGAGCTGCGCTGGCACTTTTGTGCCAGCCTGCTTTGGCTGAAGAGCGTACCATTGATATTAGTGGTAACAATACTGATAAGTCTTACGTAACTTATGGTACGGCAATCTCCATTCCCGCTGGCGACATTGTCAATGTGAAGATGGCACGTTATTGCTATTTTAGCTCTACTATTACAGGAAGTGGACAACTTAACATATATGGTGGTGGAGAGCGCTGTTACCTAGGTGCTGATAAGAAAACATGGTCTAATTGGACAAATTTTACAGGTGATATTCATATATTTCCGTTTAGTGAGAACTCTACTAGTGCAGGTGCATATGGTGTTGTTTTGGCAAACGGAAAGTCGTTTTCACCAGAGAATATCGACTATTCCAAAATGAATACCACTATGCACAATAATCGTGTTACATTGTACGATGGAGCAACTATGACTTGTGAGTCTTCTGGTGCTGCTGGCTTTCGCATTGGAGAGCTTCGAACAGAAGTAGGTTCTATGCTGCAAGGATATTACAAGAAATCAAAAGCTGCCTACTACTTATTGGGATTCTTAAATACTGATGCTACGCTAGCAGGTACAATAGCTCCATGTAGTTATGATGATAACACTCTATTAGGTATCATCAAAGAGGGTACAGGTACTTATCGCATCACTGGTAATAATAACTATCTAAGTGGTGCACTTCGTATCCTAGATGGTAAGGTCCTTGTGATGAACAATCGTAGTGAGGCTGAGGCAAATGGCTTACGTGGCGCCTTGGGTGCAAAGCCTAATGCTAATGATGCTATTGCCTACGTGTTCTCAAAGGGTGTACTTGGTGGAACTGGTAGTATTGGTGGTTCTGTGGACAACTATGGAACAATAGAACCTGGTGCCGATGGTATTGGTTTACTAACACTGAAGAATTATGCAGCAGAAAAGGATGCGAACCTGACTGTTCATCCTTCGTCTCGTCTGCATTTTAAGATTGCTAGTGCTAGCAACTATGACAAATTGATGGTTGCTGGTGCAGTGCAATATTCTAACTCGTTGGAAGATTTTTCTACCAGCGATAAGATGCCTTATATTGATCTTACTATAGAGCAAACAGCTAATATTGCTATCGGTACTGAGTTCCGTGTGCTGACAACTAATAGTAAGGCAACTGCTGATTGGCATTTCGATGTACGTGCCAATAAGTATACATGGGTGGTAGAGGAACGTGAAGAGAATGGTCAGATAGTTTTCGTGGTTCGTTTAGAATCTTATAATGACATGGAGATTGCAGACGATCCCGATGAGGATGACGATGCAGACGATCCCATCTATACCATGGGCGCTTTCTATGATGATGGTATCAGTGATACTTCAGACAAAAATACTCTCAAGTACTATGCTGCTAAGAACAATAAAAATATCGGAGTGGCACTATGTACTTATAAAGGTCTTGATAGTGACCGCCAAGAAGCTGCTAGACAGTTTAACCTGATGGTATGTGAGAACGAAATGAAGTTTGAGAGTTTGCAGCCTTCAAAGAATTCTTTCAGTTTTGGCAATGCCGATAACCTTGTGAGCTTAGCCCAACAGAATAATATGGATATTCGTGGCCATTGTTTGGTATGGCATTCACAGGTTTCTAGTTGGGTTTCTTCTGATGGCAAGAAAAATGATAAAGGTTGGACGCGTGATCAGGCACTGGAGATTATGAAAAATCACATCACGAAAGTGATGACACATTATAAGGGAAAAGTACGCGAATGGGATGTTGTCAACGAATGTCTTGATGACGACCAGACTACTGTACGTACAGATCCCAATAGCTATGATTTGCGTAAACAAAGCGTATGGCAGTTGGCAATTGGTGATGACTATATCGACTCTGCCTTTGTCTATGCTCATCGTGCCGATCCAGATGCAATACTATATCTTAACGACTATGGTGTAGAATTGCAAGGCAAGGCAAAGTCGTTAGCCTTCTATAACTTGGCTGTAAGTCTGAAAGAAAAGGGTATCCCCATCCATGGCGTAGGTTTACAATGTCACTTCTCTGTTGGTGAGCTTGACGGTGTCAAACTGAATCGTACTATCAAACGCTTTGCAGAGGCTGGCCTGAAGTGTATCATCACAGAGCTGGATATGGGTATTCCCTCAACTTCTTCTGCAAATCTGGAAGAACAGGCACGTCTGTATCGTCTTATCACCGATATCGTATTGAACAACGATAATTGTCCAAGTATGGTTATCTGGGGTGTTAAGGATAACGATAGTTGGCGCACCTCTTCTAATCCGTTGCTTTATGACTCTGGAATGGGTAAGAAACCCGCTTGGTATGGTGTCCGTTCTGCTTTGCGTCATCGTACACTTTCTTCTACGGGTATTAATCCTGAAAGTTGCAATAACATTACAATGGACGAAACAATATACGACCTTCTTGGACGTCGCGTTAAAAAATCTAGCCTGCGCCCAGGTCTATATATACAGGGAGGTAAAAAGGTAGTCATCAAGTAGAATAAAATATGAAAGGATTTATCATGATGTGCATGAGCGCACTATTGGCCGGATGTACGGCAACAGATCTTGAACCAGAGGTTGATCAATTATATCAGCGAATGTCTCAGGAAGAGCGCATCGCTCAGTTGAAGAGCATGTATATGGATGACCTCTTCGATGAAAAAGGCGAATTGGATACTGCTAAGTGTCGACAGCTGATACCTAATGGTATAGGTCATTTCTCGCAATATGCTAGTCAAAAGCCACGCAATCCAAATGAACTGCGTGATAAAGTAGCTGCGATTCAGGAGTGGTTGATGAATAACACCCCTAATGGTATCCCAGCACTCTTCCATGAGGAGGTTTTGTCAGGTATTAATACAAAAGGTGCCACTATCTACCCACAACAGATTGGTCAGGCTTGTTCATTCAACCCAGAATTGGCAGAAGTCAAGACTCGCCAGACTAGTACACAGATGCGTAAGATGGGTGGTATATTGTCACTCTCTCCTATGGTTGACGTATGTCGTACTCCCTCGTTCAATCGTTTGGAAGAGTCGTATGGTGAGGATGCTTACTTATCAGCTGTGATGGGTACAGCCTTTGTTCAAGGTTTGCAGCAAGGCGACTTGAAGAAGGGTGTAGGAGCTTGTTCAAAACATTATCTTGGCTATGGCGGTGGAGGTGATGCTGATGAAAAAGAGCTGATGGAAGAAATCCTTTTACCTCATGAGACAATGATACGATTGGCAGGAAGCAAGGCTGTGATGCCTGGTTATCATGCTATGGCAGGTAATAAGTTGACCTGTGTGGCTGATAGCACCATCTTAAATGATATTCTGCGTGGCTATCTCGGTTTTGATGGTATGGTGGTTAGTGACTATACCGCTATCGACCAGTTACCCGAATTGCCCGATGAAGTTCATAAGGCTGTAGCAGCTATCAATGGTGGTAACGATGTCGATTTCCCCTTTGGTGCTAACTATCAACACCTGCAGGAGGCTATTGACCAAGGACTGGTAAAGCCTGAGGCTTTTGAACGAGCAGTAAAAGATGTATTGCGCTATAAGTTCCGCGCAGGTCTTTTTGATAAGAAACCTTACTTGTATAGTACAGAGGATATTAAGCTCGATACCCCCGATGAACGAAAGACGGCTTACGATATTGCTACACAGTCTATCGTGTTGCTAAAGAATGATAGCATTCTTCCTTTGTCAGCCGATTCGTGCTTAAATATTCTGGTGACAGGTCCTAATGCCAATTCTATGTGGGCGATGTGTGGTGACTACTCTTTCCCTGCAATGACCTATTTCTGGAAAAAGGTAGAGAAAGACCTCGACCATCCTCATGTTATCACACTCTTAGAAGGAATGCAAAACCATCGTCTTGATAGCATGACTATTCAGTATTCACGTGGTTGCGACTGGACTGAAGAGATTGAGACAAAGTTCTCGCATGTGGGCGACAAGCGTTCGTGGGAGTATCCTCTTCTGCATCGTAAGGTGGATTCTGGCGAGAAGGCCGACAAGGCTGAAGCATTGGCTATGGCCGATTCTGCTGATGTTATCATTGCAGCTATGGGTGAGAATGTAATGCTCTGTGGTGAGAACCGCGATCGTCAGGGATTGCGCTTGCCTGGTAAGCAGGAAGAATATGTTGAGGCTTTGCTGGCAACAGGCAAACCCGTTATCTTGGTACTGTTTGGAGGCCGTGCACAGGTGATTGGTGACTTGGCAGAGCGTTGTGCTGCTGTTATTCAGGCATGGTATCCTGGTGAGGAAGGTGGTCATGCTGTTGCTGATATCCTCTATGGTAAGGTATCTCCTTCTGCAAAGCTCTCTGTAAGTTATCCCAAACAAGAGATTTACGAGCCTATCTGCTATAATAATTCGATAGAGCAAGATGAACGTGTACAATGGCCCTTCGGCTATGGCTTGAGCTATACAACCTTTGAGTATAAGCACATGTTGATGGATTTGTCTACCTCAACCTCTTCTAATTATGTCGACCTTTCTTTTGAGATTAAGAATACTGGTAAGGTTGCTGCAGACGAGATTGCACAGATTTATCTATCACCAAAGACCGATGACCAGCCGATACGCCCAATCCAGTTGCAAGGCTTTGCTCGTGTATCTCTCCAACCTGGTGAGACTAAAGCTGTCAAGGTAAAACTCTATACCGAGCAGTTTGGTTATTATAGTCGTCAGGGTAAGCAGCGTCAGTGGAATATTCAACCTGGAACCTATGTGGTGAAGATTGGCGCTTCCTCAACTGACATCCGTATGGAACAAGAGATAGTATTGAAGGGACAGCCTGTCAGCAAACCTTTGCGTGAACACTATTTCTCACAGGTCGAGATACATGACTAAGAAGAAAAACTATTAATTTCATAACAAAATAGACATGAAAAAAACTTTATTATCAACAATGATGCTGTGCATGACCATGATGGCCACTGCACAACCTGCTGGAGGTTTTGGTGGTTTCCAAATGCCTCAAGTGAAGCTGGAGACCAGCCAAGAGTGGAAGGATGTCAACTATGCTGGTGATGATCAGGCTTATCACACCTGTGACATCTACTTGCCCAAGAAGGAAGCTGCTAGCTATCCTGTTGTAATCCACATCTATGGTAGTGCTTGGTTCTCAAACAACAGTAAGGGAATGGCCGACCTTGGTACGATTGTTAAGGCTCTGTTGGATGCTGGTTATGCTGTGGTTTGCCCCAACCACCGTTCTAGTGGTGATGCCAAGTGGCCTGCTCAGCTTCACGACATCCGTGCCGTAGTTCGTTTCGTACGTGGTGAGGCTAAGAAGTACAAGTTTGATACTTCATTTATTGCTACCAGTGGTTTCTCTAGTGGTGGTCATCTTGCTTCTACTACTGCAACAACTAGTGGTACTAAGCAGACCAAGGTGGGTACTGTAGATATCGACCTGGAAGGCAATTTGGGTAAGTATACCAACGAGAGCAGTGCCGTAAATGCAGCCTGTGACTGGTCTGGTCCTATTGACCTGACTGCTATGGATTGTGGCGATGCTATGAAGATGGGTGAAAACTCTCCTGAGGATGTATTGCTGGGTTCTAAGTTGTCAAAGGAACCAGATAAGTATCTCAGTCTGAGTGCTACCACTTATATTGACAAGAACGATCCTCCTGTTATCATCTTCCATGGTGAGAAAGATAATGTTGTTCCCTGCTGTCAGGGTAAGAAGTTCTATGAACTGCTGAAGGCTGCTGGTGTAAAGACTGAGGCTACTTTCGTTCCAGAGGGTGGTCATGGTATGGGAATGTATAGCGAAGAGAACCTGCAGAAGATGGTTCACTTCCTTGACTGCGCTCGTAAGGGTGGTGACTGTAAGGGTGATTGCTGCGAGAAAGGTAAAAGCCGCCTTGTAGAAGATGGTGGTACTGGTGCCTTCAAAGCTATCATGAAAGAAGAGAAAGGTTTGGCAGAGCACACTGTTTTCGTACCACAGGACTTGTCAAAGTTTAATGCTAAGAATCCCCTGCCCATCTTGGTTTGGGGCAATGGCGCTTGTGCCAACTCTCCTTGGGAGCACATGAACTTCCTCAATGAGATTGCCTCTCACGGTTTCATCGTACTCGCAACTGGTGATATCCCTATGGTTGACGAGTGGTATAAAGGTCCGATGTCTCGTTCTGAGCAGCAGATTGAGAGCATTGATTGGGCTATTGCTCAGAATGCAGACCCCAAATCTCCCTACTATCAGAAGCTTGACGTAAAGAATATCTGCGTTGCAGGTATGTCTTGTGGTGGTTTGCAGACACTCTTCAATTGTGCTGATCCTCGCATCAAGTTGCTGATGATTTGCAATAGTGGTCTTTTCAACCAAGAGAATGCTGGTCAGGCTGTAGGAGGTATGCCGATGCCTAAGAAAGAGAAGTTGAACGATATCCATACACCAATTATGTATATGTTGGGTGGTAAAGAGGATATTGCTTATGGCAATGGTATGGACGACTTCCAGCGCATCAGCCATGTTCCCGCTTGTGCTGTCAACTTCCCTGTAGGCCATGGGGGCACTTATCGCGAGGCTCATGGTGGTGAGTTCAGCGTAGTAGCACTGGCTTGGCTCAACTGGCAGCTGAAGGGTGACAAGCAGGCAGCAAAGATGTTCGTTGGTAAAGATTGCGGGTTGTCAACTCGTAAGGATTGGACCATCGAGAAAAACAAGCTGTTTGGCAAGTTGAAGTAAATGATATCGTCCTATATAAGGACATAGTGGCATCAAATGCCACTCCTATTTTCTGAGGAAATTTCACGAAGTTGTATGTGCTATAAAGTCCAAGAACTGCGACTTCGTGAAATTTTTTTGTTGTTTTTTGCTATTGTAATTAGATATTAGTTATTCTTCGTCGTATAATATATAGAACAACCTTTTGATGACACACATTGAGCACGACATCATCACCCGCTGTCGACAAGGTGACAGGGATGCTTTCCGTTGGGTGGTTCGTACACATCAGCGGATGCTTTTCTCGCTGGGTCTGAAGATGTTGTGTGATGAAGAAGAGGCAAAGGATTTGGTGCAAGATACGTTTGTCCGTGTATGGCAACACCTGGATGATTACGATTCTAAGCGCTCCCTTTCTACTTGGCTCTATGTCATTGCCTCGCGATTGTGTCTGGATAGGATGAAGCGTAAAAAGCGCATCATAGCGCTGAAAGGTGATGAAGAGGTGTTGCGGCGTGTCGCTTCAGACACTGATACCCATCTCAAGCTAGAAAATAGCGAATGGGTTGCATTGGTCAGAACGATGGCTGAAGGATTGAGTGATAAGCAACGATTGGTATTCACACTCTGTCAACTGGAAGGCCTCTCTTCTGATGAGGCGGAAGCGATTACTGGAATGGATAGTCGACAAGTGAGGAATAACCTCTATCTGGCCCGACAGACCATACGACAACGACTGAAAGAATTAGGATATGAGTAAGACCGACGATATATTAGAACGCCTGAAAGGGATAGAACAACCCATCAATGATGACTTCGACGCTTTGACGGAGCGCATTATGGATAGTCTGCCTCCTCAGCAGTCTCCTGCAGAGAAGGTAGATTCCTCCGTTCCGCCTGGCATGGAGGACTATCATGTCAATCTGCACTGGGTGTTCGCTGCTGCTGTCGCCTTGCTGATTATTGGTTTTGGTCTTACAAAGTTGCCTGATATGCTGATGGATTCTAAGGAACCCGTCGTTGCTCAGAAGGTGCAAACGGAGATAAAAAAGAAAACCATTGAAAAGGCACTCCCGTTGGCTCGTAAAGATTCTCCTGTTCGGGCACAAAAGCCCTCTGATAGGAGTGCAGAAAAGGCTGTGGAAGTTCAAGAGAAACAAGCAGGTGTGTCATCACAACCTGTTGCAACAGAACTTACTTTCCATTATGCCTCATTAGAGAATACGGTGGATAGCAATTATCAAGCACCTAGTCGTATGGATGAGTTTATTGCCAAGATGGCCAACTATCATCAGGTGGAAGCCATCCCCTTGAACTGCGCTATTAACACCGGTGATAGTACCATTGTCAATACCGCTTACGTTTTTGAAGACAAGCAAGAGTTTGACCTCTTTGGTCGTTTGTTACAGATGGCTTGCTGGTATGACACCAAGACTCCAGGCTATCTGCTTAACTTCTCACGCCAACAGTTCTACTTCTGTCTGAAGGATTTGCGTAAGGGTATGAAATATCTCTGGTTGGCAGAGCGTATCAATGGAGAGCGCATTTTGCTTTATAGCACTCATTCGCCCATTGATACCACCGTATCATCCAATTGTTTCCAAGAGTATCGTGAACAGCTGACACATACCAATATCAAAATGTTAAACCTCTAAAACGAAAGTAAAGATGAAGAGACTATTTATCCTCAGCCTAGCGACATTCGTCTGCACCACTATGCTGGCACAGCAGACGTTTACGGCAACGGGAAGTTTTACGCCCGATGTGAAAGAATTAGCACGAAGTGTGGGCGTTTTCGTGTCTCGTCCCGATGTCACTACCATTAAAAAGACTAAGAAGACCACTGCCGTATGGCATAGTACGAACAATGCCTGGATAAAGGACTATTGCGAACCAAAGGAGTTTGCCATAGAGAAGGACTATTTGAAAATCTTCTCAGAGATAGACCATCTAGATTTAGACGAACAACCTTATGTTCCGATGAGTTGGCGACTTACTGAAGAGAACGGAGAGACCGTAATGCATTGCTACTTCCGTATGCCTGCTGACGAGGTGACCAACCTATGGCTGACATCAGAAGAGACCTGCCTCGTAGATACTGAGACGGGTGTGCAATATCGTATTCGTCGTACAGAGCCCGAAACCTTCCGCAAACACTTCACTGCCAAGGCAAAGAAAGGCGATGTGCTCGACCTGAAGATATTCTTTCCGCCATTGCCTGCAACAACTAAAGAGGTTGTTATTTTTGGTATTCCCAATTGGTATTTGACAGGCAATAGAATTACAATCCGTCCCAATCGCTATGAAGTTTCGGGTACGATAGTGTATGACTATGATACCATTCCCCAGTTCCACAAGCCACGTATTCTTCAAGAGCATCTCAGCGAGAATAAACCTTACGACAAAGACAACTGGAATACTTGGAAGGTGCTGACAGATGCCCATTTAATCAAACCTCAAAAAGAGGAAACAATGGCTCTTTGGCGCACGCCAGATGCTACCTATATAGCCATTGCTTGCGAACAGAATTGGACACGCGAATACTGGGGCTTTAATTGGGGTAAC
Source organism: Prevotellaceae bacterium MN60 (assembly GCA_900199555.1). Classification (GTDB taxonomy): domain Bacteria; phylum Bacteroidota; class Bacteroidia; order Bacteroidales; family Bacteroidaceae; genus Prevotella. The sequence continues at coordinate 118,029 of FZQZ01000004.1, forward strand.
AAATATGCAGATATGTTGGTGGATGATGCAGGTCGTCAGTATAAACTCCGTGAGGTGGTAGGCGTTCCACAAAACGAACTCTTCTTCATGGAAGGTAAAGCTGGTGACTATATCGCTTATCTCAAGATCTTCGACCCTCTGCCACTCGATGTGGAAACCTTTACTTATATCATGCCCGAAGGTGAACCCTTCAATGCCTGGGGTGCTAGTTGGGCTGGTTCGGTACATCATAACATCAATGTCCAAGAACTTCGTAAGAATCAACACTTATTTAACTATCACCCACGAATAGTCGTGGAATAATTATCGATTTATCATCTTCTAATGAAAACTATCCTCTCTCTCCTACTGGTGCTCGTCTGCTTGACGGCACCAGCTCAGGACAACAAGAAAAAAGAAAAGAAAGTAGATCTTTATGGTTACATCACCGACTCCTTTACCAAGGCCAGCGTTCCTGTCGACAGCCTTTTAAAGATTATTGTGTTAAATGCCGACTCCTCCGTAGTTGATACGGCTGGTGTGTGGAGATCTAGTAGTTATTATGGTTTGCAGACAACGGTCTATGATGTCAAGGTGCCCGCTCGTCCTGCCAAGTATATCATCAAAGCCATGCATCCCGACTATGAGACTACATATATGAACTATGAGATTAAGCGCATTGCCCGTAATCGAGAGTTTGAATTGCCCAATCTTCGTATGCGTCGCATCCAGCGTTCTGACTACGATAAGGATGGTGGTAATCTACAAGAAGTTGTTGTCAAGGCCACTAGAGTCAAAATGGTGTATAAGGGTGATACCATTGTTTTTAATGCCGATGCCTTTAATGTTCCTGAAGGCTCTATGCTTGATGGACTCATCAAACAGCTGCCTGGTGTGGAGCTGAAGGATAATGGAGAGATTTTTGTCAACGGAAAGAAGATTGAAAACCTTACGCTTAATGGTGCCGATTTCTTCAAAGGCAAGAATAAGATGATGCTTGAGAATCTTCCTTACTATTCAGTAAAGAATGTGCAGGTATACAACAAACAAACTCCTCGCAGCAAGTTCTCTGGTCGTGATGTCGAGCAGAAAGAGTACACAATGGATGTAGTCTTGAAGCGTGAGTATAATGTGGGCGGTACTGCTTTCGTTGAGGCTGGTTATGGCACCGACAATCGTTATAAGTACAAGGGCTTTGGTTTGCGCTATTCTGATCATTCGCGTGCCGTACTCTTTGGTGGAGCCAACAACCTAAATGAGTATATAGACTACGACAGAGAAGGTAATGAGCGTGATCGTACCAATGCCTCTGGTGACCGCAATGTAAAGCAAATTGGTGGCTTGCTTACGCTGAATGCAACAGAAGAACGCATTAACAACACCACAGAGTATAATCTCCGTTGGGAGGATAACCATACAGAGAGTCGTTCACAGTCGGAGAATTATATGGCTGACACTAGTACCTTTGGCAAGAACGATGGCTTTAGCGAGAATCGTCCTTTCAGCATGAATGTGCGCAATACTTTCCAGGTGCAGAAACCTTTCTTTCTCTATTCATGGTTAGACTTTGACTATGACCATGACCACAGTGAAAGTGAATCAACCTCACTCACAGCCAAAGATATATTGTATGGTGACTTAATCAATAAAAATACCAGTCGTAGCATGCGTAGAGGTAACCGCATGTCTCTCAACTTTAATAATAATCTTACCTTTAAGATGCCATGGGGTGATGAATTAGAGATGCAGTTGAATGGTTCTATGGGGCGTAGTTGGAATAATCATTCTTTCTCTCAGAACAGCTATACCTTTTATAATACGGGAGTGATAGATCAGCGCAACCAGTATAATGATTCGCCCAATAAAGGTTTTAGCCTCAATGGTAGTATTGGTTATCGCTTTAGTCTGACAGAGAATTTCTCTATTACACCAACTCTGAACATTGGCTATGATTACAATGACAACGATAATAATCTCTATCGTCTCGATTGGTTGGGTAAAGACTGGGCTGTAGATGGTCCTCATGCCATTGGCTCTCTACCAGACAATGAGCTGTTGCCTTCAGCATTCGATGGTCCAAACTCGGCTGGTGAGGGAAACAGGCAAAACTCTCAGTCTGCTTCATTGGAGTTCTCATATAACAAGCAGACAGAGAAGGCCTACATATATCTTTCTGGTAGTTTCAGTGAGAAGTTTCGCCGTGACCACATGACGTATAACAGTGATGTGTTGAATACGAGCATTAACAAAAACTATAACTTCCCTCAAGTATATGTATATGGTTATTTGTCCTTTGATAATTGGCGTAAGACATTGAATGTCAGTGTTCAGAATTATTCAAATATGCCAGGTATCCGCCAGTTGGTAGACATCGAATCTACCAATAATCCCCTGAACATCTCAAAGGGTAATCCCGATTTGAAGCCGATGAACTATTGGAGTTTCTATGTAAGCTATAGTTCTCGCAAGGATAGTATCGACCAACATATGAATATCTCTTTGAATAGTACTATTCAGCGCAATGCCTTTGCCAATGCCTATACTTATGAGCCTACTACTGGTGTTTATACCTCGTGGACAGAGAATATCAATGGCAACTGGAACATGTCTGGTAATATGGACTATAATCGTGCCTTAGGAGAGAAAAAGTTCTGGCATGTAGGTGCAACCCTCAATACCTCTATTAGTCAGAGTACTGATATGTCTTCGCTGACAGGGCAGACTGAGGCACAGCGCAACCGCGTAACCAGTACACGTTTAGGTTTCTCTCCTAATGTTCGTTTCCAGAAAGATAAACTCACCTTTACTTTAAAGGGTGCAGGTTCTTGGCAGCATATCCATCGCAGTATCAATGTCACCAATATGCCTGCCGATGTCTATGACTTCTCTTATGGCTTTAATGCCAACTATCAGTTGCCTTGGCACTTCACCGTTGATACCGATTTGCAGATGCATTCACGTCGAGGTTATGCAGATTCGGAAATGAATGACAATCGCCTATATTGGGATGCCACACTTACCAAGTCATGGAAACAAGGCCGCTGGATAGCTAAGCTCAAATGCTACGACCTTCTCGGTCAGGTTTCTCATTTGCAGTATTGGGTAAGTTCTCAAGGCCGCACAGAATATTGGACTAACAACATGCGCCGATATGTGATGCTCTCGTTATCCTACCGCTTTACCTTGACACCGAAGCATAAGAATTAAACGTGTGTGATGATAAAGAAAATAGCGTGAGTCCGATGTGGCTCACGCTATTTCTTTTATGATGTTCTCTTGCTTTTAGAAAGTCTTGCGAGTACGCTTCACACCATTCTTGTCGGTATATTGCTCGATAATCATACCACGATGGTTCTGAGCATTTGTCAACTTACGACCAGATAAGTCGTAAACCTCTTTCTTTACGGGTTCGTAGGCTTCCATCTCATTGATGCCATCCGTCTCATGTCTAAACTGCCATGAGTCAACATAGAGCTCTCCTTCAGAAACTACGAAATAGATGTTGTTCTTCACGCCCTTAAACTTAGTGGCGTCAACATCGATAGTCTTCTCCTCCATATCTTCTGAAGAGAACTCAAGGGTGGCTATTGTACCACGAGGAGAGAGAGAGGTGCGGATATCCAGTTTACCTGTACCCTTCGCGCGTACCGTTACCTTTGCAGCACCAGTACCAAAGTCCACCTTACGTACGTTAAACCAAGAAGAAGCAACCATCTTCACCTGCATGTTCTCAGAAGCATCGTTGCCCAGAGTGCTGATTCTGGTATTTTTATTAATATTGGTGATGTCCTCATACTCAATGCCACCACTTCTTGCCATGGTCTCGGCCTCCTGCAGTACATAGGGGTCCATGTTCTTGATTTGCTTCACACCGGCGATAGTCAGAGATACGGGGTTAACTGTAGCAGTCGACTCATTTACTGTCGCTTTGTTCACACAGATTGAACGATAGTCACCTGCGCTGTTATCTACGGCACCGTCACTCTTCATGGCATCCAGCAATACACTTCCGTGATCGTGGTAGATGTGGTAGTAGCTGCCCTGGAACTTCTGCAGATGCGAGTGGTTGTTACCTGCAACACCAGGACCATAGTATCCCTTGAATTCCCATGAGTTAGGATCCATAGGCGTATCGCTCACCATATAGCACATCGTGCCACCACCGGGAGCGCTAGCTGTAGTGCTGTGCTCATTCTTATAAGTGCTCCAATCATCACGTGATGCCCAGTTCGAGCAGTAGGTATATACATACTTACCATTGATAACATTCAGCTCGTTGGCCTCAAAGTGGTAGGGAGCGGGAATAACGACAGCCGAACCATCCACTTCAGTCATTGAAGGCTTCAACTTGATGATTCGTGCTGCATTGGGCATCAAGGTGCTAGGACCAAGGCCACCGAAAGATAACCAGCCCACACCATTCTCGTCGATGGTTACACCTGGGTCAAAGTTCGCATTCGTTCCTGCTGCATTTGCTCCTGGAGTGTCGTAGTGAATCATCAACTCCTTGTTGGGCGATTTCCAAGGACCGACAGGTGATTCGGCCTTCAATACGCCCACACCATGACTGCTGTTGCAGAAATACAAGAAGAATTCATCTTTGCCGTTTTCTGCATTGTGACGCCATGTTACAGAGGGCGCCCACGAGACACCATAGCCTTTATACCATGAATTAATCCAACCAGAACATATCTTTTTTGTGTCAATTGTTCCGTGGAAGGTCCAGTTCACCATGTCGTCAGTAGAGAATACAACGATAGACTTGATGCTACCATAACTGTTATCACCTTTCTTGTGGTTGGTAATAAACTCCTGATGGTCGTTTGTTCCATAGACGTACAAACGTCCGTTGTATTCCAGTGCGGTGGGGTCTGCACAGAATATGTTACCACTAATAGGATTGGCGTTTTCTGCCCCTTTATAACTAGTAGCTGTTGATGATTGCGCATTCGTCTGAATGCAGGTCGCCATGAGGGCGGCGATTAGGAATAGTGTCTTGTACATATTTATAATTAGTTTGTTATTTTCGAGGTGCAAAGATACAAAAAACAAGTCAATATCAATCGTTTTTAGTGTATTTTTACACAAAATGATACATTAGAGAAAATCCATGAAACAGTAGGGAGGGGTTAGTATGTGATTTTTTTTATACCTTTGTAGCCTAAAAATATTACATACTACGAATGACTATACTGAAATACCTAAGATCAAACATCTATGCCGTCATGTGGTTGGCGGTGCTCATAGTCGTAGCCATGGTGCTACTTCTCTGTGAGCCTCACTTTCTTTGGAAGGTGCAAGAAAAAAATCTCTTTCTCTGTTCCGTTTTGTTTTTCAAGGAGCAGATGGTGGTGCCAGGCGGATTCCTTTCATGGCTTGGTATGTGGTTTACGCAATTTTTGTATATTCCCTGGTTGGGCGTATTGATGCTCTGCTGTTGGTGGTTGTTGCTGATGGCTATCATCAAGCGTGCCTTCCATATTCCCCATCGTTGGGCTATCCTGATGCTCATCCCAGTTGCCATCCTATTGTTGACCAATATGGATATGGGCTATTGGGTATATATGCTCAAGTTGCGTGGCCATTTCTTTATCTCCACCATAGGTACCACGGCAGTAGCCGCCTTGCTGTGGGGCTTTAGATGTATTCCCGAGAAGAGAGGTCTTCGTGCAGCCTATATCTTCCTCACCTGTGCTTTGGGCTATCCGCTTATGGGTATCTACGGATGGGCAGCAGCCTTGCTCATGGGTATCTGGTCGTGGCGCTTGTCCTCTTCTCGCACCCATGCCATCGTTCATAGCGTTGTGGCCGTGTTGAGTTTCGTTGCCGTACCCTTGTTCTGCTATCGCTATGTCTATTATCAGATTAACTTGGCCAATGTCCTTTGGGCAGAACTCCCCTTGTACTATGTCACGGAGAATCATCCCACTTATTATATCCCTTATTATCTGCTCGCCCTGTTCTTTGTGGTCTTGGCGATTACCTATCAGCCTGCCTCTTCTGAGCGTAAGCCCATGAAGAAGTTACCTTATGTGCTTTGTCAGGCTGTTATCGCTATTCTGCTCGTAACAGGTGTCTATACTTTCTGGATGAAAGATGAGAACTTCCACCACGAGTTGGCGATGCAGCATCATATCTCTAAACTAGAGTGGGAGGGTGTGCTCGAAGAGGCTGTCACCCAGAAAGACGAGCCTACCAGAGCTATTGTGATGATGCGCAATCTGGCATTGAGTCGTCTAGGACGTCAGGGTAACGAGATGTTCTTGTATAAGAATGGGTCTAAAGCCTATGCCGCACCTTTCGGTATGCGCCTGATGCTGGTATCCGGACCTTTAATCTATTACCAGTATGGTTTGCTGAACTATAGCAATCGTCTGTGTATGGAGATGGGTGTTGAGTTTGGCTTCCGTATCGAGGATTATCAACTGCTTATCAATTGTGCTATTCTTGAAGGCGACCAGCCTCTGGCTCGCAAATATATCGGCTTGCTGAAGCAAACCCTGTTCTATCGTGATTGGGCAGAACAGGCTGAGGCTTTGTTAGGTCATCCCGAACTCATTGCCAAGAATGCCGAGATGGAGCCTATCACCCACATGCTCCACTATGACAATTATCTGGGTGGGGACCAAGGTAATATCGAAGGCTTCTTGATGGGCCGTCTGGAGAAGAGCAATTATATTGCCGATCCTATCTTCCAAGAGCAGTGCCTGTTGGCTACCCTTTGGACGAAAGATGTCAATAGATTCTGGCAGCATTTCAGAGTATATGCTCGAATGCACCCCAACGAGCCTATGCCGCGCTATTATCAGGAGGCCGCCTATCTTTATTGCACCATGATGGAAAGTCCCAATATTGACAATATGCCCTTCGATGCAAGCATCAAGGAATCCTTTGAGCGCTTTGCCACCTCCCTGTCCAGCTATAATGGTCAGGATATAGAAGTGGCTCGTGAGGCATTGGCTCCCTACTTCAGTGATACCTATTATTATGACTACTATACCATGAGTAACCTACCTGAATACTAAAAAACTACCACTATGAATATCAAGAATATCACATATATCGGTTTCTGCCTGTTGGCGATGGGCTGTGCGAGTCCTTCCGTTCCTGACTCTTATACGGAGACAGCCCGCCAGCCTAAGATTTATCCCGACTATACCGATGTCACTATTCCTATCAATATCGCTCCGCTCACCTTTCAGCTCGATGAGGCTGCCGATGACATGATTGCCCGCTATGCTGTAGGCGATGAAGAGATTATCTGCGAAGGCAAGGCTCAGCCCGATGCCGACGAGTGGCGCTCATTGGCTGAGAAAGCTAAGGGCAGTGCCATCACTGTAGATGTCTATGCCAACAAGGGCGACCAGTGGACCCACTATAAGCCCTTCCATATCTATGTGTCGCCCGATAGCATTGATAGTTATCTGAGTTATCGTCTCATCTTCCCCTCTTTCGTTAGTTACGAGGCGCTGACCATCAATCAGCGTTGTTTGGAAAACTATGACGAGAGTGTGATATACGATAATATGCTCTGCACTTTCGAGAAAGACGGTCAGTGTATCAACTGCCACAACTATCAGCAGTACAACCCTGAGCGCATGCAGTTCCATGCTCGTCAGAATCAGGGTGGTACGGTGATTGCCTATGATGGTAAGGTGCGCAAGATAGATATGAAAAACGACTCTATCCTTTCTGCTGGTGTCTATCCCACCTGGCACCCCACGCTGCCATTAATCGTCTATTCTACTAATAAGACGCTCCAGAGTTTCCATACCGTTGCTCATAATAAGATAGAGGTGTATGATACGCAGAGCGACCTGATTGCCTATGATGTGGAGCGAAACGAGGTGACCAATATCGAGAACGACTCTACCGAGTTCGAGGTATTCCCCTTCTGGGCTCCCGATGGTAATACACTCTATTATTGCAGTGCCCATTTCGAGCGTCAGGATACCACCCTCTCTGCAGCTGGTGAGATTACAAAGCGCTCTAAAGAAATCAAATACAATATCTATAAGAAGTCTTTCAATCCTGAGACGATGACCTTTGGTGCTCGCCAACTCGTGTTTGCTGCCGATAGTCTGGGCAAGAGTGCCACGCTGCCCCGCATCTCGCCTGACGGACGTTATCTCATGTTTGCCTTGGCAGAGTTTGGCGTGTTCCATATCTGGCACCATGATGCCGACCTCTGGATGATTGACCTGCAGACGGGCGAGGCTAGGGCGATAGACGAGATTAACTCGCCTGATACCGAGAGTTATCACTCATGGTCTAGCAATGGTCGATGGGTAGTTTTTGCCAGTCGTCGCGACGATGGCACCTATACCCGTCCTTTCTTTGCCCATGTCGATAAGGATGGTCATGCCACCAAACCTTTCGAGTTGCCTAGTGCCGACCCCGACTATCATCGTCAGTTGATGAAGTCGTACAACATCCCTGAGTTTATGCGTGGTCCCGTCACCATCAAGCCACAGCAGTTTGCCGATGTGCTGAAGGGCGAGGGCGAACCCGTGAAATATGTTCAGCAGCTAAATAATAATCAGTAATATATGAGACGAATAATCACGATGATGCTCCTGTTGGTAGGAGTAGGGGCTATGGCCTCAGAGTTAACCTCACCTAATGGCAAACTGTCGGTAACCATCGATGGACAGGTGATGAAGGTTAAATACCAACAGCAACAAGTACTTGAAATCACAGAGACAGACCTCATGGCTTCTGATGCTTTTAAGAAGTTAGGTGTAGTCAAGGCCGACTACCAGATGCTTACTGGTAAGCGTAGCCATTGCACCAACGAAGCCAACGAATATCGCTGTGGTCATGTGCTGTTGCGCGTTTATAATGATGGTATTGCCTTCCGTAGCGAAGAGCTCTCTTCACTCTCGAAGGCTCCCTCTACCATCTATCATATTCCCGAAGGATGCAATCGCTGGATGCAGCAGTGGTGCGACTCTTACGAGGGTTTCTTCCCCTTGAGCACTACCTATAAGCAGAAGCCCGTACCTTCGTATAGTGGCACCTTTAAGTCGTCTGAGGGCTGGAACAATCGTTGGGGCTATCCTGCTTTGCTCGAACCCCAGAAGGGGGTCTTTGCCCTGATTACCGAGGCCAATATCGAGCGTGGACAGAGTGCTTCATGCCTTTATAACGAGGGTGAAGCGTTCCGTGTAGTTGCCGATGCACAAATCGAAGGCAAGACTGCCAACCACACTCCTTGGCGCGTAGTGATGGTAGGTAGCCTGAAGAATGTGGTCGAATCCACCTTGGTTACCGATGTCAGCGAACCTAATAAGATTGGTGATACCAGTTGGATAAAGCCCGGTGTTGTTTCTTGGATTTATTGGGCATACAATCATGGCTCTAACGACTATAATATTATCAAGAAGTATGTAGATATGGCCGTATCGCTGCGTCTGCCCTATGTGCTGATTGATGCCGAATGGGATGAGATGCGTGATGGTAAGACCATTGAGGATGCTGTGTCGTACGCCAAGTCTAAGGGTGTCAAGCCCCTTGTCTGGTACAACTCTTCTATTGGTTGGGTAGATGGCGCTCCCACTCCTAAGTTCCGTCTCAATAAGCCCGAAGACCGTGAGAAGGAGTTTGCTTGGTGCGAGAAGATTGGTGTGGCTGGTGTGAAGATTGATTTCTTCTCTGGCGATAATCAGAAAAATATGGAATATTGCATCGACCTCTTGGAGAGTGCTGCACGCCACCATTTGTTGGTTAATTTCCATGGAGCCACTATCCCTCGTGGTTGGCAGCGCACCTATCCCAACCTGATGTCCACCGAGGGAGTCTATGGTGCCGAGTGGTATAACAATGTAGCCACCTTTACCGATAAGGCTGCTTGCCACAATGCCACCCTGCCTTTTACTCGTAATATCGTGGGTCCGATGGACTATACGCCCTGTACTTTTAGTGACTCGCAATATCCCCATATCACCACCCATGGCCATGAGTTGGCACTCACCGTACTCTTTGAGAGTGGCTTGCAGCATTTGGCTGATCGCCCTGAGAGCTATCTCTCTCAACCTCAAGAGGTAAAAGACTTCCTGTCGGCTCTGCCATCTACGTGGGATGAGACTCGTTTGATAGCCGGTTATCCAGGTGAATATGTCGTTATGGCTCGTCGCCATGGTGACACCTGGTATCTGGCTGCCATCAATGGCACTAATGAAGAAAAAGAGGTCACGCTGAATGTCCCCGCTCGTCGTGTCACATTGTTCACCGATAAGCCTGGTTCTCCTCAGACTTGGTATATCGAAAAACAGAATTTTATGCCAAAAAAGGTTATTTTACAGCCACGAGGCGGTTTGTGTTACATATGGAAAAATAAGTGAAACAAATAAGAAAATAAGTTATGAAATTATTCCCTATCTTTGCACTCGGTAACTACACCAACATTTTATTGAAAAGATTTGTTTTAGTAGTAATATTATCATTAGTAGTTTGTTTTGTAACCGTAGAAGCTGCTGGGAAGCGTCTCAGCAGCTCTAATGGTGCGTTTGTAGAGAACCCTATGCTTTGGGCTGATGTGCCCGATCCCGACATCATTCGAGTAGGCGACGCCTATTATCTGGTAAGTACCACCATGCACTTGATGCCTGGTGCACCTATTATGCGCTCTCGCGACTTGAAAAATTGGGAGACCATCGGCTATGTTTACGACCGTCTTACCGACTCTCCTAAGTATGATTTGCAACAGGGTACTGTCTATGGTCGCGGACAGTGGGCCACCTCGTTGAAGTATCACAATGGTCGCTTTTATGTGCTCTTTGCTCCCAACGAGCAGGGCGCTATGGGTGATACCTATATTTATAGTGCCGAAGACCCTGCTGGCGAGTGGACCTTGGTGTCACGCATGCGCCACTTCCACGACTGTTCGCTCTTCTTCGACGACGACAATCGTGTATATGTTATCTATGGTACTGGCGAGATGATGGAGCTCAAGCCCGACCTCTCTGATGTTATCGAAGGCTCACATACACAGCTCTTCCAGCGCGAGGCCGATGAGACCGGACTGCTTGAGGGCTCTCGTATGATTAAGCACAATGGTCGCTACTACCTGCTGATGATTTCCCACGTCTATGCCCCTGGTCGCCACCGTCGTGAGGTGTGCTACCGCGCCAACGATATCCACGGACCTTATGAGAAGAAGACTATCCTCGAGTCAGACTTTGGTGGTTTCTCTTACTTGGCACAGGGTACTATCGTCGATTCTCCTGATGGCGACTGGTATGGTGTGATGTTCCAAGACCGTGGCGGTGTTGGTCGCGTACTGACGCTCAGTCCCTGTCGCTGGATTGACGGATGGCCTATGCTGGGCGATGAGGATGGTCGTGTGCCTGAGCATGTGCGCCCCCTGATTAGTGGTGAACCCGAGAAACATATCATCTGCAGCGACGACTTCTCATCGGCTAAGCTCGGACTACACTGGCAGTGGAACCACAATCCCGTGAATAGCGCATGGTCACTGACCGAGCGTCCAGGATGGCTCCGCCTCAAAACCAGTCGCGTGGTGCCCAACATCTATCTGGCTCCTAATACCCTTACGCAGCGCATGCAAGGTCCCACCTGCAGCGCTTATGTAGTGATAGACTATTCTCACATGAAGGATGGCGACTGCGCTGGCTTTGCTGCTTTCAACAGCGAGACGGGCGCTTTGGCACTTAAGAAGACCGGTAAGATCGTTACCCTTGAGATGAACGAGCAGAGCGTACAGTTGTCTGCCCGCGACAAGGAGGTGACTAAGGCTGAAGAGAAGATGATTGAGGGCGTTTCTCTCACCAAGATAGCTCCTCGTGCCACCAAGGTATGGTTGCGCATCGATGGCGACTTCCGCCCAGGACAGCATGGAGGAAAGGATGCTGCCAACTTCTATTATAGTCTCGATGGTGAGCAGTGGACCAAGATAGGTACCACCGACTATCGTATGCGTTTCGACTGGCAGCGTTTCTTCATGGGTTCTAAGTACTCTATCTTCTGCTTTGCTACCAAGAAAACTGGTGGCTATATCGATGTAGATTCGTTTGTTATCGAGTAGGATTGAAGGTACGGAGCCCCCTCCCATCCTCCCCCCGCTGGGGAGGGGCTCTACTGCGCTCCGAGTTCCTCCCCAGTGGGGGGAGGCTAGGAGGGGGCTCCCACTCACCCTTCACGTCACTCTAGGCTTCTGAGTTCCTCCCCAGTGGGGGGAGGCTAGGAGGGGGCTCCCCTACAAATCCCCCTTTTTTGTCAACTCTACATTACAATTATTTGCCTGCAAACGGTAGTGGAGAACAATTTTGTGTATTTATACACCTTTAAGTCAAAATAGTGGTTCAGTTCTTTTTCGAAACTATTTTCTTTTTATTATCTTTGCGCTCGCAAAATTTTAAATAACATAACTAACCACTATACCAAATGTTTAATAATTACAAAGGATTTCATCTTGTAGAGGCGTATCACACGATGCGCCAGATGCGTAAGTACCACCCGTCTAATACGACTGTTCGTGCACTGAAGATTGCACTGATCGCTATCGTAACCCTGTTTCTCTGGAATATTCCGTCCGAGTGGTATGGTATTGAGAATTTGACGGTCATCCAGCAGCGTGTCATCGCTATCTTCGCTTTTGCCACCTTGATGTGGATACTCGAAGTAGTATCCTCATGGGCCACGTCAATAGCCATCATCGTATTGATGCTGCTCTTCTGTTCTGACAGTGGTCTCAAACCCATGGTTGATCCGGAGGTAGTAGGCTCTCTGCTTTCACATAAAGGTGTTATGGCCAGCTTTGCCGACCCCGTTATCATGCTCTTTATTGGTGGTTTCGTGTTGGCTATCGCTGCCACCAAGACGGGCCTCGATGCCCAGTTGGCACGCGTACTGCTGCGCCCCTTCGGCACCCGTAGTGAGATGGTGCTGTTAGGCTTCCTGTTGGTTACGGGCCTCTTCTCTATGTTCGTGTCTAACACTGCCACGGCAGCCATGATGCTCACCTTCCTCACCCCCGTCTTCCGCCAGTTGCCCCCAGAGGGTAAGGGACGTATGGCTTTGGCCATGTCTATCCCCATCGCTGCCAACCTCGGTGGTATCGGTACACCTATTGGTACCCCTCCCAACAATATCGCACTGAAGTATCTTAACGACCCTGATGGTCTGAATATGAACCTCGGTTTCGGTCAGTGGATGATGTTCATGGTGCCCCTGGTAGCCATCCTGCTGTTCATCAGCTGGCGCCTGCTGCTCAAGTTCTTCCCCTTCACCCAGAAGCATATCGAGCTGAACATCGAGGGTAGCATGGAGAAGAATACCCAGTCAACGATTGTTATCGTAACTTTCATTGCCACTGTTCTGCTCTGGCTGTCAGACCAGTTCACAGGAATCAATGCTAACACCGTGGCTATGCTTCCGTTCTGTGTCTTCGCTTTGACTGGTGTTATCACCAAGCGCGACTTGGAGCAGATTAACTGGAGTGTAATCTGGATGGTAGCCGGTGGTTTCGCCCTTGGTTACGGCCTTAACGCCTCTGGTCTTGCCGACAATGCCATCGAGAGCATTCCCTTTGGCGAGTTCTCACCCCTGCTCATCCTGCTGCTCGGTGGTGCTATCTGCTACATTCTTAGTAACTTCATCAGTAACTCTGCTACGGCAGCCCTGCTTATGCCAATCCTTGCAGTAGTATGTAATGCTATGGGCGACAAGCTTGCCCCCATCGGTGGCACCTCTACTGTGCTCATCGGTGTAGCCATCGCTGCTTCTAGTGCAATGATTCTGCCTATCTCTACACCTCCTAACGCCCTTGCCTTCGCAACAGGCTATGTAAATCAAAAGGAAATGGCGAAGATGGGTATCATCATGGGTATCATCTCTATGGTACTGGGCTTCGGCCTTATTTACCTGATGGGTACACTCCACGTGATTTAATAGTCGGATATTCTATTCCGCTCAATAATAAAGAGGATATGCTTATATCGGTATATCCTCTTTTTGTTTCCTTTCAATCAGAACCAGTTTGGTGCACACTTTTGGGCTCTATTTTTCTTGTTGCTGTTTTGCAAATAGTTTGACGGCACTTTACGAGGAGTTTGACGGCATAATTCTCGGAGTTTAACGACATAATTCGAAGGGTTTGACGGCACAATGCAAAGGTACTGCTTTTCTCGCATACCGCCCAATTTCGGCTATCGATAAGGGCCGATTTTCAGCACGGTTTGCACGATTTCGGGCCTTACGTAATTAACGAGGCAGATTTCCGTAATTTTCGAGCCAGATTTATTACGGATACGAGGGAGCGGGATAGTGAACTAGAACGCGACACGACAACACAACAACACAACAACATTTGCATTTCTCATTTTACAGAGAGAAAATAGAGAACAACTTTTTAATATTATATATTATATATAATATATAATATTAAGTATATATACACTATTTATGTTGTTGCAAAACATTTTCGAAATGTTGTTGTGTTGTTGTGTTGTTGCGTTGTTGCGTGAAGCATTCATACGGAAAAGGTTGACTTCTGTATCCTGTATTCGTTGACGCTATTCTTGAAAAGGTTGACTATTTCCTACTATATTAGTTGACTTTTGCTGAAAAATGGAGACTCGCAAATCTTCTAATATTAATGTATGTTAACGATGTGTAGTATTCTTCGCTTTGGTACATAAAATCATCCGTTTCGTCGAAAACGCATTTGGAACTTTCATTACTTTTTTATACCTTTGCAACTAATAAACAATAACCCGTAAAAATTATGAAAAAGCATTTACTATTAATCTTAATGATGCTGCTGCCATTGGCAGTGAGCGCAGAGGTGGAAGTCGACGGTATCTTTTACAATTTGAATACAGATGCCAAAACGGCAGAAGTAACAGAAGGTTCTAGGCTGTATGCTGGAGATATCGTGATTCCGTCTTTGATAACAGTTGATGACGTGGACTATAATGTGACGAGTATCGGTGAGGATGCTTTCACATATTGTCAAAATTTGACTTCAGTTGTTATTCCTGAGGGTGTGACAAGTATTTATTATAATGCTTTCTACTTGTGCCAGAATTTGACTTCTGTTACCATACCGAGCACTTTGGAAAACGTCCCCAATGCAATGTTCCGTTATTGTAATTTGAAAAAAGTTATCATAAATAGTAATGCACTCATTTCAAAAGATCGAAGTCGAACTTGGTTGACTGGGGAAGCGCAACTTAAAGATATTTTTGGCAGCACTGTTGAAGAAATTGTTTTTGGAGACAATATAACAATGATTGGAAATGGTGCATTCTACGAGTTTAAAAAATTGACTTCTGTCCAATTGACTCATCATATAACGAGTATCGGAAGTGGTGCATTCCAAAACTGTGTTAGCTTAACTTCTATCGTTATCCCCAATAGTGTAACGAGTATGGATTATAATCCGTTTTATGGCTGCGAGAATCTCTCTTCTATTCAGGTGGAAAACGGGAATGCGGTATTTGATTCTCGCAATAATTGTAATGCGATTATTAGGACTGCAGACAATGTGCTGATATCGGGTGGCCCCAATACTATTATTCCTAATGGCGTTACAGAGATAGGTGTAGGAGCATTTTATGGCAATGCGAACTTAACCTCTATCGATATTCCCAATAGTGTAACAAAGATTGGAAATGGTGCATTCCAGTACTGTAAGAGCCTAACATCAATCAGTATTCCTAGTAGCGTAAAAACTATCGAAAGATATGCATTCGAAAACTGTTATGATTTAGCTTCGGTTAGTATCTCTGAGGGTATAACGAGAATAGAAGAGTCCGTGTTTTCAGGTTGTACATCCCTTACCTCTTTCACAATTCCTAGTACTGTGACGAGTATTGGCGTGGAAGCATTTAATGGTTGTAGGCTGACTTCAATTACTATCCCTAAGGGTGTAACGTCTATCGAAGAGGCAGCTTTTATTGGTTGTGCTTCTAGTGCTACTACAATTCAAGTGGAAGAGGGAAATACTGTTTACGATTCTCGCAACAACTGTAATGCTATCATCAGAACTGCAGATAACACATTGATGCTTGGATGCCGAAATACGACCATTCCTAATGGTATAACAAACATTGGCGCAGGTGCATTTACTGGGTGTAAAGAACTAACCTCGATAAATATTCCCGAGGGCGTATCTACAATAGGAGAATATGCATTTGATAATACAGGCTTAACTTCTGTTGTTCTCCCTAGTAGCGTAACGAGTATCGGTGGTGGAGCATTTATGTACTGTCAGTTTGAAGATATTTACTGCTATGCAGAACAGGCTCCTGAAGCAGGCGAGTATGCTTTTGGATACCAGACTCGCAATATGAAAGTCCATGTACCCGAAACTGCTTTAGATGTATATAAAAACGCAGAGTTTTGGAAATATTTTATATATATTGTTGCATTGACGGATGAGGACCCGAAACCAACCACCGGAGTCGCTGCACCAACAACTACGCAGATACCTATCGTCGTAGGTCGTTATACCATCGATGGTAAGCGCATCAGCGAACCTCAGCGCGGATTGAACATCCTCAAGATGAGTGACGGAACAACGAGAAAAGTGTTTGTGAAGTAAGGATAATATAACGAGATTATAAAGAATATGAAAAAGAGCCATCTAAACTTATTGCTTGTCTTGCTATTATGTATGACTTCCATTAACGTCTCAGCTTTTTATAATATCCAGGTCCCCAATGCTGATGGTGTTCCTATCTATTATAAAATGAGCAATTGGGAGGATACTGAGGATGCTGAAGATGTGGGATTGGAGGTTACTTACCGTGAATATAACAAGAGTAGTTATAGTGGAAATGTTGTCATTCCTGAAGAAGTAATATATGAAGGTCATGTATATAAGGTGACATCTATCGGAAGTATGGCTTTCTGCAATTGTTCAGGTCTTACATCTGTTACCATTCCTAATGGTGTGGTCAGTATTCAAGATGAAGCATTCTCTGGTTGTAGCAGTCTGACGACTGTTAACATCCCTAATTGTGTGAAGTCAATCGGCAAATATGCATTTTCTGGCTGTACTGGTCTTACCTCTATAAATATTGGCAATGGCCTTACGTATATGGGAGATTATGCCTTCAACGGATGTAATGCTCTTATGTCAATTAATATTTCAGACATCGCAGCATGGTGTGGAATTTGTTTTGATGGCATAAATAGCAATCCCGTTACTATGCAGAATCGTTTGTACTTGAATGGTGAGGTGGTTAGAGAGGTAGTCATTCCTGAAGGAGTAACTTCAATCGGGGACTATGCTTTCGAATCTTGCGTATCGCTAATATCTATCAGTCTTCCGAGTAGTCTGACAAGTATTGGCACAGATGCTTTCGGATATACGAGTCTCACTACTATTCATTTCCCTAATAACTTAAAAAGTATTGGATCTGGTGCATTCGAATGTTGCAATCTTACATCTATCAGCATTCCTAAAAGTGTAGAAAGCATTGAAGGCTCTGCGTTTGCAGGTAATTATGATTTGACTGCTATAACTGTAGAAGAAGGAAATACTAAGTATGACTCTCGCAATAATTGTAATGCTTTAATCGAAACAGCCAACAATAAACTTTTGAAAGGCTGTCAGAATACCATCATTCCCGAAGGCGTAACAGCTATCGAAAGTGCTGCACTTCAGGGTTGTTCTGGTCTGACCTCTCTTGTCATTCCTGAGGGTGTTACGAGTATTGGACGTTTTGCATTTTCAGGATGTAGTAATCTTGCTTCGGTAACCATTCCAAGTAGTGTTACAGCAATAGGCGCTTTTGCTTTCGCTCATTGTGAATCGCTCACCTCTATTTATATTCCTGGCAGCGTTACAAAAATAGAGCAGAATACATTTGAGAATTGCACTAAACTTAGTTCTCTAAAAATTGGTAATGGGGTTACTATTATTGATAAATATGCATTCCGTGGATGTCCGAGATTAAGCACAATTACTATTCCGAATAGTGTGACAGCCATCGGAAATTATTCATTCCAATATTGTTCTTCATTAACTAATCTTGTCATAGGCAGTGGCGTGACGGGTATTGGAGCAAGCGCATTCGAATCAAGTTCTAAGCTGGAAAATGTGTATTGTTATGCAGAACAAGCCCCCCTTGCTTATGATTGCTTTAAGAATTCAAATCTTACAAATGCAACCCTTCATGTTCCCGCAGCTTCCATAGAAGATTATGGTAATGCATATGTGTGGCAGAACTTCGGTAATATCGTTGCATTGACGGATGAGGACCCGAAACCAACCACCGGAGTCGCTGCACCAACAACTACGCAGATTCCTATCGTTGTAGGTCGCTACACCATCGATGGTAAGCGCATCAGCGAACCTCAGCGCGGATTGAACATCCTCAAGATGAGTGACGGAACAACGAGAAAAGTATTCGTAAAGTAAGTAAGTTGCGCAACTAAAACTGGTATATGATGAAGAAGGTGCTATTGACATTTGTAGCCTTGTGCTGTATGGTATCAGCATGGTCGCAGACTGACGAGATGACCAAAGAGCAGGCCGACAAGTTGAACTCTGTTACCATCAAACTGATGGACCAAAAGCGATATGAGGATGCTATAAAGACCAAGGAGCGTGAATTAACCATACTGAAAACACTGTATGGCGAGACCGATAGCACTTATATCATACAGTTGGCCTTTAGCGCAAAGCTATATTACAGGGCAGAACAGCACCAGGAGGCCATCAAGGTGATAGAGAAGGCGGCGAATCTGTATGCTGCCAACGTGAGCAATAGTGATGCGACGTATGCGTACTATCTGGACAATCTCTCGCTGTATCAAATCTCAACGGAAGAGTATGCCAAGGCTGTAGAAAACTGTAGGAAGGCATTAACCATCTATGAGAAGCTGGGACGCAACGATTATGACTTGGGTGTAATCTTGATGCATATGGCTGAATCGAGTCATTATAATGACCAGACGGCAGAAGCCATCAAGTACGAGATTAGGGCGCTGAATGTTATCAAAAAGGTATGTGGTGAGCATTCTGACGAGTATCTTGACGAATTGCCCTACCTGCAGAAATACTATAAGGCTGTGAATAACGAAAAGAATGCCAAGCAGGTAGAAGACCAGATAAACAGGCTGAACAAAGAAAAGGAAGAGGGTATAGAAGACCTTCCAGAACCTGTTACCTTTAAGAGCGGAGAGGAATGTCGTGAGCATAATGAAGATGCGTTCAAGTGTATCAAATATTATCTGACGCATAAGGTGAGTGCTCAGCAGATTAATCAGGCTGCTCAGTATATCATCAACTGGAGCGAGGCTAGCGACGATGTGAAGGTGATAGTAGGTAAAGGGCTAGAGCCTCTGACTTCTGAGAAGAATCTGGCCTATCTGGTAGCTTATATCGCTTCTTGCAGCTATTACTGTCTGACGGAGAATATCAAGGAACTTGACGAGGAACACTTTGTACAAGCCATTGACATTCTTCTTCAGTTCTACAAGCCTAACAGTGAGCTGACGGGTAAGGTTGACCTATTGGAAAACTTCTTGAAACAACAAGAAAAGGGTAAGCTGGAAAAGACCCTCCACAAAATCTTTGCGGAGAATAAGAAGGTTCAATAAGTAATAGGCTCCAGTCTGGTATATGTGAAGGGTATCCGTCCCCTGATCTATGCAGACCAGAGAACCGTCCCCTGATTTATTTGAGATCAATAAGAAAGGGAAGCATTGTCTTATTACTTTTAATGTAGATTTGCCAAGCGACGAGAACTCACCTAATCACAATCCCAATACGACTGCATCTATGAAAGAAAAGCGAGACAAGGAGAATTCTCTAAATGAACTATGGTCTTTAATATCAAAATTTTTAAATAAAAATTAAAATGAAAAGAAAAACTATTTTTATATTTCTTGTAGCAATCATCATAAGTATTTCTTGTGTTGGTTATTATTTATACATATACTATGATAGAACAGAATATGTTATTGACGATATTTATGCAAAAGATGATAGTATTCCTAAAGGGACATTCTATATACATGCATCAGATTTAACATTGGACTATCCACGTGAAAAAATAATATATCCAGATGACGGATATGTTCCAAATGAGCTAACCGCTGCTCGAATTGCTGAAGCAGTATTGGTTTCTAAATACGGTGAGAAAATATATGGTCAGAAACCGTATCGAATAAATCTGATAAAAGATAGTATTTGGGTTGTGAATGGAAGTGTGACTGGTGGAGGATATGGTGAGAATGCACATATTGAAATTAGAAAAAAAGATGGAAAAATACTGAAAGTTTTTATGGGATGCTAATTAATCCCAAAAAATCTCTGGGATGTTTTTAATTCCCTAGGTCATTCAAATAATAAGAGCTGCCCAACTGAGCAGCTCTTATTATAGAATCATCCAGACCAGGGGACGGTTCTCTGATCTGTTATAAATGATTAAAAATCTTATAACGTTAGCAGGAGTGTTTCGGTTATTATGTACCTTTGTTGTGTATAATTGTATGTCACCATGCCTAGACAGTCACGGAAGAGCAGTAATACTGGAATATACCATGTAATGCGCAGACCAGAGAACCGTCCCCTGATCTATAAATTAAAAATGTATGAAAAAAAATATTCTATTTCTTAGTTTGTTATGTGTTATTGCCATTGCTATTCTCTCCAAGAGTTGCGCAGTAAATACATCTAGCTGTCCACACGTCAACATAGAAAAGGACATCGTGGTTTTGTCAGCAGCCAAACAGTTATCTGGACGAATAAGCTCTAATAGAGGAAATTCCGTTGAACGGGATGTCGTTCCCCACAAAGAGCTTGCAGTAAAGATGGCCTTATTACTGTTGGAGTCATCATATGGAAAAGAGATTTATGACGAAAAGCCATATAGGGTTGCTCTTTTGGATAGTGTTTGGGTTGTGGAGACATCTCTAACACCACCTTCTATGGATAAAGACAACTCACAAGTTGACTCCGAAACAAAAATGGAGGCTATTATATGCGGAGGAATAGGACATGTTGAGATTAACAAACATACAGGAGAAGTTTATTCGATTTATCATACGAAATAATAAGCATAAATAGGTTAGGGGAATTCCCGGCTGAATCACCGGGACAGGTTGTTGATTCCTCGCTGCCATCTTCTAAGGATATCCGTCCTAACTAAAAAATATGGGGAAAGGCATTGCTATGTCGCAGATATTTCGTATATTTGCGACATAGTTTTTGCTTAACTGTTTAACTAAATTATTACGACAATGAAAGTAGGAGTCCCCAAGGAGATTAAGAACAATGAGAACCGAGTGGGCATGACGCCAGCTGGCGTGGCCGAGTTAGTAAAACACGGACATACGGTGTATGTGCAGCATACTGCAGGGGAGGGCAGTGGATTCAGCGATGAACAGTACGAACAGGTGGGTGCCCATATACTGCCTCGCATAGAGGATGTGTATGAGGTGGCCGACATGATAGTGAAGGTGAAAGAGCCTATCAAGCCTGAATATGCACTGGTGAGAAAAGGACAGGTGGTGTTTACGTATTTCCACTTTGCCTGTGAAGAAGAACTGACACATGCCATGATGAAGAGCAGAGCTACGTGTATTGCCTACGAAACGGTGGAGCGCAACGACCATTCGCTGCCCTTGCTGATACCGATGAGTGAGGTGGCTGGACGGATGGCTGCCCAGAATGGTGCTTACTATTTGCAGAAGACCAAAGGGGGAAAGGGAAAGCTGATGGCTGGGGTGCCTGGAGTGAAACCTGCCAAGGTGCTGGTGCTGGGTGGTGGCACGGTGGGTGAGGCTGCTGCTCGCATCGCTGCCGGCATGGGGGCTGACGTAACGATAACCGATGTGTCGCTGCCTCGCCTGAAGCAGTTGGCTGCCGAATTGCCTGCCAATGTGCATACCTTGTATAGTTCGGAACATAACATCCGTGAGGAACTGCCTACCGTGGATGTGGTGGTGGGTTCGGTATTGATACCGGGCGATGCTGCACCCAAACTGATTACCAAGGATATGCTGAAATTGATGGAACCTGGTACGGTATTGGTGGATGTGGCTATAGACCAAGGTGGCTGTTTCGAGACTTCGCATCCTACCACGCATAGTGAGCCTGTATATACGGTTGATGGTATTGTGCACTATGCTGTGGCAAATATACCGGGTGCTGTGCCTAACACCTCGACTATCGCTCTGACAAATGCTACGCTGCGCTATGCTATCGCCTTGGCTGACAAGGGATGGCAACAGGCTTGCCGTGACGACCAATCATTGGCACGTGGCGTGAATATGGTGGATGGTCATTGCACCTACGAGGCTGTGGCTAAGGTGTGGGGACTGGAATATACTCCGCTGGACTTATGAATTATGATGATGACTACTCAGAATCTATCACCGAGAGCTTCACGCTGACATCCTCGAGTGGCCTGTCGGAGTCGTTGGTGGGGAGAGCCTGAATCTTCTCTACCACATTGAGCCCTTCTTCTACTTCACCAAATACGGTGTAGGTACCATCTAAGTGTGGTGTACCACCTTGTGAGGCATAGATTTGACGTTGGGTGGCATTCAGACCGCCTGTCTCTGGACGATTCATCTTGAGCTTCTCGTCAAGATAGTCTATTTGACGAGGAGTAAAGGTGCGTCCCCATACGATATAAAACTGTGAGCCGCTACTGCGAAACTCAGGGTTGGTGTCGTCGCCCTCGCGAGCTGCAGCCAGCGCGCCACGCTTATGGTATAGTCCACTCCTAATCTCTGCCTCCAGCGTATAACCGGGGTCTCCTTCGCCCAGTTCTTTGTCGGCAGGTGCTCCCTTGGAGTCTGGGTCACCACCTTGAATCATAAAGTCTTTGATAACGCGATGAAACAGGGTGCCGTCATAAAAACCCTCCTTTACCAGCTTGACGAAGTTGTCGCGATGGATAGGGGTGGCATCGTATAGGCGGACAATGATGTCGCCCAACTTGGTTTCTATCTTCACCTTGATGGTGCCTCGTGTGATATCGTTGTTTGTGTCTTGGTTGGTAACCTGTGCCATCATCAGCATGGATGACATCATGGTAAACAGGGCAATGACGAATCTTTTCTTCATAGTTGTTATTATCCTTTTTTCTTAAATGTCCATAGGATAGCGCACGCCCCATTTTTGGCGTAGACTGTCCATGAGTTGCATGATGTATAGTGTTTCTTTGTGAGGCATCTCGACAGGCTCCAGGCGACCATCGATGAGTGCCTGTCTGCAAGCGAGGAACTGATATTCGTAACCCGTAATCTGCTGGGGTACACGAATGGTCTCGATAAAGGTGCGATTTGGACCATTGACGGTAATCTGCTGCGGATTGTTGATATTGTCGATGATGAGGTTACCTTCGGTACCTGCTATGACACCGATGTTGTCGCCTACGCATGAGGCACTTGACTGGAGATTACAGAGCACGCCGTCTTTCAGAATCAGGGTCATGGTATTTGTCAAATCCATGCCCGTATCGCTCTTTACGCAGTGGCCATCTATACACAAGATATCGGCAGGGAAGAACATACGTACAAAGTTTAAGGCATAGACACCGAGGTCGAGTAGTGCTCCACCACAAAGGTCGGGGCGCATGATGCGCTCTTTGTTGCCCATAGAGTAACCCAGGGTGGCTGTCACCATACGAGGCTCGCCAATGCGTCCGCTACTAATTAAATCGAGGATGATACTGACGACAGGCTGATAGCGTGTCCAGATGGCTTCGGCTACGAACACCTTTTGCTGGTGAGCTAAATCGAGAATCTCCTGTGTCTGTCTACTATTAGCCATGAAAGCTTTCTCCACAAGACAAGGTTTGCCTGACAGTATCGCTTCGCGTGTGACGTCGAAGTGATGGGAGTGTGGAGTGCCAATATAGATTAGGTCGATGTCCGGGTCGGCAATCAGTGCTGCATACGAGCCATACGCCTTGGGAATGTCCCACTTCTTGGCAAAGGCATCTGCCGTGTCTTGATGACGTGAGCCTACGGCGTAGGCTTCTACTTCTGTTAGTCCACGCAGTGTGATGGCAGCCTTCTCTGCTATCCTGCCTGTGCCGATGATGCCGACACGCATGATTTCGTCTGGTTTAGTCATACGTATAAATATTAATAGTTCCTGCTGCAAAGGTAAACAAAAAAATGGCGATTTCGATAAGGAAGTCGCCACTTTTTTATATGTGATGAGTGATATTCTTATTGCACGGTCCAAATGTCGTTAGTCTCCAGCAACTCCTCAAAGTTGTGATACTTCTTCTGAGCGCTAACCTCAGCGAGCTGTGCATGAACGGCATCGTTGTAGGTGGGAGCATCAACATCGCGAATGACTCCGAGAGCGATGGGGAAACCATCACCATTACCCATCAGGGCGAGCTTGAGCTGCAGGGTGTTGTCTTCGCAGTGGGCATCATGTACGAGTACATCGTCCAGTGTGTAGCCATCCTTGCCAATCTCTACCACCTTCAGGCCGAAGCCCTGCTGTACGAGACCGAACTCATTGTTCTCACCGAACACGAGTTTCTCGCCATGCTTCACGTAGATGGCATTCTTCTTACGACCTTCCTTGTTATATACGGCTTCATGGCAACCATCGTTGAAGATAACGCAGTTCTGCAGTACCTCAGTAACAGAGGCTCCCTTGTGATTATAGGCTGCCTTCAGTACCTCAACAGTGCCTGGGGCATCGGTAGCCACGCAACGAGCAAAGAAGTGTCCGCGAGCACCAAAGCACAACTCTGCAGGGCGGAAGGGATCTTCTACCGTGCCATAAGGACTTGACTTAGAGACAAAACCACGAGGTGAGGTAGGAGAGTACTGACCTTTAGTCAAACCGTAGATACGGTTGTTCAGGAGAATCATATTGAGGTCGATGTTACGACGATTGGCATGGATGAAGTGGTTACCACCGATAGCCAGTCCGTCGCCATCACCACTCACCTGCCATACGGTCAGGTTGGGGTTAGCCACCTTAGCACCTGTAGCGATAGCTGCTGCACGTCCATGGATAGTGTTCATGCCATAGGTAGCCATATAGTGGGGCAGACGGCTAGAACAGCCGATACCAGAGATAACTGCTACGTTCTCGGGAGCTACACCAATCTCGGCCATAGCCTTATGAAGTGAGGCCAGGAAAAAGTGGTCACCACAACCTGGACACCAACGAGGCTGACCTTTCTTAAAATCGGAAGCACTGTAATTACTCATAATACTCTTATTTTTACCACTGATGTTTTTTCTTCTACCACGAATTTCTCGAATTGGACGAATTGTTTTATTATTATCGAATGATACGAATTTAAACCACTAACCTTTCATAAGTAAGCGATGGTTCTCCGAAGTTGACGAGTAACGCTAACTGATAGCCTGACACTTTTGCATAATTGTATGCTTGAGAGCGATGCATATCATCAAGTTCTCTGACTGCTTTCAGTTCAACAATAATTTTGTCGTAGCAGATGAAGTCAGGAATAAATGTTGAAGGTAGCTCTATGTCATCGTAAACAACGTGAAGCTCCATTTCTCTCTGAAATGGGATTTTGTTCTTATTGAACTCAACAGCTAATGCATCTTGATATACCTTCTCAGTAAATCCACAGCCCAATGTACTATGAACTTTCATAGCTGCACCTATAATAGCATAGGATTCTTGAGGAAAGATGACATTGTCGCCGTACTGCATATTCGTTTAATTCGATAAAAATATTAATTCGTTTTATTCGTTGAATTCGTGGTCGTTATAAATAACTTCGTGGTTGTTATTATTTTTTGTTAATTATTTCGGTGAAGGCATTCACTAACTCTTCTACGATGAATGGCTGACCCTTGACCTGATTGAACTGGTAGGGTACGAAACCATCGACCTTCATGCGGAGGTAGGCTGCCAACTGACCCATGTTCTGCTCAGCTACTACTACTTTCTTGTACTTGGAGAGTACCTCGGCAGTGTTCTTGGGCAGTGGGTTCAGATACTTGAAGTGAGCCTGTGCCACCTTGTGACCCTTGGCGCGGAGCTCGTCCATAGCAGAGTGCAGATGACCATAGGTAGAACCGAAACCTACGATGAGCAGGTCGGCATCGTTGACATCGCCATCCACTTCGAGGTCAGGCACCTGGATATTGTCAATCTTCTGCTGGCGCAGACGAGTCATCAGGTCATGGTTCTCTGGGTTGGTAGAGATGGCACCCGTGTTAGAGTCCTTCTCCAATCCACCAAGGATATGAGCAAAGCCCTCACGACCAGGAACAGCCCAATAGCGGGTACCATTCTCGGCACGCATATAAGGAGTCCACTTGCCCTTCAGTTCCTCAGGAACGTAGGGAGGATTGATAGCGTCGAGCTTGGCCATCTCTGGCAACTTGAAGGCACCAGAACCATTGGCGATATAGGCATCGGTGAGCAGGATGACAGGAGTCATGTGCTCAAGCGCCATCTTTGAAGCTTGATAAGCAGCATCGAAACAGTCGGCAGGACTGGTAGCAGCCATCACTGGCATAGGACTCTCACCATTACGTCCGAACAACGCCTGCAGCAAATCAGTCTGTTCACTCTTGGTGGGAAGACCTGTGGCAGGACCACCACGCTGCACGTCGAGCACAACGAGAGGCAGCTCCATGATGACAGCAAGGTTCATCGCCTCACTCTTCAGACAGACACCAGGACCAGAGGTAGAGGTGACACCGAGGGCACCGGCAAACGAAGCACCGAGAGCTGAAGCACAACCTGAAATCTCGTCTTCGCACTGTACGGTGATAACACCGCATGACTTGTGCTTAGAGAGCTCATGGAGCACGTCAGTAGCAGGGGTGATAGGATAAGAACCCAGATAGAGGCGCAGACCTGCTTTCTCTGCAGCAGCAATGAAGCCATAGGCTGTAGCCTTGTTACCAGTGATGTCCATATAGCGTCCGGGAGTCTTCTCCTTAGTCTCAATGCGATAAACATTCATCGCACTAGAGTGCGTATTGTGTCCGTAGTCATAACCAGCCTGTACCACCTTGATATTGTTCTCAGCGATAGCTGGCTTCTTGGCAAATTTCTCTTTCAGGAAGTTGGCTACGAGGTTCAGGTCACGATCAAAGAGCCAGCATACGAGTCCGAGGGCGAACATGTTGCGGCACTTGAGGATGGCCTTGTTGTCCATACCAGTCTCAGCCAGACAGTCCTTCACCATGGTGGTCAAAGGACACTGGATAACGCGATCGGGGTCGATACCCATCTCGCCAAGATAATCCTCTGAACTGAACTGAGCCTTCTCCAAGTCCTTAGGACCAAAGGAGTCGGTGTCGATAATGATAGTGGCACCGGGCTTTGCATAGCGATACTGTGTCTTCAGGGCAGCAGCATTCATAGCTACCAGCACATCGCACTTATCGCCAGGGGTGTAAACCTTGCCAGCACCGATATGTACTTGGAAACCAGACACACCCGTCAGCGAACCTTGCGGGGCACGGATATCTGCGGGATAGTCGGGGAATGTAGAAATACCATTACCAACGGTGGCACTGACCGTAGAGAAGATGTTTCCGGCCAACTGCATACCGTCGCCGGAGTCACCAGAAAAGCGAACCACAACTTGGTCCAGCTCCTTCACTTCCATTTTTTCTGCCATAATATATTATAATAGGTGTACTTTAATCGTAAAAACAAATGCAAAGGTCGCAAATATTCATGTATTTACCAAATGTTTTGCAATAAAAATGCAGTTTTGAGTGTAAATAACGCTCAAAACCGCATTTTTATACAGAAATTGTTAGTATTCGAATGATGAGCCACCCAAGAACTCACGCAATAGCGATGTGGGTGGTATCTGATCTTCGGGGATAGGACGGATGTAGCGCAAGAACTTACGCAGTCGGTAGGCCTCTGCATACTCCGGACAGTTTTCGGGCAATAGCTCTAAGAGTGGCTCTGCCTGACTCTTAATCACTGCCAACTCGAAGAGCATGGCAGAGTTGAACATGGCATCGGCATTCTCCTGATAGGGGAATATCCACTTGTTCTCGCCCTTGCGTACCGATGGCCAGCGACGGATGGTCTCCTGGGCAGATACTCCACGATACTTGTGGTCGCGGATGATGCGGCGCAGCAGACGATTGTCGGTGGTGGGGATGTAGTTGTGATTGTCGAGTAGCAGCGTAGTCAGTGCTGAGGCATAGACGCGGAATATCTGGTCCTGAGGTACATCCTTCATCAGTTCGGGATTCAGTGCATGAATACCCTCTACCACCAGTATCTCATCATCGTGGAGTTGTAGCTTGCGACCACTCTTCACGCTCTTGCCTGTGGGGAAGTCGTAACGTGGCAGTTCTACCTCCTCACCACGGAACAAGGCATTCATCTGCTCGTTGAGTAGTGGCAGGTTGAGTGCATGCAAGTGTTCGAAATCGTAGTCTCCATTCTCGTCGCGTGGTGTTAGTTCTCTATCCAAGAAGTAGTCGTCGAGTGAGATGCCCACAGGTTTGATGCCATTGGTGAGCAACTGAACAGAGAGACGCTTGCAGGTGGTTGTCTTACCACTGGAAGAAGGACCGGCAATAAGTACCATGCGGATGCCCTTACGATTAGCTATCTCATCGGCTATCTTACCAATCTTCTTCTCCTGCAAAGCCTCGCTAACCTGAATAAGCAGGTTGGTGCGTCCTTGGTCGATAGCCTCGTTGAGGTCGCCGATGGTACGCATACCGAGAATATCCTGCCAGCGATGGTGCTCTTTGAAGATGCCGAACATCTTATCCTGCATCACGATTTCGCCCAACTCCTCAGGATGTTCGCGTGAGGGAATACGTAATAGCAATCCATCATAATATTTCTCCAATCCGAAGAGATATATCTGTGAAGTGTGCGTCAGCAGGGCACCATAGAAGTAGTCGTAATAGTCGTCAATATCATAAAAGGTGGTGTATAGCGAGCCCGAACTCTGCAGCAACTTCACTTTTGAGAAGGTGTGCAGAATGCTGAACATGTGGATAGCCTCCTCCGTAGTCGTTTCATGACGATGGATGGGGTAGTCGGCATCAATAATCTCTTGCATGCGCTTACGGATGCGACCAGCATCATCGAGCGTCACGGGATGGCCGATGTTCAGATCTACATAGTAGCCATTGCTCACAGGGATGTCTATAGCAACCTTACACTTGGTGTAGAGGTCATGGACAGCCTTACAGAGAATAAAGAACAAGGTGCGTGTATAGGCACGCTGTCCTGATGTGGATGTGATGTCTAGAAACTCGATGTTTTTAGGTTTGTAGAGGCGGTAGTGCATGCCTTCTACCTTGTTGTTTACATGTGCCAAAATGGGCTCGTATGGCAGAGTCAGATTCATCTGTTGATATGCCTCATAGAGATTGCTGCCCATTGGCAATTCATATGTCTGCCCATTATTCAGACAGCAGACTTTTACCGTTTTTTCCATAATGATGTTTTTAGATGGGGACAAATTTACGAAAAAACGAGAGAAATGCAAAAGAAAAAGAACTTTTCTTTGCATTTCCGAGTGCGAAGTATGTTTGACGTCGTCAATTTTACAAAAAGTTTTCGGGAATTAATTTCTTTTTCAGATTTTTTTCGTAATTTTGCCAACGAATTTCGAACTCAAACGAACATTGTTATTATGATGCTCACAATTTTTACGATGCTCGGCTCGCTGGCGCTTCTCATGTTTGGTATGAAGTCCATGAGTGAGGCCTTGCAGAAAATGGCTGGTTCACAACTACGCCATGCATTAGGAGCCATGACTTCCAATCGCTTTACCGGTTTGTTAACTGGTTCAATTGTTACAGCGTCTGTGCAGTCTTCTACAGCCACCACGGTATTAACCGTTTCGTTTGTTAATGCTGGCTTGTTGACCTTGGCACAGGCGATTTCTGTTATTATGGGTGCCAATATCGGTACGACGTTTACCGCTTGGATTATCGCATTGGGTGCCTCGTTTGATATTAGCATCGTCAGTTATATCAGCTTCTTTGCAGGTATTATCCTTATCTATATGAAGAAGCAGCGCTATATTGGCGACTTCCTCTTTGGTTTGGGTATGCTGCTATTGGGACTGACCACTCTCCGTGTGACAGGACAAGCGATGGACCTGGGACATAATCCCGATGTGTTGGCATTCTTCGAGTCATTCCCCCAGAACTCATACTTCACCGTATTGGTGTTCCTGCTGTTGGGTGGTGTGCTTACCTTCTGCGTACAGTCGAGCGCTGCCGTGATGGCTATTACCATGCTGCTGTGTGGTAGTGGTGCTATGCCAATCTCTATGGGTATTGCTCTGGTGCTGGGTGAGAATATCGGTACAACTATTACTTCTAACTTGGCTGCCCTTTCAGCCAATACACAGGCGCGCCGTGCTGCCTTGGCACACATGTTCTTTAATATCTTCGGCGTGCTGTGGATATTGATGATTTTCTATTGGTTCGTCGATGGAGTGGTCTGGGCAGTAGATTATATCGGTAATAATGTCTTCCATGTGGATATTGAAAATATGTCTGTTGATAAGCGCCTGACCTTTACCTTGGCAGCCTTCCATACAGGTTTTAATGTTATCAATGCTAGTATCCTGATTTGGTTTATCCCACAGATAGAGAAGTTCGTATGCTGGGTTATCAAGACCAAGAAGGTGGACGAGGAAGAAGATTTCCGTTTGCACTTTATTACTGCAGGCTTCATGAAGACTCCAGAACTTTCAGTGCTGGAGGCACAAAAGGAGATACGCCAGTTTGCTGTCCGCATCCAGCGTATGTTTGGCATGGTGCGTGAACTGCTTACCGAGAAAGACGAGAAAGCCTTTGTCAAGCTCTATTCCCGTATTGAGAAATACGAAGGTATCTCTGATAACATGGAATTGGAGATTGCCAAATACTTGGACGAAGTTTCTGATGCTCATCTCTCGGACGAGACGAAGGCAAAGATTCGTGCCATGTTACGTGAGATTAGTGAAATTGAGTCTATCGGTGATGCTTGTTTCAATATGGCACGCACCATCTCTCGCAAATATCAGGGCAAGCAAGACCATTTTAATGATAAGCAGTATGAACATATCCATCAGATGATGGAGCTTACTGACGATGCCCTTACTCAGATGAACTCGCTGATGAGTGGCCGCAAAGATTCTTACGATGCTAATCGCTCGTTCAATATCGAGAATGAGATTAATAACTATCGCAACCAGTTGAAGGTTCAGAATATTAATGATATTAACAACCACGAATATTCTTATGCCGTAGGTACCATCTATATGGATATCATCAATGAGTGTGAGAAATTGGGCGACTATGTAGTCAATGTCGTTGAGGCCCGCATGGGTACTCGCCAAAAAGATGCGTAAAAATGATGTATTTTTGTATAAATTGATTAATTTTGCACGCAATATTACAAACAAACCAAATAAATATTATGCGAAGAATCCTATTCTTATCCGCCATGCTGTTGACATTCTCGTTGACAATGATGGCACAGATTACAAATTCCGCCATGAGCGGAAAGGTGACCATGCAGGATACTAAAGAGGAAGTGATTGGTGCAACGGTTGTTGCTGTTCACGATCCTTCTGGAACCAAGTACACTGCCGTAACCAATGTTGACGGACGCTTTAACATCCAGGGTATGCGTAATGGCGGTCCCTACACAGTGACCGTTAGCTACATTGGTTATGAGTCGAAAACATTCAAGGAGATTTACCTGAGCCTTGGTGAGACCTACAACTTGCCTGTATGGTTGTCTGAGGATGCCAACGAGTTGACAGAGATTGTCGTTAGTGGTAAGGCTTCGAAATTCGCAGGCGAAAAGACTGGTGCATCAACAAACGTAAACAACCGCACCATTATGGAGTTGCCTACCATCAGTCGTTCTATCGGCGACATCGCAAAGCTTTCACCATACTATGGTGGCTCAAATAGCTTTGGTGGTAGCAGTGGTCGTATGGCTAACTTTACATTGGATGGTGCTAACATGAACAATAACTTTGGTCTGAACTCAAACCTTCCTGGTGGTGGTAATCCTGTTTCTATGGATGCTATCGATGAGGTTCAGATGGTTGTTGCTCCTTTCGATGTTCGTCAGTCAAACTTCATTGGTGGTGGTATTAATGCCGTAACCAAGTCTGGTACAAATACCTTCAAGGGTACTGCTTACTACTACTACTCAAACGAAGACATGCACGGAAACCGTGTTGACGGCGTACAAAACTCTGAGCCTAATCCTGATGAGAAGAAGACCTATGGTTTCACTCTGGGTGGTCCTATCTTGAAGGATAAGCTGTTCTTCTTCGTTAACTACGAGCGTACAGAGACTGAGAATACTCCTACATTCTGGCGCCCTGCAGCAAATGCTTCTGAGGCAGAGAATGCTAAGACCTATACTTCTCGTACTTTGGTATCTGATATGAATACCATTTCTCAGTATGTGATGAATAAGTATGGTTATGATACTGGTTCTGCTACTGCTTATCCTGGTGGTGATACCAATAATAAATATCTGGCTCGTTTGGATTGGAATATCAATAAAGACCACCACTTGGCAGTACGCTACAACCACACCGATAATAAGAGATGGGCCAAACCAAGTGAAACCTCTCGTGGCGTTGGTGGCTTGAGCGCAGCTTGTGTAGGTATCAAGTCTATGGCATTTGCTAACTCTTTCTACTGTCAGGAGAATAAGATTTCTACTCTTTCATTCGATTTGAACAGCCGTTTCGGTAACAATATCTCTAACCAGTTGTTGGTAACATATTCAGATATTGACGACCCACGTAGTAGCAATTCTGCTATGTTCCCCATGATTGATATCATGAAGGATGGCGATCCTTATATGACACTTGGTTACGAGTTGTTTACTTACAACAACCGTGTACGCAACACTATTCTGACCATCAACGACAACTTCACCTACTACATGGGTAATCACAAGTTAACCGCAGGTGTGAATGTAGAGCATCAGATGGCTCAGAACAACTACATGAAGCAGGGTTCTGGTTACTATCGTTATGCTAGTATGGACGACTTTATGAATGGTGCTGCTCCTATCGGTGTTGCTGTAACCTATGGTTTTGATGGTGACACTGAGCCTTCTTCTAAGGTTCGTTTCAATCAGTTCGGTCTTTATCTGCAGGACGAGTGGAACATTCGTGAGAACCTGAAGGTAAATGCCGGTATCCGTTTCGACAATATCTCTTTCTATAACGCTGATTTGAAGTTCAATCAGGCTATCTATGATTTGGACTTCGGTGGTCGTCATATTGATGTTGGCTCATGGCCCAAGGCTAATATCCAGATTTCTCCACGTATCGGCTTCACATGGGATGTATTCAATGACAAGACTCTGAAGGTTCGTGGTGGTACGGGTCTCTTCGCAGGTCGTCTGCCTTTGGTATTCTTCACCAACATGCCTCAGAACGCTGGTATGATTCAGAACCTCGTAATTGCTTATCCCGGGGATGAGCGTCTGGCTAACTTCGCTGGTGACTTGGTAACTACTGTTGATGGCATTCGCGAAAGACTGGGTGCTCCCTATAGTCAGGATCCTAACGGTATCGTTCCTAGCGAAATCGCTGGTGTAGATAAGAACTTCAAGATGCCTCAGGTATGGAAGTCAAGCTTCGCTATTGACTATCAGCTGCCTGTCAACTTCCCATTGACTGTTACTGGTGAGTTGACTTATACTAAGAACATCAATGCCGTTAACCTCGATAACTGGAACATGGTTAATCCTGGTGAGGAACTCCTGAAGGAAGGTTCTGAATGGAGAAGAATGGCTGGTGCTGATAATCGTTGGATTTATCCTGCTGACAAGACAGCTTGGAACTACTATAAGCAATTCAAAAATGTGTGTGTGTTGAGCAACAACCACAAGGGTTATGGTTGGACAGCAAGTATCCAGTTGAATGCTGAGCCTGTTAAGAACCTGTTTATCACAGCTGCTTACACTCATACTGTAAACAGAGAGGTAACTGGTATGCCTGGTTCTAATGCTTCTTCTGCTTGGTCATACATGCACACTGTTAACGGTCCTAACGTCATCGACCTGAAGAACTCTTCATTCGTTACTCCCGACCGTGTGATTGCTAATATCAGCTACAAGTATGGCAAGGAGCACTTCTCACTGTTCTATAGTGGCTACTCTCCTGCAGGTTATAGCTACACCTATAGCAACGATGTTAATGGTGATGATTTAGCATACGACCTGATTTATATCCCACGCAACGATAGCGAAATCAAGTTCAAGACCGACGACGATCGTATCGCTTTCTGGAACTTCGTAGAGCAGGACGACTACCTGAAGAATCACAAGGGTGAGTATGCTGATGCTTATGCAGCTCGCGCTCCTTGGGTTCATACCTTCGACTTCAAGTGGGCTCACGACTTCGATATCAAGATTGGTAGCACTATGCACAAGTTGCAGCTCATTGCTAACATTGAAAATATCGGTAACATGCTGAACTCTAAGTGGGGTGTTGCTAAGCAGATTCCTGGTATGAGCAACAACCAGTTCAAGCTGTTGACTATGACTAATGTATCAGACGTGAAGAAGGGCGCAACTCCTATCTATGCACTGAGCACTGATCTCAAGAACACTTGGGACTTCAACCATAGTTATGGACAGTGCTGGCGTCTGCAGATTGGTGTGAAGTACTACTTCAACTAATCAATAGTCAGACATCGCAATATAAGCCTCTCAGTTCTACGGGACTGAGAGGCTTTTTATATGATAAAAAAGCATAATAATAATAAGGTACGTGTAATAATATCAAAATTTTTTCCTAACTTTGCGCTCGGAAATCGTTAACAATCCAATATTTATAACTATTTATCAGATGAAACTAAAGAGAATCTTTGTGGCTGCATTGGTGCTTTTATGCTCAGCAGTCATGGTGGCTCAGGAAATGCAGATGCCACCAATTCCTGTAGATCCTGCTGTGAGAATGGGTAAGTTGGACAATGGTCTTACCTATTACATCCGTCACAACGAATATCCCGAACATGTGGCAAACTTCTATATTGCCCAGCGTGTAGGTGCTATTCAGGAGGATGAGAGTCAGCGTGGTCTTGCTCACTTCTTGGAGCACATGGCATTTAATGGTTCAGAGCACTTCCCTTCAAAGCCTGAAGGTAAGGGCATCATTGACTATACCCGTTCACTCGGTGTAGAGTTCGGTTCTGACCTGAATGCTTATACCAGCATCGACCAGACTGTTTATCGTGTCTGCGACGTGCCTACTAAGCGTGCTACTGCCCTCGACTCTTGTCTGCTTATCTTGAAAGACTGGTCTAATGGCTTGTTGCTCGAGGCCGACGAGATTGACAAGGAGCGCGACGTGGTACACAATGAGTGGCGCTTAGGTGAAGGTCCTTCACAGCGCATCATCCAGCGTGCTTTACCCAAGGTATATCCTGGTTCAAAGTACGGTGTTCGTATGCCTATCGGTTTGATGAGCGTTATCGACAGCTTCAAGCCTGCTACTCTGCGTGCTTACTATCACAAGTGGTACCGTCCTGACAATCAGGCTATCATCGTAGTAGGTGATGTGGATGTTGACCACATGGAGGCTAAGATTAAGGAACTCTTCAGTGGTATTAAGGTTGCTCCCAATGCTGCCAAGGTTATTGCAGAGCCTGTTCCCGACAATGCCGAAGCTATCTATGTCTTCGAGAAAGATAAGGAGATGCAGGTAAATCAGGTTATGGTGATGATGAAGCACGATGCTACTCCTGAGGAAGATAAGGCTAACATGTCATACCTCATTCAGGACTATGCTGTCAGCGTTATCTCCAGTATGTTCAATATGCGACTCCACGAGTTGACACAGGATGAGAATTGTCCTTTCTTCCAGGCACAGGCTGATGATGGTCAGTATCTGTTGTCAAAGACCAAGGATTGCTTCGAGATGGTAGGTGTGCCCAAGGAGGGAAAGGATATGGAAACCCTGCAGGCACTGATGCGTGAGGCACGCCGTGCTCTTGAGTTCGGCTTCACTGCTTCTGAGTATGCCCGTGCACAGGCTGACTATCTGAGCGCTTTGGAAAAACAATACACCAACCGCGACAAGCGTAAGAATGCTGAGTTCGGCGACCAGTATCGCGATCACTTCCTTGCCAACGAGCCTATTGCTCCATTGGATGTGCTCTATCAGATTATGCAGCAGTTGGTTCCCAATATCCCTGTTGAGGCTATCAACCAGATGCTTCCCGAGTTGATTTCTGCTACCGATAGCAACCTTGTTGTGATGGAGTGGGCTCAGGAGAAAGAGGGTAAGGTATATCCCACCGAGCAGGATATGGCTGCTGCTGTAGCTGCTGCTCGCGCTGAGAAGCTGGAGGCTTATGTTGATAATGTAAAAGACGAACCTCTGGTAGATGCTAGCAAGATTAAGCCTGGTAAGATTGTCAAGGAGACCGAGAATAAGACTTTTGGCTATAAGGAGTTGAAGCTCTCTAATGGTGCTACTGTTATTCTGAAGAAGACCGACTTCAAGGACGATGAGATTCAGATGCAGGCTTATGCTAAGGGTGGTAAGTCTATGTACGGTGCTGCCGACTATACCAATCTGAAGGTCTTCGATTCTGCTATTGGTCTTAGCGGTATCGGTACTTTCTCTAGCAACGAGTTGACCAAGGCTCTTGCTGGTAAGGAGGTTAATGCCGATGCTACACTGGGCAATACCCGCCAGTATGTTACTGCTCACTCTACTCCAAAGGATATCGAGACCATGATGCAGATGCAGTATCTCTACTTCACTGCTATCAACAAGGATGAGAAACAGTATCAGAACTTGATGACTGCTCTGGAGATGAGTTTGAAGAATAAGGACCTGAATCCTGAGAATGTCTTCAGCGATTCACTCGCCAATACAATCTATTGCCACAATCCTCGCTTTACTAATATCACTGTCAAGGATTTGAAGAATGTCAACTACGACCGCATCCTCGAGATTGCTAAGGATCGTTTCAAGAATGCCGGCCAGTTCACCTTCGTCTTTATTGGTAACTTTGACGAGCAGACTCTGCGCCCATTGATTGAGCAGTATGTAGCTTCTCTGCCTGCTACCAAGCAGAAGGCTGAGGACTTCAAGGAGATTCTGACCTTGGCAAAGGGTAAGGTTGTTAACAAGTTCACTGTTAAGACCGAGTCTCCTAAGGCTATCGCTCTTGAAGAATGGTACACCGATATGCCTTACACACTTGACAATATGGTGAAGCTGGATGCTGTTGGTCAGATACTTTCTATGATTTATCTGAAGACCATCCGTGAGGACGAGAGCGCTGCTTACTCTTGCGGTGCTTCTGGTTACTTCAACCTCAGCTCTCACTCTCCTAAGGCTATGTTGCAGGGTTACTGTCCTATGAACCCCGACAAGCAGGAGTTAGCCATCCGTCTGTTGCATGAGGGTATCGCCAATATGCAGAAGCAGATTGATGCCGACCAGCTGAACAAGGTGAAGGAGTACATGCTGAAGCAGTACGATGTAAATGTCAAGAAGAACGGCTACTGGATCAACACCATCACCACCTTCAAGGATTATGGAATGGATGTTCATACCGATTATAAGAAGGTTGTTGATGCTCTGACTGTAGACAATGTTCGTGACTTCCTCAACAAGTTCCTCAAAGGTGGTAACCATGTAGAGGTAATCATGCTGCCTGAGACCAAGTAAAAAGGCTAAAATTTACAAATCATATTTTGCTACCGCTCTTGAAACAAATCAAGGCGGTAGCAATTTTTTTTGCGTTTCACTTTCCAGTTTAGTCTTTATTTTGTACCTTTGCACCCGAAAATAGAAGATTGTAATTAGTAAATAGTCAAATAGTTAATAAAGAATGTCATATTTATTTTCATCAGAATCAGTATCTGAGGGCCATCCCGACAAAGTGGCCGATCAGATTAGTGACGCCATCCTCGATCAGTTCTTGGCATACGATGAGCACGCTCGTGTAGCTTGCGAATCATTTGTTACTACCGGTCAGGTGGTGTTGATGGGTGAGGTACGCAGTGATGTGTATATCGACCTGCAGACAATTGCTCGTAATACCATTAAGAAGATAGGTTATACCAAGGCCGAATATCAGTTTGATGGCGACTCTTGTGGTATCCTTACAGCTATTCACGAGCAGAGTGATGATATCAACCGTGGTGTGGATAATGGTAATGAGGATGAACAGGGTGCCGGTGACCAAGGTATGATGTTTGGTTATGCCACCAACGAGACTGAGAGTTTGATGCCAGTGTCACTCGACTTGGCACACCTCATCATGCGTACGTTGGCAGAGATTCGCAAGGAAGGCAAGCAGATGACCTACCTGCGTCCAGACTCTAAGAGCCAGGTTACCGTACAGTATAGTGATGCCGGTATTCCCGAGCGCATCGATACTATCGTTGTTTCTACACAGCACGACGAGTTTGATAGCGACGATGAGCGCATGCTCAATAAGATTCGCGAGGACGTTATCAACATCCTTATCCCTCGTGTTAAGCAGAAAATTCACTCAGAGAAAGTGTTAGCTCTCTTTGGTGATGATATCAAATATTATGTGAACCCCACTGGCAAGTTTGTTATTGGTGGTCCTCACGGCGATACCGGTCTGACTGGTCGTAAGATTATTGTCGATACCTATGGTGGTAAGGGTGCTCACGGTGGTGGTGCCTTCTCAGGTAAAGACTCTTCTAAGGTAGACCGCAGTGCCGCCTATGCTGCTCGCCATATTGCTAAGAATATGGTTGCTGCCGGTGTATCCGACGAGATGCTGGTTCAGATTAGTTACGCCATCGGTGTGGCTAAGCCCATGAATATCTACGTTAATACTTACGGTCGTTCTCATGTAAATATGAGCGATGGTGAGATTGCTAAGAAGATTGAGGAGCTGTTCGATTTGCGTCCAAAAGCCATTGAGCGCACCCTGAAGTTGCGTCAGCCTATGTATGTCGAGACAGCAGCCTACGGTCACATGGGACGCCAGTCGGAGGTAGTTAAGAAGACCTTTACCAGTCGTTACCACGAGACTAAGACTATTGATGTCGAGCTGTTTACGTGGGAGAAGCTGGATAGGGTAGAGGATATCAAACGCGCTTTTGCACTGTAACCCTTGATACAACAAGACAGCATACTATTACTCGATACGTTGAGGGATGACGCAGAAGTCGTCATCCCTCAGTATTATCGTGAAGGATACTTCTCCAAAGACTCTCTTCTACATCCAGAGCTAAAAGGAGGTTATGTTGGCGTGATGGGCGACCCTATTCCCTACAGTGTTCGCACCGATGATGTCCTTACGATGATTATGCTGTTTCTTTTTGTCATGGCTATCATAGCTTTCTCTAATGTGCGTGGTTTCTTCTCCCGTCAGGCCAGGAACTTCTTCTATGTGCCCCGCGAGGGAACTACCGAAGTCACGGAGACAGCTTCCGAGGTACGCTTTCAGGTATTCACCTTATTCCTGACGGCGCTACTCTTTGCTCTGCTCTACTACTTCTACGCATTGCGAAGCATAGGTACCACCTTTATGCTCTCTTCGCAATACTACCTGATACTTATCTATCTGGGAATTTTTATCGCCTATTTCCTATTGAAGATAGGATCCTATTCCGTCGTCAATAAGGTGTTCTTTGGTGGTAAAAAGAATAGACAGTGGGTGAAGTCACTTCTCTTCATTGGGGCCCTTGAAGGACTGATGATGATACCTGCTATTGTGATGGGTCCCTATTTCGACCTACCGGTCAAAACCATAGCACTTTACGTTGCTTTTGTGCTCATTTTTGTTAAATTGCTAACGTTTTATAAGTGTTTTATTATCTTTTTTCGACAAAATGTCGTTAGTCTGCAAATTATTTTGTACCTTTGTGCCCTCGAAATAGTGCCTTTGTTTGCTCTTTGGGGCTTGCTTGGCATGACGACGAATAGTTTGAAAATTAATTTTTAGGACATCAATGATAAAAAAGATTTTGGTTTCGCAGCCCAAACCGTCAAGTGAAAAGTCGCCTTATTATGATATCGCGTCTCGCTTTGACGTGGAGCTGGTGTTCCGCCCGTTTATCAAGGTTGAGGGCATCTCTTCTAAGGACTTCCGCGCTCAGAAGGTTAACATTCTGGACTATACTGCCGTTGTCTTTACCTCTCGTCATGCTATCGACCACTTCTTTACGTTGGCAAAGGAACTACGTGTGGCAATTCCCGAGGACATGAAGTATTTCTGTGTTACAGAGACTATCTCACTGTATATCCAGAAGTATGTTCAGTATCGTAAGCGTAAGGTATTCTTCGGAACTACCGGTAAGATTGATGACCTGATTCCTACGATGGTTAAGCATAAGACCGAGAAGTATCTTGTGCCCATGAGCGATGTGCATAATGACAGCGTAACTAACCTGTTGGATTCTAAGAAGCTCAACCATCAGGAGTGTGTGATGTATCGTACGGTTAGCAACGACTTTACTCCAGAAGAGGTGAAGACCTTCGACTACGACATGCTGATTTTCTTCAGCCCCGCTGGTATTGAGTCACTGACCAAGAACTTCCCCAACTTTAAGCAGGGTGAGATTGCTATTGCTACCTTTGGTCCAGCTACTGCAAAGGCTGCCAAGGATGCAGGCTTGCGTCTCGACCTCGAAGCTCCCTCTGAGAAGTATCCTTCAATGACGGGTGCTTTGCAGCACTTCCTTTTGGAAAGAGAAGACTAACCCCTATATATAATAAGGTGGACGGATTGGAACGCACGGCTCCTCGCCTCACGTTTCCCAAACGGGAACGTATGGTTAGCCAACGACTGATCGACGAACTCTTTGGTGGAGGACATAGCAGCTCGCTGGCTGCTTATCCGTTACGTGCCGTCTATCTGAAGAAAGAGCGCCATCAGGGCGATGTCCCTGTGCAGTTGCTCATCAGCGTTCCTAAGAAACGCTTTCACCATGCGGTAGACCGCAATCGTGTGAAGCGACAGATACGAGAAGGCTGGCGCCATCATCAACAACTGTTGATAGATACACTGCCCGACACTCAGCAGCTACTGGTAGCCCTTGTGTGGCTTTCCGACCAACAGCTGCCTACAGACGAGGTAGAGAAGTGCGTCGTTAATCTGATACAGCGCATTAGCGAAAAGCTATGAAAACCCTGTGGCATTACATATCGCGCCCATTGGTATGGCTCTTGATATTGCCCATCCGCTTTTATCAGACAGCCATTTCGCCCTATACGCCGCCCTCTTGCCGCTTTACTCCCACCTGCAGCGAATATGCTCGACAAGCCATTATAAAGCATGGCCCCTTCAAAGGACTTTGGTTAGCTATCTGGCGAATCCTGCGCTGCAACCCATGGGGAGGCTCCGGCTACGATCCGGTGCCCTAGAAACTAGAATCTCTAGAAAATCTAGATACTCTAGATAATCTAGAAAAACGAAAAGAACAAAAAAAATAAAATATGAAGAAGAACTTTGTTGAAGAACTTCGCTGGCGCGGAATGCTGGCACAGATGATGCCAGGCACCGAAGAGCTGCTCCAGAAGGAAATGGTTACTGCCTACCTGGGTACTGACCCCACGGCAGACTCTCTGCATATTGGTCACCTCTGTGGTATCATGATGCTGCGCCACTTGCAGCGTTGTGGTCACCGTCCTGTTATCCTGGTTGGTGGTGCTACAGGTATGATTGGCGACCCTTCAGGTAAGAGCCAGGAGCGCAATCTGCTCAACGATGAGACCCTGCGTCACAATCAGGAGTGCATCAAAGCACAGGTGGCTAAGTTCCTTGACTTCGAGTCAAAGGAAGAGAATGCCGCTATTATGGTAAACAACTACGACTGGATGAAGAACTTCACCTTCCTCGACTTCGCTCGTGAGGTAGGTAAGCACATCACTGTCAACTATATGATGGCAAAGGAGAGCGTACAGCAGCGTTTGAATGGTACTGCTCGCGACGGACTGTCATTTACCGAGTTTACCTATCAGCTTCTTCAGGGTTACGATTTCCTCTACCTCTACCAGCACTACGGCGTTAAGCTGCAGTTGGGCGGCAACGACCAGTGGGGCAATATGACTACTGGTACGGAACTTATCCGTCGCACCTTGGGTAACGAGGTAGAGACTTTCGCACTCACCTGTCCGCTCATCACTAAGAGTGATGGTAAGAAGTTTGGTAAGACCGAGTCTGGCAATATCTGGCTCGATCCCAAGCGCACCACTCCTTATAAGTTCTATCAGTTCTGGCTCAATGTCAGCGACGACGATGCAGAGCGCTATATCAAGATCTTCACCTCTTTGGAGAAGGATGTTATCGATGCCCTCGTCGAAGAGCACAAGCAGGACCCTGGTCGCCGTGTACTGCAGAAGCGTTTGGCTGAGGAGGTTACTGTTATGGTTCACTCTCAGGAAGCCCTCGATGCAGCTATCGAAGCCAGCAATCTGCTTTTCGGTAAATCAACTAAGGAAGGATTGGAGAAGCTCGACGAGCAGACCTTCCTCGATGTCTTCGATGGCGTTCCTCAGTTTGAGATTAGCAAAGACCAGCTCGGTCAGCCAGCTATCGAACTGTTTACCACCGTTGCTCCCGTATTCCCCTCAAAGGGTGAGATGCGTAAGATGGTGCAGGGAGGTGGTGTATCTCTGAACAAGGAGAAGCTTACCGACCAGAATCGCCCTGTTACAGCCGAAGACCTGATTGACGGTAAGTACCTGCTGGCACAGAAGGGAAAGAAGAACTATTATCTTCTGATAGTAAAATAAAAAGGTCTGAAATAATTTGGTCGTGTGCCAAATATTTCTTACCTTTGCACCCGCATTTAGCAAACGGTGTCCAATGGTGTAATGGTAGCACAACAGGTTTTGGTTCTGTTTGTGGTGGTTCGAATCCGCCTTGGACAACGAAAAAGATTCCAAGTGTCTAACAGACATTTGGGATTTTTTTTATGTAAAAATCCCAAATTCTTGGTATTGCAAGTTTCAGAAAAACCCCGTACCTTTGCAACATCATTCTTTAGCCACATGGATATTTAGAAATCATAAAAAGTATTTGTTTAGTTTAGTGCTAGGGCTTGCCGAGAGGCAGGCCCTTTTACCTTCACTTTTTCATTCGTAACATATTGTTTCTTTTGCGCACTTTTTTAGCGTAATTTCACAACCATTATTTGGAATGCTCAAAAACTCTTTGTAACTTTGCAACGTCTTTTGGTTCAACCATTTGACATAAACCCCATAAAAGCTCCGTTCCCTAGACGCCAACCATATAAGCATTAAAGGAATCTAAGGGCTGTTAAAATACAATACGACTAGTGAAGTGTGTGCCATAGTGCGCAGACTTTTTATGTGTGTATTGTTGCTGGCAAGTCAAAAATAACTATTTAAATACAAACATTATGAAAAAACTCTTTCTTAGAACTATGCTCCTGCTATGCGCCCTAGTAGGAAGCATTCCGAGTGTGTGGGCAAATGAATGGAGCTATACTTTTAATGCTTCGTCAGGGATTTCTGCAGGAAGTAAAACCCTGAATTCTATATCTTGGACAATCGCTCATGATTCTGATTATGAGAATAACGAAGCTACGGGATTCCATGTAGGATCTAGTAGTAAAACTGTTAGTTATCTTCAACTATCAACTTCTGGAATTTCTGGTGTAATATCAAAAATTGTTGTAAGGGCAAAAGGAAATGGTACAGGGGGCTCTATAAGCGCATCCGTAAATGGAACGGCTTATACGGCAAAAGATAACAATAATAGCATTACAAATGCTTTCCAAGATTTTGAATTCTCAGGTTCGTTATCAGGTGCAATTGTTATACGCCTTTCTTATTCATCAGCCGTGAAAAAGAATTTTTACGTGCAAAGTATCGCAGTGACCTATACTCCTGCTGCTGCTGGAACTACTTCTGCACCTGCTATAAGCGGAACAACTCCTTTCTTGGGTAGTACAACAGTAACTATTACTAACGATACAAATGCTGATGGAGCCTCTATCTATTATACATTGGATGGTAGCGACCCAACGACAACAACATCATCTACATGTTTTGCTTATACAGCACCTTTCTCAATTGATGCAACCACCACTGTTAAAGCTATTGCAAAGAAGTCAACAGATACAAATGCAAGTTCTGTAGTAAGTAAGACCTTCACCAAGATTA
Source organism: Prevotellaceae bacterium MN60 (assembly GCA_900199555.1). Lineage (GTDB taxonomy): Bacteria > Bacteroidota > Bacteroidia > Bacteroidales > Bacteroidaceae > Prevotella. The sequence goes on from FZQZ01000004.1 coordinate 162,068, forward strand.
CTCCATTGACAGTTTCAGAGGCTCTAGCTGCTATTGATGGTCTTAGCAATAATGGTACAATTAATGACCAATATGTAAGTGGTGTTGTTGTATCTATAACTAATGTTGAACCAGATAATGGAACTATAAAATATTATATTTCTGATGATGGTTCTGCAAACAATCAACTGTATGTATATAAGGGAAAGGGATTGAATAATGCTGATTTTACAAATGTTTCAGAACTACAAATTGGCGATGAAGTGGTAATATTCGGCCAATTGAAGAAATTCAATACGACTCCAGAGATAAATGAAGGCAATTATCTGATTTCTCAAACTCACAAACCAGCACCTTCATTCACTCTTGATATAACCGAAAAGAGTCTTGATGCATATACTCATGAAACGGTAGACGTAACACTGACTACTAATACCGATGGTGTTGTTTCTTACGAAAGCAGCAATACGGATGTGGCTACTGTCGCACAGAAGAGTGCTGGCGTCTACACCATTACTGCTCAGTCTGCTGGTACTGCAACAATTACTATTAAGTCTGCAACATCCGCAAATTATGCTCCTGCCAGTGCAACAGTAGCTGTAACAGTAACAGATACTCGTTCTGAGGCAGAAATCTCATTTGATGAGACTGCTGTTGCGAAGACTTGGGGTGATGCTTTCGCTGGTCAGACTCTGACCAATCCTCATTCTCTGGATGTGGCTTATTCAAGTACCGATGAAACTGTGGCTACCGTTTCTTCTACTGGTGCGGTAGAAATACTGAAGGCTGGTTCTACTACCATTAAGGCTACTTTTGCTGGTAATGCTACTTATAAGGCAGCTATTGCTTCTTACACCTTGACTGTTGCTAAGGCAGAGCCTAATCTGTCATTCTCACAGACGAACTTCCAGGTTCCCCTCAATGACAACAGCTTTGTAGCTCCTACACTGAACAACCCCAACAACTTGACAGTCGGTTATAGCTCAAACAATGAAAGTGTTGCTCTTGTTGATGAGAATACTGGTGAAATAGTACTGGAGACTAGTGCTGTTGGTTCTGCTACTATTACTGCTTACTTCGCAGGCAATGACAAGTTCAAGGGTGGTCATGCCGAATACACTATCGACGTTTATGATCCCAATGTAAAGGGTTCTAGAAATAATCCTTATTCCGTAGCAGATATTATCGCTTTGAATCCCACAAGCACAAGTGCCGCTGCTGCTACCGATGTATATGTAAAAGGCTATATCGCAGGTTGTGTTAATTCATCTACAGGCGCTCTTATAACAACTTCATCTTCTTTTGTGAACTCTAATCTTGCATTGGTTGACGATCCAGATAATACGGACGAGCATATCTCTGTACAGCTGGTATCTGGATCTAACCGTACTAATTATAATGTGGTTAATCACCCAGAGCTAATTGGAACAATACAAATTCTTATAAAGGCAGATGTATTTAAGTATTGTGGTGTTCCTGGTCTGAAGAACCTTGATGAGGTTAGCGTAGTTAGTGAGCGAGTTAAAGTTACATCTATTGGCTTGGCAACCTTCGCAAGCAACAACAAGCTCGACTTTACAAACGTAGAGAATCTGGAGGCTTACATTGCTAAGGAGAATGGCGACAAGGTTGAGCTGACAAAGGTTAATAAGGTGGCAGCAGGTACTGGCGTATTGCTGCGTGCAAAGAACGATGCAACAACCTTCGAAGTTCCTGTAACTACTGATGATGCTGACGATGCAACTGGTAACTTGTTCGTTCGTGGTACTGGTGCTGCTGTTGCTACAACCGATGGTTCTTATACTAACTACATCTTGAGCACTAAGAGCGGTGTCGTTGGTTTCTACCATGCTAATAATAACATTGTAGCTGTCAATCGTGCTTATCTGCATACCTCAGTTAGCGCTGCACGTATCGACCTGAGCTTCGATGAGCTTACTGGCATCAACGAGATGAAGAATCAGAAGGAAGCTGTAGAGGGCATCTTCGACCTGCAGGGCCGCAAGGTAGCTCAGCCTGCTAAGGGCCTCTACATCGTGAATGGTAAAAAGGTAGTTATCAAATAAAGTATGGAGAACACTGATATGAAAAAGACATATATCAATCCCGCAATGGACGTGGTAGAACTCAATATGGCTCAGCAGCTGTTAGCTGGTTCTGCTGCTCGTTTCGATGACTTAGGTGGTGGTGAGGTAAATCTCGTAGATGATGATCCTGACGATGGCGCTGCTTTAGGTCGTGAACTCTTTGACGAAGACTTTATCTAAACAATAAAGCATAATTAAATGACTCCCTCTGAATGATTATTCGGAGGGAGTTTTTTTATGGTTCTATTTTGCCAATAGTTTGACGGCATTTTGCGAACAGTTTGACGACATTATTCGAGGGGTTTGACGGCATTATTCTCTGGGCCATATTACGAGGGTGGAGAATTATGCGTAAATACTCCGAGAATTTACGCATAATTCGGCTCGAATTTACGCATAATTCTCCTTGCATGTAGGGCACTTGTCTTAGTCCCTCCCCTTAGGGGGAGGCTAGGAGTGGGCTGAGAGTTTATTCGCAAAATCATCTAACTAAATATAATTATAGAATTTCTATTATAGAATTTGTATAATTGAAATATTATATTTATCTTTGCAGTTGAAAATACAAATAATAATATGATGGAAAATCCGTTCTATATCACTGGTATTATTCCAGAGCCTTATTTCTGTGATAGAGAGAAAGAAACGTTGTGGATGATTCGTACTCTTGAAAATAAGGCACATATTCTGTTGACCTCGCCCCGAAGAATGGGTAAGACACAGTTGGTGCGCCATGTGTTCGAGCAGTCGTCCATCAAAGACAATTTCTACACATTCTATACGGATATTTACCCAACTACTAGTCTGCATGAGTTGGTCTTATTCCTAAGTAAAGAGATCTACTCCGTATTGGTGCCTAAAGGAAAGACTGTTCTTGACAAATTCTTAGCGGGTCTTCACTCATTGGCTGGAAGTTTTGGCTACGACCCCATTTCAAATACTCCAACCTTTAATATAAAACTGGGTGATATCCACTCCCCAGAGTTGACTCTAGAAGAAATCTTTAAATATCTAGAACATGCTGACAAACCTTGTATCTTTGCTATTGACGAATTTCAGCAGATAGCTAATTATCCGGAGAAGAACGTGGAGGCAATGCTTCGTACACATATTCAACAAATGAACAATTGCCTGTTTGTTTATGCTGGCAGCAATCGTCATGTCCTTGAAAATATGTTTAACTCGGCGGCTAAGCCGTTCTATAATAGTGCAGAGCAGATATATTTGGATAGCATTCCCAAGGATATCTATATGAACTTCGCCGAAGCACAGTTTGCGAAAGCAGGACGAAGTATTACTCCCGATGCATTATCATATGTCTATGATCTTTTCGAGGGACACACCTACTATGTCCATAATGTACTTCATAACGCATTTGCATATGTTAATCCGGAGAAGACCATAGATGAAACAGATATTAAAAAGACACTGAATGACATTCTAGAAGATAAAGGTCGTTCGTTTGCCTCGGTAATGAACCAACTAAACTACCAACAGAAAGAGACTTTGGTTGCTGTCGCCAAAGAACGGAGGATCAGTGGCGTCACCTCTATTGCTTTTGTCAAGAAGCATATGTTAAAGTCTCCTAGTTCCGTCCAGTATGCTATCAGCACTCTGCTAGATAAGCAACTCTTGACTTATCAGAACGATGGTCGCTCAAAGGTTTATAGTGTTTCCGACCGTTTCTTAGAAATGTGGATTTCTAAGTCGTACTAGTATTACGCATATTTCGAGTAGAACTCTAACCCACAAAAATAGTCGGCTTATTTCAAATTCGGATTTGAACAGCTCAAAAAATAGATGTTGGGTTAGAAGGTTAGATGTTTTTTGAAAAAAGACAAAAAAGAAGGGGATCTCCTTGAAGGAAATCCCCTGTACTTTTTGTTTACAAAATTTATTTGTTAACAGCGTCAGCAAGCTCAGCGCCAGCCTTGAACTTAGCAACCTTCTTAGCAGCAATCTTAATCTTCTGCTTTGTTGCGGGGTTGATGCCCTCGCGAGCGGGCTTCTTAGTAACTGCGAAAGTACCGAAACCTACGAGCTGTACCTTGTCACCCTTAACGAGTGCCTTCTTAATAGCTGCTACTGTGGCGTCGAGAGCCTTCTTTGCGTCAACTTTTGTCAGACCAGCACCTGCTGCAATCTGATCGATCAATTCTGTTTTGTTCATAATTTTGTTGTTTTTAAAGTGAACGATAAATAGTTTAAGTCGATTTCTGACGCAAATATAGGATAATATTGCGAATAAACAAACAAAATTTCGAAAAAAATGAGTTTTTTATTGAAAAAAAGTGTGTATTGCCCTATTTTCGTGCCAAAAACAAGATATTTTTAGTAATTTTGCCGCATAAACGCAAGCAAACTGCTTAGAGCGTATAAAACAGAAAAAACAGATAAGATGTACAATATGCCTGCTATGACCAAGAATCTGCTGGTCATCAATATTCTAGCTTTTATAGCCACATGGGTGTTACAACGCAGTGGTATAGACCTGACGGCAATGTGTGGTCTCCACTTCTTCTTGGCATCCGACTTCCACTTCTATCAGTTCTTTAGCTACATGTTCTTGCATGGTGGTTTCACCCACCTATTATTTAATATGTTTGCGCTGTGGATGTTTGGTAGCGTGATAGAGCGTGTGTGGGGTCCAAAGAAATTCCTTTTTTATTACATTGTATGTGGCGTTGGCGCCGGTATGGTGCAGGAGTTGGTACAGTATGCTGAATACTATGTGCAGGGACTGTCGGCTTACGAAATGGTGAACTTGGGCGACCAGAGAATCACCATGGACGCTTACTTGAATCTACGTACTACAATTGGAGCCTCGGGTGCGGTGTATGGCATCTTGTTGGCTTTTGGTATGATATTCCCCAACGAGCGACTGTTTATCATTCCCATCCCATTCCCCATCAAGGCGAAATGGCTTATCGTGGGTTATATTGTTATCGAGTTGTTCTCAGCGATGAGTGCTCCTGGCGATGGTGTGGCTCACATGGCTCACTTGGGTGGTATGCTGTTTGGCTTCTTGCTGATACGCTATTGGCAGAAGCATCCTGACTCCAGTCAGCGTTATGGTCGCAGCTATGGCAAGGAATTCTTCGACAACCTGATTCGTAAGCACGAAGACTATCAGCGCAGTCGTCGTATGCATGCCGAGAAAACAGGTACGCGTCGCGAGACTGACGAGGAGTATAACATGAAGCAGCGTCAGAACCAGGAGGAGATTGATGCCATACTCGACAAGATACGTAAAAGTGGCTACGATAGCCTGACGAGAGAGGAAAAGCAGAAACTGTTTGAACAGAGAAGGCAGTCGTGATAAGCAAACTCAAGAAGTTTACCGTACAGATGATGACGGGAGCGAACATTGCTACAATCATCATCATGCTATTGGTGGGATATAGCGACCGCGTGAATCCCGCTGATCATCCCTTGCTGTCAACCATCGGTATGGTTTTCCCCTTCTTGCTGCTGGCAAACATGGCTTTTCTGCTGTTTTGGCTTATCTTTAAGTGGAGTAGGGCATGGGTTCCGGTGGTAGGTTTTATCGTTGCGTACGTACCTATCAGTATATATATACCATTGAGCGTACAGTCGTCGCCACCTGACGGCGCCATCAAACTGGTGTCATATAATGTGTGTAGCTATGGCGGCAACTTCAAATATCAGAATGGCTTTGAGATGGTAAGCGATTATCTGCACGATGAAGAGGCAGATATCGTATGCCTGCAAGAGGACAACGATACGTGGCGTCGCTGTGTCTTTCAGGAGTATGAGAAAAAGGGATTTAAGTACAACGATACCATCGTGTTATGCCATGACGAGCTGCGCTTTAATGGCTTGGGCATTCATACCCGTTTCCCCATCATTCATCGTGAACGCATCAACTACTCTACCGTCTCTAATAACGGCAGTGCAGCCTGGTGGTTGCAGGTAGGAAAGGATACGCTCGTGGTGGTGAATAATCACTTTGAGAGTTGCCACCTGAATCAGCAAGACCGCCAGCAGTATAGACAACTGCTGAAGGGCGAGATGGCCAGAGACTCAGTGCGTGCCGAATCGCAGTTGCTGATGGTGAAACTGGCAGAGGCTAACGCTAAGCGCTCTAAGCAGATAGAGACTGTGTGCGACTATGTAGAACAATACATTGGACGCTATCCCATCGTCGTATGTGGCGACTTCAACGATAACCCCATTTCTTTCTCCCGCCATCAGATGGCTAAGAGGCTCCGCGACTGTTTCGTAGAAACAGGTCGGGGAATAGGATTGTCGTATAATCAGAAGGCGTTCTCTTTCCGCATCGATCATGTGTTCTGTTCAGAGGATATAACGCCCTATCAGTGCCATATAGATGAAAAAATGGACGCAAGTGACCATTATCCGATGGTCTGTTGGTTAAAAATTGATGTAAATCCATGAAAAAAGCATGAATTTTCACGATAAATTTCTATAAGTGGAGAAAAATATGTATATTTGCAAGCTAAAAATCAGCAATCATAAAAATTCAATAACATAATTAACAAAATGCAAAACAAAGGAATTGTAAAATTTATCGCAATCGTTCTGATTCTCGTTTGCAGCTTCTATCTTTCCTTTACGTTTGTGACTCGCCATTACGAGAGTAAGGCAGCTGCCATGAGCGAAGAGGCTGGACAGGAGTATCTCGACAGCATCATGAACGAAAAGGTGTACTGCGGAATCTACTCATTCAAGCAGTGCCGCGAGCTGGAGATGGGCCTTGGTCTTGACCTGAAAGGTGGTATGAACGTGATTCTTGAGGTTTCAGTACCCGATGTTATCGACGTGCTGGCTGACCACAAGACCGACGCTGCCTACAAAAAGTCAATGGAAGAGGCTAAGAAAGAAGAAGAGACAAGTCAGAGTGACTTCATCTCGCTGTTCATCAAGTACTGGAAGCAGAACTCTAACGGTCGCCCCTTGGCAGCTGTGTTCGCTACCCAGCAGATGAAGGGCAAGGTAAGCACCAACTCAAGCGACTCAGAAGTTGAGAGCGCTCTGCGTGCTGAAGTCCAGTCGGCTGTTGACAACTCATTCAACGTTGTTCGTAACCGTATCGACAAGTTTGGTGTTGTTCAGCCGAATATCCAGAAGCTGGAAGGTCAGTCAGGTCGTATCATGGTTGAAATGCCTGGCGTTAAGGAGCCCGAGCGCGTACGTAAGTTGCTGCAGGGTTCTGCTAACCTCGAGTTCTGGGAGACCTATAACACTCAAGAGATTGTTCCCCTGCTGGCTCAGCTGAACCAGAAGTATGCTATTACCAATGGTGCTGCAGAGGAAGTAGCTGACACTACAGCTACTGAGGCTGCCGATACCACTGCTACTACATCTGCTGCTACTGACTTGGCTGCTAAGTTGGCTAAGGGCAAGAAGGAGGATAAGGCTGCCGACGCTAAGGCTATCGCTGAAGCTAAGAAGCAGAATCCGCTGTTCAGCGTATTCCAGCCTCTTCAGGGTCAGGGCCTGGCTATCGTTGGTTATGCTAATGTCCGCGATACCGCAGAGGTTGACAAGATCATCTACTCAGAAGTTGCCGCTCAGGTACTGCCTGCAGAGTGTAAGCTCCGCTGGGGTGCTAAGCCCGAGGACTTCGGTGGTCAGAACACTAAGGGTGATGTATTTGCTCTGTATGCACTGAAGATTACTGAGCCTAACGGCCGTGCTCCACTGGAGGGTGATGTTATCACCTCTTCTAAGGACGACTTCGACCAGATGGGTCACCCCTCTGTTTCTATGCAGATGAACTCTGACGGTGCTCGTCGCTGGAGCCAGATTACTAAGCAGAACATTGGTCGTGGCGTTGCCATCGTACTGGATGACGCTGTTTACTCTGCTCCTCGTATCCTGTCACAGATTGATGGTGGTAACTCTCAGATTACTGGTAACTTCACCATCGAAGATACAAAAGACTTGGCTAACACACTGAACTCTGGTAAGATGCCTGCTCCTACTCGCATCGTACAGGAAGAGGTTGTTGGTCCTTCACTGGGTGCACAGTCTATCCAGCAGGGTATCATCTCATTCGTCGTAGCTTTCGTGCTGCTGATGGTTTACATGATTATGCTGTATGGATTCGTTCCTGGTATCCTCGCTGATATCGCTCTGCTGTTCAACCTGTTCTTCACACTGGGTATCCTTACCTCGTTCCAGGCTGCTCTGACAATGCCTGGTATCGCTGGTATCGTACTGACTCTGGGTACCGCTGTGGATGCTAACGTGCTTATCTATGAGCGTATCAAGGAAGAGCTGAAGCGCGGTCTGAGCCTGAAGGAAGCGCTGCAGAAGGGTTACTCTAACGCTTTCTCTGCTATCTTCGACTCTAACGTAACTTCTCTGATTACTGGTTTCATCCTGTTGTTCTTCGGTACAGGTCCTGTAAAGGGCTTCGCTACTACTTGGATTATCGGTATCTTCTGCTCTTTCTTCACCGCTGTATTCCTGACTCGTCTGGTTTACGAGAACCGTCTGAAGAAGGACAAGTGGTTGAACCTGACCTTCGTTACCGCTTACTCTAAGAACTTGATGCAGAATGCTCACTACAACTTCATGGGCGCTTACAAGAAGAGCTTCGTTGTTTGGGGCGTGCTGGCTATCGCCTTCGTATGCTGCTTCTTCGTTCGTGGCTTGAGCCAGAGCATCGACTTCACTGGTGGTCGCAACTATGTTGTTACTCTCGATAAGGAGACTCCCGTAGAGGAGGTTCGTCTGGCACTGACTGGTGCATTCGTAAACACTCTCGGTGAGAACGCTGGTAAGGAGGCTAACACAAGTGTTATCGCTCTGGGTACCGATGGCAAGACCATCCGTGTATCTACTAACTGGGATATCGAGTCTAACAATCCTAACGTAGACGATGAGGCTGAGACAATCCTTTACAAGGCACTGAAGAAGGGTGGCTTTGTAAGTCAGGAGAATGTTGAGGCATTCAAGAATCCTGATGTTCGTCAGGGTGGTTCAATCATCAGCTCAGCAAAGGTTGGTCCTGCTGTTGCTAAGGATATCACCTACGGTGCTATCTACAGCGTGTTTATCGCTCTTGTAGCAATCTTCATTTACATCTTGATTCGTTTCCGCAACCTCGCTTACTCTGCAGGTGCTGTTATCGCACTGGCTTTGGATGCTCTGGTTGTAATCGGTATGTACTCAGCTCTGTGGGGTATCGTTCCAATGTCATTGGAAATCGATCAGGTATTCATCGGTGCTATCCTGACCGTGATTGGTTATTCAATCAACGATAAGGTGGTAGTATTCGACCGTATCCGTGAGAACTTCCAGCTCTATGGCAAGCGTGACCGTCAGCAGTTGTTCAACGATTCACTGAATCAGACACTGGCTCGTACCATCAATACCTCTGTAACAACATTGATCGTATTGCTGTGTATCTTCATCCTCGGTGGTGACTCAATCCGCAGCTTCTCATTCGCAATGATTCTCGGTGTTGTTGTTGGTACATTGTCTTCACTGTTCATTGCTGCTCCTACAGCATTCCTCGTAATGGGTCGTACCATCCGCGAGACTGACAGTGACGTTGTCAACGCATAAGTAACAAACAAGAATACGAAAAAATCAGCCCGCTTCCAATAGGAGGCGGGCCGATTTTTTTTTTATCTAGAATCTCTAGAACTTCTAGTATCTCTAGATAATCTAGAAAATCTAGACTCTCTAGGATATCCTAGGAAACCCTAGGACTTCCTAGAAAAAATCCTAGTTAAAATAATAAAGGAATGCAGCGATACCTTCAAGAGCAGGCTTGCGCTGTCCCTCAATCTCGATTCTAAACTTAATCTCTGCCTTGCAGATGCCACGCAGGTTCTGAATGCTGTGAAGGGTGGTAACCAAGCGAACGCGAGAACCAGTGATGACGGGCTGACCGAAACGCATATCTGTCATACCATAGTTTACAAGCATCTTGATATTGTTTACCTCGATAATCTGGTCCCACATATAAGGCAGCAGACTGAGAGTCAGATAGCCGTGAGCTATAGTTGACTTGTAAGGACTCTCTTCCTTGGCACGCTCTACATCTACATGAATCCACTGGTGGTCTAATGTAGCATCGGCAAACAGATTGATACGGTCTTGATCTACCTGCAGCCATTCAGAGGCTCCTAACTCTTCGCCCAAATGAGCGGCAAACTCGTCGTACGAGTTAATAACTAATTTTCCCATATTTTTTAATTGTTTTTGTGAAATTCTACTGCAAAGGTAGTCAATTATTCGCAGAAAATAACTACCTTTGCAGTACTTTTTCTTGCCCTGATAGTTAAATGGATATAACAAGGTCCTCCTAAGACTTAGTTCCGCGTTCGATTCGCGGTCGGGGTACAGAGTGAGAAGCCAATGATGGTTTCTCACTTTTTTCTTTCTCAGTCTTTCTTCGTGAAACTAAGCGTGAGGATGCTACAGCGGATGTCTTCTACATCCTTAAGTGCATTGATGCAGGCACAAAGGGTGGCACCAGTGGTACAGACATCATCGATGAGCAGTACATGGCGACCGGTTAGTTCGTGGTCGTCGACAAGTTGGAAGGTGTCGCTGACATTCTCTTGGCGTTCCCAACGAAAGAGCTTGGTCTGACTTTGGTGAAAGCTTTTGCGACGCAAAGCCTTGGTGATAACAGGCAGATGGGTGAGTTGATGGATGCCAATGGCTAACTGCTCGCTTTGGTTGTAGCCGCGCTGGCGCATTCGCTTGTCAGCAAGTGGTACGGGGAGTAGGGCATCGATATCTTGAAAGAAGTCTGATGGTATCATTTCTTGCGCCATGATACGACCAAGGTCTATGCCGATATCGGGATGGTTGGCATACTTTAGTTGATAGACCATCTGCGCAGGGTCTGAATGGGGGTGGAAGTAAACAAACGCAGCAGCCTTCTCAATAGGCACTAATCCCCAAAACAATCGAGCCATCTTATTGTCGTAGGGCGTGAGATGAAAGTCGGTGCGATGCAGGCTGAAAAGGCAAGAACAACAGACACTATGCTCTGTGGGGGCTAGGCGATGGTTGCAAATCACGCACATGCGCGGTGAGACACAATCCAAGAAACGAGACCACCAATTCATCGTTGCTAGTTATTCTAGATTCTCTAGACTATCTAGATCTTCTAGATCATCTAGATTTATACACTGGCGAATAATATCAAAGGTAAAGCCGCGGCCCAGTGCAAAGCGCATGAGCTTCTGGTTTAGCTGGTAATCATTGGCTGCTTTGGTGCTACGGCGCTTCTGCTTGAGCAGAGGGCGTAACACACTGATGTATTCTTCATCATCAATCTCGTCGAGCACCTGCTGACGGATATCTTCATCAATATGTTTCTGCCAGAGGGCTTGCTCTACCTTGCGACGGCCCCACTTGTTATAGCGTACCTTATCCTTTACGAATGCACGGGCATAGCGTTCGTCGTCAACATAGCGCTCACTGACAAGGCGCTGCATCACGCGAGCTTGCGCCTCATCGTCAAGCTCCCAACGGCGCATTTTCTCTAACATTTCATATTGGCAGTGCTCTGCTTGTGCACAGAGGGCTGCCAGTGTCAGGTAGGCATCTTGTTCGCTCTTTTGTTTCATCGTTGTGCGTTTATCATTCTTGGTTTGCCGAATTGGTCTTCCTTTATTTCGATGTCGTGGTACGACATCGCGCTTAACATCTCTAGCATCTCGTTGGCATAGATGGGATTGATTTCAAAGTAGAGTGTTCCACCGGGTTTCAATGCCGTCAGTCCGTATGCAGCAATGGTGCGATAGAAGAGTAGCGGGTCTTCGTCGGGAACAAAGAGGGCGGTATGTGGCTCATGCTCTAATACGTTCTGCTCCATCTGCTCGCGTTCCTTATTACATATATAAGGGGGATTGCTGACAATGATGTCGAAAGGTGAGTGATGGTGAGTGATAGGTGAGAGTATATCAACCTCTTCAAAGGTGACATCGGCATTTAGCTGTTGAGCATTCTTGCGGGCAATCTCTAATGCTGCAGGTGAGATGTCCCAAGCAGTGACCTGACTATGAGGAATATCGAGTGCCAGCGTGATAGCGATACAACCACTGCCCGTACCAATATCAAGAATATGAGGGCAGAAGGGAGAACCATCTGCAACAGGATGTTTCTGGCTTATCCATTGGCATAGCTCTGCAGTTTCCGGTCTGGGTATCAGTACACCGGGCGCTACATGGAAGGTGCGTCCGCAGAAAGAGGCTTCGCCTAAGATATATTGTACGGGTTCTTGATGTTGTAGTCGTTCTGCAATTCCCGCTAGTTCTGCTTGGCTATTTGCCGATAATTGTGTATCTTTGCCGAGGTAAATGTCTGACAGTGATAGACCGAAGCGTACCTCATACACCATCTGTGCGATAGCTTTTGCTTCGCCATCGCCATAGGTGGGTGCTAAGAGGTGCCACAATTCATTGTAAGTCATGACTGCAAAATTACAAAAAAGTAGAAAGGTATAAAAGTAAAAAGATAAAAAAGTGATGAGCGAAGACGAAAAATATATGCAACGCTGTCTGCAACTGGCAGCAAATGGTATTCAGGGCGCACGTCCTAATCCGATGGTGGGTGCAGTGATTGTGGCTCCATTCACCAGTGACTACTCACCTTCCACCACAAAGATTATCGGTGAGGGCTATCATGTGCGCTGTGGACAGGCGCATGCCGAGGTGAATGCTTTTGCGAGTGTAAAGCCCGAAGACGAGGCATTGCTGAAGGATGCAACCATCTACGTGAGTCTGGAACCTTGCTCACATTATGGTAAGACACCGCCCTGTGCTGACCTTATCATCAAGAAAGGTGTAAAGCGCGTGGTTGTAGGATGCGTTGATCCCTTTGCCGAAGTGCAGGGTAGGGGCATTAAGAAATTACAGGATGCTGGTATCGAAGTGACTGTTGGTGTCTTAGAGAAGGAATGCCAGTGGCTGAATCGTCGTTTCTTTACTTATCACTCGCTGCATCGTCCGTATATCATCCTGAAGTGGGCACAGACGGCTAATGGCTTTATTGATAATCAAGGACAGGCTCTGCAGATATCTAATGAACAGACACAGATGCTCAGTCATCAGCTTCGTGCAGAAGAGGATGCTATCCTTGTGGGACATACAACAGAGTCAAGAGAACATCCGCAGTTGACCGTTCGCCATTGGGTAGGACCTAATCCGAAGCGTGTAGTGCTGACGCATCAGCGCCCTCTGCAACAACTGATTGACGACCTTTATCAGCAAGGTATACAATCACTCATCGTGGAAGGCGGTCGCCAAACGCATGAGTCATTTATAGAGGCTGGTCTTTGGGACGAGATAAGGGTGGAGACGGGTGCGATGACGGTTAGCGATGGTACACATGCTCCACAGTTGCCCAGCAATGTCATCCTGCTTTCATCAGAAGTCTATGGTGACAATGATATCAAGCGATATATCAAAGCCAATGAATAAGAAACCCCTCCAGAAGTGGAGGGGCTATCTTTTATTTTCTTCCAAAGTCTGCAGGTACTTCACCCCACTTGGAGGTTTCCCACTTTATGATAGGATTGCGCCAAGTATGCGTTTGTAGCCAGCGTTCTGCGCGCAGAATTATCTGATAGAGCGGCTCTGTCTCGGGAGTGCGCTCTAATTTTGTCTTGCATTTACGCTTCTGTACCCACAGGATGGCATTATATGAATCGCTGTAGATGGCCTTGTCGTGCAAACCTTTCTGCTGCATCAACGCCAATGCATGCACAATAGCCAAGAACTCTCCGATATTATTGGTGCCCTTCATCGGACCGAAGTGGAACACGCGATAGCCTGTTTGCAGGTCAATCGCCTGATACTCCATTGGCCCAGGATTGCCACTGCAAGCAGCATCTACAGCCCACGCGTCTGCCCTTACCTCAAGGGGCAAGGGCAGTACGGTGTCGTTTCTATAGTCGGGAGGATTCTGCATTACATTCTCTCGGGAACTTCGATACCCAGCAGTGCCATACCATTCTTGATAATCTTTGCTACGTTCTTAGCGATAACCAAGCGGACAGCCTTCTTCTGCTCGTCTTCCTCGTTAAGGATAGAGTAGTCGTGATAGAACTGGTTGAACACCTTCGTCAATTCGTAGCAGTAGTTGGCAATACCAGAAGGACTGTAATCCTTACCAGCCTGCTCAACAGCAGCACCATATTCACTCATCTTCTGGATAAGCTCTACTTCCTTGTCAGAAAGACTAGATGTACTAGAAAAACTAGAAATACTAGGTGCCTTGCGCAGGATGCTGCGAATACGAGCATGAGTGTACTGGATGAAAGGACCTGTGTTACCATTGAAGTCGATACTCTCTTCGGGGTTGAACAGCATATTCTTGCGGGCATCAACCTTCAAGATGAAGTACTTCAGAGCACCCATACCTACGATGCGGGCAATCTCCTGCTTCTCTTCCTCAGTCATATCGGCATTCTTACCAGCTTCGTCACTGACACGACGAGCGTCTTCAACCATCAGCTGCATCAGGTCGTCGGCATCAACAACAGTACCTTCGCGGCTCTTCATCTTACCGTTAGGCAGTTCTACCATACCGTAAGAGAAGTGAACGAGTTCCTTACCCCACTTGAATCCGAGACGGTCGAGCAGGATAGAGAGTACCTGGAAGTGGTAGTTCTGTTCGTTACCTACCACGTAGATCATCTTATCGATGGGGTAGTCCTGGAAACGCATCTCGGCAGTACCGATGTCCTGTGTCATATATACAGAGGTACCATCGCTACGCAGCAAGAGCTTCTGGTCCAAACCTTCGTTGGTCAGGTCTGCCCATACCGAGTTGTCCTCGTGGCGCTCGAAGAGACCTTTGGCAAGTCCTTCTTCTACCTTTGCCTTACCCTTGAGGTAGGTCTGTGATTCGTAGTATATCTTATCGAAACCTACACCCATCTTCTTGTAGGTCTCGTCAAAACCGGCATATACCCAGTTGTTCATCTTTTCCCACAATGCACGTACCTCGGGATCGTTGTTCTCCCACTTTACGAGCATATCGTGAGCCTCCTTGATAAGTGGAGCTTCCTGCTTAGCTTTCTCCTCGTCCATGCCCTGAGCCACGAGTTCTTTTACCTCCTCGCGGTAGTGCTTGTCGAAAGCTACATAGTAGTCGCCAATGAGGTGGTCACCCTTCTTACCAGAGGTTTCGGGAGTCTCGCCATTGCCATACTTCAACCATGCAAGCATAGACTTACAGATATGGATACCACGGTCGTTCACAATGTTGGTCTTTACCACCTTGTTGCCGTTGGCTTGCATAATCTGAGCCAGCGACCAACCCAGCAGGTTGTTGCGTACGTGACCGAGGTGAAGGGGCTTGTTTGTGTTAGGTGAAGAGTACTCAATCATGACGAGGGGAGAATCCTCGCTTACAGCCTTTTCGCCATAGTGGTCTTCCTTGTCAATGTCTGCCAGCAGGTTGAGCCATGCAGCATCAGCGATGCTCAGGTTCAAGAAGCCTTTGACAACATTGAATTTGCTGATAGCTTCGCAGTTATCAACAAGATATTGTCCCAACTCCTGGGCGGTCTGCTCAGGACTCTTGCGGGCCATCTTTACAAATGGGAATACCACGAGGGTCAGATTACCCTCAAATTCACTGCGTGTCTTCTGCAGTTGCACCATCTTCTCAGGCACCTCTTGTCCATAGAGTGCCTTTACGGCAGCAATGGCTGCCGACTGTATCTGTTCTTCTATCTTCATACTCTTAACGTTAAGCAGGTGCAAAGGTACAAAAAAACGTGAGAAGAGCCAAATTTATTTGGATATTTCCGAGATGCTAAGTACCTTTGATGTCGTAGGTTTGGTAAATCAAGTAGTAGCCATCGGCACGAAATGAGATACTATCACCGAGGGCTTCGTTCAATGTTCCTTGCCACCACTCTTGGAAGTTGTAGGTATCCCAGCGAAGACCTTCAGCTGTCAGTTGATTGCAACCGAAGTTGAAGATGCTTACCTGTTGCCCTTTGGTGGAGGGGATAGTCTGATTGCCATACGCAGGAGTAAAGAATCCGTGGTCGGTAAACATAGTTCCTTCAACGCCCATTTCGCGATAGTAGCGCATGAGCAGGGAGATGTTGCCTAAGGTATGGTCTTCACGTAAGCCAGTACTTCCGAGATAGGCAATACGCTTCCATCCTTTCTCTACACAGTAGCGTGTAGCCTTTGTCTGGTCATTATCATCTTGCTCGTCTATCTGAATAAGACGATTGCGATACTCAGAAGGTACACTGTCACCATCGCCAATGATAACAGCTTCTCCGATTTTCTCCGATGATTGGAAGGATGCAATGGCACCATCGCAAACTACGAGATGCTCTGCTTGGTGGAGAATTTCTAAAGGTATGGCATGCCGAGGAAACTGACCATTGGCAACGATGACGGTGTCAAACTTCTTAGTAATCATATCTCATCTTTTTAGCCATGCCGCGCCACTTATAGTAGCCAGCAATGGCGATAACAACATATAAACCATAGAGTAGTGCCTTGAAAGGAATGCCTTTCTGTATGTAGAGTAGGGTGCATACGGCATCTACAATCATCCAGAATAGCCACTGCTCTACATATTTTCTAGCGAGCGCCCACAGACCAACAAATGATAGGGCGTTGGTGAAAGCATCAAGTACGGGCACTGTAGAGTCTGTCCACTTGATGAGCACATAATAGGTTGCTCCCCACGCCATAAGGAAGAAAAGTACGGTGGGCATATACTGGCGACGAGGCATATAGACGATGGGTAGAGGCTCCTTCTTCTTGCGCGTCTTCTTAAACTTCCAGAAGAAAAGGCCATAGAAGGCGGCGAGGGTATAGTAGCATGCCATACCCGCATCACCATATAGTCCGTGATTCCAATAGAGCACGGCATCCAGTGCGGGCATGATGATACCCACTATCCATAGTGCTATATGAGCACGATACTCGAGCCAGATATATATCAAGCCGAGTATCGTGGTGATGATGTCAAGCCAGTCGAACGTCATTGTTTAGAAGTTGATTGAGAGGTGAGCCATCATGTTGAAGGGTGCTGAGGGTGCAAAGCCTGCCTCATACTGGTCGTATTCGCTTTTACCTGTAGCAACTACCTTACCATCCTTCATGCTGTAGGCAGGAGCAGCCCATCCATTGTTGTCGTACTCTGCAGAGAATATGTTGTAGAGAGATACACCAACAGTTACATCCTTCAGTCCGAACTTTGGTAACTGGAAGTTGTAGGATAGGTCGATGTTGGTAGTGAAGTGCCCGTCTAGCATCATACTTACATCAATAGGTTGTCCGTTGTCGTCGAGTGTCTGATAACTCTCAAAACCAGTATTGGTCATGTATTGCTTGCTCACATATTGACTTTGAATGTTGGCGTTAAATCCTTGATACTTAAAGGTAAAGATGTTGTTGACAATCCAATTGGGCGAGAATGCTAATGGCTGTGTACCCAGGTTTGCAACGCTCTCGTCAGTCAGTAAAACAGTCATGTCCTTTACGCGATTCTTGGCCCATGTGGCGTTGGCATCCCAGCGGAACCAGTCAACGGGTTTCCATGCAGCCTCGACCTCTACACCCATGCGATAGCTCTTGGGAAAGTTGCGTGTGATAGCTTCACCAATCTTGTCAATCTCACCTGTCAGCACAAACTGGTCTTTGTACTTCATCCAGTAGAAGTTGACACCAGCAGAGAAGCGAGGTGACAGGAACTTATATCCTACCTCCAAATCGTTTAGACGTTCTGCCTTTGGTTTTTCCAAGTCGGCCTTCATGCTATTCTCAAAGTTGTTACGAGTAGGCTCTTTGTGAGCGATGGCGTAAGATGCATATACTCTGTGATTGGCTGTGATGTCGTAGTTCAGACCGAACTTAGGATTGAAGAACTTAAAGGTTTTATCCATGTCGTAGCCCATGCGGGTGTTGGTTTCCCAATCGATCTCGTCTGTAGGCCCATTCATCTCTACGCGTACATTGCGATACTGCAAGTCTACATAGGCGGTCATACCCTTCAAGAATTCATAGTTTACCTTACCATATACGTTGAAGTCGGTCTTCTTACTATCGTTATCGTAATACTTATGGTTAGGCTGCAATGCAGTGATAGGTGCCTTTGCCCATGTTACGAGACCGAAGTGATTGCCATCATACTTGTTCCAGCCACCACCTAAAGAAGCCTGCAGATTCTTGTGGTTGTTGTAGTTCAGTGAGGCTACAGCACCATAAAAGTCGTTTGCCATCTTCTTTTGACGTACCAGGTCGCTTGTTGCCCAAGTCATGGTTGGGTCCAGGTCGTATTCAAAGAGTGTACGCTTGCGCTTGTACTCCTCGTAGTAACCATCACCCTTAGTATATTGCAATACGGTGTTGAGGTCTAATACGTGCGACAGTTTCTGGTTCCAAATCAGCTGGTAGTTCTGCTGGTGATAGTTGTCTGTCTGGTTGTCGTAATAGTGCGTATTGCCATCTGCATCGTAGTACTCACCACAAGAGTTGTAGGTGCGACCATACAGGCCCTGTTCGTATTTAGAAGTGTAGTTCCAAGCGTGATAGGTCTCCTCTATACCATTCCAAGTGATAAACTTCACCAATGTGTTGTCACCAAAGTAGGCTGCCTGTAAAAGATAGCTGTTCAACTTGGTTGATGCACGATCCAGATAACCCTTTGAACCGATATTACTCAGGCGACCTTGGAAGCCCCAGTGGTTGTTCATGATGCCAGTGCTGAAGTGCAATGTCTGCTTATGAGAATAGTAGCTGCCCGCACTTAGGTCGATGCCATAAGAAGGGGTAGCACCAATGTTTTCGGTCTGCATATTCAGTGTAGCACCAAAGGCACCTGCACCATTGGTGCTTGTACCTACACCACGCTGTATCTGCATAGACTGAACACTTGAGGCAAAGTCTCCCATGTTCACCCAGAATACAGTAGCACTTTCGGCATCGTTCAGGGGCATACCATTGGCAGTGATGTTAATGCGACTGGGGTCAGTACCACGTACACGCAGGCTAGTATATCCAATGCCGTTACCCGCATCGCTGGTCATGGTGATACTGGGAGTCAGCGAAAGTAGATAGGGAATGTCTTGTCCGAAGTTGACAGCCTTTAGCTGCTCTTTCCCTACATTAGTAATGGCTATAGGCGTTTTCTGCGTAGCACGTGTAGATACCACCTGTACATTTTGCAGTTCTACACTTCTCAGTGTGTCCAACTCGGCAGCGTGAGCAGTCGTTGCGCCCATCAATGCCATCAAGAAAAATAATTTCATTTCTTTTTACCTTATTTATTAATACTACAAAAATAAGGGGTTCCAAATTCTTAGACTTACTGTCTAAGTATGGCGATGCATTCTCTATCATCCCTACGCCGGCATTATCCGGATCAGGTTTTGAAGGGTATCATCTCAGCCCACAACCGTGAGCACCCCTTGATAAGCACTTTGCTAAATCGGATGCAAAGGTAAATAGAATATCTGACACTACAAAACTTTTCGAGTGTTATTTCTCCACTTTTATATCATGAAGTAAGAAAAAAGAGTTTTTTCTTTTTGTAGTCTTCTCGCTTTTTCGTAATTTTGCAAGCAAAAATTTGGAGAAATGGACACTATCAAGAAACTCTTTGCACAGAAACTGATGGATATTAAGGCCATCAAGTTGCAGCCTAACGAGCCATTTACTTGGGCTTCTGGCTGGAAATCACCTATTTATACTGACAATCGTAAGACGTTGGGCTTTGCCGATGTACGCTCATTCGTAAAGTTGGAACTGTGTCATCTGATACAGAAAAACTTCCCAGAGGCTGAGGCTGTGGCTGGTGTGGCTACAGGAGCTATCGCACAAGGTGCGCTGGTAGCCGATGAGTTGGGCCTTCCTTACGCTTATGTTCGTCCAAAGCCAAAGGATCATGGTATGGGCAACCAGGTAGAAGGTGAGCTGAAGAAGGGTATCAAGGTTATCGTGGTTGAAGACTTGATTTCTACTGGTGGTTCTTCACTGAAGGCCGTTGAGGCTCTTAGACAATATGGGGTAGAGGTTGTAGGCATGGTAGCTTCGTTTACCTATGGTTTCCCTGTAGCTGAGGAGGCATTCTGTGAGGCTGGTGTAAAGCTCATTACACTGAGCGACTATGCTGCCGTATTGGAGCAGGCTGCAGAGACAGGCTATATCAAGAAGGAGGAAATTGAAGTGTTGAACGAGTGGCGTAAGTCACCAAGTACATGGAAGCAGAATGACTAAATTTGAAAGTAGCATTAAGCAGATACCCTATCCCGTAGAGGCAGTGTATCGTAATATCAGTGATTTGAGCAATCTGGAGCGTGTGCGCGACCGCATACCACAGGATAAGTTGCAGGACTTCCAGTTCGATAGCGACTCTGTGCAGGTGAGCGTGTCGCCCGTAGGAACTATCAAACTGCGCATCTGCGATCGTGAGGAGAACAAGTGCGTGAAGTTTGAGACCGAGCAGTCGCCCTTAGCGTTTAATCTCTGGATACAGGTGCTGCCTGTAAGCGATACTACCAGTAAGATGAAGGTTACCGTACAGGCTGATATTCCTTTCATGCTGAAGGGTATGGTCTCTGGTCCTTTGCAGGATGGCGTGGAGAAAATCGCTGATGCACTATCACAGATACCATTTGTGTAATCCTAGGAATTCCTAGGTCGCCCTAGAATCTCCTAGAATAAAAGAAAAAGCAATGAATAAGCTTTGGGAAAAGAACTTTGAGGTGAATGCTGAGATAGAACGCTTCACCGTAGGAAGAGACCGTGAGATGGATCTCTATCTTGCCAAGTACGATGTGCTGGGCTCTATGGCTCATATTACCATGCTGGAGAGTATCGGCCTGATAGGCAAGGAAGAGTTGCCGCAACTGTTGGCAGAGCTGAAGAATATCTATCAGGTTTGCGAGCGCGGTGAGTTTCAGATAGAGGAGGGCGTGGAAGATGTCCACTCACAGGTGGAGCTGATGCTGACACGTAAGTTGGGCGATATGGGCAAGAAGATTCATTCGGGTCGCAGTCGCAACGACCAAGTGTTGGTTGACCTCAAACTCTTTACCCGTCACGAGCTGATGGAGGTAGCCGAGGGGGTGAAAGTGCTCTTCGACGAACTAATACAGAAGAGTGAGCAGTATAAAAAGGTATTGATGCCTGGCTATACTCATCTGCAGGTGGCTATGCCCTCATCGTTCGGTTTGTGGTTCGGCGCTTATGCCGAATCGTTGACAGACGATATGTTGTTCTTGCAGGCTGCCTACAAGATGACTAATCGCAATCCTTTAGGCTCTGCAGCAGGCTATGGCTCTTCGTTCCCACTGAACAGACAGATGACCACTGACCTATTGGGATTTGACTCGATGGACTATAATGTGGTGTATGCACAGATGGGACGCGGAAAGATGGAACGTAACGTGGGCTTTGCACTGGCTACTATCGCTGGTACACTGGCTAAGATGGCTTTTGATGCCTGCTTGTTCAACTCACAGAACTTCTCGTTTGTCAAACTACCCAAGGAGTGTACCACGGGTTCGAGTATCATGCCACATAAGAAGAATCCCGATGTATTCGAATTGATACGTGCTAAGTGTAATAAGATACAAGCACTGCCACAGCAGGTAATGCTAATAATGAATAATCTGCCTGTAGGCTATTTCCGCGACCTGCAGATTATCAAGGAGGTTTTCCTTCCTGCCTTCGACGAGTTGAAAGACTGTCTGCAGATGGCTGCATACATTATTAATAATATAGAGGTGCGCGAGGATATCCTCGACAATCCTATGTATGACCCGATGTTCTCAGTAGAGGAAGTGAACAAGCGTGCTGCAGAAGGACTGCCCTTCCGTGATGCCTACAAACAGGTTGGCTTGGAGATTGAGGCTGGCACTTTCCAGCCCAATAAGAACATTCACCATACTCATGAGGGTAGCATTGGCAATCTCTGTAACGACCGTATAGCAGAACTCTTCAAGAATGTTCTCGATGGTTTCGCTTTTGACCGTATGATAGAAGCAGAGAAGAAACTGTTGGCATGAAACGTATAGGGCTTTTACCTTTCTACATTTTTACTCTTATGCTCTTAGTTGCTTGCGAAGCAGACCAGGAGTATAGTACGTGGCCCTGTCGATTCTCGTGTAATAACCAGATACATCAGGATGCTACGCTGGCCACAGCCCTCGACCCTAACTCTCGCGGGGTGTTCTGTATGATTACAGAGAATACGCGTGCAGGAGTAAAATACCTGTGTTTTAAGAATAGTGATGGTTTAGAATCACAGGTGCCTGAATCGGCAGAAGAGGTAGAGGCTCGCTTTATCCTTGGACTGAACAATGGTATTATTGTGGGCTATCAGACGCTGAATACGGATGGTGCCTATGGTGGCTTTGTAGGTTATGATGTGCAATGTCCCAACTGCGTGCGTCGCGAGAATAATACGGTTAATCCTACCTATCGTATAGTGATGGCCAGTACGGGTATTGCTACTTGTTCGAAGTGTGGCAAGAAGTATGATATGAATAATGGGGGAATCGTACTGAATGGTGAAAAAGGCGATTCGGGCTTGGAGAAATATGTAGCAAATACCACAGGTGCTTGGGGTATTGTTAGCGTATTCCGTAGATAATTCTAACAGTCTTTCATCCTAAAGAACAAAGAAAATTGAATTTTCCTTTGGTCCTTTGCTCACTTATTTGTACCTTTGCAACCGCTTACGATGCCGCGATGGTGGAATGGTAGACACGAGGGACTTAAAATCCCTTGGCCATAATCGGCTGTGCGGGTTCGAGTCCCGCTCGCGGCACATAGCTATTAAATACGAAAAAAGTGGATGAGCAATCATCCACTTTTTTTTATCTTATCAGTGTCGACACTTGGACTCGAACCAAGGACCCCCACCATGTCAAGGTGATACTCTAACCAGCTGAGCTATGCCGACAAATAGGCTCTGCATCTGCATGCCTGCGCAAAAGCGGACGCAAAGGTACTTAATATTTCAATAATAAAAGAATAATTAAATAAAAAAATAAAAATTACGACCAATAAATTATAAAAAAGGAGGACTTTCGCCATAATACCGAAATATAATCAGTATCTTTGCATTGTTCAATAATGGATAAATACTATTAATGTGAATATGAAAACAAAGAAGATTTTAATGCTGTCGGCTGTGGCTGTTGCTACACTGACATCGTGCTCAAGTAAGTTGGGCCAACTCTCTAGTGACTATTTTAAGGTGAACCCCAACCCACTGGTAGCTGATGCTGGTCAGGTGGATGCCACTATCAATGGCGTGTTCCCAGAGAAATACATGAAGAAGAAGGCTGTAGTTACAGTAACTCCCGAACTGCGCTTTATGAAGAATGGCGTTCAGGAGTCTGTAAAGGGACGTTCTGCTACCTTCCAGGGTGAGAAGGTACTGGGCAACGAACAGACCATTAGTTATAAGTTAGGTGGACACTACACCATGAAGACTAGCTATCCTTACGAGGAGGCTATGCAGAAGAGTGAGCTCTACCTTACTTTCGATGCTAAGGTAGGTAAGAAGGTTGTTAGTGTTCCTGAGGTAAAGGTTGCCGATGGCGTTATTGCTACCAGCGAACTGTATCATCGTACACTGACTTCTGCACAGCCCAGTCAGGCTGCAGATGCTTTCCAGCGTGTTGTTGAGCAGAAGCAGGAAGCTAACATTAAGTTCCTCATTCAGCAGGCAGAGCTGCGCAAGAGCGAGCTGAAGAATAACTCTGTGAAGGAGTTTGTTGACCTGCTGAAGCGTATCAGCACCGATCGTGAGAACCTGAATCTCTCTAGCGTAGAGGTTTCTGCTTATGCTTCTCCTGATGGTGGTTTTGCTCTGAACGAGAAGCTGGCTAACAAGCGTCAGCAGAATACTGAGGGCTATGTTAAGAAGCAGATGAAGCAGGCTAAGATGGATGCTGATGTTGAGGCTAACTACACTGCTCAGGACTGGGAAGGTTTCCAGGAACTGGTACAGGCTAGCAACATCCAGGATAAGGATGTTATCCTGCGCGTACTTTCTATGTATAAGGATCCTCAGGAGCGTGAGCAGCAGATTAAGAACATGAGCCACGGCTTCAAAGAGCTGGCTGATGGTATTCTGCCCGAACTGCGTCGTGCTCGTCTGACTATCAACTACGAGACTATCGGTCGTGACGACGATCAGATTTTTGCTCAGTACAAGAGCGATGCTACTCAGCTGAGCCTGGAAGAGCTGCTCTATGCTGCTTCTATCGCAGAGACTCCCGCTGAGCAGGAGGATATCTTGAAGACTACTACTCGTCAGTATCCTAACGATGCTCGTGCATTCAATAACCTCGCTGCTTTGGCTTATAGCAAGGGCAACTATGAGGAGGCACAGAACTATCTGAATCAGGCTGCTGCCGCTGGTACTTGCGCTGAGACAAAGGCAAACCTCGGTCTGCTGGCTTTGCAGCGTGGTGATGTAAAGGCTGCTGAGAACTATATTGGTCAGGCTGGTAACGCAAAGGGCTTGGCAGAGATTCTGGGTAACCTGCACTTGGCACAGGGCAACTACACACTGGCTGAGCAGGACTTCAGTGGTGTAAACTCTAACAGTGCTGCACTGGCTCAGATTCTGAACAAGAACTATGCTAAGGCTGCTCAGACTCTGAAGAACGTAGAGAAGGCTGACGGTATGACCGACTATCTGCAGGCTATCCTTAATGCTCGTCAGGGCAACAACGACGCTGCAGCTAGCTTCCTACGCTCTGCTCTCCAGAAGGATGCTTCTCTGAAGGAGTATGCAGCTAACGACTTGGAACTGAAAGACGTAGTGAAATAAAAAAAGTAAGATAGTAGAAAGGTAATAAGGTAAAAAAGTAAAGAGATGAGTATGAAAATGAGAAAATACACTCAAGTGGTAAAGAGATTCTCGCCTTTTTACCTTCTTACCTTATTGCCTTTCTACCTTTTTACCTCTTTGCTGTTATTCTCTTCATGTGGTACGAATAACGGAAAATTCCGACTGGAAGGTCGCCTGCGTAACTTTAACAATGGCGAATTCTGGATTTATAGTCCAGACGGAGATATGCTGGGCATTGATACCATCAAGGTTCGGGATGGTCGTTTCTCTTATGAAAGGGAGATTGACGAGCCTATGATGATGATAGTGGAATTTCCCAACTATTCCGAACAACCTATCTTTGCTGAGCCAGGGGCTAAGGTAACGATTAAGGGTGATGCCACACACATGAAGGAAATGATTATCGAGGGTACAGAGGAGAATGAGGATATGACGATGTTACGCATGAAGCTCAACGATCTTACTCCACCTGACATCCCCGATGCCATCAGCGAATATATCAAGGGAAACCGTGATACGCGAGTGAGCATCTATCTGTTGCATCGCTACTTCGCACAGATGAATGGTGCTGATTATCGTAAAGCTCGTGTGTTGACTGATATGCTGTTGGAAAAACAACCAGATAATCCTGGCTTGTTGCAGCTGCAACGCCAACTGAGAAATCTGGAGAACTGTGCCGTCAATACGATGCTGCCAAAGTTTACCGCAACGGATATAAAGGGCAAACAGGTGACGGAGGCTGACCTGAAAGGAAAGGTTAGCGTAGTGACTGCGTGGGCTACATGGAGCTATCAGAGTGTGCGCATGCAGCAGCGCTTGAAACAATTTAAGAATACTTACAGAGACAAGCTTGGTGTGCTGTCTGTATGTCTTGATGGACAAGCAGATATTTGTCGACGTTATATTGCTCATGACTCGCTGAAGTGGTCAACCGTATGCGATGGTCGCATGTGGGAAACACCACTGATGCAGAAGTTTGGCTTTGGTGATATACCATCCAATCTGCTACTGGATGCAAAGGGTCGTGTGGTGGCTCGTAGCATGTCAGAACAAGAATTAGAGGAAAGATTAAAGAAACTAATACCGCAGTAAGAATTATTCGCTTATGAATAAGGCCGTTGTTTTAACATTAAAAGTATTGGGCGGTCTGTTGGCTGCCATTATATTATTACTAGCTGTTGCATTTGCTGCTTTCCATACCGATGCGGTACAAAGACGATTGGTACAGAAAGCGACCGATGTTTTGAGTGATTACTTACAGACAACGGTACATATCGAAAAAGCTAATGTGAGTTTTATTGGTCAGGGCGTAAGTCTCTCAGGTGTTGAGATAGAAGACCGCCAGCATCGCAAGATGTTTCAAATGGAAGAACTGGGCGTACATCTCAGCTTGTTCCGCTTGTTACATCATGAGTTAGAAGTAACCGATGCAAAAGTAAAGGGCATGGAGGCACGCCTTTATGAGCCAGCCTCCGACAGCGACTCTGTGGCTAACTATCAGTTTGTGATAGATGCCTTCAAGAGTAAGAAAGCTCCTAAGGACACACTCTCTGCCGATACCGTTCAGAAAAAGAAGATGGCGGTTAATATCCATACGGTCATGTTGGAGCGTATCAAGGTGAGCTATAATGATACAACACATGCCGAGTTGGGAAGTCTGCGCTATAAGAAAGATAAGGATGGCTATCAGCGTGCAGAACTGCGTGATTTAACATCGACCTTTGTACAGAAGCTGAAGAAAGGTCCTGTGGATACGCGGTTGTGCATAGGCATACTATATGCTGATGAGAAAGAAGACAAACGCCAACTGACGATAGAGAATCTTTGTTATACCACCGATAATCATCTACCCCGCAAGAATGCTAAGAAACCTAAGCGTGGTGCTTTTGATGTGGGACATCTTGATGTGGTAGCTCAAATGCATATAGACCTCGACTCTATTGGTAAGGATACGTTGATAGCAACGATTAGCAAAGGAAAGGTGACAGATCAGGGTTCTGGGCTGGCAATCAATAATCTGCAATTGAAGGTCAACGCTAACAAGCGCACTGCTCATCTCAGTGATATCGCTATCAAGATGGCAAATACCACTTTGGATATTGCCTCTGCTGATGTTCTACTACCTAACAAGAAAGAGGGGCGTTCGTTGGAATATAGTACATCGCAGATACGTGGTCGCGTATTATTAAAAGACATTGCGCGCCCCTTTGCTCCTGTGCTGAGTCGATTCTCCATTCCATTGACTTTGCAAACCCGTATGAGTGGTAATGATAATGCCATGTATTTCCGCGATGTGTTTGTTGGCACTACCGACAAGAAACTTAGTATTCGTGCCACAGGACGCATTGCTAATCTGAAAGATAAATATAAGTTGAATGTTCATTTTGATGTACACAATATGACGGCTCTTCAGGGGTCTAAAGAGCGTATCATCAACCAGTTTCCCGTCAAGAAGTTCTTGATGAAACAGTTGCATGCCTTAGGACGTATAGACTATCAGGGCCACTTCGATGTGCTATGGAAAAAGGAGCAGTTTGCAGGCCGTCTGCGTACGATGGTAGGTAATGTCAATTTCCAGTTTGCGCTTGACGAATTAAACAAGTATGTCTTTGGCACCGTGCGTACCGACTCCTTCGAATTGGGTAAGGCAATGGATATGCCCGACTTGGGAAAGATTGCTTGTAAGGCAGATTTTAAGTTTGATATCTCTAAACCTCGTACTGCAAGGATGCGCCAACAGAAGGGCGGTAAGTTGCCTATTGGTCGTATCAGTGCCGAGGTGGCTGAGGCAAAATATAAGAAAGTGAAGGTTCGCAACCTGTTTGCTGAATTGGAGAGTGACGGTGCTGTGGCCACAGGTAACATCACTGTGAAGGGTAAGCGTATGGATGTGCTCTGCGGCTTCTCGTTTACCAATACCAACGAGATGCGTAAGACTAAGATTAAACCAGGCATCAAATTCCACAAGATGTCTGAAGAGGATAAGGCATCACGCGATGAGCGCAAGCAGCAGAAGAAGCAGGCTCGTGAGGAACGCAAAGCGCTGAAGGCTGAAGCACGTGCAGAGAGGCAAGCCATCAAGGAGGCCGAAAAAGCCGTCAAAGCAGAAGAGAAGGCTGTTCGCAAGGCAGCCAAAGCAGAGGAAAAGGCAGCACGCAAAGCTGCAAAGGCTGAGGCTAAAGCCGCTCGTAAGGCAGCTAAAGAAGCAGAAAATTCGGCGAGCACAACGGAATAAATGTTGTAACGGCATTCTAATAAAACAAAGCCGTTAATCGAATACCTTACAAAAATTTTTGCTTGAAATAAGTCTTCACCTTCACGCGTATCGTACTATCCCATAGTGGAATACGCGTGAATAGTGTTTTTCGGTGTATACGCCATGTGTGATCCTGTGCGTGGCGTATACCATTTATTCTGTGCCACGTACAGATTTTTCTGTGGCGTATACGGAATCGTACGTGGCGTATTCGGAATCTCCGTGAATAGTGCCACTTTAGCATTGGAAAAGTGCCACTATCACATGGCAAAACAGGCTATATTGAGGTTCAAAACAGGCACTGTTCCAATGCTAAAGTGGCTCCGTTCTGACTCTACGAAAAGTTTATTTCAAAAATCATCTAACCTTCTAACCCAACAGGGCTGAAACATCTAACCCGCCTGAAACTCAATGCAGATAGGCATTTGAAGGGTGTCGGGTTAGAAGGTTAGATGTTTTTGCGAATAAACTCTTTTTCTTAAGATATTGCCGAGTTATACAGCTAACTCAGCGCTGAATATAACTGACTCAGCTCCGAGTACAGCTATCTTGAGGTGCAAGAGTAACTAATTCGACGCTGGGTGTAGCTAACTCGGAGTTGAGTATAGCTAGTTAACGAAGAGGATTATGCGTAAATTCAAAGAGAATTATGCGTAAATACTCCTTGAATTATGCCGTCAAACTTTTGGCGTAACAGACCTAAAAACACTATTCACGCGTAATGCTCTATGACAGATAACGTTACGCGTGAATGTGAAGACTGTTTTCTTGATAAAATTTTCTGTAAGGTAAGGAGTACTAGACTAGATACCTCTTTCAGCCCAGTCTCCTCGATCCAGATTTCGATAACCGATGGCTTCGGCAATATGTTGCGACAGAACATTCTCTGAGCCTTCAAGGTCGGCAATAGTACGGGCAACCTTGAGGATGCGACTATAAGCGCGAGCACTTAGTTTCAGCTTCTCCATAGCCATGCGAAGCATGTCAAGGCTGGCAGTATCGGGCTCGGCATACTGATGAAGCATCTTCTCGGTCATCATGGCGTTGCAGTGGATGCCCTTAAAGTTTTTGAAACGCTCCTCCTGTATTTTGCGAGCACGGATGACGCGCTCTCTGATTGTTGCAGACGGTTCCCCCGGCTGCATCTGTGATAATTCAGAGAAAGGAACAGCTTGAATCTCGCAGTGGATATCGATGCGGTCGAGTAGGGGACCACTAATCTTATTCATATAGCGCTGTATCTGTCCTGGCGTGCACACGCAGTTATGCGTAGGGTCACCATAATATCCGCATGGACACGGGTTCATAGAGGCGATAAGCATGAAAGAACTGGGATACTCTACGTTGTACTTGGCTCGGCTGATGGTAATCTTGCGGTCTTCCAATGGTTGACGCAATACCTCTAAAACTGCTCTGCTTAGCTCTGGCATCTCGTCGAGAAAGAGTACTCCATTATGCGCCAAGGATATTTCACCTGGTTGCGGATTGTTGCCGCCACCAACAAGAGCTACCTGTGAGATGGTATGATGGGGCGCACGGAAAGGACGCTGAGAGATGAGGCTGGTGTCGCGACTAATCTTACCTGCTACGCTATGTATCTGTGTGGTTTCTAAACTTTCAGCCAACGACAATGGGGGAAGAATAGAAGGCAGACGCTTGGCTAGCATAGACTTACCGCTACCTGGAGGGCCAATCATAATCAGGTTGTGTCCGCCTGCAGCAGCTACCTCTAAAGCACGCTTCACACTCTCTTGTCCACGAACGTCGGAGAAGTCGAGTTCATACTGATTTTGTTGCTCGTAAAACTCGCGGCGTGTGTCGATGATGGTGGGCTCGTAGGTGGTAGTGCCATTGAAGAAATGGACAACATCCATTAGTGTCTCCATGCCATATACCTCAAGATTGTTGACAACAGCAGCTTCGCGGATGTTCTGTTGAGGAACAATGAGTCCCTTAAACTTCTCCTTGCGGGCGCGAATGGCGATGGGAAGTGCACCACGGATAGGCTGTAGCTTGCCATCGAGTCCTAATTCGCCTACCAGCATATATTGTTCCAGATGCTCGCTTTCAACCTTTCCATTAGCAGCCAAAATGCCGATGGCTAATGGCAGGTCGTAGCCAGAACCTTCTTTTTTGATGTCGGCAGGAGCAAGATTGATGGTTATATCCATAGAGGGCATTTTCAGCCCATTGTTGACGAGTGCTGCTTTGATGCGGTCGTAGCTTTCTTTGACGGCGGTGTCTGCAAGTCCTGTCAAGTGGAATTGTACACCACGCGACATGCTTACTTCACAGGTTACGGTGTTGACATCTAGTCCGTTAACGGCAGCGCAATATGTTTTTACTAGCATGGTTATCTTAGAATTTGCCCGCAAAGGTACACAATTTTGTGCAAAAATGCGTACCTTTGCACAGAATTTATGAATATAATTAGTTTTCTAAAGAATTGGACACTGCCAGTAGCTATTACTATAGGAACAGTTAGTTATCTGACATTTTATTACGTACCACAACTTGATGAGCTTGGTACGGAATTGGCACCCATCTTTGATGTCATTTTCCCATTGTTTGTGTTCCTGACGCTATGGGTTACCTTCTGTAAGGTGGACTTTCACCAGATGCGCCCTCATCGTTGGCATATCGGTATATTGATAGCACAGTTGTTATTGGTGGCTGTGAATATCGGTGTGATTCTATGGATGAAGCATTTGGCGGCAGATAATCATGAACTGCCAGCTTTTGCGTCTCCACTCTTGTGGGAGGCCTTGCTAACATGTATCATTGGTCCTGCGGCATCAGCAGCGCCTGTGGTTACGGGTAAACTAGGTGGAAACATCTCTACGATGACAACCTATGTGCTTATCTCTTCGTTGACATCGGCATTATTGATACCATTGGTGTTCCCCATGCTGGAGCAGGCCATTCAGGTGTCGTTTATAGAGGCGTTCCTTATTATACTGGAGAAGGTGAGCATCGTATTGCTACTGCCTTTGGTGTTAGGTTGGATCATGCAACACTATGTGAAAGGACTATGTGCTAAGATTGTTGCAATGCCCAACCTGAGTTTCTACTTCTGGTCGGTCTCTTTATCTATTACGACGGGTATCACGGTAAAGAATATTGTGCATAGCGAGGCTTCACTCCTGTTGCTTCTGTTGATAGCAGGGGCTACTTTTGTACTTTGCTTTGTACAGTTTGGAATTGGTCGTGGTATCGGTCGGAAGTTGGGCGAAGAGGTGAATGCTGGTCAGGCATTGTTTCAGAAGAATACGGCATTGAGCATCTGGGTTGCTTATATGTATCTTCATCCTGTTGCTTCTGTTGGTGCCGGTTGCTATGTGTTGTGGCAGAACATTATCAACTCATTGGAACTGTGGCAGTATAGAAGGAAGAAGAAGTGAGGAGTGTGTTTCGAGAAGTGAGGAGTGATAATTGTGAAATGAGGATATAAAAAAAGAGGATGCGTAAACATCCTCTTTCTTTTGTATGTATGGTTTTGATTACTCAGCAACCAGTGTGAAACGCTTGAAGTCTACAATCTGCAGTTCCTTGTCCTGCTGGGCAATCCACTGAGATACGGTAGCCTTGTCGCCGTCACCGAACTGGAACTCCTGGTCAACCAAGCAGTTCTCCTTCAGGAACTTGTTCACACGACCCTTGGCGATGTTCTCAATCATAGGCATCTTCAGCTGAGCCTCACCCTCGGCCTTAGCGGTCTCGATGAGCTTGCGAGCCTCGTCAGCCTGCTCCTGAGTCAGCCAACCCTTGGCCATGTTAGACTCGATGTGATCCTCAGAGTCAACGAGGTTAGGATTGATACCAGCCTTCTTCAGCTTGTTCTCAACGTACTTCTCAACCTGCTCGAGCTTAGTCTTCTCAACAGCAGTCTTGTACTCCTCGTCAAGAACCTTCTGGTCTACGCTGTCAGCATTCAAAGCAACGGGCTTCATGGCAGCAACCTGCATAGCCAGCTTGTGACCAATCTCTGCAGCATTCTTGTTCAGCTGAACCATGGTGCACAGAGTGTGCTTGCCCATGTGGTCGTAACCTTCGATGTTATCACCCTCAAGAGTCAGGTAGCCATCGAGCTCCATCTTCTCACCGGTAATACCAGAACGCTGAGTAACAGCCTCCTGAGCGGTCTGACCATTGATGTCGAGAGCCTTAACAGCCTCAAGATCCTTAGCCTTTGCTGCGATAGCTGCATCGAGGATGCTCTGAGTAAGAGCGATGAAGTCAGCACCGTTAGCAACGAAGTCGGTCTCGCACTTCAGAGCGATAGTTGCAGCGAAGCCGTCAACAACCTTTACGAGTACGCAACCATTTGAAGTCTCACGATCGCTACGCTTTGCAGCGATGGCAAGGCCGCGCTCGCGGAGCAGCTCCTTAGCCTTGTCGAAGTCGCCCTCAGCCTCGGTCAGAGCCTTCTTTACGTCAGCCAGACCAGCACCTGTCATAGCGCGAAGCTTCTTGATATCATCAATTGAAATAGCCATTGTATTTACTTTTTTACCTGTTTACTTTTTTACCTTTATATTACTCTGCAGCAGCTTCCTCTGCCTTAGCCTCCTCAGCTACGGGAGCCTCTTCAGTAGCAGCAGCCTTGCGGGGCTTGCGAGCCTGACGTTTGGGCTTAGCGTCTTCTGCCTCGGCCTCAGCCTGAGCATCAGCAGCCTTCTCGTCAGCCTTCTCTACCTTGCGCTCCTCGATACCCTCGTTGATGGCGTCGCAGCAAGCAGCGAGGATAACCTCTACGCTGTCCTTGGCGTCATCGTTGGCAGGAATAACGAAGTCGATATTCTTGGGATCAGAGTTGGTATCTACAATACCGAATACGGGAATACCCAGACGGTTAGCCTCGCGAACGGCGATGTTCTCCTTCATAACGTCGATAACGAACAGAGCAGAAGGAAGACGAGTCAGATCAGCGATAGAACCGAGGTTCTTCTCCAGCTTAGCACGCTGACGAGTAACCTGCAGCAGCTCGCGCTTTGACAGGTTTGCGTAGGTACCATCCTGCATCAGCTTGTCGATGTTCGCC
The DNA here is from genome assembly GCA_900199555.1 of Prevotellaceae bacterium MN60. Classification (GTDB taxonomy): domain Bacteria; phylum Bacteroidota; class Bacteroidia; order Bacteroidales; family Bacteroidaceae; genus Prevotella. Next base: position 195,243 of record FZQZ01000004.1, read on the forward strand.
ATTTTCTTAACGGCCTTGCGGATAGTCGGGAAGTTGGTCAACATACCACCCGGCCAGCGCTCGATAACGTAAGGCATACCAACGCTCTGAGCCTTCTCGGCGATGATTTCCTTGGTCTGTTTTTTAGTAGCGACGAACAGGATCTTCTTGCCGCTCTTGGCAATCTGCTTCAATGCATCTGCAGCCTCGTCAATCTTAGCTACAGTTTTGTGGAGATCGATGATGTGGATACCGTTACGCTCGGTATAGATGTAGGGAGCCATTGCAGGGTTCCACTTACGCTTCAGGTGGCCGAAGTGGCAGCCAGCCTGCAGCAGTTGGTCAAAATTTGTTCTTGCCATTTTTGCTTTTCTTTTTTTGTTGTTTACTTTCTTTTTAATTCTTTCTGTTAGAATCAACCAACGGGTAGTCTAGTTGTACTAGTCTTACTAGCAGTACTAGCCAGAGTCCCGTCAGTTTAGATACTAAACGGTTCAGTATATTAACGCTTACTGAACTGGAAGCGACGACGAGCCTTGGGCTGACCTGGCTTCTTACGCTCAACCTCACGAGCATCGCGGGTCAGGAAACCGTGGTCCTTCAGGTTCTTCTTATCCTCAGCATTTACCTTAACGAGTGCACGAGCGATAGCGAGGCGAAGTGCCTGGCTCTGGCCTGTGAAACCACCACCGTCGAGGTTGGCCTTGATGTCATATTTCTCAGCAACTTCCAACAGGTTCAGTGGCTGCTTAACCACGTACTGCAGGATGGCAGAGGGGAAATATACTTCTAAGTCTTTCTTGTTGATCGTGATCTTGCCAGTACCTTCTGACAGATATACGCGAGCTACAGAGCTCTTACGACGACCTATTGCATTTATTACTTCCATCGTTCCTTATTTATTTATACTGGTTAATATCAATAGCCTTTGGCTTCTGAGCCTCGTGCTTGTGTTCTGTTCCCTCATATACATAGAGGTTGTTCAGCAGGGCGCGGCCAAGAGGACCCTTGGGCAGCATACCCTTTACGGCGTGCTTGATGATGCGCTCTACACCGAAAGGCTTCTTGCGGAGCTCAGCAGGTGTGTTGAAACGCTGACCACCAGGATAACCAGTGTAGCGGGTGTAAACCTTGTCAGTCTCTTTCTTACCAGTGAAGATAACTTTCTGGGCGTTGATGATAATGACGTTGTCACCACAGTCCTGATTAGGAGTGAAGGTGGGCTTGTACTTTCCGCGAATAATCTTTGCTACTTTAGAAGCGAGGCGGCCTACTACCTGATCGGTAGCGTCAATCACGAGCCATTCCTTCTGCTCACGAGCAGCTTCCTTAGATACGGAAACGGTCTTGTAACTTAAAGTGTTCATTTCTAAATTTTAAATTTACTACTAAAAAACATGTTTTACTAATTCTCTTATGCGCACAAATACCACTAGCGAAGGTCTAACTCTCCGCAAGTAGTCTAACTCATGCACTGAACAGCGATTCACGAACCGCGGCGCCCGGCCAAAGACACTACTATTCACACGTCTGTCCACGGGGATTCTAAGTCTCTCCCCCATAATCGGACTGCAAAGGTACTGCTTTTCTTTCAAATAACGCGCGTAACGCTTTCGTGAAATGTGATATTTATAGTTATTTAACAGTATTAACATTGGATAGAGTATTTTTCTCGTGTTTCGTTGAATCAGATAGATGCTTCTTTGAAACCAGAAAAAGTTGGTTTTACAGAGGTAAGAAATTCTACCATGGATGATGTCGTTATGAAAAATGATGGAGACTATCATGACTCCTTATGTCTAAATATCATAGTCCCCCTATATATAAATAAGGTGAACACCTAAGAGGTATAACGGATACTTAATATATTTAATTTAAGTGTTAACAGATGTTGTTATCGCACACAAAACGTTGATATATATCAAGAATAAGTTAAAAATATACACTAAATAGCATGAAACTATTGCGGGAATAAAAAAAACTTCGTACCTTTGCACCGTCAAACAAAGACAACCGGTTTCGACCGGCTTTGACTGAGAGAAGTCAAAGGAATGGTTAATAGATTGTTTTAGGTTAGTAGTAATATTTATAGTTTTAGGTTTTTAGTTATTGGTAAAAAGAAAGTTTTAAATGTGTGGAAACAGTGGTCGCCGTGAGGCGCTCATAACTTTCTTTTCTTTAGAAAGGTTAGTAATAATGAAATATTCCTGTCGAAAGACAGGCCTCCAGTCGAAAGGCTGGATTCGTATCGGAAAAGGATTTTTAGTTAAACATAGGCTTTTGGACGCTGCCGCTCGACGATGGGTAGTAGCGTTTTTTCTTTGTCTTTATTTCTCAATCAAGGCTACGGCGTATGCACTGATACCTTCTTGGCGACCAGTGAATCCTAATTTCTCTGTGGTAGTAGCTTTTATCGAAATCTGGTCTACGTCGCAGCCAATGACTTCTGCCATGCACTGCTGCATGGCAGGGATGTGAGGATTCATCTTTGGACGCTCTGCACAGATGGTTGCATCGATGTTTCCTAGGCGATAGCCTTTTGTGGCTATCAGCTCTATCGTCTTTTTTAAGATGATCTTACTGTCCATTCCCTCTGTTTCTGCAGAGGTGTCTGGAAAATGATAGCCGATGTCGCGCATGTTGGCTGCGCCGAGGATGGCATCACAGATGGCATGTATCAAGACGTCGGCATCGCTGTGGCCTAACAACCCCAACTCATGCTGCAACTTAATACCACCTATCCATAAATCACGTCCTTTCACTAACTGATGGACGTCGTATCCCATTCCAACTCGTATCATAATACACTATTTAATGCTTAATTCCTAATTCTTAATGCTTAATTACTTAAACAAGTCCTTCAGTCCATCCATATCGAAAGATAAGGTGAAACGTAGTGTTTGGTCAAGCGGGTTGCTCTTTGAGGTAGAAATGACGTAACCTACATCCAGAGAGAATACATTCATGCGGAATCCGCCACCAACTGTAAAGTACTTACGATTACCTTTGTTTTCTGATTCGTGATGATAACCAGCACGCAGCGAGAACTGGTCGTGATAGACATATTCGGCACCTAGACTCCACTGGATTTCTTGTAGTTCTTCCTTGAATCCACCAGGAGCATCGCCAAAACTCTTGAACATACCTGATACAGAGCTTACATCACTATATTCGTCAATCACACGGCGCTCATACTCTTCTGTCGTTTCGCCGTCATTCTGCTTGGGTACGGTGGGAACCATCAACTTGTTGGCATCAGCTGCTATCGTAAAGCGATTATACTCGTCAACAGGTATCATCAGCGAAGCACCAAGACGCAGGTTGGCAGGCAGGAACTGGCTACGATCGTCGCCATAGAATTTGATTTTGCTACCCATGTTCTGCATAACAAGACCCAAACCGAGCTGACATTCACGCTGTCCGATCATGATGTAGTTGTTGTAATATGCGGCAACATCTGCAGCAAAGGCTGATGCTGGAGTAGAGTCTTCCTCATAATCAAAGCGCAAGTCACTATAAATCCATCGCAATGCAACACCTAATGAGAATGTTTCGCTCAGCATTCTTGAGGCTGCAATATCAAACGACATTTCATAGGGTTTTACAGTCATCGCATTCTCTTCTTCTGAAGTCATCACTTCGCCTAAAGAGAAATAACGCAGTGAACTACTGATAGCGGTATTGTCACCGATGCGATAGTAACCAGCTACATACGCAAGGTCGATGTCGTTAACCAATTGGCGCAGCCATGGGGTATAGTTAAGAGCAATACCAGCTCTACTGATACAGAAGGGATACTTTGCCAAGTTCCAGTATTGAGAATTGACATCTGGGTCAGTAGCGGCACCAACGTCACCCATACCGGCGGAGCGGGCGTCAGGAGCAATGGTTTGTGAAATGACAGCATGCTCAACGGGGTTGAACTGACTTCTTTTATCCTGTGCATAGGCTTGAGTGCCTAGCAGTAGGGAGATAACTGTCGAAATTATAATTTTACTTGTCTTCATAATCTTATTGTAATATAATCAGTTTTTTAGCTTTTGAGGAATAACTGCTACCATCAGAGCTGATGCTGATGCGGTAGAGGTAGAGACCTGTATTTAGACGTCGGCCATCGTTGGTGGTAAGATCCCAGTTAATCGTATAACTATCATCTGTTGAAACACCATTCTCACTATAAGACCATAGGTGGCGTCCTGATGTGTCAAAGATGTCGAGCTTGACATCCATTTCACTACCAGTGCGATCATGGATAATACGGAAGGTTGTTGCACTCTTGGCTGGGTTGGGAGAACACTCTACATCAAAGAAAACTGGTTCTAGTCCTTTTGTAACATGGAACGTTAATTCTGTTGTTGAAGAGTTATTCAAAATATCCCAAGCTCTAAATTGCAACTTATGAGGGCCATATGATAGTGTAGGAATGCTAAATCCTACCTGTCCCTTTGTGTAGCTACCAAAATCATAGCTAAAATAGTCGTTCAATTGATAAGTGGTGGCTGCAGAACCATCAATGATTAACTCTAAATCATGACCAATGCTATTGCCTGAGGCGTTAATGCCGTCTTCATCGTTAAGCAGAGCTACAAAATAGGGCGTAGTATTAACGGCATCACCATTGGTAAATGATTCACTATTGAGATAACAATAAATGCTTGGGCCCGCTTCGTTGCTACTTGTATCAGCCTTTCCGTTCAAAACGATTTTACTCGTACGACCATGAGCTTCCTCACTATTGTCTTGGTTGACGGCATAGACATGGATAAGGGCATTCTTATCGGAATACTTGATATCCTTTGGTACTGCAAAAGTAAATGCGAAGAGTCCGTCTTTTACTTGATTGCTGCCATTGAAAATGATATTTGGATGATCCGTATAAACAAAAGGTGTCTGGGCACCATCAGTTGTTGTATTGTTCAGGCGACAGGTGATCTGTTCCTCGGCATCGCGTACCACGGCAGTCATAGTACCATTAAACGAGGTGTCTGTTTGACCATGGGCGTCGATGATGCGCCCAGTTACTTTTACGATAGAGCCGGCTTTTACTATCTGTACGTTACCATCAGTTAGCGGCGTGTCGTTGATGGTCTCGATCTGTAGTTTCTTTGTAGGCATTGCTAATCGTAGCGCAGGGTCTCCTAGAAGTGAATATTGCAGACGGTTGGTACTTTGGTCTGTGGCGTGTATTTCGCGTCCATGGCTGTCGTAACCCAAGAATACACCAGTACTGATAAGGTCGTTCTTGGCTAGTCGTACAGCTTCACCAATAGGCATAGCCTGTCCATTGTTATCTTTACTCAATACACGATTGGTGAATGAAAGATTCATCAAGCGATTTTGAGGTTGGTAAACGGTACGTGTTGTACCATAAAAAGCGATAGCACCACCTTTCTTGTTAAATAAAGCAGTCTCACCAATGTTTTCTTCCTGCCCGTCGAAAGGCATGATATCACATGAAGCCGTCATCCATAATGGTAAATGTTGTGAGGTGGCTGATTCGAAATCGGTACGCTTCATTACATACTCATGTGACATAGCACCAGGTCCACCATGACCAGAGTAGTTCATGATGAGTGCACCTTGCTGCATCTGTTGTTTAATGAGACGAGTCACATCTGGATAAGAGTTGCCTGTTGCCGAACTAACGCGTGTATAGGCATCCCACATAATTCGTTTAACTACAAAATCGGGATAGCGGTTTTCTACTAGGCGTGCTACAGAGTCTGCATCAGCCATGTGTACGTTGTTATTTCCGTCGTCACCCATAACACAGAAAAGGTTCTGCCAAGCACCTGCCTGCTGGTTGTTGACATAGTTCTCTATCTTATCAACCACGATAGCTGCTTCATCTGCATTGCGTGCAGGAATGCGTCCAATGGCAATGTCTGATTGGTCGCTGCTGACAATGTTGCCTCCTTCACCATCATCTAATAATCCGAAGTAATCATCCGATACGTAACAATTAACTTCGCTATACGAGTTCTCACTCTCATAGCATAGCAGGAAGTCGTCAGGTGAATAGTTCTGCCAACTCTTTGTTACCATGCGATTATCCCATGCACAGTCACCTAACAGTAATAAATAGCGAGGCATGTCAGTCTCACTTGTGGCTCTATCGTATAGCATTTTCAGATAGCGACGATAGGCATTAGCATCTGGTGTACCACTAGAGAATTCGTTGAATAACTCATCGGCGGGTACAATGGTAACGCGAATGCCGTCTTTCTGCTCATGCAGTGCTTTTAGTCGCTCAGCTTGCATACGGAGTTGCTGCATGGTAGGGATAATAATCACCATGTCGGCTGCTTTGTCTGCATGGTGGTTTTGATTCGTAATGTTATATACGTATTCTGGCGTTGGATAGTTTCGACTCTCCTCTGGCTTTACTGTAGGTTGTGTGGAATAAGTGGATATGTAATCCAAACGTACTGTTCCGCAGTTATTGTCAGGCGTTAATACGATCTCGTTGCTAGCTTGCAGATTATCCACAGTGAAGGTCTTGGAAGTTGTACGCATCTTCTCATAGGAACCTATTGTCGAGAGTGTAATGTTTCCAAGTATTTTACCATTGAGCGTTACCTGTACCATCGCTCCACCTTTGCTTGTTACAGCCGATAATGCAATGGTTACGTTTCCCTCTGCAGAAGTACCTGTTGATGCTACAGTGTAGCTATTGCTAGCATTGTTGTTGAGCACTCTTGAGTCGTAGAGGTTGCGTCCACCACTAAACCATGCATAGTCATCGACTTCATACAGGGAACAGTAGTGCTCGCGTTGTGGGTAGTAGGCATTGACAAATTCTTCCCAACTGAGCGTCTTTGGTGTATCCTCACTCTCTGTCAAGAAGTAATATCCGTAGTTAGAGTAGGGATTGCGGATACGTTGGAAGGAAGAGTTCCAACTGACGGGGCCGATACCATAAAACAATCGTTTGCCATTTACCGTGCAAGTGGCTAACTCCTGCAAATCATCTGTAGCTTTTAGGTACTCACCTGTCAACTTCTCGGGTTGTAAGGCTCCTCCATAACCATAGATTTTAACCTTGCTAGGATCAGAGAAGCCAGCCTTACGTATCAGTTCATTACTCAATTGATAGATACCTGTTGAAGGAATGCGTATCTTGGCCCAGGTTCCTGTTGACAATACGGAGGTAATTGCGTAGCGTTCTTGTATGTCGTTTGCACGTCGCGCAGATTTCTTATTGATAGCTTTGCTACTTATTTTTAGCTGAAAGCTAACTAGCTTTTGGAATTTACCTTCGCGGAAAACGATAGGAACAAAAGCGATATGCAGAGTGCCTGTTTTGCGAGATACGCTTAATTCTTGATGAATGTGTGGTAGTGTGCCGAGTGGACGTCCTGATAGCTTCTGATAGCGTTGAACGTCTTCTTTGCTCATATCAATAAATTCTGGATAAGCAATGCTAACCGAATAGATTGAGTCGGCATAGTGCTCGTCCAGAGGATATGCATACTGGAAAGACGGTAATAAGGTATCAATCCTGACCTCATCTGCGGTCAGGTTGAAAAAACGCTGTGCATTGGCTGTCAAGCCAATAAGCAATAGCAGTAAACATGTTATCGTCTTCTTTAAAGTCACTTACAGTTAAATTCCAAAACTTTTTTATCTTCCAACCACCCTTCTATATGGTCGTCAATCTTTACTGGTCCAACACCTACTGGGGTTCCTGTATATAACAGGTCACCAGTCTTCAGTGTAAAGAACTGGGAGATGTAGCTTACCAATTCATCAACCTTGTAGAGCATGTCGCAAGAACAACCCTCCTGCACTTTCTGTCCATTGATATCCAAATGGAAATGTAGTGCCTGTATATCTCGATAGTTGCTGATGGGCTGCCAATCGCCAATTACAGCTGACCCGTCAAAGCCTTTACAGAGTTCCCATGGCAGTCCTTTTTCGCGGGCCTCACGCTGCATGTCACGAGCAGTGAAGTCTATTCCCACTGTAACAGCATCGTAGTAGCGATGAGCAAAGCGTTCAGGAATACTTTTTCCTAAGCGACAGATGCGTACTACCAGTTCAGTCTCATAGTCTACCTGTTCCGACCAGTCGGGGATAAAGAAGGGCTTATGATCCTTCAATAGTGCCGAGTCGGCTTTGGTGAAGATGACGGGCTTCTCTGGTTTATATAACGCTCCATCCAGCTCTTTATTGTGCTGGATATAATTCATTCCAACTGCAAATATCTTCATACGTTTAGATAATTTTGCTGCAAAGGTACAAATAAATTGAAAATTGAAAATTAAAAATTAAAAGATTTTTGTATCTTTGCAGCCAGCATGAAGAGAATAGTGACCATCCTTGTTGCATTGATTATAGTCTGTGGCGTATGGGCGCAGACTGATATGCGATGTGTACAACTGCAAGGCCATCCTTTAGAAGGGCCGATAGACAGTGTACGCAATCAGTTGTTGCTAGACGACTGGACAGAATGGGGACACTCAGATGATGGTGAGGACTTCTACTTTAGAGGAAAATACTATGGTATTAGAGCTAAACTAGCCGTTAGTATATCACCATCTAGCAAGTTGTTGACATCTGCTTTTGTTTCCGTGGGGCCCTATAGCACAGAGCGTATGCTAAATCAGAACTTACAGTATTTCCTCCACAAACTCAAGGAACATCATGGCGATTTCGTGCAGCGCAATGGCGCATGGGTTTATATGGATGACTTCGCTAGTGTGAAGTTGTCGGTGGTTGATAATGAAAACGGTTCAAAAGATATCCGTGTATTCTATCTCCCTATGGCTACCTATTATAAAGATGCAATATCAATGGGACTCCATGGGGCTGTGCAGGAAATTGTGACAGAGAATGCTGTTGCAGAAGATCAGTTTCTACATTTCTCTCAGGATGGGCAGATAGAGAATCCCGATCTTATACAACGACATTATAATCGTTATGGATATCTGGTGGAAGCACAAATGACCGAGCAAGAAGGATATAGCAAGGTTACGTATGAATATGACAATAACTATCGCTTGATACGTCGCACGCTGATAAACGACACTGCTGCCATCAAGTATATTAATGAATATACCTATAATGAACGCGATGAGATAGCATCGCAGAATCAGAAGGTATTCAAGGGAGACGAGTGTGTGATGACCATTAATATGCACAACGACTACATGACACGTGATGAGCAAGGCAATTGGACAACAAATTCTCTGTCTCTCTCGTATTGGGAGAAAGGAAGTCAAAGCCAGCAAACCACAGTATTGCAGAAACGTACTTTAGTTTATTGGGAAGAATGAGAAGAGAAGATATAAAAGTAGTGGCTTTTGATGCCGATGATACATTGTGGGATTGTCAGACGTGGTTTGATCGTGTAGAACAACAGTGTTGTGAACTCCTTGCGCCCTGGGCTACAGCTCGTGAAGTGAGTGAGGGCTTATTTGCCACAGAGCGTAAGAATCTCTCGCTAACAGGTTATGGTACCAAGGCTTTTACCTTGTCACTCATTGAGAATGCCGTGCGGGTTAGTCACGAACAGTTACCTGCTAGCATCGTCATGAAACTCATAGAGATGGGACAGCAATTATTACGTTTCCCAACAACTCCCTTGCCTGAGGTGGAAGAGACGCTTCGCCAGTTAGCAGAGCGCCGTCACTATCGTTTGGTGGTATTTACCAAAGGAGAACTGATGGATCAGGAGTCGAAGCTAAGTCGTTCGGGCTTGGAAGAGTTCTTTTCACATGTGGAGACTGTATCTAATAAAACAGAACGTGAATATCGTCAATTATGTGAGAATCTAGACGTTGCTCCAGAACAGACATTAATGGTGGGTAACTCTTTCCGTTCAGACATTGCTCCTGCTTTAGCTGCTGGTGCGTGGGCTGCTTATATTCCATATCATGTTGTATGGGAGTTGGAGAAGAGTGATGAGTTCCCGCATGAACGCTTACAGAAAATTAGCCACTTCTCTGAGCTCTTGGATATATTATACTAAGAGCAACATAGCTGCTACCTATTATTACATATAGTAGAAATAGTTGCAGGGTATTGATATGTATTCCTTCAATACTGCTTAAAGGAAGTTGAGAAATGAAACTCAACAGTTTGTTCATTGTAACAACTATCCAAGAGAGTATCATTGCTATATAGCCTACTGCCCCTGACCACCAATAGATGCTAACACAAAGCAATACCAGATAAAGGATGATGCTGGCCATAGGAACAACGATGTAGTTACTCAACAAGAACCAGGTGCTAAACCGCTCAAAATAGTAGATAATCAATGGCGCTGTTCCTATCTGTGCAGCAACGGAGATGGTCGTAGTTCCCCAAACGAGGTGAAGTAGTCTATGTCGTTGTTGGATGTGTAACGGAATCATGCTATTGATGAGCGGATGAAACAATGTAATACCGAGTACGGCCATAAACGATAGTTGGAAGCTTACGTCATACATGGCATAAGGATTAATTATTAGCATGACAATAGCAGTGAATGCCAATGTGTTAATCGACATCTTATCGCGATAGCCTAACGAAAGTAAAGCATAGATGCTGATAATAAAAGCTGCACGCGTGACACTTGTTGATAGTCCTGTTAGTAAGGCAAATCCCCAAATAGCTATTACAGTTATTACTTGTGTCGTAATACGCCACCGATGCCAACCTATCAGCATGTTGATAATGCTATAGATAATCATTAGGTGTAATCCGCTCAAGGCCAAAATATGTGCTGCACCAACTCTTGAATAGGTATCTTTTATAGATGTGCTTACACTATTTTTATCGCCTAGCGTCATGGCAGCAATCACGCCTGAAGCTTCATGGTCAATGTCCCATTGATGAAAACTTTCTAATAGTTGATGCCGCCAATGCAGAAAGCGTAGACGTATACGTTGAATCTTCGATAAACTGCTTAATGGTAATACCTGACTTTGCCATTCATGGGGCCTGATAAATGCCTCACCAGTATATCCGAGACAAAGCAGATAGCGACGATAACTAAAATGTCCTCTCTGCCATTCGTGAATTTTTTTTATTTGTGAACAAAATACTAATCCGTTGCCTAATTGTATCTGTTCGCTCTTTTTGTCTCGCAAGACACTACATCGCCATTTATATCTCCCTGTGATGGATAGCGCATCAAAAACAATGACTTTCTCCTTTATCTTAGGTTCGCTAATCACTACGGCTTTCCATTCTCTATTATCCGTTGGCCATTCAATGTCAAGCTGCTGTTGGTGCCTACGACCTAATATCATTCCTATTAGAATGACACAACAGCCGATACTGATGGTTTGAATTCGTGGATAGCGTTTGACTATTAATGTCGTTACGATAGCAAGTGCTAATGGTATCAGTCCTGTAGACCATGTGTCTAGCCATCCGCTGAGTGCGATGCCAATCATGATACAGGCTGCTAAAGGTAGCAACGGAGCGTGTATTTTCATGTTGTATCTATTGTTTTCTGCTTATGGGAACGCAAAGATACAAACTTTTTGTGAATTATGTGGACGTTCTTCCATTTTTTATTCTTTTTATTTTTTTATTTTCATCATTTTCTCTACCTTTGCACATATTTATATTTACAATGCGAGTACTGATAGTCAATACGAGTGAGCGTACAGGTGGTGCTGCTGTGGCGGCAGGTCGGCTGATGGAAGCGCTCAATAATCACGGAGTGAAGGCTAAGATGCTGGTGCGTGACAAGCAAACAGATCATCTGACGGTGGCTGCTTTACCTGGTCAAAAGCGTATGCAGCTGCGTTTCCTTTGGGAACGTTTCCTTATCTGGTTGCGTTTACGCTTTAATCGTGAACATCTCTTTGAGGTGGATAGTGCCTGCTGCGGTGCTGATATTACAAATATGCGTGAGTTCCAAGAGGCTGATATTATCCATTTACATTGGATTAATCAAGGAATGTTGTCGCTACGAGGTATTCGCAAAATATTAGATAGCGGTAAACCTGTGGTGTGGACGATGCACGATATATGGCCTGCTACGGCTATTTGTCACTTAACACTCGATTGCCGCCAGTTTGAAACGCAGTGTGGCCATTGTCGTTTGTTGCCTAATGGCGGTTCAGACAACGACTTCGCTACTCAAGTATGGCATCGCAAACAGAAGATGCTTGAGAATCGTCAGATTACTTTCGTGGCTTGTAGCCAGTGGCTGGCAGGAGAGGCGCAGAAGAGTGCATTGCTTGCAGGACAACAGATAAAGAGCATTCCTAATCCGATAGATACACATATCTATGCTCCTAAGGATAAGCTGCAGGCTCGTAAAGCAGTTGGTTTACCAATAGAAGGACGAATCATTCTCTTTGCTTCTCAGCGTGTTACTAATCGCAACAAAGGCATGAATTATCTTGTTGAGGCTTGTCGCTTGTTGGCAGAACAGCATCCAGAACAAAAGGATGATATCACAGTAGCCATCTTAGGTGGCCATGCGGAAGAGATAGAAGGGCAACTGCCTTTCCGCACATGTCCATTGGGATATGTCAACGACGAGCAGCGTATAGTGAATATCTATAATGCTGTTGATGTTTTTGTGCTCCCTTCCTTGTCGGAGAATCTGCCAAATACCATTATGGAAGCAATGGCATGTGGCGTTCCTAGTGTAGGATTCAGAATAGGAGGAATTCCTGAAGAGATAGATTATCAGCAGAATGGTTATGTGGCTAACTACTGTGATAGTGAAGATTTGGCTCATGGTATCTGGTGGACTTTGTTTGAAGCGGATCAGGAGGCTGTGCGTCATGCCTGTTTACAAAAAGTTGCCCACAATTATTCACAACAGAGTGTAGCAAACCGTTATTTGGAAGTATATGAAAGTCTCCATCGTCACTATTACCTATAATGCCGCGCGTACCTTGCAGCGCACACTTGATAGTGTGGCTTGTCAGACGTATGCTGATATTGAACATCTTATTATAGATGGTGCCTCAAAGGATGATACTGTAGCTATTGCTGAGCGTTATCAGCAGCATAGTACTCATACGGTTGTCATTCAGTCAGAACCAGATCGCGGCCTCTATGATGCGATGAATAAAGGTCTTCAGAAAGCTACAGGTGATTATCTTGTATTCCTTAATGCTGGAGACACTCTCTATGCTTCTGATACTATAGAAACAGTAGTGCAGAAGGCTTTGTCATCTTCCCGTATTGAAGAGAAAAAGCCCGCTGTGATTTATGGTGATACAGCCATTACTGATAGTGAGGGCCATTTTCTTCATTTGCGTACGCATCGTCCACCTGAGCACTTGACATGGAAATCATTTGAAAAGGGGATGTTAGTGTGTCATCAGGCTTTCTATGTTCGCACTGATATAGCTCGTGATTTCCCTTATGATTTGCAATATCGTCATTCTGCCGATGTCGATTGGTGCATCCGCATCATGCGGGAGGCAGATCGCCAACATCTGCTGCTAGTTAATACGCATGCCATCCTTGCTAACTTTGAAGAGGGTGGTGATACCACGCAGCATCATCATGATTCTTTGAAAGAACGTTTCAAAATAATGATGCATCACTATGGTCTCTTTCAGACCGTAGTGATGCATGCATGGTTTATTCTTCGTTTGCTATTTAGAGCTGGTACTCATACATAACCATTGAGTATGGTGCCAAATCTACGCTGAACTTCTTCTGAGCCTTAATGGCCTCCTTCTGAGGAGTAATAGGCTGAGCCTCATAGTTGTTTTCTGCATCAGCAGCACCAGTCAGTGTTGTCTTGGTACCCTTCTTCAGAGAGAAACGACTCAGGTTGATGTTGGCCTTCTTTGCGTCAGCACTAGCATTTACCATCTTGACATAGAGCTTGCGAGTCTTTACGTTGAGGATAACAGACTGACCGTAGTGTACATCAGCCTGTGGCTGCTCAACACCAGGTTCGTCGCCCTCGAAGCTAACGCAGTCACCATAGTAATACTGGCCACTTGAGAGACCGAACAACTGCTGTACGTAATAGCTGCAGGTGGGATAAGCGCGCTCGTTGTCGAAATAGATCATGTCAGGATTCCAGTTGGTAGCATTCTTCTTGGCAAAGAGTGGCGCATAACTAGTCATGGCAACGATGTCGGCGTTGCGCTCAACGTGCAATAGATACAAACCTTCAGCCAGCGCATCAATGAGCTTCTTATCCTTTGCGGCATATTCACCCAGATAAACCTTAGTCTTGCGGTCGCGAGGATAGCTGTCGTACTGACGCTTGTTCAAGAAGTAGGTGTTGGGCTCATAGTAGTGTTCGTCGATGATAGGCATACCTAGTTCGCCAGCCAGTTTCCAACCATTCTCCAAGTCTGGGTTGCCAGGATGAGAACCGGGACCGGCGGTACCAACGATGATGATGTTGGGATAAGCCTTCATAATCTTTTCGTACATATACTTGAAACGCTCGTTGAACTCTGGAGTGATCTTCTCCTCGTTACCAATACCCAGATACTTCAGGTTGAAAGGAGCGGGGTGTCCCTGCTCGGCGCGAATCTTAGCCCACTTAGATGTAGCGGGATCACCATTGGCCCATTCAATCAGGTCAAGAGCATCTTGTACCCACTCGTCCATTTCTGCCATAGATACTGCATCCTGTGCCTGAGTCCTCATGCTCCAACCACCATTGGTTCCCTGACAGTTAACACCGCAAGGCAGAATGGGTAATGGCTCCATGTTCAGGTCCTCGCAGAACTGGAAATACTCATGATATCCCAGACCTACAGACTGGTGATAGCCCCATGTGTTCTTCTGCTGTACGCGCTGTTCCTTAGGACCGATAGTGGTCTTCCAACGGTAAGTGTTCCAGAATCCGTCGCCACCTCCGTGTACTACGCATCCGCCAGGGAAACGCATGAATTTAGGCTTCAGGTCGGCCAATACTTGTGCCAGGTCTTTGCGCAGACCATGTCCTTTATAGGTGTCTTGTGGCATAAGTGAAACCATATCTACATCCAAATCACCGGTGTTCAGCACGAGTACTTGTAGAATGGCGTTTTTGCAGTCTTCAGAGGCTGTCAGCGTTGCGCTATACTTTTGCCACTTCTTGTTGTTTACATCGAGAGTAGCCTCAGCCAGCACCTTAGGATCCTGTCCCCATCCCTGAGGTACACCTAGCACGATGCGCACTTGCTTGGCAGCACCGATGTTGCGGAAGAAAGCTGAGAAATCGTATTTAGCTCCAGCTTTTACGGAGATTCCGTCGAAACCTGCGTTCTCTAGGCCGAAACCTTTCCAGCCCTTATAATCGTAATACTCCTTCACACGCTCTGTGTGTAGACGCAGATAGGTGGGGTTGTTGGGATGAATACCATCAGTCATTCGAATCTCCAGTTTTCCCAAAGAGTGGCCAGGACGAGTCATCTTCCATGCTGTCGTTGGACCCCATCCGTCTTTCTCGTTAGGATTAAATTCGAATGAACCATTCTGAATCAGTTCTGCATAGAGACCACCATCTGCTGATGAGCTGATGTCCTCAAAGAAAATACCAATCAGCTCGTCGCTAATGGCCTTGCCGCCCTTAGGGGCAGTCATTGGTTTCTGAGCGTTAAGGCTCAGTGTCGCAGCCGCTAGTATAGCGGCCAGTGTTGTACGTTTGGTCATAAAAATAGTTGTAAAGGGTTATGTTCTGCAAAGATAGTGATATTCTATGAAATAGCCAAATATGTTATATATCTATAACATTTATTTATTGCTAATAATTCCTAACAGGTCATTCGTAATTCATAATTATTATATACCTTTGCAGCCGTAAAAAGATTGATAAGATGAAGAAAATAGTTTTAAGCATATTCTTGATAGCTGTTTGCATGGCCAGCTATGCAGACGACGTGATGAGAAAAGAGAAAGATGGCACATATGTTATCAATACCACCACGTTGGCACAGGACGTTAAGGGCTATATGGGAGCAACACCTGTTGAGGTGTATATCAAAAAGAATAAGGTTGTTAAGGTCGTTATGCTGAAGAGTCAAGAAACTCCTAAGTATAATGCGCGTGTCAAAAAGAACATGTTACCCTTATATGAGGGTGTCAAGATAACAAAGAAGAGTTCCGTAGATGTAGATGGCGTAACAGGAGCAACTTTCACTTCAAATGCAGTAAAAGAGAATGTGAAGCGTGCTCTGCAGTACTATTGGCAGCATAAGTAATTGTATAAATAGAATAAGTCGTGTAACCGAAGGTTACTTAAGAGGCGAGTACTTCCACTAAGGATGCACTCGCCTCTTGTTTATTGCTTTTGTTTTGTAACTATCCTATTGGGACATGATGATGTACGTTTAGTACAGCAATACTAATCCTGCAATAGCGCAATAGAGTATCATGCGGATGGGATTGATTTTGATGAACATCACGCCGATGAAAGCGCTGATGAAGAGAAAACAGCTAACAAAGAACTGCCAGGCATCTTCTTTAGGTGAAGAGAAATTGTCTGCTGTGCATAATAACAAGGTAGCTGCAGCTAACAATCCAACTACTGCAGGGCGTAACCCCTTAAAGATGCTTTCTACAGAACGAGTGTGCATGTACTTCATAAACATCTTGCTGATAAGTATCATCAAGATAAGTGAAGGTAGCACCAGTGCGAAGGTTGCTACTGCAGATCCGAGAATAGCTACAGGAGTAGAATATCCGGCGTTGATGACGGCTGTATAGCCACAATAGGTGGCAGAGTTGATACCAATAGGTCCAGGTGTCATCTGTGAGATGGCTACGATATCAGTAAACTCGCTGCTCGATAGCCAATGCCAATGTTCCACAGTCTCATGCTGAATCAGTGATAGCATACCATAGCCACCACCAAAGCCAAAGAGACCTATCTCAAAGAATGTAATAAACAGATATAGGAAAATCATATGGCACCCCTCCCATTAATTCCTGACCCATAAATCCCATAAAGATAACCTCCAACTCCTACCGCAATAATCACCCATATCGGTGATACGCCCATCAGCCAGATTACCAATGCCGACACAATAGGTATCCATAGCGTCCACTTGCTCAACTCTGCTCGTTTGGCAAGGTTGAATGTGGGAACGGCAATCAGTGCCACAACGGCAGGGCGAATGCCACGGAACATGGCGGCAACAAAGCGATTGTCTTGAAACTGATGAAAGAAAAGAGCAATCATCAGAATAATTAGGAAAGAGGGTAGGGCAGTACCTGCTGCAGTGGCAATGGCACCGCGCTCTTTCCTTAATTTATAGCCGATAAAAATTGCGATATTGATAGCAAAAACACCTGGGCAACTTTGGGCTATAGCTATCAAGTCGAGCATCTCTTCCTTACTCACCCATCTGTGTTTGTTGACTACCTCTTCCTCTATCAAAGGTATCATGGCATATCCACCACCAAGGGTGAATATGCCAATCTTAAAGAAAGTCTTAAAAGAATCCCAGTAAATGTTCACTTTACTTTTCTGCTTTTTACTTTTTTACTTTTTCTTCCACCCACTTGCGAGCATTTACAAATGCCTCAATCCAAGGTGTTACCTCATCGTTCTTTCTATCTGCGGGATACCAAGCGTTCTGCCAAGGGAATACGGCACGTTCCAAGTGAGGCATCATACAGAGATGACGACCATCGGCAGAGCAGATGCCAGCCACGTTATAGTCAGAACCATTGGGGTTAGCGGGGTAACCGACATAATTGTACTTAGCAATCACATTATATGTGCTCTCTGCTTCTGGGAGCGAGAATTTTCCCTCTCCGTGAGCAACCCACAGACCGAGCTTGTTGCCACTCAATGAGCCAAACATTACGCTATTGTTCTGAGGAATGTCTAGTGAAATAAACTCACTCTCAAACTTGTGCGAATCGTTGTGCAGCATCTTAGCTCCTTTAGCACCGGTCAGACCGAGCTCTACCATCAACTGACAACCGTTACAGATACCCAATGAAAGGGTGTCCTCGCGAGCGTAGAACTTGTCGAGAGCCTCCTTTGCCTTAGGATTAAAGAGGAATGCACCAGCCCATCCCTTTGCGGAACCGAGAACGTCAGAGTTGGAGAAACCACCGCAGAATACAATCATATTGATATCTTCCAAGGTTTCGCGACCGCTAATCAAGTCGGTCATCATTACATCCTTCACGTCGAAACCTGCGAGGTAGAGGCAGTAAGCCATCTCACGCTCACCGTTTGTTCCCTTTTCACGAATGATGGCGGCTTTGACGCCAGAAGGCTGACGGCGGTCGGCAGAGATACCATACTGGGCCAGTTTGCCAGTGAAGTCCTTGTTGAATTTCATCTCCAGCGGCTGCTTCTTATAATTCTCGAAGCGCTCCTTAGCCTTGCCATTGAAGCTCTGCTTGCGGTCGAGCAGATAAGATGTCTTATACCATGTGTCGCGCAGAGCGTCGATGTCGAAGGTCTTCTCTACATCACCAACCTTCACTACGATGGTGCGGCTGTCTTCTACAGGATAACCAATCTTGGCGAAGGCAATGCCCTGTTCCTCCATAAAGTCCTTGAACTCCTGTTTGTGTTCGTCGCTCACCTCAATGACGACACCGGGGTTCTCGGCGAACAAGGCTTTTACGATATCGCCATCCTTGCAGATGTCGTGCAGGTTAATGTGCAGACCACCCTTCGTGTTGGCGAAGCACATCTCAAGCAGGGTGGTAATGAGACCACCGGCAGAGATGTCGTGACCAGCCATAATCCAGCCCTTCTCAATCATCTCCTGAACAGCCATGAATGCGTCACAGAAGTATTCGGGATTTTTGACGGTAGGCACATCGTCACCCACTTTGCCCAGACTCTGAGCAAAGGCAGAACCGCCAAGGTGCTGCTCGTCGAACGAGAAATCGATATGATAGAGTGATGCGTTCTTGTCGTTAACCAATACGGGGCTAACCACCTTTTTGATATCACTAACTTCACCTCCAGCACTGACGATGACAGTTCCCGGAGAGATAATCTTCTCGCCATTAGGATACTGCTGAGAGAGTGACAGAGAGTCCTTACCAGTAGGTACGTTGATGTGCAGGTCGCAACAGAAATCACTCAGTGCTTTCACACCTTCATAAAGGCGAGCATCCTCACCTTCCTGACTGCGGCAAGGCCACATCCAGTTTGCACTCAATGAGAGACTATCCATTCCCTCTGCTAATGGTGCCCAAACGATATTTGTCAGTGCTTCAGCTACTGAGAGTACAGAACCTGCAGCGGGATTTGCCAAACCTGCCTGTGGAGCATGTCCTAATGCGGTGGCAATACCCTTCTTGCCACGATAGTCGAGAGCAACAACACCACAGTCGCTCAGTGGCAACTGAATCTCACCTTGACACTGCTGACGGGCAATCTTACCTGTTACAGAACGGTCAACCTTGTTGGTCAGCCAATCCTTACAAGCTACAGCCTCTAACTGAAGTACGTGTTCAAGATATTCCTCTATCTTGTCCTGAGAATAAGTAACATTATCATAGTGGCGCTCTACCGTATTATCTTTCATGATAGTCTTGGGAGAGTGCCCAAACATCTGTGCCACATCAAGGTCGAATGGCTTTACACCATCCCCTTGTTTGAATGAGAAGTGTGCATCGCCAGTTGTCTCGCCAACGACATATAGTGGAGCGCGCTCACGCTCAGCAATCTTACGTACATGGTCAATGTGTTTCTCGTCAATGAGCAAGCCCATGCGCTCCTGACTCTCGTTGGCGATAATTTCCTTAGAACTCAGTGTCTTATCACCGATAGGAAGCTTGGTCATGTCAATCTCACCGCCACACTCCTCTACGAGTTCTGATAGACAGTTCAGATGACCAGCAGAACCATGGTCGTGAATAGAAACCACAGGGTTTACATCCTCTTCGCATAATGCACGTACCAGGTTATAGGCACGTTTCTGCATCTCGGGGTTGGCACGCTGAACAGCATTCAGCTCGATACCATTGCTATAGCGACCTGTATCAACGGATGATACCGAACCGCCACCGAGCCCGATGCGATAGTTGTCACCACCAACAACTACTACCTTATTGCCCTTCTGTGGTTCCTTCTTCAGACAGTCGCGCTTGGTGCCGTAACCAACACCACCAGCCAGCATAATTACCTTGTCGTAAGCATATTTGGTGTCGTTGGGCTCCTGGTGCTCGAAGGTTAGCACTGATCCGCAAATCAGTGGCTGGCCAAACTTATTACCAAAGTCTGAAGCACCATTCGAAGCCTTAATCAGGATTTGCTCTGGTGTCTGATATAACCAATCACGTACAGGCAGAATGTCCTCCCAATCGCGAGTCTGCTTGTTGTCATCTGTCAAGCGTGGATATGCAGTCATATAAACAGCTGTTCCTGCGATAGGCCATGAACCAACGCCACCACCCATACGGTCACGAATTTCACCACCAGTACCTGTAGCAGCACCATTGAATGGCTCTACGGTAGTGGGGAAGTTGTGCGTCTCTGCCTTCAGTGAGATAACGCTCTCAATATCCTTTATCTGGAAATAGTCGCTGGTACTCTGGTCTTTTGGCGCAAACTGCTCCACAATAGGACCCTGAGCAAAAGCTACATTATCTTTATAAGCAGAAAGAATCTTGTTGGGGTTCTCCTGGGTAGTCTTCTTAATCATGGCAAAGAGTGAACTTTCCATCTCCTTGCCGTCAATGATGAATGTCCCACCGAAAATCTTATGACGGCAGTGCTCAGAGTTAATCTGTGCAAAACCAAAAATCTCCGAATCAGTCAGCGGACGACCATTTTTCTTCTCCAAGCCGTGCAGATATTCAATCTCTTCTGGACTTAAAGCAAGACCTTCCTGCTCGTTATACTCCTCCAGATTATCTACATACTTGATGGGCTCAGGCTTGATGTTAATGGTGAAGATGTCCTGATTTAAACCGTTGTACATGCGCTGCAGCATCTCGTCGTGCTCAGCGTCTTGGTTGTCAACTGGGTAATACTCTTCTATACGCAAAATGCCGCTGAGACCCATGTTCTGAGTAATCTCAACGGCATTTGTCGACCAAGGAGTCACCATTTCACGACGCGGTCCTACAAAGAAACCGTCGAGTGTCTCGTTGGCAAGTAACTCTGCTTCGCCATAAAGCCAGCAAAGTTCCTTAACTTCTTCCTGATTGAGTTGATGGTCCACCTGCGTAGCGATGATGCTCTGCTGTGGGGTCTTGAAAAAGAGAATCATGTGCTTATTTTCTTAATATGATTAAATTGTGGTGCAAAGGTAATAAAAAAATAGAATAAAAAAGCAGAAATAAGAATTATTTGTTATCTTTGCAGCCGTTAAATTTCTAATAATTCGTAATAAAATGAAGAAAAATGTATTCATGATTTCGCTGGTAGCAGCTACTTTGCTTACCAGCTGTGCTTCAAAAAAGGATTTAGAAGCTTGTCAGCAAGAGAACAAGGCTCTGCAGGCAAACTATGTTGATACTAAAGAGAAATTGGCAGCGTCAGCTGCTCGTGTTACAAGCTTGGAGGAACAACTCAAACAGCAGGAAAAAGCTTATAAGGCTTTGCAGCGCTCGTTGGATAAGAGTCTGACCAATGCCAGCCAGAATAATGTAAGTATCGAGAAGTTGGTGGATCAGATCAACGAGTCTAATAAGTATATTCGCCATCTTGTAGAGGTAAAGTCTAAGAGCGACTCATTGAATATGGTGTTGAGTAATAACCTGACACGCTCCTTGTCAAAGGAAGAACTTAAGGAGGTTGATGTTCAGGTGTTGAAGGGCGTAGTTTATATTTCTTTGGCTGATAACATGCTCTACAAGAGCGGTTCTTATGAAATCAATGATCGTGCAGCCGAAACGCTCTCAAAGATTGCTAAGATTATTAAGGATTATAAAGATTACGATGTGCTTATCGAGGGTAATACTGATGATGTACCCATCGCTCGCGAGAATATCCGCAATAACTGGGACCTCTCTTGTCTTCGCGCTTCAAGTGTTGTTCAGGCATTGCAGACAAAATATGGTGTAGATCCCAAACGTCTTACGGCGGGTGGTCGTGGTGAGTACAATCCACTCCAGCCCAATACTACTGAGTTGGGAAAACAGCGTAATCGCCGCACTCAGATTATCATCACTCCAAAACTGGATGAGTTCATGGAGCTCATTGGACAAGCTCCTGAAGAAAGTAAATAGCCTGTCCTTTATAATATATTATAAGGTGTATTAAATTCCGAGACTTGATTTATGTCAAGCCTCGGAATTTTTTTAGTATAAAAATGAAATTTTTCTTCAAAATGTTTTGGTGTTTCGGAAAAAAGCCGTACCTTTGCATCCGCTTTCAGGAATACACCTGATGAGCACTGAGAAAGAGTTCTTTGAAAAGATTACATAAAACAGATAAGTAAGTAGTACAAGAAGCGAAGTAATTAATTTACTTCGGGTAAATAACCGTCAAGCTTCAAATAACTACCGGAGAAGCGTTCTGAGTAACAGAGAATAAGTCGATTGGGAATTTATACAAGGTTCCTAGGAGCGAGTAGAATGATAAGCTTGCTTAGTCATTTTCGAGCGACGACGGAAGCTGTAAAAATTTTCTTTCGCAGAAATAAAATTTTTACAATGTAGAGTTTGATCCTGGCTCAGGATGAACGCTAGCTACAGGCTTAACACATGCAAGTCGAGGGGCAGCATTGAGATAGCTTGCTATTTCAGATGGCGACCGGCGCACGGGTGAGTAACGCGTATCCAACCTTCCCTATAGTAGAGAATAGCCCGGCGAAAGTCGGATTAATGCTCTATATGTTCTATTGATGGCATCAGAGATTGAACAAAGAATTTCGCTATAGGATGGGGATGCGTCTGATTAGCTTGTTGGC
>FZQZ01000003.1 GCA_900199555.1 Prevotellaceae bacterium MN60
TGACGGGACTGGTAGTGATGGACGTGGATCACGTGAAGAATCCACATGAGGTTCATGGTGAATGGTTAAAGGTTCATGGTGATTTGAAGAAGTTAGGCATCTTACTTGTCTATATCACTCCAAGCGGTGAGGGACTGAAAATCGTGTTTAAGGCTCGCCAAGAATGGGGCAACCTGATAGACAACCAGCACGAAATGGCAAAGATGCTGGGTGTAGAAGTGGACGAGAGTTGCAAGGATGCCAGTCGCATGAGTTTTATCTGTAAAGAGAAGGATATCTTATACATAGACAAGGAGTTATTTACTTATGAGAACAAAGAATTTGGTGAGAGATATGATGCTGTATATCGAGACGGTCATTCACAGGGTGTTAAGGAAGGAGTAAGGAGTGAAGGAGTAAGGAGAGAAGAAGGAAAAGAGCCTTTGTGTTTCAAGTCGATTGCCTACAAGGATATTATCGCTGAGTATTGGCGCAGAACGGGTGGCGAGCCTCAGGAGGGCGAGAGAAACGTGAAGCTGCATAAGTTGGCGGTAAACCTCCGCGCTATTTGCGACAACAAACGGGAGGTGCTGATGCAGGTAATGCCTCGCTACGGACTGACCGACGCGGAGTTGCTGAGCATCGTAGAGAGTGCCTGCAAGGAACCAACGAAAGGTTCGAAGATGATGGAACAGATAGTGGCCTCTTTCAACCTTTCCAAAGAGGAGGAGTCTGGCGCAGCCAATAATGGTCAATGTTCAATGGTCAATGTTCAATCACAACTTGACTCCTGGGGCACTCAGATAGAATCTCTGTTTCCCGACTATCCGATGCTGAAAGATGTATGTAAAGGACTGAAAAAGAATCAGTATCCTGCTGCCTTGATAGTGGCAGGAGCATTCGGAATGACACTGATGACGAGGTGCTACTATCGCTTCTACCATCGACCAGAGGAACTGAGAAGACTGAACAGCTCGGCACTCATCATTGGCGACCCTGCTAGCGGAAAATCGTTTGCTACCAGACTGTTTAAGTTGATGGCAGCACCTATCATCAAAGCCGACAAGGTGGGCAAGGATGCTATCAACGCTTATCGCGAACAGATGCGAACAAAGGGTGCCAATAAGGAGAAACCCAAGAAACCAAAGGTGGTGGTAAGGGTGCATCCTGCGCGAACCTCTAACGCTCAGTTTATTCAGGACATGGTGAATGCCGTAGAGACAGTGGATGGCGAAGAGATGCATCTGCACATGTTGACCTTCGATACAGAGCTGGACAACACGGTGACAGTACAGAAGGGTGGCTCGTGGATAGATAAGATGTCGTTGGAGCTGAAAGCCTTTCACAACGAAGAAGACGGACAGGCATATAGCAATAATGAGTCTATCCTTCAAGACTTCAACGTATATTGGAACTATGTATATACCGGCACTCCTATCGCCCTGAAGAAGAAGGTAAACGAGCAGAACTTCGGTTCTGGTCTTGCCACGCGTCTCACGGTGATACCCTTGCCTCCTACCAATTTCGAGATGATGAGCAGGGAGAGCACGGTGGACACGGAGAGCGACGAGCGACTGAAGCAGTGGGCAGAAAAGCTGGACAGGATGAAGGGCGAGCTGAGCGTACAAAAAATCGTGGATGAGCTATACGACTGGACAGCACGACGCATGGCTGATGCAGCGGAAAACGACTCGAAGGCTGACGAGATGTTGCTAAAGCGCTGCGCCTATCACGGTCTGAACTATGCAGCGCCTTATATCGTGATGCGCCACTGGGCGGAGATGCACCAAGAGGGCGACTACTGGTGCGGAGAGTTTGAGACGGATGAAACCGATTGGCGATTGGCAGAGCTGATAGTGAATATGCAGTATGCCTGTCAGCGCCACTACTTCGGAGCGATGGCAGAGGCCTACTTTGACAACAAGCTAAAGGATGCCAATATCAATGTACAGCGTAGGCAGAAAACCATCGAGGGATTCCAGAGACTACCCGAAGAGTTTACCAGCGAAGATGTGATGAGGTGTTTTGGTTCGCCATCTAACAACGCAGCTCAAGTAAAAATCGGTCGTCTGATAAAAGACCATCTGATAGAAAAATGTGGTGAATATGTCGATAATCGTACCAAAAAAGCAATATACAAGAAAATTGCTCATATGTTTTGACGCAACAACACAACAACACAACAACACAACAACATTTAGTACATTGAACATTATCATTATGGAACTAATATTAAAAAGAATAGCAAAGAAGAATACCTATACGATAGGACATCTATATGAGAAGTTTGGAGGGAAGAGAAGGGAGATTTGCGACACCCTCGAACCTACGTGGCGCGACTATGCGCACGGTGGTCGCAAGATAAAGGGATGCTCAGCGATACCCGAAGGGCGCTATGCCGTAGTAATCTCGTATTCCCCTAAATTCAAGCAATGGCTCCCTATCCTACTCGGCGTGCCTAACTTTAGCGGCATACGCATACATGCTGGGAATACGGCGAAGGACACCGAGGGTTGCATCCTTGTAGGTAAGAATCGAGAGGTGGGCAAAGTGCTGGATTCGCGCAAATGGCTGAACGGCATAAAGCACAAAATAGTAGCAGCGAAGGAGCGTGGCGAAGCGGTGTGGATAACGATAGAGTAGGCACTCCGCACGCTCATCAACAAGAACGCCCGAATGTGATTCCTTTCATGTTCGGGTGTTCTTCTCGCTCCCTCCGATTTTTCCGTAATAATTATTTGCGAATTAAGGAAATTATCGTAACTTTGCAAACTGAATCGTAACACAAAACAACATGAAACCCAATCAAAACCAAGAATCAAAAACCTGCCCCGGCGATTCATCGACCAGCGCCATCATGAGAAAGAAGAATATAGCCACACGCATTATTGGAATATGCATCCTACTATTGGGGTGCATGCCTATTCTTGCACAAAGTCAGGAGCAAGCAGACCTCTTAAAGAGAGCCTACGACAAGCATTCAAAATCGCTGCTGAATAAGTTCTTCAACAACTGGTCAAAAGAGATTTCTTCTAATGAGAATGATGCGCCTAACAAATGGGTAGCCGAGGCTCATAAGGTTTTTGTTGCTTTCTATCAACCTCTTCAACCAGAAAAGATCGGCTGTAGAGGCGAAGATAATATAGAATTATATAAAGAAAGTTCATATCTTATAGTTCAAGACACATTAAAAGATATCTACATAGCGGATAGCATTCCGCTTACTCAGGATGAGCTTGAAGTCTTTTATGTAAATAGTATTAAACAACAGTATCCAGACTCTAGCAAACAAATAGGATATGAGAGAATTATTCGAAGAGATAAATTGCAAGGTAAGTTATATCCTATATTCGATATATCTAACGACTTTCGTCCTTATATTGGAATTCCTACCAAAAGAGTAGATTCAAATATCTCGTTTCGTCCACCCGTTAGTTTCCCAAAGAAGAAGATAGTTTATCTTACTAAAGGATACAAGCAACTATTAAACAACTTCTTAGGCAACGAGCATGTTGAATTAGGAAAAGAAAGTATCATGCAAGCAGCGCATTCAAAGGGGGAAAGCGAAAAAAGAATGAAATTCATCAATAAGGCTGTAAAAATAATCTATGGACATTGGGGAGGATACTGGCAATATGAAACCTACCCTCAAGCCTATAACATCATTCTTGATTCAAATTTACGACATGCTGTTGTACATTTCCGTCACGGCTATGGTGGAGGTTATGCTGTTCTGAAAAAACAAAATAACCAGTGGGGCATTATTTCCGCAGAACTCACATGGATAGAATAGAAAGATGCCATATGAGAATCAATATCAACATGCGTCATAACGTATTGCTACTTCTCGCCTTGCTCGTCTGCACAAGCATGTATGGAAGGAGCGGAATTGATACTATCCGTATTACATTTGCGCAAGTGGATGGCTATGCGACATCTCGTTCTACGGTATCTTATGCATATCAGAATGATGAATATCAATTGCAGACCACAGAGCCGTCATTCCCCCACCGCATTAAAGATTTGCCGAACACGATAAACAAGGGATGCGTAAGCAAACTATTAAACGATATTTCGCTGTATTCAGATAAAAGTCAATGTGATTATATCTCTATAACAAAGGAGGATTACGCTGACTATATAAAGACTTTGAATAATCGTGATAGCCTGATATACTATTTCCCACAATTAGACTTTCACCCTTTCTCACAAGATTTCAAGAAGGAGCAATACGAATTAACAGAAGAGGAGTTCTTGTCGTTAAGTTGTGCTGATATCATCAACATGATAAGGGCGCCTCATCGACTATTTTCTGCGAATGGTCTCCCTATAAAAATTGAATTATTAAGTGCTCAAGGCGAAAATATAGTCATAGAACCTTTGTGGAATTTTGAGGATACAGCATGGAAAGTGGTATCGTCCGAGAAAGAAGCATATATTGGTCATGAATATATGATGTCTTTTTTACGAGACATTCGATTTGATAAGTATGCATTCTTCTGGGAAAAGAGATTACTCTTATTCCAAATAGCAGAGGGTATTGTAGAAAACAAAGAACAAGAAAACATTTATTGGGAAGATGTAGCTAAGAGTAAGCAGGATAGCATCTTGGGGATAGTTGATGCGGATATACTGGCTATATGCCGAGCACATAGCTATAGAACTCCACATGAGCAATACACCTCTCAACGAATACGACAAGAAGATATCGTCTATCATTAAGCCTGAAACTAAAGCATCGTACCCATCTTTCATCAATAGCATTAGAGAGCATCTGAGACAAATTAAAAACGCCGCAAAATTTGCGGCAATATGAGCCATTTTTTGCCGCACGCCGCATATCAGAGGCTTACTTTCCCTATTTCTTAATCACATATAAAAAGCAACGTTTTATATTTAATATATACGATGCGAAATGGCAAAAAATCCTAATTTCTTTGGTTTTTTGCTCGTTTTTTTCGTAACTTTGACCTAAAGGTCGAAGGTACTCTCGCTCGACAAAAAAAACTAAAATTCCTTATTTTGTTTTGTTTTGTGCTCACTAATTCGTACCTTTGCACATCTGAATCTATATGATATATTAGACTGACTATGGGAAAGATTATCGCATTAGCAAACCAAAAGGGCGGTGTGGGCAAGACTACTACCACCATCAACTTAGCAGCATCACTGGCTACACTGGAAAAGACAGTGCTGGTGGTGGATGCTGACCCACAGGCAAACGCCTCGAGTGGTTTGGGTGTCAACATTCAGGAGGTTGACTGCTCACTATATGAATGCATCATTGACAAAGCAGATGTGCGCGATGCCATCTATACTACCGACATCGATGGACTAGATATTATACCCAGCCACATCGACTTGGTAGGTGCAGAGATAGAAATGCTGAACCTGAGCAATCGCGAAAAGGTAATCAGCAAGCTCTTAGAACCCATTCGTGATGACTACGACTACATCTTGATTGACTGTTCACCATCGCTGGGACTGATTACCGTGAACTCGCTGACAGCAGCAGACTCTGTAATCATCCCCGTGCAGTGTGAATACTTTGCACTGGAGGGTATCTCAAAGTTGCTGAATACCATCAAGATTATCAAGACAAAGCTGAACCCGAAGTTGGAAATCGAGGGCTTCCTGCTGACGATGTACGACTCTCGTCTGCGCCTGGCTAACCAGATTTACGATGAGGTGAAGCGCCACTTCCAGGAACTGGTATTCAAGACAGTGATACAGCGTAACGTGAAACTCTCTGAGAGCCCCAGCCACGGACTGCCCGTTATCCTCTACGACGCAGACTC
Organism: Prevotellaceae bacterium MN60; assembly: GCA_900199555.1. Lineage (GTDB taxonomy): Bacteria > Bacteroidota > Bacteroidia > Bacteroidales > Bacteroidaceae > Prevotella. The sequence goes on from FZQZ01000003.1 coordinate 5,778, forward strand.
AACAGGTTCGAAGAACCACTTAGCATTGGCGAAAGAGATTATTTCAAAGAATGCGTAACTTCTAAACATACAAACCAATGGCAGTAAAGAAGAAATATGCAAGCAGCGTATTGGGACGCGGACTAGACGACATCGGAACAGGACGCGGACTGGACGCACTGATAGATACAAGTGAGGTACATACCGAAGGTAGTTCAAACCTCAACGAGATAGAAATATCACAGATAGAACCCAACCCCAACCAGCCTCGCCGCGAATTTGACAGTGAGGCACTGCAGGAGCTGGCCATCAGTATCCGTGAGTTGGGTATCATACAGCCTATCACCCTGCGTAAGGTGGACGGACAGAAGTACCAGATTATTGCTGGTGAGCGTCGTTGGCGTGCTTCACAGATAGCTGGACTGACCAAGATCCCTGCCTATATCGTAACGGTGGAAGACCAGAATGCCATGGAAATGGCACTGGTAGAGAACATCCAGCGCGAAGACCTGAATGCCATAGAAATAGCATTGGCATACCAGCATCTGGCTGACGAGACGGGCATGACACAGGCTAAAATCTCAGACCGCGTAGGTAAGAGCCGCGCTGCCGTGACGAACTATATGCGACTGCTGAAGTTGCCCGCACAGGTACAGATAGCTTTGAAGAACCACGAGATAGAGATGGGACACGCACGTGCGCTGTTGGCTATCGACAGTCCTTCACAGCAAATCAAGCTCTTCAAAGAGGTACAGCAGCAACAGTGGTCTGTACGTAAGGTAGAAGAGATGGTACAGGCACTGAAGAATGGCGAAGACATCAAGACGGCTAAAGGTCGTATTGCTGCCAAGAACAAGTTGCCCGAGGAGTTTAACATCCTGCGTGAGCGCCTGTCGCAGTACTTCCAAGCCAAGGTACAGATGACCTGTTCACCTAAGGGCAAGGGAAAGATTAGCATCTCCTTCGACAACGAGGAGCAGTTGGAACGCATCATGAACGCACTGGACGGAGCCAATGAATAGGCTGATAGCCATCATAACAACACTGGCAATGGCACTGACCTGCCATGCACAAGAGGAGGCGGAAATCGTCAGCGACACGCTTCAGGCAAAAGAAGCGGTCACCATCAGCGATACGCTTCATACAGACGAAGTGTCTATCGTGGTGGACAAGGTGAAGCCCGTAAAGGCACCTCGCGACTGGTCGACATGGAAGCCCAACCCACAGCGTGCCCTCTGGCTATCGCTGGTGCTGCCTGGAGCTGGACAGATATATAACAGAAAATACTGGAAGCTGCCTATCTTCTGGGGAGGATTTATGGGATGTTACTATGCGCTGACATGGAACAACATGATGTATAAGGACTATTCGCAGGCCTATCTCGACATCATGGACGACGACCCTAACACCGCCAGCTACAACAAGTTTCTGCACTTGGGCGTGAAGATAGATGCAAGCAACGAGGAGCGCTACAAACAGCTCTTCAAAGGACGTAAAGATAAGTATCGCCGTTGGCGCGACATGAGCCTATTCGTGATGATTGGTGTATATGCACTGTCCGTCATCGATGCCTATGTGGATGCCGAGCTATCGGAGTTTGACATATCCAAAGATTTAAGCCTGCGGGTGACCCCCACCGTCATTCCCAATCGGGCAGCAGGCAATCCGCTGGAAGCACAGTCTATAGGACTTAGCTGCCAGTTGAATTTCTAATAACACAGCAAAAGAGAAACGAAATATGAAGAAGAATATACTATTGATACTCGCCATGCTGTTTACTGTGACCACCTCGTGGGCGCAGGTAAACGTGGATGATGACGAGATAGATGAAGAAGACGAGATTACAGTGACTGACCAAGAGGGAAACGAAGAGGTCATCGAGTTTCCTGAGGCAATGACTTACGACTTGGACAGTCTGCTGAATCAGTATATGTCTAAGACTTACTTAGACGAGCCCGACGAGGACTGTAACATGCGCGACGTGAACCCCACCTACGCCAAGGAGGAGTATGTGGACCGACTGAGCCGCATGCCAACCGTGATGGAGATGGCATATAACGACGTGGTACAGAAGTTTATAGACCGCTATAGTGGAAGACTGCGCCACTCTATCAGCTTCATGCTGGGAGCCTCCAACTTCTACATGCCTATCTTTGAAGAGGCATTAGACCTGTACCAGTTGCCACTGGAGCTGAAGTATCTGCCCATCATCGAGTCGGCACTAAACCCCAAAGCAGTTTCGCGCGTAGGTGCTACAGGACTATGGCAGTTTATGCTGACCACGGGTAAGCAGTATGGACTGCAGGTGAACTCACTGGTGGATGAGCGCCGCGACCCCGTAAAGGCTACCTATGCAGCAGCACGCTATCTGAAAGACCTGTACAGAATCTTTGGTGACTGGAACTTGGTGATAGCTGCCTACAACTGCGGACCGGAGAATATCAACAAGGCCATTCGTCGCTCTAACGGAGAGAAAGACTACTGGAAGATTTATCCCTACCTGCCCAAGGAAACACGCGGATATGTGCCAGCATTTATTGCTGCCAACTATATCATGACGTACTACTCGCAGCATAACATCTGTCCGATGAGTACCCGTCTGCCATCGAAGACCGACACCATCATGGTGGACAAGAATGTGCATCTGGAGCAGATTGCCGAGGTGGTAGGCATCAACATCGACCTGCTGCGCTCGCTGAACCCCATGTATCGTCGCGACGTGGTGCCTGGAGCATCAGGACTGTGCCCCATCCGACTGCCACAGACGGAGATTGGCAAGTTTATCGACCTGCAAGACAGCATCTACAATCATCGTGCTGACGAACTGCTGAACAAGAGAACAGAGGTGGAAGTGAAAGACGACGTTCCCACCTATTATCATAAGAGCAAGCGCTCATATAAGAAACGTAGTGCACGCTATAGCAAGCGCAAGAGCTCTGCCAAGCGTCGCAAGTCGAGAGCAAGATCAAGGAGGAGAAGAAGATAACGTTCAACGTTCAACGTTCAATGTTCAACGTATAAAGGTTAATGGTTATGGATGAAGAGCAGATGATGTGTGAAGCCACAGACGAGAAGCTGATAAATGATGCGTTTCAACGACTACTGGATAGCTATCTGGCATCGCGCCACCGCAAGAAGGTAGACATTATCACAAAGGCATTTAACTTTGCTCGTCAGGCACACAAAGGGGTACGCCGACTCAGTGGTGAGCCCTATATCATGCACCCCATCGCTGTGGCACAGATAGCCTGCGAAGAGGTGGGACTGGGTTCAACCAGTATCTGCGCTGCACTCCTGCACGACGTGGTAGAGGATACCGACTATACCACCGAAGACATTGAGAATATCTTTGGCGCCAAGATAGCCCAAATCGTGGACGGACTGACGAAGATTAGTGGTGGTATCTTTGGCGAACAGGCCTCTGCTCAGGCCGAGAACTTCAAGAAACTATTGTTGACAATGAGTGATGACATACGCGTCATCCTCATCAAGATATGCGACCGACTGCACAACATGCGAACGCTGGAGTCGCAACCTGCCAACAAGCAATACAAGATAGCCGGAGAGACGCTGTATATCTATGCGCCACTGGCTAACCGACTGGGACTCAACAAGATTAAATCGGAATTGGAAAATCTTAGTTTCCAATACGAGCACCCAGAGGAATACAACAATATCAAAGCCAAACTGGCTGACACCGAGAAGTCACGTCACGAACTGTTCGACCAGTTTACAGCTCCTATCGAGGAAGCCCTCAACCAGATGGGCGTAAAGTATGAGATTAAGGAACGCGTAAAGACGCCCTACTCCATCTGGAACAAGATGCAAAACAAGCATGTGACCTTTGACGAGGTGTACGATATCTTGGCTGTGCGCATCATCTTCACACCCAACAAGCGCGAAGAGGAAATCAACGAGTGCTTCAACATCTATGTAGCCATATCGAAAATCTATAAGAGTCATCCAGACCGATTGCGCGACTGGCTGAGTCATCCGAAGGCCAATGGTTATCAGGCACTGCACGTAACCCTGATGTCGAAGCAAGGACGATGGATAGAGGTGCAGATTCGAAGCGACCGCATGAACGAGGTGGCAGAGCAGGGATTTGCTGCTCACTGGAAATATAAGGAGGGCGAGGATGCCGAATATACGGAGGACGAGAGCGAGCTGAACGACTGGCTGCGCACCATCAAGGAGATACTCGACGATCCACAGCCCGATGCCATGGACTTTCTTGATGCCATTAAGCTGAACCTCTTTGCTACCGAGATATTTGTCTTTACACCTAAGGGAGAAATCAAGACGATGCCTTCGGGATGTACGGCACTCGACTTTGCCTTCTCGATACATACCTTCCTCGGCTCGCATTGTATCGGTGCGAAGGTCAACCATAAGCTGGTGCCACTGAGCCATAAGCTACAAAGTGGTGACCAGGTGGAGATTCTAACTTCTAAAGCGCAACACGTGCAGCCCTCATGGATTAACTTTGTCTCTACTGCAAAGGCCAAAGCCAAGATACAAGCTATACTGCGACGTGACAGTCGTGAGATGCAGAAGTTAGGCGAAGAGAGATTTGCTGAATTCCTGAAGAAGAACAACATTGAGAGTAATGCTAACGCCATTGATGAGCTCACCGAATTCCACGATATGCGCAATCGTGAAGACTTCCTGCAGGCTGTGGGCAACAAGACTATCCTGCTGGGCGAAAAGGATGTGGACGAGTTGCAAGGCAAAAACTCTAACGAGAAGTCTGGCTGGCGCAAACTGGTACCATTCTTAGGCAGAGGAAAGCAGAAGAAGACGGTAGAGGAAGAGCAACAGCAGAACCTCTTCGTAGTTCCCGAGAAGTTTAATCGCAAGAAGCCCATCTATATCACCGACGACAACATCGGCCAGTATAAGTTTAAGCACTGTTGTCACCCGATTCCAGGCGATGATGTATTAGGATTTATCGATGGCAAGCACCAGATAGAGATTCACAAGCGCACTTGTCCTGTGGCTACCAAGTTGAAAGCCAGCTTCGGCAATCGCATCCTCGATGCAAAATGGGACATGCACAAGAAGTTATTCTTCAACGCCACCGTACGCCTACAGGGTATCGACCGCGTAGGAATGTTGTTGGACATCTCACAAGTTATCTCCTCACAGATGAACGTCAATATCCACAAGCTGACCATTGCCAGCGAGGAGGGAGTATTTGATGGTAGCGTAGAGTTGCGCGTACACGACCGCGAGGATGTGAAAGACATCATCGACCAGTTGAAGAAGATTCCTGATATTCAGGATGTAACGCAAATCAAGTAATAAGGAATTATTCCAGATAATCCATCTGTTTTTTCAGTGCCTGCAAATCGTCGCGGACACTGATTAAGCGTGTAAGTACCTCAGACTTACGATCGGCACCATTACGGTTGCTATTGATAATCTTCTTGGCAGCAGCCAACTTAAAGCCACGCACCTTGACCAAGTTGTGAATAAGACGTATCTGCTCAATATCTTTCTCCTGATATTGACGTATCTTGGCAGGACCACTGGTTTTGGGCTTCAGATATGGGAATTCCTGCTCCCAATAGCGCAGGGTACTCTCATTAACGCCGAACATCTCAGCGACCTCCTTGATGGAATAATAAAGTTTCAGATTCTTATTCAGATTCAATGCCATAATGTTACTCTTAGATACAATATCATCGCAAAGATACAAACATTTTTTCAATGAACAATAAAAAGATGCGCATTTTTTTCTTTGAAACACATGTTTTTTGATAAAAAAAGAATAAATTCTTTTGTTTTGTGCTAGCTTAGTCGTACCTTTGCAGTCAAATTGGAAAAAATTAGAAGAAAAGATATGATGACAGCCAACGAGATTCGTGACTCTTACAAGAAATTCTTTGAGTCGAAACAACACGCCATCGTGCCCTCTGCACCGATGGTTATCAAAGATGACCCCACGCTGATGTTCACCAACGCGGGTATGAACCAGTGGAAAGATATTATTCTTGGCACACGTGACCCAGAGCCACGTCGCCGTGCTGATACTCAGAAGTGCTTGCGCGTAAGTGGTAAGCACAACGACTTGGAAGAGGTAGGTCACGACACCTATCACCACACCATGTTCGAGATGCTGGGTAACTGGTCGTTTGGTGACTACTTCAAAGAGGGAGCCATCGACATGGCATGGGAGTATCTCGTTGATGTACTGAAGCTGAATCCAGAAGACCTCTATGTAACTGTTTTCGAGGGTTCACCCGAAGAGAATATTCCTCGCGACGACGAGGCTGCTAAATACTGGGCTAAGCACGTGCCCGAAGACCATATCATCAATGGTAACAAGCACGACAACTTCTGGGAGATGGGCGATACGGGTCCTTGTGGTCCTTGCTCAGAGATTCATGTTGACTCTCGTACTCCTGAGCAGAAGGCTGCCAGTGGCAAGAGCGGCCGCGAACTGGTAAACCAGGATGACCCACAGGTGATTGAAATCTGGAACCTCGTGTTCATGCAGTTCAATCGTAAAGCTGATGGTTCTCTAGAGAAGCTCTCTATGAACGTAATTGATACCGGTATGGGCTTTGAGCGCTTGGTTCGCATGATGCAGGGCAAGCACTCTAACTACGATACCGACGTATTCCAGCCTATCATCAAGGCAGAGCAGGATATCACTGGTCTGAAATATTTCACCTTTGAGGAAGAAACCGAAAATCCTATCAGCAAGGAGCAAGACGACATCAATGTGGCTATGCGCGTATGTGCAGACCACCTGCGTGCCGTATCCTTCTCTATTGCTGATGGTCAGCTGCCATCTAATGCAAAGGCAGGTTACGTGATTCGTCGTATCTTGCGTCGTGCCGTACGCTACGCATACACCTTCCTCGGTCAGAAAGATGGTTTCCTTTATAAGCTCGTTCCTACCCTCGTTCACGAGATGGGCGATGCATTCCCCGAATTGAAGGCTCAGCAGCAACTGATTACCAAGGTTATCAAGGAAGAGGAAGACAGCTTCTTGCGTACACTCGACAAGGGTATCTCTATGCTGGACAAGGCCATGGAGGAACTGAAGGCACAGGGCAAGACCGAACTGGATGGTGTACAGGCTTTCCGTCTGTTCGACACCTATGGCTTCCCTCTCGACCTCACCGAGCTGATTTGCCGTGAGAATGGTTTCACCGTTAATGAGGATGCCTTTAATGCTGAGATGCAGAAGCAGAAGGAACGTGCTCGCAACGCTGCTGCTGTAGAGAACAGCGACTGGGTAGAACTGGCTCAAGGCGAACAGCAGTTCGTGGGCTACGACTATACAGAATACAACTGTCACATCCTGCGCTACCGCAAGGTAACCCAGAAGAAGAACGAGTTCTACGAGTTGGTACTTGACGCTACTCCTTTCTATGGTGAGATGGGTGGTCAGGTAGGTGACTGCGGTGTACTCGTCAACGAAGAAGAGACTATCGAGATTATCGATACTAAGCGTGAGAACAACCAAAGCATACATATCGTAAAGCAGTTGCCCAAGAACCCTGCTGCAGAGTTCATGGCATGCGTAGATACTGACAAGCGCGACGCTTCAGCTGCCAACCATACTGCTACCCACCTGCTCGACTATGCCTTGAAGCAGATTCTTGGCGACCACGTAGAGCAGAAGGGTTCATTCGTTAGCCCTGACACCCTGCGCTTCGACTTCTCACACTTCGAGAAGGTTACCGATGAGCAGTTGCGCGAGGTAGAGCGTATGGTCAACGACATGATACGTCAGGACATCCACATTGACGAGCATCGCGATGTGCCTTTCGACGAGGCTAAGAAGCTCGGCGCCATCGCCCTCTTCGGTGAGAAGTACGGCGACAAGGTGCGTGTGGTTCGCTTCGGTCCCTCTTGCGAGTTCTGTGGTGGTATCCATGCCACTTCTACAGGTCGCATCGGATTCTTTAAGATTCTTTCTGAGAGTAGTGTCGCCGCAGGTATTCGTCGTATTGAGGCACGCACTGGTAAAGAGTGTGAAGAATTGCTGTATCAGACAGAGGACATTCTGAAAGCAGTGAAGTCATTCTTCAACAATGCCAAAGACCTGCAGGGTGTTATCAAGAAGTATATTGAGGAGCATGATGCCATGAAGAAGGAGATAGAAGGTTTCCAAGCTCAGGCTGTAGAGCGCGCTGCCAAGAAACTCGTAGAGAAAGCTCGCGAGGTAAATGGTGTGAAGGTTATCACCAGCGTGATGCCAATGTCGCCTGCTGCTGCTAAGGACCTTGCCTTCAAGATTCGTGCAGCTGTAGAGGGTTCACTGCTCTGCGTATTAGGAACCCATGACAACAACAAGCCTCAGCTTTCTATCATGATGAGCGACGATATGGTAAGCGACCACGGACTGAATGCTGGTCAGATGGTTCGCGAAGCTGCTAAACTTATCCAAGGTGGTGGCGGTGGTCAGCCTCACTTCGCACAGGCTGGCGGTAAGAGTGTTGACGGACTCTCTGCTGCTGTTGACAAAGTCATAGAGTTGGCAAAACTCTAAGCAACATAAAAAAATAAGAGGTGTTCATCTGAGCACCTCCTATTATTTTTAGAACATATCATTGATCACCTGTTCGACGATGCGAGGATAGTGCTCCATCTCAAGCAGGTGTTCTTTTTCTGCTATGTCGTCAACAGTATCATCGGGTGATAGCGCCACACGATACTGAGCAATAATTTCACCTGAGTCGCATATTGGCGTAACATAATGAACAGTCATTCCCGTCTCCGTCTCTCCAGCTTCTTTCACAGCCTCGTGCACATGACGCCCCCACATACCTTTCCCACCATACTTAGGCAACAATGCGGGATGGATATTGATGATACGATGCGGATAGGCATCAACAAGGAAGTTGGGGATAAGGGGTAAGAAACCTGCCAGCACGATAAAGTCGATATGATGCGCCTGCAGTAATGGCATCATCACCTGAGGGTCGTTTAGTTCGGGCTTAGGAGTTACTGCTGTAGCTACGCCCAGATTCTTTGCTCTCACCAGTGCGTAGGCATCAGCCTTGTTGCTCACCACAAGGGCACAGTTTATGCGCTCGGAATCCTTGAAGTAGCGTATCAAGTTCTCACAATTTGTGCCACTTCCCGACACAAAGATTGCAATGTTTACTTTCTCCATATTCATAAAATTGCAGACAAAGATAACTCTTTTTCCATGAAACTCCAAATTTTAATATATTTTTCGAGCCGATATCTTTATTAGATTGAATGAATAATGGAATCCTTCTATCAGTATAGAAAACAGGCAAAAAACAATCATTATCCACAAATTTGCACTATTTAACATAAGAAAAATACCCTTTAAGATATTTTTATATATCTTTGTAGGTAAAATAAAACCTAAAACAGTGGATTATGATAAAGAAAGTGTTGTGGATGTTGGTCACCATCCTTACATGTGGCCTTATGTTTATATCATGTTCGAACAATGATGATTCAAACCCTAGTTCTGGTCGCACATACAAACTCGACCAAAAGATAACCAACCGTCGGGAGTGTCACGCACTAAAAGCTATTGCCGACGATGCACTAAACCTAAAATTCCGTCAGATTGTATTCGAATATACCAGCGTTGGGCCTGATTTGAAAACACCAACACGACTAACGGGTGTCATCTCGATGAATCCTGCCGTATATAATAAGGAGGTCTCACCACGCGGACTGATGCTCTATAACGAGTTTACTTGTGCCAAGCATGGTGAGCGTACCTCGCAAAACGAGATTGATGATATTGGGCTCTACATGAACAAGTACGAGAATCTTATCATGGTTTCAGCCGATCTCTATGGATGGACACTTACCGAAGATAAGCCGCAGGCATATTGCTGTCCTGAGATTACCAGTGTGGAGACCGTTGATGCTTGGGATGCCGCCATGCAGATTCTAAAAGACGAAGGCTATGACATCAGCGGGTTGCCTACCTTTAATGTGGGCTACAGCAGCGGCGGTTTCTCGGCACTTGCCGTTCAGCGCTACTGCGACGAGAAGCGTCCCGACCTTCATTGGAACCTTACCTCGGCGGGGGCAGCTCCCTTCGACATAAACAGCGTATATATCAGCAACATTACCAGTCCCACCTCTGGTTATGCCTGTTCTTTTCCACTCGTGGTGGTAGCTTACAAGGAGACTTACCACATGGACTTTGACTATAAGGATGTGTTTGTAGAGCCTCTTGCCAGCAACATTCAGAAGTGGATTCTCTCCAAAGACTACGGCACATGGGAGATCAACAAACTCATTGCTGGTGGCGATGAGACATTGGCAAAAAACTGCCCCGTCAACCTTATTCTGACGCCTGCTGCGCTCGACCAAGAATCACCCATTGGTAAGAAACTTGCGAAGAAATTCCGCGAGAACTCCCTTTGCGGCGAGGGACAGACCTGGCAGCCCAGCACCAAGACCAAGTACTATATTATGCACTCTGCTGGCGACAAATACATGGACTGGCACGTGGGCGAAGAGATGGCCAACTACCTAAAGATGCACGGCTGCAACGTCGAAACCGAATTTGGCGACTGGGGCAACCACGTAGACTACGGACTCTTCCAACACATCGGCAAAACCATTCTCCTGATGGAAGACTGCATGCCCGACAAGGATGCTGCCAGGGAGCAGGCAATAAAGGATGCTATTGACAAGGCCAAAGAGTATATCAGAGACAAGGTCTATGATATGACGGGTATCCCCCTATGATTCATAAGTAAAACAAACAGATAGAGAAACCAAATAATTAGAAATCGAAATGAAAAAATTCTATTTAGCAGCAATAGGACTGCTCGTGATGTTAGCTGTCAGTGCACAGAATGTGGAGACAGCCGATTTGCATCAGCCCGTAAATGTTAACGATGCCGTGGTAACAGGTGGTGTGCTGCGCACCCAAGTACTGCGCGACTCGCTCATGATGAATTCAGAGACAGGACGGATGGAAAAGGCGCCTGTCGTTGTCGATTACTTAGACGTGCCTGTTGACGAACTGGGTAGCAAGCCCGAGGAAGCGATAGAGGCCGCCAAGGCAGCCCGTCGTTCGGCGATGCGCCGTGCCAGTGCCTCCAACTGGCTGGACTATGGCGACTACTACAGCGGCGTGGCCTATTATCTCTACACCTTTAACTACCCATCCATCGACAAGCATGGCAACAGGATTATACTCTCGTCGCTGATGGCATTTCCCTATTTCACAGAAAGCAACTGGAATGATGGCTATCGCTTCAACAACATTGTCATTGGTTGCCATTGCACCATCACCAGCAACAAGGAGTGTCCGAGTTTGTACCCTTCAGGAGGCTTCTTCCAATCGGATGTCAACATGATGCAGTATTATGCCTCATGGGGTAAGGGAATCAGGAAGGCCAAGGATGACCCCGCATACTACAACGTGCTTATCATGCCCGACTACGAGGGCTACGGCGTTACCAAAGATCGTCCGCATCCTTACCTCTATCAGGAACTTACCGCCCGTCAGGTAATAGATGGTGTCCGTTATGGCATCGCCTTGTTTAAGCAGGGCAGGTTTACTGGCAAGGATGAGAGTGTTTCACCCCAGTGGGCGCAGCGTTCCGATGCTTTCCGCTATGGCAAGTATTTTTCTATAGGTGCTTCGCAGGGCGGCTCTGTAGCGATGGCTGTCCAGCGCTTCATCGAGCAGAACAACCTGACCGAAGAGTTTCCTTTTAAAGGCTCCATCTGCGCTGATGGCCCCTACGACCCCGTTGCTACGCTGAAGTATTATATGAAAGAGGATACTGGTTCCGGTCACGAAGCTGGCGAATTAACCATGCCTGTTGCCATTGCACTGATTATCAAGGGCATGCTTGATACCAATCCGCTGATGATGAAGTATAAGCCCACCGACTTCTTCACGCAGCTGTTTCTCGATACGGGTATCCTCACTATAATTGCCGACAAGCAATATCCTTCGTTAGAGATGACCACCGACGATGTGAAAGCCCACCTGAAGTCATTGGCTAAGAATGAAAAATACAAAAATATGCTTACGTCGGATGGCAGGGCTAAGCTGGAATATGTTCTTACGGACAGAGGCTGGGATTATATGACTAAGCTGGCGAAAGACCAAGAATTGCCTCCGTATGAGGAAATGGACGACCTGATCAGTGCCTTGGAGAGTAACAACCTGACAAAAGGCTGGACTCCCCAGCATCCTATATGTTTGTTCCATTCTATGCGTGACACGGTGGTGCCCTATCCTAATTGTGTCAATGCCAGAGATATCTTCCATAGTATGGTTACGCTCTATCTGCTTGACATATATACCTCCCAAGACCATATAAAAGCTTGTACAGACTTTATGTTTAATGCTTGGGGTACCTCTCCTGACATCAAGTTCATACGTACTCTCTTCAACTATGGAGACAATCAGTATCCGCCATACAATAATTAATGATGAAAAACAGCAACAACGATGAAACGAGTTATATTTGCAATACAGATTTTCCTCCTCGCAACATTGCAGGCTTTGGCATACAATGTCACGGTGGGGAGTAAACAATTTACGGTTCCCGTCAGAGAGTCGGGAACGACCTACACCATAGGCAACGGCCAGAATGCCTCAATCCCTCAATATGAGGCAGGCACGCTGACCATCCCGAGAGTCACCACCGATGGTAATCAGAATGTTGTCGGCAAGTTTGCCTTCCGCTTCTGCACAGGCATCACGAAGATTGTTGTCGAAGAGGGCATCACAGCCATTGAGGATTATGCCTTCGTCGGCTGTAGCGGTGTCACGTCCATCGAACTGCCGACTACCTTGGAGCGTGTAGGACGTGGTGCTTTTGTCGGTCTGCCCAACCTGACCTATTTAGTGTGTAAGAGCACTACTGCCCCAGTGTGGTCGCGCGCTGATGTATTCTCTTATGAAGGCACGGCGACAAGCATGGCCAAAGAAGCAAAGACAAGGATACTATATGTGCCTACAGGCTATGCCAGCAACTACACCTCATACAAATTTCATGAGCAAGTGGGCTGGGCTGATGCCTTCACCCGCATCTACGAATTGAATGATAATCCGCAGGAGATTACCTCGTTGCAGGAATTGAAAGATTTCCGCGATGCCGTGAACAGTGGCACCCAGTATAAAGGCAGCAACAACAAGATGGTGACACTGACGACAGACCTCGACATGTCAAGCATTGATAAGTGGACGCCTATCGGCACTAAGGATCATCCTTTCGACGGCGTCTTCAATGGTGGTGGCCACGTCATCAAGAACCTCAAGGTGGACAGGACTGAATTTTACAATGGCCTGTTTGGCTATGCCCAAAACGCTACCATCTATAACATGCATCTGAAGAATCCTTCCGTTTCAGGTTCAGACTATCAGGGTACTGTGCTTGGTTATGCAGACTCAAACACGCACCTCAGCGATATTCTTGTTACTGGAACTGACTATCTTGCTGCCGGTTCGGGCAGCGTCGGTGGTATTGTCGGACACGCACTAAATGCAACCATTGAGCGCTGTATGTTCTATGGACAGGCACAAAGCACGGGATGGATAGGAGGCATTGTCGGCAATGTTGATAACAACGTAACCATCACCGATTGCGCTGCCCTTACACCTCCCTATCCTGCGTCGCTATGGAACAGTAAACAAGAGTCCTCAACGATGGGAGGCATTGTCGGCGGTGCAGGTAGCGTTACTGTCAATCGCTGCTATGCAAAGACCAATCTTCTGGATAACTACAATGTTCATATTAAGGGTCATATAGTAGGAAAGACAAAGTATAATGTTCCAAGCACTATCACAAATTGTGGCTATTGGAGTAATTCTGGTGGTACAGACCTGATAGGTACTCAAGAAGGGTCGGGTACACTGGTAGAGTCTGGAAACCAAGGCTATCTTGTGGATGAGATGAAGCAAGACAATATGAAAGACGTGCTGGGTACGGACAACTGGTACTACTTCACCGACAACTACTACGACTACCCCATACCTGCTACGCTGAAGGACATGTATCTTGCCAACTGCGTTGACGAGACGGACGCCAACGGTATCGTTTATCGTCCTGCTGGCGCAAATAATAATAATTATGAAGTCGTGGGATATACGGGTAGTAGCACGGCAGTCACTATTCCTGAATATTATAATTCAAAACCGGTCATAGGTATCGTATCAGGAGTATTCAAGGACAATGCCACGTTGACGTCAATCAGTAGTGCAGGTTTCTTCCTTCAAACCATTGGTGAAAGTGCCTTCGAGAACTGCGACGCCCTGACCAGTGTTTACATTCCTGGCTTAGTGACTATCGGCGACAAGGCTTTCTACGACTGCGATGGCCTGACCAGCTTCAGCATGACCTCCGCTGTGACAACTGTAGGTGAGGATGCCTTTGCCTATTGCGACAATCTTGCCAGCTTCGAAGTCGGCAAGGAGTTTAAGAACCATAAGGGCAACTTCCTGACCTATTGTCCTAAACTGACTACTATTACCGTGGCAGACGGGAACACTAATGGGTACAAGAGTTTGGACAACGTCTTGATACAGGATGTTGACAATAGCAGTTATATTGTAGCCTGTGCTCCAGGCAAGACAGGCGACTATAGGTTACCTGAAAACTACGTCATAAAAGAGTTACCTTTAGCGAGCGCTATAAACGGTGATGTTTATCTATTGCCTAAATGTTTCGCATCTTGCAATGGACTGACCAGTATCACCTCCTCTAATTTCTTGACTCCACATATGGGTAAAGCTTTATTTGACGGAGCCTGCAACCTTAAATATGTAGATTTTCGAAACACTTTATTTTTCAAGGAAAGTGATCGCAATGTGACACTACTCCATTTGAACGTTGACCGTGGCGACCCTGACAACCCATTCTACGGACTCAGTGACCATACCATCATTTATCTGCTAAATGATAACACCGCTGAAGCCTATGAGCCTAACGTGTTTATCATGAACGAAGCTAAGACTGCCGCCACCGCCAACTACATTTTCTTGGAAGATGGTTTTGACTTTAATCCCAAAGTTCCTGTAACAGCAACCAATGGCGTAAGATACGAGCGTTATATCAACTATACTGCACAGACGGAAGACGAGGGATATTCTGCTAAGGGGATTACCGTCTGCCTGCCTTACGCTTTCACGTTCAGCAATGAGAACGCCAAGGTCTATGCGCCCTCAACGATAGGTGATGTGGCGGGCACCACTACCGTTACCTTCACTGAGGTAGCCAACAAGCAGATGGCAGCCTACACACCTTATTATGTCGTGATGAAGAAAGAGCGCGATCTTGACTTCAGCATTAGCGAAGAAACTGCTATAGCCACTCCGCCAACGAGTGATCCTGCTGCCATCGGCGGCTTTATGTTCAAGGGCACTACGGTGGAGATACCAAACAGCTCGCTCTACGATGCTAACAAACCTGCCTATCTGCTGCAGAGCGACGGCAAATGGCATAAGGTGCCACAGAACAATGAGAAAGCCTACGTAGGTCCATTCCGTGCTTACTTCCAGGCTACAACAAATAGTGGTGCCCGTGCTCTTGATATGATGCTCGAAGACAGTGAGGCTACCGACATCCAGCAGATTCGCACCATCGATGCCGACGGCACAGAGCACTACTACGACATGAACGGCAGACTGCTCAACGGGAAACCCCAGAAGGGTATGTATATCTATCAAGGCAAGAAATTCATTAACAAATAGGAGGACGTAACAATGAAGAAAACATACGAAAAACCCGCTATAAGCGTGGTGTTGCTTAAATATAATTCCTATTTGTTAGCAGGCAGTCCTGTAGACAGTCTGTTTGATGACGACGAAACCTACGGTGACTGGGACATTGATGGCGGTCAATAGGCTATTATAGAGTAACTCTTGATAGTACAATATGTGCTATTAAGAATTCATATTGCGAAGATTAATGGGGGCGATTACTACCGTTAATCTTCGCAGTTTTTCTTTTCAAGCAGGATTTCAATAAGGCGAGGGACAGCATAATTGTCAATATCTGCTTCTTGTATCCAGATGTATCCTTCTGGTAGTTGCGGACGCTCATCAGTATCCCATACCCAAAGGTCTGCATAAATTATTCGATGAGTAAGTATATGCTTGATGTCTTGACATTGTAAGACGGCACCACTCGGAACATGCTCCACGAGCCAAGGTTCATACAAGCCTTGCCAGATGTCGCCTGCATCACGGCGATGGATGGCTGTATACCCCTTACATCTCACATAGATATATATCATGTGGCGCTCCTTTACTTTTAGCGTCTTCTTTTTCACTGGCAACTCTGCCACCCTACCCTCTCGACAAGCGCTACAACTCTCCCACAAAGGACATTGCTCGCACAGAGGAGACGATGGTGTGCACTGAATAGCTCCGAAATCCATCATAGCCTGATTAAAGGCAGATGCCTGTTGTGGAGGTAGCAGCGATTGAGCCAAGTGCGTAAACTCTTTCTTACCCTCAGTAGTATTGATAGGTGTTGTGATACCATAGTGGCGAGCTAACACACGATACACATTGCCATCAACGACTGCTGCAGGCAGGTCGAAAGCAATACTGCCAATGGCTGCAGCTGTATAATCGCCAACCCCCTTTAGCGCCTTGATTCCCTCGATAGTATTGGGAAAACCGCCACTGGCTACCACCTGTTGAGCAGCAGTATGCAGGTTGCGAGCACGACTATAATACCCCAGTCCTTGCCATTCGCGCAGCACCTCATCCTCTGAGGCTGCTGCCAAAAGTTCTACGGTAGGCCATCGCTGCATAAAGCGCTCCCAATAAGGACGCCCTTGCTCTATGCGCGTTTGTTGTAATATAATCTCTGACAGCCAGATTGCATACGGATCACGTGTCTCGCGCCAAGGTAGCGCCCGACCGTTCTCCTCAAACCACTTCAGTATCGTTGTCGTGAAACTCATTACAGGGGACAAAATTACAAAGAACTTAGCAAAAAACCAAATTAAAATATAAAACAATAGCAGTTGCAGTCATTGTCTCGACTACAACTGCTATAGAGTATATGTAGAAAGTCTTTAGTGCTTTACTTCACCATCAACTTCTTTGTTGTCTGAGTATTACCAGACTTCAAGGTTACTACATAGATGCCAGCAGGCACGCTGATGGCAACCTCACCATTAACAATGGTCTTATAATTGGTCTTACCAGAGAGTGATGTGATATTCACCTCTACGTCTGCATCACTCTTAATTGCAATCTGGCGCTCACCGCCCTCAGCGGTAGCAATAACGGTCTTATGGCCATCGATGCCAGAAGTGAATACCACAAACTTAGCTACAACATCAGTAACCTTGGTAACAACAAACTTATTACCATTGATTGCTTCACCATTGGCACTAATGGTCTTAACCACATAGTTGTCAGCAGGTGTAGCCACAACAGTCAGTTCTGTACCCTTCTTCACAGTAGAACCACTAACCACCTCGTTATCTTCAGCATCCTTCAGAGCCAGCTCACCATTCTCGGTAGGAAGGACAAATACATATGAGCGTTCACAGCCAGTGCCATCACCTTCAGCCATCATGTTTGATATCCAGTTCTTGCCACTCAGGAGGACAGTCTCTGCGTGAGCTACATCATTACCTTTTCCAGGCTTACCATTGTCGCCATCAAACCACAGCTTGGTAGCAGTAGTACTCTCCTCAGCCTCTTCACCTGGTGAAACATAATTAGGCAACAAGTTCATGAAGTCATTCACCGTACAAGCATCCCATGCATTAGCACGAACATCAACATACCAGATGTTGGTATTGGCAGACAAGTCGAGGCCCTGCAGCTCATTGCCGCTTACGCTAAGTTTCTCCAACAATGTATTCTGTGTGAGGTTCAATGCCTTCAACTTGTTTGAGTTAGCGCCCAATTCGCGCAACTTAGTATTGTTTGTCAGGTCGAGACTTTCAATCTTATTATTGCTCAGTTGCAGGATATCCAGCTTAGGAAGCATCGTCACGTCAAGTGTTTCCAAATCGTTATTGGTTACATCCAGTGTCTGCAGCTCTGTGCAATTAGCCACGTTGAGCTCCTCCAGCCATGTATTCTTTACATCCAAGTAGAGCAGCTTTGTATTGTTCTGCAAATCCAGCTCATCAATCTCTGTTGAGTAGGCAATCAACTTTCTGAGTTCAGGGTTCTGACTTACATCCAACGTCTCGATATCCTCATTCATTGAGATGTCGAGCGCCCAGAGCTCAGGCTGATTGCTGACGTCAATGCTAGACAGTTCGTTGAAATAGGCATTCAACTGATGAATACCAGAGTTATGAGACAGGTCGATGGCCTTGATTCTGTTATCTACACCAAAGTAAGGATAACTCTCTACGTTGATAAACGATACGTCACCATATACCTTCACCTGAGTACCCTCTGTCTTACCATCAAAGTAGGTAAAGCCTGTATTAGAGAGAGTACTCTTCACCAATTCTCCGTCACCCCAGTCGATAGCGATTTCGGTGTTGGGCTCATCAGCAGCGAAGCCATACTGACTATCCTGACCGGCATAAACATCAAAGACAATATACTTCTGACTATACTCGTTCTCTGCGCCGAATACAGCCTCAACCTCAGCATCAGCAGTTACGAAGAAGAGAGAGTCACTCACCAACTCTCCGTTAATCTTCACGCCCTTGAAGGTCTTACCCTCTTCAGCCTCATAGCGGATTACGTTGACATAGCCAGGAGTAACCTTGCCATCCACAGCCTCCTCGTAGTTCTTCTCCCATACGTTGCCAGAGAAGATGCGGCGATATACCTTATACGTACCACCCTCAGTCTCTTTCACTGTCAGCTGTACGGGCTCCATAGAAGCAGAACCATTACCCTCTACGTCGATATTCCAGTTGCAATCAAAGTCGTCCAGATTCAGATAGGTCTCTGCATCAGCCTCTGTAGCACCGGTAGTACCCGTAACATAGATTTTTCCGCTTCTGTTAGGATTATGAATGGTGTTATACATGAAGTTCAGCGACTGAGCCGTGAAGTTCTTACAACCTCTCAGATAGAGATAGCGCAGATTAAAGTAGTTGGCAGTAAAATCGAGATAAGACAGGTCTGTAGCATCTGCCGAAAGCGTTGTCAGATACATCAGCGGTGACACATCAAGTTTGGTCAGATGCAAACTGTCAACATAGAGAGAGCCCAATTGTGCCATGTGTGCCACCTCCAACTCAGTAATTCCAGTGCTCGATACATTCAGTGAGCGCATCTTGGTATTGTTCTGCAAATTCAGCTTCTTCAGGTTCTTATTACCCTTTACCGAGAGGTTGGTCAGTTCAGTATTTGCTGCCACGTTCAGTTCTGTCAGCTGATTCATACCGATTGACAGAGACTCCAGTGTAGTCAGTCCACTCACATCCAAGGTTGTCAACGCATTACCCTCCAAGTTAATTGTAGCCAACTTTGGATAGTGCTCAGGATTGAAGGTTACATCCCACAGCGATGTGTTATGCAGGTCGAGTGTTGTCAGGTTGGGAAAGTTATATGAATCATAGAAGTGAATCAAGTCGGTATCATATAGTGTAATACCTTTCATATCAGGGTTATTGTCTGCAAAAGCCACTGAGGTCAGTTCGGGATTACCATAGAGATCCAGATATACAAGTTTAGAGAAGTTTCTCAAATTCATCACCTCAATTTTGTTTTCAGCAAGATAGAGTGTCGTTATATCTTTAGCATCTCCAAAATCAATCGTATAATAGCTCAACTGATTTCTGTTCAGCGAGAGCTTTTGTAGTGTGCTTTGCTCTTCCAACTTCACAGCAGTCAGCTGCTGTTCATCGCAGGTAAGCTCTTTCAGCTTTCCATAAATCTTAATGGTCTGACCCATCACCTTATGCTCTTTCTTCAGCATATAGATCGGATCAGAGGGACTCACCTCATAAGATTCCAGATTACCGTCTCCCCAGTCCACCTGAATAGTTCCTGCTTCAGTGGGCACTGGAGATAATTTGAGTGTTTCGCCATACTGTTTGGCGGTGGTTAAGGTAATAACGGGCTCAGCCGTCATCCCCGTTACTGCAAGAAACAGCAACGCCATCGTTTGAACAATCTTTTTCATAAAAGTGATATTTGTTTTTATATAATGATTTTAAATAGCTTGTTAGAAACAATCTTTTCAGGGCGCAAAATTACTAATAAGTAAGTAAAAAGCCAAAAATAATTCGAATTTATTTTCATTTTCGGGGTATAGATACAAAAAAGAGACCTGCAGAGCTGATTACAACTCTGCAGGTCAACATTCTGTATGATATCGTTTACTGCTGTTTCGCTTTTAGATAATTAGCGAAGATGCGAGCAGCACTCTCTACCTTTGCGGCACAGGGGCGCGACTTGTAGTATTCTGCTGTACGGGGAGAGGCTACATAATTGGAATGAGCCTTCTCGTGACCTTGTATTCCAAGTATCTCGGCACAGATGATACTGCCATTCTCTTGTTTAGACTGCTCCAGCAACTCTTGCACAACCTTATAGCAGGCAGACTTGCCTTCACGGTCGCTACCCTCGGTCTGTCCGCAGTCTAGACCAACAAGCATGACAATGCCTGAAACGGCACCACACATCATGCGCATACGACCTACACCGCCACCAAAACCGGCACCTATCTTCTTGGCCATGGTTTCGTCTAAGCCATAAAGGTCGGAAAAGGCTGCCACCACACTTTGGCAGCAGCCATATCCGGCCATGAAATTATCTACAGCGCGCTGTACGCGCTCGTCTAATTCCTGATTAGTCATTTAAGCCTCAGCCTCTTCGTTGTTTGCCTTAAAGCTAGCCAAGTCCTCTACCTGGAATGCCTTGATGTAGGCAGCCTTACCGAGAACATCTTCCTCAGTCATGCGAACATATACGTTAGCAGACTTTTCGAAGAGCTCAGGAGCCTTAGTAGCATCGCGCAGGATGAGCAGTGACATGGTCAACTCACAAGTCATGTCGTAGAGACGACGAGCAAGGAAGTCGTGAGCATCCTGATTGTCGAGAGCCTTAACAGCAGCGAGAGCCTCCTCGTAAACGGGAACGAGCTTCTCTACGCGAGCCTTCAGGTTCTTCAGGCTATCGCTAACCTCGAGACCTGCCAGCATATCCTTGATGTTAGCCAGCATAGTGCCGTTGGTGATATAGCGGATAGCTGCAACAACCTGCAACTGAGTGGTACCCTCATAGATAGAGAAGATACGAGCATCGCGGAACAAACGCTGGCTCTTGTACTCCATGATGAAACCTGAACCACCGTGGATGCTGATAGCGTCGTAAGCGTTCTGGTTGGCATACTCAGAGTTCATACCCTTGGCCATAGGAGTGAAGGCGTCAGCCAAGCGCTGATACTTCTTCAGTTCCTGCTTCTCCTCGGGAGTGAGCTTGCGGTCGCGCTCGATATCCTCGAGAGCCTTGTAGATATCTACGTAGCATGCTGTCTCATACAACAGTGAACGACCAGCGTCGAGCTTAGCCTTCATGCGAGAGAGCATATCGTAAACAGCGGGGAAGTTGATGATAGCCTCACCAAACTGCTGACGCTCCTTAGCGTAAGCCAGTCCCTCGTTGTAAGCTTCCTGTTCAACACCTACTGACTGTGCAGCGATACCCAGACGGGCACCGTTCATCAGCGCCATCACATACTTGATAAGACCCAGACGAGTGCTACCGCAGAGCTCTGCCTTAGCATTCTTATAGGTCAGCTCACAGGTGGGTGAACCGTGGATACCCAGCTTGTGCTCGATGTGACGAACATCAACACCACCCTGACGCTTGTCGTAGATGAACATTGACAGACCACGTCCGTCCTTGGTACCTTCCTCAGAACGAGCCAGCACGAGGTGGATGTCAGAGTCACCATTGGTGATGAAGCGCTTCACACCATTCAGACGCCAGCAGTTCTCTTTCTCATCGAAGGTGGCCTTCAGCATCACACGCTGCAGGTCAGAACCGGCATCAGGCTCGGTCAGGTCCATTGACATACCCTCACCAGCGCAAACGCGGGGGATATACTTCTGGCGCTGTTCCTCTGAACCAAACTCATACAGAGTATCGATACAGCTCTGCAAGCTCCAGATGTTCTGGAAACCAGCATCAGCAGCTGAAATCATCTCAGAGAGCATAGAGAATACTGCGTTAGGCAGGTTGAGACCGCCGTAACGACGAGGCATAGATACACCCCACAAGCCAGCCTTACGAGTAGCGTCGAGGTTCTCATAAGTCTTAGAGGCGTAAATCATGCGGCCATTCTCGAGGTGTGGACCTTCGAGGTCAACGCTCTCAGAGTTAGGCTCGATGATATTGGCAGCCACGTCGCCGGTGATGTCGAGAATCTGCTTGTAGTTCTCGATGGCATCGCCCAGGTCAACGGGAGCATAGTCATATTCTTTCGCATCAGCGAAACCCTTTTCTTTCAGCTCAACGATACGAGCCATAAGGGGATGGTTCAAGTAGAACCCGATCTCAGGATGATCGCTATAATAGTTTGCCATAATTATTTCTTTATTCTATTTCTTATTGCGTTCGTAAGACTAACGCTTAATATATAGCCAAGGCCAGCACCAATGGCATAAGCGATAGCAGGATTAACGATTCCTCTCAGAAAATGCACAAAGGAGTACATAATGACAAGAATCAATACGATAGTTGCAATATGCCAATAGATATTTTTCATTTACTTACTGTTCTGCTTATAATACTTAATGAGTTTGGGAACTACCTCTTCAACAGTGCCAACAATCACGTAGTCGGCAATGCGGTTGATAGGAGCATCGGGATCGCTGTTGACAGAGATGATGATACCAGAATCCTGCATACCAGCGATGTGCTGAATCTGTCCAGAGATACCACAGGCGATATATACCTTTGGATGTACGGTAACACCAGTCTGACCAATCTGACGGTCGTGATCCAGCCAGCCTGCATCAACAGCAGCACGGCTACCACCAACCTCACCATGGAGCACCTTAGCCAGTTCGAACAGCATGTCGAAGTTCTCCTTAGAACCAACACCATAACCACCAGCAACAACGATAGGAGCACCCTTCAGGTTGTGCTTAGCAGCCTCAACGTGGTGGTCGAGCACCTTTACTACGAAAGCCTCAGGGCTAACATACTTAGAAACCTCAGGATATACAACCTCCTTCTTGCACTCGCCATCGTAGAGGGCCTTCTGCATAACGCCAGAGCGTACAGTAGCCATCTGAGGACGGTGGTCGGGGTTAACGATGGTAGCTACGATGTTACCACCGAAGGCAGGACGAATCTGATAGAGCAGATTCTCATATACCTTGTTATTCTTCTTATCCTCGAAAGGACCAATCTCCAGCTCTGTGCAGTCGGCAGTCAGACCAGAGGTCAGTGATGATGATACACGTGGACCAAGGTCACGACCGATAACGGTAGCACCCATCAGACAGATCTGAGGCTGCTCCTCCTTGAAGAGGTTTACCAGAATGTCGGTGTGAGGAGCTGAGGTGTAGGGGAACAAGTCCTTAGCGTCGAAAACAAACAGCTTATCAACACCGTAAGGAAGAATCTGATCCTCTACCTTACCCTTGATGCCAGTACCAGCAACAATGGCGTGGAGTTCAACCTTCAGTTCATTGGCGAGTTTGCGACCCTTGGTCAGCAGCTCCTGAGATACTTCCTGTACCTGAGTACCTTCAATTTCGCAATATACAAATACGTTATTCATACCTCTTTCTTAGCCAATAATCTTCTCTTCCAACAATTCTTTGATCATACCTTCGATATCAGCATCAGAAGCCGTCAAAGTTTTCGACTCCTTTGCCTGGAACACAATGTTCTTGATGGCCTTCACCTTCGTAGGTGAGCCACTCAGACCACACTGCTGTACATCACCATCTACATCGGCAACGCTCCACTGATTCAGATTCAGCTCAGGGCGCTCCTCATACAGATAGTCGTATGGAGTACCTTCGGCAGGACGCTCCATAGGACAGGTAGCGCGCTTGTACTTCATCACGAGCTTAGCGTTCTGAGGACGACAGGGAGCAGCACTACCATTAACGGTGATAACTACTGGCAGAGGAGCCTCTACAGTCTCTACGCCACCGTCGATGACGCGCTTGATAGTAGCCTTACCATCCTTTACACTGAGTACTTCCTCAGCGTATGTTACCTGGTTGAGCCCCAGCTTCTGAGCTACCTGAGGACCTACCTGTGCAGTATCACCGTCGATAGCCTGACGACCACCAATAACGATGTCTACGTCGCCAATCTTCTTGATGGCAGTAGCCAAAGCATAAGAAGTAGCGAGGGTATCAGCACCAGCGAAGAGACGGTCGGTAAGCAACCAACCCGTATCAGCGCCACGATAAAGTCCCTGACGGATAATCTCACCTGCACGTGGAGGACCCATCGTGAGGATTCCTACTGTTGAGCCTGGGTTCTGCTCCTTCAAGCGAAGGGCCTGCTCCAGGGCATTCAAATCTTCTGGGTTGAAGATGGCGGGTAATGCAGCACGGTTGACGGTGCCTTCAGCAGTCATTGCGTCCTTACCCACATTTCTTGTGTCGGGTACCTGCTTAGCAAGTACTACAATTTTTAATGCCATAATATTAATAATAATGTATAGTCTTTTTTCAAAAAGCGATGCAAAGGTACTTCTTTTCTCTCTATTACCCAAGCAAAAAGTGCAAAAATTGCACAAAACGGAAAGAAACGTGCACAAAATAGCGTATTTGTGCAACCTAAAAGTATCACAGCATGCTTACTATTTATCGTAAGCATGCTGTGGATAGTCGGTTGTATAATGGAGTCCGCGACATTCTTTGCGCTCTAGAGCCCAACGGGTTATCAAATATCCCACATTGATCATGTTGCGCAATTCACAGATATCTCGCGAGGCCTTAACACGCTTAAACAGTCGCTCAGTCTCTTCATAGAGCATATCCAGACGGTCCCATGCACGATGCAAACGCAGGTCGCTACGTACGATACCCACATAGTTGGACATAATCTGGTTCACCTCCTTAACAGACTGAGTAATCAGCACCTTCTCCTCATTGGTCATCGTGCCCTCATCATTCCATTCAGGCACCTGCTCATTGAAGTCGTACAGGTCAACATGCTCCAACGAGTGGCGCGCAGCAGTCTCGGCATATACCACCGCTTCAATCAATGAGTTAGATGCCAAGCGGTTACCACCATGCAGTCCTGTGCAAGAACACTCACCCAAAGCATAAAGGCGCTCGATGCTTGACTGTCCGTTCAGGTCTACCTTGATACCACCACACATATAGTGGGCTGCAGGACGAACAGGGATATAGTCGGTAGTGATGTCGATGCCCATTGACAGACACTTCTGGTAGATATTGGGGAAGTGATGACGTGTCTCTGCGGCATCCTTATGCGTAACATCCAGACATACGTGGTCAAGACCATGAATCTTCATCTCTTTATCGATAGCACGTGCCACGATATCACGTGGAGCCAGCGACAGACGCTCATCGTATTTCTCCATAAAGGTCTCACCATTGGGCAGTTTCAGGATACCACCATAGCCACGCATGGCCTCTGTGATGAGGTAGGCAGGATGTGTCTCGTTAGGATTGTGCAACACCGTTGGGTGGAACTGGACGAACTCCATATCAGCCACCGTACCCTTGGCACGATAGACCATGGCAATGCCGTCGCCTGTAGCGATAACGGGGTTAGAGGTGGTGAGATAGACTGCGCCACAACCACCCGTACACATAATGGTGACCTTAGACAGATAGGTATCTACCTTCTCAGTCTCAGGATTCAGCACGTATGCGCCATAACACTGGATATTGGGAGAGCGACGAGTGACGCGCACACCCAGATGATGCTGCGTGATAATCTCTACGGCAAAATGGTTCTCCTTGATATCGATATCGGGATTGTTGCGTACGGCCTCCATCAGTCCGCGCTGAATCTCGGCGCCCGTATCGTCGGCATGATGCAGGATGCGGAACTCAGAGTGTCCGCCCTCACGGTGCAGATCGAAGTCGCCATTTTCCTTACGGTCGAAGTTAACGCCCCATGAGCAGAGCTCCTTGATTTGGTCTGGAGCCATGCGCACTACTTGTTCTACTGCTTGAGGATCGCTGATGTAGTCGCCAGCAATCATCGTATCCTCGATATGTTTCTCGAAATTGTCTACTTCCAGATTAGTGACTGATGCTACACCGCCTTGTGCAAACGAAGTGTTGGCTTCGTCGAGGCCAGCCTTGCAAATCATACAAACCTTACCTTTCTTTGCACGAGCCACTTTCAATGCGTAACTCATACCTGCAACACCGGCACCAATAATCAGGAAATCGTATTTATAAACCATGACTATGTTGTTTTTTACGGTGCAAAGGTATTAAAAATAATCGGAATAGATGATGGATAACCGATATTTTTTACTTTGTTATCCTACGACATTTATGGGGTGTCAGCGTCAGGCATGACAAGCACGCCTGACAACTACAGCCATCATTTAGGTGTTTTTTAGATATTGGTAAAGTGGGAAACATAAGTAGTATGTTTTCTACATTTCATGGTATTCGTAATGCATATCGAGTACCAAAAGTCTGACAACAATAGCAAGTAGTGCTATCGCGAAAGTCATAAGAATAATCAGAGTAGTCTCCATATTATAGATTTTTTAAGTTTCAACTCGCGTTTGATTTTCAATGGCAAAAGTATAACAAAAAGTCCATACCCACAAGGGTACAGACAAATAGTCGGATGGTTTCAGACAAATGGTCGGACAAAAAGACGGGTTGTCGGACAAAAAGACAATCCATCGGATATCTATGCCTCGCTTTGTGTCTGTTTATAGGTCGTTGGGGTCATGCCGTATTTGGCGCGGAAATTACGAGTAAAGGTGTCAGCACTGGTAAATCCGCTAGCCATACTCACCTGCTCGATAGAGAATTCTCTCTTTTCGTTCATCAGACGTACGGCATAGTCCAGTCGCAACTCACGAACGTATGCTGGTAGCGACGCATTGTCACTACCCTGTGCGAAGGCAGCACCAATTCGCTCTTTAGAGAGTCCAGTACGATCGATGAGTGTCTGACGACCGAAATTAGCACGCAGTTTGGGCAGCAGGTTCTTGCCGATAGTCTCAAGGTCGTACTCATAGCCCCATTCTTTGATAAACTGGTCTAACTGTGTATATTTGTCGGCCGCTTCGTCATAGCGATGGGCTTCTACAAGATATTCACATCCATTGATGCTACCCTCAAGCGACTTTCCGTAATCGCTTTTAGTGTATTCATCATAATAGCGGGCAGCTTCAGCCTTTTGGCCATGCATTTGGAGCACCTGTGCACGATGAAGAGAGACCAAAGCGCGCAATGCCTTCAATTCCTTTTCTATAGCATTAGGTTCTTTTTCGTAAATAGTAACAAGCGAGTCCATACGATCCACCCATACCCCAGCCTCATCCATACGATGATTAATGTTGGTAACGGCAATATTCTCTAAAGTTTCTATGCAGGCTGCTATCGGTCGACATGTAGGATTGTTGGGTGTACGGAGAACCCACTGATAGGCTTCATCGTAGCTTTTGGCAGCATCGGCGTGACGCTCCAGCATCATCTGCGTGTCGCCCAAGCAAAGATAGAGTGTCTGTAGTTCGCCGGCACGCAACGGACTATCCACCTCTTTCAGTTTGTCGATAAGGCGAAGTGCTGTGCGCATGGCATTATCGTAGTCGCGATTGCTATTCAACATAATGACGAGGTTAGTGCCTGCATGAATATATTCCCAAAAGTCCTCAGCAGGCGGATTCTCTATAGCCACAACGCGACGAAAACACTCGATACACTTATCCATCTGTCCCATCTGAAAATAGGCAACGCCACGATAGCCATCGGCACGTATCGGCGAGAGCTCACCTATAGCAGCCAGACTATCGGTGACAGCGAGGAAATGCTCAAAGTTGCCAATAAACCTAGCAGCAAGCGCCAGACTGTCGCCATGTGTACGTGTCATCTTTTCAGGAAGGCCACCTTGCTTCTTACTCTCTTTTCCACCACAGCCAGTGAGTGTACTTAGGATGATACAAGTTATAATACCAAATGTATAAATGTATTTCGAGATTTTCATTTCATAATTTTTGTGCAAAAGTAATCATTTTTACCAAGGTTACCAAACAATGCGTAAGATAAATACTGCATAATATCTTTATATGGAATAGAGCATAATACTAAAACTTTTCTATTCAAAATTTTGTCGTTTCGTAATTAATTCCTATCTTTGCGGTGTCGTGTGCAACTTATTCAATTACTACAAAATAACTAAAAACCAATGTATTATGAGGAGAATTTTTGCTAAGATCTTCATTGTAATAGCTATTTTAAGTTTTACAGGAAGTGTGTATGCCTATGATTTTATGGCAGGAAATCTTTATTACACCATTACAGACCAAGCGGGAAGACTAGTTGAGGTTTCTGCTGGCGATGTAAAGTATCGTGGTGATGTCGTAATCCCCAATACCGTCACAAACGGAGGGGTTACCTATACGGTGTCAGAGATAGGTTGGCTTGTCTTTAAGCAAAGTACCGAACTGACATCTATCGTACTTAACGATAATATAAAGGAAATCTCTGCTAACGAATTCCAAGATTGTACTAATCTTGTTTCTGTTTCTTTAGGAAGTGGACTAGAAAAGATTGGAGGTCGTGCGTTTCTGGATTGTACTTCACTTTCCTCTATCAATCTCAATGATAATATCGTGGAATTAGGAGGTGAGGTCTTCAACGGATGTAGCAGCTTAACTCATGCCGTTATAGGTTCTAATTTTAGTACCTCAGGAGGTTCTAATTTTAGAAATTGTATCAACCTCCAAACTATAGAAATCCATAACGGTGCAAAAGTCATTGGCGAAAGCGAATTCCGTAACTGTACCAGTCTGAAAACAGTCGAAATTCCCAACTCTGTGATAGAACTAGGCAGTAATGCTTTTCAGGAGTGTAAGAATTTAACAACAGTAAAGATTGGCGATGGTGTACAATCAATCAGTTATCACATCTTTACAGAATGCACCCGATTGAATACACTTATTCTTGGTGCTGGTATTAATGAAATCGGTTGGCGTACGGCAGTCAATGCCACTCAACTAGAATCAATTACTTGTCTGAATCCAAATGTTCCAACACTGGCAGAAGATGCCTTTGCAACTTTTGCTGCCACGGTATACGTTCCTTCACAGTCGGTAAGTGCCTATCAAGTAGCAGATGTATGGAAGCAATTTGCTGCTATTAAGTCTTACGAGGAAAAGATATATCTTACTATTCGTCAAGGAGATAAAGGTATGATTAAGCAGCTTGCTAATGTTGGAGAGAGCTACCACTATACTATCTTGCCGGAGAATGGTTGGAGAATTCATTCCGTAACCTTTAATGACGAAGATGTAACAATGCAATTGGTAGATGGAACTTATACTACTCCAGCGATGACAGAAAATGGAATTCTTTCTGTTGTCTATGAACAAGAAGGTTCTGATGTTCGAGTTTTAGAAGCCAATTCCGTAAAAGTAACGGGTGACAGTAAAGGTAATATCCGCATTAGTAATCTGAATATTGGCGAAACCGTCAGAATCTATTCCATGAAGGGAGATTTGATACATCAATTCTATGCAAATAGAGGTAATGAATACTTGCAGATGAATACCCATGGAGTTTATGTAGTAAAAGTAGGAAATCGCTCATTTAAGATTAACATCTAAATTCAAACGATTATGAAAAAGACTTTTTTAGCATCCATGGTTGCCGTTCTGTTATGCATGATACTAGCGGCATGTAGTGGAGACAATTCCCCCATCAGTAAATACTGTGACTCTTTGGAAAAAGGCAGAGAAAAGATGTATGAAGGGAATATGACTAACGGAGAATTCTCACGTAAAATCAACGAAGAATTTATGGGGCAACAATTGACAACGGAACTAGATGTAGATGTTCCTTTTGAGATTATTGAACCTTTTAAGGTAGTTAGTCTATCACCTCTTTATGGAGGTATTGAGTTTGAGGCTATTATTAAGACCGATAAGCCCCAGGACTTTGTATATATAGCTTGCCATAACAATAAGCCAATACAAATTCTGAATTGCAATACTAAATGGAACGAGGATGATGATACATATAATATAAAGTTTTTCCTCAACGTTGGCAATATTATCCAAGGTGGTGAAAAGGCTGATGAGAAGTTGCGTAGCATTAGTCGTGTTGTTGTTACGGAATATGGCTCAGACCTGTTTATTGAAATAAATAACTAAAACATTAAAGACGATGAAAAGACTTTTTCTTAAATCAATAGCTACAACTATTATATGTGCAGGAATGGTTGCATGCGGAGGCAGTAATAATGGTGGTGGTAATGACGCTTCTATCGATGCATTTGACAATGCCATTGTGATGTTTGAGAAATTTAGACAGATTAAGGAAACTGAAGGAATTGACAAAGCCAGAGAATATGAAGACCAGTGTCTAACCGAATTAGAAAATACCCCATTGACATTCAAGGTAGAAATAGAGCCAGACATCCATGTCACTATCAATTCGTTTCGCATGGGAACGTATAATCTGAATAATGAATCTTTCTTTGCTATCGGAAAATACGAAAGGACAGGAAGTGGTAGTTTAGACGATCTAAATATGGTATTATTTGTTGACAACAAGCCTGTTCAGTGTCGTAGGATTGAGAACTATCCCAATGAGGCAGAATTTCATACTGCAATAGATTTTCATTTCTATGGATCAAATATCTCGCCAGAGATGAGTAAGGTGAATCGAATTGTCATTACCAGGAAAAACGATTCCCACTTTCAAGATGCCATTGAAAATGTACGCCAGTTCCGAAAAGCGAAACAGGAACCAGGTGATGGAACTTTTATGATCGGGGAGAAAAAACTAGGACCAGTAACTATTGGACAACCCGTGGCAAATCTTCCTGATACATATAATGGTCTCTATGACAAATTTAAACATAAGAAAGAATTGCACGAAGATGAAATGGATGGTGAGTGGTTGGAAGAGAATTATACATTCTCAAAGGATGGCAAAGATATCTTTATGGCTATTATCTATGAAGACAAAGTATCTTCTATTCGCTTGCTGAAAGATGCAACGTTCATTTCTACGCTAGATGGTATCAGTGTCGGCAGTTCTGCAAGAGAGGTATTCAACAAGATAAGAGCAGACTGGTCTACATCTTATGAAGGAACAGCTTTCGCTACCAGAGGCAATTTTACGTATCACATATCAATGGACGACTTGATTCGCGCTGACGTGCCTCATAATACAGAACAGATTAAGCCAGATGCAAAGATTTGCATGATAGAGTGTCAGTAAGTGAGAGAATAAATAATATTAGACAGGCTGAAGTCGATGAACTTCAGCCTGTCTTTTCTTAGCAATTAAATGTAAACAAAAGAAAAACTCACTTTTCTTTTGTATTGTTCTCACTTATTCGTACCTCTGACTTCGTCGAAGGCACTCTCGTTCGAAAAAGCGCAAGAAATTCTTGGCTTTTTGCTCACTTATTCGTACCTTTGTCATCAGTTATGAAAAGGAAAATGTTATTGATGCTCACGTTGTGGGCTACTATCGCGATATGTGCGCAGGATTCGCTGCGCATCAAGTTGGACTCGTTGCTGTGTCATCCCATGTTTGAGACATCGCAGGTGGGCGTAATGGTGTATGACCTGACAGCAGACTCTGTGCTCTATCAGCGCAATGCACGACAATTGTTGCGCCCTGCTTCAACAATGAAGTTGGTGACGGCGATTACAGCACTCGACCAACTGGGGCCAGCTCATCAGTTCCGTACTCGCTTGTATCATACGGGCACTATCAGCAATGGTCGTCTGAATGGCGACATCTATTGTGTGGGTGGCTTCGACCCGATGGTGGATATAGACGACATCAAGGCTTTTGCCCATGAACTACATAGCATGGGGGTAGATACCCTGCGCGGACGCATCGTAACGGATTGCAGTATCAAAGAGGACCTCGACTATGGCGAAGGCTGGTGCTGGGATGATGACAATCCGCGACTGAAGCCCTTGATGGTGGGACGCAAAGATATCTTTGTCAGTGCTTTGATTGACGAGATGATAAACGATAGTATCGTTATTGAGAGCATCCAGCAGTCAGAAGGTCGCTGCCCCAATAATGCCACAGCCGTTGCCTCTCGCACACACTCAATGGATCAGGTACTTCTACGCATGATGAAGCAAAGCGACAACTATTATGCTGAGGCGATGTTCTACCAGATAGCCGCCTCTTCAGGGCATCGCCCTGCTAAGGCCAGCGATGCGCGTAACATTGTGAAGCGACTGATTAGTAAACTGGGACTGGGCAGTCAACCGTATAAGATTGCCGATGGTTCGGGACTCTCGCTCTACAACTATGTGAGTGCCGAACTGGAGACCAAGCTCTTACGCTATGCTTTCCAGCATGCCAATATCTACAACCATCTATATCCCTCACTGCCTATTGCCGGCATGGATGGCACACTGGAGAAGCGCATGACTAGAGGTGCTGCCAGTGGTAATGTGCGTGCTAAGACGGGTACGCTGACGGGTATCTCTTCATTGGCGGGCTATTGTGTGGCAGCCAATGGTCATCAACTCTGCTTCAGCATCATCAATCAGGGCGTGATGCGCAACCAGTCGGGCAAGGATTTCCAAGACCGCCTGTGCCAAGTATTGTGCTCACCGTGGGAGACAACGAGCGATGCTCAGTAATCTATCGCGGGATTTTGAGGCACTATAGTCTAATGCCTGCAGTGATAGCCCACTGAAGTAGAGTCAGAACGGAGGCACTTTAGCACTGGAATAGTGCCTATTTTGAACGTCAATATAGTCTGTTTTGCCTTGCAATAGTGGAACTTTTCCGATGCTAAAGTGGCACTATTCACAGAGATTCCGAAAATCTTCTTTATTTTTTTCCCGAAAATACACGAAAATATCAAAATTAACGAAAACTACTTTTTTCGTTCTTTTCTTTGACCTGAAGGTCAAAGTGTGGCGTTGCATTCGTCTTTTTAGACTTTTTCGGAAAAAAAAATACCGAAAAACACTATTCACGCATAATAAGCTATAGCACATAGAGTTATGCGTGAAGGTGAATAGTGTATGCAAGCAAAAATTTTTTATATGCTATTTTACTTGGAGAATTATGCCGTCAAACTCCGAGAATTATGCCGTCAAACTATCCGTAAAGTGCCGCCAAACTATTTAGGAAATATTTGTGGTTTGAGAAAAAAGATGTATCTTTGCAGCATGGAAGAACAGAACAAAGACGAACAGTATATGCGTAAGGCCCTGCAAGAGGCTGAGGCTGCCTTCGACGAGGGTGAGATACCCATCGGTGCTGTAGTGGTGTGTCAAGACCATATTATCGCAAGAGCGCACAACCTGACAGAGACGCTGCACGACGTAACAGCTCATGCCGAGATGCAAGCCATCACACAGGCTGCCAACGAGTTGGGCGGAAAATATCTTACAGACTGCACACTCTATGTCACTGTAGAGCCTTGCACAATGTGCGCTGGCGCCTTGGGATGGAGCCAGATTCCTCGTATCGTCTATGGTTGTAGCGACCCTAAGCGCGGCTACAGCGACTATGCGCCACACGCTTTACACCCTAAATGTAAAGTAATTGGCGGCATCCTTGAGGAAGAATGTCGCCAACTCATGCAAGAGTTCTTTCAGCAAAAGCGCTAAAGACTCTTTTCAATAATCTTAAGATAGAAAGGGCTTATATAGCCATATCTTGCTGTCGCCAGAAACGATAGGTGATATCTTCAAACTCACCATCGGCACGCTGGCGATAAAGATGCTGATTGGTCGTGGGTGACTTCAACGGCCCCAGATGCTTGATATACGGACCAATCTTGATATAGTTGAAGTCTTGCTTGTTGACAGCCGAAGAGAGACGGATGCGTCCGCTATACCACGCCACCTTAAACTGTGGGTATGTCTCATGGATATATTGTGCCAACTGGTTAACACCTGCGGGATCGGCATCACCGCCCATAAATGACAGGCAGGTGATGTCGGTACCGTATTTCTCGATAAAAGCATCGATGGCATCAGTATCCAAGGGAAGACCAATGTCATCCCAAAGGTAATGACTATGGCATCCCGGACAATGGCAGGGACAGTTGGATATATTGATAGCCAATGTCACCTCGTCGGGAATCTCCTGGAAAACAATGCCGGTGTTGACGTATTTAAGCATAATTATTTCTCCGCATGAGCATAGTAACGACGTGAAGCTTCTTCCTGGCGAGCCTGTGAGAAGTTAGACACACGCTTCAGGTAGCCAATGATACGAGTCATATAGTCTACATTCTTAGAGTGGCAGTGTGGGCACTCCTTGAGGTAGCGCTTGTCGATATGTCCGCAGTCGTTACATACAGTATTAGGAATGTTGAATGTGAAATAGTTACAGCCTTCCTTGGCAGCCACCTTCAACAGGTGCAGATACTGCTCCTTAGAGAGGTGCTCGTCAAGGTTCATGTGCAGGGCAGAACCACCAGTTAGGTGCTCAATGTATGGAGCTCCATGCAATTTGAACTTGTCAATAACTGAGAGTGAGTCATCCTCTACTACATAGAAGTAGCTGTTGTAGCAGTCGCGAGGTACAAAGTAGCCATCCTCACGGTCCCACTTAGCGTGCTTAACACCTACGTTCTCGGCAGGAATCATCTCGCAGTTGAACATCACGTCCTTAGTACGATACTGCTTGTTGTACTTCTCGATAAGTCCGAGGATGCCCTGTACAAACTTCTTATAGTCGTCGTTAGGCGTAATCTTCAGGCCCATGAACTCGGCAGCCTCAACCAAACCATTGATACCGATGGTGAGGTACTGGCGAGCAATATTGATGTAGCCTGCATCGAAGAGTGGCAGCATACCGTGAGCCTGCAGGTCTTTCAGATTCTCGTTGTAAGCCAACTGTACCTTGTGGCAGAGATCGATAACTCCACTCAGATACTCCAAATAATCAAGCTTGTGGTTAACAGCATACTGTATGCAACGGTTCAGATTGATGGTCAGTACAGACTTAGAACCTGTAGATACACCACCTGCACCCAGTGTATAGCTGAAGCCATTGTCGGTAATCTCGTTGCGCAGACGGCAGCAAGAGCTCAGTGAGTCGGCATTATCACTCATATAGGTAAAGAATGAGTGACCCTCTGAGTACATCTCAGCAGTGAAATCGCCCCACTCCTTATCCTTGCACTCGCCATTCTCGTCAACGAGCAGTGCCATGGTCTCAACAGGGAAGGTGAGCAATGTCTTGGTGCGCTCGTTGTTGAACCACTTCATGAAGCGCTTCTGCAACCAAGAAAGACCATTCCAGTCGGGCTTAGAACCATCGGGGAAGTAGAACTCACCGAAGATGCTGTCGAAATAATACTTATCGTAGTAAGCAATATTCCAGAACACAGCCTGATAGTTGCGAGCACCAGTAGGCTGGTTGAGTGTATAGACAATCTGCTCGAAGTAGTCGGTGATAATCTTATCAATGCTACGCTTCTTCAAGCTGAGGTCTGCCTGTTCGTCGGCACGCTGATAGTAATCCAAACCATATTCCTTGCCCATGAAGTAGTTCATGTACATTAGGAACTCAGGAGTAGCACACGCACCAGAGAGCATAGAACTAACCATGAACACCATATTAACAAAACCGCCAGCAAACGACTTCATGTTGGTAGGAGCGGTAGAGTTACCACCGATGGCTACAGTGCCACCGATAAGCCATGGATACATGGTGATAGAGGCGCAATAGTTGGCAAGGCTGGTCTCATCGTTCTTATATATAAAGTGGTGAGTCAGCATGTCAATATACTGGTCTGCCAATTCCTTACCATACATCTTCTTGATGCGGTCAGTAAGCAGACGACGATTCAGGCGAATGAAGTTAGACTTAGGCAACTCGCCAATCAGTGTAGCGATGTTCTTGTGCTCTACGTTAGCGTTGGCATCATACTTAGAACCTGTAGCGGCATTCACAGACTCTACATACTCAGCCAAGAACTGCAACTTAGCCAGCGTTTCACGATCTTCCGTGTGCTGCTGACGATAGAGCATGAACGACTTGGCCACCTTGTAGAAGCCTTCACGCATCAATGCCTCCTCTACCTGGTTCTGAATATCCTCAACCGTGATATCATCTTTGATATCCAAGTGACTGAGGATCTTGGAAATAGTTCCAAGTTCAGCAGGTACATTAACACTCTCGAACGCCTTAACGATGGCATTCATGATTTTGTCTAACGAGAACTGGTCCTTCGAACCGTCACGCTTTGTAATAGTAAAGTTCTTAATCTCCATTTTGTGCCTATATTTCTTTTAGTTATTGCTCTCAAATTTAGGTTGATACCATCTTTTGATGCACTCATTTTCTCAACAAATCAGACAAACAGACTGCCCTTTTCTTCATCGGAAAGTTTTCCGTTTTGGACAACTTTTGAAAAATTTAGTCGCCAAAAGTTTCCCGTTTTAGAAAACTCTTAGCGACTGCAAAGATACAAAATATAGCCAAAATCTAGGCATATTTTGCCGAGAAATATTTGCAAAAAATAGTTAATGTAAGAATACCTTACAAAGCTATCTTAGTTCTTCAATGAGTAAGTTACTGTAGTGACTACGCGTACCTTTTTAATATAAGGCGTGTTATCATCACGGTTCTCGATAGAGAACTGTCCCTGATCGGCAGTAACAATCTTTCCGAGGTCACATTCGCTCGCCTCAGCAAACTGCGCTGCCGTCTTCTGAGCGTTCTTAATGGCCTCTGACATCATCTCGGGTTTCATCTGCTGGAACGACGCATATTCGTACTGCGGATAGTTCTCACCCAGAGCCACGCCCTGCTTCAACAGTTCAGCCTGACTAGAGATGGCCTTGTTGACTTCTGCCACTTTATTGGTAGCCACCGTGATAGTGGTATTAACAATATAGCGGAATGCCTTCTGATTGTCGCCCCACTCGCGAGCCTCCAAATCGGTGATAGAGGGAGGATTGACAGTAATCTCCTTTTCGGGCAGTCCATACTTCAACAAGAACTCCTTAATCTTCTTGGTCTGCATATTGATATTCTCATAGAGCAGGGGCAGGTCGTTGCCCGTAACCTTCGTACCAATACTCCACGTCACCTTGTCGGCTGGCACCTCACGTTCAGCCAAGCCCTTTACCGTGACATGACGATCTTTGTTGGCAAAGTCGTTGATACCTGCCTTAACAAACCAACCCAAGCAGACAATGCCCAAAGCAACAATGGCTGCTGCAATAATGCGATTGTTTTCTTTCATACCTTAATAAATTAATGGGGTTAATGGATTATAATTATAATAAGTTAATAGGATTCGCGGGAATCAGCAAGAGCAAAGTCGAGCTGACGCTTCTCGATATTGGCACGAGCCACCTTGATACGGATAGGATCGCCCAACTGATACTTATGATGATGGCGGCGACCTACCAGACAGTAGTTGCGCTCGTCAAATTCGTAGTAATCGTCATCGAGGTCACGCATGGGCACCATACCCTCGCAGTGGTTCTCGTCAATCTCGCAATAGATACCATACGACTGGATACCAGAGATATGAGCATCATAGGTCTCGCCAAGCTTATCAGACATAAACTCTACCATCTTATACTTGATACTATCGCGCTCTGCCTGCTGGGCAACCTGTTCCATATCAGAGCAGTGCTCGCAAAGTTCTTCAAACTTATCCTGATTAGCCGAGCGACCTGCATCCTGATATCTAGTCAACAAGCGATGCACCATAGTATCGGGATAGCGACGAATAGGTGACGTAAAGTGGGTATAATACTCAAAAGCCAGACCATAGTGACCAATATTATGAGTAGAATACTTTGCTTTCATCATAGCACGCAGAGCAACAGTTTCAATAAGTTTTTGCTCTTTCTTCCCCTGGCAGCCATCCATTAGTGCATTCAGTGACTTAGAGATAGCGCCCTTGGTTCCAGCCGTTTTCATCTTATAACCAAACTTAACTACAAACTCGCGCAATGCTTCCAGTTTGGTAGGATCGGGCTGATCGTGGATACGATAAACAAAGGTCTTTGCCTTGGTAGGATGGCCATCCTTGCCAGCCTTCTTAGTTTTTCCAATACTCTCGGCAACATATTTATTTGCCAATAGCATAAATTCCTCAATGAGCTGGGTAGCATCATTCGACTTCTTAAAGTAGGCACGTGTAGGTTTACCTTTCTCGTCAATATCGAAGTGTAGCTCTTCGCGATCAAACTTAACAGAACCACCCTTGAAGCGGCGTTCACGCAACTTCTTGGCCAAGCGGTCGAGCGTAACGAGGCAGTCTTTCTCATTAGCCAGAGCAGTAGCACTTGTAGGATTAGCTTTATCTGCCATCAATATCTCTTGCACCTCTTCATACGCATATCTTCTATTACTCTTTATTACGGTATGTGCAATCTGATAGCTCTTGACATTAGCATCCTCGTCTAGTTGGAAGATAACCGAATAGGTCAACTTCTCCTCGTCGGGGCGTAGCGAACAGATAAAATTACACAGGCGCTCAGGCAACATAGGGATGGTGCGGTCTACCAGATAAACACTAGTGGCACGCTTCACAGCCTCTTTATCAATCACACTACCCTCCTTGACGTAGTGACTGACATCGGCAATATGTACGCCAACCTCATAATACTTATCTTTCTTTCTGATACTCAACGCATCGTCAAAGTCTTTCGCATCCTTCGGGTCGATAGTACAGGTCCACACATCGCGCATATCGATACGACGTTTGATTTCCTCCGGTGTAATACCAGGCTCTATCTTCTCAGCAGCATCTTCCACATTCTTCGGATACTTATATGGCAAACCATACTGCGCCAGAATAGCATGCATCTCTACATTATTATCACCTTCCTTACCCAAGACATCGATGACCTCACCAACAATATTCTTGGAGTCTTTTGAAGGCCACTGGGTAATCTTTACCACAGCCTTATCGCCCGTCTTACCACCTTTCAGTTTCTTCTTAGGAATTAGTATGTCGTGTACGAAGATATTACCTTCGGTAACGAGGAAGGCAAAATCTTTCTCTACCTTCAGTTTACCTACTGCTTGATCCATCTTATGCGACAGGATCTCTACCACCATTGCCTCCTTGATATGTTTCTCGCGGCGTGCCATCATAGCCACCTTTACTCGGTCGCCATTCAGTGCGAACATCGAGTTACGCTCAGAAACAAAGATAGGCTTGCCTCCATCATCGGGCTGGAAAGAGTTTTTGCCATTAGCCTTACGGATAAAGGTACCCTCCTGTACCTGTGTCTTCAGGTTCAGACGATAAGAGTTATCACTCACTTTCGACAAATAGTCATCCCATGCCATCTCCTCCATCAAGTCGATAGCCAGCATCTTGGTTGGATGGGTATCCAACTTCAGGGCTTTGAATATCTGCTTGAAAGAGAATGTCTCGTTAGGATTCTGCTGAAACAGAGTCTGCAACATTTCTGCAATCTGCTTCTTATTCAGTCGCTTTCCACCTTTTTTCTTACTCATAATAGGCTATTTTATAATTTCCACAGGCAAAGATACAAATTATTTCATAAATGTAGTTGTCTATTATCAATTATTTTGTAACTTTGCGATAAAAATCGCGAAGATACTCCGTCTCGACAAAAAAAGAAACAAGTTTCTTTGTTTTTGTGCTCGACTTTTCGTAACTTTGCAGCAATTTCAAACTTATTACCAATTAAAACCATAGTAATGAAACTCAACACACTAACACTGTTTCTGCTGTTGACATGCACGTGGCTCACCGCTACAGCGCAGGATAACGTCAACACCAAATTTGGCAAACCAACCAAAGAAGAAATGCAAATGACCGTTTACGCACCAGAACCTGATGCAGAAGCGGTAGTACTCTGTAGACTAACGGATGTAGAATACACCGTTCAGACCGATGGCTACCTCGTTGACTATCGTGAGAAGATTCGTATCAAGATTCTCAAGCCAGAAGGAGCCAAGTATGCCAATATTACCATCCCCTACTACATTATTCAGCAGGGCGAAGAGAGGACATACGCATCTCGAGTAGCACTACGTCCTCAGCACATTAACCTCAGCGGTGCTGTCTCTGCAGCCATGGATGAGACATCAGGTATCATCGTCGAGAGCATCGTCTCTAACTATATCCACGAGGGTATCGAAAATATCAAGGCTACCGCATTTAACATGGTGGGAGGCAAGATGACTAAAACGAAGCTTAAGCAAACAGATATCGTTCAGGAACAGGTCGACGGAGAGAACTGGCAAGCCAGATTTACCGTACCTGACGTTCACGAGGGTACTGTCATTGAGTACGAATACACCCGCCACAGCGAGCTATTCTATCGTCTTCACGACTGGCAGGCTCAATGCGAGATTCCCGTTGCGTATGCACATCTTGACATGACGATTCCTCGCCACCTCTTGTTCAACATCGAACAGCACGGCAAGCAGCGCCTTGTTGGTACACAGAATGATGTTACCATGAAATACAAGTTAGAGAGCGATCCTCTCGCAGCACCTTCTTCAGTGATGGCCTATCACTATACATTCACCGGAAAGGATCTCAAGGGTATTGCCAAAGAACCCAACGTCTGCACAACCGACTATACGGGTATCACTGCCGAGCTGAGCAGCTTCAGTCTGCGCAGCACAGCTCCAACAAATTATGCCAACACATGGGAGCACGTAGACGAGTTACTTATGGCCGACGACGATCTGGGAAAGAGAATGAAAGACCAGAGCCCACTATATGAGCAGTTGAAGGCTGAAAACATTCAGACCATTGCCAACGAGCAGGAACGCGCAGCAGCTGTATGCCGCTTGGTATTTAATCGTGTTAAATGGAATGGTAAGTACGGACTGTGGGCAAGAGACACTCACGAAACGCTCCAAAAGGGAGAAGGCAACAATGCTGATGTCAACATGCTCTTGCTACAGACTTTGCGCGATGCTGGTCTGAAAGTGAATATCGTTGTATTGCGCCAGCGCGACTTGGGAGCACTGCCCATGAACTTTCCCACCATCAGCAAGCTAACCACCTACATCGTATCTATCAAAACAAGAAATGCAGGTACAGTATATATCGACGCTTCGTCACCTGAAGGAAAGCTCAACACACTGCCCGAACTGTTGCAGGTAGAGCGTGCGCATCCCGTAGGTTATCCCTCAACAGCTCCATGGTCGAATCTCCAGAAAGCTGTACGTCCAGCGAAATAACCATTTGTATCAAATAAAGGCCTATCATTATGAAACTTAACGCATTAGCATTATCTCTGCTGTTGTCTTGCATGTGGCTCACCGCTACAGCACAGGACAACGTCAACACCAAATTTGGAAAACCAACCAAAGAAGAAATGCAAATGACCGTTTACGCGCCAGAGCCTGATGCGGAAGCGGTAGTACTCTGCAGACTAACAGATGTAACCTACACGATTCAGTCTAGCGGTTATCTGGTTGATTATCGTGAGAAATTCCGCATCAAGGTATTGAAGCCTAGTGGTGCTCGCTATGCAAAAGTAGTTATCCCCTACTCTAAGAACGAGTTGGATAAAGCCAACGCGAAGCTCATCACAAAGACACAACTACGATTGGGCGTTGCTGTTCCTAACGACAGAGCAATGGGAGACTTTTACGATGAAGCCACAGGAACCAGTTCTGTATCAGAGAACATCATGGGTGAATACACCGATGAGAATATAGAAGAGATTAAAGCAGTTGCTTTCAACCTTGTCAATGGTAAGGTAGTAAAGAGCAAACTCGATGCTAGCGATATTAAGAACGAGAAGATTGAGGGCGACGACTATCAAGTAAGTTTTACTGTGCCTGACGTAAAAGAAGGAACAGTGATAGAATATGAATACCTCATTCATAGTGAGCTTTACTACCGAATGCACGACTGGGTGCCCCAATGCGAGATTCCTGTTGCTTATGCCCGTTTGGACATGGAGATTCCTAGCTTCCTTATATACAACATCGAAGATCGTGGCATCCAACGATTGGTAACCACTTGCTCAATGGGCAAGATGCATTATCAGGTAGAGAGTGCTCCTTCAGCACCACCAGCAAGCATCCCTACCAATCACTACATCAGTATTGGTAGAAACCTTAAGAGCATGCCTAAAGATGCTTACATCTGGAATCCCAACGATTATCGTGCAGGTATCAGCGGAGAGTTGAAGAGTTATAGAGTACGTGGAGGTCAGCCCATAGACTATGCTAAGACATGGAATGAGATTGACGACATCATTCTTGACGACGAAGACCTAGGTAAGCGTCTCGACAATCACAGTCCACTGCAGAAGGAACTTGAAGCTGCTAACATACAGAATATTGCCGACGAGCAAGAGCGCATCGCAGCTGTATATAAGTTGGTCATGAACCGTGTCAAGTGGAATGGCAAATATGAACTATGGCCAGATGCAGAAAACGACATTCTTGCCAAAGGTGAAGGTAACAATGCAGACATCAACATACTGCTCATACAGTCTTTACGCGACATGAGCATCAATGCTTCTCCTGTAGTACTGCGTGAGCGCAGCAAAGGCGAACTGCCACAAAGTTTCCCCTCTATCAACAAGCTAACCACCTATATTGTAGGCATCATGCAGAAGAATGGTACGATGGCATATCTCGATGCTTCATCTACAGGTGGATGGCTCAACGTACTGCCAGAGGTTCTGCTCGTGAATAGAGCACGTATCGTAGACAAGAAGAATAAGAGTCCTTGGGTAAACCTTCAGAAGGTTTCTCGCTCACAGATTACCACCGTAATAGATGCCGTACTGACAGCCGACGGTAAGTTAAGTGGCACAGAAACCACTCTTCTGAGAGGTCTGGCTGCCATCAAGTATCGTCAACTGAATGGTAAGAGCAATGAATTTGCACAAGAAGAGAAAGTAGAGAAGAAGATTAGCGTTCAGGGCGAGGTTAACGATGGTATTATCAGCATCTGCCCATTCTATGAAGCTCCTATATCAGAGAACCCCTTCACTGCCGAGAGCCGAATGTTGCCTGTAGAGTTCCCCTCTGAACAGTCACAGCAGGTAGTAGTCAACATCACTCTACCCGAAGGCTATATGATGGAGAAAGGCATCGAACAGACTATCGCCTCTACACCCGACAAGGGACTCAACGGAAGACTCATTGCCACCACAGGCGACGGAAAAGTGACGGTACAATATCAGTTTAACATCAACAAGACGTCTCACGCAGAAAAGAACTATCCTGCTTTGCGCCAGATGTACGATTTGTTTATCACTCACTGTAAAGACAAGCTTATCATCAAGCACATATAATATATGAAGATACTCATCACAGGAGCCAGTGGTTTCATTGGCTCCTTCATCGTGGAAGAGGCCCTGCGCCAAGGATTCGAAACGTGGGCTGTAGTACGCAAAAGCAGTTCACGCTCGTTCTTGCAGGATGAGCGCATCCACTTTATCGAGTTAAACCTCTCATCGGAAGAACAACTGAAAGAACAACTAAAAGAGCACCAGTTTGATTATGTGGTACATGCCGCTGGTGTCACCAAATGTTTGCACAAAGAGGACTTCTTCCGCATCAACACCGAAGGCACCAAGAACTTAGTGCGTGCCCTAATAGCTTTGCAAATGCCCCTGAAACGCTTTGTCTATATCAGTAGTCTGAGCATCATGGGAGCAATCCGCGAGGAACAGCCTTATCAGGAGATTCGTG
The DNA here is from genome assembly GCA_900199555.1 of Prevotellaceae bacterium MN60. Classification (GTDB taxonomy): domain Bacteria; phylum Bacteroidota; class Bacteroidia; order Bacteroidales; family Bacteroidaceae; genus Prevotella. The sequence continues at coordinate 49,458 of FZQZ01000003.1, forward strand.
AGAGCGACAAAGCACAGCCCAACACTGCTTACGGCAAGAGTAAGATTGAGGCAGAGGAATGGCTGGACACAGTCAAAGGGTTACCTTACGTCATCCTTCGTCCCACAGGAGTCTATGGCCCACGTGAGCGCGACTACTTCATGATGGCGAAGAGCATTCAGGCACATACCGATTTTGCCGTAGGTTTCAAACAGCAAGATATCACCTTCGTCTATGTAACGGATGTAGTACAGGCAGTATTCTTGGCTTTGGAGAAGGGACAGACAGGTAGAAGATATTTCCTGAGCGATGGCGAGGTATATCAGTCGAGCACCTTCAGCGACCTGATTCGAAAAGAGTTGGGCAATCCTTGGTGGATTCGCATCACAGCACCTATCTGGCTATTACGCGTCATCACCTTCTGTGGCGAGTATATTGGTCACATGACTGGTAAGGTGACAGCACTTAACAACGACAAATACTACATCATGCGACAGCGCAATTGGCGCTGCGACATAGAACCCGCACGCCAAGAGCTGGGCTATGACCCCAAGGTTAAGTTGGCAGAAGGCGTACACCGCAGCATCCAGTGGTATAAAGAAAATGGATGGCTTAAATAAGTAAACAAAAACAATAAAGAGGAAACAAGATTTGGATTTCAAGCAACTGATTAAGACCGAGGAGAATCCCCGCAAGGGACTATTGGCAGCAGAATGGGTAGCAATAGCCTATCTGATATTTACCTTCATTATCATGGCATGGTTATGGCCACGCCTGCAAGACCCTACAACGATGTTATGGGGAAGAGGGCGTTATATCGTAGCAACAGCGGCCATGTGGTTTATCTACCGTTGGCATCCCTGCCGTCTTACACTCTTTGCACGTATCTTAGTACAGATGGGATTCCTTGGATGGTGGTATCCAGACACCTATGAGATGAATCGTGCCCTACCCAATCTCGACCACCTCTTTGCGCAGTGTGAGCAATCGCTCTTTGGTTGTCAACCCTCACTCCTTTTCTCTCAGAAAGTACCCTATGGATGGTTCTCCGAATTGATGTGTCTAGGCTATGTCAGCTACTTTCCACTGATGCTCATCACCTATCTCTATTATTTCCTGAAGCGCTACAAGGAGTTCCAGATGACAGCCTTCGTTATGCTCACCTCTTTCTTTGTCTACTATGTAGTTTTCGTACTCCTACCCGTTACTGGTCCTCAGTTCTATTACCTTGCGGTAGGCACCGAGAATATTGCCGAAGGCATATTCCCCAACCTAGGCGACTGGTTCTTGACACATAGTGAACGTATGGCAGCACCTGGATGGAGCGATGGTTTCTGGTATCACATTCTAGACCTGACCCACGATGCAGGCGAGCGCCCCACAGCCGCTTTCCCCAGTAGTCATGTCGGTGTCACCACCGTCATCATGTTACTTGCTTTGCGCACCCGTAGCAAGGGACTCATCTTCACCATCCTCCCCTTCTACGTCGCTATGTGCTTCTCCACCGTATATATCTATGCCCACTATGCCATTGATGCCATAGCCGGCCTCATCACAGGCACCCTGCTCTACTTCTCCCTAATCAATATTTGGAAGAAGTAAAGCATTAGTAATCAGCAGCCTTGAGAGCTTCCCAGGTTTCTGTTGAGAGGATTTGACGATACGGACCGTTAGGTTTGAAGTGCATCTTGCGAATATGCTCAGCACGATCCTTACTATCGGCATGGTCGGTGAGATAAGAGAGAATGCCGTAACTCTCAAAGGATTCAAGGGTATTGGCCATTTCCATAGGGTCAAGGTGCATAGCATAGAGATAGCGAGCTCCTTGCTCATCAGCTTCGTCTTCTTTAGCACGAGTGATGGAATTGCTTATCATATCGCTGGTGAGATTGATGAGACCATCAACACTGCTATTGCCTGTAAGCAATATCAGCAGCACTTGGAATACAGCCTTTTGACGAATGCTAGTCTCTATATGTCCTAACTCCATGTGAGCCACTTCATGACCGATGACTGCACAGAGCTGCGACTCATTTTCCATCTTTTCGATAAGTCCTGTATTCACAATAATATGCCTACCTACAGTGGCAAAGGCATTAACCTCCGAGTTCCTGCTTACAACGATACTGATACTTGCAGTATCAATGCCATTGGCCTTACACATTTCGTTGACCAAGGTATCAATAGGCATACGAACATCGTCAGACTTCACCTCATGGAGTCCTTTGTAAGTCAGGTCCCAGACCCATTCCGACAATTTGTCTCCAACGATGGTAGGTTTGAGATGACAGAGTTTCATCCAATCCACCTGTAAGGTGGCATAGAAGATACCGAAAAACAGCAGAGCCTCAACAAATAATTCCTTAACTATCTTATTCATCGCTTGCAGATTTTATCGGTTATCGTACTATATAGGTACCAACGATGCACCTTTCCCTTGCGCGTCGCGACAGCAGAGCGGACAGTCTCAACAAAATCATAAACATTATAGAGATTGACCGTAATGAAATAGGCGATATACGCTGAGGAAAGTTCAGTATAGCAGAACAATATACGAATGGTCCACCAAAACAATATATTGTTCATAATAAACAATGGTACCTGCGAGACAAGTGCCTGAAGAGCATTCCAACGAACAAAGAAGGTGCCACGTCTAGACATCAGATAGAAGATGCCTGTAGCAAGAAGATTGATGATAGGCATGGGCAAGCCAATCATCACAGCCACCAATGACATGACATAACAATTAGATGCACGCTCCTTCTCGTCCTCATAAGGAGTAACATTCTCTATACACAGAGAAGGCTCGTTTACGTGTATTTCACCAAATTCCATATCCAGTTTATCAATATAGCAAGGATGCCGATTATGGCGTATGGCCAGCGTTGCAGTTTCTTTTCTATCAGACGATATGCATGGAGGAAGGATGAACTACCCTTCAGCAAGTCAATCACTATCCAAACAGGAACAACCACCATCAATACGACCAACAGTATTCCTAAGGGATTGTAGTATAAGGATTGCAACCACTCACCTTGAAAGACGGCACGTACGGCACGGGTAGTTCCGCACGATGGACAAGGTATGTGGAAAAGTAATCTGAACAGACAGCCATTCCAACCAAAAATCTTACTACTATCATTACTAACAAGCAACCAGAGATAGCCACCTGCTGATAATAATAGTAGTAAGGAATATAGTCGCCCTCGGCTAATGTTCATTAGAGGACAGACATCAGTCGTGCAAAGTTCTTCTCACGAGTAGCATTCATGATTAAGAACCAGTCTATGATAGTCCAGATGCCTAAGCCACCACAGGTTATCAGTTTTGCAACACCCAAACCAGTATCACCAATAAAGAAACGATCAATACCCAAGTTACCAGTAAGAAGACTGAGAACAAGTGTGATGATAGGATCCTTGAACTGAATAGCGTGTAGCAAACCCTCCTTACTGTCATCTGCTGCGAGCAGACGCTCACGTACGAAAAGAATTTGTGACTCGGGAAGATACTTGTTGTTCATCATCATGAACATGTCAACCTTTTGCTGTTCCATTTTGTTTTTGCGTTATAAATAAAATGATAGTAATGATTAATTGTTTGCGCAAAGGTAAAGAAAAAAGTTTTACTAACCAAATTTTTTACAAAGAAAATGATGTTAGACATAAAAAATGGGACTCCGCTGAGCCCCTAACCTTTGTTAACCTTAAATCTAATACTATGAAAAACACGTTGCAAAGATACAATCTTTTTTGAAACTCGCAAGAAAATGCCCCTACAAAATAGTGTGCCTATAACACTTTCTTGATATAAATCAAGCGAAAAACAAAATATCTCGATTAAAATTTGGTCGGATGAGAATTATTTCCTAACTTTGCAAACGATATAAAAACAAGTCTTAAGAGTAAGAATTCATAGATCTGAGGGTCTAGAGTGTGGTGAGCATTCCGACATGACGAGTCGGGATTCTTTCTTTTTTGCATCTTAAACCAAAATTGTAAATAGTAAAAACATTAGATTATGGCATACATGTCACAAGAAGGCTATGACAACCTCATAGCAGAATTACACCGCTTAGAAGCGGTAGAGCGTCCCAAGGCTTCTGCAGCTATTGCCGAGGCTCGTGAGAAGGGCGACCTGAGTGAGAACAGCGAGTATGATGCCGCCAAAGAAGCGCAGGCACATCTGGAGGACAAGATCAACAAACTGAAGGCTACGATTGCAGAGGCAAAGGTAGTGGATACTTCACGTTTGAGCACCGATTCTGTGCAGATTCTGACCAAGGTAGAGATGACTAATCTCAATACCAACACCAAGATGAGTTACACCATCGTTAGTGAGAACGAGGCAGATCTGCGTGCTGGCAAGATTTCTATCCAGACACCTATTGCACAGGGACTGCTGGGCAAGAAAGTTGGCGACGAGGTAGAGATTACTATTCCTCGTGGCACCATCAAGTTGCGCATTGAGAACATCAGCATCGCTTAAAGATTAAAAGGTAAAAAACGATGGATATATTTGCAAAGATTGCTGCAGGTGAGATTCCCAGCTATAAAGTAGCAGAGAACGAAGAGTTCTATGCTTTTCTCGACATCAATCCGTTGGTAAAAGGACATACTTTGGTTATTCCACGCAGAGAAGTAGACTATTTCTTTGACATGGAAGATGACGAGTTAGCTCGCTATCAGCAGTTTGCTAAGCGTGTAGCTACAGCCATCAAGAAAGCATTCCCCTGCAGAAAGGTTGCTCAGGTAGTGCTGGGCTTGGAGGTTGCTCATGCACATATCCACCTCATCCCCATGCAGAGCGAAGCCGATGCTGACTTCCGCAAAGAGAAGTTGAAGCTCAGCGAAGAGGAGTTCAAAGAGATTTCTGCAAAGATACAGAAAGAATTCGTATAAGTCTTACTGTGAGAAACTATAAGATGCCGATGCAAGATTATTTGTGTCGGCATCTATTTTTATTGTCCTTGCTTGGTGAATACCCAGCGCAGAATCGTAAACTGAACGATGACGCATATACCCATTACAAAGATGGGGATAATCAGTTCATGCACACCCAACCACAGGAAGAGACTAAACAGTGAGACATGCAAACCGAAATTGATAGCATGACTACCTGCGAAGCCAATAAAATGCTTCCATGACGGACGAGTACGGAAGGTGTAACAATTGGTAAAGAAATAGTTGCCCACAAAGCTCACAGCATAACCTATCACATACGAGATGGTAGCCTTTAGCACAAAGAGCAATAGATAATAGATGGCATAATGGGCTGCCGAAGAAAGTATTCCGACAACACCAAAGCGAACAAACTGGCGCACACGCTCATCGCTCCATAATTGGGATATTTTTGTAGACAACCCACTCATTTCGAATGCAAAATTACAAAAAAGCCATTAAATAAGTCCGTATATTGAAAGTTTTTTGTATTTTTGCATCAAAATTGACTAAGTTGGATTGCAAAGAAAACATGAAACTATCAATAGTCTCGCCTGTATATAGAGGAGAAAAGATGCTTGATGAGCTGGTAAGGCGCATCCACGCTGCTATCAGCCCGATAACCAAAGATTACGAAATTGTGCTTGTGAACGACTGTTCACCAGACGATTCATGGAGTAAAATTACAGACATTTGTGCTGCCGACAAACAGGTAAAAGGTATTAACCTTAGTCGCAATTTCGGACAGCCTTATGCTATCACCGCAGGACTCACCTATGCCAAGGGTGACTATGTGGCCGTTATCGACTGCGACCTGCAAAACAAGCCGGAGGATTTGCCAGCCATGTACGAGAAAGCGCTTGAAGGCTACGATGTGGTCAGTGCACGACGTGTAGTTCGCGAAGACACCTTCCTCAAGCGTCTATCCTCAGCTGCCTTCCATAGAGCGTATGACTTCCTGAGTGGATTTCATACCGACAAAGCGGTGGCAGAGTTTGGCATCTATAGTCAAAAGATTGTGAAGGTGTATTGCAGCATCCCCGAATATTCACGCTCATTTGTGGAACTCATCCATACGCTGGGATTCAAGAAGACCACCGTTGATGTCTATCACGACCACCGCATGGAGGGAGAGAGTTCATACAACCTACATCGTCTGTTGGTATTGTCATACAACAGCATCATCTCTAACAGCAATCGTCCACTATACCTATCGGTAACGCTGGGATTCTTCATGTCACTCCTCTCATTCCTGATGGCAGTATATAACATCTTTGCCAAGTTTGCAGGACTGAACGAGGTAGCAGGTTATACCTCTACCATCTTCTCCATCTGGTTTGTGGGAGGACTATTACTCTTCATGATGGGTATCCTCGGTCTTTACATTGGTAAGATATTCGACCAGGTAAAGGGGCGTCCAGTCTTTATTGTAAGTGAGACATTGAACTTAGAAGAGAAATGATTAAAATAGAAGATTGATTACATTATGATACCTTTCAACAAACCTTACTGCTCTGGTCGCGAGCTGAGTTATATCAAAGAAGTGTGCCATTCTACCACCATGTCAGGCAATGGCGACTTTACCAAGTTGTGTCATGGATTCTTCGAGAAGCACTATGGTTTCAAGAAGTGTCTGCTATGCACCTCGGGCACTGACGCTTTGGAGATGTGTGCCATGTTGTGCGATTTACAGCCTGGCGATGAGGTCATCGTGCCCTCTTATACTTTTGTTTCTACCGCCATTGCCTTCCTGCGCGAAAAGGCTTATGTGTGCTTTGCCGATAGTGGTAGCGACAACCCTAACATGACAGCAGAACAGATAGAACCTCTCATCAATGAGAAGACCAAAGTCATCGTCGTGGTACACTATGCTGGCGTAGCCTGTGATATGGATGCTATTATGGCGCTTGCTGAGAAGCATCACCTTATCGTTGTAGAAGATGCTGCCCACTCTGTAGATTCCTATTACAAGGGACGCCCACTGGGTAGCATTGGCCACATGGCAGCTTTCTCGTTCCACGAAACCAAGAATATCAACTGTGGTGAGGGTGGTATGTTTGTAGCCAATGACGAGCGCTTTATCCGTCGTGCAGAAATAATCTGGGAGAAAGGTACCAATCGTGCAGAGTTCTATCGTGGCATGGTAAACAAATACGGATGGTGCGACATGGGTTCTTCCTTCCTCCCTTCCGAGTTTAACGCTGCCTATCTATGGGCGCAACTCGAGCAACTAGGCGACATACAAGGACAACGTCGACACATCTGGGAGCGCTACGACAAAGCGTTGCGTGGTCATCTGCCAGAGGGATTCCGTCTGCCCGACATTCCCGATTATGCCACCAACAACTATCACATGTATTATCTGCTGTGTCCTTCGCTTGATGTTCGCACTAAGCTGATGGACTATCTAAAGAACAACGGTGTGCAGGCCACTTTCCACTATCTGCCTCTTCACTCTAGCAAATACTATGAGGACAAGCACGACGGACGCGAATTACCCAACTGCGACCGCTATGCCGACACGCTGATGCGCTTGCCACTGTTCTACGAGTTGACAGACGAAGAGATTGACCACATCACGAAATTACTCTTAAACTTCAAGCTATAACATCATGATGAAGAAGATAGCCAATGGCATCAAGTGGTTCTTCAGCAACCCTACCTGTGTATTCTGCCTCGGACTACTCGTTGTACTACTAGCCACCTCACTGGAGGTCTTTCGCGGCAGAAACACCAACTACTTCGACTATCAGGACTCCACACGCATGTTCTGGGAAGGCATCAGTCCCTACAACCTCGAATATGTTCAGACCAATAGTATTTATTTCTTATACAGTCCGGTCTTTAATGTTATCTTTGCCCCTATCTTCCTCTTACCGTGGTGGTTGGGACCTTATCTATGGAACGTAGGCAACTACTGTCTGTTTACATTTGCCATCAAGACACTACCTCAACAATTTGATCGCTATAAGCATTGGATATTCCTATTCTTGTTGTCGGTAGTGCTGCAAAGTATATTCTGCTATCAGCACAACATCATCGTCTGCTACATCTATATCTTTGCCTTCTCACTACTCGAACGAGGCAAGGGTTTCTGGGCGGTGCTACTCATCATGATATCGGCCACCACCAAGGTGTATGGTGCTGCAGAACTGGCCATCCTGCTCTGCTATCCAAAGGTATGGCGCAACTTCGGCTATGCTGTGCTTTGTGGCGCAGGTCTTCTATTGCTTCCTGCCATCAACACCTCTTTCGATAATGTCTTTGCACTCTACCAGGAGATGTTCGACATGATAGCCAGCCATCATAGCGACTCCGATTTCATCGGTATTCTCTTCGCACGTGGCTTAAAGCCTTTCTTACTTCCTAACTATCGCATCGTGCAGTTGGTTGTCTTTGCCCTGCTCTGCGTTGCCTTCTTTGCTCGTTATAAGCGTTGGAAGGATTTCCGATTCCGCGTACAAGCCTTGGCAGTACTCACTGGTTTCATGATACTCTTCAGTGATTGTCCTGAGACGCACACCTATATCATTACCCTACCCTTCTATGTCATGGCATTCTGGTTGCAGCCTCGTCGTACATGGCTCGACTGGACACTATTCTGGCTCTTGCTTATCAATTTCGGCATCCTGCCTACCGATGTTCTGTGTCCTGCATGGCTGCATAACTATATCCATGAAACCTTCTGGTTGGATGTCTATACGTATTTCTTCTGCTGGTTGCGCATCATCTGGCAGGCAGTAGGTCCGCAGACACTTTCACCAGCCATCAAGAAAACTGCCGTAGTCCTACTACTATTCTTGATACCTGCAGGCATCAGTGCCCAGAGGACCTTAATATTTAAGGTAAAGGGTATCGAGTTTAAGATGAAGCCCGTACAAGGAGGCACATTTATGATGGGTGCACTCCCCAACGACAAAGAAGCTGATGCTGACGAAGTAAAACACCAAGTAACACTGAGAGACTACTATATCGGTGAGACAGAGGTAACACAAGAACTTTGGGAAGCCATCATGCCCAAGAACCGTTCAAAGCATAAAGGTCCCAAGTTACCTGTAGAATACATCAACTACGAGCAGTGCCAGGAGTTTATCCAAAGACTCAACAAACTGACTGATCGCCAGTTCCGCCTACCTACAGAGGCAGAGTGGGAATATGCCGCCAAAGGAGGACGGAAGTCGAAAGGTTACCTTTATGCTGGTAGCAACCAGCTCAATGAGGTAGCACAAACATACGCCAATGCCCCCTCAGATATGGAGCAACCAGTGGCACAGTTAAAACCCAACGAACTTGGTCTATACGACATGTCGGGCAATGTATGGGAGTGGTGCGAGGATTGGTATCGTAAGACTCCCAGTAGCAAGCCCTCTAGCAATTTCCACGTCATTCGTGGTGGCAGTTATGGTTGCAGTCCACGCTATTGTCGCGTCACCAATCGCTACTTGTTCGACCAACGCCGTAGAAACCTTGTCGGTTTCCGCTTGGCATTATAAAAAACAGAAGGATGACTTTTCAGGTCATCCTTCTTTCATTCTTCAGTATATTCTTTACTTAAAATACTTTCGGTTCTTCGACTTCCTTACCACGACAGAAACGATGTACAATCTGACGATCGTCGCCGACATAGATGAAGCGCTCCAGACGATGCACCAGTGAGTATTCTGAAGGATACAATACACTATCGTCAATAACCAGTGCATCAAATTCATAGCCTGGTTCGAAGCTGCCCACCTTTCCAAAGAAGCTACCTGCCGACTTCGTGGCAATCCAGAAGATTTCGGGAAGGGTAAGGAATGCCTTGTCATGGTTCTGCTGATACTGCATCTTGCTGACCTGAATAGCATAAACCAGCATGCGGAACATATTGAGGTCGTGGCCGCCACTGATATCGCTACCCAAACCGATGCGAATGCCTGCATCAAGCAGATTACGCACGGGAGCCATCCCTGATGAGAGGTTAAAATTAGACGTAGGACAATGGGCTACCATCACCCCATTCTTCTTCATCAGTTCCAGCTCACTGCCGGCTGTCCACACGCAGTGCGCCATAATAGTGGGAGTCTGACCGAAGAGTCCATAGCGATTGTATGCATCACCATAGCTCTTGCTCTCTGGCTCCAATTCTGCCACCCACGCTATCTCAGAGGTATTCTCAGAAAGGTGTGACTGTACGGGTAACTGATATTTCTGAGCCAACTCACCACAGGCTTTTAATAACTCTGGCGTACACGATGGAACAAAGCGCGGTGTGATGATAGGACGGACCAGAGGAGGACGTTGAACATTGAACGTTGAACGTTGAACATTGAACGTTGAACATTGAACGTTGAATTCGTCGATGAGCCGTTCTTGGCCTGCGATGTAGGCGTCCACATCTTCGCAGAGTTCTTCGGGGCAGTTGCGGTTCATAGCCACCTTACCCACCATAGCACCCATACCAGCCTCCTGATATAACTGCATCAACTTGCGTGTACTTTCTGTGTGTATCGTACCGAATACGACACTACGCATGGTTCCGAAGAGCCACTGGGTATGCAAGAAGCGACGATACATGCGCTCAGCATACTTCACGTCGGCATATTTTGCTTCTTCTGGGAAGGTATAGTTCTGCAACCACGGCAACAGTTCTAAGTCCATTGCCACGCCCTGGTTGTGTACCTGTGGAGCATGCACGTGCATATCATTCATGGCAGGAATCAGCAACTTATCGCCAAAGTCAATCACCTCAGCATCCTGACAGTTCAGTTCTGCCAAGTCTGTTGAGACACCCTGTACGATACCATCTTCTACGGCGATATAACCATTCTCCAATACTTCAAAACGATCTTTCTCTTTTGTAAAAAGAATATGTGCCTTATATACTTTTTTCATAATTATTAGTTTTGGTTATCGACTGCAAAGATAGTGTTTTCCGCCGACTTTTCAAACAATAAGATAAAAAAAAGCCGTCAATTATGGTGATTCTTCGTTTTTTTTCTCTACCTTTGCAGTCAATACATGTCATATTCAATAAAACTACTATCGTACTATGGAACATCAACTTATTATTAATATTTGTGGTTGGATTGCCACCTTTGGTTTGATACTCGGCTATCTGCCGCAAGCTATTCAGACTATTCGTACTCGCAACACTGACGGCATCTCTTTGCCTGGTTTCATCTCTATGGCTATTGGTTGCTCAGCCTTTGTGGTACAGGGTTTTCTTATCGAGAATTACTACTTGGTAATGACCAATCTCATCACCTGCACTTGTAGCATTATCATCTTTGCGATCAAGATGCATAACGACTATTTTAAAAAGAAATGATACTTATCTCAAACGACGACGGATATCAGGCAAAAGGAATCAATTATCTTATCAACATCGTAAAGGATTACGACGATGTTTTAGTTTGCGCACCCGACTCTGCACGTAGCGGTTTCGCTTGCGCATTTACTGCAAATGACCCTCTGCGTCTTACGCTACAGCACAAGGAGCCAGGCGTGGAGGTATGGTCGTGCAATGGCACACCCGTAGATTGCGTAAAGATGGCACTGGCAGAACTGTGTAAGGAGCAGCCACGCATGGTTATCGGTGGCATCAATCATGGCGACAACGCCTCTGTCAACACCCACTATTCGGGCACGATGGGCGTCACCATGGAGGGATGTATGAAGTATATACCCTCTGTAGCTTTCTCACTCTGCGACTATGCTGCCGATGCAGATTTCAGTCCATTAGAGTCCTATATCCGTGAGATCGTACAACGCGTGCTGCGCGAAGGACTGCCCAAGGGCGTCTGCCTTAACATCAATTTCCCCAAGGCTGAGACCTTCAAGGGCGTAAAGATATGCCGCATGTCACAAGGCTCATGGTTGGGCGAATGTACCAAGTGCCACCACCCACGTGGCTACGACTACTGGTGGATGATGGGCCACTATCATAACGATGAGCCAGAAGCTCAGGACACCGACCGTTGGGCACTCGACAACAACTATGTTGCTATCACCCCCACGCGCATCGATGTGACAGCCTATGAGGCTTTCGATGAGTTGAAAAAGTTAGAAAATTTATAATGTTCAACGTTCAATGTTCAACGTTCAATGTTCACCGTTAAATGAAATACTACCTGATTGCCGGAGAAGCCAGTGGTGACCTACATGCCTCACATCTGATGATGGAGTTGAAGCGCCAAGACCCCGAAGCCGAGTTTCGTTTCTTTGGTGGCGATTTGATGACGGCTGTGGGTGGCACGCGTGTCAAGCACTATCGTGATTTGGCCTATATGGGATTTATCCCTGTATTGCTCCACTTGCGCACCATTCTGCGCAACATGCGTTTCTGCAAGCAGGACATTACCGAGTGGCAGCCCGATGTTGTTATTCTCGTAGATTATCCAGGTTTCAACCTGAAGATAGCCGACTACGTACATCGCCTATCCCACTCACCACTCACCACTCACCACTCACCAAAAGTATTCTACTACATTGCCCCGAAGATTTGGGCGTGGAAAGAGCATCGCATCAAGAATATCAAGCGTGATGTGGATGAGCTATTCTCTATACTTCCTTTCGAGGTGGAGTTCTTCGAACAGAAGCATCACTATCCCATCCATTATGTGGGCAATCCTACAGCGATGGAGGTGCGTGAATTTTTGTCCATTGACCATTCACCATTGAACATTGACCATTCGGAACTCACCACTCACCCAACAATAGCCCTATTAGCTGGCAGTCGTAAACAAGAGATTAAGGAGAATCTGCCTGCGATGATTGATGCTACGCGCCACCTGGCAGACCAATACGACATCGTATTGGCAGGAGCACCAAGCATTGATCCGACCTACTACGAGCAGTTCCTGACAGGCAGTAAGGTACGCCTGGTGGTCAACGAGACCTATCCCCTATTGGCTCAGGCTACTGCTGCATTGGTTACGAGTGGTACAGCCACTTTGGAGACCTGCATGTTCCGTGTACCTCAGGTGGTATGCTACCGCACACCGATGCCCCGTTTGTTTGGTTTCCTCAGACGTTTCCTGCTCAAGGTAAAATATGTCTCACTCGTCAATCTGATTGCGCACCGCGAGGTAGTCACCGAGCTCGTTGCCAACACCTTCAGCACAGAGCGCATCCGTCAAGAGCTGGAAGCCATCCTTCCTGATGGCAGCAAGCGCCAGCAGATGCTCAACGACTACGAGGAGGTACATCAATTGTTAGGCGAGAGCGATGCACCTAGTAAGGCAGCATCTATCATGATACAACTTTTAAAACAACAATAATTAATTAATTCAATCATCTAATTTGCATTATGCGTAGAACTATTTTCTCTTTAGCAATGTTGGCACTCGCAACCATTGCTGGTGCCCAAAACATCCAGTTGCACTATGACTTCGGTCGTAACTTCTATTCAGATCAGGAGTCTGGACGTCAGAAAATGACCATGACCATTGAGCAATTCAAGGCCGACCAGTGGGGTTCATGGTTTTACTTTGTTGACCTCGACTTCTCGCGTCATTTCGTAGAAGGAGCCTATACCGAGGTATCACGTGAGTTGAATATCAAGAAGGATTCACCCTTTGCACTGCATGTAGAGTATGATGGTGGTCTGACACGTACCTATGCCTTCCAGCAGGCGGGCTTAATTGGTGCCGCTTATAATGGTCATAGCGCCGACTTCTCAAAGACATGGTCAGTACAGCTCCTTTATAAGCAGTATTTCAGCAACGAGTACGTTCATTCTTATGCCAGTGCACAGCTGACAGGTGTATGGGGTTTGAACTTCCTCAACAATAAGTTACGTTTCTCAGGATTCATCGATTTCTGGCGTGGCGAGAAGGCCGACAATGGTCACGGCATGGTAGTGATGCTTACAGAGCCCCAGCTGTGGTATAACGTCAACGACCACTTCTCAATAGGTACAGAGGTAGAGGTTAGCAACAACTTCATTACTAACACCTACGATGGCAAGACCTTCTTTGTAAATCCTACGCTTGCCGTAAAGTGGAATCTTTAACCTAGGATTCCTAGGTTCTCCTAGGTCTTCCTGGAATTTCCTAAGAAAGCCTAGGAATTCCTAGGCTTTCTTAGACCTAGAAAACCATATAACGTCCACTCTGCTGCATAAATACGGCTTCGTGGGCAGCTTCCTGACAGATGGTAGCCTCTTCAGCGCTGATAGTTTCAGGTCTGTAGCGGTTACCATCTATTATTCTACCCGTCAACACCTCACACCACGTACATGCAGCCGTATAGCGTCCTAGGGTGTAAGACAGGTGATAACCATCACGATTAAGGATATCACCCAAGCGATAACGAGCCAACTGGATAGCGATACCACTAGGGATAACACGACTAACACCTACGCTAGGCAATACGTTGAGCATGGTGTTCACAATCATGCTATACATCTTGCGCTGGTTATTGTCGTAAGGAACATAACGCTCATTGCTAAACTCCTCGGCATACGCCCACGTCATGTGCCACATAAACTTTACATGCAGATTGGTGGTATAGCTCTGTACCAGTCTTTTCAGCTGGGGCAACTTGCTATACGACTTCTCGATACCCGACAGATGACTGGCTTGTTGCAGGGTGATGATATCCCACTGTTCGTCGCGGATGATGGCGCGCAGTCCCATTTTCTTTTTCACGGCACGCACGCCACCTACCACCTTGCGGTATTCATAGTCTGCCTTATTATTGCGCAGATTATTATAATGCTTATCTATTGAGCAACCGGGAATAAAGGCATTGCCAATAACCAGAGAGTCACCTTGGGCGGCGGCTAACTCATAGAGATACTGTTCCATGGCATCCTGTGAAAAGCTATTGCCAATAGCCAATACCTTGATAACCTTTGCCTGTAGAGGTAAAAAAGCTAGAAGGTTAAAGAGTAAAAAGAAAACAATCTTCTTCATCTTCTCCAATGATATAAACTATAAATTATTCTTCTACTTTTCTTGCTTTCTTCAGCTTGCGTAGTGCTTTGTCACGTATCTGGCGTACGCGCTCTCTTTTCAGTCTCATCATGGTAGCAATCTCCGCCATCGTCATGCGCACGGAATCGATACCATAATAGTATCTTATCACCTGCTGTTCGCGTCCGTCAAGCACTACAAATCCCTTCAACAAGTCATGACTGAGAGTCTCCTGCTCTACGATAGCATCAGCCTTGGGAGCATCATGGTCTTCCAACACATTCAGCAAGGTATAGTTGTTGCGACTACCCACAGGTATTGACTCGTCGGTAGAGCGTGTCTCCACCTCTACGGTCAACTTGTTGATAGCATCCTCTATGCTACGACGAATAAAGGGGGCAGCATAAGTAACAAAGGGCTTACCCTTAGAAGCGTCATACTTCTCTGCGGCCTTCATCAGTCCTATACATCCCTCACTCACCATATCGTCAGTAGAGAGGATGTCGCTCTGATATTGTCGTGCCAGCGTCACCACATAACCGATGCAGCCAGCCACCAGTTTCTCTTGTTCTTTCGTCATACTTTAGAACATTGAAAGGGTATAAAGATATACTACTGCTGCAGGGATAGCCAACAGCGATGAGTCAAAGCGATCGAGCATACCACCGTGTCCAGGCAGGATATTACCAGAGTCCTTGATACCCAGTGTACGCTTGAAGAGGCTCTCCACCAAGTCACCCAGTGTGCCGAAGACAACCACCACAAGGCCTAATCCCAACCATACAGGCATAGACAGCATCTGCTCTTGGTCGAGGAAATAACTGATGGCATAGGCAGCAGCCAATACGAAGATAGCGCCACCGATGCTTCCCTCCCACGACTTAGCAGGTGAGATGCGGGGAAACAGCTTATGACGTCCCATCAGCGAACCTACGCAATAGGCGCCCGTGTCGTTTACCCACAGGAAGACGAATACGCTCAGTGGCAGCAAGGTGTTGAAAGCCACATATCCCTCGCTGGTAGCATTGAATGCCAATACGTTGAGCAACGAGAAAGGCAGTGCGATATACATCTGTGACAACATGGTGTATGCCCAGTCTTGTATAGGGTCTTTCTGTTTCAGGTAGAGTTCAGCCACCAACAGATAGATAATCGTAACAAGGTAAGGAATAAATACCACGCTCTTGGCAACACCTGCATACATATCGCTGCAATAATAGGTCATCGCATAGAAGAAGTATACGGCAGCAACGGTAGAGATAAAGCGGTTCACGGTAACGTCCTCACGCTCATTCACCAAGCCAGTAAACTCCCACACGGTCAGTCCGGTAACCAGACTAAACAGCAGCACCATAGCCTCAGGGCGCAGGAAGCTGGCAACGATTGCGGCAACAAAGATAATGCCTGTAATGGTACGTATAATAAAGTTTTTCATAAGCTCTAATTATTTTGTATGGAAATTGGTGACTCACCACTCACGACTCACCACTCACCTCTTTATTCTCTAGCTCCTTCGCGCGCTCCTCAGCCATGCGCTCTGCGTCAGCACGCATCTGAGCCTCGATGAGTTCTTCCGAGCGACTAGTCCAAGGACGCTTACCGAAGATGCGCTCTACATCCTCGGCAAAGATGACCTCGCGCTCTACCAGCAACTGAGCCAGTTGGGCATGACCCTCCTTGTGCTCCTCCAGAATCTTCTTGGCACGCTCATACTGCTCGTTCACCATCTTCAGCACCTCGTCATCCATAATCTTGGCAGTGGTCTCTGAGTATGGCTTCTGGAAGGTGTACTCCTGCTGATTGTAGTAGCACAGGTTGGGCAACTTATCACTCATACCTGCGTATGCCACCATGCCGTATGCCTGCTTGGTGGTGCGCTCCAGGTCGTTCATGGCTCCCGTAGAGATATGTCCGATAAACAACTCCTCAGCAGCACGACCGCCCAACAGTGAGCACATCTCGTCGAGCATAGCCTCTTTGGTCTGCAATACGCGCTCCTCGGGCAGATACCAAGCAGCACCAAGCGCACGACCACGAGGTACGATGCTTACCTTTACCAATGGGTTGGCAAACTCGGTAAACCATGAGATGGTAGCATGACCCGCCTCGTGGATGGCGATAGACTTCTTCTCCTGCTCCGTCATCACCTTCGTCTTCTTCTCCAATCCACCAATGATACGGTCAACAGCATCCAAGAAGTCTTGCTTGCCTACAGCCTCACGATTATGACGGGCAGCTATCAGGGCAGCTTCGTTACATACGTTGGCAATGTCGGCACCCGAGAATCCCGGTGTCTGACGAGCCAAGAAGTCGATATCTACCGTATTGTCGAGCTTCAAAGGCTTCAAGTGTACCATGAATACCTCCTTACGCTCGTTCAGGTCGGGCAGATCTACATGTATCTGACGATCGAAACGTCCAGCACGCAACAGTGCAGAGTCCAACATATCAGCACGGTTGGTGGCAGCCAGTGTGATGATACCACTGTTAGTACCAAATCCGTCCATCTCGGTAAGCAATGCGTTCAGCGTATTCTCGCGCTCATCATTACCACCCATGGCAGGGTTCTTAGAGCGAGCACGACCTACGGCGTCAATCTCGTCGATAAAGATGATGCAAGGAGCCTTGGTCTTAGCCTTCTCGAAGAGGTCGCGAACGCGAGAGGCACCCACACCCACGAACATCTCTACGAAGTCAGAACCCGACATCGAGAAGAAGGGTACACCAGCCTCACCAGCTACAGCCTTAGCCAGCAACGTCTTACCCGTTCCTGGAGGGCCTACCAGCAGAGCACCCTTGGGAATCTTACCACCCAAGTCGGTATATTTCTGAGGATTCTTCAAGAAGTCAACAATTTCCTGCATCTCCTGCTTAGCACCAGCCTGTCCGGCCACATCCTTAAAGGTGATGCCCAGCTCGCCGCCCTTCTCATACATCTGCGCCTTCGACTTGCCTACGCTAAACAAGCCCGCTCCGCCGAGGTTGGCACCACCGCCACCCATACGACGCATGATAAACATCCATAGCATGATGATACCACCAAAGAACAATACGTTCATCACTAGCGATGAGAAGAAGTCGTTGTCCTTGCTATTGTCATACGATAGTTTACCTGCAAACTTGCCCGCTTCGCGTTCCTGCTCGATAAACTCCTCTATCTTATCCACACTGCCAATCTCTACCATCACGCTGGGTTTCTCGCCAGTCTGCTGTACCCCCTGATGAAACACATCACGGATATTCTCAGGCTTGACATACATCTCCACCGTATTCTGGTATTTGTTGACCACAATCTCTTGGGCATAGCCCTTCTCCACCATAGCCTTGAAGTCAGAGTACTTCACCGTGGTAGAGATACTCGAACTCTCGCGACCTTGTGTAAAATAAAGGACCAGGAGTCCCACCAGCACCAATCCATAAATCCAACTCATGTTGAATCTTGGCATCTGGTTTTTGTTATTCTGTTGTTGTTCCATTTTTATTCTATTTATGGTGAGTGGTCACCAAGAGTTCTAGTCTTCATCTGGAATCCACGTCATGGGCGCATCCTCCCACAAGTGTTCCATGTCGTAATATTCGCGCACGTCGGGCAGGAAGATGTGTACCATCACATCCACATAGTCCATAGCCACCCACTGTGCATTTTCCTGACCAGCTACCTTTGTTGGTTTCTCGTTCAGTTCTTTGCGAGCCATCTCTGCCACCGACTCAGTGATAGCATCCACCTGCGTTGGCGAGCTGCCCTGACATATAATGAAATAGTTGCATATAGCACCGTCCACGTCAGTCAAATCAACTACTACGATGCGCTTACCCTTCTTTTCTTGTATTCCCTTGGTTATTGTTTCTACTAATTGTCTTACTTGTTCCATTAACTATTTTCTTATTTTTAAGGCACAAAGATACACATTTATATGAGAAAAAAGGTGCTAAAACATTTTTTTTTGCGCTTTTTTATAAAAAACACGCATTTTTTTTTGTTGGTTCGGAAAAAAGTCGTACCTTTGCACCCGCAATTCAGCCAGAGCGCTGAACAAAGACAACAAGTTTGGGGTATGGTGTAATGGTAACACTGCAGATTCTGGTCCTGCCTTTCCTGGTTCGAGTCCGGGTACCCCAACTAAAAATGAGGAGCCGTTTGGCTCCTTTTTTTTATTTTGCAAGAATAATAGCAAATCAGAGAACCAGCCCTAGACCTACTTCCTTAGAATCAATAACCTGTCCCGGTGATTGAACGCTTCAAAAAGAATTATATTTCTACCACTGTGCTTTGTTATCTTGGAAAGAATGCGTAACTTTGCCAGCGACTTTTCGGTAAAGACAAATAACAGACTATTTATGAAACGAAACACGATTCTTGCCGTCGTTGCCTGCATTATGTTAGCCATTGGCTTTGGACCGTACTTACTGTTGCTGCTGGTTATCGCCCCCTTCGCTTACTTCATCATCAAGCGCAAGGAGCGGACGGCTGTTCCAAGAGTGACCTACGCCACGGTGGAAGAGGCAAAACAGAGATACGGAGAACCCGACGGCGTGGTGGTGCTGGATGCCTCGCGAGCCAACGAGCTCCCTGCCCTTATCCTATTCTATCCCAACCATGACATTGCGATTATCGCCGGCGAAGAGCTGAAACTCAGCAGTCTGGAGTGCGTGATGTCAAAGAACATGGCCACGCCCTACACCATAGACGAGTATGCTGTGATCATCGGTACCAACGACCCGCTTCGTCCCACTATCGAGTTCCGTGTGGGCTACGGTGCCGTACTGGCTGGCGACATTGCCGCACAGATAGACGCTTACATACAATAAAGGGAGTACATAACTGCACTCCCTAGATCAGGGGACGGTTCTGCATTTTTTGAAAGTGCAGTAGTTTTGAAGAAAAAATTGCTATTTATTTTCAGAAATCAGGGGAGACAGGAACTTTGATTCACGCTAAGGAGTTATATCTGTTGACCTGTCCCTGAGATTCCCTTTTCTAAGCTCTTTCCAGTCGCTCGTTCAGTATCTCGAACAGTTCTTCTGTTTTTATATTTGTACCTGTAGTCGTCAGATGTTCCTGGGCACCTGTTAGATTGGTATTAAATCTACGGGCGAGACGCTCCAGGAAACTGGCATCCTCCAGTTTCTGAATCTCGACATTAGGCTTGTAATGAACGGAAATAAACTTTTGTTTCCCTATTTCTACAATCTCAAAGGCCTCAACATCTGAGAAATTAGCTATAAACGCTTTTGAACCACGAACAACGAAACTCTTGTCCGATATGGTGATATATGCCTGCCCCGTTATCCGTTCTCTAATCATCATAGAAGGTATGACAATGAGACCGAATCCGAAGAATAGGATGCCTATAACTCCTACCACCTGCAAGAATATGGGATTCCAACGACTTGATGATGGATGAGCTATCATCATGATGGCCATAGCTATAAACGCAGCACAGGCTAGGGTAAGGAGGATTGTTCTCCAAACAGAATGATAAATCTTGATTTCTTTCATGTTCTTATTTGATGTTTAATACGTCATCCACGCTGCCTGCCTCCGCATCATGACACAGCGGGACAGTCCCGCTGTGCTAAGGATGTCAGGAAGGTTCTCATAATAACCCCTCACAGTGTTTGTTCCACTGAGGATAATAGTGGCATCACCATCGCAGGTTATACCTGCATACCATCTACTAGAGTTGTTATCACCATTGATGGCAACATCGGAAAGTGTCACCGTCACACCGTCGGCAATCGAAATCTTGCGGCTGCCATCAGGGGTACCCGAGAGTACTTGTCCATCGAGTGCTGTATAGCTGGTTGTGAGGGCAGCAAGGTCTACGTTGTGGGATAGACAGAATATGTCCACGAGTAAGTACCGTTGCCATTGTCTGTACAAGCGCTACGGATAACGGTGTAGCCGTCGGCAGCAAGCTGGCTGGAAACGTTGAGCATAGTGGTCGTACTGTGGTTGTTGTTCGTAGATGTGTAGTTATTTCCCATGATACCACAGTAGTCGGCATTGTAACTAGTGACGGTGAGCGTGCCGTTTCCGCTAAGTTTTAGATCGCCAAAGTCTGCACCGATGGCAATGTATCCGTTAGGACAAGTGAGGGTATTCGCACCATCGACCACGATATTTAGTCCATGGTTATCAGGTGTGCCGATGTAACCTCCGTTGTCGAATTCTGCATTAAGACTGCTAAGAGTAAGGGTGCATGATGAGTAATTACTGATATAGAAATTACAACCCTTACTTGTGCCGCTGATGGTATAGGCCAAAGCAGCACCATTACCATCAATACTGTATTGTCCGTCAGTGGTTGGCAAAATGGATGGCGTGATAGTGGGCTTGATGTAACGCTGTTCACTCCATGCAAGTGTCATTGAGCCATAATAATACCTACCTGTCGTAAAGCCACTTGTGGGAACAGCCTTAGAAGCCGTATAGACATTGCCTTCGGTATCGATAGCCTCCATTTGCAATTCGTCGCCCGTAGCTACGTGTCCTTCTCTGTAGTCGAATGCCATAGAAAGATAAATGTCGCCGTCGCTAGTGATTTCGGGATCTTCAATTTCTATATAGCCACAATCATATTTCGAGGGATAGTAACCGCCGAGCTGTATAAGTGGGCCAAAAGTTCTGACAAGTGTTTCATTTTTCGTACTGATGGTCAGCTTCTTGATGGTGGGTGTGGTAGAACCTTCGTTATTAGGACCCTTTGTGAATGACAGATGCTGACGGAACATTGATTGTAAAGACTCAAATGTCACAGTGGCAGTAGGTGCCAAAGTGTTGCCTGAGGTAGTCATTGTCACACCAGACTTTACGGCGAAGTCACAATCGGAGGCATTTGAAGCCGAACCATCCTGGTCAGAGTAGTCAAAATTACTAGACTCTGGATATTCACATACTACCTCGTTCATTTTATAGAACAGCGAATAGGTATCGTTGGCTCCAAGAGTGACTGTTGTAAATTCATTTTCGCTTTCGTCATACTTGTAGAAGGTCAGATTTCCGCTGAGCGTGCAGTTTTTTCCACCATTGGTAATATCGCCTGCTGTCAGCGTCAAGGGTATGGGTGTACCATCATCCTCGCAGGCGAATGCCTCCTGCGTTTCATTATACACATACACCTTTTCTCCAGCTTCAAACTTCGAAGTGATGCTTGTACCGTCGTTACCAAACTCAACTGCGCGTGTCTTGCCAGCTTCGTCCATTGAGGCAGATATGTTTACGGTGTAGGTTTGTGCCTGAACGGCGGTCTTTCGACCACCCAAGAGGTCTTCATTAGAGCAGGCTGTCAGTCCGCCCATTGCCAAGGCTGCAGTTATGAATGTAGCAGCCAGACTAAAGATAAAACTTTTTTTCATTGTCTTTCTGTTTTGTTAATTCATAACTTTAGTTTACCACTCTTCCGGTATATAGTCCGGTTTCTCGCCACTGCCCTGCAGCAACTGTGGCACATGATTCAACTTGACGATTTGTATCGTCGGTTTCTTGTACTCTTTTTGTTTCATTGTTATATTAATGATTAATGTTATATCGGTTAAAATCGCTAACGGTGTGCAAAGGTACGAATTTTTCCTTAATCTACCAATAATTATTACGGAAAATTTGGGAGGATTTTAGGTTCTAATTCGAGAAATCAAAACCTATCCCTCTGATTCATCAAAGTCAGATTTTGAAGCAGTAAAAGTCAACAAATATAGGAAATAGTCAACCTTTTCCGGAATAGCGTCAACAAAGTAGGATACAGAAGTCAACCTTTTCCGTATGAATGCACCACACCGCAGCTCCGTATGAATACTTCACGCGACTACATGACTACATGACTACATTTGATGTTTTGCAATATCGCGAATAAAGTGAATATTACTTTTATATTATATATATTATAATATATATAATATAAACATTTATTCTCTATATTTTCGGCTGTAATTACATGCACATGACTTAATGTAGTCATGTAGTCATGTAGTCACGTAGTCACGTTATGCATACCACCCCGCTCCCTCGTATCCGTAATAAATCTGGCTCGAAAATTACGGGAATCTGCCTCGTTAATTACGTAAGGCCCGAAATCGTGCAAACCGTGCTGAAAATCGGTCCTTATTGATAGCTAAAATTTGGTGGTATGCGAGAAAGGCAGTACCTTTGCATTGTGTCGTCAAGCCCTTCGAATAATGCCGTCAAACTCCGAGAATAATGTCGTCAAACTATTCAGCACTCACGAAACACGGAAACTGAAGGGAAAACCGTCGAACACACACCTCCCCCAGTGGGGGGAGGATGGGAGGGGGCTTCCATTCACCCTTTCTTATTCTTCATCAGCTCCAGGCGCTCGATGGCATGCTGACGAGAGAGGTGGATCTGGTGGCGATAGACGATGCAAGCCATGGTGAAATAGGCAAGGACATGAAGCCACAAGATGCGATATTCGGTGAGCACATCGGTGAGGGTGCCACCCATAGAATTCAGACGGATATAGGCACGCACACCAAAGGTGGAGGGGAACAACCACGATACGCCCTGCCAGAAGCCTGGGATATTGTTCTGAGGCCACGACACACCACTGAGGAACAGCAGGGGCACAGAGACAAACACCATGAGCAGCATAACATTCTCACGATAGCGCACAATACACGACACGGTGATACCAAAGAAGATACATGCCAGGGTGTAGGGCGTCATGATGGCCAAGAGGTCTTGCCAGTGGGCCAAGCAGGGGAAGTGGAATATGCGGGGCACTACCACAGTAAGCCAAGCACCCATCAAGATATAAATCATGAGGTAGCACATCGACTTGCCCAGCACGATGCGGAAGGTGCCATGATAGTGGCGCTGCATAGGCACAAGATCTTCAAAGCGGTTGCTCTCGCGGGCTGTACCGGCAGAAAGTCCGATACCGAGCACAAGCGTCTGCTGGAGTATCAGGATAAGTACGGCAGGCAGGATAAAGGAGCCATAGCCGCCTCCAGGACTGAAGATAGCCTCACCGTCATAGTCTAGTGGCTTGGCTTGTATCTCTTCCTCGCGGGCGGTATAGTGGCCAGAGAGCTTGATCTGTATCTCACTGTTCATCTCCTGCGACACGAGGACTGCCGTTTGATAGGAGGCCTTATATGCCAGCATCAGACTCATGTCACAATACACGCCGATGACGGATTGCTCCATGCGATTGAGGCGCGTCTGGAAGTCGGAAGGGATATAATAGACGGCATGGGCCACCTGACGGCCTACCAGCATCTTGGCTTCGTCGAGGTCGGAAGCGTAGCATACCACCTTGACATCGGGCGAGGCATCGCACATACGGATAAACTGGCGACTCAGCTTAGAATGCGAGTCATCGACCACCACAACGGGCATATCGCGAACGACCTCGTTATTATATATCCACGAATAGAGCAATGGATAGACCAGGGGCACAATAAAGAAGAAGATGATGACACCTTCGTCTTTGAATACCTGACGCATCTCATCGCGCCAGATAACAGCAGCATCGCTGATGCCGTCAAGTATTGTGCGTAAAAGTCTGTTTTGTATCTTCATCGTTCTATTTTCTTCTTATGGAATATATACATAAGTGAGCAGGGCATTCTTCATCTTCGGAGCTACAATGATGGGCATGAGCATAAAGGCCAGCAGGGCTGCAACGTTCCACCATGCATCGAGAATAGAGAAGTCGTTGAGTATGCAGGTTTGATAAACCATATAATAGTGGCGCAGTGGGAAGAGCCATGCCAACGACTGTAGGGGTCCGTCCATACCCATCACAGGGAAGGCGGCACCAGCCATGGAGAAGCTAAGCACAGCCCACAGCGAGCAGACACTCATCGACATGCGCAGCGAGGGCATCAGTCCAAAGGCGAAGATGCCAAAGCCCATAGACGAGAACACCATCAGCAGGTTGAGCAGGACAATCATGCCCAGTCCACCGGGGTGTGGGAATCCCATCACGATAAATACATAGAAGCTATAGCCAAAGGTGAGCGCCAGCCATAGCAGCATGTGGGGCAGGAACTTGCCTATAAGGGCTATCCAGATATTGTTACCGCCGAGGCGTACCAGCTCGTGGGAGTCTCTGAACTTCAACTCGGTACCGATGGCGTAAGCCGTGATGAGGAAGATAAACAGCATCATCACACCGGGCACCAACACGGTAGAGAGGTAGTCGTTATAGTCGGTGGTAGCATTACTAATCTGGTGCAGGTCAATTCGGATGGGTTGCAAGAAGGTCTGTATCTGACCGTCAGTATAACCCTTTGCTCGCATGGTAGCTTGTCCTACAGCAGCAGAGCCCAATACGGAGATGGTCTTCAGATCGCGATACAGCAAAGAGCCGGAGAGCAGTGTCGTCATCGAATAGTAGAACGATATCTTGGGCTGACGACTGCTCAGCAGGCACTCGGTAGTGCCCTTGGGGATATACATAAAGGCATAGATCTCATTGTTCTGCATGGCTGCACGCGCCTCAGCAACAGAGGGATAGTGGGCCACCACATGACTCGTCTGGAAAGCATCCAAACGACGCACCAGGCTGCGCGTAGTAGAAGAGTTGTCAAGGTCAACAACACCCACGGGCATCTCTGTAGGCTGTCCTTCCTCCATGAGCGACGTAAAGAAGAACATCACCAAGAGGGGGAACACCACCATGCAGGAGATATAGATGGGGTTGCGAAGGAACATCTTGCACTCCCTCACAGCCAATAGATAGATCTGCCTGAACCTTTTCAAGATAACTATTAGTCTTTAATTATCAACGACATGCCAGGACGCAAGCCTTCGAACTTATCCACCGGACGAGCCTTTACCTCGAAGGTCTTCAAGTCGTACTGACCATTAGATTTGGTTGCCTTCCATACAGCATACGAGCCCTGGTCTTTCATATAATAGACCTTCATCTTAATGTCCTTGTTGAAAGCAGGAACAAAGGCGGTAAACGTAGTGCCCACCTTCATATCGTTAAGCTGGTCTTCGCGTACATTGAAGGTACCCCAGAGGTCTTTCATCACGGCAATGGTCATGATGGGAGAACCGGTACCTACCAGCTCGCCCTGCTTGGGATAGATATCCATTACCTCACCCTCCATCTGGGCTATCTGTACTGTCTCGTTGACATAAGAGCTTACCTCCTGAACGGCACCCTTGGCACGGCCTACCTGAGCAGCAGCAGCGAGCTTGTCCTCGCGGCGTGCACCATTGACTGCCATATCATACTGGCTCTGGGCAGCCTTCATCTGGGCTTCCATAGCCTTGTACTGGGCATACACCTCGTCGCGCTTCTGGGCACTCAGCACACCCTCGTCGAAGAGGCGTTGAACACGACCATACGACTTCTCGGCAATCTCCAAACCAGCCTTAGCCTGCTGCAGCACATTGTATGCACCACGAATCTGCTCTTCGCGAGCACCATTCTGAGCCTTCAGCTCAAGGGCAGAAGCTGCATCCTGAGCACTCTGTGCCTGCTCCATCTTGGCACGTACCTCTGGAGCATCGAGAATAGCCAGTGTATCACCTACCTTAACAAAGTCGCCTTCCTTGACACGAATCTCCAAGATACGGCCAGGAACCTTACTTGATACACGATACTCACCAACCTCTACTTGTCCCTGAATGACTTCGGCCTCACGTGTAAAGGCAAAGAAGCCGATGACGCCTACGATGACTACCACCGTTACAAAACCGATGATGGCTAGCAGAATGTTGTTGTGTTGTGATTTTGCACTCATATTCTTATTTCTATGCGATATTACGTTATATAGTTTTGACGATATTACTACTTAATATAGGGTACCCAATGCCTTCTGCAAGTTGACCTCACTCAGCTTGACATTGATTTCGGCATCAATCTTCTGAGAGGCAGCCTGCAGCCAAGCGGTCTGCGCCTCCATCACTGTGGTAGAGGAGATAACGCCCTCTTGGAAACCAAGGTTGGCTGTGCGCAGGTTCTCATTGGCACGCTCTACACTGGCCTTAGCCAGTTGCAGCGTCTTGTTGGCCTCGTTCACTTGGAAGGTGCTCTGGTTTACCTGAAGTTGTATCTTCTCGCGAGCCTCATCCAGTTCGAGTCTGGCAATGGCGCCAGCACCCTTAGAGGCACGAACCTTATAAGCTACATCACCCCAGTTCCATACGGGCACACGTACCAGAATCCCGATATTCCATACGCCTCCAAACTTACGCTGGAAACCATTATAGAGGTTGGGATTGCTAAAGGCATAACCACCCATCAGCGCTACCTGTGGCAGATTGCCAGCCTTGAGCATATTGGTGGTCTGCTTGTTCAAATCAACCATATTCTGCAGGATGCGCAGCTCTGGGCGCGACTCCATAGCCTGCTCTACATTGGCTTGTGGAGCAGCGGGAACGGTCTCCAGCTCTTCTTTCTCTTCGTCAATCAGCACCACTTGCTCATTAACGGGCAGTCCGCAGAGCTGGCAGAGCAGCATGCGAGAGAGTGTCAGTCCGTCGTTGACCTTCATCAGCGTCATCTCAGCCTCGTTGACCTTGACGCTAACGCTCAGTCCTTCCGAACGGGTAGCAACACCCTCGCGAATCATCTTCTGCACATCGCTATCCAACTTCTTAATCAGGTCGAGATAGCCCTGAGCGAGCTTCTGCTTATGGCGCAATGATACCACCTGCCAATAAGCCTGGTCTATCTGATAGAGTGTCTGTTGGTGCTTAGAGTCAGCAGAGTTGGCAGCCATCTCTTCGCCGATATCAGCCATCTTGTTGAGCGCTACAATAGCACCACCCATAAAGATAGGTTGTGTAACGACGACAGCACCGGCAAACAGGTTACGCGTATCAGAGCGGAACTCATCAACAACATGCTGGCCGATACCATTGCCGGCTCCCTCGATACCGCCCATAATACCCTGCAAGGTGGGCGACTGTCCCAACAAGGCAGCCAGCGTGGGGAACTCCTTCAGCAGACTACCGGTAGCTGCCTGCACATCGCCAACAGCCTTTGAGCCCAGCGTGCTCAGCTCTGACTTAACATCGTCGCTAAGCAGCGAAATCTCTCTGCTGGTATATTCATAGCCACCCAAAGCAGTGACATGGGGCAGATACTTGGTACGTGCCGACTTGCGGATATTCTTGGCTACGTCTTGCTTGACACGCGACACGCTAAGTTGCTTGTTGTTGCGGAGTGCTAACGCTCTGCAACTGTCAAGGCTGAGCAACTGCTGTGCTCCAGCAACCTGAGTGGCGCAAGTCAAGAGAAAGATTCCTAAAAATCTTTTCATACGCAAATTATTTCTCAAACGCAACGTTTCTAGAGCCAATCATATTACCATCAGCAAAGATGCTGACGTTGTAAGTACCACCAGGCAGTGTTTCATTGATTACCCATGAAGCAGAAACAGAAGTCTCTTCACCAGAGTAGTCAATAGCACGCTTCATCGTATATACCAACTGGCGATCCTCATAAGAGAAAGAGCCACCACCATTGAGTACCTCACCCATAGGAGTAGTAACGCGAACATAAATCTCGCGAGTACCATTCTCGGCAGTTACATTGCGAGCGATATTGAAAGACACGAGCAATGCGCGAGCCTTCTTAATAGTCTTGTTATTCTTATTCTTCTTATTCAGCGGAGTAAGAGAAATATTCGTGGCATTCAGCTGAGCAGCAATAGCTACCTTCTCAGAAAGTGACATATTGCTAGATGCCAAAGCCTGGTTCTGCTGACTGGCGATATCCAGCTCTGAGCGCACACGATTGTTCTCGTTCATCAGCTCAGCATTCAACTGGTTGAGCGAGTCAATCTGCAGTACATAGCTGCGCAGTACGGCACGCACAGTAGCCAACTCCTTCTTCAGACGAGTAATCTCCGCAGCATCCTCAGCCTTGGTGTGGCGCAACTCTTCCAACAACTGCTGGGTACGCTCCTGCTCGCGAGTGAGCTGGGCAACGATAGAGTCGTTGTTGATGCGCGTCTTCATCTCGCTGTACTGGTCAGCAAACTGCTGGTACTCATTTTCCATCTCTTGTTTTTCCAAGACAGCCAGCTCCTGCATGTCCTTGTTCACCTGTTTCTCATGACTAAGACTGTATCCGAGATAGGCGACACCTGCTACAAGCAGTGCAATAACAGCCACCAATGGGGCCACAATTTTCTTATTATTCATATACGTAAACCTAATAATTTGTTTGCAAAATATGGCTGCAAAGTTAAACTTTTTCGATGAATTACCAAAAAAACACCTGTTTGTTTTGCTTTTATTTACCATATTTGCAATATTATTAACGCTATTATCTAACTCTACAATTTATACTTATTCAGAAAAACTAGAAGAAAAGTGATAATTTATTCAGATTTTGTGCTTGTTTTAGATAAAATATAGTAAATTTGCAGCCGAATTTAATAAATTAAAAATTAATCTCTTTTAAAATTAGTACTTAACTATGGGTAACAAGAGTATTTGGGGTATATTGTTAGCAGCCACTATGCTGTTAACATTACCAAGTCATGCTCAGCAGGCTGCCAAGAAAAAGACGAAGGCAACAGCTGAGTGGTTCACAACACCACAACCTTTGACGCAGGAGTCGGTCAAAGCTGCCAAAGCCGCGAAGGCAAAGGCCGTCAAGACGAAGCGTCCGTTGAAAACACCAGAGGCTACAGGAGAAGTAGTTGATGAACATGGCATCATCACTAGTCCGGCTGCAGGTGTAGAGAAAACCTATGTACGCACAGGTCAATGCTACATTTCTCAGTCTCAGACGGTAAAGCAGATGGAACAGAGCGGCACCATCACCATTGTGGAGTGCAGCGATGGCACTGTTTACATCAAGGACATCATTGCCTATAATCCTTGTGGTACATGGGTAAAAGGTACCAAGGAGGGTAACACCATTACCATTCCTACCATGCAGCCTCTGATATTTATTGGAAGCAGAGGTACCAACGCCAGCATCAAATGGGGCATGAAATATCCCAATGGAACCTATGCAGTCAAAGCCGACCAAAGTGAGCCATTCACCTTTACCATTGAGGGTAACTCTATCATTCAGCAGAACACAAATGCCAATTTCTTTATGGGACAGTTCTACGACAATGACAACTCTTTCTCTCGCTATGGTATTTATAATACCGTATGGACAGAATTCATTGTTCCCACTCAAATTGATGACCTACCCTACACTCCCTCTTTCGCGGATTTGGCAGATCAGAGTTCATTCACCATTATCAATGCCAACAATGACGGTGACCTTAACACATGGTCTTTCCCCTCATCTTCTGACTATGCCAGATATCACTACAACGACTATGCCGTGGCTGACGACTGGCTCATCACACCGGGTATCAAACTGGAGGCTGGCAAGGCTTATCGCTTCGCCATCGACACATGGGCATCTTTCTTTGATGAGCGCGTAGAGGTGAAGATGGGAACAGACAAGACGGCTGAGGCAATGACCGTACCTGTTATTGCTTCTACCGACGTGACATGGAGAGATGACGACAAGCACTGCTTGGAGAACAAGCTCATCACCGTGGATGAGGATGGTTACTACTATTTCGGTATTCATGCTATCTCGGATGAAGGTCAATATTTCTTGTATGTCAACAACCTGATTGTAGAGGTGAGTGCCGATCTGCAGGCTCCTACTACGGTTGACGACTTGACGGTGGTTCCCTCAACGGGTAAGTTGGCTGCCACCATCAGTTTCAAGGCTCCTACCAAGAATGTGAAGGGAGAGGACCTGACGGGCAACCTGACACAGATTGAGATTCTGCGTAACGGCGACGTCATCAAGACCTTTGAGAATGTAGCTCCGGGCAGCGAGCTCAGCTATGTTGACGAGGACGAGGCGCTGACCATCGGCAACTATTCTTATCAGGTGATTGCCTACAACGACAAGGGTAAGGGTATGACGAGCGATGCTGTCGTGACTTATCTCTCTAACATTGCAGAGGTTCCTTATGTCGTTGACTTCTCTACTCGCGATGCTTTCGAGAGCTGCCAGGTGATTGATGCCAACGGCGATAACTACACATGGAAGTGGGAAGATGCCGCTCACAATGCTTACTACGAGCACAACGACAACTTTGCCGGTGACGACTATCTGGTATCTCAGCCTATCCACTTGGAGGGAGGCAAGCACTATGTGGTAACTGCCAACCTCAATGCCTTTGACGAGGAACAGCCCGAGCGCTTCGAGGTGGTACTGGGCAGAAAGGCAGAAGCAGGCAGTCTGACGATGAAGCTCATCCAGCCTACAGAGATTACTTCGGTATATGCTGCTGACTATTCTGCAGAGTTCACCGTTCCTGTAGAGGGCAACTACTATATTGCTATCCACGCTATCAGCGATCAGGATATGTACTATCTGGTGGCTCACAGCCTGTCAGTAACCAAGGGCGTAGAGCCTATGGCTCCCGCTGCGGTAGAGAACTTCACCGCTACTGCTGGTGCCCAGGCTGCACTGGAGGTAAATCTTGCCTTCACTGCTCCTACCAAGACAGCTAACGCCTCAGAACTGAGTGGCGACATGAGCATCGACATCTATCGCGATGAGATTCTGGTAAAGACTTTTGAGAATGTGGCTCCTGGCACAGCGCTCACCTGGAAGGACGAGAACGTAGGTAATGGTAAGACCTATACCTATCAGATTATCCCAAGCAACGGCGAGGGTGCTGGTGAGAAGAGCGAAAAGGTATCGGTATATGTTGGCTACGATGTTCCTGCCAGCGTAGAGGGTGCTGCCGTACAAGACCGTTTCTCTAATGTATATTTCTCTTGGAATGGTGTAGGCACCACTGGTCCTAATGGTGCTTATGTAGATCCTGCTCAGGTAACCTACAAGGCATGGACTGTAAACATTGAGACCTATCAGGGCATGCAGTTCCCCGTACTAAACCAACAGATTGGTGAGGCTACAGGTAAGACCAACCTCGAAGTGGCTTACAACACACTGCAAGGCAATCAGGACTATCAGTATTTTGCTATCCAGCCCACCAACATCAGCGGTGCTGGCGAGGAGGAATATGTAGCGCTCTTGACAGGTAAGCCTTATGAGTTGCCATTCCTCGAGAGCTTCACAGACAACAATCTGCATTATTTCTGGGAGGCAGAGAATGCTCGTCTGCTGACATCAGAAGATGCTAGCGATGGCGACGGTGCTGCGGTAGAAATCCTGGCCAAGCAGACGGGTGGTGTATTCTTCGAGTCTGGTAAGATAAACATCAAGGATATCACGAATCCCGCCATCATCTTCGACGCTAAGGGTACTGGTGTAAGAGCACTGACCGTTTACGTATCGAAGGATGGTGGTGACTATCAGATACTGCAGACTGCTCAGCTCAGCGGTACTTACAACACCTTCCAGATGCCTTTGACGGAGGTACAGGATGCCGAACAGTTTATCCGTTTCAAGTTCAAGGGTATGTATATGACTCCTAGCGAGGTGAACGTTTCAGGCAACCTTGTGTCAAAGGGCAACTATGTAACACTGGATGCTATCCGCATTCTCGACCTCTATGAGCACGACCTCGAAGTATCGATGGAGGCTCCTGCTAGCATCGTTGCTGGTAATACGGCTAAGGTGAAGATGACTATCAAGAACAATGCCGAGAATGCTGCTACTGGCTTCACCCTGAAGCTCACAGCAGGCAACAAGGTGATTCTTGACAAGACCTACGAGGAGGACCTGGATGGTTTCGCTACGCTGAAAGCAGAGGCAGACTTCGCAACTACGATATTCGACGAGGCTGGTGCCGTAACCCTCAAGGCTGAGATTATCTACGACAACGACCTGAATCCTGACAACAACGCACAGGAGGCTATCATCACCGTACAGAACCCTGTAGTGGCTGCTCCTGAGAATCTGAAAGCTCAGCAGGATGGCAAGACCGTAACCCTGTCATGGACTACACCTACCACCATCTTTAACAGCACGATTACCGAGAGCTTTGAGGATGGCATGGGCGAGTTTACCACGATAGATGCTGATGGCGATGGCGACGACTGGATACATCATATCAATATTGCTGGTGAGGAAGGTGGATTTACTACCACTTCTGGTGATGGTTGCGTATATTCTGAGAGCTATAGCAACAACACTCGTACGGCGCTGACTCCCGACAACTGGCTGGTAACACCATTGGCTAAGTTGGATGGCACCTTCTCGTTCTGGGCATGTGGTCAGGACAGGCAATATCCTGCCGAGCACTTTGCCGTATTCGTTTCTACCACGAGTGCTACCGATCCTATGGCCTTCACACAGGTTTCTAACGAGTATGTAGCAACAAAGACGATGACACAGTATAGCGTAGATTTGAGCGAGTATGCTGGTCAGAATGGTTATATTGCCATCCGTCACTTCAATGTTACTGACCAGTTTGTGCTGGTAGTTGACGATGTGACCTATACTCCTGGCAATGCTACGCCTGTAAGCTACAACATCTATGTAGATGCTGCTGCAACAGGCAACACCGTAGAGAACGCTACCGAGCTGAAGGAACTGGCTCTGGGCAACCACGTATTTGCGGTGACTGCTGTCTATGCCAACGGTATGGAGTCGAAGCCTGCTACTACTTCTCTCGAGGTGGTTACTGCCATCAACGAGATTCTGAACAGTGGCAAGTCGTTCACCATCTATACACTGGACGGTAAGCTCATCAGCAATCAGGCTACCAGTCTGGAAGGCTTGAAGGGTGCCTATATCGTGAATAACAAGAAGGTAGTGCTGAAGTAAGCACTACCCTTATAATAAAAAAGGAGCCGAGTGGCTCCTTTTTTTATCGTGAAGGGTGAGTGGTGAGTGGTATTTGGAGAAATGTTTCTGCGCTTAGGCTATTCTCCACTCACCACTCACCACTCACCTGTCACGTTTCTCCCCCAGTGGGGGGAGGTTAGGAGGGGGCTTCTATTCATCTGCAATAGAATAAACATACCTCAAGTCGGGATGAGCAATGGTTTGCAACTTACCCGAGAACTGGGAGAGTACGGGTTTGAGGTTGTCGGTCAGTCCATGACCACTCAGCTTCAATACCGCCTCTTTCATGGTCCATAGTCGGGTAAACACCAGTGCGGGATTGTCGCTCTGCAATATCTGCTCCATCTCCTCATCACTCATCGTATAGCGTGCCAACGACTCACTATAGCGGTGGATAGTCTCTACATCGATACCTATGGGCTTATTGCTCAGCATACAGATTACAGCCTCGCGACAGTGGCTCATATTAAAATGAATGTCGGGATGGTCCACTATCGTGGGTTTGCCGTGCTCACCATACGCAAAGATGGGTGGCTCTGTGATGCCATACTCCTCGCGCAGTCCTTGGCACAACAACAGATAGGCAGCAGCACACTGCTTGCGCCCCAGTTCGTATTTGAACTTCAGGCATTGCTCTCGGCGCTGTACAGACAGTAAGGGCAGCGCTTCGTCGAGCTCAAATTGTGCTAAGTTGTCATTAATATATATACTCATAATTTATTGTTTTTGATATTTGGTGAGGGGTGAGTGGAAGCCCTCCCCCAGTGGGGGGAGGTTAGGTGGGGGCTTCTATTTGCGTCTTCGGCCAGTTTATCAGATATAGCTGCTCGGTAGCACGTGTAAAGGCGGTATAGAGCCAGTGCAGATAATCTATTGACAGCATATCGTCAGTCATATAGCCCTGATCCACATAGATATGTGCCCACTGTCCACCCTGTGCTTTATGACAAGTGGCAGCATAGGCAAACTTTACCTGCAAGGCATTATAGTAGCGGTCTTCTTTCAGCTTCTTCAGTCGCTCCGACTTATAGCGGATGTCGGCATAGTCCTCCATCACACCTTGGAAGAGCTGTTCCTGCTGTTCGCGTGTCAGTGCCGGAGCCTCACTCGTGAGTGTATCCAGCAATACGGTAGCAGTCAACTCGTAGTCATCGTAGTCGGGAAAGGTCATCGTCACCTCGGCAAAGCGGAAACCATACAACTCGTGGATGTTTCTCACTCGGCGTACCACCGCATGGTCGCCATTGGCAATAAACTCCATCGGCTTCTCCTCCTGACACCCTTCTGCAGCATCCTTCGTCCAATAATAGTTATTCTTCACTATCATCAGCAGGTCGCCCGTGGTCAGTTCCTCTTCGCGTCCCAATATCTGGTTGCGTATGCCTTGGTTAAAGATGTTGGCACGTTTGTTGGAGCGCGTCACCACCATGGTCTCGTCTAGTCCCACCTTGCTATAGCTGCTTGCCAAAGCCTCTATCAGCTCGTCGCCAGGCATCACCTTGATATCAGAGAATCCCTCAAAGTCAATCTTGGGCAGTTGGATTCCACCCTCATCACTCCACACTCCACACTCCAGCATTCTTATCCTCGTTGCATTATACAAGATGCCACTCTCCTGACTCTGGCGCAGCACCTCGCTAAGCGTACACTCATATACGTGCAGACAGAAGCTACGCAATACCGAAGCCATCAGTGCAGGACTCTCCTCCTCGCCCACTGGGGGCAGCTGTGCTTGGTCACCTATCAGCATCAGTCGACAGTTGCGACCATTATACACAAAACTGATCAGGTCGTCGAGCACGCTCCTACCCTCATTGTTTAGGCTAATCATCGAAGCCTCATCCACGATAAATAGCGTATCGTGAGCATTATTATAGTTCAGCTCGAAGCCTCCCTCCAGCGATTTCTGTCGGTAGATGCGGCGATGAATGGTATAGGCAGCAGTGCCCGCATATTGTGAGAACACCTTTGCTGCTCGCCCTGTAGGAGCCATCAGCACCAGTTGCTGTCCCATCGACAACATTGCCTTCACGATAGCAGCTGCCAGCGTAGTCTTTCCCGTACCTGCCGAGCCTCTCATCACCATCACGGGCATCATTCCCCTATCCGCCATAAATGTTGCAAACACATTCATAGCTTCCTGTTGTTCAACTGTCGGCTCATAGCCAAAAGCCCCCCGTATCCGATATATCAGCTCTTCAGCAATCATGCTGCAAAGTTACGAATAAGCGAGTACAATACAAAACAAAAATCATTTTTTGTTTTTATTGTCGAGCGAAAGTAGCTTCGACGAAGTCAGAGTTACGAATGCAACGCCACACTTTGCACCTTTAGGTCAAAGAATAAGCGGCACAATACAAAACAAATTGGCAAAAAGCTTGGAGTTTTGCCCTAAGAATCGTAACTTTGCAAACAGAACCGTAAAACGTACTAACTGCAACATGAAAAAGACTCAATTCTTTCGCAATATGCTGAAAGCTGTCAGACCAGAGAACCATCCCTTGATTTACTGGATGAAGAATAAACTCGTCCTCTTAAGCATCATTGATATTGTTATCATCTTCTGGATGGCATGGTATGAAAGTCATATACAATACGAATCATTATTAGAAGTAGAATATGATGTTCTGTCTAAGATGGGGTTACCAACAATTCCATTAAATGAGACAATATATAATACCATAATTATTGCAATTGTAGTCAATATTATTGTGCTAATTATTGAATCCCTAAAAAGAGACAATAGGAAATACCAAAGAGTTGATTTTGCCATTGTTCTTATATATTTCTTCCTAATTATGTCATGTATGTTATGGGGAGGAATTTATATATCGTCAAGAATGCAAAGTGGCATTATTAATGAATACAATCCGTTATTTCGCTTTCCCATATGGGTTGTGGGAAAGGAATTGTTTACAAAAGCCTTTACTGTAACAAGGATTTATGTCTCACTTTGTATTATACATGAATGTGTTTGCTTTTCTTATTTGTATTTATGTATCAACAAATATAATTCAAAAGATTAGCAAATGAACATTAAAAAATACATTTATAAAATGAAACAAAAACATTTGGTAATTATAGGCTTTGTCATTGGAATAAGCATTGCTGTTATTGCATATATGCTATTTAAGTGCGAAACTCAGAATAATAATCATGTTTGCAGTTTTATCTACGAAGGGAAGAAATATAATAAAGAGTCCTTTTCTTATAGCAAAAATAATGGGTATTTGAATAATCCGAATTACCCTCAATCTGTTAACGAAATGGGGATAATAAGAAATGATAGCATGGCTTACCAACTATCATCTTTAGTGATTAAAGATATATATGGAGAGGACTGTCTTATAAAAGAATCCCCAGCTCATATCAGCTTGATAAACGATTCCATATGGCACGTGTCAGGCTCTTTGCCTAAAACATGCATTGGTGGAACTTACTCCATCTTAATAGAACGATTCTCTGGGAAGATACTTAGAGTTACTCACGGAAAGTAAGCAAGATGATTCAAGAAAATAATATGAGAAAGATATTGTATATACTGAAAGCTGTCAGACCAGAGAACCATCCCCTGTACTCTAAATTATTTCTAATCTTTATACTTGCATGTTGTATATCTGCATGCAAAAATGGACAGAAAAGTACTGCGGATATTATCTGTGGAGACAGTTGCCAGTCAAAAATATTGCCTGCATTCAACTCACATACATCTATAAATGATACTGCTAAGATGGAACGCTATCAAACATTTGATGAGCATACCATGTCGGGAAAGGGACAAGCATTACATTCCCCTTTTGTCTATGTTAAGAAGTGGAATGATTCCATATTGGTATTTAGTTCCAACAAGATTGACTCTACTCGTATATATGTTAAACAGAATGATGGCATCTGGTATAGCCATATGGAGTATGAGATGTGGAAAAAGAAGCATTTCATACCATCCAAGGACAAACTCTCTAAGACTGCCAGAACCTATGATAGATATTTCTTTAATGATACCATTCTAGAAGTTGAAACTAGTTATATCACAGGGAAACAATATCGTCAATTATACGTGAAGTATAAGAACGAGCTGTATTTGATTAGAAATATAAATCATATAGACTATTCAAAAATTGCAGACCTTAGAAAGACAATCCGAAATATGATTATTTCGAACGACAAGCGTGTGACTAGATACACATTAAAAGAAGAAAAAGATAGATATGTCTATCGTGCAGAAGACAATAGCGATAGTTATGCATATGAAAAGAATGCATACGGGCTCTGGGGTATACAACCTGGAATAGAGGAAACCTTCCTTTATAATGGTATAGACATTCGAGAATACTCTGACAATTTGGAAATGTATCAACAGAACAATCCTGATAGCATTTATGAGATAGCAGATGATGCACCCCAGTTCTCTGGTGGTGTTAGAAAATACGACGAATTCATTAAAAGCAATAGAGACAATTCTTTATTACGCAAAGCCATGCCCTATAGAGTAACACTAGAAGTTGTTATAGAAAAAGATGGTAGCGTAACAAATGCGAGAGTAGTAAGCTCCATTGGTTTGGCGCACGACAATGATGCATTAAGGATTATAAAGAAAATGCCCAAATGGACTCCTGCCAAACTCAATAACAAAATAGTTCGCTACAAAATGCTTGTACCAATATCATACAAAGAAGGATAAACAATCGAATTAATATGAAAAAGATAGTTTATATTGTTTTAGCGGTTATATTTATCATCTCTTGTTCAAAAGGACGTGATGTAAAACAACTCATTGCTGGCGATAGTTGTCAGTATTGGTATGTGCTAACCCCTGATTCTGAAGGGAAAACAAAATATTATTATTATTTTAATCGTAGTGGAAAATGGATTGCCCTTGAAGAAAGCTATCGGGATCAGAAAATCCGTTTGCCTGAAATGGATGACGTTATATGCGAGCCGACTTGGATGTTAAGAAACGACACTGTAATAAGTATGGGAGGGCTAGACAGAAGTCTTGAAATCGTGAATGATACATTCCTAATCATAACGACAGATAAATACCATTGGACAGATACTTTGTATAAGGTAACAAATCCCCATTTGCTGAAAAAGTTGCAAGAGGTTAAGATTCCTTAGAATTCTCTTCTATGACAGACAAGTAACACAGGGGGA
Source organism: Prevotellaceae bacterium MN60 (assembly GCA_900199555.1). Lineage (GTDB taxonomy): Bacteria > Bacteroidota > Bacteroidia > Bacteroidales > Bacteroidaceae > Prevotella. Next base: position 88,146 of record FZQZ01000003.1, read on the forward strand.
CTGTCCCCCTGTGCGAAACAATCTTCACATTCACGCGTATCGTGGAGTCCTATAGTCGCATTACGTATGAATAGTATTTTTGGCCTATCTCGGCAATCGTATCAGACTATCTTTGTCTTGTATCAGGCTATCCCTGCTCTGAATTAGCCTAACTCAGCGCTGAATTAGCTACACTCAGCGCCCAATCAGTTACTTTCGCACCTCAATAGTTATTGTATTGCACCTCGAAACAGTTATATTCGGAGCTGAATGTAGCTAGTTACGCGAGCTAGACAATTATGCGTAAATTCAAGGAGAATTATGCGTAAATACTCCTTGAATTATGCCGTCAAACTATTGGGCTATAAAATTATAAGGAAAAGAGTTTATTTCAAAAAACATTGGTGGAAGAGTTGCTAGCGAGGCAACGCAGAAGCGTTACTCGCCCTTTTTGCTTTTGTAGATAAACACGCCAAGGACGATGATTACTACAACAGTGATGATGTGAAGCCAATCCATAATATGACGATTAAATGAGTAATTAGATATTTCGGGTGCAAAAATACGAAAAATAATTTGGAACTTTCAAAAAAAATTGCGATATTTGCAAACGAACAGAAGAGGAAAATAAAGAAACAACTCAATATTCAATCAATAACTAATACTTGATTTTTTTATGAAAAGATATTTTTGGATGCTTGCCGTCGTTATCACTTTTTGCGGCAGCAGTGTGCAGGCATCAGATTACACCACTTCATGTCCTCTAACGCTGGAGGTTCCTGAAATGACTCCCACTCTGACTTATGAGAGGGCTGACACGTATCGTCCTGAACTGAAGTTGGAGGTGAAAGATCATGCGCCCTGGGCAAAGGAGAACTGGACATGGATGCGCACGAATCCGGGCGTAAAACCCTATAAGGTGATGGACGACCTGACATTTGTGGGTGTACCCGTATTCTTGGCTGGTATCATTGCCAAGAGTGAGAAGAGTGCATTCCGACAGAACACCAAGGATAATAAGCATACACTGCTGACCGACTTTAAGACGGGCATTGACGACTATTCACAATTCTTCGGTCCGGTGATGACTACCGGTTTAAAGATTGCTGGCGTAGAAGGACGTAGCGACTGGGGACGCTATCTGGCATCAACAGCCATGTCGTATGCTATCATGGCTGGTTTTGTAAATGGCATCAAATATACAGCTAAAGAGATGCGCCCCGACGGAAGTACAGCCAACTCATGGCCTTCGGGACATACGGCAACAGCCTTTGTGGGTGCTACCATTCTGCATAAGGAATATGGTATGACTCGTTCGCCATGGTATTCGGTAGCAGGCTATGGTGTGGCTACAGCTACTGGTGTGATGCGCGTATTGAATAATCGCCACTGGATAAGTGATGTGCTCTCTGGTGCTGGTATCGGTATCATGTCAACAGAGCTGGCTTACGCACTGAGCGATGTATTCTTCAAGGGCAAAGGACTGCTGCGTGGCGACATCAGCGGCGAGAAGAGCATCATCGACCATCCTTCATTCTTCAGCATATCAATGGGTATCGGCTTCGGCTCGTCAAATGTAGACTTTGATATGGGCGACTTATCGTTTACCGAATTGGATGATGAAGACAAGGCATTCAACCTGAAATTCAAAGCTACCACCGCTGTAGCTGCCGAGGGTGCTTACTTTATCAACAAATATATCGGTTTTGGTGGACGTCTGCGCGTGAACTCTGCTCCTATCAAAGGATGGGACGGTATAGAGGCTTATGCATGGAACGACATGATAGATACGTATGCTAATCTGCTGAGTCAGCCCGACATGCAGGTTATTGCTTTGGGTGATGAAGATGGTACTCGCAAGCCTTATCTCGACGACGTAACGATGACCATTAAGAGTGACCACCTGACTGAGTTTGCCGTTGACCTGGGTGTATACTTCAACCTACCACTGTCGCGCAGATTTGCACTGGGCAGCAAGTTGCTGATTGGTAGAAGTATCATGCAGGAGATAGACCTGAACGCAACAGCTAAGGGTGGTAAATGGACCTACGACTTGGACGACGACTACTTGGCTACCAACATCCAGTATCATGGTGAGTACGAGAGGGAATGGGACTACTTCACCGTTAGTGGCAATAACACCATGAAATATGGTACAGGTATCTCGCTGACTTATGCCTACAAGGAGAACTTTGCATGGAAGTTGTTCTTTGACTACGACTTCACTCGCAAGACCTATACCATGGAGTATAATCCAGCAGGTTATCTCGCCAGTGCATTCCCCGACATGAAAGAGGTGTTCGAGGACGACATATTTAAGGCATCAAAGAGTGTGAAGAAGAATCGACACACCTTTATCCTGGGTGGCTCGTTCACCGTATCCTTCTAATAGAAAAAAGACGAAAAGCAGGAATATATAACCGAACCTACGAAGTATTTTAGTGACAATTAAGTAACTAAAGGATGTGGCTCACATGCACTGCGTGTGAGTCACAATTCTTATTTATTGTTGTATACTTAGAAAAATTAATCCGCTCCTACAACTGATAATAGAAAAAAAAATTATATCTTTGCAAACGAAATGACAAGTATCCATAAAACAAATATCCTTTTGGCACTCGTGGCAGTGGCGCTAGCCGTGCTATGCGTGTTAAGCATTATGACGTGATGGACAACAAACAGAAAAGACTTGTAATACGTGTGAGCAGAAGCAGTCTCTCGTTCTCAATGACGACAGACAGCGACATCACCTATGAGCCCTACGCACTGAACAGCAGCATATCGATGGCTGCCAATCTGCGTGAGGCGCTGCGCACCGTGCCCATGCTGAGCGAACACTTTGAGCGCGTACTGGTGATGGTAGACTCACTGACACTGATGGTTCCCGCCGACCTCTTTGTAGAGAGCGAGCGCGACCAAATGTATCATCATGCCTTCACAGGACAGGAACAGCAGATAGTGATGCACACCGTATTGCCCGACCTGAATGCTGTGGCATTGTTCTCTGTACAAAAGGATTTTCGCACCGTGCTCAACGACCGTTTCGATGGTGTGCGCTATACGGCAGCCATGGCTCCTGTGTGGCGCCATCTGCATCAGCGCAGCTATACGGGACAGCATCAGAAGCTGTATGGATACTTCCATGATCGCCGCATGGAGGTGTTTAGCTTTAGCCAGAACCGCTTTAAGTTCTGCAACACCTTTACCGTCAACAATCCTAACGATGCACTCTACTATATGCTTGGCGTATGGAAACAGTTAGCTATGTCGGCAGAACATGACGAGCTGCATCTGGTGGGCGACATCATTGAGCGCGAACAACTGATAGAAGAGGCTCAGCGCTTTATCAAGCGTGTATTCTATATCAATCCATCAGGAGAGTTTAACCGTGCTACCGTGACACAGATCAATGGTATGCCTTACGACCTGATGACGCTATTTGTAAAAGGCCGATGAGAATCATTACTGGAAAATATAAGGGACGTCACTTTGACATACCCCGCTCGTTTAAGGCTCGTCCTACGACAGACTTTGCCAAGGAGAACATCTTCAATGTGCTGGTACAGTATGTTGACTTTGAAGATGCCACTGCGCTTGACCTCTTCTCAGGTACGGGCAGCATCTCACTGGAACTATTGTCGCGTGGCTGCAGTCAGGTAGTCAGCGTGGAGATGGATCGTGACCATCATCGGTTTATTCAGGAATGTATCAAGAAGCTGGGTGGCCAGGGTATTATCCCTATTCGTGGTGATGTATTCCGCTTTATCAAGTCGTGCAAGCAGCAATACGACATCATCTTTGCCGACCCTCCCTATGCACTGAAAGAGTTGCCCCAGATACCCGACTTGGTTATCGAGAAGCAACTGTTAAAGGAAAACGGCATCTTTGTCTTTGAACATGGCAAAGACTACGACTTTTCTCAGCATCCTAACTTTGTGGAGCACCGTAGCTATGGCAGCGTAAACTTCTCGCTGTTTAGAGCAACGGAGACACCAAGCGAGTAAGCGATTCCCACAAGCGTGGCAGGAAACGAGGACTGATGCGCTGTGGTATTTCATTCAGTTCTACGCTCTGCATCTGGTCGTCTAAGAATACCTTCTTCATTCTCAGCGCCGTGCCTTCATCATAGACAAAGGCGTTGACCTCGAAGTTGTTCTCAAAAGAGCGGATATCCAAATTGGTAGAGCCACAGGTGGAAAGTGTATCGTCAGAAACCATCATCTTTGAGTGCATGAATCCTGAGCGATAGAGATATATCTTGGCTCCCGCCTCATGCAACTCACGAAGATAGGAGCGCGAAGCCCAATCAGTGAAAGGAGCATCGGAGCGCAGCGGACAGATGATGCGCACATCAACACCACCTACAGCTACCGTCTTCAACGCAAAAAGGATAGGCTCGTTGGGCAGGAAATAAGGCGTCTCGATATAGACATAGCGACGAGCTGCCAAGATAGAGCGTACATAGCCCTGCATAATCTCAGGATAGTGGGCTGTAGGACCACTGGTAACAATCTGCACAACACAATTATTGGGCGACAATACTGGCGTCAAAGGAGGATAATAGGCACGGTTGGTAATGAGCGTATGGTCTACAAAATACCAATCTATCAGGAATGCACGCTGCAAAGCATAGACGGCACCACCCGTCAGTCGCCACATCGTGTCGCGCCAAGGTTGCTGTCCGGTACCCTTCACATAGCGCAAAGCAATATTCATGCCTCCCACATAACCTATCACACCATCAATAACAATCAGTTTACGATGGTCGCGGTAGTTGGCCTTTGACGTAAACGAGGGGAAATGGACAGGCAGGAATGCTGATACCTCTATACCTGCATCACGCATACGGTTGAAGAAGCGATGACTCACCTTCCAGCAGCCCACATCATCGTATATCAGGCGCACTGCAACACCACTGCGTGCCTTTTCTATCAAGGCATCTGCCACCAGATTGCCCAAGGCATCGTCTTCAATGATATAGAGTTCGAGATGAATATGATGCTGAGCCTCAGCAATATCTTTCAATAGTTCGGGGATATAGGCATAACCATCGGTGATGATATCTATCTGATTATCCTTAAAGGGCAATGCCATATTCTGATTGATAAAGAGGTCGACCAGTTGTCGATGGCGCTCAGGCACACGGAAGTCTTCCTGCTCTACAAAACTCAGCATAGAGCGCTTGGTCAGCTGGTCTAGCGAGCGTTGACTGACAAGGCGCTCACGACGATGATTGATGCCAAAGAAGAGGTAGAAGACGATGCCCACAAGGGGTATAAAGAATATCACCAGCGCCCACGCCATCGTCTTAGCGGGCTGCCGGTTGTCCATAATGACATGAATAATCGTAACTGCTATCAGTATCCATGCCAGTGTGGCACCTATTATATATAATAATCCGTACATGTCTAAACTATCACGTCAGACCCACGCTGCTTAGCCAACGCATTGCGCAGCTCTTGAGTCTGCCTGTAGTCATCCATCAATTCTTTGATGCGCTCCATATCCGAACCAGCCTCTCGCAACTGTTGTTGGAGCGTCTTCAGATGCTGATTGACTATATCCAGACGGAAGTCGAGTATCAGGTGCTGAACACGCTGACGCAGCAGTGTGGTATTCTCTTTTACCTGAAAGCTCTCACTGAGATGATGACGATCGATACCCAGTTGGGCAGCCAACTGACTCATCTCTGGATCGGGATGCTGCATAAAGTATTGCTCGGCTACGAAGTTATTGTCAGCCGAATGCTCTACCGCCTCTTGCAGGATACGGTTATAGCGCTCATCGCTAAACGAGAGGTTATCGCTACCTAAGTCAAAGTCGATATATTGGGCGACATTCAGATTGACCGTACCACCATCTTCCGTCTCCAAATCTTCAAAGATAATCTCGTTGCCATGACGAATGATATTCTCTACCAACATGCGCTCTACGGCAGTAGTCTGTTCTAAGGCCGTATGCAAGCCGATAGGTTCTGGTGCCGAGGTATTATCCTGTTGGCGAGTCTGCTCACGATCAGCTATTCGGCGCTGTTCTTCTTGTTCACCAGCAATATACTTGTTGGTTTGCGATATCAGTGTAGTCTCGTTGACATCCAATCGGCGTGAACACTCTGTGATGTAGGTGGCACGAACGATAGGATCAGGGATAACACTTACCGAGCGTACAATATTATTGATAGCCTCAGCACGCTTGATGGGGTCCTTGACATCCCTCAGCATGAGGTCAGTCTTAAACTCGATAAAGTCTGTCTGATGCTGCTCAATATATTCCTTAAACTCCTGAGCAGTATGTTTACGACTGAACGAGTCGGGGTCGTCGCCATCGGGTAACAACAACACCTTCACATTCATACCCTCTTGCAGCAACATATCGGTACCACGCATGGCAGCATGAATACCAGCAGCATCACCATCGTAGAGCAGCACGATATTCTGAGTAAAGCGATGCAGCATACGTATCTGATAATTGCTCAACGCCGTACCGGAGTTGGCAACCACATTCTCTAATCCGCACTGGTGCATGGCAATGACATCGGTATAGCCTTCCACCATATACACGCAGTCTTCTTTGACAATGGCTTTCTTGGCTTGGTAGATGCCATAGAGTTCGCGCTCCTTATGGTAGATCTCCGAATCGGGCGAATTGACATATTTCTGTTGCACACCTTTAGTGGCAGCATCCAGTTTACGACCACCAAAGGCCACCACCTTACCACTGACATTGAGCCAAGGGAAGATGGCGCGACCGGCAAAGCGGTCATATACTCCATGTTCATTCTCGACACAGAGACCGGTCTTTACCAAAAACTCATCTTTGTAACCCTTGCGACGAGCCTCGTTGACCAACGCATCACGCTTGGTTAAGGCAAAGCCCAACTTAAACTTCTCAATGATATCATCACGGACGCCACGACTACGGAAATACTGTTTACCGATAGCCATACCATCAACATCATTCTTCAGAATGTTATGGAAATAGTCGCAAGCCCACTCGTTGACCACAAACATCGATTCACGTTCACTCTGCTCACGCTTCTCGTCGTCGCTAAGTTCACGCTCTTGTATCTCAATATTATATTTCTTGGCCAACCAGCGCAGGGCTTCAGGATAGGTTATCTGCTCATGCTTCATCAGGAAGTTGATGGCATTACCACCCTCACCACAAGAGAAGCACTTACAAATCTGACGAGCCGGCGACACCATAAACGAAGGTGTCTTATCATCATGGAAAGGACATAAACCTTTGTAGTTAACTCCCGACTTACGGAGGTTAACAAACTCACCAACAACATCCACGATGTTTACGGCATCCATTATCTTGTCTACGGTCGCTCTATCAATCATAACGAGTGCAAAGTTACGAAAAGTCGAGAGAAATACAAAAGGAAAACTTGTTTTTCTTTCATTTCCGAGACGAAGTAATTTCGGCGAAGCCAGAGTTACGAAAAAAAGTTGAAAGTTGATAGTTGAAAGTTGAAAATTATTTCGTAACTTTGCACTTTGTATGATAGTTTGTATAGCAGAGAAACCCAGCGTAGCCAAAGACATTGCTCGTATCATTGGAGCAACGAGTTCGCATGATGGGTATATGGAAGGAAATGGTTTCCAGGTGACATGGACATTCGGTCACCTGTGTACCCTGAAAGAGCCCCACGACTACACACCCATGTGGAAGATGTGGAGCCTGACATCGCTACCTATGATTCCCGAACGCTTTGGCATTAAGCTCATTGATGACCAAGGTATCAAGAAGCAATTCTCCATTATTGAGAGACTCATGCAACAGGCAGAGCGCATCGTCAACTGCGGTGACGCCGGTCAGGAGGGTGAGCTCATCCAGCGTTGGGTGATGCAGAAGGCAGGAGCTAAGTGCCCCGTTAGTCGTCTGTGGATATCGAGTATGACTGACGAGGCTATCCGTGAGGGTTTCCAAAACCTGAAAGATCAGGCAGACTATCAACCTCTTTATATGGCAGGACTCTCGCGTGCCATCGGCGACTGGCTGTTGGGTATGAATGCTACACGTCTCTACACACTGAAATATGGACAGAACCGCCAAGTGCTCTCCATCGGTCGTGTGCAGACTCCCACATTGGCATTGATTGTCAATCGCCAGAAAGAGATAGACAACTTCAAACCCGAACCCTACTGGGTATTGGCTACCGTCTATCGCGACACCACCTTTACAGCAACCAAAGGAAAGTTTACCTCTAAGGAAGAAGGTGAACAGGCATTCCAGACGATTGAAGGAAAGCCCTTCACCGTTACAAAGGTAGAGAAGAAAGCTGGTAAGGAGCAACCACCACAGCTTTACGACCTCACCTCATTGCAGGTGGATTGTAACCGCAAGTTTGGTTTCTCTGCAGAGATGACTCTGAATCTTATTCAGGCACTCTACGAGCGTAAATACACGACCTATCCACGTGTAGATACACAGTATCTATCTGACGACATCTATCCCAAATGTCCACAGACACTGAACGGACTGTATCAGACCAAGTTCTTTGGCAAGGCCGTGTATGCAGAATATATCAAACCTATTGGTGGAAAAGCACTGAAGAAGAGCAAGCGCGTATTCGACACGTCAAAGGTGACCGACCACCATGCCATCATTCCCACAGGTGTGATTCCCCAGAATCTGAGCGATGCCGAGCAGAAGGTGTTCGACCTTGTAGCACGTCGCTTCATCGGTGTATTCCTGGATGACTGTAAATTCTCTACCACCACGGTATTGGGAGAGGTTGACGGTATCGAGTTTAAGGTGACGGGTAAGGAAATCCTTGAACCCGGTTGGAGAGTAGTAAGAGAGAAAACGGTTGAAAGCACAGACAGCGACAATGCCGAGAAGAAAGATGATGAGGAGCGCACACTGCCCACATTTGTCAAAGGAGAGAGTGGTGACCACATCCCTACCCTAACGGAGAAGATGACCACACCACCACCTTACTATAACGAGGCATCCCTGCTGAGAGCAATGGAGACCGCAGGTAAGTTTGTAGAAGACGAAACGCTGCGTGCTGCCATGAAGGAGAACGGAATCGGTCGTCCATCATCGCGTGCGTCAATTATCGAAACACTCTTCAAGCGTCGCTATATTCGTCGTGAGCGTAAACGATTGGTTGCAACACCTACGGGTATCGAACTCATCGACCTGATACGCGAAGACCTGCTGAAGAGTTGCGAACTCACGGGTATCTGGGAGAAGAAGCTGCGCGACATAGAATCAAAGAAATATGATGCGCAACAGTTTATCAACGAACTCAAGCAACAGGTAACCACCATTGTACACGACGTCATGGTAGATCCCACCAATCGCCGTATTACCGTGATGCCTGCTGAGGAAGAGAAGAAGAAAAAGAAAAGCAAAAAATAAACATTATATATACCAGCAATTACTATGACTATGACCCCTTATCAAGCTGACAACAACCGATATGAGAATGGTATGCAGTATGAGCGCTGCGGAAAAAGCGGTGTATTACTGCCCAAAGTATCATTGGGCATGTGGCACAACTTCGGTAGTGTAGACCCTTATGAACGTAGCCGCGAGATTGTGCGCTATGCTTTTGACCACGGTATTACCCATCTGGACCTTGCCAACAACTATGGTCCTGTGTATGGTTCGGCAGAAGAAACCTTAGGACGACTGATGGACGACGACCTGCGTCCCTATCGTGATGAGTTGTTCATCTCTACCAAAGCCGGTTACGATATGTGGCCCGGACCTTATGGCAACTGGGGCTCACGCAAATACCTGATGGCATCGCTCGACCAGAGTCTGAAGCGTATGCACCTAGAATATGTGGACCTCTTCTATAGTCATCGTTATGACCCAGAGACACCATTAGAAGAGACACTACAAGCATTGGTAGATATCGTTCGTGCAGGAAAAGCGCTCTATGTAGGTATTTCCAACTGGCCACTGGAAGCTACTCGTTTTGCTATCAACTACCTACGCCAGCACGACACGCCCCTACTCATCTATCAGGGAAAACTAAATATGCTACACCGGAATCCCATAGATGAAGGCATACTGCAACTTTGCCATGACGAGGGCGTTGGCTTTATAGCATTCTCTCCGTTAGCACAAGGACTACTCACAAGCCGCTATCTCGATGGCATCCCCGATGACTCTCGTATGTCGAAAGGAAAATTCCTACGTCCAGAGATGCTGACCGATGAGTTGTTGGAGCAGTTAAGACAGTGGAATGCAGAAGCTGCCAAACAAGGACAAAGCCTGGCAGAAAAGGCCTTACGCTGGATTCTCGACCAACAAGGAGTCACCTCTGTATTGGTTGGAGCAAGCTCCACACAGCAACTAGAACAGAACATCAGATGTATCAGATAAAAAGATTATCAGCGGCGGATAGGCAATAAAACGAGCTATCCGCCGTTATTTATGCTGTATGCGAAATGTTGTGCACATCATAATTATCACTGTGTGTGCCATACTCCTGACAGGGTGTGGTGCAGAACAGGCTATGAAGAAGGGTGACCGTTTTTATGCTTTGGGCGAATATTTTGACGCCTCTAACCAGTATAAGAAAGCCTATTCACAAACACCATCTAAAGAGCGAGCGTTGCGTGGACAGCGCGCACTGAAGATGGCAGAGTGCTATCGTCGCATCAACTATACGCAAAAGGCGATAGCAGCATACAACAATGCGGTTCGCTACAAGCAGACCGATTCTCTGACCTATTTCCATCTGGCACAGCAACTGATGAAGAATGGCAACTATAAGGAGGCTGCCAAATACTTCCAGATGACCATAGACTCCATCATAGGTGATGGGGTGATAGACTCACGAAATTATAAACAACTAGCACAGGTAGGTCTTCGTTCTGCTCAGCAGGCTCCCGAATGGAAAAAGGAAGGTTCTGCCTATACGGTGAAGCGCGAGAACTTCTTCAACTCGCGCCGTTCTGACTACTCACCCATGCTGGCTGGTGAAGAGAATAATCAGTTATTCTTCACTTCTACACGCAACCAAGCTAAGGGCGATGAGTTTAGTGGTATCACTGGTATTAAGAATGCCGACATCTTCTACTCGCAGAAAGACGAGAAAGGTAAATGGCAGCGCCCAGAGGTGATTGATTCAGAACTGAATACAGAAGAGGATGAAGGTGCATGCTGCTTCTCTCCCGATGGACGCACCATGTATCTGACACAGTGTAGAGCCGATGCCAGTTATCCACGCTATGCTACCATCATGACCAGCAAGCGTTCGGATGCTGCATGGAGCAAAGCCAGCGACCTTAAACTCACACGCGACACGCTCTCTGCCTATGCGCACCCTGCCGTATCGCCCGATGGCGAATGGCTCTATTTCACCAGCAATATGCCTGGTGGTATGGGAGGCTATGACATCTGGCGTGTACGACTGACAAGTAATGGTGTGGGAGGTGTAGAGAATGTTGGTGCACCTATCAACACGGCTGGCGATGAGTTCTTCCCCACCTTCCGTCCTAATGGTGACCTCTACTTCTCAAGCGATGGTCATGAGGGCATGGGAGGACTAGACATCTATTATGTGGAGAAAGAGAAACTGGAGGCTGCACGCATACTGCCCACAGACATCAATCATCCCGGTTATCCGCTCAACTCACAGGGCGATGACTTCGGTATGACCTTTGAAGGACTGCTCAACAAAGGTTTTTTCTCTAGCAATCGTGGCGATGGTAAAGGATGGGACCATATCTATTCTTTCTATAACCCCGAGATCGTACAGACCGTGAAAGGATGGGTATATGAGCAGGATGGCTACGAGTTGCCCGAAGCACAGGTGTATATGGTGGGCAACGATGGTACCAACCTAAAGTTGAGCGTGAAAGGTGATGGTTCCTTCACACAAGCCATCAAGCCAGGTGTAGATTACGTATTCTTAGGAACATGTAAGGGATATCTAAATCATCAAGAGCGATTGCGCGTAGAGCCCGTTACCGAGTCAGAAGAATATGTGCTACAGTTCCCATTGGCTAGCATCACGGCTCCCGTGCTTATTGATAACATCTTCTATGATTTCGACAAGGCTACCTTGCGCCCTGAATCAACAGAGGCATTAGACAAGTTGGTGGCGCTATTAAACGAGAATCCTAATGTGACTATCGAGTTGAGTAGTCACTGCGACTATAAAGGTTCGGCGGAATATAACAAGCGATTGGCACAGCGACGTGCAGAGAGCGTGGTAGCATACCTTACTGCCCACGGCATTGCCAATGACCGTTTGAAACCCGTAGGCTATGGTAAGGAGAAGCCCAAGACTATCCGTCGCAAGCTTACTGAGAAGTATCCGTTCCTCAAGGAGAATGATGTTTTGACCGAGGAGTATATCAAGACACTGAGCGAGGAACAGCAGGAGATATGTAACCAGCTGAACCGTCGCACAGAATTTATCGTACTTCGTACTACGTACGGGCTGTTTCCGAAGAAATAACCTCTCCTACTCCCACAAAGAGTAGGCCAAAGAGAATGGTTGCTGCTACCAACAGATTGACACTGATGGTCTGAACAGCCATGGTGCGCAGCATCACCTCAAACTGAACGGACAACAAGTCCCAACCGTCAATCAAGACAAACAGCACGGAGAACAAAAGCACACAACAGCAAGTCCACAAGCGTGTAAACAACTTGCGGTGCGCAACGATAAATGGAGCCCTCTCGGGCAGATGCTGCATTACCCGCTCAGAAAATCCATTATCCGCTATCTGCTGCGTAGCGGCATCCTGGAAAAACTGCTTCAACAAAACATCGTTCTTATCGGTCATATCCATTCTTTCTTAAATAGTTTGCTAATTTCTCTTTTCCTCTGGAGAGGTGCGACTTTACGGTACCTTCCTTTAGCTGCGTAATCTTTGCAATACCAGTGATATCATAGCCATCAATTAGTTGCAGCGTGATACAGGTGCGCTCATCTGGTTTCAAGAGTGCCAAGGCAGCATAGATATCCATCTGCAAGGAAGAGTTTTCGCCACCTGAGCGTTGAGGAACTACATCCACATCTTCCGTTGCTCGATGACTACGAGTATAGTCGTAGAACACATTATAGGCGATACGCATCAGCCACGTCTTGAAAGACGCCATGCCTCGGAAAGAGGTGATATTGGTATAGGCCTTGATAAACGTATCTTGTGCCAAGTCGTCGCTCAGCTGTTCGTCGCCCATCGTCTGGTTGAGGAAGAACCTGCGTACAGGTGACTGGTATCGGTGCACGAGCTCATCGAAAGCCCGTTTGTTGCCTGATACCGCCACCTGTGCCACCAGCACTATGTCACTACTGAGCAAAGCCACTTCTTTTTACTTCTTATTTGGTTTCTAACAGATTCTTTGCAGGCATCACTATCCATGCAACGATGTAGAACAGTACACCTGAGAAACAGGTACAGATGGTCAGGAAGGCATAAGCCAAACGTACGGCTACGGGATCAAAATCCAGATACTCTGCAATACCTGCACATACACCACCTAATATGCGATCGTTAGAACGCTCTAATTTCTTTGTCATAGTTTTATTTTTTGATGTCTAAATCATTATTCATATTCCAGTTATCATTCTTTTGTGCCATCTTCACAGCAACAATCTTACCCAGTCCGATGCAGAACACCAAGGCGCCTACACCAAAGCCTATCGTACCGGCAGCAAAGCCAAGGAAGATCATCAGTCCTACACCAATAAAACACTGGCGCATGCCCTTCTTAAAATCTTCGTCACCACTACCCACCTGCTCTTCCAGCAGTTTGTCGGGGATAGGTTGTCCCTGCTGCATAGCCATCTGTGCCAGGCGCATCTTATCCTTACGGTTCTTATTGATGAAGTAGAACAGTGCAATGATGATGAATACGGGAGACACCACAAAGATGATGAGCACTACAGCGAGTACGAAGAACATACCGGCGATTTCGCTACTACCCTCTGCCACATTGTCGAGCATATGATCCATGATGGTAGCAGGGTTTGAATGAGCGTCACGTGTCCAGTCGTCGTCATCAAAATCAGTATCTGCAACTGCTGTTGTTGATGCAGATGTCGTGTCAGAATATACCTCCACGGCATCCTTGCTTGTTGAGTCCACCAGTTCCTTCGTCTGTGGCGTATGGCGGTGCTTCTGCGCTACCATCTCTGTGGTCATGCCTAGAGTCAGCAGCAGTGTTAAAGTGATCAGTACCTTTTTCATATTCGTAGTTGTTTTATTTTGTTTATACGTGTATTATCTAACAACAAGACTACCAGTATTGATATCGCCAGAGCCACGCACCAGCTGATTCATCTTCTTGACAGTACCACTCAGGGTAATGTCGCCAGAACCCTTGACTTGCGAATCTACCTCTCCGCTATTTTCAAAGTGCATATCAATATCGCCTGAGCCCACCAGATTCAGTCGGGCCTGTTGTGTCTTCACATTGTCTACTTTTACATCACCCGAACCTATCAGCGACACATTGACGCGGTCACAGATAACATCCGTAAAGACGATATCGCCAGAGCCTTTCAGATCGATGCTGAGTGTATCGGTATCCAATGGGCGAAGACTCATAAAGTCGCCAGAGCCCATCAAACTAATACCCAAGAAGTCGGGTGAAGTAACATAAACGATGATAGGACCACGATCTATATCGCCAAAATTGATAATTCTATTACCATTCTTCATTTTAATCGTCAGCGTATTCTTCTCCACTATTGTCTCTACATCCTTAATTTCATTGCTTGGAGCAGATACCTTCACAGAGAAAGAGTCGGCCTGGATATACTTCACATCCATCGAGCCCATCAAGGCTATTCGCTCGAAACCTTTCAGATGACGATATTCAGTCTCGCCCGATTCAGGTGTCTGTGATATCGTTCTTGTCACATCAAACCTACAAGATGTCAACATGGCTACTGCCATCATAACAAAAAATACTTTCTTCATATCTCTTTGTTTTTTGTTTCTTTATCCGTTAGACGAAACAAATATTGAATTAGTTGCAAATATACTACTTTTTTATAAATAAAGTATCACTTTTCGGGAAATCTTCGTATCTTTGCACCTAAATAAATGAATAACTAAACAAATAATACAACAATGGCAAATCCAGTTGATTTTAAGTACGCCCCTATGTTTCAGTTGGGCGAAGACAAAACAGAGTACAGATTACTGAGCAAGGAGGGCGTGACCACTGCCGAATTTGAAGGCAAAGAGATTGTCAAGGTGTCTAAAGAGGCACTGACCCTGTTGGCTCAGCAGGCTTTCCACGACGTAGAGTTCATGCTGCGTCGCGAGCATAACGAACAGGTTGCTAAGATTCTGAAAGATGATGAGGCTTCTGAGAACGATAAGTATGTAGCCCTGCAGTTCCTGCGCAATGCAGAGGTTGCTGCCAAGGGTATCCTTCCTTTCTGCCAGGATACAGGTACAGCTATTATCCATGGTGAGAAGGGCCAGCAGGTATGGACAGGCTTCGAGGATGAAGAGGCACTGAGCCGTGGTGTATATAACACCTTTACTCAGGACAACCTGCGCTACTCTCAGAATGCTCCTCTCAATATGTACGACGAGGTAAACACCCGTTGCAACCTGCCTGCACAGATTGACATCGAGGCTTGTGAGGGTGCTGAGTATAAGTTTGTGATGGTGGCTAAGGGCGGTGGCTCTGCCAACAAGACTTACTTCTACCCCATGACTAAGGCTACCATTCAGAACGAGGGTACCCTGCTGCCCTTCTTGGTAGAGAAGATGAAGTCGCTGGGTACAGCAGCTTGTCCTCCTTATCATATCGCTTTCGTTATCGGTGGTACCTCAGCAGAGAAGAACCTGCTCACCGTGAAGCTCGCTTCTATCAAGTACTACGACTCACTGCCCACAACGGGTGACGAGACTGGTCGTGCCTTCCGTGACATCGACCTTGAGAACAAGCTCTTGGAAGAGGCTCATAAGATTGGCTTGGGTGCACAGTTTGGTGGTAAGGCTCTGGCTCACGACATCCGTGTCGTTCGTCTGCCTCGTCACGGTGCTTCTTGTCCTATCGGTATGGGTGTAAGTTGTTCTGCCGACCGTAACATCAAGGCTAAGATTAACCGCGATGGTATCTGGTTGGAGAAGATGGATTCTAACCCCACAGAGTTGATTCCTGAGGAGCTGCGCCGTCCGGGTGAAGGTGGCAAGGGTATTGAGATTGACCTGAGCGAGGGTATCGATGCTGTACGCAAGGAGCTTTCTAAGTATCCCGTATCTACCCGTGTTAATCTGAAGGGTACCATCATTGTAGCTCGCGACATTGCTCACGCTAAGCTCAAGGCTCGTCTGGATGCTGGTGAGGGACTGCCCGAATACTTCAAGAAGTATCCTGTATTGTATGCTGGTCCTGCTAAGACTCCAGAGGGTTATCCTTGTGGTTCTATGGGCCCAACTACTGCCAACCGTATGGATCCATACGTAGATGAGTTCCAGGAGAATGGCGGTTCACTGGTAATGATTGCCAAGGGTAACCGTAGCGATGTTGTTACCGAGGCTTGTAAGAAGCACGGTGGTTTCTATCTCGGTACTATCGGTGGTGTGGCTGCCGTACTCTCACAGAGCTCTATCAAGAGCATCGAGTGTGTAGAATATCCTGAACTGGGTATGGAGGCTGTTTGGAAGATTGAGGTAGAAGACTTCCCCGCATTCATCCTAGTAGATGATAAGGGTAACGACTTCTTCAAGCAGTTGAAGCCTTGGTGCCCTAACAAATAAAATGGTTTAAGATGAAGAATAACCGTTTCATCATACTGCTACTACTTGCCCTGTTGTCCACATACTTGTGGGCACAGGACGAGTGGACGGTAGTACATGGAGACTGTCTGGCCGAACAGGCGGTGCCCACTCATCGAGCAGGCAGATTAAAACTTCCTGCCATCAACAACCAGTGGGATGCCAGCAAGATCTATCGCCAGCTGGTTATTCTCATCAACTTCTCAGACAAACAGTTCCTGAGCGAAGACCCTCAGGCGCAATATAATCAGATACTCAACGAGTCTGGCTATAACGAGAGAAAGGGTCCAGGCTGTATGGCCGACTACTTTCGTGAACAGTCGGGAGGTTTGCTGAATCTACAGTTCGACGTCTATGGTCCTTTTGACGTCAGTCAGCAAGCGCAGCCCTATGAGAATCCTGACAGCAAGACGCGCAACCACGGTCAGAACACGTTTGCTGAGGCAACACATAAACTGATAGAACAGTACCCTGAGTTAGACTTTACCCCCTACGATTGGAATGGCGATGGCAGAATAGAGCAAGTGGTCTATGTCTATGCTGGTCAGCCCGGCAATCTGGGTGCTACCACCTATGGTTACACATGGCCTAACACGGGTAGCATGAGTGCCATCACCACGCCCGACAATCTGATTATCTCCAACTATACCGCCAGTGGCGAATACTGGCCTTATTCCACACCTATATCTTGTGGTTTCGGTACCATCTGCCACGAGTATAGTCATAGTCTCGGATTGCCCGACATCTATCCTACGAACGGATGGGTTTATAGCGTTTGCGATGAATGGGACCTGATGGATGGTGGCAACTTTACCAACTATGGTTGGTGTCCGCCCAACTATACTCCCCTAGAGAAGATGCTGTTGGGTTGGCTGACACCCATCGAACTGACTGAGGCTGCAAGCATTATCAATCTGCCTGCCGTTTCTGAGGGTGGTGATATCTATCAGATTAGACACTCCGACACGGAATATCTCTTACTGGAAAATCGTCAGCACACCCGCTGGGATGCCGGTACACCCGGACACGGACTGTTGGTGTGGTATGTTGACTACGATGAGGCGGCATGGTGTGAGAATAAGCCCAACAACAGGCAGAATGATCCACGCTTCCATCCTGTCTATGCCGACGGACTAGACTATGCTGCATGGGCTGCGAAGATATCAACAGAGGGACTCTCCCAATATCAGCATTCTGGCCGCATGAATAAGCGTCATCTCAGCACAGCGCCCTACCCTTTCGAAGAGAATAATGCGCTGGTTGACGAATATATTACGAATATCCAAGAGTCGGAGGATGGACTCATCTCGTTCGACTTCATGGGTGGTGCGTCAGGCATCAAGGAAATGAATGATGCAAAACTAAATGGACATGAGTATTACGACCTGCAAGGTCGCCGTATAGAGCATCCTGTGCGCGGACAGTTATACCTCACGCGCAAGTCGGATGGCAGCATTTGTAAGCATCTATATCAATAATGAGGAAATATCGCTTTATCATTACTAGTTTGTTGCTGTCAATCATTACGCTGACAGCTATTGCACAAGAAAATATCTCACTACAGGGTTGTCGGCGCGGCACCCCTCGTCAGCAGAGCATTCACCTTCGCCGTGGAAGTAGCGAGGGCAGAACACCTGGTGGCAATTTCTACCATGGCACGCGTCATCAGCTAACCATACTGGTAGCATTCAACGACCGCAACTTCATCGGCGATGAGGCTGCCACCCTACAGCAGTGGAACAACATATTCAATACGGAGGGATATCTGGAGGAGCCTTTCAAGGGTTCTGTCCACGACTATTTCCTTGACCAGAGCTATGGTGACTTCAACGTTATCTTCGACCTAATATATGTGCAGGTGAGTGGTAATGCCGAGAAGTATGCAAGCAATGAGGTTGATGATGAGAACTCGCAATATCTTGTAGAGGACATCATGGACGTGCTGAAGACACTCGACATCGATTGGAGCCTCTACGATTGGAATAACGATGGCTATATCAACCAGCTACTCATCGTCTATGCCGGTCATGGCATGAACGATAGTTCTGGCCCTAACCTGATTTGGCCCCACCAATGGTGGATGAGCGAACATCTGAAGGACAATCAGGAGGGCGTGTATTGCGAACCGATCCCCGTCAACTATGGCGAAAAGAACTATTTGGTGGACTGCTATTGTGCACTGGCAGAGCTGACGAGGAATAACGACTACGGTTCTTTTGGTACCATCTGTCACGAATATAGCCACTGTTTCGGATTCCCCGACTTCTATTATAGTGGAGGAAAAGCACTAGGTGGCTGGGACCTGATGGACTCAGGCAACTACAATGGCAATGGCTATCAGCCGGCCGGCTATTCTGGTCACGAGCGCTGGTTGATGGGATGGCTCACACCGATAGAACTGCAAGAGGCCACATCCATCGTTGACATACCTGCTTTGGCAGACAATGATGTAGCCTATCTTATCCGCAACGACGGCTATGAGAACGAGTATTACTTTGTGGAGAATCGCCAAGCAACGGGCTGGGATGCCAGTCTGCCAAGCAATGGTGTGCTCATCTTCCACATCGACTATGACCCTTCGGTATGGACGAGTACACAAGAGTATCCGAACTCTTCCTATCGCAAGCGTTATATTCTCTTCCACGCCAACAACAAAAACACCACATTCAGCACTGCCGGTTGGGCATATCCTTTTGAGGAGAACAATGCGCTAACCAACACTTCGTCGCCTGCTGCCGACCTATTCCATGCCAACACCGATGGCACAATGCTGATGAACAAGCCCATCACCAATATCTCGGTAACCAATGGCCTAGCCTCCTTCAATTTCAATATGGCAACATCCATCAAGGAGGTAACGACCGACACCTCTCAAATTCTCTATCGCTTTGGCATGCTTACCATCTTCCGCGATGCCAACGGAAACATCCGTAAGGTTATCAGCTCACGATAAAAGTAGAATTTACGCATAATTCAAGGAGTATTTACGCATAATTCTCGACGAATTATGCCGTCAAACGAATTAGCTACATTCAGCGCTGAATCAGTTACACTCAGCGCTGAATTAGTTACTTTTGACCCTCAATAGTTATTGTATTGCACCTCGAATTAGCTGTATTCGGCGCTGAATATAGCTAATTCAGAACCGAATGAGTTGTATTAACGGATACGGGGGAAGATGCGCTCTACATTGGCTGTGGTCTGCTGGCAGATGGTGTCTTCGCTAACGCCATAGGCTTCGGCCAGTCGGGTAATGACGTGGCGGATATAGGAAGACTCGTTGCGCTGACCACGCATAGGGACGGGAGCCATATAGGGGGCATCGGTCTCTAAGACGAGACGGTCAAGGGGTACACAGGCGGGAAGAACTTCGGGCAGATGGCTCTTCTTGAAGGTCGACACGCCACCAACACCCAATACGAAGCGATCAAACTCTAACAACTGGCGAGCCTCTTGCTCATTACCCGTAAAGCAATGGAACACACCGCCAGGCAGGTCGTTGGCATACTTCTTGAGGATAGCCACCATCTCGTTTTGTGCTTTGCGACAGTGAATCATCAGGGGCAGTTGCAGCTCTACAGCCCAACGCACCTGTTCTTCGAAAGCCTCTAACTGTTCTTGTTCAAACTCGCGACTCCAATAGTAGTCGAGACCAACCTCGCCGATAGCAATAACTTTAGGAGTTATTGCATCTTTGATAGTTGCTAATTGCTCACGCCAATCACCTTTTACCTCCTCTGGATGCAAGCCCAACATAGGATAACAATAGCCTGGATAACTAGTACACACATCCAATACTGTTTGACAGGTCTTAACATCAATGGCTGGCAAGAAGATTTTAGCACAACCAGCCTCTTGGGCACGCTGTATCACTTCGTCACGATCCTGTGCGAACTCCTCACCATCCAAGTGGCAATGCGTATCGATGTACGTTGTACGTTGAACGTTGAACGTTGAAGATTGAGTGTCGGACATTGAACGGTTATTTATTGCGGTGTAACAGTTCGTCCATGTATTGACGGAGCTGAGCCTTGCGCTCCTCTGGTACATTGACCTCTGAAAGAGTCTGTCGGGCTACATGGAAGTAGTAATTGATTTTCTCCTCACAGAGGCGACGGATACCAATCTCGTCGTAGAGGCGCGTAACCTCTGCCACCTTCACCTCGCGATTGAAGGTCTTAGCACCGATCCAACGCTCTAACTCTGCACGCTGCTTATCGTTGGCACGGTTGAAGGCATTGATAAGCATATAGGTCTTCTTATTTGAGGTGATATCGCCACCGATAGCCTTACCAAAGACTTTGGGGTCGCCATAGACATCGAGCAGGTCGTCTTGCAACTGGAATGCCAATCCCATCTGCTCACCTACACGATAGAGGCGGTCGGCATCCTCCTGAGGAGCATCAGCCAACACAGCACCAATCTTCAGGGCACAAGCCAGCAATACGCTGGTCTTCAGGCGTATCATCTCGATATATTCTTCTTCAGTCACATCGTTGCGCGTCTCGAAAGTCATATCATACTCCTGACCTTCGCCAATCTCCAGAGCCGTCTCCGTAAAGATGTCAAGCACGGCAGGCATCTTGTCGGCAGGCACCTGCTGCATGCGCTGATAAGCCAACACCAGCATAGAGTCGCCAGAGAGGATGGCCTTGTTGGCATCCCAACGGCGATGTACCGTCTCGTGACCACGACGCATATCGGCCTGGTCCATCAGGTCGTCGTGCAACAGGGTGTAGTTATGATAGGTCTCCAATCCTACGGCAGGCATCAGGATGCTTTCGGGATTTTCTTTCCAGAGATTGTAGCCCATGAGGGTGAGCACAGGACGTATGCGCTTGCCACCAATAGACAACACGTATTCTACCGGTTCGTAAAGTGACTTCGGTTTTCTCTCATAGGGCAGATGGGCCAAAAAGTCGTTGACCAACTGCAGGATCTCATTAGATGTCAGCATATATCTTATTCTTCTTATTTTCTACAACTTAAATACAATAGGGATGCACACCTTGGTGCGACAGGGCTGATCGTGATAAACACCTGGTTGCCAATGGGGCATCATATTGAGCACACGCAGCGCCTCCTTGTCGCATTCGGGCGACAGCGACTTGGTGATTTTCACGCCACTGATACTACCATCCTTCTCTACATAGAACACAGCCACCACCTTGCCCTGCGTATGATTGTTACGAGCGACAGTGGGATAGCGCAGATTCTTGGTGAGCCATTTCAGAAACTCCGTAGCACCGCCAGGATACTGTGGCAGGTCTTCTACCACATGGAAGTTGAGCGGGTTCTGTGGGTCAACGGTCAAGGGAGCCAACGCCTTTTCTTCTTTTTCCTCCAGCTCCTTGAGTAGTTCCTCGTCGTCAATAGCCTCATCCTGCAGTTCTTCGTTGTCTATCTCCACATCGTCGTCAACAATACGCAGTTCTTCCGACTTCTCCTGCGGGCGTTTCTCTTCCAGTTGGGCTATTGTCTCTTCGTTAGACATCGGCACCAGCTCGCTCTCATGCATCAAATCGTTCAAATCGATAGGGTCGATACCGTCGTCGGATGGAGCAGTATTCCACTCCAGTGTAACATAGAACAAAGACAACACAAAGATAAGCCCCAAGAGAAATCCCGTGGTGCGTCGCTGCTCCATGTCGGCCTGTGGTGTCTTCTTTTGTTCCATATATTGGGCACAAAGGTAGCTATTATTTTGGAAATATGCAATAAAATAATTACCTTTGTCGTTTGAAATAAGATGAAGAAAGGTTTTCTAGCCATCATAGGCATGCTGACAGCCCTGTCTACACAGGCTCAGGAGAGCGAAGAGGTGTATAGCTTCTTGCGCTTGCCTGTGAGTGCTCATGTGGCTGCATTGGGAGGTGACAACATCTCGCTGACCAACGACGACCCTACCGTTATCTTCCATAATCCTGCCCTATTGACGGGTGTCAGCGACAAGAGTCTGAACTTTAATTTCATGACTTATATGGAAGGTAGCAAGACGGCCTCAGCCTCTTATGTCAGAGCTTATGGTGAACGCGCCTCATGGGGCATCAGCGGACAGTATATGTCGTATGGCTCTATCAAAGAGACCACGGCTGAGAACATAGAGACAGGCAGCTTCTCGCCACGCGACATCGCACTGGCTGGTAGTTTTGCCTATCTGTTGGGCAATCACTTCAGTGGTGGCATCACTGCCCGTTTCATCTCTTCTACCATCGGTAATTACAGTTCGGCAGCCATGGCTATCGACCTCGGTGTCAACTATCTGGACGAGGAGAAGGGTTGGTCGCTATCGGCAGTAGCCAAGAACCTTGGCGGACAGATAAAGGCTTATGACGATGAGTTTGAGCGCATACCATTCGACTTGCAGCTGGGTGTGAGCAAGCAGCTGGTAAATTCGCCACTCACCTTCCATGCCACCCTGTCACGACTGCACAACTGGGACCAGGCATTCATCAAGCATCTGGCCATTGGTGCCGACATCGCCCTATCGCCTACCATCTTCATCGCTGCCGGTTACAACTTCCGTCGCGCCAGTGAGATGAAGATTACCGAGTCAGAAGAGGCGTCAAGCAGTCATGGTGCAGGTCTCTCTATCGGTGGAGGTATACAACTGGAACGCTTCAAATTGCAGATTGGCTATGCAAAATATCATGTCTCTGCCAATTCACTTTTGATTAACGCTACATATTGTTTATAATATATGAAAAAGATAACCATTGCTATCGATGGCCATTCTTCGTGCGGTAAGAGTACGATGGCCAAGGACTTAGCCCGTGAAGTGGGCTATGTATATGTTGACACAGGTGCTATGTATCGCTGTGTTACCTTGTATGCACTACGTCATGGATTGTTTACAGACGAGGGTATACAGGAAGAGGCGCTACGCAAGGCCATGCCAGAGATACAGATTACGTTCCGCTTTAATGCCGAGAAGGGACGCCCCGATACTTACCTGAACGGAGAACTGGTGGAAGACTTGATTCGCTCTATGGAGGTATCTAACCATGTGAGTCCTATCGCCACCTTAGGTTTTGTTCGTGAGGCAATGGTAGCTCAGCAACAGCAGATGGGCAAAGATAAGGGTGTAGTGATGGACGGTCGTGACATCGGCACCGTAGTATTCCCTGATGCCGAGCTGAAGATATTCGTTACAGCCTCTGCCGAAGTGCGTGCACAGCGCCGCTACGACGAGCTGAAAGGCAAGGGCATGGAAGCCGACTACGAAGAGATTCTGAAGAACGTACAGGAGCGCGACTACATCGACTCTCACCGTGCCGTATCTCCTCTTCGCAAAGCCGACGATGCCATTGAACTAGACAATAGTCACATGACTATTGCCGAGCAGAAGGCATGGCTGATGGAGAAGTTCCAGCAGGCTATCCAATAAGCGACAGTGCATCACGGCACTGTTCCATCAGCCATTTAGGTGTGCTGGTGGCACCACAGATACCGACAGTTTCGATACCATTTAGCCAAGCTGGGTCTATCTCATTAGGCCCTTCTATCATGTGCGTGTTAGGATTCACTCGCAGGCACTCATTATACAGCACTCTACCGTTACTGCTCTTTCGACCGCAGACAAAGAGAACGAGGTCGTGCTTGGTAGCAAAGTTAGAGATGTTGG
Source organism: Prevotellaceae bacterium MN60 (assembly GCA_900199555.1). Classification (GTDB taxonomy): domain Bacteria; phylum Bacteroidota; class Bacteroidia; order Bacteroidales; family Bacteroidaceae; genus Prevotella. Next base: position 112,476 of record FZQZ01000003.1, read on the forward strand.
GCATGCGATTGGCCACATTACGACAGATGGTATCGAAACTACGGAAAGTGGCCGTAGGCGAGATGTGTTGCTGGATATACTCGATGATACGATGAAACTCATCCAGCGACTTAGTTGTTTGCGAATAAAGATAGATATCGCGCGTAAAGTCCAGACGACTCACCTCATCAAAGTTCTCTATCACGATAGCTTCTGATTGTGTCTGTCCTACCAATCCTAATACCTCGGCATGACCTTTCTTGCCGAAGATTACAATAGAAGCACCCTCTCCACTGGGAGAAGCCTCATATTGCTTTCGGATACGTTTCTGCAATTGCAGCACCACAGGACAGGTGGCATCGATAATCTCTATATTGTTCTTTCGTGCCAACTCATAGGTTGCTGGTGGCTCACCATGAGCACGCAGCAGCACCTTGACATTGTGCAGACTAGCCATCTGCTCGTGGTCGATGGTAATAAGACCAAGCTGGCGTAGGCGTTCACACTCCATACCATTGTGCACAATATCACCAAGACAATATAAGGTATTACCCTTTGCCAGTTCCTCTTCAGCTTTCTGGATGGCTGTGGTCACTCCAAAGCAGAAGCCACTGCCATTATCTATTTCTATCTTTAGACTCATATATTTTTTCATAGATTATCTAGATATCTAGATGTTCTAGAGATTCTAGATTCTTATAATAGCTATCTAACAGTTGCTGCGCAGCCATAAAAGAGGTCTGCTTACCAGCCAATACGGAGCGCTCTGCATCCTGCAGTTGGGCTTGTATCTGTGCGTTGTTATAGAAGTGCTGGCGCAACTGTTCGTTGATGGTTTCATACATCCAGTACTTAGCCTGTTCGTTGCGACGATAGTCAAAGTAGCCGTTCTTCTTCACAAAGTCGATATACTCGTATATCATATCCCATATCTCTTTGATGCCAAGACCATAGAAGCCACTATAGCATAACACCTTGGGCAACCATCCGCTGTCAGGCATAGGAAAGAAGTGGAGTGCATTGCGGAAATTGGTAGCTGCCATCTGACACTTCTCCACATTCTCGCCATCGCACTTATTGATAACGATACCATCAGAAATCTCCATGATGCCACGCTTGATACCTTGCAACTCATCGCCTGTTCCTGCCAACTGAATGAGCAGGAAGAAATCCACCATCGAATGACAGGCGGTCTCACTCTGTCCTACGCCCACTGTCTCTACAAAGATTTTGTCGAAGCCAGCAGCCTCACACAGAATAATCGTCTCGCGTGTCTTGCGAGCCACACCGCCTAAAGAACCAGCCGTTGGACTAGGACGGATAAACGAGTCGGGATGCACGCTGAGTTTCTCCATGCGTGTCTTATCACCCAGAATAGAACCCTTAGAGCGCTCACTACTGGGGTCGATAGCCAATACAGCCAACTTGCCTCCATGTTGTTTGAGTACATGGATGCCAAACTCATCAATACTAGTCGACTTGCCTGCGCCAGGAACGCCACTGATACCCACACGAATACTGTTGCCACTATAGGGTAGGCACTTATTGATTACCTCTTGGGCTTTCTGCTGGTGGGCGGGATTGACACTCTCCACCAGCGTAACAGCTTGCGAGAGGATGGTGACATCACCCTTGACAATACCTTCTACTATCTCGGCAGCAGAGAGCTCGCGACGACGGAAGCGATGACGCTGCAGATAGGGGTTAACAATAGCAGGCTGTTCTACTCCGCTATTCACCTGCAATCCGGCATATTCAGCACTATTTTCAGGATGTTCCATAGTTACTTTTTTACTTTTAGTACCTTTATTTGGCATTGATGGTTATCGTTACCTTCGACTGGTCGGGGTCATTGGTAATCATGAGAATACGAGGGCGCGTACGCACCTTCTTCAAATCATCACGCAGTGCCGTAATCTTGAGTTGGGTAGTCTCGCCTGGCTTCAGATGACTCTTACCCAGTGACACCTGCAGGCCGCCTGTAAAGAGTTGCAACGAAGAGATATCCAAGTCTGTTCGTCCCTTATTGCTAACGACAATAACCTCTTTTTTCTTGGTCTTGTCACCAAACTCAATATCAATCGTTTTCTTCGACAGTTCCATCTTAGGCGCATACTGTTTCTGTGCATCTGTCATACCCATGAACGAGGGCAAGAGCACCACAGAGACGGGTATCTCGTTGTCGGCACTTACCTTATCGCCAGGATTACCTGCCAGGAATACAGAGGTCTGTGTCAGTCCATAGTCATGAATCTGCGTAGAGTTGAGCGTCACCGTCATCGTACCGGCACGACCTGGTGCCAACTTTTCGGGTACCATCACTGCAGTCAGATAAGGAGGCAGATGCATCAGATTGGGCTGATATACACTACCACTACTATTATATATATGTAGTTCCTGCACATGCTGGTCGCCACGATTGATATCGTCGAACTCTAAGTCACTACGATCCAACAGCAAGTCGCCCATCGTGATAGGATAGTTTTTGCTGAGGTCTTGATATTCTCTCAGCACAACACCCTTCATCGTGATATATATCGGTTTAGTCACACCAGCCACCTTGATAGCGGCCTGCTTATCAAAGTGTCCCAACTGGCGTGCATCGTAGGTCATACGAATCTGGAACTTATCTCCCACATCACCTTTAGGATATTCCACAACGGTACAATTACAATCAGGAACGACCTTCTCAATGCGTACCTTCCTGGTACCTCTCTTACGGAATTCAAAAACGGCAGTAATGGGTTGCTGATAGCCCGTACGGCCAACATCAATCGTGGTACGCTCGGCTGTCAGTCTCTGTGCGCTTGCTGTTAGTGTAGCCAACAGCAGCATGGGTATTATTATCTTTTTCTTCATCATTCTGTAATATTAAGTGTTATCGAGGGTGCTGTAGCACGATACTCTGATGCATAGGCACATCCAACGGTACAGATACCAGTCTCATACGTACCGGCACGATCGATATAGTATTCGGTTTCTATCACATGTTTGCCCTTGCCCAGTCCACGATAGAAGTAATGCGTAGCATAATCCTTGGGTGATACATAGGCACCATGGTGATAACCAGACAACTGGCGGACGGGCTCCATACAACAGGCTCTCTTATCTACCACCTGGACAAAGTCGAGGTCACGCGTAGTCTCAATGGTGATGCGAACAGTGATGCGGTCGCCTACCTTCGCTGTGGTTACAGGCTTACCTGCTACCATCACCTCTCTCTTTACACTGATACCACTCTGTGAAGTCTCTATAGCTGAGGTCTTCTGCAAGAACTGAGCATAGACAGCACCCCACGAAGTACCTTCTGTGGTCTTGGTGGCAGTAAAGGTCTGTTCACCATGATAGGGCTGAGCACTCTTTTCATAGCCGATGCCAGCAGACATCCCAGCGGGGGAACCGCTGAGCACACTACCGTCGATGGCAAGAGTGGCAGGAGTAGTGGTATTTGTCAGAGTCGTTCCACTTGTTTTACCAGACAGGAAGGCATAGATGGCATTCACACTGTTGATAGGCGTATCCCACACCTGAGTACGCTTCTCTTGCAACAGCCAGCGACGCATCTCGTCAACAGTCTGCTTATCCTGTGGAGTTACCAGTTGGATAGCCTCTATAGCAGCTACCTCTGTAGGTATCTTATAGTCGTACCAAGAATAGAAGGCGCGACGTGTATCATAGTATCGTCCCATCTCTTCGGTATATACGCTATATTCTTTCAGACTCTTCACATATTCTACTGCCTTGGTCTTCTCGCCACGCTTAGCCAATACCACAGCCGTCATCGCCTTCTCGTAAATGCTCTGGCGCTTGATATCTTTCTTCAGCAAAGCTATCAAATAGTTATTGGCAGACTTGACAGAGACAGGCAAAGGAGCATCATCGATAGCACAGAGATAGAGCCAGCGCAGGGCAGTGAATGAGGGGAAGGTCTGACGGTGTCCTTTCTTCTCCTCTTTCTTCATACGTGCCACCATCTCTGTTATCTCCTTGCTAAGATAAGTAAAGGACTTGTCGTAGAGCGTTGATGTAGAAGTCGTCGACCACTTACATCCCATCGCCTTGAGGCGTGCCAGCATCTCTTCTACAGCCATCGTGATAGAGGTGCTACCATCCATACCAGGATACCATGAGAAGGAACCATCGCTATTTTGCAATTCGCCCAACTTCTCTAGGGCTGTCTGCAAACGATTGTTGATGTCGTTCTCGTCAAAGAAGGAAGCCAAGCGCTGCTTCTGTTCGTTCTCTCTATCTGCAGCATTCACCCAAGGAGTCTCGGCCAAAATAAGGTCTTTCAGTTCTTCATTCTTCTGAAGTGAAGAGTGAAGAGTATTGAGTGAAGCATCTTCCTGTTTCCACTGTTCGAATACACGTCTTGTCTGTGGATTCTGGTCGAGAATATGCTTAGCCAGCATATTGCTATATAAAGAAGCAGCTTGGTCAATGGCGCTATGCTCTCTAGGCTGACCCAAGGTAGGCAGTGACTGAATCATCAACCATGCAGGGTTGTTGGTATATTCCACTGTCAACTTCTGCTGGGTAGCATCCTGTGGGAACAGTTTGCTGAGGTCGATAGTCTTCACACCAGGTTCATGCTGAGTATAGGGTACTGTCTTAGTGACATATTCCTTATCAGGCAGTATGGGCAGATAGTGTTGCTCACCATCAGAGAATCCTTCACCCTTAGCTATTACCTTGCAGATAAGGAGACTGATATCAGTGGGCAGACTATTGACCTCAAACTGAGTAGCGGTAGAGCCATTAGCATCAATAGAGAAGGGCTGTGCCTGTTCATAGACAACCTTTTCAGTCTCTGGATTGATAAGTTGCAGCTTCGCCTCACCACTAACAGCATGATTAGTAGTATTAAACAGGCGAGCACTTATCTGCGCTTGATCACCCATACGAATAAAGCGAGGCATATTGGGCTGAATCATCACATCCTTCTGTGCGATAGCCTCACCATAGATATTGCCATACATCATATCCTTGGTGTTGGCAACACCCATAAAGCGCCAAGTAGTCAAGCTCTCAGGCAGAGTAAACGATATAGCAACCTGTCCATCTTGATTAGTCTTTAGCGTAGGATAGCAGAATGCCGTCTCTTGCAAATTTTCACGTACCTGCACTTCTTCTTTCGGTTCTTCTGATGTAGTGCCTGACGAGATTATTTCCTTTGCTTTTAATACTTCACCCGCTGCTTCATCATTACCCCTCACCTCTACAATATCGAATACTTTCGCACTTTCGATGCCTAGTGAGTTAGTAGCTGCTGCCTTCATCATCCGAGTACCACGTATCATGATATGCTGTGAAACGAATTGGGGGAAGATAGCCTCATCAAATCGACTATACAACAATTCAGGCGCGTCTAATGAATGATATTCTTTTGAACCGCTAGCATAACCCGAATACCACCTTTTCCATCTCCACATAGAAGATGGTGTAGAGTAATAGGCCTTAGGGGTGAACGACCAGTTGTGAGCATAAAGGGCATCAAGGCTCTTATCGTAAAGCACAGCCAGCATACTAGCATCGGCAGGAGTACCATCGGGCTTAGTGATAGTCAGTCGCCACTCTTCCTTCTGTCCGGGTATCAGTCTATCACGGAAGGTATCCCACTTCATCTTCAGCTGCTTGTTGGGCATAGGCCTGCGAATAAACTTCTGATGCTGATAGCACTCGCCATTCTTTACCCACGCATAAGTCAGCAACAAACCATTGCCATATTCCTCACGATAGGTAAACTTTCGATTGAGCAGTTCGGCACTCTTTTTCACCACCCCACTCTCTATCTCACGGTTACCAGCAAAGATACCATAAACGATATGCAGGTCGGGGTCAGAAGAACCTACCTGTAAAGTAACAGCACCACCATCAGCAGGGAACTCATCATGAGAAACATAGAACCATTCGTGAGTCTCTGTGGCAGGACGCTTATCATCAAGACCAAACACTACGAAATCTTGCTTAACAGTATCAGTCTGACAAACAGCCAGCACAGTATGCTTTCCTGATTTCAGGGTGGGTAATGTAGTCGGAGTATTTGCCGAGGTCTGCAGCCACTTGCCGTTGTCTATGCAGTATTTCATTTTACCAGGTATCTCCTTACCTGCAGCATTACGACGCTGGAAAGTTACCTGTGGCATCTGGTCACTACGCACCTGTTCGGGTAGATCGCAAGTCAGGGCTGTCGCTTTATTACCCAAAGGTAGTGACATTGTAGCACGATGAGTCTCACCAGCGGCATCCGTCACATCAGCCTCTACCTCGAAATGGTAGAACATAGAGCGATGACCTAATCCCTCTGGCATCATCATGGGCATTACCACTTCAAAACTACCATCATCGGCTGTCGTAATATCATCTTCATAGAGCACCTCATCCTGCTGTCCGATAGTCTCACCTTTCCAGCATCTCCACCAATAGGCAACACGTCGCGTCACCGTATAGTGCACCTTGGCAGATTGTACAGGCACCCCAGCATAACTGGAAGCCTTGGCTTTGGCACGAACGGTATCGCCAGCCTCGTAGTGCTGTTGGTATTCATCAAAGGCAACTTGGAAGGCAGGACGCTTATATTCTTCTACACGGAAACTGGCAGATGCATTGCTGGTACGTATGGTAAAGCGACCATTCAGTTTACCCATAGGCAGTGTAAAGGTTGTAGAGCACTTTCCATAGCGGTCTGTGGTGACTTGTTGTTCTGCCACTACCTTATAGTTTGCATCGCGCAGTTCCAACTTGATAGATTTATCAGCTACAGCCTCCAGTTCTGTAGCAGACAGTTCCTTCCAAACTACAGCGGTGGCATATACCGTCTGTCCTGGTCGATAGATACTACGATCGGTAAAGACCTCAGCACGCTGCGTACCATATTGGCGCTCATGATAGCTATAGTTTCCATAACCATTATATTCTGTACAAGCAGTGTCACCATCGGTATATACAAAGATTTCTTGTGCCTGTTGCTTGCTATTATCATAAGTAGCTTCACCTTGTTGGTTACATGTCAGTGTTTTGGTTGAAGAGATATTCTTTCTATTGCGTCCAAAGCTCAAACGTAATTTAGCACCAGCAATAGGCTGTCCTGTAGTTGCATCTACCACTACATAGCGCTGCTTATTGTCAGGATAGCTTTGAGCCATCATGCGCACACCAGAAACAAAATACAACACACGGCTTTCCTCCGTTTTGGGTTGTGTAGAATAGGTAATCATATACACACCTGCAGGCAGGCCCATCAGCTGCAAAGAGTCTTCAAACACTTCATATTCGGGATGAGAGGCGAAGGTTAATGTTCGTGCTGCCTCTTTCACCTCTGTCAGACCTTTTGCTTTGATTTGAGCATAGTCTTTCTCATTATCAGGATTAAGATTCGTATCGCCTTTCAGTGCCGTGCGATAAACACGCATCGTAAGTTGCTGAAGGTTACGCAAATTATACAGTCCTAACATCTGCGGTTTGTTAATTTCGCAAACCGATTGAGGGAGCTTTGTCCAAAACAACGGATTGGTGCAATCTGAAAGATAGTTTCTCAACACGTTTGCACGTTTCCATCCTCCCCAACGCTGAAGAGATTCTTGCAGCCATTGATATCGCTCTTTGGCCGAATAGCCATTCATCAACTCATAGCGACGAATAGCCAACTCACCAGCCTCAGTATAATCACCATATACCGCAATCAACGAGTCGACACCTGCGATGGTATTTTTGGTATTCACTGCTGTCAAGCAAGCAGCGCGACAGTTGCCCACCTTCTCATAGTAATCTGTCATCCACTGCCAGGCCTCCAGTTCCATGCCTATCACGCTCAATAGGTCGTGGCCAAACACCTCACTATCCTTACCTTTGGTAATGAAAGGCTCGTAGCTGCCAGCAGAAGTCTTACCTAACACATCTGGGTGAGCCAATGCCAACGTGCGATAGTGTTTGCTCTTGGCTTCACAATCTTCTAATTGTGAATTTACATCATATATCTTAGAAAGGGCTGTAGCATATACTGCCTGCAAAGCCACCTCACGGGCGTTTTCCATCTGCTGTTCCAAACGCTTCACAGCAGGAGCGATAGAGTCTGAAGAAATCTCCCCTTGCAGATTGACCGTCATCAACGACGCCTTCAACAATTGTCCGTAGGCACGTTCCTTACGCGCCTTATTCTCTATCTTCTTCAGTTCTACGATAGCTGTCTTGGGCAAGTCTTTATCTTGAGCTGCCTCCACCTGTTTCCACATGGCAGAATAGGTTTGTGCCACCATTGCCATCGGCACTAGCAGCCACGCAGCTATCATCATTCCGATTTTCTTGTTCATCTTGCGTTCGTTTTTGGTTTATCAAAGTACAAAGATAAGAAAAACTCGTTAAACAGCCAAGCCATTTAACGAGTTTTACCAATAATATGTACCTTTTTTATGAATGACTATCTTCGCAACAATGCTCGTGACAAGGGGTCTCTACTGTTTCAAACTCCAGCGTAGAGTGTCCGATGCCCTTTTCTTTTAGCAACTCCTTGAGTTGAATCTTCGTTGCGTCCATGTGATCCAGATGTTCTACCACCACATGAGCCGTGAGTGCATTGTCTGTTGTACTGATGGCCCAGATATGCAGATGGTGTACCTCCTTCACATGTTCTATTTGTTCCATGCTCTTTTGTACCTCATCGAGTTCAATACCCTCTGGCATTCCGTCTATCAATAGGCGCAAACTACCCGACAGCAAGTCCCATGTAGAGATAAGGATAACCAGTGCGATAATGATACTCACGATAGGATCTACAGCATTCCATCCCGTCCATGCGATGATAACACCAGAGATAACCACTCCCACCGACACCAAGGTATCTGCTACCATGTGCAGAAAAGCGCCTCGCACGTTGATATCACTCTTCTGTCCACGCATCAGCAAGACGACCGTCAAGCCATTAATCAGGATACCCACACCTGCTGTCCACGATACAGCGATACCATTGACTTCTACGGGTTCACTAAACTTATGAATACTCTCTACCACAATACCTACAACAGCAGCCAGCAAGAGTAAAGCATTCACCAGCGAGATTAGTATTGTAGTCTTCTTCAGTCCATAAGTATAGTGTGCTCCTGAGCGCACCTTCGCCATTTGGAAGGCTACCAATACCAGTACCAAACTGAACACGTCGCTCAGGTTGTGTCCTGCATCTGAGAGTAGTGATAGAGAATTCTGTGTCAATCCTACCAGAGCCTCAACACCTACGAATAGCAGGTTGAGAACGATGCAGAAAATAAAGATGCCATTCATTGAGGTCATCTGACCGTGATGATGATGGTGATGATGACCATGATGATGGTCGTGTTCGTGATGATGTTCGTGTGCCATATCTTTTCGTTTTTATTGTTTTCTGGATGCAAAGGTATACAATCTATTCTGCAACCTGGTTGCAAGCGAAGATTAAATCGCGTTTTTTGCAATCCGGTTGCAAAACAGCCATGTCTGCACCACTCCACGCATCAATAAGAAAAGCAGCATTGATAACATCAATCCATGATTACCCAACGATGGAACGAATACGAATACGCCCGCAAAGAATGTCGCTGCAGCTATGATTGCAGACAACAGCATACCTCTTGAGGCGGTGATTCCGATAAACACACCATCCCACACGAATGCTGACACACCAGCAACAGGTATCAGATATGCCCACCACACGAAGTCGCGCGAAGCTTCTACCACTGAGGGTTCGTCGGTCAGAAGGCGCAAGAAAGATTCACCACCCAACACATAAACGGCAGTAAACAGTGCCGTCATCATAGCACCCCACACAAACAACCTGCGCACCGTTGCCATAAAAGGTTCCCACTTGTGTGCTCCCCAATAGCGTCCGCCCAGAGCCTCCCCAGCATAGGCAAAGCCATCCATTACATAAGAGAACAATAAGTATAGTTGCATCAACAGGGTATTAACTGCCAATATGGTTGCTCCTTGTCGCGCTCCTATGGCCGTAAAGCATAGGTTGACACCCACCAAGAACAGTGTACGCAGAAAGATATCCCTATTGATACGGAAGAACGATTCAACATCTCCCCCTCCAGGTTCTATCTTCCTAACGCCTTTAGGCAGTAATACGATACCCGTCAACAGTCCTACATATTGTGCGATGACGGTGCCAAGGGCGACACCCTCTACTTTCATCCCTAATCCATATACCAACAAGAGTGATACGATGATATTGGTCACATTCTGCAAAATACTGATATACATTGGATAACGTGTATTCTGCATTCCGATATACCAGCCTGTCAAGGCAAAGAGTCCCAACGAGGCGGGCGCTCCCCATACCACATAATAGAAGTAAGTAGCTGCCAAAGGACGTACATCTGCTGTAGGACCTATCACTGCCAACATCACCTCGCACAAAGGCCATTGCAACAGAATCAATAACAAAGCGATTCCACCAGCCCACTTCAACGACTGTCTCAGTATCCGTCTCATCGCCAGCTCGTCTTGTCGTCCGTATGCCTGCGCCGTCAATCCACTGGTACCCATACGCAGAAATCCAAACACCCAATACACCAGATTGAATATCATCGACCCCACAGCAATAGCACCGATATAGGCGGCATCACCCATGTGACCAACGATGGCGGTATCTACCAATCCTAATAGCGGAACGGTGATATTCGTCACGATGGCGGGCATCGCTATTTTAAGTATCTGATGGTCACAATTATTCATATTCTTTGCAAAAGTACAAAAAATAATTATGAATTATGAATTATGAATTATGAATTATTACTATCTTTGCAGCAAAGTTTATATTAACCATGATCAACAAAGAACTATTAGAGCCCCAATCGATTGTTATCATTGGTGGTTCAAACAACGTCCATAAGCCGGGTGGTGCCATTGTTCGCAACATCCTGCAAGGTGGTTATCAGGGTACACTTCGTGTTGTTAATCCTAAAGAAGACGAAGTGCAAGGTATCAAAGTATTCCACGATGCGCGCGAATTGCCTCCTACCGAATTGGCGGTATTGGTTATTCCTGCCAAGTTTTGTCCTGACACGGTCGAGTTGTTAGCTCGCGACAAAGGAACTAAGGCATTTATCATTATCTCGGCAGGCTTTGGCGAAGAAACAGAGGCTGGCGCCAAGATGGAGCAGCGCATCCTCGACACCTGCGAGCGCTATGGTGCCGCACTCATCGGTCCTAACTGTATCGGACTGCTCACGCGCCATCATCACAGTGTCTTCACCAAGCCCATACCAGCTCTGAATGCTAAGGGTGTAGACTTTATCTCCGGCTCTGGCGCCACAGCAGTATTCATCTTGGAGAGTGCTGTCATCAAGGGTTTACAGTTTAATAGTGTATGGTCTATAGGCAATGGCAAGCAGATCGGTATCGAAGATGTGTTGGAGTATATGGATACCCACTTCAATCCCGATACCGACTCATTGGTGAAGTTGCTCTATATCGAGAATATCTCTAATCCCGACAAGCTCCTATTCCACGCCTCTTCACTCATCCGCAAGGGCTGTCGCATAGCAGCTATCAAGGCTGGTGCCTCAGAGAGTGGCAGTCGTGCAGCAAGCAGTCATACGGGGGCCATTGCCTCTAGCGATGCCGCTGTAGAGGCATTGTTCCGTAAGGCAGGTATCGTGCGTTGTTTCTCTCGCGAGGAACTAACCACTGCTGGTTGTATCTTTATGGTCAGCTCATCCTCACCACTCACCACCCATCATTCACCACTCAACTTCGCCATCGTCACCCACGCTGGTGGTCCTGGCGTCATGCTGACGGATGCGCTGTCAAAGGGTGGACTAAACGTGCCTAAGATAGAGGGCGCTCAGGCTGATGCACTGAAAGAGCAGCTCTTCCCGGGTTCTGCAGTAGCCAACCCCATTGATATCTTGGCAACGGGTACACCTGAGCAGTTGGGTATCGCTATTGACTATTGCGAGAAGAAGTTCAAGGATATTGATGCCATCGCCGTCATCTACGGAACACCTGGCCTCACCACGCTCTACGAGGCCTATGAGGTATTACACAAGAAGATTCTGGAGTGCAAGAAACCTATCTTCCCCATCCTTCCCAGCTTGCATACCGCAGGACCTGAGGTGGCAGAGTTCTTGGCTAAGGGGCACGTCAACTTCTCCGACGAGGTAACACTAGCCACAGCTTTGTCGCAGATTATGAGTACACCTTCGCCAGCCCCCTCAGAATTAGAGCTTTATGGCGTTGACGTACCTAAGATTCGTGAGATTATCGGCAACCTGCCTGCCAACACCAATGGTTACGTCAGTCCCGATATCGTGCGCCAACTATTCCAGTGTGCCGGCATACCGATGGTTGCAGAAAAGGTAAGTACCGATTGCAACGAGCTGGTCGACTTCGCCATCAAAGAGGGATTCCCCGTTGTGGCTAAGGTCGTAGGACCCGTTCACAAAAGTGATGTAGGCGGTGTCACACTGAACATCCGCACCCCCGAACATCTGAAGTTGGAGTTTGAACGCATGATGCAGATTCCCGATGCTACAGGAGTGATGGTTCAGCGTATGCTCAAGGGCACAGAACTGTTTATCGGAGCCAAGTACGAACAGCGTTTCGGTCATGTGGTGCTCTGCGGACTGGGTGGCATCTTTGTTGAGGTGCTCAAGGATGTACAGTCAGGCTTAGCTCCTCTATCGTATGGCGAGGCCTACTCTATGATACATTCTCTGCGTGGTTATAAGATTCTGAAAGGCACACGCGGACAACAAGGCATCAACGAAAAGAAGTATGCCGAGATTATTGTTCGCCTCAGCACCCTCCTCCGTTTTGCCACAGAAATCAAGGAAATGGATATCAATCCTCTCCTTGCCGACGATAAAAACGTCGTGGCTGTAGATGCTCGCATCAGGATAGAAAAGTAAATATCGCAGCCGACAGAATGTCATGCTTTTACGACATTCTGTCGGTTTTTTATGTTTCGGCACATAGTTTGTTCGCTGATTGGCAAATAACAAAAAAAATTAGGAGGACAAACTATGACATTAGACAAGTTTACCATTAAAGCGCAGGAGGCGGTACAAGAGGCCGTCAACACTGCACAGCGCGGTGGTCAGCAGACCATCGAGCCTATACATCTGCTGTCAGGCATCATGAGCAAGGCGAAGGATGTCACCACCTTTATCTTCCAGAAGTTGGGGGTAAATGCGCAACAGATAGACCTACTCGTAGAGCAGGACATCAAGCACCTGCCTCGCGTACAGGGTGGAGAGCCCTACCTCTCAAGCGATACCAACAAGGTATTGCTCAAGGCGCAGGACTATGCCACTCAACTCGGCGATGAGTTCGTTTCATGTGAGCCTATCTTATGGGCACTCTTAACCATCAACTCTACCGCCTCGCGCATCCTGAAAGATGCAGGTATCACGGAGAAGGAATTGCGTGCTGCCATCCAGTCGTTGCGCCAAGGTCAGAAGGTACAATCGCAGTCAGCAGATGACAACTATCAGTCATTGGAGAAATATGCGAAGAATCTGGTAGAGATGGCGCGTCAGGGCAAACTCGACCCAGTCATCGGTCGTGACGACGAGATTCGCCGTGTGCTGCAAATCCTGTCGCGCCGCACCAAGAACAACCCCATTCTGATTGGTGAACCTGGTACGGGTAAGACTGCCATCGTTGAGGGACTGGCAGGACGTATCGTGCGTGGTGACGTACCTGAGAATCTGAAGGATAAGCAACTCTACTCACTTGACATGGGTGCACTGGTAGCAGGTGCCAAGTATAAGGGCGAGTTCGAGGAGCGTCTGAAGAGCGTTATCAATGAGGTAACAAAGGCTGATGGTCGCATCATCTTGTTTATTGACGAGATTCACACGCTGGTTGGTGCTGGTGGTGGCGAAGGTGCGATGGATGCCGCCAACATCCTGAAACCAGCCCTTGCCCGTGGTGAACTGCGTGCCATCGGTGCAACAACGCTCAACGAATACCAGAAATACTTTGAGAAAGACAAGGCCTTGGAGCGTCGTTTCCAGACGGTCATGGTAGATGAACCCGACGAGTTGTCGGCTATATCCATCCTGCGTGGTTTGAAGGAGCGTTACGAGAATCATCACAAAGTACGTATACAAGACGATGCCTGCATCGCTGCCGTCCAACTCTCTGAGCGCTATATCTCTGAGCGCTTCCTGCCCGACAAGGCCATTGACCTGATGGACGAAGCTGCGGCTAAGTTACGTATGGAGCGCGACAGTGTACCTGAGGAACTGGACGAGATTACCCGTCGACTGGCACAGCTTGAGATTGAGCGCGAGAGTATCAAGCGCGAAACCTCTGTTGGAAGCGGTTCACCCGCTTCTGATAAGCTCACTCAGCTCGACCGCGACATTGCCGAACTCAAGGAGCAGGAAACGCAGTTCCGTGCTAAGTGGGAAGGCGAGCGCCAACTGGTGAATAAGATTCAACAAGACAAGCAAGAGATAGAGAACCTGAAGTATGAGGCCGAACGTGCTGAGCGCGAAGGCGACTACGGCAAGGTGGCTGAGATACGCTATTCTAAGCTGAAGGCCCTTGAAGACGACATCAAGCACATCCAGGCTCAGTTGGATGCAGCAGCTAGTGTTCCCGCTGCTTCTACAGCGGGTATTGCCGGCTCCCGCCTCGTCCGCGAGGAAGTCACTGCCGACGATATCGCCGAGGTAGTATCTCGTTGGACAGGCATCCCCGTAACCCGTATGCTACAGAGCGAGCGCGAGAAGTTGCTCCACTTGGAAGAAGAGCTCCACAAGCGTGTCATCGGACAGGAAGAGGCTATTAGTGCTGTCTCGGATGCCGTGCGTCGCAGCCGTGCAGGTTTGCAAGATCCTAAGCGCCCTATCGCCTCGTTTATCTTCCTCGGCACTACGGGTGTCGGTAAGACCGAACTGGCTAAGGCACTCGCCGAATACCTTTTCAACGACGAGACGATGATGACGCGTATCGATATGTCCGAATATCAGGAGAAGCATACCGTGAGCCGACTGGTTGGTGCCCCTCCGGGATATGTAGGCTATGATGAGGGTGGCCAGTTGACAGAGGCCGTACGCCGCAAACCCTATAGTGTCATCCTCTTCGATGAGATAGAGAAGGCACATCCCGATGTATTCAACATCCTGTTGCAGGTGTTGGACGACGGACGACTGACCGACAACAAGGGCCGTACTGCCAACTTCAAGAACACCATCATCATCATGACCAGCAATGCCACACGCGAACAGTTGCGCATGACGATGCGTCCAGAGTTCTTGAATCGTATCGACGAGACCATCACCTTCCAGCAGCTCACCCAACAGCAGATTGCCGAGGTGGTACGCCTGCAGATGAAGAAGGTAACCGACATGCTGGAGCCACAGGGTATCCACCTTGAGATTACCGATGCAGCCATCAACTATCTGGCGCAAGAAGGTTATGACCCTGAGTATGGTGCCCGCCCTGTCAAGCGAGCCATCCAGCATCTGGTGCTCAACGACCTGTCGCGCCGCATCTTAGCTGATGAGGTCAATCGCGACAAGCCTATCATCATCGATGAGTTTGGCGAGGGACTCGTCTTCCGCAACTAAACAAGCTGTTATTAGATACATAGCAGTCAGAAAAGCAAAGAAAAGTGATTTTTTCTTTGCTTTTCTCTCATTTTTTCGTACCTTTGCACCCGCTGAATTCGTTTTAGCTGATGTTCAGCATTTTGGAGAGGTGCTCGAGTGGTTGAAGAGGCACGCCTGGAAAGCGTGTAACCGGCAAAACCGGTTCGCAGGTTCGAATCCTGTTCTCTCCGCAGAATAGGATTCAAAGCTCCGAGGCAAAATCCTCGGGGCTTTGTTGTTCTCTCCGCTAGAGAGGGATTATTGCCCTGTTTTTGTGCCCTGAGTTTTAACTCAGGGCGATTTTTTGTCTTTTTGTTTGGTTTTTATTTCACTTTTTCGTATATTTGCACGCATAAATATTAGACTAAAACCAAAAATGACAAATATGAGACGATTTTTACTACTAGCTGCAAGTGTGCTACTTAGTCTCTCTATGCTGGCAGGACCAGTAACGCGAGAGCAAGCACAAGAGATTGCATCCCAGTTTTTCATGAAGAAGAGTGGCACTCACAGAGCTGCTGCCAATATCTCCGTACAGTCTCATACTGTATTAGGACAACTCAGCACCAAAGGCGACCCTCTGATGTATGCCGTATCGCTGGGTAATGAGCAGGGCTTCGTCATTGTAAGTGGCGACGACCGCATGCGCCCAGTATTAGCATATAGCGACAAGGGCGACTTCAACGAGTCACAGATGCCCGACAATATGCGTGCATGGCTGCAAGAGTATGCCCGCGAGATGCGCTGGCTCGATGCCCACAACTATCAGCCCGCACAGACCACCCACCGAGCAGGCGAAATCAAGACAGCCATTGCTCCTTTGATGGTCACCACATGGGATCAGGGCACCCCTTATAACGATTTATGTCCTCTTGACGGAGGTAAGCGTTCCGTTACGGGTTGTGTGGCTACAGCGATGGCACAGGTAGTGTATTACAACGCTATCAAGTCGGGTATGCCTGAAACATTGGTATGCGACATCCCAGCCTATACTACCTACTCTAAAAATATCTCCGTCCCTGCCATATCAACAACCGACTACCCCATGAACTGGAGCCTGATGTGTCCTAGCTATACGGATTCTGAGAGTGATGAAGCCAAGGAAGCCGTAGCCCGCCTGATGCGTGCCTGCGGACAGGGCGTAGAGATGGACTATACGAATGGCGAATCTGGAGCTATGAGTTCTGATATTGCTCCTGCTCTGAAGAACTACTTTGGTTTTGATGCCACCGCGCACTGTGTTGATCGTGACAGCTATAGTTTGAAAGCATGGACAGACCTGATATACAACGAGCTCAAGAACGGACGCGTTGTATGCTATGTCGGTCAGTCTGCAGGTGGTGGTCATGCCTTTGTAGCCGATGGATATGATGGCGACGAGCTCTTCCATATCAACTGGGGATGGGGCGCTTCTTGCGATGGATTCTTCGCACTATCCGTCTTAAACCCTGGCGACAATAGCGGTATCGGCGCCAGCAGTACCAACGATGGTTACAGCTTTGGACAACAAGCCATCATTGGTATACAATATGGCTCTGGTGAAACAGACGACACGCCAGTTACATTGTCAGTAGACAAGTTGTGGGTTGAAGGCAACAATGTTCATGCTGCGATGTACAACTACACGGGTAGCACACAATCATTCCATTTAGGTTTTGGATATATTGAAAACTCTACCATACAGCCCATCCAATATAGGGAAACTGGAGAACTGCCAACATATTCTGGTTATACAGATGTATCTGTGACGATAGCAACCAATATCAACAATGCCAACAAGACGCTGAAGATTGTTCCCATCAGCAAGCTGACATCTGTAGATACTTGGTCTACGTATGCAGATCCCGACCAGATGTACGTCGAGGCTGTCTTCGATGCAAATGGCGTTCCTACCCTCACAGCTCATCCCGTTATCAGTCTGGAGGCGACAAGCATTGCCTTTACGGGTAACAAATACAAAGACAGCAAACAGCCCGTAGAGGTCACCATCAAGAACAATGGCGACGAGTTCTATGGCACCTTGTATTTCTTTGCCAGCACCAATGCGAGCAACAAGGGACAAGCTAAGAGCTATGGTGGCATCACCATCGTCAAGGGCGGTACAAGTACGATGAGTTTCAACTTCATGCCCAACCAAGCCACTACCTATTACGTATGGGTTGCTACCGACGAGAATGGCAACAATGTGATTGGCCAATCCACCGTCAGCATCACCGTAGATGCTCATCCAGCAGCCGGTCCTATTATTATCACAGAAATTAGTGTTACTGATGCAGACAATACCTCTTGGACAACAAACAGTGAAGGTAAGATATCGGTTGACGTGTATTCTCAGAGCTTAGTAATTGCCCCGAAAGTTACAAACATCTCTTCTTCCTATCAAAATAACGTTACCTTCACATTCAAGTTCTATCAATATTACAACAACACTTGGAACAATATTTGGAATCCTTCAACGACATTGTATCTAGACGCTGGTGAGTCAACATATTTTGAAGCACTCCAACTCCCAGACATTGGCTATGGTCAGTACAAGTTGGAGGTTGCTTGTAATGGTGTGGTGTCTGACGACCGCTACTATTTCAATCTCGTACAAGGCTATACAACTACCGACGAAACCGGTAACACGACCAAGACCAAGCTGACGGGCAATACCATCACTGTCGCAGACAATACGGCTGCTGTTGACTTGTCGGCTTTGAATCTGTCTGGAAAGACGGTTACGCCTAACAGCAATCCTAATACGCTGTATATCCTGAGCAGTTCGCAGACCACACCGAGCTCTCTCAGCGGTAAGAACGTGGTGAAGAATGGTGTAGCTGAGCAGATTACGCTGACGGATGGCGAACCCTTCTATTCACCTATCGACTTCACTGCCAACGAGATTACCTATACCCGTACATTCACCAAGTTCTACACGGGTGGTAAGAACTGGAGCACCATCGTACTTCCCTTTGCTGCCGACGAAGTACGCAACGATCTGAAGGTATTGCCTTGGGATGAAACCAACCGCGAGTTCTGGCTGATGGAGTTCAGTAGTGAGAACGGTTCTACTGTCAACTTCACCACTCCTACTACACTGGAAGCCAACAAGCCTTATATCATTGCGCTGCCTGGTGCCGACTACGGTGCATACTCACTGGTAGGTCATGCTACTCTTACCTTCAAGGCTACCAACAGCCATATCACGGGTAATGCCAAGGCAGCCATCACTGGTAGTTCGTATAAGTTCGTGGGTGTTACCACCAATCCTGGTGCACAGAGCAATATCTATGCGCTCAACGAGGATGGCGACGGCAACAGCTTTAAGAAGGGTACTGCCACCGTACAGCCCTTCCGTGCTTACTTTGCTCCCACCTCCACCGCACCGGCTACCCAGAGTCTGAACATCCATATCGGAGAGGAGACGACAGCGCTGACGCTAGTGAATAGTGAAGAGAGAAAAGTGAATAGTGATGCATGGTACACCCTCGACGGCAGAAAGTTGCAGGGAGAACCTGCAACTACAGGAATCTATATTTATAACGGAAAGAAATACATAAAATAGTAGATTTATGAAAAAGAAATATATATTGCCACAGGCAGAGGTAATCATGCTGGAAAGCAAACTATCGTTAATGGCCCTCTCCGACCCCACCCCACCAGTTATTGATGGCTCTCGTGAAGACGACGTTTGGGTTCTTTTTGAGTTTAATTCAGATGATTTAAAACAATTTGACGAGTAAGAGATTTCGCTATGTCGAAATAATTTCTTACCTTTGCCCGCCGAAAAATACAATTAATAAAACGATGAGAAAAATAGGAATGGTGCTGATGGTGATGATGCTGATGGTTACAATGCCAGCAGTACAAGCTCAGACCCCTCAGCCCAAAGACACCACTGAAGTGGTGGGCGACACATTGGCTGCCGACTCAGCCATGGCCATGATTGATGCCGAGCTCAACGCCTCTGACGACGAGTCACAGGCCGATGGCAGTCTGCACAAGCAGTTGAAGAAGAAGTTCATCGAGGGTTCTGCCGGTTTCATGTCGCTGGTAGCTTTGGCGTTGGTACTGGGTTTGGCATTCTGCATTGAGCGTATTGTCTACCTCACCCTCTCAGAGGTCAACACCAAAAAGCTTCTGAAGGATGTCGATGCCCGTTTGGAGCAAGACGATGTAGAAGGTGCCAAAGACCTGTGTCGCAACACACGTGGTCCTGTAGCCTCTATCTGCTATCAGGCACTGCTGCACATCCGCGAAAAGGTAGAGGACATCGACCGCCAGCTCACCAACTACGGCACCGTACAAATCTCCAACATGGAGAAGGGTTGCTCGTGGATACGCCTCTTCATCGCTGTCGCTCCCTCACTGGGATTCCTCGGCACGGTGATTGGTATGGTGATGTCTTTCGACCAGATTGAGAGCGCAGGCAATATCAGCCCTACCATCGTGGCAAAGGGTATGAAGGTAGCCCTTATCACTACCATCTTCGGTATTGTGGTGGCTATCATCCTGCAGTTCTTCTATAGCTATATCCTCTCAAAGATTGACCGCCTGACCACTCAGATGGAAGAAGGCGCTATCACACTCATGGACGGTATCACAAAATATAAAGCGCGCAACAATGGCTGAAGCAGGAAATATCTTTTTAGCAGAGGTGATGCTGTGGCTGATGTATATCGTCATGGGTATCGCAATAGTAGCAACAGTATTCTCTACTGTACGCTCGTTTTGGTTGAGCAACAAGAAGTAGTTCTTTGACCTAAAGGAACAGAGCGTTTTAAGAAAACGATTAGAAAGTTGAGAGTTATGCGATTCCGACGTAAACATAGAGAAGTACCTGGGTTAAATACCACCTCTACTGCCGACATCTCGTTTATGTTGTTGGTATTCTTCTTGGTGACTTCTTCTATGGATACTGACCACGGATTAGCACGCAAGATGGCGCCAATCGACGAGCAGAAGCTGGAGCAACAAGATGTAAATCGCTCCAACGTGTTGCAGATCAGTATCGACGACCACGACATACTCTCATGCGAAGGCAAGACGGTATCACCCGATGAGCTACGCCAACAGGTGGAATCGTTCTTGGCATCCAGACAGACCGACAACTATGCTATCGCTGTGGAGACAGGACGCCACACCAGCTATAATGCCTACTTCAACATGCAGCATAGCATCGTGGCTGCCTACCACAAGCTCGGCATCAAGCCGATGAAGATAAAGGAAGGAATCAGGAGAGAGGAGTAAGAAGATGAGTAGATTTAAGCGACAGAGAGAGCGTAGGGTGCCGGGATTGAACTTAGCGTCAATGCCCGACCTCATCTTTACGGTACTGTTCTTCTTTATGATTGTCACCCATATGCGCGATGTCGATCCAAAGGTAACTTATCAGGTACCACAGGGCACAGAACTGGAGAAGGAGGTCAACAAGGCGGGCCTGATATATATCTTCATCGGTAAACCCGTAGATGCCCAAGGCCATCAGTTGTCTGAAGAGACGCGCATACAGATGGGCAACCGCTATGTCGCTCTCTCAGAGATAGGCAAGGAGGTAGCTAAGGAGCGCGACCGCATGACGGACGAAGACCGCCAGCATCTCACCGTCAGCATCCGTGCCGACCGCGACACCGAGATGGGCCTTATCAATGATGTCAAACAAGAGCTCCGCCGTGCCGGTGCCTTGAACATCAACTATTCGGCAACGAAAGAAGAGAAAAAAGTAAAAAAGTAAAAGGACTAAATAAATACATATCGCTATGGCAATTCAGAAACTTGACAAGTTGGACAAACGCATCCTCCACATGATTAGCGAGGATGCACGCGTACCCTTCCTCGAAGTGGCACGCGTATGTAACGTGAGTGGCGCAGCCATCCATCAGCGCATTCAGAAGCTGACCAATATGGGTATCCTGCGTGGCTCTCAGTTTATTATTGATCCCGAGAAGATTGGCTACGAGACGTGCGCCTATATCGGGCTCAACCTGAAGAACCCTGAGGACTTCGACAAGGTGATGGAAGAGTTGAGAAGAATTCCTGAAGTAACGGAGTGCCACTATACCACTGGTAACTTCGATATGTTCATCAAGATCTATGCTCACAACAACCACCACCTGCTCAACATCATTCACGACAAGTTGCAGCCTCTGGGACTGAGCAGTTCACAGACACTGATCTCTTTCCACTCTGCCTTCGACCGTCAGCTGCCCGTTAGTGGTCAGATGATTGAAGACGAAGAGGACGAATAAAGACGATTCCCTCTCTACCTCCCCCTACACTTTCTTAGGGGGAGGAACTAACGCCCAACAAAAGACTAAAAACCAAAGCTTTTGCTTATGAAACTTAGAACTACCCTGCTGCTATTGCTCGTTGCAATGGCTACCCAAGCTATTTATGCTGACGACATCATCAAGGTGTGTGGCCAAAACGTACAAAACTTCTTCTATTCTCTGGACAGAGGCCGTACCACAGGGAACAGCATTCCCAAGAGTAACTATACCACCGAGGAGGGGCGCAACGCCAAGCTCAACGCCATCACCGATGCCCTCTGCTTCTATCGCGCCGACATCTATGCCTTCAACGAGGTAGAGTGTTGCGAGGAGTCGTTAGAGCTGCTGGCTAGTTCTATGTCTATCAAGACGGGACAGGAGTACCTGCCTGTAGCCGACGGACTGAGCTACGACAAGAGTGAGTCAGCCGATGGACTTATCAAGTCGGGCTTTATCTATAATACCGCCACCATCGAGCCTGTTGGTGACAACCTCTCTACGGCTTATGGCTACAACAATATCTATCCCGCCCAGATGCGTATGCAGACCTTCAAGAGCAAGGCCACTGGCGAGTGTTTTACGCTGAGCATGAACCACTTCAAGGCGAGCACCAGTGCTGACCCCTCCTACGATATCAATCAGCGTGAGGGCAACTCTATCGCACTGCTCAAGGGCTTAAACCAGGCCGTTCTCGACCCCGACATCTTGATTATGGGCGACCTCAACACCACCATGGGCGAGCTCTGTCTCAACAATCTGGAGCATGCCGGCTACGAGGAGCAGATACTCAAGCGCGACCCCTATGCCACCAGCCACTGGTATTACGATGAGGGTTATCTGATTGACCACGTCTTTGCCAACACCACGATGGCTGCACAGGTGGTTGATGCGCATATCGAATATGTGGCCAACCCCCACTCTACAGGTAGCAAGCAGACTGCCTATTCAGACCACGACCCTTATGTCGTAACGCTCAACCTGCAGGCGCAACCTACGCCCAGCTATAGCTATACCAAGGTCACCACGCTCACCCCTGGCACCTCTTATCTCATTGCTGCGCCCATCTCAGGACTTCAGATAGCCCAGCCTGTTGCCATCGACAAGAACTACGAATATCAGCCAGCAGTAACAGTGACTGACAACGATGGTGCCATCACCCTTTCTGACAACAAGATGGCGTATTATATTGAGGAAGACGGCAACGGCAACTACTATATCAAGGATTATTACGGCCGTTACCTCTACCAGCAGGGCACCTACAAGAATACGAATGTAGGTAGCAAGAGCTATGCCGACGCGTCCGACTGCAAGTTCAGCATCACCTCACAGCCCGACGGCACCTTCAAGATTCTGAATACCACAACCAACTACTATTATTACGCCAACATTTATAACAGCGCCCAGCAGTTCTCTTGGTGCAACTGGGCCAACCTGGGCAACAACCAGTATCTGCCGTGGTTATACCAATATAACCCCACTGCTCCTTCAGCCATCACCACTGTAGGCATCGCTACCGAGCCCGTCACCACACGGAAGGTACTCTCTAACGGACGCCTCACCATCGTCACCCCCAACGGCAGACACTACACGCTACAAGGCACAAACATTACGACCACGAATTAAACGAATTATTCGAATTATTATATAACCGCGGATAATGTAACAACAACAATTTGAACGAATTAAACGAATATTTTAACCGCAGAGATTACGACCACGAATTTAACGAATTATACAAATATTGGGGCGCAGTTCGTGAAATTCGATAAAAATAAAGAACTAGGCGCCGCTTAAAATTCGATTAATTCGTTAAATTCGTGGTCATAAAAAACATTTCGAAGTCGCAGTATTATTCGTGAAATTCGATAAAAATAAGAACTGTGCGCAGCTTAAAATTCGATTAATTCGTTTAATTCGTGGTAGTAAAAAATTAATTTCGTGGTAGTAAAAATTGAGCGGGCTCTTATCGAGTCCGCTCATAATCTACAAAGGCATATTCGTAGTCGTGACGCTCATCCTTCGTGTGCGCTTCCCTGTTCACCACGTGCCATCCCTCGCTATAGTCGGGGAAGAAGGTGTCGGCTGCTGCTGGTGTGTCGTCAATCTCCGTCAGACACAGGCGGTCAGCCTTATCGATAAACTGCTGATAGATGCTGGCGCCACCGATGATATACACATCCTCATCCGCCTTACAACTCTTTGCAAACTCCTCCCACGAGGCGAAGCACTCACATCCTGGCAGCTCTTTCACCGAGCGTGTCAGCACGCAGTTTCTGCGGTTGGGCAGTGCACCCTTTGGCAAGCTCTTATACGTGTTCAGTCCCATCACGATGGTATGCCCCGTTGTCAGCGCCTTAAATCTCTTCAGGTCGTTGGGCAACCAGTATATCAGCTTATTCTCAAAGCCTATAGCCCTATTCTTGGCTACGGCAGCAATCATGTTGATCATATTCTTTTATTTTTTGGTTTTTGGTGAGTCGTGAGTGGTGAGTGGAGAAATGTTTCGAAGGTACAGGGGGTGCGGGGGTCAGCCTCTTCGAGGCCGAAGGTACGAGGAATGTAAGAAGCCCCTACCTAACCTCCCCCCACTGGGGAGGAACTCAGAGCGCAGCAGAACCCCTCCCCCAGTGGGGGGAGGACGGGAGGGGGCCTCTCTCGGCTTTATCTATTCTCGTACCTCCGTACCCCCGTACCTCCGACAATCGGCGGGGAAACCGCCGATCACAACGTTCAACGTCCTAAACGCTCACCTCCGCCTTAATATGTGGCCATGGGTCGTAGCCCTCCAACTGGAAGTCCTCGAACTTAAAGTCGAAGATGCTCTTCACGTCGGGATTGATGATCATGCGTGGCAGAGGGCGTGGCTCACGCGTCAGCTGCAACTTTGCCTGCTCTATGTGGTTCAGGTAGAGGTGCGTGTCACCCGTGGTATGGATAAAGTCGCCAGCCTTCAGTCCAGTCACCTGTGCCATCATCTGCAACAGCAGGGCATACGAGGCGATGTTAAAAGGCACACCCAGGAAGGTGTCTGCCGAGCGCTGGTATAGCTGCAGCGACAGTCGTCCGTCAGCCACGTAGAACTGGAAGATGGTATGACATGGTGGCAGCGCCATCTTGTTTACCTCTGCCACGTTCCATGCCGACACAATCATACGACGCGAGTTAGGATTATTCTTCAGCTGGTCCACCACATACTGTATCTGGTCGATGGTGCCACCGTTATAGTCGGGCCATGAGCGCCACTGATGTCCATACACTGGTCCCAGCTCACCGTTCTCGTCGGCCCACTCGTTCCAGATGCGCACCCCATTCTCCTGCAGATACTTCACATTGGTGTCACCCTTCAAGAACCACAACAGTTCGTAGATGATGCTCTTCAGGTGCAACTTCTTCGTGGTCAACAGTGGGAAACCATCCTCTAGGTTGTAGCGCGACTGTGTACCAAAGATGCTGATGGTGCCAGTACCCGTACGGTCGCCCTTCTGTGTACCCTCTTTCAGGATACGGTCAAGTATGTCTAAGTATTGCTTCATATTCGTTGGGTATATGAGTCGTTTTTATTCTCCATTCTTTAGGATACAGATTATTGGCACGCGTGCCTATATTCTTCATCTCGCCGAGTCGGTAGCCCATAAATCCTACCTCCACAATGCCCCTCGGCGTATCTTCGGGTAGCACCAATGCCTCGCCACGCAGGTAGGCGATAGCCTGCTGATAGGAAAGGTTGACTATTTTCGAAGGTACGTGGGTACGGGGGTCAGCCTCTTCGAGGCCGAAGGTACGAGATGTGTTTCTGCGCTCTTTCTTTTCTCGGCTAGAGGTATTCTCGTACCCCCGCACCTCCGTACCCCCGTTCCCCCGAGAATCGTTTCCCTGGGCTTTCCGCACCACACACATAAACAGTCCCTCACCCCTTGTTATTCCGGGGATAAAGCGATATACGGGTTCGTTGAATCCGTCAAGCAGAGAGCCTGTGATGTTCCATTCCGGCTTTGTCTCTACGGGCAGCACTTCGGCGCCCAGCTCCTCCATCATCCAGCGCACGTTCTCCTCGTTCTCTTTCGTGTTAAACGTGCAGGTGCTATATACCAGCAGTCCGCCGTCGTTCAGGCACGCCCATGCGTCGCTCACGATTTCGCGCTGCAGTTTCCAGCACTTCTCCACCTGTTGTGGACTCCATTCGCGGATGGTAGCCTCGTCCTTACGAAACATACCCTCTCCCGAGCAAGGCACGTCGCATAGTATCAAGTCGAAGCGCTGTTTCGATTTACGGTAGTCTTTGGGATACAGGTTCGTCACGATATGGTTGTCGTATCCCCATTTCGTTACGTTCTCCTTCAGGATATTCGCCCTGTTGCGTATCGGCTCGTTGGAGTATAGCACCCAGTTCTCAGGCAGCACACTACGCAGCAGTGTCGATTTGCCACCCGGAGCCGCACACATATCGAGCGCCATTCCATCACTCCTCGCTCCTCGCTCCTCACTCTGCGTTTCTTTGTCCCCCCTCCAGTGGGAGGGGGTTAGGGGGAGGCTTCTCAACACCTGATCCAGAAACATCGATGCAGCCTCCTGCACATAGTAACAGCCGGCATGCAGCAGTGGGTCCATGGTAAAGTTAGGGCGTTTAGGCAGATAATATCCATTCTCGCACCAGGGCACCTGTTCCCCACCCACTACGCTCGTCACTCCACACTCCTCGTTGTCCCCCCTCCAGTGGGAGGGGTCGGGGGAGGCTTTCTTAGGGTTCAGTCGTATGCTCACAGGCGTCTCCTCTTCAAACGCCTTCATATAGCGTTCAAAGCGTTCTTCGCCCATCAGTTGTCGCGTGTATGTTGTAAATGCCTCAGGTAGTTGTGTCATAATGGCTACAAAAGTACAAATTATTGGGCAAATTGCCAAAAATAACAACCCATTATTTTAAATACGAAAAAAGGGAAGCATTTCGCTTCCCTTTTTTCTACACATCCTTACCAAATATCGTTTTCGTCGGTAATGATATCGTCGGGATCTATCGTATCGATTACGCTGAGGTCGTTATCGTCCAGGCTCATGATGCTACCGCAGAGCATCTGTTGAACGCCTATCTCTACCACCTCCATGTCTGGAGAAATATATGTCTTCTTCATATTACTTCACAATCTTTTTACCATTATAAATATAGATTCCAGTTGTTGCAGGTTCTCCCTGCAACTTTCTGCCGTCGAGGGTGTACCAATGAGCGCTTCTGCTCCCCTCCAGTGGGAGGGGTTGGGGGAGGCTTGTAATTTCGTCCTCTTCGTCAAACGAGAGGTCGATGCAATTACTTGACCAGTTATTACTCTCGTCTTCTACAAACAAGAAGGCCTTGTGAGCAGCCATGTTCGTACCCTTATACTCGTGGAATCCGAAGTGACCATTTGCATTACCCATCACATAGAAGGTGCCGTTTCCGATAACGCTAAGTTCTGTTGACAGAGATACGCCACGCAGACTGTTCTCTACGGTATATTCTGCCTCGTCAGTGCTTAATGCCATGTTGACGGTAGCCTCGCTGCTTACGATAATCACTGCCGTACCAGCAGGTATCACCTTGCCCAGCTTGTGCAGTGTCAGCGTGCCCTCATCGAGGGTAGCTGTATAGGCGCAAGCATACGCGTCGTTGTCGATAGCATAACCCACGCCACCGCCATAGAAGGTAGTCCAGTATTTGTCACCCACCTGCTTAGCGGTAAGTATCTGCGTAGTAGGAGCCCAGATAGCCTTCAGCGTATGGTCGTTCCAATCAGCATAGTAACTACTGCCCTCCAGCATCACCCCTTTGTAAGGTTTATCCTCTTCATACCATCCCTCAAAAGCACAGCCTTCGGGGGCAGTAAAGCCACAAGCAGGCAGGGTGATGGTGCCACCTTGACCGATAATCATATCGGCCATCTCGCCTGTGCCACCATTGGGCTCAAAGACAATGTTTACGGGGTTACCAAAGCCATAACGTATATCCACGCCACATGCGGGCATCACAAAGGTATAGGTATCATCGCCCGTCTTAGTGTATGGCAGTTTTTGATTATGTTTATTTTCATAAATGTATAGATAAGAGAATATATAAGCTGCATCTTTGGATACCAGCTTCAGTGTGACCGTCTTTCCTGGAGCGACATGGCCATATCTGGGTACATTGACACCATCTACACTAACTTCTACCCAGCAATCGCCATCAAAAACTGACTCTTCATAACCAACCGGATATAAGAGGTCTGCGCTGATTTCAACAGCCTCTGCAGGCATTGTGAAGGTATAGTTACCAGCACCCATGCTATTGATGCCGTTGCCAACCGTCAAGGTGGTAGTTTCACCCGCAATGGTCAGGTTCTCTACACCATCCGTATTAAAACTCACCCATAGCTCGTCACCGGCATTTGCCGCTACTGCAGAAATATTATCCATCGAAACAACAAAAGACTCATCGTCCATCCCACTGGCGGCACGAACGCCATATTTGCCCTCATAGTGGAGATCTGTTGCGATGTAAACTTCGGCAGCAGGCATGAGGAAGGTATAGTGTGTCTCGTCCACCTTGGTCAGTTCCAGTATCATCCTGCCATCATCCTTTGCAGAGTCATCACCTCTCATGCGGTGTAGAGGAGCTTCCTTTCCGCCACCAGAGTCTTGATTATACCATGCCACTATGTTGTCAATCAACACGTCCTCCAGCTTCGTGATGGTCAAGGTCACCGTTTCGTTAGCAGTAGCCTTTCTAGGGCTGATGCTGAATGTCTTGCCATCATCACCATAACATGGTGAATTTATCTGATATCTTTTTACGTCGATGTTGGCATTGACGGTAACATTGTTTGCAGGCATCGCAAAGGCATAGGTGCGGTAATAATCCCCACTCTCCCTCCATAGCTCGTCGAGGTTCACCTCGTTACCATCAGCGTCCTCAATGCTGAATTCATCCCTTGCCAAATCGTAACCCTCCGACCACGTCACTCTTATATTCACGCGGTCGCCTTGGTAGGCTTCCGTGCACGAAGTACCATCCACCAATGCATCTATTGTTCCGTGTGTCAAGTTGGTAGGCAGATTAATGGCATACTTCGGTTCATTAGGATCTATTGCTTCCCAGAGATTCAGTTCTGCCAGTTCTAAATTGTCGGGCTCTGTCATCTCGAAACGGAAATACTTGTAGGCGGTAGTATTGCCAGCGATAGCAAAGTTGTATGGCTGACAGTTTTTAGCCTCTAGCGTATGGTCTTCTGATGCCTCTGCCAATGTTGTCCAGGCATCGCTAGAGTTTGCCTTGGCCATCAGACGCCACGAAGTAGGATTCCACTCCGGATGCTCTGCTGCGCTATTAGATGTCGTCAGTCTGTAGCCCACAGGGATACAAGCTGAAGCACTCTGAAACTCTACGTAGGTTCCCCATATAGTATTGCCGTTTTCCTCCCATATTGTACCAGAACCTTTGTAGTAGTGCCAAGAAGTGCTAGCCTCCCCATCAAAGAGTTTGCGATATTCGGTCTCCCAAGAGTGGTAATTGTTACTACCCGTAGCACTCAGTCCAGGCACCAATTTCAGTCCCTCGGTACTTGTCAGAGGGGTAGCATTCGTTGCCCACGCCTTAACAGTCGTGAACACGGCGAGCAGTAGCATCATGGCTGCTCTCGCCAGAAAAGAATGTCTTTTTTCCATTTTTAATTTTGTGATTTATGTGTACTATTAATTTTGTCTCATAGTTGTTGTCAGCCATCTGAATGGTTGTTTATGCTTTGAAAACGGATGCGAAATTACAAAAAATATCGGAAATAGCGACCAATTTTTTTGCACTTGTTCTCTTAAAATGTAGTTTTGAGAGAAATTTTTTTGTGGCAGTATTCAAAAATCGCCCATTTCAACGGGATTCTATTTTGGTGAGTGGTGATATGTTTCGGAGGGTACGGAGGTGCGGGGGTCAGCCTCTTCGAGGCCGAGGGTACGAGGAATGTTTCTGCGCTTCAGGTATTCTCGCACACCCGTACCTCCGCACCCCCGTTCCCCCGAAAGGTTCCTCCCCAGTGGGGGGAGGTTAGGTGGGGGCTTCCACTCACCTTTCACCACTCACCCTTCACGTAAAAAAAAAGGGAAGCATTTCGCTTCCCTTTTTTTACCCCTTATCGGAGAATCTCGGTATCTTCGAGACCGTCGTCGTCGATAGAGAAACCGCTTTCGCTACCGCCGTCCAGCTCGCGAGCACTGGCTGCTAACATCTGAGCGGTCTCAATCTTTACTACCTCCATGTCTGGAGAAATATATGTCTTCTTCATATTACTTTCTTATTTTATGTACTTCTTTCCATTTACGATATACAGTCCCTTCTTCAATTGACCATTGACCATTGACGATTGACCATTAGCCACTTTGCGACCCTGCAAATCATAGACCGCGCCATTTGAATGGTCAATGGTCAATGGTGAATGGTCAATGATTTCAATGCCCGTCGTTCCCTCGCCAAAGTCTATTACGAACTCACGAGCTGCATTAGCGCCATTGGTATTGAAGTATGCACGGCAGCTGCCCAGTGTGCGCTCTACCTTAGAGTATCCCAACTTGCCGCCACCAGTCAGCAACAGGATGTTACCCTTGTTCGCGTTGGTAATATCGAATGGAGAATAGGTACCTACGAAGCTAGCACTGTTGTCGCCGAAGGCTACAGAGGCAGCTGCATTATCACTCACTGTAACGCCAGTGAATAAGGGCTCAACAAGGTTGACACCTGTATTATCCCACTTTATGATGAATGGAGTACCTGCAGAGATGGTAGCAGGAGCATCAGTGAACTTCAGTGTCAGCTTACCCTCGCTATCAAGGCTTGACTCGCCATCATTCAGCACCTTTGCAATTACGTTGTCACCATTCAGAGGACTATCGGCGATAGTTACATCGAAGGGCAAGCACAGCGTGTTCCAGTTGCCATCCTTATAGAGGGTGCGACCAGAGAGGGTGACCTCGTATACATTACCATCATTGGCATGGTTGCCGATGACGCTAGCGTTTTTCTCGACAGCCTCGCTATCATCGTCAAGTAGGGTCAGCACGTTCTTCTGCCAGTGAGCCGTAAACGTCTTGTCGCCTATTGAACCAGCAGTGATAGTTGCGGTCAGTGTCGGTTCGTCCTGTCCCTCAAACGTCCATCCCATGAAAGTGTAGCCCGTCTTGCTTGGGTTATTCAGTGTGATGGCATCGCTCTCGATGGTGTACGTTGTGGGATTGTTATTCGTCACACCGTCCGTACCATTTTCGGCGTTGGTGTAGGTGATGGTGTAGGTAACGGGCACGAGACTCACCGTCATGTCGAAATTACAATAGTGATCTGCTGTTCCATAGAATATCGTTATATTTTTCCCAGTACTGGTAACTGTTGGGAAATTGGCTGATACAGGCTGATCTATATTAATTTGTATCAGTATTTTATCCCAATCTACATCGCCGGGGACAATGATGCCGTCAAAGACATGCAAAAAAGAACCGTTTCTTAATGTATAGTCTCCCGAAATCCGCAGATTATACTCTTCAGGGGCATTGACGAAAAGGAAACCTCCACCTTGCTTCGTTTTGGCTTCAGCGTCCTTGCCACCATTATCATAGACCTTGAAAGCTTTGACGTTGGCATCACTGAACGTAACAGTTTTCGAACCCGTCTCAGGCATGTTGACGTAGTTGTGTCCTGCCGTTCCGTAGGCGATATCCTCATCGATGAGCAGACCTTCGGGGCAAGACTCAACGAAGAAGCTAATAGTCTGCGAACCGAAGTAGCCACTGGTCGCTGTTCCCGTGCCGGTGATGGTCAGGGTATAGTCACCAGGAGTAACGCTGAATGGGAACGAGGGAATATCGTCACTACCCAGCGTAGCGGTGAAGTCCGTACCGAGGGTGAGCGGATTGCCATTGCCATCATTCACGATGGGCGTGATGTCGATGGGCGAACCACTAAATGGATAGGATGAATTGACACCGGTGATAGTGGCGAACTGTAGGTCGGTCGCCTTGTAGAGTTTTACGGTGAGGTCGAGACCGTCGTAGTTGACGGATTGGTCCGTAGTAAATTGGAGTGTCAAACTCTGGCCGCTACTAATTATGTCAATATCGTTCACTGTGCCACTTATTCCGTCGATTAACTTCGTGCCCTCAGCTTCGTCATTGTCGTAGACGGTTAGTTTGTCAGAGTTTGCTTCTGTTATGATGCTTCCCGAGAGTTTCAGCCTGTAACCCGATGGCGCGGTGATACAAAGGAGGTTACTTTCACCGCTGTTATTGTTGTAGTTGCCATCTTTAGCGTAACCTGTATTTAGACCAATACCACCTTTACCTCCGTCATCATACACTTTGAAGGCAGTAACGTTGGCATCATTGAGTTCTAGCTTATAGCTGCCTCCCGATCCCATTTTCACGTAGTAGTGGCCCACTTCGTTTTCTGCATAGTCATTGTCCACCTGAAATTCGTGAATAAAACCCCATGCCCACGCCTTAACAGTCGTGAACATGGCGAGTAGTAGCATCATGGCTGCTCTCGCCAGAAAAGAATGTCTTTTTTTCATTTTTAATTTTGTGATTTATGTATATTAATAATTTAAGTCTCGCAATTGTATGGTTCGCGGTTTATATATGAAATCGGGCGCGAAGGTACAAAAAAGTACGATTTTAACGGCAATTTTTTTGCCACTTGTTCTCTTAAAACCACATTTTGAGAGAAATTAGTTCTCTTAAAACCACATTTTAAGAGAAATTGTGTACCTTTGCACTATGATTGGAACTACTGAGATGCAATTTGGTGGGATGCTAACGACTGCGCTCTTGGCGTTGACGTTAGCATTTCAGCTACCTAGGAGAGTGATGAGACATCAGGTGTATGGTAAGGCACGATGGTTGATGGCTGGCGGACTGGCACTGCTATCGGCACAGTTCTTACTACAATATATAGGTGGATACAGACAGATGGGCGTGACGCAGGCGGTATTCTGGAACCTGCTATTCTTTATCCCTTGTACCGTCAGCATCAACCTGGCACTGCTCTACGTGCAGCGCAAAGGTAAGCTGAACTGGAGGATATGGTGCTTTGGCGTCGTATTATACCTGATAGCTGCCGGCGTACTGGTGGGCACCGCACTAAGCGACCATATCCCCTTTGAAAAGGAGTCGGAGGCACTGAGAAGGGCTGAATACTTCGGCTCGTTTGTCTTTCTGCTGATGCAGGGACACTATTTATTGTTCTTGTTCAAGGGTTACCTGCGCATGCAGCGTGCCGTAGAGGAATACTTTGACCACGAACGCCATGACCTGTTGGGATGGATGGGACGCAGCGTAGCACTGCTGGCTATTATTACCTTGTTTGTACCCATAGCCATCTTCCAAGAGGGATGGATGCTCACGATATTTGCCAGTGCCTTCTTTACCATTATATATTATTGTGCCAGCTGCTTTCATAGCTACGGCATCAGCCAGGACACACAGCGCGTGGAAGAGGCTGAGCAGAGCATGGAGAACGATGGCACAGAGATAGCACTCAGCGATGAAGACCGCGAGCGCATAGAGAGGGCGGCAAAGAGATGGGCAGCAACAGGAAGATATCTGAATGGCAACCAGACGCTGACCACCGTGGCAAACGACATGGATGTGCAGCGATATATGCTGAAGGCATGGTTGCAGCAAACGAAATATGGCAAGCTGAGCAACTGGATTAACAAGTTGCGCATAGAGGAGGCTCAACGCAAGATGGTAGAGCACCCCGACTGGTCGATGGAGGCGGTGGCAAAACACTGCGGACTAAGCACATCCAGCTTCCACCGCATCTTCCGACAAATCACTGGTATTACTCCCGCAAAGTTTCCGAGAAAGTAAATATACGACCACGGAGTATATTTACGACCACAGAATATTTTTACTACCACGAATTATTCGAATAATACGAATATTGGCTGCGCACTGACTCTAATTTTTATCGAATTACACGAAGATGTGCGCAGCCAATAATATTATACGACCACAGAATATTTTTACTACCACGAATTTATTGAATTATACGAATATTGGCTGCGCACTGACTCTGAATTCTATCGAATTACACGAATATTTTGAGCGCAGATAATATTACGACCACGAATTAAACGGATTATACGAATATTGGGAGCGGCAGTTCGTGAAATTCGATATGAATAAAAAACTAAGCGCAGCCTAATAATTCGATCAATTCGTTAAATTCGTGGTCGTAGTCGTAAAATATAACTTCGTGGTCGAGTCTTAGTATCCGAAGACCTCTTCGATTGTGAGTCGGCGGATAGGACCGATCTTTTCGAGTGACGGCATGTCGAGTTCTTTCTCATCACCAAGGATGACGTAGCGGTAAGGCTTGCGAGCTACATGCTGCTGTTCGAAACGGACGATGTCCTGAAGCGTTACGTTCTGCAGGTTGCGATAGGTCTGCTCGTTGAGATCGTAAGAGAGACCGAGGCGCTGCATAGAGAGGTAGAGGTTGAGCACATTCATCTTGGTGATGCGCTGGCTGGCCATCTGCTTCAACACAGCATCCTTGGCAATCTGGAAGGCTGCCTCTGACTGTGGGATAGTATCAAGAATCTGGTGGAACTGGCGTACGCAGTCCATCATCTTATCGTTCTGAGTGATGATATGCGTGAAGAAGGTCTGCTTGTCGTCCTTCTTAGAACCACGACCATAGCTGGCATAGGCATTATACGCCAAACCACGGGCCTCGCGCAACTCCTGGAACACAATACCATTCATGCCGCCACCGAAATACTCGTTGTAGGCGGTGATAGTGGCTGCTTCGTCGATGTTGACAGGGCGGTTGGTGTTGTGGAACATACGCATATAGATGTTCTTAGCATCGTAGGGGGCAATCCATACCTCGTTGGTAGGTGTCTGCTGAGGAGTGAAGGGCTTGCCTACGGGCACGGCCTTGAGCTGCTTAGCGGTCTTGTGCTGCTTAGCGAGAACGGCAGAAAGCTGCTTGGTGGTCATAGGACCATAGTAGAGCACGGTGTGCTGCATATCAGAGAGGCCGGCCAAGAGGCTGAGCAACTGCTGAGGATCGGTGTCGCGAAGCTGCTGGGCAGTCATATCGTTACGGCGCATATTGTGAGGGCCATAAACGCTATAGTAGTAGAGGTAGTCGAAGCAGGTGCGCTGGTCGCTCTTAGCGTCTTCACGCTCCTTGAGAACGAGGTCAACAAACTGCTCGTATGACTCCTTGTCGGCCTTGGCATGGTGGAGCACATCCTCCATCAGCTTCAGTGCCTCAGGCATATTCTCGTTGAGTCCGCTGAGGGTGATGTTCAGGGCGTCGGCATTGACACTAACGCTGTAGTTGCAGGCGAGCTTATAGAACTTCTGCTGGATATCGGCAGGGGTGAGCTTGTCGGTACCAACATAGTCGAGATAGTTGCTGGCCATATCATAGCGGTTGTCGTCCTCATGACCAAAGTCATAACGGAAGACAAGGGTGAAGAGGTCGTTGTCGGTATTCTGCTTATAGAGAAGGGGTAAGCCCTTCTTAACAGTGCCCTTGGTCATATCCTTGTCGAAGTCAACGAAGACGGGCTGGATAGGTTCTACCTTAGACTGCTGGATATCCTTTACAAACTGACTGACGAGGTCGCGGTTGGTGGGGATAGGTGTGATGGCAGGCTTATCAATCTTCTTCTGCAGTGAGTCAACACCCTGCTTCTTGAAGACGGTGGCATAACCACTGGTAAAGAAGCGGTTGGCAAAGTCAACAATCTGCTGCTTGGTCATGCCAGCCACACGCTGCATCTTGCCCATGTGCTGCTGCCAAGAGTCGCCATTGATAAAGGAGTTCATCTGCTGACGTACGCGCCAGAGGTTGTTGTCAACGGAGTGCTGATAGCTCAGCTTCATATTGTTGACAATGCTGGGCAACAGATCGTCGGAGAAGTTACCCTTCTTCAGATTGTCGAGCTCGGCAAGCATCAGGGCGCGAACCTCTTCGAGCGACTGACCGGGCTTGGGCTGACCTACCAACAGGAAAGTAGAGTAGTCTTGCTGGGTCTGCATACCTGCACCAGCGCTCTGCACACGCATCTGCTGATTGAGGTTGAGGTCGAGAAGGCCAGCCTTACCATTGTTCAGCATCTCGCCAATCACATCAAGGGTGTCGCAAGCCAGTTCGCTAGCTTTTGGTGCCAACCAGCCTACCCATACCTGCTCGGTCTGCTGACCAACAACAGTGGTATCAGTAGGAGCCACCAAGGGGCGCTGGACAGGGAATACGGGCTGGGGAACAAGACCAGGGATACCCGCTGTAGAAGCGCCGGGAACGGTAACGGAGGGCTTCCAACCGCCGAAATACTTCTCGATGATAGCAATGGTCTGGTCGGGATCGAAGTCACCAGCCATACAGATAGCTACATTGTTGGGTACATACCACTTGTTGAAGTAGTTCTTGATATTGGTGATAGAGGGGTTCTTCAGGTGCTCCTGCGTACCAATGGTGGTCTGAGTGCCATAGGGGTGTGTAGGTGTGAGCTTCTTGCCCAGTGCACTCCAAATCTTGTCACCATCGTCGGTGAGGTAGATGTTATACTCCTCATATACAGCCTCCAGCTCGGTATGGAAACCACGGATAACCATATTCTGGAAACGGTCGGCCTGAATCTTAGCCCAGTTGTCAATCTCATTAGAGGGGATGTCCTCTACATAACAGGTGACATCGTTAGAGGTGAAGGCATTGGTGCCCTGAGCACCGATGGCAGCCATCAACTTGTCGTACTCATTGGGAATGAAGTAGCGGGCAGCCACCTGCGATACACTGTCGATGCCATGATAGGCAGCCTTGCGCGCCTGTGGGTCGGTAAGACGGCGATAGGCCTCATAGCGAGCCTCGATGTCGGCAAGCAGAGGAGCCTCGGCAGCGGCATCGGTAACACCGAAATGATTGGTACCCTTGAACATGAGGTGCTCCAGATAGTGAGCCAGACCTGTGGTTTCGGCAGGGTCGTTCTTTGAACCGGTACGCACGGCAATATAGGTCTGAATGCGTGGTTTTTCTTTGTTGACAGAAAGATATACCTTCAGTCCGTTATCCAATGTGTAGATGCGGGTCTTGGTAATGTCACCTTCTACCGTCTTGTAGTCACGAGCCGTGAGTGCAAGAGGAATACAGGTGAGAAGGCCCAATAGTAAAAAAAGAAAGCCTTGATTTTTTTTCATCTTTTCTTAAATTAATTATTATTTCAAGTTTCGCATTTGCTCAACTTTCAGGAGTTAACTCCCTTAACTCCATAACTTGAGAAAGTTGAATTGTTAGCTTAGTCTTCATAATCAGTCTCGTGGTCGAGCTTAGAGATAAAGTCGTCGTAAACCTCCTGCTCGACATCACCCATAGCAAACTCCTTGTCGGCATCCTTGCGTATCTCGGCAATCCATGCACGACGGGCAGTGACATAGTCTTCACGGATGCGCTCGATGGCTGCATCAGAGAGCTCGTCGATACCATAGTAGTCGAGTATCAGCTGATAGGTCCATGCCCACTGGTACTCGCGGTAGTGCTCATTGATTTCCTCAAAACGACTGGTGACCTCACGAATACTCTCGATGGCACCACTCTTGATATCGTCTAACAGGCGCTGCTCTTCGCTGGCAGGCAACAAGAGACCGGAGAGGTCGTTCCACTGACCTAAACCAACAGTGGATGAGGGCTTGCCTAAGAAGCCTCCCTTGACGGCGCGCTTTAAGACGGCACCCATATAGATGCGCAGGGCGATATCGTAGTATTTGATGCCCTTGCTGAGTGAAGAGGCATTGATGATATACTCTTGGAAATTGTAAGAAGAGACATTCTTACCGCCTGCCTGACGCAGATTTTCCAGAATCTTCTTACCTTCGACGATCTCGCCAACAGTGAAGGGCGACAGCCAGTCGAAGTTGATGATACTCTTACGCGAAGAGGCTGCACGCTTGTCGCGCTTAGGCCACTTCTTGATATCACGATAGAGACCCACAGTGGTGATATTGCGACCGGGCACGATATACATGGTGTCGCCGTATGCCAACAGATAGGCAAAAGGCAGGCAGCGCATATCGGGATGGTTCATCAGCTTGCCGAAGCAGACACTAAAAGCACCAATATTGGCTGGCATCAGCACATAGGCACCTGAGGCGGTCTTAGAGCCACGCTCCAGGGTGCCATAGTGGAGAGGTCCCATCTTATAGGCGTGGTTAGAGAAGTTGGTATTGGAACCTGCATTATAGAAAGAGAACTCACCACCAATCAATAGAGAACTCTTATGATGAGAGGCAGAGAATGGACCACAGAAGGCTGCACACGCCTCACCATTAGCCATATACGAATTGGCAAAGAAAACACTGGCCTCGGCAGTGAAGCCATTGGTGATCTGACAGGCCTCACCGACAAAGCAGTCTTGCATCTTTACCGAATTGGTGATAGAACAACCGTTAGAGATGATGCTGTTCTCACAGATAACACCTGTACCGATATATACCGAGTCGTCCTTGGAAGAAAGGATGGTGCAATCGCTCAGACGGGCAGCGCCATTGATTTCGCAGTCGTCCTTGACCACAGTATTGGTAATCTCCTTAGAGTTGATAATCTTCACACCATTACCGATGGTACCACGCTCGGGCTGGGTGAAACGAATCTCCTCGTTGATGAGTCGGGTGAGACTATCCTTGAGCTGCTTATCCTTGAAATACTTCACCATGAAGGCTGCCAACTGGGAGTTGAGGTCGTGGAAGAGTACCACATTGCCGTCGCCCATCTCGTTGAGCACGCTAATGAGGTGACCTTCACCAAAAGAAGCGCCATCGGTAGTCTCCATAGTAGAGATGTTGCTGATGTAACAGTCGTCGCCGATGGTGTAGTTGTTGATAAAGTTGCCTACCTTCTCGATCAGGCAGTTGTCGCCGACGGTGACATTGCGCAGGGTGGCATCATTGATGCCGGCATGCTTGGTGAAGCCCTTGGTAACCTCTACCTGCTTCTCGAACACGCCGAGACGGATGTCACCATAGAATACTACACGATGGAAGCCATAGGGAGAGAAATCCTCAGCTACAAGAACGCGACTCCAGTCTTCTGCCCAGCAGCTGTTCTGCTCTAGCAAGGCAATCTCTTCATCTCTCAGTTGTCTGTAATCTTTCATAAGTGAATGATATGTGGTTAGGTTATTCTTCTACAGTATAAAGGAAATCGTTATACGGATATTTCTGGACGTGCAACTCGCGAACACGCTTGTAGAGTGTTTCGCGCAGCGTGTCGATATTCTCTTTCTGCTTGGCAGAGATAAACAGGCACTCCAGATAGTGCTGGTTCTCGCCAGTACGCGCCATCCACGTCTTCTTCAGGTCATCAAGGGTGAGATTCTCCTTGGTAAGTGGCGTCAGGTCGTCGGAATCTTTCTCTACCCAGGTGTAAGCGTCAATCTTGTTGAACACCAGCATAGCGGGCTTATCGGCACAACCGAGGTCAGCGAGGGTTTTCTCTACCACCTTGATCTGCTCCTCAAAGTCGGGATGGGAGATATCTACCACGTGTACGAGAATATCTGCCTCGCGCACCTCGTCGAGGGTAGACTTGAAGGAGTCAACCAGGTCGGTGGGCAACTTGCGGATGAAACCAACGGTATCGGCCAAGAGGAAAGGAAGGTTATCGATAACCATCTTGCGCACGGTGGTATCCAGCGTGGCGAAGAGCTTATTCTCGGCAAAGACATCACTCTTGGCCAAAAGATTCATCATGGTTGACTTACCTACATTGGTATAGCCCACCAGAGCCACACGAATGAGGCGGCCACGGTTTTTACGCTGGGTAGTCTTCTGCTTGTCGATATCTACCAAACGCTCCTTTAACAGTGAGATACGCTGACGGATGATACGCTGGTCCATCTCCAACTGGGTTTCACCAGGACCACGCAAACCTACACTACCCTTTCCGCCACCAGAACCAGAGCCACCACCCTGGCGCTCCAAGTGAGTCCACAGGCGCTGCAGACGAGGCAGCATATAGCGATATTGTGCCAACTCTACCTGCGTCTTAGCTTCAGCAGTCTGGGCACGCATGGCAAAGATGTCGAGAATGAGCGAGGTACGGTCTAGAATCTTCACCTTCAGCTCGGCTTCGATATTGCGCATCTGCTTGGCACTAAGTTCATCATCGAAGATAACCATACCAATAGGTTGTGGTGCATCCTGACCCTCTTCGGGTTCTGGAGAACCTGCATCCAACCAATCGTAATAGGCATCCTCTTGTTGCTTGATGTATTGACTGATTTCTTCGAGCTTACCCTTGCCGACATAGGTTACCTGACTGGGGCCTTGCACCTTCTGCGTAAAGCGCTTCACAGTGACTGCACCAGCGGTATCAGCGAGGAATTCCAGCTCGTCAAGGTATTCTTTAGTTTTAGCCTCGTCCTGCTCCTGCGTGATAAGTCCAACTAACACGGCAGTCTCAGCCTTGGCTTCAGAGATTACAAATTCTTTCATATCGATATAAAATATGCTGCAAAGGTAGGAAAAAATATCTATTTCCATACATGTTTTCAGAATTTTTCTTACCTTTGCACCCAACATCGTAAAATTTAACACCTAAAAACTTATGAGAGTAATTATTGAACCTAACTATCAAAAGATGTCGCAATGGGCTGCAGAGCACGTTATTGAGCGCATCAACGCATTCAAACCAACCAAAGAGAAACCATTTGTACTGGGACTGCCTACCGGCTCATCGCCCGAAGGAATGTATGCCTGCTTGGTGAAAGCCAACAAGGAGGGACGTGTATCATTTAAGAACGTGCTGACGTTTAACATGGACGAGTATGTAGGACTGCCCGAAGAGCATCCTGAGAGCTACCACTCGTTTATGGCACGCAACCTGTTTGACCATATAGACTGCCCGAAAGAGAATATTCATATTCTGAATGGCAATGCTAAAGACCTGGAGGCGGAGTGTGCACACTACGAAGAGATGATTCGTGAGGCTGGCGGCATCGACTTGTTTATCGGTGGTATCGGTCCTGACGGACACATCGCCTTTAACGAGCCTTACTCATCGCTCACCAGTCGTACACGCGTAAAGACACTGACTACCGACACTATCATTGCTAACTCACGCTTCTTCGACAACGACGTGAACAAGGTGCCTAAGCTGGCGCTGACCGTAGGTGTAGGTACCGTGATGGACGCTAAGGAGGTGATGATTCTGGTGAATGGTCACCACAAGGCTCGCGCACTGAAGGCTGCCATCGAGGGGGCTGTTACGCACGAATGGACCATCTCAGCACTGCAGATGCACCAGCACGGCATCATCGTAGCTGACGAACCTGCAACAGACGAACTGAAGGTGGCTACCTACAAATACTTCAAGGATATCGAGAAGGATAACCTGTAAGAAGTAAGAAGGCTGAAATAAGAGGTCCGAGGCCTGAAGTAAAAAGGCTGAAATAAGAGGCCTGAAGGTAAGATAACAAAAAACTTCCAACCAAATGGCTGGAAGTTTTTTTATTTCTTCAACTTAAAGGAGTTTTCAATACTAGAGATTTCGGCAGAGAAGGCCTTGTCAATCTTCAGGCGCTGCTCTACAGTAGAACAACTGTGGATAACAGTAGAGTGGTCGCGACCACCAATGAGCTGACCAATGCGTGAAGCGGGCATCTTGGTGTACTTCTGAGCGAGATACATAGAAATCTGACGTACCATCACGAAATCGCGCTTGCGACTCTTGCTGAATACATTCTGCTGAGAGACATTATAGTGGTTGCAAACCTTCTCTAAGATATCGTCAATAGTAAGAGGCTTGTTGTCAATCTTCACAGCACGCTTCACCACGCGCTCAGCCAACTGCATATTAACATCAGAGTTGTAGACAACAGAATAAGCCAGCAGTGAATTGATGACACCCTCCAAGTCGCGCACGCTACCATTGGCAGTCTCGGCAATGAAGCGGATAACGTCGGCAGGGATCTTCAAACCGTCACGACGGCACTTAGAATTCAGGATATCTACGCACAACTGCACGTTAGGCTTCTCCAACTCAGCAATCAGTCCACAAGAGAAACGGGTGAGCATACGGTCGGCTAACCACTTGAGATCTACAGGAGGACGGTCGCTGGCAAGGATAATCTGCTTGCCCAAACGGAACAGGTGATCGAAGATGTGGAAGAAGGTAGCAACCGTCTTCTCGGCAGTAGCCCACTCCTGAACATCATCGACAATCAGCACATCAATCGTCTGATAGAAGTTGATGAAGTCGTTGACGGTATTCTGGCGACTGGCATCGGTAAACTGTACCTGGAACAAGCGAGCAGATACATAGAGTACGCGCTTGCGAGGATACATCTCCTTACAACGAACACCAATAGCATTGATCAAGTGGGTCTTACCACATCCCGAAGGACCATAAATAAAGAATGGATTGAAGGTAGACTTGCCCGGATGCTCAGCGATAGAGAGACCTACCGTGCGAGGCAGCTTATTAGAGTCGCCCTCGATATAGCTCTGGAAAGTCTTATGCGTATCCAACTGTGGATTCAAATCCTGGGGTACAGCACTATCAAGCGTAGAAGGAGTCTTGTTGGTGGTGGTAACACCGCCAGTGGTATCAATCTTAACAGGCTCACTACCCTCTTCGTCGACAGTAATCTTATTTTTCTTGTCAACAACGATACGATAGTTAAGCTGTACGTTAGTACCAAAGCAACGCTGGAGTACCTTATCCATCAAAGCCACATAGTATTGCTCCAAATACTCATACACATACCTACTCGGCACCTGTATGAGGAGAGTTCGGCTGTCTTCGTCATAATGCTCGAAAACAATGGGCGCGAACCATGTCTTATATTGCTGCTCTGTGACGATGTCCTTAATCAAGTTAAGGCAGTTGTCCCAAAGCGCCTTTGGATTATTTACCATGCGGCGTTTACTTATTTATTATATTAAAAATTAAAAGACGAATGTAGTCTTCGGTTTTTGTTTTCGATTGCAAAGTTCGCAATTTTTTTTCAAACAAACAAATCCGTATGATTTATACTTATTCAGGACAAAATTTGTAAACGCTTAATTTTTCGGGCGTTAGGAGATTTTTAAGACTTTTTATCTAAAAACCTACTTGTATATACGCATTTATTTGTTTTCCAATAAGTTATAAAAACACGCACACCAACCAAGTGGTGTGCATGTAGTTTATCTTAATATGCTCGAAAACATATTATATCAAGCACTTCTGCAAATCGCAGGAAGAAATAATCTGCCGACGCGTCTATTTAGACAAATTAAAAATTAGCGTTTTCTTATTTGTCCTTTTTGCCAAAGATGGAGAAGTGGACGTAACGCTTAGGATGAGCCTTCAGGTCGGTCAGCAGAGAGTCGGCACTGGCGGCTGTCGCATTCAGGTTATTATATAGCGACTTGTCGCGCATGAGCAGTCCCAAAGAGCCTTCATTGCTATTAAGTTTCTGCGTAACCTGCTCGACATTTGCCAAGGTCTTATTAACTTTAGCCGTCATATCTGCCACATCAATAGCGGCGAGATTTGCCGTCAGCTGCTGGGTATTATCAAGCACACCATTGGTCTTATGAAGCATACCAGGTACCTCACGATTCAGAGAGGCAGACAGGGTTTTCAGTTCCTGACTGGTAGCATTCAGATTGTTAGTCATTCCTTCTACATTGTGGAGTGTATTGCGCAAAGCAGGATCAGCCAACAGGATGTTCAGGCTGGTCATGATACTATCCAACTTGGGAGCG
Source organism: Prevotellaceae bacterium MN60 (assembly GCA_900199555.1). Classification (GTDB taxonomy): domain Bacteria; phylum Bacteroidota; class Bacteroidia; order Bacteroidales; family Bacteroidaceae; genus Prevotella. Next base: position 156,031 of record FZQZ01000003.1, read on the forward strand.
ATATCGAGAATAACAGGCAGCATATCACTCACCTTACTCATGATGCCTACCTCCATACCACCGCTAATCGTATCACCAGCAGCAATCATATTCAAGGGGTCATCGCCCAACACAAGATTGATCTTGATATTTCCCAAGAGGTCGCTTGCCAACTCAGCTCGTGAACCACGAGGCACACGCATCTCCTTGTTCAGACCGACCTCGGCAACAATCTTTCCATGAGGATCATAGTCGTAGTCCAGTGCCTTTACCACGCCCACACGATATCCATTGGCATATACAGGTGAGGATACTGACAGACCTGTGGCATCACTGAAAGCCACATAGATAGTATTATCGTTTGAGAAACCCGTCAATCCTTTCAGGAACTGCAGTCCAACAAATAGCACGACGATACCAACAATCGATGCTAATGCTATTTTAATTTCTTTAGTTAATTTCATATCTATAAATTTATATTTTACTCTGTTACTACTTTACCTTTTTAGCTTTACGGAACTCCTCTATCGCCTGGCGCACATCCATCTTCTTACCGTCTTTGAAGGCAATAATGAAGGCCTGTGGGAACTTGTCCAGAACAGACTTGCGCAACTGGGCAATCTCATTGTAATCGGCAGAGGCACCAATCGTAAACTTGTACAATCCGCCCTCTTCATAGCTATCGACGCCCTCCTGTCCTTTCAGCTGGGGCGATGAGGGTGACAGCTTTGAACTGCTAGCCAGAATCTGCACCTTGAAGATGGGAGCAGAAGCGTCTAAAGAAGGAGTAGCAGGCTGCACTGGCTTAGCTGCCACCTGGGTAGTATCAACTTCTGGTGCTGAGGGGGCTGGAGCCTGGGTAGCTTGTTCCTCTACCTCCTTAGCTTTGCGCTTCTTATCTTTCTTAGTCTCTTTCTTGAGCTCTTGCTTATCCGTTTCAGGAATAACCGATGGGATAGATACCTCCTGCTCTGGTTCGGGCTTATAAGGCACACCAGCACGGGTATCGTATTTGCGCTTATAGTCCAAGAAGGCTTGATAGATGCCACGACTCAACTGACTAACACCTGTACTAGAGTCCAGGAAGCGCTCTTCGTCAGGTGTAGAGATAAAGCCCAACTCTATCAGACAGCTAGGCATTGACGTTTCGCGCAGCACCAAGAAACCGGCTTGCTTAACGCCCTTGTCAGGACGACCAGCTGCAGCACAAGTACGGCGCTGTACGAACTTAGCCAACTCAACACTCTGTGCCATATTATGGTCTTGCATAAACTCGAACATGATATAACTTTCAGAGGAGTTGGGATCAAAACCTTGATAACGCTGCTTATAGTCTTTCTCGTAGAGAATTACTTCGTTCTCTCGCTTAGCCACCGCCAAGTTGTCGGCAGCACGGTGCATACCCAGCGTATAGGTTTCCAAACCACGTGAGATGCGTCCCTTGGGAAGGGCATTGGTATGGATGGAGATAAACAAATCAGCCTTGTTGCGGTTGGCAATATCAGCACGGGTATGCAGAGGAATAAAGACATCCGTCTTACGGGTATATACCACCTTGACATCGGGACAGTTCTGCTCTACCAGACGGCCGAAAGCCAGAGCGACATTCAAGTTAATCGTCTTCTCCTTGGTTATGGTACCTACCGCACCTGCATCATGGCCACCATGACCGGCATCGATAACCAGCGTAAAACGCTTGTTGGCAGCTTGTAAAGGTAAAACAGCAAATAGGCAAAGAGGTAAAAGCATCATCCATGCCTTTATCATCCACCTTGATTTTGTCACTTTCTGTCTCATCATCTCAAACTACATTTTTCTTATTTACTATTTCACCTTTTTACCTTTATCTCAACACTTGCCCCTTGACAATCGGCACCCATCGGCGGATTACACTTCGTCACACTGACCTGAAGTGCCTCGACCTGTGGAAAGCTATCCAACACGCGCTGTCCTATCCTGCCTGCCACATGTTCCAACAGATTGGAAGGCTGAGCCATCTCTTCAGCTACAGCGCTATAGACATCGGCATAGTTTAGCGTATCGTCAACGCAATCACTTACAACAGGCTTGCCGAGATCCACCTCTGCACACAAGGACACCAGATACTCTCCACCTACGCGACGCTCCTGTTCTAACACGCCATGATAGGCATAGAAGCGCATATTATGCAGACGGATGCAGCTCTGAGTTATCTTCATTTTCTGTTTCTTCACCATCACCCAGATACTTCTTCAAAGCACGCTCCACACCATTCTTCCAGGTATTGATACTTTCTGACTGCAATTGCAGCGATGAAACGAGCTTAATGACGTGCTCAATAGGCATGCGATAGCGCAGCACACCACTGATGAGCTTAGCATAGTTCCAATATTCTGGGTTAAACTTCTCAGACAAGCCCTCTACCGTAATCTTATAACCACGGGTATTCTCAAACTGGAAGTCGTAGCGCTTAGAACCATCCGTATTGATTTGTTTGATAATCTTTCCCTTAGTAACAGACTTAGGCAACAGAATACCCTCTTCGTCATCTTGAAGGCCGGTAAAGATTTCGTATGGATAACCATTGAGCAAGCCCACGAGAGCCACCCACTTATCTTTATTATTCTGGAAACGAACCACATCGCACTCCAGCTCCTTAGGACGAATCTCTGTAACTTCTGGGCGCTGATTCTGCATGATTTCCTTCATCGCAATATCACCAGCAGTAGTTACTATCTGTTGTTCCTCAGCAGTCAATGCGCCAAGCATTTTGCTCAGCAACTGATTGGTCTGCTGCTCTGTCAACGGTTTTTCTGTGTGCTGACTCGCGGTCGCCAAACGACGAGCCAATCGCTCTACCAGCGTCACTTTTGTTTCTGTCATAATAATTAATAAACGTTTATCGATTGCAAAGATACAAAGAAGTTTCCACTTTGGGACAACTTCCTTTATTAAAAATAACAAAAAGTTGTCTGTTTCAGTAATTTTTCGTACCTTTGACCCCATGAAAAATTTATCAACGAGGCGAAGCATTCGTCAATATAGCGACAAAGAAGTTAGTTCGGAACTGCTCAACAGACTAATGACAGAGGCTAGCAGGACGCAAACAATGGGCAACCTACAGTTGTACTCTGTTATCGTTACGCGCAGCGAAGAGATGAAAGAACGACTGGCTCCTGCTCACTTCAACCAGCCCATGGTGAAGCAAGCGCCAGTGGTATTAACCATCTGTGCAGACTTCCGTCGTACCACTCGCTGGTGTGAAGAGCGAAAGGCACAACCTGGTTATAATAACTTTCTCTCTTACCAGAATGCGGCTATTGACGCACTGCTCTATACCCAGACACTCTGCAACCTGATGGACGAAGAAGGACTGGGCTATTGCTACCTTGGCACTACGGTATATCAGCCTCAACAGATAATTGACGCACTGGAATTGCCACAATTGGTCATGCCCGTTGCCACACTGACAGTAGGTTGGCCTGCAGAAGAGCCTCCTCTCACTGATCGTCTACCCATGGAGAGCTTTGTTCACGAGGAAACCTACCACGACTATACGTCACAAGATATCGACAAGTATTATCATGAGAAGGAGAACCTAGAAGAAAATCGCCATTTCTGCGAAATCAATCACAAGGAAACCCTTGCCCAGATATTCACCGATATCCGCTATACAAAGAAAGACAACGAAGCCATGTCTATCACCTTATTGGAGACACTCAAGAAACAGGGATTTATCTAGTCGTTGTAATTATCGACGTCGACCAGCCTTAGACATCGCTTCTGAGAATTTCAGGGCACTTTCATTTAATGGATCCAGGTCTAATATCTTGTCAGCATATACCATGGCTGTTTTATAATCAGACTTGGCATAGGCATAGTATCCCATCATATATCTATATGCAGTTACCAATCTTGTTGCATTAGAGCCCGTCGGAACATTACCATCGGCAGTCAGGAGTTGTTCAAACTGATTGATGGCAGGAATGCCTACACCCGATTCTGCAGAGGGGTCAATCTTGAAATAGATGCTAAAGACGCGCACTGCAGCGAATGTGATAGCATTATTTTTCATTTTGATGTTTACAATCGCATTTTCCAATATTCGATCAGCTTTCATCAGCGTAGCCACCTTTTCCTGTCCATTCTGCTCGGCAGCCCAGTCTATATAGATATTGGCGAAAGTATAGTTCATCATATCATCCACCTTACCCTCAGCACGGCGTTTCTCCAAAAAGTCAGAATAGAAATCAACAGCCTGTTGGTAATCGCCCATATCTGTAAACCCTTTCACTTTGGACTGCATACATTGATTGACATAGATATTCGTCGCATCTCTATCGTTCTCTGAGAGATGAGGTTTAGCAAGAATCTCATCATACAGCTTCATGGCAGCATCATACTTCTTGGTACCAGCCAATGCTGCTGCATAGTTGATAGAATCGCGAACCTCTAGAATAGAATTCTCAGCAGCCTTCAGATTATCAAAAGCAGTCATCGCCTCAGCATACTTCTTAAGAGGAATTAATGAACGGAAATAGAATCTATTCAATGCCAAACTTTTGGGAAAATACTTCAGACCATCTTCTGCCTGTATATTACATTCCTCATTTTGTCCGGAGTAGAAAAGACTCATCACATACGTTTCAATATCTCCCTGCGTCATACGTGACTTATCTATCTTACTGTAGTATTCTGCCACTTGAGCGCGATATGCATTACCTTTCACGTCAATCTTATCATAGATACGAGCGATATAAAGATTGACAGGGAAACTGGGATTGATTTTCTGAAAATCTTCCAGTTTAGCAACAGCCGCATCCAAGTCGGTACGTGCCAGTATCGTTGCACTTGCCAAACATAAAGACGAATCGTTAGGGTTAAGTTTCTCACCCCGCTGCAGCCATTTCATGCCTTCTTCTGTATTATCTGCATAATCCAAGATATCGCACGCAGTAACATAAGCTTCTCCGTATTTAGGATCAATCGCTATTGCACGATTGATATACTTGAAAGCCATCGCAGTATCATTTCTATGGAACTGACGTATCTTATGGAACTGATCTTTGTACTTATCAGCTTCCTCATTATAGTTATAGTATGACTTTGCAATGCGCGTGGCGAGGTATGCCGTCTTATGTTTCTCATAAGCATCCTCAACAATACGATCTACAATATTAGTCTGGGTATATACACGAACTATCGTATCGACAGCAGCAGCCAAAGCACGCTCATCGCTTTGAGCATGAGCCGGCATCGCTACAAACATGAACAGCACCCAACATACTATATCTTTGATTCGACCAGTCATCTTCATATCATCTATATCATTATTTTCATCAGAAACTATATTGTACACCAAGATTGAAGGTCTCCATGAGTTTCATTCTAGAGAACTCAATACCTGGCATCTTAGTAGTACCCAACATATAAACAGTCGGCAAGAAAACGGCACTAAACCTATTGGTTAAGCGGTACTCAAGTTTTAATCCCAAATGCGCACCGATACCAAAACCCACTTTATCAGCATCTACAGGTTCTATCCTATGATTCAGCATCAGTCGTTCTGTATCTGACAGCTGACGCGTATATTTCATCACATAAACAACGGTAGGTCCTGCAAAGGCATAAAGGCGGAACTTTTGCGGCTGATAATGCATAGTAAGATAATTAAGATCTATCATACCACTTGCATTGAAGAGGAAGAATGAGTACTTATGATTTATCATTCCCTTACGCTCTACTGGTGCATAATCAGCCTCTGGCACCTCCTGGTTATAGTCAATATAAGGTGTTAAGTTTGAACGCTGGAGATTGACAAATTCCGCACCCACACGTACACTCTTCAGTCTATCGAAACAATACTCACCATATATAGAGCCATTGTAGCCGAATCCACTATTAGACGTTGAGCCACGTTCTGTTTGTAAGAGATGTGTACCACCCGCCAATCCGACTTTTATCTTGCGAAGTTGATCATTAACGAATTCATCTTCATAACTATGGTCATAGTATCGCTTATCATCGCGGAATTCCACAGCCATTCCGACATTTAGCGAGAGATAATTATCAGAATAGCGTTTTACCCACTCAACATTTGTATAAGGAATCTTATAGTCGTTATGCATGAAACGTGGTTCAATGAACACCTTCATTCCTGGTGCCATCTGATACCACAAGTTAATACCACCGCCCCAGCCTATCGTGCTACAACTCAACACCTCGCTTTGTGACTTTAATAACCATCCAAGTTCTACGCCACCAACCAGATAGCATCCAAAGGGAGCATCCCAATAGAAATTCTTCATAAAACCTAACGGGTTGATCATGGCCTCAAAGCGTGCGCCAACGGTTACGTTATGCAAGTCGACCTGATAAGTCTTCACATCATGTTCCACAACATCCTGCGCCACATTCTTCCATACATTTGCTCGCGAATAGATGCTACCTCTGAATCCTGCCACAGGAGACAGCCACTTACCTGCCGACAACATCAGCTCTGAGCCCATGGTCTTACTCATGCTCAAATTAGGCTGATCTTGCATCATGGCTAATCCTGAAGACAACTGCACGAACCATGGCTGTTGCCATTTCTCCATTAAAGAGTCAACCGACATCCTGTTGCGTGCGTTCTGCTGGTCTAACAATCTACGTCTAGATTCTGGTGACAGATTGTTATTGATATAGTACACGAAGTTGACATTAGCTCCATAGAAGATGTCGGACTTACGCCAATTACGTTCGCCACTAACATCCATCTTATCACCACCGACACCAACATAAGGCTCTATAGACATATATGCTTTAGGACCAGTAAAGAAGCGGAATTGCAGTCCGAAGTGTCCTTCAAATGACATTCCACTCTCACCTAACTGCATCTTCGAGTGTTGAGCGCCAACACCCAGTATAGTAGACAAACTCATCAGACGAGTTGGATTATAACCAGCCATATACGAAGACAGGTCGTATAAATGTTCCAACTTAAATCCGATTTTAGTTAGTGTCAATTCCTTATAATGCTGATTTCCCCAAGCACCATGGAACATGGCACGAACAGAATGTAACTTATTAAGATTCTTTCCTACGCCCAACTGTGCATAGCGCATCATGGATATCTTATAATCGTCTGTTGGCGGATTAATCTGCTCCAAACCAACACCACCTTGAATATACAGATTACGCAACCATTTTGGTGTATTACGGAATGTTTCTCCAACAGGAACGTAACGACCCTCCATTACATCATTAATAGCATTATAACCATCAACAACGAGGTCACGAGCCACATGCGTATTTCCCTGATTAGCCGTACCATTCTCATCTTCCTCAGTATCCTCGCCATAACGAGTCGTGTCTGCAGGAATAGCCAGCGAAGGCATCACCACAGACATTGCCATACCATTAGCAATGACCAGCATAGTCAGTAGAAGAAGAACCGTTAATCGTCTCATGCCGCAGTCTCCTCCTTTCCTTCTTCGTCGGCATCCTCATTGGAGGCATCAGGCTTTTCTGAATTACCAGCATCACCTTTCTCCGCGTCACGTCTCTTCAACAGGTTGAACATCTCACGATAAAGTGGTCGATTCTTCAACTTATATTTATAAGTCTTACGCAAATCCTCATTGACATGACTCTCGTTATGATAATAACGGAAGTATGTCTTCGTTGGATCCAGGTCGAAACAATGTTGGAAATAACCTAAATACTGCGGAATACCCTTGAGTTTATCAGCATCAACAATTGTTGAGTTCTTCTTCTCTTTTGACACTGTTGTTTCAGGTGCCAATGGAGGTTCCTCGTTGTTATGTTCCTTTTTATACTGCAAGAGTTTTGCATTATACTCCTCCAGGGCTTTTGCCTTTACAGGATCATCCCACTGGTCAGCCTGATATTGCGACAACTTCTCCGAAGTCCAACGATAGAACTGACTATCATTTTCGCCTTCGCCATCATCACTTCCGTACGATGGTAAGGGTTCTTCGCTCTTGTTGTTATACAAATGCTGTGCTGATAGAATGCCTTTCAAATACCATTTGCGTGGATTATTATCATCCATTTTGTTAATCCACTGCATGGCCTGGTCGCGCTGTCCCCACTCTTCTATCTCTGTATATAGAATGGCCTTATTCTCGTCACTCATCGCCAACACAGCACCTTTAGCACGCTGATAGTCTGCCTCCTCCTTGGCCGTACGCCTTGCTTTGAAGTGTAACTTCTTTAAGTTGATGAGGTTCTCCAATTGTTCTGTACCCTCATCCTCAACCTTACAGTCTTTCAACCACTCTATTAGGAACAAAGCCGTATCGACTTTCTGTTCCATATAGTAACATGCTGCCTGATTAGCAACAATCTGCTGGCGATTAAACTTAATGTTACCACGTCCAGCCACATATTGGTCTACATTGATACCATAGCCTGCACCGACTTTTCCTCTACGTTTGAAATCGATAAATGGTTTAAGGATTTCCACATTCGGGGTACCACGCTTCATCTGCTGTATAGCCATCAGATTACAAACATACGGCGATAGCACGTTTTCTTTTTCATAGTCTGGCATACTCACAATCTCGCGATAGGCAATTGTAGTCAGAGTATCTATCTCCAAACTATCCTCTAATAAGTCATATAGATTATAGAAGTCGCCCGTAGAGAAATGCTTCGTTCCTTCCCAATAGTCTTTCTTAAATGTACGGAAGGCTTGAACACATTCCTCTGGTTCCATCGGACGATTATTCTGATACATGTATCTACACGTCATAGCACGTTGATTGTTCAGTATAGGTACTATATCAAATTCGTAAAAGTTCAACTGCTTAATCTGACTATAGCGAGCTTGATCATCTGCAGTAGATTCGATGATTTCTTCAATTTTCTCTGCTTGCAACACCTTATCGATATTACGCAGTGCCTTAGCCACATCATTCCATGTATGTACTTCAGTCGTAATGCGTGGTGTGACAGCCACGCGGCCCAACATATTTCTTGCCACATTAGCACGTTGGCGCGCTAACTCCTCATTCACTTTCATAGAGCCATCAGGGGATGCGCCACCCACAATCGTCAGTTCTACTAACGAGTTACCATACGACGCAATTTCCCTTACAAACTTATTCTGTACAACAGCATTCAGTGAGTCTTGAATAAGTTTGCTAGTACCAACCTCAAAGCGCAGGTCAATCTTTGTATTTTTCTTTTGGAATTGTGACTCCGCCTTCTCATAGAACTCTTGTGTTAGTTCAATATCGTGCAAAGCGGCCGTAAAGTCCAACATCTTAAACGGACGACGTTTCAGACAAGTACCCTCTAGATCCTTTCGAAAATAAGGATGATGAAAATCTTCAAAAACATAAGTACATGGACCACGGAACGAACGATCTTTCATCGTTGACGGTTTAGGCCACACAAGCGTTGTATCCAACACGAAACGCAGGTCTTCTCTCAGGACAGCATTTCGGCGATAATATCCAGCCAGTTTATCGTTCTTATCATAGTCAAAAGCCATGCGCTTATTTTGCATGTGATGATATGTCTCGCCTTCGAAAACCAACGAAGCCAGATACCCTAGTGTATCTTCCGTCTGGCAATCGACCGCAAATGTCTGAATGATTAATCGAGAATCAGTACGAGCCGTACCAGGAGCTAGTTCTATGTGGATATTAAATCGTTCATTACCGTCATCAGCATCATCCGTACTTACCACATTGATGTCTAACTGTCGCAGATCACCCAAAGCCACCACCGTCTTTGTCTGTTTCAGTTTCATGACGATGTCTTTATACTGTGTCTTACCCTTTTCGATATCCACCATCAGGACCTCACCATCCTCCTCGTCAACAAAGATAAGAGCCATAGACGCCATTGCATTCTTTTTGAATACTCCACGCTTAGCACGAGCATCAATACTATATTCATTACGAATATTCGTCATCTCCACTTCGCGTTCAGCATCATCTTTCACCTTGGCAAGTTGCAACTTACGATAAGCCTCACGAGCTATCTTTTTATCCAAGACGCCATACCACAAGACATCAGGACCATCCACTCGCTCACCAGCATCGTTAACGAACTTGATATTACCTCTGACCTGCATAGTCTCAGATTCTTCCTCTTGAGCCATCAACGTCAGGGGTAATAGAAGTAGCAGTATTGCGAGTAGTTTTCTCATATCCGTTCTTTGTTTTTAAAGGTATGATTATCTCAGAATGTACGACACCGATATGCCAACACGTGTAGGCAACAAATAATAGCCAGTAGCGTTTGCACGTTGTACCCCATCGAGAGAATAGTCTATATCATAATTATCTGTTGCAAAATACTCCTTACGAGTATAGAAGAATACTCCAAAGCCACTATGAAAGTCTATGCTTAGACGCTCTGTCAGATTCCACACATATCCATAAGTTACACCTATGCCAAATCCATAGCCATCATATACTTTACCCTTACGTTTCACATCAAACAATGCTGCAATGCCTCCAGCACCTACAAACCATTTATTGATAGGACGTCCAGAGAACCAATAACGGTATTCTGGTTGGATGGCTGAAATCTTAAAGTCTTTCCCTAAAAGTCCCTTACTGTATAATGCATTAATACCAATAGAGCTGCGATTGCCTGTCACTATCTCCAAGCCCAGACTGGGAGCCATCAGCATATCGCTGGTAACTTCGGTATTCACTACCACCAGCTGTGCCTTTGTCTCCATACTGAAGATGAATAGCAACATTATTGCAAACAACGGGCTTCTCATCATTGGTAAATATTAACTATTTGCAAATATACGAATAAATAGATAAAGAACAAAAAGATTGTCTATTATTTCTTCTTTTTAATAACAATGGCGAGGCCGAAGGGCTTTCAGCCCCGTCATTGTTATGAAAAACGGTTCCATAGACTAATCGGTTACATCTATTGTATCTTCTTCAACATAATCATCCAGCTGAGCAGTCATCTGTCCGCGAGTCTGATCCATAAAGAAGATGTTACCACCAATAGAGATTCTAACCGTATAGGATTTACCACTCTTCCATCCACCCTTATCTTCAGAATCCATAGGGTCAGGATCTGGAGCTGCTACCTCGATGGGCTGCAGTGTCGTATATAGATTCCCGTAATTATCCCGCAGGAATACCTTCAATTTGAGAGTGGACTTAGAATGGCTCTTGTATACCGGCGGTATCATGATGCAATCACCAACATCTATGTAATCGCTAGTGTTAAGAACATACTTATAATGTCCATTTACTTTCGCGCCAATGCTTGAGTCATCAACATCACGTAGCCAGAAGTGCCCATTGACCACTACTTTCTCCTCAGGTTGTCCGTTTACAGTAACTGTTTTCTTGGGTAGATCATTCTTCAATTTAGGAGGCAAATAATCGTCCATATTTAAGACGAAATTATAGTTATTCCAATTATTGACAAGAGTTCCATTATCATACTTGGCTAACGACACCTTCATAATATTGGGAAAGTCTGAAAAACAAATACTGTCTACGTGCATCTCACGTTCGCAATCTTCCTTTAGCTTCACCTTAAACTTCAATCTGCTAGTCAGATGTTTGAAGTTATAATATGGTTTGTGGTCAGGAGTGATATTATCAACACCCACAGCTTCGAAATACTGTTGACTATATGCCTTCGCGTCAGTTTCAGGATCGATACTAACATGAGGATCATCAGCAATAGCAGTAAAGACATCATCATTACCATCAATTGGAATGAATGCCAAAACTGCTGTTTCTGTTCTTACAGTATATTCTGTTCTAGGGTGATAGGCAGCAAACTTATATGCATACCAATCCTTCTTGGGATAGTAGTGCTTTTCGTCTGGATTATCCCATGCGATATACCCTACGTTGTTTCCACTACTAAGTGGTTCAATATGGGCACTTACGTTGTTCTGCCATAGATTCAGAATTTGCCATAATGTACTACTATATCCACTCAATTTGGGTTCTTGAGCATCTGCTTCATTGATTTTTTTGGTACCAATACAAAAGATGCCCATCGTTCCCGAGCGGAATGCACCATTAACATTAGAAGAACCTCTAGTGAGTTCTACAGAAGCACTGCCAGTGATACCAGCGAACTCTATAGGAATATCACCCATCAATTCTTCACGAGTGACATTCTCTTCTTCAACATCTGGCACTACTGGTTTTTCCACTAACAAGTCGTCGTTACTAGAACAACCTGCCAGCAGAAGCATCATCATGCCATATACATAATATTTTTTCTTCATGAATTCAAAGTTTAAGTAATACTTCGCTTGATTCGTGAAGGGGCAGCAGCCCCCTATCGGGGTACTGCTGTCCTATACAATCAGAATAATTGAATTACTCATCACCTGCGTCAAGATCACCACCATCTTCCCAAGGCTCAGAAGTAGCTTCACCATTCAGTACCTCACCATCAGAGTAGAGGGTAATGGTTACGTTGTAGTTCTTACCAGCCTGGAATGCGCCGAGCGATCTTGCGCCACCAATCATTGTATAATTGTTAACAGTGATAGCCTCGGTAGTCTTTGTTACCTGAACAGCCTGAGATGCACTCTGTTTCTTCCAATACTTATAAGTAACAAATACCTGATAGCCACTATTAGCAGCATCGTCAGATGGAGCAGCCAGCATAGGTTCACCTACGGTAGCTACTTCAGCAGTACCAGCTGCAGCAGCAACTTCGGCAGTGTAAACAATCTGATAATACTTGCCATCATCTGTATTGTGGAAGTACTTACCATCGTTTGCCTGAATGGTAGCAGCAGCCAAATCTGCAGCATCTACATCTCCACCCTGAAGAGCAGGGTCAAGTGCGCCATATGCAGTTGCATCCATTGCCGGCTGTTCAACAGCATCTGTATGTGCAGCAGCACCAGCAGAATAACCAGTCCAACCAAGAACAACGGGGTCAACATCAGCATTATCTACGAATGGAACCAGGTCACTTGTTACACCCAGAGATGTAGCCTTGTAGTCACACTCATAGTTCTTTGCAGTAGACTCATAAGAAACACGATCTTCTGCTTTATACGTAAGGATATAACCCACAACAGATGGATCTGATGTTGCATCTAACATAGCCTGAAGTGTAGTCTTGCGTCCTGTAGGAAGACCTGTCTCTGTAGACAAATCATTGCTATCATAAACATCCATCGTCAGCAAATCTCCCGTACCGATAGGATAAGAGGTTCTTCCAGCCATATCTACATAACCAGTTGGATAATTTATATCTACGGATGCATTTGAGCTAACAATTACCATCGTAATCTTTGCTTTATCGTTCACTTCCTTCTTGCGACGCTGCAACTGGAAGGTTGTCAGGGTTGAGGGGTCAGCCCAATCTTGAGCAGCATCCCATACAATACGGTCAGGCTCTACATCGCCAGTATATGCTACTACCAACTCACCTGTAGCCTTAGACTTCAGGGTGATATTGGTAATCTGATAACCAGGCTGCCAGTTTGCATCGGTAGTTGGGTTTGTTGCAGCAGTAGTGATATCTCTTGACTTTGCCTTAACCTTAAATGTCAAGCTGCTCAACAAGTGCTTAAAGCTCAGGTTTGGCTTCACACCATTGCGTGCAGACTTAGCAGAATAGATATTGTTAGGATTAGCTGCTGCATAAGCTGCATCAGAAGGAGCAGTTGTTGCAACCATGATATCCTGTGTACCATCAATCACGAATGGCACCTTAATCATATCAGCAGTTGCATTATCATAACCTTGGAAGTCAACTTCACCAGCATTTAATACTTCACTATTATCCAGGCGATAGCCCCAGAAGTCATAAACGGCAGCACCATTGGCGCTCGTAGTAGGATAGTAGATAGCGTCGTTGTCCAAAGAAACCACTGCAGTACCTGTAGCAGTCATCTTGGTACCTTTGATAATAGAAGTTTGACGAGCTAGATCCTCATAAGCACCCATCATGGTACCCTTTTCCAGCATCAAAACGCTGAATTCCTGACCAGCCCACTGATCACCAGTGCTAGTATCACCCACACGACCAGTACCACGAGATACTTCTACTGTTGGAGCAATTCCAATCTCAATCTTTGCAGGAGCATTCTCGTCAAGCGCATTTTCACGCGCATTACCGATAACGTCATCAGACGAACAACTTGCGAACAGAGCTGCTGTTGCGACAAGTGCTAGATAAAACTTTTTGTTCATAAGCTTTAAAATTAAGTTAATAAATAAGGTAAAATAAATTTTGTTCTCAATTTCAATCTATATATAATAAAGATTAATCACTACCATCTTCCAGCGGGTCACCTTGTACATCGATGTTACCACCTTCCTCCCAACCATCGAGACCGACATTCATCTCTAATGGTCGTAAACCATACACACCTATATTGACATTATATATCAAACCACCCATAAACTGGTATTCGCCAGTCTGCGGATTCATACTTTCATCTATTTTCGGTGCGGTAATAGTATATATCGCACTAATCTCATTAGAATTGCGCTCTCCTGTCACAGGATTAATACCGCTCAACTCCTGAGTATAAACTATATGCATCTTATATTCTGTATCAGGAGCCAGCAACAAATCTCCACCAATAACGGTGCCACCATTCTTCATCCAATCCTGTGAATCCATGCCTGGTTCCCAATTTACAATGTTGTTCTTGGGCACCAAAGGTACGAAAGGAGAAGAAGCCTCGCCATCAGGATTACGCTCACCTAACGCAATATCAATTCTATCATCATCAAATGAAGAGAAACCTATTTCCTTCGTATCAGCACTAGCCACTACGAGATTTCCGGTATGACGACTACTTAATGTAATACGTTCTATCTGCACCTTGTTGGCCGAAGCATCAGCTGGATAGCAAACAAAACGAATGCGAGGTAACAAGTGCTTGATTGTTACAATCGGATCAATACCATGATCGGCAGCATAGCGGCTGTAGTTCCCTATATTCAGGATATAGTTGCGCTCAATATCTGATAGTTTTGCTGCTGCATCTGGATAATATTCATTCAACACCTGTGGGGTAAGTCTTGGCGAACAACCAACCATATAGTCACGAGCGCCATCAATCTCTACATCATAAGACACTTTGTCCGTACTACGATGAGTATTTTCGATAGTAGGTTTGAAGTCATCAAGATGATATACAAAGAAGTTGTAGCCCTTATCGGCATGTCTCGTATAGTAATAGAGTATACTATCTACTCTCAGATTAGCACGTTTCATGTGCAACTTGAGGTCGCCATCAGGATCCAGCTTTGCAGCCATACCTTCTATGGAGGATATACCATCTATCAAGCAGTCTCCATGAGTATCATTCTCATCACCAGAGCGCTTGGTATAGTCTGGTACAACAGCATCGTTACCTTGCTCGTCACGACGGTCACGGAAAGCGAAGATATGGAAGAATGCCTGTTGATAATGTTCCGTGATATAGTCGTCGGTACCATCAGGTATCGTAAACGGACCTGTACCACGTGTAGCCTGTGAGATACTAAAACTATTGGCACCTATCAATACATTAACAGGAACCTTACCATTGGTGTTCATGCTGCTCTCTGTATTCTTCAAGTCATCCGACATTACAGGCTCGTATTCTACACCAGGATACGATTCACTGGAGCAAGCTACCAAGCATGCTACAGCCATCATCACCATTATGTATCTTCCTATATATCTCATTTCCTAATATATTTCTCTCAACAGATACCTCACAACTCTAGAGGCTCACCATTCTCATCCGTGCTGACATCTGAACAGAATGTCCAATCATTGATGCCACCTTGCGAGGATCCGCTTTGAACACCCTTGGCAGAAACTACTGCTGTTGTCTCTATATCGAGAACAGCATGATCTACACGTTTTGTGGCGTATTGATAGTCATCGCTATACGCTATCAAATCGGCTTTCACCAACGAATCATACAGATTCAAACGCCCCTGCACACGACGAGTACTTCCTTTGCGTAACACACCAGCCTCATCCACTTGTTCAGTATGGCTGTATATCGCTATCTGCATGATACCAGGGCCAGACACATTGGCAGGGTTCTCACTATGCAGGATGCTCAATACATTGATATTGCCATGCACACGTATATCCTCATTAGTAGTTGTATCGTCTATTTTATTTCCGTTTGTATTCTCCAGTGTCGTGCGAAACAGCATCTTTCGTGTCTTAGCCAAATAGAGGTGTCCATCAAAAACACCCACTTTGCTTGGGATTCCTGAGATTTCAGCTATCACCGAGTCAACCACGAAAGGAGTCCCATCTGCCAACTCCTTCTTGATATTGAAGTATATATCCACATTCTGTGTCAGCATCCTAGGCTGGAACTGAATATTCATATCAATATTCTGCCCTATCTCCAACAGTTCTTTACGATCCACATAGATGGCAGGACACTCTGTACGGACATACTTAAATCCCTGATTATAGTCCTGATAGTTCTTTCCTGGCACATCCAGTTTCTCATCATCTAGGTCATAGACCTTATATTCTAATCCAATCTCTGAATACTGTAATCCTGTACCTGCAGCATTTAAGTACTCATTGACATTACGATAATACACATTCGACGTATCAGTTTCCATTGTGAAGAAGTTATACGTTCCGGCAGGTAACGTAAAATGATCGACAACAATCTCTTCTGAAGTAGTTGGCTCAGTCTCTCCCCCTTCATCAGGATTGGATTCCGAACCCTCACCACCGTTATTCGGCTTTTCGGGATCTACCACTACACCAATAACCGTTGGATCTGATTCTGGCTTTGGCTCAGGATCCACCGCATCGGGATCCACCCACTCCGTTACATTAGCAGGTGCATTATAGAAATAATGTCCACGCAGGTTCTCGGTAGATACTATCATACCGAATTTGCGATGATTTACCACACGTACAGCCATGATTGTCATGGAGTCTGGTGGTGTTGTTCCTTCTGGCCAAACATAGTTCATACGAACATTGCCTTCATGTACAGCATGTGTAGCATCTTCACAGAGGCCTGCATCCGTACAGCTATCAACGAGCAACATGCACACAACAGCAGGAAGTAGCATCCATTTATTCCTCATGCACTCCCTCCTTTCTCTTAGGCTCTACAGCCTCTGCTGATTCCTTTTTAGAAGGCTTTGCCTTCTTTATTTTCTTCTCCTTCTTGCTCTTCTCTGCCGATTTCTCTGAAGCAGCAAGCTGCATCTGCTGTATCGAAAGTAGATGATTGGCCTTATCCACACGAGCAATAGAGTCATATACATGCCAGAACTTACGGAGAATCATATTATAATCATGCTCGTAGTTCTTCACGCTATCACGATGACTATAACGTTTGTCACGAATATCATCCTTCTTACTATTATAGTCTAGGTCGACATCACGACGATAGCGATACTTGGCCAATACAGGGACATGGCCCAAACGATAGACGAGCCCTACGCGGAGTTCATTAACCATTGGCAATATGGCACCCGGTTTCCTCTCAACAACGGGATAGCAATCGTTTTCTATATCATGCTTATAGACATCGTCTTTGTAATACATTACGCCACCGCTGACGCCAAATTCCAAATCAATAGAGTTTCCATTCTCAAAGGCAAACATGGGTCGTACAAAGCCATAAGTAACACCTCCCATATAGGCTGTACCTTGATGTCCTTCAGAACCAAATAATATCGAATATTTATTATAAGAAGCAAAGAGACCGCGATACCATGTAATGGTCTTATGCTTTACCTTTGAACGACGAATAGAGAATATCTTATCGTAGAAATGCTTGTGAGGCTGATCCTTATAACGAGCATTCTGGCGCTTGTCTATCTGACGTGCACGCCAATACTGTCGACCTTCTATACGTGCTTCGAAAAGGTTGTAAACCATTGAGGGATTATATGTATGACTGGTTTGCCAATTATAGCGTACATTAAAACCTACAGTCCATCTGTTCCAGTTCTTATTTTTAACATCAAACTCTGCACCGATGTTCGGAATCAGCATTGCCCAGTCAACCAAATTAGTGCGCAAGGCAAAGCGGTCGAGCATCGACAGTGTATCTACACCGGATGTCTCGACTGGGACCATCTGATTGACAGGAGCATATGTCTTTCTCGTCTTAGGTTTGTTAGTAGTCCCTTGGGCTTGATTTTGTGCCTGTAGTACCATTGCTAAAGCAGACAGCAACACGACTAGAAGGTATTTTAATCTACCTTTACGCATTAATAATTTGTTTACAACAACTAGAATTGGCGACAAATTTAGTTATTTTTTGTTCTTATAAGATACTTTGTGTGTTAGAAAATGTTAAAGATACTCAATTTTAACATTTTCGTCGATTTCATTTCACCATAAAATAAAGTCCATATAACATGGAATCATAATCTCAGAATATATCTACAAATGCGGTTTCCACGCAAGAAAACAAAGGTTTCCAAGCAGGAAAACGATGGTTTCTACGCAAGAAAACGATGGTTTCCGTGTAGGAAAACGATTGCTTCGTTATTAAAAAACAATAATTATTCTTCTTAAAAACAAAAAGAGGGTACTCATTTGAGTACCCTCAATAGATATTACTCCTCCATCATAGCAGCTATCATGGAGCCACTAAGAGATTACTCCACGATAACAGGCTTGTATTTGGGGACCAGAATCTTCATGATACACCAACCGATAAGATAGGCCACGGCACAGTAACAGAATACTATCATATAACCTGCAGGCTTACCTGTCTCACCAAAGAACGTGAAAGCATCACCTTGTGCTTCTGCATAATCGAACAAGACACCAGAACCTTTGTTGATGGCAAAGCTGCATAATCCGCCAAACATGGTTCCGATACCCGTAATAGTTGCAACAGCTGATTTGGGGAACATATCGCCAATGGTAGAATAAAGGTTTGCAGACCAAGACTGATGGCCTGCGCCAGCAATACCAATGATAATGGCAGGAATCCAGGGAGAGATACCTGAAAGTGGCTGTGCAAACATGGCGAAGATGGGGAAGAAAGCGAATATCAGCATAGCACGCATACGACCTGCATAGGGATTCATTCCGCGCTTCTCGACAAACAGTTTGGGCAGATATCCACCATAGATAGACACTACCGTGACAATAAGATAGAGCACAAAGATGAGCATCTTACCAGTCATCGTAGTTACTGGATAACCTAAAGAGTTAAAATAGTCAGGAGCCCAGAACAGGAAGAACCACCACACGCCATCGGTAAATAGTTTACCTACAATGAAAGCCCATGTCTGTCGATACTTAAAGCAATCAATAATCGACAATTTCACGCCTTCATCTTCAGACTCTTCGTCAGCAAGCTGGGGAGTTGCATCTTCATCAGACTCGATATACAACAATTCTGAGGCATTTACGAATCTACTCTTTGATGGTTTTGTATAGACAAACAACCACAATCCTGCCCAGATAAAACCTAGAGCACCGATAATAATGAATGCCATCTCCCATCCAAAGGCATCAGCTAGTGCAGGAATACTCAAGGGTGCCACCAAAGCACCAATAGAAGCACCAGCATTGAAGATAGAGGTTGCAAAGGCGCGGTCTTTCTTGGGGAAATATTCTGCTGTAACCTTGATGGCAGCGGGGAAGTTGCCTGATTCGCCCATAGCCAATATCATTCGACAACCAATAAACAACCAGACGCTAACCGTCAGTCCAAAGAGTCCCATCTGCGATGCCTTATCCATCGTCTTCAAAACGGCCATGCTATCTACACCGTCTATCCAACATGTAGCAATACCGCATGCTGCATGCATACAGGCACCGATGCTCCAAAGGATAATGGCAAAGATATATCCCTTCTTGGTACCCATCCAGTCGATAAACTTACCTGCAAAAAGTGAGATGGCTGCATAGAAGAGAGAGAAAACGGCAGTAATGGTACCATAGTCATCGTTGTCCCAATGGAAATCTATCGAGATATAGTTGGTGTTTAGCAACGACAAGACCTGACGATCCATGTAGTTAATGGTTGTAGCAAGGAATAGTAGACTACAAATTACCCAACGAAAGTTGGACATCTTGGATGTTTGAATAGCGTTCATTTTTTAGTTTTATTATCAATAAGGAATTAAATTAGTCTTGGAAATATACTTTTTTTACGCGACTGCTTACACTCGTCAACACCTCGTAAGGAATCGTTTCGAGTACATCAGACAATACGGTTGCTGGCAGATGATCACCGAAGATTTCTACCATATCTCCCTCTTTACAAGGAATATCCGTCACGTCAATCATAGCGACATCCATACAGATGTTGCCAACGTACGGAGCCTTCTGACCATTGACCAAGCAATAGCATGCGCCACGTCCCAGATGACGATTCAACCCGTCTGCATAACCAATAGGAATAGCAGCAATCACACTATCACGCGTCAATATGCCCTTGCGGCTATAACCCACTGTATCTTCTTTCGGCACATGGCGCAATTGCAGTATGGTAGTTTTAAGAGTAGATACGGGATGCAGAGGTGCAGAGCCAGATGTACGAGGATCATAGCCATAAAGACCAAGTCCTAAGCGGCACATATCCATCTGACGCTCGGGGAAGTGCTCGATAGCCGCACTATTATCCATGTGGCGCAGTATCTTATGATTAAAGGCTGCCTGCAACTGGCGACTGGCCTTGTCAAACTTCTCAAACTGCATAGACGAGAAGTTGTCAAAATCGTCACTATCGCTTCCTACGAAGTGGGAGAATACCGAACGAGGGATAATGGCTTGTTGACCTTTCAGTCGACGAATAACCTCTTCTATGTCGTGTTCCGGGTCAAAACCTAAGCGATGCATACCTGTATCCAACTTAATATGCACAGGCCAACCCGTAATACCCTGTTGTTCGGCAGCACGAATAAGCGCATCCATCAGACGGAACGAATACACCTCTGGCTCAAGGTCGTAGTCAAACATCGTCTTGAAGGCCGTCATTTCAGGATTCATAATCATAATATTCTGCGTGATACCATGACGGCGCAGCGTAACACCCTCATCGGCAACAGCTACAGCCAGATAGTCCACACGATGGTCTTGCAAGGTCTTGGCCACCTCTACAGCACCTGCGCCATAGGCATCAGCCTTCACCATGCATACCAATTTAGTTTCGGGCTTCAAGAACGAACGGTAGTAATTCAGATTATCAACCACTGCATTTAGGTTGACCTCCAGAATAGTCTCATGCACCTTCTGCTCCAATTGTTCGGTAATTCTATCGAAGCCAAAAGCACGTGCACCCTTAATCAGTACCACCTCATCGTGCAATGAGCGGAAGGCATCGCTGGCTAAAAACTCATCGGTGGTAGCAAAGAACTCAGAAGAAGGGAGTTGGAACAGAGCAGACTGAGCAGTCAGACGGGCACCAATACCAATCAGATGACTAACGCCACGCTTCACACAGAGGTCGTTAACCTCACGATAGAGGTCAGTATCCGTTCTGCCACTCTGAGCTATATCACTTAGAATGAGTGTGCTCTTACCCTGGCTACGGCGCTGCATGAAATCGAGAGCGATATCCAAAGAGTTGATATCACTATTGTACGAGTCGTTAATCAACAAACATCCATGCTGTCCCTCCTTCACCTCCAGACGCATGGCCACTGGTTCTAGTTGAGCCATACGCTCTGCTAACTGCTCGGGAGTAATGCCCAAATACAGGGCAATAGCGGTACATGCAAACGAGCACTGCAAAGAAGCCTCATCGAAGAAGGGTAACTGATACTTGGCTCGTGTACCTTTATATATATAAGAGACAGTCGTAGATTTAGTATCACTCGTTACCTTTTCTATATATAGAGGAGCAGAGATATTCTCTCGACTCCAACCAATCTTCTCTCCTTTATAGCCGATACGACGAATGCAACGACTTACAATATCGTCATCGCTGTTATAGGCAATCACCTTAGCACCATGGAACAAATGGAGTTTCTCCATGCACTTCTCCTCCATCGAACGGAAGTTCTCCTGGTGGGCAGCACCGAGTGAGGTCAGCACACCGATAGTAGGCTGGATGATATCAGAAAGCGAAGCCATCTCATCAGGCTGACTGATACCAGCTTCAAAAAGGCCCACCTCGGTTTGTTCGTTCAGCAACCAGACAGAGAGGGGTACACCGATCTGTGAGTTATAACTCTTAGGCGAGCGTGTTACCGTCATCGAGGGCGACAACAATTGGTTGAGCCATTCCTTGACCATCGTCTTACCATTAGAACCTGTAATACCCACGATGGGACAGTTGAACTCATCGCGATGACGTTCAGCCAAGCGCTGCAGGGCTTCCAATGGAGAAGGAACAACTAAGAAGTTGGCATCCTTATAGGTGGTTACCGGAGTCTCTACCACAAAGTTACGAACACCTCGACGATAGAGGTCGGCAATATAGCGATGTCCATCATTACGTGATGTCTTTAAAGCAAAAAACAAGGTCTCTTCAGGGAAACAAAGGGAACGACTGTCTGTAAGCAGCCAGCCAATGTTCGCATCAGCAGTTCCGATGCGGCGTGCTCCAAGGAGCGTAGTAATTTTTTCTATTGTGTAATTCATCTTATTGAGTATTTTTGTCTGAATGCAGCCAAGAGTTCCTGTGTGTGTGCCTGGAACGCTTGGTATTCCTTAGATTCGGGATTAAAGGGCTTGTGTGCCAAAGCCTGCTTGATAGGTCGCCACTCTTCGAGATACTGACAGGCGGCAGGACTAAAGCAGCTATCGACCAAACGCTCCCAGATATAGCCGACAGCCTGTTCTGACGGATGAAGCATATCTGAAGCATAGAAACGATAGTCGCGGAGTTCATCGAGGATGAGCTCGTAAGCAGGGAAATAAGATAGCCTAGAATTGTCTAGATTGTCTAGAGTATCTAGAGATTCTAGTCTCATCAGCTTATCTACTGCCAACAGCAGGGTAGCCTTTGATAGTTGACTCTCATGATAGCCATATTTACGATAACGAATAGGGCTTACCGTAAAGACAACCTGAATGTCAGGGCGATGCTTCTGCAAAAGCACCACAGCCTGACGAAGATAGTCTACACAGGTATCTACAGAGAGTACCTCCTCTTGAAAGAGTTTCTGCGGACGTTTCTCACAATTATCTACAATCTCGCCCGTGCTCTTGAGGCGATATACATGATTAGTTCCTAAAGTCAGGAATACGATGCGTGGAAGTTTACCTTTCTCCAATTGAGTAGGAATCCAACGCTCTATAGTATGCAGGATGCTGGCAGGGTTATACATTACACCATAGGGGTTGATGGTGGCAGGGAATCCCTCGTCACTAAAACGACGCCCTATTGCATCCGCAAAACAAGAGCCTACAAAGAGGATTTCTTCGCAAGGCTCTATTTGGAAATGAGGCTTATCTATTTCTATTTTCGTCCGAAACTCCATGATTCCATCTGCGATAAGCTGTCCATCCCAATGCTATCAGAATGAGCAGCAATAGCACATAAGCCATATAGGCAATGGTCTCTGTGCGGTCTATACTCTTCGGGAAGAAGCTGAGCACCACCTCATGTTTGCCAGGCTTTACCTGCAGAGCGCGCAAAACATAGTTAACGCGTCCCAATGGTTGTTCCTGACCATCCACAGTAGCAGTCCATCCAGGATAGTATATCTCCGAGAATACAACGACACCACCTTTACCTGAGTTCACCTCGTAGGTCAACTGGTTGGGCTCGTAGGCGGTGATTGTCACACGGCTCAAGGTATCTTGTACTACAGACTGTCCCAACAGCTCTTCAAACTTCTTGTCTGCTACGGCTTCATGGCGCAATGCCATGTGTCCCAGCATTTCAATTTCCTGATTGGCATTATCCACATAGTTAATGTGGTCAACAAACCATGCATTGCCATAGGTATAGGGGTTAGTCAAAGGAACAGTCTGTCCTCCCTGCAGAGGCAGGATAAAATACTTTGTATTCAGCATGTTCAGCACGGGATAGATACTATCGCCATTCACCTGTGTCATATCACCTGCAGCATTGCTAACAGCCTTAAACACCCCATTCATTTCAGGAGAAATATAGGCATCTATCAGTTCCTGATATCGACGCAGTTTAGCAGCATGGTAGCCACCGATGCTCTTCAGGTAGAAACTGGTCTCATTCTCGTTAAATGTTGACGATGCCAGATTCAATACACGATAGTCAAGCGACTTGTCTTGCAGAATATGGTCAACAGCAGCCGATTTAGGCATAGGCTCCTCGCGCACCGTCTTCGATACAAACATCTCGTCGTTCAGATAGCGCTTGTTCACCTGCCACATATCCACCAGACAAAGCACTGTCAGAAGTACGCACATCCACTCCACGCGCAACTTCTTATAGTGATAGAGCATCATACATGCGGCACCTATCAAGATTATCCAGAACGAGCGCCAGCAATCGGCAGTGAATACTGCTACGCGCATCTCAGTCAGATTCTTTACCAATGGTGCCAACTGGTCTTCAGGCAACTGGCGCAATGCCTGCATCTCGTTATAACTGATAAAATCAGAGAAGAATAACGTAGGCATCAATGCAAAAAGCAGACAGATACCTGCCGTAATACCCAAGGAAATATAGAATGGTTTCTGACTATTCGTCTCTGGCTTCTGCCCATTAGCTATCCACTGCTTCAGTGCCAGCATAGCCAACAGAGGAATCGTAAACTCGGCAATAACCAAGATAGACGCTACCGTGCGGAACTTGGCATACATCGGTATATAATCTAGGAAGAAGTCGGTAAACGGCATAAAGTTTCTACCCCATGATAGCAATACCGACAGGATGGTAACACCCAGCAAAGCCCACTTCATCGGTCCTTTGACGATGATTAAGCCCAACACAAAGAGCATGATGACGAAGGCACCAACATATACAGGGCCAGCTGTCATAGGCTGATCGCCCCAATATTGTCCTAACTGCTGATAGATACCTGTATAATACTCATCAGCATGCTTCATCGCTGTCTTACTCTGTGACAGGGGTACACTAGCACCACCCTTGGCATTGGGTACCAACAATGTCCATGTCTCATCAATGCCATAGCTCCACTGAGTGATATAGTCGCGGTCCAAACCGCTATCCGTCTGATTGGCACTATTTTGCTTTACCAGTTCACTCTTTCCGCGCATCGACTCTTTGCCATACTCCCATGTATGGTAGAGGTTTGAGATATTGAGACAAACACCGATAGCTGCACCTGCCAGACAGGCTGCCAATGCTTTCATCAAGTGCTGATATTCCTTACGGCGTAGAGCATCGATAGAGAAGGCGATGACCATGGCAGCAATGATGAAGAGATAGTAGTAGGTCATCTGCACATGGTTAGCCAACACCTCTAGTGCAGCAAAGAGAGCTGTCACAAGCATACCCCACAGGTATTTACCGCGATAAGCCAATACCACACCGGCAATCATTGGTGGCAGATAAGCCAACGCCATCACCTTCCAAATGTGACCTGCGGCAATGATGATAAAGAAATAGCTGGAGAATGCCCATATCACAGATCCTAATGCTGCCAGATACTGACGGAAGTCGAAGGCACGCAATAGGATATAGAAACCTAACAGGTAAGCAAAGACATACCATACATTTTCTGGAAGTCCAAGATGATAGACAGTCTCCACCTTCGCCAACAGGTTGGTACTGTTATACGAGGGAGCCATCTGATAGGTGGGCATACCGCCAAACAAAGAGTTGGTCCAACGGGTACGTTCTCCTGTACGCTGATGATACTCCGAAGCCTCTTGTCCTGCTCCGCGTCCTGCCGAAGAGTCATGGCGATAGAGCACCCTACCCTCTATATCGGCGGGAAAGAAGTAAGCAAAAGAGATTCCCACAAACATCAAGACTACCAACACGTCGGGTAGCCACTGCTTCCAATTTTTCATAATTTCTCTCATTTTGCCTGCAAAGATACGAATTTTTTATTATCTTTGCACACAAAAATAAAGAAAAACAATATGAAGATTGGTATTATAGTAGCCATGGATAAAGAACTGCGTCAATTGCAGGCTCTTTTCAATGATGGCAATGTACGTGTAGAGAAGTGTGGCATCGGTAAAGTGAATGCTGCCTTAGGAGCCCAGCGAATGATTAACGAGTTCCACCCCGACTGCATCATCAGTAGTGGTTGTGCAGGTGGCAATGGCGATGATATCAACATACAGGACGTGGTGGTTAGTGCACAACTTTGCTATCACGACGTCTATTGTGGCTCCGCTATCGACGATACTACGGTATATGGACAGGTACAAGGTCTCCCTGCTCGCTATCAAGCAGACCCTTATCTGCTTCGCAAGAGCGCAGAACTAAAGGTGGACGATGTAAAGATTCACCCTGGTCTCATCGTCACTGGCGACTGGTTTGTGGATTCTAAGGAGAAGGCCCGCGAGATTGTAGGCCACTTCCCCGAGGCCAAGGCTATCGATATGGAGTCAGCTGCTATCGCACAGACCTGCTATATCAACAAGGTACCTTTTATCTCGTTCCGTGTCATCAGCGACATCCCTCTGCGCGACACCGATGCTTCTCAGTATCACAACTTTTGGGATACCGTTGCCGAACACTCATTCCAAGTTACCAAGACCTTCGTAGAAAGCCTATAAGAAAAAGCGAAAGAATATGGAAGTAATTCAAAGTTTTACGATAGATCATACCCACTTGAAGCCGGGTATCTATGTTTCTCGCGAGGACAAAGGTTTTACCACATTCGATTTGCGCATCACCGAGCCCAATCAGGAACCTGCTGTAGCTCCTTCATCCATGCATAGTCTGGAGCACTTGATGGCTACATGGTTCCGCAATTCTGAGGCGAAAGAGGATGTAGTCTATGTGGGCCCTATGGGGTGCCTCACTGGTATGTATATCATCATGACGGGCAACTATACTGTTGAAGACATGCGACGCCTTACTATCGATTGTCTTAAATGGATTCTCACACAGGAGGAAGTGCCTGCCACCCGTCCTGAGGCTTGTGGCAACTATCTGCTCCACGACCTGCCTATGTGCAAGTGGGAGAGTAGTCGCTATCTTGACCGATTACAAAACGATTTCCACTCCGAGTACACCAAACTCCAGATTACACTCGAAGACGGCAGGGTCTTCGCCGATGCATAAAGGAAACAAATACGCATAAAGAAAAAAACAAAATATCCCTCGCCATCTGACGAGGGATATTTTTATTGTTTCGAGCCTGCTTGCGTTCGGTAATTGATGCAAGCATCATTACTCTTACTGTTTCGCAGCCTTTTTACGCTGGTCGTGATCAAGGATAGCCTTACGCATACGCATTGACTTCGGAGTAACCTCCACGATTTCGTCTTCCTTGATATACTCCAGACATTCCTCCAGCGACATCACCACCTTTGGAATGATGCGAGCCTTGTCGTCAGTACCTGATGCACGCACGTTGGTCAACTGCTTAGCCTTACATACATTGACCACAAGGTCGTTGTCGTGAACATGCTCACCCACAACCTGTCCCATGTACACATCCTCACCTGGATCGATGAAGAACTTACCACGGTCTTGCAGCTTATCGATAGCATAAGCAAAAGCGTTACCAGTCTCCAGAGCAATCATCGAACCATTCACACGGCGCTCGATTTCGCCCTTATATGGCTGATACTCCTTGAAGCGGTGTGCCATGATAGCCTCACCCTGTGAAGCTGTCAACACATTGGTACGCAGACCGATAATACCGCGTGAGGGGATGTCAAACTCGATGTTGGTGCGCTCACCCTGACTCTCCATTGAGGTCATCTCACCCTTACGACGAGTTACCATATCAATCATCTTCGAGGCAAACTCCTCGGGTACATTGATGGTGAGTTCCTCTACAGGCTCGTGCTTCACACCATTGATTTCCTTATAGATTACCTGTGGCTGACCTACCTGCAACTCATAGCCCTCACGACGCATGGTCTCGATAAGCACTGAGAGGTGCAGCACGCCACGACCACTAACAATCCACTTATCCGTACAGTCTTCAAAAGGCTCTACACGCAGTGCGAGGTTCTTCTCCAGCTCTTTCTCCAAGCGGTCGCTGATGTGGCGAGAGGTCACAAACTTACCTTCCTTACCAAAGAATGGTGAATCGTTAATCATGAAGAGCATCGACATGGTAGGCTCGTCGATAGCAATAGGAGGCAGGGGCTCGGGATTCTCAATATCACAGATAGTGTCGCCAATCTCAAATTTCTCCAAACCGATAACGGCACAGATATCACCACACTCTACCTGGTCGATACGCTGGTGTCCCATACCGTCGAACACGTGCAGCTCCTTAATCTTAGTCTTCTCCATCGAACCATCACGATGGGCAATGGTTACCTGCTGACCGTCTTTCAGTGTGCCACGATGTACACGACCTACGGCGATACGTCCTGTATAGCTGCTATAGTCGAGTGAGGTAATCAGCATCTGAGGCGTACCCTCCAACTGCTTTGGTGCAGGGATTACCTCCACGATTTTATCCAGCAGATAGGTGATGTCGGTGGTAGGCTTGTTATAGTCCTCACCCATCCATCCATTCTTTGCAGAACCATACACTACGGGGAAGTCCAACTGGTCTTCAGTAGCATTCAGCGAGAACATCAGGTCGAACACCATCTCGTATACCTCTTCAGGACGACAGTTAGGCTTGTCCACCTTGTTGACAACCACGATGGGCTTCAGGCCTATCTGCAGTGCCTTCTGCAATACGAAACGTGTCTGAGGCATAGGTCCCTCGAAGGCATCTACCAACAGCAGACAACCATCGGCCATATTCAAGACACGCTCTACCTCACCACCGAAGTCAGAGTGTCCTGGAGTATCGATGATATTAATTTTTGTTCCTTTCCAATTGATACTAACATTTTTCGAAAGAATCGTGATGCCTCGTTCGCGCTCCAGGTCGTTAGCATCCAACACCTGGCTCGACAGGTTCTGTCCCTCACGGAACAGGTTACCGGCCAGCATCATCTTGTCCACGAGCGTTGTTTTGCCGTGGTCAACGTGCGCGATAATCGCAATATTTCTGATATCCTGCATAATATATATTTATATTTTCGGCTGCAAAGGTACAACTTTTTTCTGAATTATTGAGTATTTTACATAAATATTCGTACCTATGAATTTCATTCGGAAGTACTATCATTCGAAAAAACTTAAATATTTTTTTGGTTTTTTACTCATTTCTTCGTACCTTTGCAGCCGCTATTCGGAAAATCCGATGCATTCGAAGAGGTGAAACAGCTCTGATTAAAGGCTGTAGAGCATCAGAAGGATGTTATGGCAACAGTATTTTTTTAATCAAAAACAAACAATGTATTTAGATCAGGCTAAGAAGGTCGAGATTTTCGGCCAGTATGGCAAGGACGCCCAGGACACAGGTTCTGTTGAGAGCCAGGTAGCTCTCTTCACTTATCGCATTCAGCACCTCACCGAGCACTTGAAGAAGAACAAGAAGGACTTCGGTACCGCTCGTTCACTGACCAAGCTCGTAGGTCGTCGTCGTAAGCTCCTTAAGTACCTTTACAACAAGGACGTTAATCGCTACCGTTCACTCATCAAGGCTCTCGGCCTGCGTAAGTAATACGGTTCTGCGTAGAAATAATAAAGCCCTGCAACATTGCGGGGCTTTATTATTTTATTTTCTTACTCCTTCTCACCTTTCCCTCTCACCTCCTCCAGAGGTTTCATCACGAAGTCGCGCTCATGCATGTGTGGATGCGGAACCTTCAAGTCGGGTTCATCTATCACCACATCGTCGTATAGCAAGATGTCGATGTCAATAGGTCGGTCTTTATAGCGTGGAGAGGCAAGTGTTGAGAGTGAAGTACTGAGGGAGTAACGTGGAGAGCGCTCTGTGGCATGCTCCTTGGTCTTCCCCAAATCTTTTTCTATCAGCTGTGTCTGTACCAATACCTCACGGGGTGTCAACTCCGTTGCTACGAGGACTACGGCATTAAGAAATCTGTTGTCCGACTCAAATCCCCATGGTTCTGTTTCAATAAACGACGATTGGCGAACCACCTTTCCGATGCGTTCACCAATCACCGTGATAGCTTTCTCCATCAGAGCATGCCTATCACCCAAGTTGGACCCCAGTCCTAAATACACTTCATGCATCATATTAAGAGCCCCTCCTATAAGGGGGAGGGGTTGGGGTAGGCTTATTAATCATCCAGTATCAGCATGGCGTCGCCATAGCAGCCAAACTTATAGCCATTCTCCACAGCCATTTCGTAGGCTTTCATCACGAGGTCATAACCACCAAAGGCAGCAGTAGCCATCACCATGGTTGACTCAGGATGATAGAAGTTGGTTACCATAGAGTCTGCCATACCAAAGTCGTAGGGAGGGAAGATAAACTTATTGGTCCATCCGCTAAACTCCTTCAGCATACCATCTGTACCAGCTGCTGTTTCTGTAGCGCGCAGGGTGCTGATGCCGATAGCGCAGACGTGATGTCCGCCAGCCTTAGCCTCATTCACTACTTCGCAGGCCTCTTGTGATACAATCATCTGCTCAGAGCTCATCTTATGCTTGGTCAGGTCTTCCACCTCAATGGGGTCAAAGCATCCCAGTCCACAGTGCACAGTGATGTATGAGAAGTTGACGCCACGAATCTCCAAGCGCTTCATCAGCTCACGACTGAAGTGCAAGCCTGAAGCAGGAGCCGTAACAGCCCCCTCGTGCTTAGCATAGATAGTCTGGAAGTTCTCCATATCGTCGGCGGTAGCAGGACGCTTGTCCACGATATAGCGAGGCAGTGGTGCTGAACCCAGCGCATAGAGTTCCTCTTTAAACTCGTCGTGCGGACAATCGTAGAGGAAACGCAGCGTGCGTCCACGACTAGTAGTATTGTCGATAACCTCTGCCACCATTGGTCCCTGTTCGTTAAAGAATAGCTTGTTGCCAATACGAATCTTACGTGCAGGCTCTACCAGCACATCCCACAAGCGCAGCTCTTCGTTGAGTTCACGCAGCAGGAACACCTCAATTTGGGCGTCGGTCTTTTCCTTTGTACCATAGAGACGAGCAGGAAACACCTTTGTATCATTAAAGATAAAGGTATCACCCTCATCAAAGTAGTCAACAATATTGCGGAAGGTGAGATAGTTTTCTGTATCCTTTCCTTCTGCATCTTTCTCAAACATATCAACAGTCTGACTTTTGCGATGCACCACCATCAAGCGACACTCGTCGCGACGATATACTTTTTCTTCTGTGCCGTCGTCGTTTTTAAACACACGATGGGGAGGTTCCAGTGCTACCAGATCCTCAGGCAACTTGAATTTGAATTGTGACAGCTTCATCTATTTTCCTTTATTTGATGATTACTATTTATTTCTATTTCTTGGTTTTCTAACCATTGGGGAAAGTCATCGATAGTGATGCATTCCTCTATGCGCACACCACCCAGACGCGTTCTGCAGAGTGCCGTAAGATAGGCACCGCTCTCCAGTGCTCTACCGATATCGCGAGCCAGCGAACGGATATAGGTACCCTTGCCACATAACACGCGGATGCTCATCTGCATGGTCTCAGGGTTAAAGTCGGTCAGCTCTATCTCGTCCACGTGCACCGTCTTAGCCTTCAGCTCCACCTCCTTACCCTTACGCATCAGCTCGTAGGCCCTGTCGCCTCCTATCTTACAAGCAGAGTATTCGGGTGGCACCTGCTGAATGTCTCCCACAAACTGCTTCAGCGTTTGTTCTATCATCTCTCGTGTGATATGCGCTGTAGGATAGGTAGCATCCACCTCGTGCTCCATATCGTAGCTGGGAGTGGTAGCCCCCAACTGCAGGGTAGCTGTATATTCTTTGTCGTGCAGCTGCAGGCGTTCTATCTCCTTGGTTTTCTTTCCCGTACAGAGTATCAATACGCCCGTAGCCAGAGGGTCCAGTGTACCCGCATGACCTATCTTCACCCTTTTCACGCCCACCTTTCTTGATACGCGTGTACGCACGAAAGCCAGCGCACCGAACGAGGTCATGCGATAGGGCTTGTTGATATATATAAATTCGCCTTGTGTAAAGTTCATTTAGTCAACCATTGCGAGTGAATGTCCCGTGAGCAGCAGGATGATGATAATGCTGCCTACCACGATACGATAGATACCAAAGGCCTTAAAGCCGTATTTTGTCAGGAAGTCAACAAACCATTTCATAGCCAGCAGAGCCACCACGAACGAGATGACGCTACCCAGAATGAGCATGGTGATGTTATGACTTGTAGCCCATGCTGTGTCTTCCTTCAGTAGGTCGAGCAGGTCGAGCAGTGTAGCTCCTGCCATGGTGGGCACAGCCAGGAAGAAAGAGAACTTGGCAGCACGACGACGAGTAAGTCCCTGTGTCATACCACCCACGATGGTAGCCATCGAGCGCGACACACCAGGGATAACTGACAGACACTGATAAAAACCAATCTTCAGTGCTCTGCGCTCCGTCACCTGATTGTCCTCACTGCCCTTGTTAAACAGCTTGTCGCAGAAGAGCATGAAGATACCGCCCACTACCAGCATCACTGCCACCACCTCAACGCTGTCGAGCAACCAGTCGAGCAGTCCCGACTTCTTTGCCAGCAGACCGATGAATACGGCAGGCAGCACACCCACGAAGAGCAGCCAGTAGAAGTTGTACTTATGTTTCAGTCGCTGCCACAGTGTACTGTTAGCAGGACATGGTGTCTTTTCAATACTAAAGAAGCGCTTCCAGTATAGGCATACCACCGACAGGATGGCACCAAACTGGATGATGAATGTGAAGGCATGCACAAAGGCATCACCCTGAGGAACACCCAACAGGTTCTGCACAATAATCATGTGTCCTGTAGATGACACTGGCAGAAACTCTGTCAGTCCCTCAACGATAGCAATGATAATGGTTTCTATCCAGTCCATTCAGCTTACTCCTTCACTCCTTTCTCTTCTGAATCCTGAAAATCGTTACCAGCCTCCTTCTTTCTATATACCACGGCAAAAATCATCGATACGAAGCCCGCCAGACATACCAGCGGAGCCACCTTGATGCGTCGTGCGCTAAAGATGTCGGGGTTGTAAGTGCTCTCTGTAGAACCTGCCCCACTCATCAACAAGAATCCAATCACAACCACTGCCATACCTACAGCCAGCAGTATATAGTTGGTCTTATCGAATGCAAAATTTCTTTTCATATTTGATGTTTGAACTTTGAATTTTGAACTTTATGATTACTTCTGCACTTGCACTATCCTCCCAGCTTCCCTCCCTTCAGGGAGGGGTTGGGGGTAGGCTTCTTATATCTTATACAATTCCTGCGCCTTCATTCTCAAGAACTTGTTCACTGCCAACCAAGCGCAGAGTGCGGTAATCACGATGCCGAAGGCCAATACAGCAGCAGCCGTAATGCTCAGCACCTCCCACGTCACCACGTCAAGGATGCCAGGCTCCGCCAGATACAGGGCATAGACACCAGTTCCCAGCACAGCATTGGCCAGCACGGCAGCTATCACGCCCACCAGCACAGCCTGTCGCAAGAAGGGTTTGCGGATAAAGCCCCACGAGGCACCCACCAGTTTCATGGTGTGTATCACAAAGCGATTGGCATAGATGCTCAGTCTTACGGTATTACTTATCAGAGAGAACGACACGAAGGTCAGCAACACTGCCAGCGCCAGCAATATAATACTGATACGACTCAGGTTCTTGTTCACCTGGTTCATCAAGTCCTCCATATACGCCAGGTCGCTCACGCGCTCATCCTTCTTCAGCTCTTTTGCTATCCACTTCAGCGAGTCGCGGTTAGCATAGTCAGCCTTCAGCCTAATCTCCAGCGTGGCGGGGAATGGATTAAATCCCAAGAACTCTGTAGGGTCGCTGCCCAACTCCTTCACCTGTTCGCGCTGAGCCTGTTCCTTACTGATATAGTCTATATCGTGGGAATAAGGGCGGTGATACAGGTCGCGACAGAAGCGATGGGCATCGTTCACCGATACCGAGTCTTTCAACATCACTGTCACCGTCAGGTTCTCCTTCATGTGTGCCGACAGGTTGCGAGCCGACAATACAAAGAACACCACCATGCCCAACAAGATGAGCACCATGGTAGTGCTTATACATAAGGTAACAACCTGCAAACCTCTGCGGCTGCGGGCTTTCTTTCTGTTTTTACTTGCCATACTCTTAGACGTAATACACCTAATTTCGTGCAAAGGTACGACTTTCATTGAACATTGACCATTGACTATTCACCATTTTTCCAGCCATTAATAATATTTAACTAATCCGCACGCAAAATATCGGTCAATAGTCAATGGTCAATGGTCAATAATTTAGTACTTTTGCACCCACTATGAGTACAGTCATTTATCCATCGCCCATCTTCGGGCCTATCCATAGTCGTCGCCTCGGCATCTCGCTTGGCATCAACTTGCAGCCTGCCGACGGCAAGGTGTGCAGCTTCGACTGCATCTACTGCGAGTGCGGTTTCAATAGCGACCACCGCCCTACCCTTTCCCGACCTTCGCGCCAGTTGGTAGCTCAGAAGTTGGAAGAGCAGTTGCAAAAGATGGTTGCCGACAAGCAGTTGCCCGACGTACTCACCTTTGCCGGCAATGGCGAGCCTACCAGCCACCCCCACTTTGCCGAGATTATCGACGACACCATCCGCTTGCGCGACCAATACTGTCCTGATGCTAAGGTCTGCGTACTCAGCAATGCCACGATGACTCATCGCCCACAAGTCCACGATGCTCTGATGCGTGTTGACGACAACATCCTGAAGCTCGACACCGTCAATCCCGACTACATCCGCCTTGTTGACCGCCCTGTAGGCCACTATGATGTCCGTCAGATTATCGACAATCTCAAGGCCTTCCATGGTCACGTCATCATCCAGACCATGTTTATGAGGGGAACATTCAATGTTCAATGTTCAATGGTCAATGGTCCCACGAGCTCTGCTCGCTTTGACCTTCAGGTCAAAGAACGTTCAACGTTCAACGTCGATAACACTGGCGAAGCCTTTGTTGGTCCTTGGCTCGAGGCTGTCAAAGAGATTCAGCCCCAGCAAGTCATGGTCTATACCATCGACCGTGAGACACCTGCCCACGGTCTTTTGAAGGCTACCCACGAGCAGCTCGATGCCATCCGCGACCGTGTTATTGCCCTTGGCATCCCCTGCACCGCCAGCTACTGATAAGTTCTGTATACAGCTGATTCAGCGCTGAATACAGCTATTTCGAGGTCCGAAATAGCTACTATTGACGTGCAAATATAACTGATTCGGCGCTGAGAGTAACTGATTCGGCGCTGAGTGTAGCTCATTCAGGACTCCCCCAAAAATAATACGAAACAGAGTAAATAAACAAAAAGAGGGCGCTCCAATCGGTAGCGCCCTCAAACATGAAATTAAAAAAACTAAACAGCAGCCGTCTTACTTCACAGTAAGAGTGACTGTTTGGTTATCCACCTTCACAGCATATACACCGGCGGAAACACGAATACGTTGAACGTTAGGTGTGAACGTGAACACTAATTTCTTATATAGCGAAAAATCAGCGACGCATTGAAGGCTGCGTGAGCAGGCTCGACGTTAAAGGGCTGCGCTCAGAAGTGAGGCAGCCCTTTTTTTATATATTCATTTTCAACTCAGAGGGAGTGTCCTGATATTTTCCAAATTAGACGCTACGAACAAGGCGAACGGAATAACCGTAGGTTCGGTTGTTACTGAGCGAGGAATAAAAATCGCTGGGGGTGGTGAAGTACACGCAGAAGGCCTGGTAAGCACCATGTATTGTCGATGACCAGTAGTTGACCTTCTTGTTGACTTTGGATATTGACGTACTAACACCCCATCGTTCGCCAGTAGCTGGCAAGAACGTACAACCTTTAGCGGCAAGGGCCGTCCACTGAGCAGAGGTGCACTTGGTTGCCCACTCGGTGGCTTCGTTAATGGCACCCCACTCGGTGGCCTCACTGGCCGCAATGGCAACACCATCGGGAAAGAGGATTATGCCAGTCACTTTAGTACCGTCGGTGTTGATGCTGGCCATCGTGTATCTTGCATTTTCGGTGCCGTTGACAATGCTGCCACTAGCACGGGTGTCGAACAGGTAGGACCACTCACCCGAGCTCAGTGTATACCAGTCGTAGCAGCGCTGACTCTCGTCTTCTAGCAGACTCTCCTTCTTGAAGTCTCCACTACGCCATATACATTGAGATTCATCAGAGGTAACAAGGATGGGGTTGGGGGTATCGCCAGTCCATGTGCCCCAGTTGAAATGGTCAACCCATTTGGAAGTGTTCCAGCTTGTAGTACAATCGTACTGGTGTGGGGCGAAGCGCCATTTGTATTGTTCTGCGTTGTCCTTGTACTGTAGGTTGCCGGGTGAGAAGGCAACCTTCTTGCTTGCGCTTACAGAGAAGGCAGGAAGCACTGCTGCTACCTTAAGCCCCTTAGCACGTGAAGCAGTGTAATTGCCACTAATCTTCAAAGGTCGGGTGATAGTGAGCAGAAGTAAGTCGCTGCTATTATAGGCAGTAATGGTTACGTCGGTATAGCTGCCTGTTGGCAGTGGCAAGTTGACGTTATAGTTTCTTGAGGCTCCCGTCAAGCCCGTAATAGTGATGATGTCATCGTCGCCACTGGTGGCACTGGTGGCGATGGTTGAAGTACCAGCAGTGACGGTGCTGGCAAGAGAGAATGCACCCTGTACTTTCTTTCCGTTGAAGTCAATCTTCAGATAGGTAGCCGAAGTAGGGATATTCTTTACAATGAGACGCAGCATGCCACAAATCTGCTTGAAGGTCCAGCTATCGCCAGTGTTGTCTGCAATCATGGGGCAAGGAGTGGTAGTGCCACTTACCTCGTCAATGGCATAGCTACCAGGAAGGGTTATGTCGAGAGCCTTGCCACTCTGACCGTAGTTTGCAGCCGATTCAGCCACGATAGAAGCGGGATAGACAGCGAAGGCATCGCGCAACTGTCCTTCGGGCATGGCAACAGTGAAGTCGGCGGTATTGTTGCCACCATCAGCAAGTGTCTCGGTGGTGTAGTATTTTCCGTCGCTTACGTGTACGGCAATCTGGTCGCCAGCACTCCAACTAAACTTGGCATCGGCAGCAATAGCAGCACGTGTAGCATCGTCGCCACTGGTGGCTGTGATGGTCTCAGTAATCATCTTCGTATTGCCTACGCCATTGTTCTCAAAGCCAGACAGGAAAGTATCGTCCTCATTGCTGCAGGCAACGGTCAGCATAGCCATTGCTGCGGTATAAATGATATTCTTTTTCATCTTTATTTTTTTACGTTAATGGTTTACTAATCGTTTTTATTAAATATCTCCATCCAAGATGAGGTCGTCGGACTCATCCCATTCAAAGTCTTCACCCTCAATATCACTCAGAAGGCTGCCTGCCAGGAGTTGACTCTGGTTTTGCAGTTTGACGACTTGCATCGTCGGTCTCTCGTAATCATTTCGTTTCATGCTGTTTGATTTTGTTTAATTGTTTATGATATTATTTAAATGTTTGCAAGGATATGGTGTCATGCCTTTATTTGCCGCTCAGTCGGTCAATCTCCATCTGCATCCGTTCCAGTTCTTCACGTTGGCGGAGGTTCTCACGTAAGAAGCGACGCAACCCTGTGAGCAGTTCCAAATTGCGCCACCTATAATATATAAGGAAGGCGGCGAGACTAGCAATGATGGTCAGTATGACAGCTGCCAGGGCTACACTGAGAATGAATGATATGTTCATGATTAACATTTGCTATTTTTTTACGAAAGCAAGGCTGCGTGAACAGGCTCACCATTTTTTTGCAAAAGTATGAAAAAGGCTACGCCCCAATGGAACGCAGCCGCAAAATGATGGAACTGAACCGCAAAACCTACCGTTTTGCACTCAGATGTTACAAGCTAAATAGATAAATGTTACAAATGGTGATGTGCCTGGCGGAAGTCAGAAGGCGAAAGGCCGTACTGGTTGCGGAAGGCACGGGCGAAAACCTGACGGCTGTTGAAGCCAGAGGCGAAGGCTACCTGCTCGATGCTATCATTGGTTTCTGCCAATAGGCGTGTAGCATGGTTGACACGATAGGTGGTGAGGAACTGCTGGAAGGAGAGTCCACCAGAGCCTTCACGGATGGCATCGGCAACATAGGTGCGGTTGGTGCCCAGACGGTTTGCCAAATCGTCTCGCGATAAGTCGGCATTGGTATAGGGATGCTCTTGGCGCATCAGCTCGCAGATGGAAACATAGAGAGGGGTAGAGGCTGAGTTGGCGGTATCTGCCAGAGGGGGCGACTCGACTTTCTGCAATAGCATAATTTGCTCGTAGAGCTTGCGGTTCTTCTGATGTATGCTTCGGGTATAGATAATGCTAGAAGCAACGACAACCAGCAATATCACGATGACAGCCACCGACAGGTAGAAGTGGGAGCGGGTGCGCTGCTCGCTGAGTTGGAGTTCTGCCACCTCAAAGCGCTTGTTAAGAAGGTTGAGTTGTTCACGGTTATCGGACTGTATAATGGAGTCGTTGAGCTGTTTCAGGCGTTCGTGGTCAGCCAGTGCCTCTGCATAGCGTCCCAGTCCTTTCAGAGCTTTTATGTGTTCCTCAAGAGCTCCAATAACCGTAACTTCATCGATGTTAACAGACATCTGCAACGAGCTGTCGGCATAGGTCAATGCCTCAGCATACTGTTCACGGGCATTAGCCAACTGGCTGCGGTAGCGCAGGATGAGATTGATATTGGCAGGGATGTTGCCGTCGATGACTTCGTAATAGGCAGCAGAATCTAGCGTCACTGCCCCCTGTTCATACTGTCTGCGCTCCATCTGCATAAGATAGGTGCAGAAGTAATATTGCACACGCCAGTTGGCAAAGAGGTCACGCTTCGGGTCACTATCAACAACGGGATAGCAATCCAGCAGCTGGCGCCACTGTCGGTGCAGGGTATCCATGCGGTCGTAAGCATCGAGATGGAGCAGTGCCTGACTATAGCCGCTGTAGATAATATTAAGCATGGAGGGATTCTCACTGTCAGGATAGTGGTTGACGGCCTGCTCGTAATGGTTGACGGCTTCAGCAAAGTTGTCTTGCACAAGGTAGCCTTGTGCCAAGACGTAGTATGCCATAGCCTGTCCGTAGTCGTTATTGCGCTTAACAGCATCGGTACGCATCGCCTCAGCCTCGACAGCCAGGCGTTCGTACTCCTGCTGCCATGCAAGATTCTCAGCCAAACGCTCCCACGCATTGTAATAGATGGTCCACTGGGCATGCTGCCGACAGAGCTGCATGACAGCAGGTGCCTCAGCCTGCATAGAATCATACTGGCCTGCAAAGTAATAGTCTTGAATGTGGAGATAGGCAGCAAAGCACGTATCGTGCCAATTGATGGTGGAATCGGAATTACCTGACGCATTCTTTTCAGACACAGGACTATTGCAAGCAGCAAAAAGCACTGCAAAAACGGCTAAGTGGAAAAATAGATACTTTTTCATCTTTTGTAACACAGCGATTGAGCTGTGAAGTGTGTTATATGTTTGCAAAAGTACGAAAAAGCGAGAACAATACAAAATAAAAGCAAATTATTTTGAACTTTTCTATACAAAGAAAGGATAGAATAAACGAACACATGAAAAGAGGGCGCTCCAATCGGTAGCGCCCTCAAACATGAAATTAAAAAAACTAAACTGCAGCCGTCTTACTTCACAGTAAGAGTGACTGTTTGGTTATCCACCTTCACAGCATATACACCAGCGGAAACACGAATACGTTGAACGTTAGACGTTGAACGTTGAACGTCGATGCGGCGTCCATCAAGGGTATATACGCTAATCTGCTTGCCCTGAGCACCACGAATCACGATAGCACCAGGCTGGCTGGTGATGGTGGTGAGTGGTGAGTGGTTATTGGTGATGAGTGTAGCGACAGAGGCCTCCTGAGAGAGCAATGACTCTCCAACGGTATAGACTACGCTAACCTGATAAACGTGAGTGCCAGCCTCGGAGGTAAGGTCGCTGAAGTGAGTATCTTTGGTGTTGCCTACAAGCTCACCGTCACGATAGATATTGTAGCTATCAACAACGAGGGATGCCTTGCGATAGGTAACATCGTCAATCATCAGACCTAAGCAGTCGTGTGAGAAGTCGCGAATGGCAAAATACTTAGCACCAGCAGGCAACTGGATGTTGTACTCAGTCCACTGGAGTCCACCCAGTACCTGAGAGAAGCTCTCCAGGCTCTTGAAGCTTGAGGGACTGTTGTCGGTAGTGCTATAGAGTACTTCAAAGTCGTCGCGATAGTTGGCTGCTACGCTCTTAGCAAAGAAGGTGATGGTCTGTGCCTCGCCAGAGAGTTCGGGAGAGATGAGCCAGTCGTTGGCAGCCGTCTGATAGCTGGGTGAGGGATTGAAGGTACAGAGATACTGGTGTCCGCCGTGAGCCAAGAGGAACTTGCGCGTCTTAGCGGCATCAATCTCATCGTAGGTATCATTAAACACCTCGAAGGCCATCTCCTTACCAGCATTGGGCAGCCAGATATCAGAGAACTGGAGGGTGGGCGCATTGTCGCCATCATAAATGGTCCATGAGCCGATACCATCCATAATCCATGGGGTGTAGCTCTCAAAGTCGTCGGTGACCATAGGATCGGGCAGAACAGGAGCCTCCCAAGAGAGTTCTACAGCAAGGTGGTCGTTCTCGGCAGTAAGACCAGAAACAGTGGGATAGTCGGGTTTCTGGATGCGGACAGTAACCTCATCAGTAGTATTGTTGGCCTCGTTCTCGTCGTCGGCATAAGCAACAGTAGCCTTCAGCTGAACGTCGGCATCAATAGATACCTCTGGGGTGTACTCCAACTGGAAGGTATGGCTCTGTCCTACTCCCAACTGGACGGGCTGAGCAGTAGCTACCTGCGCTCCATTGGCAAGGAGGCTAACGGTATAGTCGCCAGCAACGGTGGCACCCTGATTAGATACGGTGACAGGAATGGTGTTAACAGAACCTAAGCGCAATACGGCAGGCTGACGCATCTCTACAGCAAGGTCGTGGGTAAGGATGTCGCGTACCTGAATATTGTCGATAGCCACCTCGGTAGTGGCGTCGCCACAAGTAGCACGGAACTTGATGAGGATATAGCGGGCATCCTTCATGCTTGAGAGGTCGATATATTCGCGGCGCCATCCCTCTTCGCCATCAAGCGTCGTATAGTCGATGGTGCGCAAGAGCTGGTCGTCGTTGGTTACCTCCTGAGCATAAACATCGAGCTTGACATTCTTGCCAGGTAGTGCCTTATAGTAGAATATGAGGCCAGGGTTCTGAGTATCAGCCAGCGAGATGCGACCAGAGTTAAGGTAGCCTATGTCGCCAGCCTTGTCGGGAGCGAAGAAGGCAGAACCGCCATCGCCATCCTGAGCGTCGAGATAGGTGATAACCCATGAGCCACGTCCGTTGCCCTCGAGCCACCACAGACGGTTGTCCATACCACCATTAGCGAATGAGCAGCTGAAGGGCAACTTGTAAGCGTCGCCAGCCACCATGCGTGAAGATACGTCGTAGTAGCCCTCAGCACCTTCGCTAGTAGCAGAAACGTAGTAGTAGAGCAACTTCTGAGTACCCGTGAGCTTCACCTTACGGTCGGTATAGCTGAGGGCGCTGAGATTCTCGATAAGCAGATCGCCCTCGGCATTATATACATTGTACTTAAGGTTTTCGGGGATGACGTAACCACCGTGGATACCCTCATTGCCTGGAGCAGTCCAGCTGATGGTAACATCGTTGCCATTATCCACAAGACGGATATTCTGAGGCTCCAGAGGTTCATCGATACCTATCCACGCCGCCTTCACAGCCTCGTTACCAGCGCCAGCCTCGCTATAGGCTACTACGCGATAGGTGTTGGCGCCATTAGCCATACCCTCGTCGGTAAAGCTATAGTTGGCAGCAGGCGTACAGTCGGTGAACTCCTTGACGAGTTCGCCATTGCGGAACACCTTGATAGCACTGATGGTAGTGAGTGTCTGGTTGGTCTTATAGGTCTTGGTAGGTGCGGTGAAGCTGATAGTAGCACTCAGGGCTCCCAGTGCTGCGGGAGTAACCTTGAGGTTAGAAACAGCAGCAGGGGCAGCGAAGACGGCACCCTCGACAATAAACATATCATCAACAGTGATGAAGCTCTGGGCAGCGTCACTCAGGGCATGGATGGCCAGGCGATAGTCGCCAGCCTCAGACACAGAGAGGGTCTGCGCATAGTCGATATCATCGGTATTGTTGAACTCGGTAGGCTCCAGCAGTTCATCATACTGAGTGGGGTCAGAGCCCTGACCAAAGGCAATAGCTATCTTCTCGGTCTTGGCATCGTCGTGAGCATAGAAGGTAAAGCCAACCTTATATTCGCGATCGGCCTGCAGGTGTATGGCAGGAGATACAAGCCAGTCGTCGGCATCGTTGTTCTCGTCGGCATAGTAGCGCACCTTGCCGTAAGCATACTCCCACGAACAGTTATCGTTGTTAGCATCGATAACGGTGAAGAGACTGAAGTCGGCAGGCATTGTAAAGTCGTTAGTCCAAGGAGTATGGAGACCATCGCCACAGGCAGCCGAGTTAGACTTGCCAGCCTTACCGGTCTGGGTACCATTCACGGCTACCACCTCGTAATAGTAGGCAGTGAGCTCGCTCGCAGGCAGTGTCTCACTGAAGGCTGTAGCAGTAAGGCCTTCGGCTACCAACAACTTGTCGGGATAACGGGTGACGTTATATTTGAGGTCGGCAGCATTGACATAGCCATCGTGCTGACCAGCAGCAGGAGCATCCCATGTAAGGGTTGCCTTGCGAGTATCGTCGATGGTGAGCTTGATATTAGCAGGAGCCACAGGAGCATCAACACCGCCCCAAAGGCTGGTAGTGAAGGCGGGACTCTTACCTACCTCGTTACTGACAGTGATGGTGAGGGTATTCTCGCCACCGTCAAGGGTAACC
This sequence comes from Prevotellaceae bacterium MN60, assembly GCA_900199555.1. Lineage (GTDB taxonomy): Bacteria > Bacteroidota > Bacteroidia > Bacteroidales > Bacteroidaceae > Prevotella. Next base: position 198,905 of record FZQZ01000003.1, read on the forward strand.
TCTACCTCAGCATCCTCGCCTGCTTCTACGTCACCAGTAACAGGACTATTGTCATTGAGCTTGATGCTATAGTTAAGGGTACCTGTCAGCTCCTCGCCATCAAAGGTGAGAGAGGGGGCTGTAAACTTAACGGTACCTGTGGTAGCGCCCTCAGCGAAATGGGTTGTTACGTTGGTGACGATAGCAGGAGCACCGTCTTCGGCAGCAGGAGGAGCGATAAACATACCGGCTATCTCCTCGCCATCCTCAAACTCGGCTACGAGTGTGGCCTCACCAGTCTCGGTATCTACCTCATAGAGACCAGAGGTACCATCGTCGAGCATAGCAGCCCAATAGAGGATGCCCGTCTTGGGATCGAAGTAAGCACTCTGTGTATAGTTGTCGGGAGTAACACCCAACTCACCAATCTCCTCGGCTTCGCCCGTATCCACGTCGAGCTCATAGAGATTACCATCGATACCGATACCATACATGTAGCCATCGTTGTTGCAGGCCAGTGCCATAATCTTGCAAGGTAGCGCACTACCCTGATTGTAGCGATAGCCATTCATATCCTCAAAGTCGATGCAGTCGAAGACATAGGCTTCGTCGTCTTCACTCCAGAAGATGCCATATACCTGCTCTTCGGTAGGACTATAGGCAAGGGTTACAGAGGCCTCGTCTTCAGTATATTCCTCTTCGGTAATCTTCTGCCAGGTGTTCATGTCGTACTGGTAGAAGGTAACGTAGAGCTCACCATTGTAGGTGTACTGATTGACAAAGCTGTAGATGCCGTCCTTGACATAAGCACCACCCGTAGCGTAGAAATTATCGCTGATAGCTAAATCGTCGTAGGTAATGCCAGCGTCAGTAGCCGCAAACGAGTAGATACCAAAGGGAACAGGCAGCGAGCCAGCGATTGATTCCCATGATTTGCAGTAGATAAGGTTGCCATAGAAATTTAGGTTAACATCAGCACGACGCAGCGAGAACTGCTTAGGCGTATTGTGCTTCATGTAGGCATGGCCTTTTTTCTGAAAGGGGTGAAGTAGATTGTTTGTTTTAACACTCTTGGCTGGTGTCAGGTGACGTAGTAGATTAGTTGATTTCTTACCAGCCATTTTCTGTCGGTTGATCGACGGTGTTCGGACAAAGCCCTGCGGTGTTTTTACCGGTTCTTGGGCAGAAAGTCCGAAGGGCAACATCAGTATTGAAACTAATGTCGCCCCAAGGAATTTTCTTAAGCTCATTTCATTTGTTAGTTTATAGTGTTTGTTAAATAAAGAAGTCTAGAGTTTTCTAGAGATGATTCCCATCTCCGTAGCTTTCAGGAACTCGACGATGTGGTCAATCTGTGGACCTGCGGGCACCTGTTCCTCAATCTGTTTGATAGCGTCGAAGAGCGCAGTCTTGCCGTGGAATACCAAGCGGTATGCGTTGGCAATGTGCTTGATGATTTTCTCATCTACATGATGCAGACGGGCTACCTCGGTATTAACACCGCCAAAACCAGCATCATGGTTGCAGACGATATAGGGAGGAACATCCTTCGAGAAGGTGGTGCCTGCCTGAATCATAGAACCCATACCTACACGGGTCTTGGCATTCTCGATGACACTACTAGAGAAGATGACAAAATCTTCAATCTGGCAGTCGCCTGCAATCTTGGTACCATAACCGAATACGCAGCAGTTGCCCACCTTGGTGTCGTGAGAGATGTGCGAACCCTCCATCAGGAAGTTGTCATTACCGATTACGGTCTGTCCACCAGTATGGGTGGCGCGATTGATGACAACATTCTCGCGGATGATATTGTTATCGCCAAGGATACACTCTGACTTCTCACCACGAAAATCAAAGTCTTGGGGCAGCGCACCGATGACAGCACCCTGATGCACCTTATTGTTCTTTCCCATGCGCGTACCATTAAGTATGCTTACGAAGGGGAAGATGACACAGCCATCGCCAATCTCTACATCGTCTTCGATATAGGCGAAGGGGAATATCTTTACGTTGTCGCCGATTTTCGCCTTTGGGCTTACCTCAGCTTTTGGACTTATTTCACTTGCCATAATTCTTAATGCTAAATTCTTAATGCATAATTCATAATTATTCTTTGCTTCTTGCACAATGCGCAGCCGATTAAGCATGAAGCATTGTGCATGAAGCATTGAATATTATTTGCCTCCTCCACCAAGAGCAGTGTAGAGAGATACTACAGCCTGCATCTTATTGAAGTCGTTGGTAACTTTGTTAAGACGTGCTGAGAGGAGCTGAGTCTGAGCAGTGAGCACCTCAAGATAGGAAGAACCACTAGACTGATAGAGCGCCTGAGTATCATCTACATTCTTAGAGAGCACCTCAATGCGCTGAGCTTCTAACTTAGAGTTAGCATCATAGCCGTTATAGTTGACAAGGGCATTGCTAACCTCGTTGCCAGCCTGCAGGATGCTGTTCTGCCAAGTGTTGAAAGCCTGCTCGTACTGCAGCTTAGACACCTTCAGATTGGCTGTCAGAGCACCACGTTGGAAGATGGGCTGCGTGAGCGAGCCAAAGAGTGTGGTGAGCCACTTGCCGGGATTCAGCACACCATTATTATTAGTAAAGGCTGCTGAGGCACCGATGGTAATAGATGGATAGAACTTAGAACGGGCTGTCTGAATATCGTGGAAACAAGCAGCCAGTTTCATCTCTGCATTGTGCACGTCGGGACGATTCTGCAACAGGGCAACACCTACACCAGTAGAGAACTCGGTGGGCAGCGACTGAGCAGCCAGAGAACTACGAGAGATTTGCTGTCCTGCCTGTCCGATGAGCAGGCAGAGGGCATTCTCTGTAGAACGAATCTGACGACGGAAGTCGTTGGCCTGAGTCTGGGTAGAGAGGTAGGCAGCCTCAGCACTCTGTACGCTGGTAGAGCGTACACGACCGAGTTTATACTGCAGCTGCATCATCTCCCAAGTGTCTTTTGCCATCTGGCCCATTGAGGTAACGATAGCCAACTGCTCGTCGAGCATGAGCAGGGTGTAGTAGGCATTGGCAATACCACTAACCACCTGAGCACGCACTGCCATCTGGTAGTCTTTCATGCCCAAGAGTTGCATCTGGGTAGAACGCTTCTGCGAAAGGATATTGCCAAAGAGGTCGAGTGTCCAACTGGCAGAAACGGGAATAGAATAGCTCTTGGTAGTGACCGAGGGGTCGGTATAGAGTGTAGAGATACTTCCTGTAGGAGTGGTAGCGCCAATCTGGATAGCAGGAAGGAAGGCCAGCTTGGCAGCCTTCAGCATAGTCTCATACATCTGCACACTGAGCACGGCATTCTGCAGGTTGGCATTCTTCTGCAATCCCTGCTCGATAAGTGCCTGCAGTTGTGGGTCGGTGAAGACGGAACGCCAAGGCAGATTGCCAAACGAGGCAGTATCCTCTGGAGCAACAGCCAGCGTGTCTCCATCACTCACAATGTCGCGAATGAGGCCCTGAGTCTGAACATTGTCAGGGCGCTCATACTTATTATATAAGCCACAACTACTCATGAGTAGTAACGCGGCACCAAAAATCATAATCTTCTTCATACGTCTTCTCTTACTTCTCAGGTTCATAATCTACTGGACGATGTGCATACTGGGCAATCTCGGTAGCCACATCAGCCTGATCTTCATCATCGAACTTCATGGGAGAAATCTTCTCCTGTAGGCTCTGGAAGATGACAAATAGGCCTGGAACCACGATAACTTGGAAGATGGTACCAATCAACATACCACCAACAGCTGCAGCACCCAGAGTCTGGTTACCATTCTTACCTACACCTGAGGCAAACATCATAGGCAGCAAGCCGACAACCATTGCCAGAGAGGTCATCAAGATAGGACGCAGACGAGCAGCAGCACCCAAGATGGCTGACCACGTGATGGCCATACCCAAATGGCGACGCTCCAGGGCGAACTGTACAATCAGGATGGCATTCTTAGCCAACAGACCAATCAGCATAATCAGTGAGATCTGCATGTAGATATCGTTGGCGTGACCAAACATCATGGTGAAGAGGAAACAGCCTGCCAAACCGAAAGGAATAGAGAGTACTACAGCCAAAGGCAGGATGTACGACTCGTACTGAGCTGACAGGATGAGGTAGATGAAGATGAAGCACAGCACGAAGATAATGGCTGTGGTGTTAGAAGCCTTCGCCTCCTCACGGGTAAGACCAGAGAAGTCGTAAGAGTAACCTGCGGGCAGTACGTCGGCAGCTACCTCACGGGCAGCATTCAGAGCCTCACCGGTAGAGTATCCGTTGGCAACAGTTGCTGTTACGTTGATACTGGTAAACAGGTTGAATCGGCTGATGTTCATAGGACCATATACGCGCTCCAACTGGCAGAACTCCTGAACGGGAGCCATACCGCCTGGTGTACGTACATAGATGCTCTTCAGTGACTCTGGTGTCATGCGCGACTCGGGAGTACCCTGAATCATCACACGATAGAGCTTACCGTAGCTATTGAAGTTTGACGCATACAGACCTCCGAAGTAACCCTGCAATGTAGAGAGCACAGTGGTGGGAGAGATACCCGACTGCTTACACTTAGCAACATCTACGTGTACCATATATTGTGGATAATTCGGGTTGTATGATGTCTGTGCGGTCTGGAACTCAGGACGCTTGTTCAGCTCAGCCAGATAGTCCTTGACGATGCCGAAGAACTTGTCTAGCGAGCCACCGGTACGGTCTTGCATCACCAGCGAGATACCACTGCTGAGTGAGAAGCCAGGCACCATAGGTGGAGCAAAGGCCAGAATCTGGGCATCCTTGATGTGGGCAGTCTTCACAAAGATTTGTGCGATGACACCCGTTGACTCATAAGGATTGAGGAAGAAGCGATAGATACCATCGCCCTGCCACAGTCCACTAATCTTCCACCAGAGTCCCTTCTGACGCTCAGAGAATGGTTTCAACTTAAGGATAAAGGTAGCCTGGTCTGAACCAGAACCTGCAATGAAGTTGTAACCTTGAATCTGCTCACGGCTCTGAATGGCTGGGTCGGCAGCAAGGATAGAGTCAACCTGTGCCACAATCTCCTTGGTGCGAGCCTCAGAGGTAGCAGGAGGCATAGTGATGGTACAGAAGAGTGTACCGGTATCCTCGTCGGGCACCAGACCTGTCTTGGTGAACGAGAATGTTCCTACCATCACAACGATAGCCAAGATGACGGTGGTGATAACGGGGATAGGCTTATGAACCAGTTTCTGAACCTGTCCCTTATACTTACCCAGAATCTTATCGTAGGCAGTATTGAAGGCCAGGTGGAAACGGTCTATGCGCGACAATTTCTTATGGCCATCCTTATCATGAGGTTTCAAGAAGATAGCACACAGGGCTGGTGAAAGGGTCAAGGCGTTCAGCGCCGATATAAAGATGCTTACAGCCATTGTTACACCGAACTCACGATAGAATGCGCCTGAGGTACCTCCGATGAATGATACAGGGATGAACACAGATGCCATCACCAGCGTAATAGAGATGATAGCGCCCGAAATCTCGTTCATGGCGTCGATTGATGCCGTCAGCGTAGATTTGTATCCCTGGTCGAGCTTAGCATGCACGGCCTCCACAACCACGATGGCATCGTCCACCACGATGGCAATAGCCAGCAGCAAGGCGGACAGCGTCAGCAGGTTGATAGAGAATCCCATCACGTTCAGGAAGAAGAAGGTACCAATCAGTGACACAGGTACGGCAATCAACGGAATCAACGTAGAGCGCCAGTCCTGCAAGAACACATAGATTACTACGAATACAAGGAAGAGCGTAAAGAAGAGGGTAAAGATTACCTCTTCGATAGACGCATACAAGAACTCTGTAACATCGTAGTTAATCTTATAGTACATGCCCGGAGGGAACAGCTTTGACTGCTCTTCCAACTCTGCCTTTACCTGCTTGGCAATCTCGTTGGCATTAGAACCAGCCACCTGCTGAACCATGGTCATGATAGAAGGAATACCGTTGTTCTTCATTGATACTGAGTAACCTTCACCACCCAGCTCAATCTTGGCAACATCCTTCAACTTGAGGGTCTGGCCATTGGCATCACTCTTGATGATGATATTGCCAAACTCCTCGGCACTACGGAAGCGACCGGTATAACGCATCGCATACTCGTAGGCCACACCCTTAGACTGCTCACCAAACTTACCTGGTGCTGCCTCGATATTCTGCTCAGCCAGTACGCCAGCGATATCAGAAGGCATCAAGTTGTGTTGTTTCAGCACATCAGGCTTCAGCCATATACGCATAGCGTATGTCTTGGCGCTGAAGCTTGAAGCATCACCCACACCCTGAATACGCTTCAAGGCTGGTACGATGTTGATGGCATTGTAGTTAGTCAGGAACTCATCGTCGTAGCGTCCGTCAGATGTCAACGAAATCATCAACACCTGTGAAGACTGACGCTTTACCACACGCACACCAATCTGGTTAACCTCGGAAGGAAGCAACGGAGTGGCCTGACTCACACGGTTTTGTACATTCACCGCACACATATCTGGATTCATGCCCTGACGGAACATAATCTGAATCATGGCAGAACCAGGCGAAGCGGTACTGGTGATATAGTCCATGCCTTCCACACCATTGATACTTTCTTCCAACGGGGTGATAACGGCATTCTTCACCGTCTCTGCATCGGCGCCAGGATAACTGGTCATCACCACGATGTTAGGCGGTGCAATATTGGGATACTGCTCAATAGGCAGCGATACCAATCCAATGAAACCCAGCAACACGATGACAATAGAAATCACCGTAGAAAGCACTGGGCGCTTTATAAAATTAGTAAAAGTCATATATTTACCTTTTTACTTCTTTACGTTTTTTTAGTTCTTCATCGCTCCTACGATGTCGCCAGCAGACATCTCCTTAGCCTGCTCGGCAATCTTCTGTTCATAGCGCTCTGGAGTGATGGGTACAATCTCCATACCATCGGTCAGTTTGGTGATACCATTGGTAACATACTTATCACCTACCTTCAGGCCCTCGGTTACGACATAGTTCAGACCATCGTCCTGAGGATCTACCTTAATCTCAGAGTACTTCACCTTGTTGTCAGAGCCTACCAAATAGACAAACTTCTTGTTCTGTACCTCTGATACGCAGCGCTGTGGAATAACGATAGCACTGGAGGTCTGACGTGGGATAATAACAGTACCAGTAGCACCGCTCTTCAACACCTTCTCAGGATTGGGGAAGGCAGCGATAAGCTGAACAGAACCGGTGGCCTGGTCAATCACACCACTCATCTTAGAAATGGTACCCTCGCTGGCATAGGTGCTTCCGTCAGCCAACTGCAACTTAACAGCGGGCATAGCAGAGAGTCCCTTCTGAGAAATCACCATAGCGTCTTTCTCGGTTACAGAGAAGTAAACCTCCATAGATGAGATATTAGATACGGTGGTCAGGATATTAGAACCACTAACCAAAGCGCCCTTCTTGAAAGGCAGAGTACCTACTACACCGGCTGCAGGACTCTTAACATAGCAGAAACTAAGAGCCTCCTTGGCAGAAGCCAAGGCAGCCTCGGCCTGTGCCAGCTGAGCCTGTGCACTCTCGTATGTATTCTTTGAAGTCTGCAACTCATAGTCACCAATGACTTTCTTCTCATGCAACTGCTGAGCATTGTCATAGGTCAACTTGGCAGTGTTACGCTGCTGCTTAGCAGCATTAACAGCGGCCTGAGCCTGACGAACCTGAGCCTGATAAGTCTCATTATCAATAACGAACAACACCTGACCGGCAGCTACCGTCTGTCCTTCAGTTACATTAATTTGGGTTAAGAAACCCTGAACTTTTGGACGAATCTCAACATCCTGAACACCCTTGATAACTGCGGGATAAGTGGTTTGCATGTCGGCATTTGATGTACCTACTGTCACTACAGGGTACTCATTGTCACCGAATGTTGGACGGCCACCGCCGCCACCACAAGATACGAGCGTTGCAGCAATAGCCGCAAGCATCATCATTTTCTTCATTTTCATACTTATAAATTTTTTATTCGAATAATCTTTATCAGAAAACTGAGATTGCCTCCTCGGTTTTCAGGTTGCAAAAATAGCAAATATCCCCTTAACTATATCATAGATATAGCTAATTTAACACAAAAGAGGGACATATTTAACAATCTTTACGTAGTTACCAATCCCATTGTTGCAGCTTTCTGCATCAATAGTTGCATCAGTGGTTCGCGCTCGTTTTCCACCTTATTATCCAACACGGCATCTTTCAGATATTGCTTTAAGACACCCACCTCGCGAGATGGTTGCAGGTGGAACATCTCCATAATCTCGTTACCATCGATAACGGGCTGTAACAGGCGTTTATAGTCTTTCACCTGCAGGTCGGCCAGCTTCTCACGAACAATACGGAAGTTCTCCAGAAACATCTTTTTCTTCACATCGTTCTTTGAAGTAATATCGGCCTCACAGAGTGTCATCAGGTCGTCAATATCATCGCCTGCATCGTTCAGCAGACGGCGCACAGCAGAGTCGGTAACCTCGCTATCAGCAATCACTTGTGGGCGCATGTGCAAATCCACCAGTTTCTGCACATACTTCATCTCGGCACCCATCGGCAGCTTTAGCCTACGGAAGATGTTTGGCACCTGCTTAGCGCCAATGATATTATGATTATGGAATGTCCATCCAATGCCGGGTTCCCATCGCTTCGACTTCGTCTTACCAATGTCGTGTAACAAGGCAGCCCAACGAAGCCATAAAGCCACCGAAGGTGCGGGGGTGCGGGGGTGCGAAGGTACGAGATTACTTTCTTCGCTGGAACTATTCTCGTTCCCCCGTACCTCCGTACCACCGTTCCCCCGAATAATGTTTTCGAGCACCTCCAACGTATGATAGAAGTTATTCTTGTGCGCACGACCATCGCGCTTCTCCACGATGTCGAGAGCAGCCAGTTCGGGCAGAATAATCTGCAGAAGACCTGAGCGCTGCAAGTATTCAAAGCCGATGCTGGGGTGTGGCGCCATCATGATTTTGTTCAGCTCCACCTCGATGCGCTCACCACTCACAATCTTGATGCGTTCAGCCATACGCTGCAGGGCATCGAACGTCTCGGGTTCGATATGAAAATTCAGCTGGGTAGCAAAGCGGATGCAACGCATCATGCGCAGAGGGTCATCACTAAACGTCACCTCCGGATCCAGCGGTGTGGCGATGATGCCATCCTCCAAGTCGGCAATACCATTAAAGGGATCTACCAGCTCACCGAATCTATCCTTATTCAGGCAGATAGCCATGGCATTGATGGTAAAGTCGCGACGATTCTGATCATCCTCCAGCGTACCATTCTCTACCACAGGTTTGCGCGAGTCGTGACTATAACTCTCCTTTCGAGCGCCAACGAACTCCACTTCTATTTCTTGGGTATTCTCGCACCTCCGTACCCCCGTACCCCCGTACCCCCGTACAACAACCTGCGCCGTGCCGAAGTTCTTGAATACGCTAAGATGTGCTCTCTTGCCCATTCTATTCTTCAGGGCTTTCGCCACACTAATGCCCACACTTACGGAGCGTTCCCCCTCGCCAGTTGGAGAGGAAACTTGGGCTTGAGGCTTACCTACCACAACTACATCGATGTCGTTAGAGGGGCGTTCCAAAAAGATGTCACGCACATATCCACCAACCACATAACATTCCACTCCCATCTCGTCAGCTACCTCGCTAATCTGATGGAAGATATCCTTATCTAATATTTTGGCTAACGCCTTGTCTGAATACAGTTTCACGCCTGCAAAGTTACGAAAAATCGAGCACAAAAACAAAGAAACAAGTTTCTTTTTTGTCGAAATGGAGTAACTTCGCGATTTTAATCGCAGAGTTACGAAAAAAAAACGCAGAATACCAAATATATTTTATGCAAGTTTCGTGCCGAGACAATTATGCGTAAATTCATCGAGAATTATGCGTAAATTCTCCTTGAATTATGCGTAAATTCTCTTGGTTCGAAAAAAGATGAAAAATATTTCCGTTTTTTCTTGCATTTCGCTCTAAAACTTTGTACCTTTGCATCCAATGAAACAAAGCACGAAAACATAACATGAGAACAAAGTGTCTTAGGGTATTAGTGGATATAAAAAACATAAACCCCTCGCGTACCGCGCGCATATACGCAGTACGCATAGAGTTCAGAAAACATAACACACTAATACACTAACACCCTGAAATAAAAAAAACAAAACCATAAAAATATCAAAATGAGGAGGTTTACTTTTTTCATCTTACTGTCATTGACAGTATTAAATACAATGGGGCAAAACGACTTTTTACCAATGCTCGTAGATGGGCGCAGTTGGAGGTATGAACATCTTACGCCAAACAATGAGAACATGGCTAGAGAACAAGCCCTTAATAGTGAGTCAACTAAGTACGCCGTCCAGAACTTCATGCTGAAAGTTGAGGGTGATGCTGAGTTTGACGGAAATCAGTGTAAAAAGATTATCTTTGAAGGTCCTGATGTAAATTTACTCTATGCCTATGGTTATGAGGAAGACGGAAAGGTTATGCTATATGCACTCTCTTATGATCCTATACCCGATGCACTCTTTGCATTCTACGCTCCGTTCCCTACAGGGCAATGGGTAACCCTCTATGATTTCAATGCAGACAAAGATAGCCATTGTGAGATGGCGGCATTCAAAGGCCGTGAGATGATTGTTAGTGAGAAAGGTACGCATGATGTCAACGGAGTTCCTCACGACTATATAGGTCTTAGGATTGCCAGTTATCCTTCCTGGCCTTTGTACTATGCTTTGGAGGGGATTGGCAGTTCCTTTGGTCTTTATGAGTTTACGAATCTTATTACCGATGGTTCTGGTTCACGTTTCGTTGGTTACTATGATGGTGAAACTTGTCTATTTTCTATTAACGACTTCAATTCATTGACCACAGGTATTGGTATCACACCCAGCGCCACAAAAAAGGACACAAATAGACAATCCGTCTACTATTCTATCTCAGGTCTGCAACTCCCCGCTCTCCAACGTGGAATCAATATAGTCCGCATGACAGATGGGAAAACAAAGAAGGTCGTAATCAAGTGAGCAAATCAGGGGGACCTCCTGATTCTTTAGTTTTCGATTTTTCTTTGACCTGAAGGTCAAAGTGTGGCGTTGCATTCGTCTTTTTCGTGTACTTTCGGAATAAAAAAAACAAAGCTATTTTCGGAATCAACGAGAATAGTGCCACTTTAGCATCGAAAAAGTGCCACTATTGCAAGGCAAAACAAACTATATTGATGCCCAAAACAGGCACTTTCCCAGTGCTAAAGTGGCTCCGTTCCGACACTACTAAAGTTCTATTCTTTTTCTTTACTCTTCGGAGTGCAAATAGTTGGTGAAAAATTTGGATTTCGCTTAAAAATTTTGTACCTTTGCAGTCTAATGAGAAAGAACAAGAAAAATATGAAAACTAAGTGCGACACTGCGACGCGACAAAGCCAAATTTCTGAAACCCCTCGCGTACCGCGCGCATGTACGCAGTACGCATAGACTTTAAAATTCATCTGTCGCACTGTCGCACTGTCGCAAATAACACAAACAAAACCACACCGCCATGAATAGAACAAAATTCACTCTAATTCTTATTATCGTCGTAACAACCATCATCACATGCATAAACCCAATTTATCCGCATGAACAGTTCTTACAACATGCAGGAACAGTACTTCTACTGACTCCATTATTGTTGGATACATGGAAGAACCACATACCGATGCCTGCATTTGTCGGACTTGTGTTATTTACATTGCTCCACGTGATAGGTGCCCGTTATATCTACTCTTACGTCCCCTATAAGGACTGGTGCACAGCATTAGGAATCGTAGATGCAGACTTTTTCCAAGATCCACGCAACCACTACGACCGACTTGTACATTTCTCCTTTGGTCTTATGCTATTTCCATATTTCCTTCACCTTTGTAAGAATATGCTCCAGCAAAAGCCTGTGACCGCATTGTTTATGACTTGGATGATGATACAAACTGGTAGCATGATCTACGAATTATTTGAGTGGGCACTTACCATTATCATGACCTCTGAAGAGGCCGACTATTATAACGGCCAGCAGGGTGACATGTGGGACGCACAAAAGGATATGGCCTTAGCGATGTTGGGCTCAACAATTATCATGATATACTATTTCGGCAAATACGTATTAGAACAAAAAAAGGAACAGGGAATCACCGACTCACCAGTAAATACTTCGAAAATTACACGTAAATACGACTCTACTCCAAATTAGCTACATTCAGCTCCGAATACAGCTATTTCGAGGCGCAATACAATAACTATTGAGGTACGAAAGTAACTGATTGGGCGCTGAGTGTAGCTAATTCAGCACTGAATACAGCTAATTCAGAGCCCCTGAATTTAGTATGGCAAATAATTGACAAAAAGTTTGGATTTTATAAGAAAATTTTGTACCTTTGCATCAGAATAAGATAAAAGAGAAAAAACAACATAAAAACGAATGGCATTATGGCATTAGTGGTATCAAAAACATAAAACCCCTCGCGTACCGCACGCATATACGCGGTACGCGTAGACTTTAGAAAAACTAATGCCATTAACACCATAATGCCACTAAATAACACAAAAGAAAAACAGACATGTATGACTTTGGAGATTTTAAAAGAGACGCAAAAGATAGCGACTGGCTAATGCTGCTTCTATATGGTTTCTACCATATTCAGCTAATTCTTGTATTGGCGAATAATCGGCTATTTAGGACATTCTTCATTCCTAACATTATCTTCCTTATTCTGTTAGCTATTTTCTTCTACAAAAGGAAGAAAGAAAAGAAACGAACACTCTACTTCTATTATGGATTCGCCATCGTTACGGTAATCATTTACACCTTATTGGAGTACTGGGGATTATCAATCTTTGAGAATCTTCCATGATCACGTGTAAACCAGCTTATAAAAAGTATGGAAAAACCTTAATTCTCTTGGCTTTTTGCTCGCTTATTCGTACCTTTGCACCTCGATTATGAAGAAATATATTGTGATAATGGCAGTAGTGGCAGGACTGACAGCCTGCGACAACGGACGCCAACAGAAAATGGAAGAGTTCCGCCAGAAAGTACGCACACAATTTCTGGAGGAGAAACTGGAAAAGGCTCAGCAGGAGTTGGCACATACCGACAGCATGCTGCAAGCAAGAGAGGCCAGCAAGGATAGCATCAATGCACCCAAACGTAGTTACAAAGACTCTTTAGAAATGGCTGCCGACGTACAGGGAGCACAGATTCGATATATCCATAAGAAGCAGAAAGAGATGCAATAATTTGGTCAATTCAATAGAATTGATTACCTTTGCAGAGATTATGGCTAATAACGAAAAGACAAATAAAGAGTTTGAACAGACGCTGAAAGAATGTCGCACACTGTTCGAGAAGAAGCTCCATGACTATGGCGCTTCTTGGCGTATATTGCGCCCACAGTCGCTGACCGACCAGTTATTTATCAAGGCTAAGCGCATACGCTCGCTGGAGATTAAGAAAGAATCGCTGGTGGGCGAAGGCATCCGCCCTGAGTTTATTGCACTCATCAACTACGGCATCGTAGGTCTGATACAAATCTACCACGGTTTTAGCGACACGGTAGATATCACCAACGAAGAGGCCATGAAGCTATACGACAAGTATGCCACAGAGGCACTGGAGCTGATGAAGCGCAAGAACCACGACTACGACGAGGCGTGGCGCGGCATGCGCGTAAGCTCGTATACAGACTTCATTCTGACCAAGATAGAGCGCATTAAGGAGATAGAAAACCTAGGTGGCGACACGCTCGTGAGCGAGGGTATCGACTCTAACTACATGGACATCATCAACTATGCCGTGTTTGGAGCGATCAAAACGCAAAACGCCGAGTAAGGCGCTTTGCTAGTGAACAGTGAATAGATAACAGTGATTAGTGATTAGTGAGAAAGGTCGTAGTAAATATTGCACGAATCATACTGGCGGTGGTCTTGATATTCTCAGGATTTGTCAAGGCTGTAGATCCGCTGGGCACGCAGTATAAGCTGATAGACTATCTCACTGCGATGCACCTGCAGGCACTGACGCCTGACTTTCTGACACTGGGAGCATCGGTCATTCTCTCGGCAGTAGAGTTTGGACTAGGTATCTGTCTGCTGTTTGCCATCCGCAGAAGGACCACAACAATCCTGACACTGCTGATGATGGCAGTGATGACGCCCCTGACACTATGGTTGGCAATAGCCAATCCCGTGAGCGACTGCGGATGTTTTGGCGATGCACTAGTGCTTACCAACTGGCAGACCTTTGGGAAGAACATCGTGCTACTGCTCTTAGCCTACACGGTATGGAAATGGCCCTTCGACATGGCTCGCCTGATATCGGTATCCAACCAGTGGATAGTAGTCAACTACTCGGCGCTGTTCATCCTTGCCGTATCAGGATGGTCGCTCTACGACCTACCCTACTTCGACTTCCGTCCCTACCACATCGGGACAGACCTGAGAAAAGGATGGAACGAGATGATGGAGGGCAACGAATCGCCCTATGCAGAGTTCTTCTTGCAACGCGCAGAAGACGGTGAGGACATCACAGACTCGCTACTGAACAGCAAGGGTTACACCTTCCTACTGATAGCGCCTCATCTGGAGAATGCAGACGACAGTCAGCTGGACCTCATCAACCAGATGTACGAATATGCGGAGGATAACGAATATCCGTTCTATGGCGTGACAGCTAGTGGAGAGAAAGAGATGGAACGCTGGAGAGACAGGACAGGAGCTGAATATCCTTTCTGCCAGACAGACGACATCACACTGAAAACCATCATCCGCAGCAATCCAGGACTGCTGCTACTGAAAGATGGTGTCATCATACGCAAGTGGAGCCACAACCGCATCCCCGACGAGTATGCACTGACAGACCGCCTGGAGAAACTGGAGATAGGACAGATGCCTATCGACTCGATGCCACGCAAGATACTGGCCATCATCCTATGGTACGTACTGCCACTGGTATTGCTCGCCATCGCAGACCGCCTGTGGGCTTGGTCAAAGTGGGTGAAAGAGAAAGAACAATCAAACAAGATATATCAACTTTTAAAAAAGAAAACAAAAATGAGAAAGAAAATCGTAGCAGGCAACTGGAAAATGAACCTGAACCTGCAAGAGGGAGTGGCTCTGGCCAAGGAACTGAATGACGCACTGAAGGCTGACAAGCCCAACTGCGACGTTGTTATCTGCACACCATTTATCCACCTGGCTTCTGTAGCCAACGAGCTGGATCAGAACATCATCGGTCTGGGTGCTGAGAACTGCGCTGATAAGGAAAAGGGTGCTTTCACCGGTGAGGTAAGCGCTGAGATGGTAAAGAGCACAGGTGCTCAGTATGTTATCCTCGGCCACTCTGAGCGTCGTGAGTACTACAAGGAGACTCCTGAAATCCTGAAGGAGAAGGTACTGCTGGCTCTGAAGAACGGTCTGAAGGTTATCTTCTGCATCGGTGAGTCACTGGCTGAGCGCGAGGCTAACAAGCAGAACGAGGTAGTAAAGGCTGAGCTCGAGGGTTCTGTATTCAACCTCTCTGAGGAAGACTTCCGCAAGATTATCATCGCCTACGAGCCAATCTGGGCTATCGGTACTGGTAAGACCGCTACTGCTGAGCAGGCTGAAGAGATTCACGCTTACATCCGCTCTATCGTAGCTGAGAAGTACGGTCAGGCTGTTGCTGAGGATACCAGCATCCTGTATGGTGGTTCTTGCAAGGCTTCTAACGCTCCTGAGCTATTTGCTAAGGCAGACATCGACGGTGGCCTCATCGGCGGTGCTTCACTGAAGTGCGCTGACTTCAAGGGTATCATCGACGCTTGGAAGAAGTAATATAATTATTTAAAAGGTAAGAAAGTAAAGAAGTAAAATAAGGAGAAGCGTATGGAAACAAAACAGTATCAAATCATCAGAAAGGTATTGGTGCTTTTACCATTTTGCCTTTTTACTTTTTTACCTTTATCTCTAACTGCTCAGACTTTCACCCAGCGACTGCAAAGGCAGCCTAGCGCTGGACAAGGTACGGTAACCATTCACCAGAGCGACACAATCGACCAACTGGTAAATTCGACAGTGCTTACCGTGAAAGGAGCAACAACAACGACAAAGCCCAGCCAGCCTAGCAAAACTAGTAACACAGGCCAGACCAGTCAGGCTAGCACCACTAGCCAAACGAGCAAGCCTAGCGCCACTAGCACTACCAGTCAGGCAAGCACCACCACCGACACTGAGGTGCCAGAGCAGACGCAGAAGATGATTCGTGGTGGACATAAGATAACAGGCTATCGTGTGCAGGCTTTTGCAGGAGGCAACTCTCGCAAAGACCGCCAACAGGCCGAACAGATTCGCAACAGCATCAAGACCCACTACCCCAACGTGCCCGTATATGTACATTTCTACTCTCCACGTTGGATATGCCGTGTGGGCAACTATCGCACCTACGAAGAGGCACACCAGATGCTTACCAGTTTGCGTAACCTGGGCTATACACAAGCCTCTATCGTAAAGGGCAAGATTACAGTAGCAGACTAATGTATCCAGAAAACGAAATATTCAGAGAAGGCCTCGACGATTTGGCCGGACACTACAAAGAGATTCTAACCTTGTTGGGCGAGGATCCCAGTCGCGAAGGTTTATTAAAAACACCTATGCGCGTGGCTAAAGCTATGCAGGTATTAACACGTGGCTATGAGATGGACGCTCACCAAGTATTGCGCGATGCACTCTTCAAGGAGGACTATAGCCAGATGGTGATAGTCAAGGACATCGACTTCTTCTCTCTTTGTGAACACCACATGCTCCCCTTCTACGGAAAGGTGCATGTAGCCTATATTCCGAATGGATACATCACAGGACTCTCTAAGATAGCTCGCGTGGTAGACATCTACAGTCACCGCCTACAGGTGCAAGAGCGCATGACACTGCAAATCAAGGAGTGTATTCAAGAAACGCTCAAGCCCCTCGGTGTGATGGTGGTGGTAGAAGCACGCCACATGTGTATGCAGATGCGCGGCGTAGAAAAGCAGAACAGCATCACTACCACCAGCGACTTCTGCGGAGCGTTTAATCAGGCTAAGACGCGTGAGGAGTTTATGAACCTCATCAATCGATAGCAATACCTACTAATATAATAACTAATAACTAAACTATGGAACAGTTCAACAGAGATCGGTACAAGAAGCAGTCACTGCTTCGTGAGTTTTCTAACAGTTGTGCTGGAAGACTGATAATTTTCGCAGGCATTCTGCTGGTGCTCTATGTCGTTGCCCTTGCCACGATACCATCAAACGACAAGGTGATGACGGAGACCATGGACAACATCCACGAATGCCTACAAGACAATGATAGCATTAAAGCCGACGAGCTTGACGAGACACTCAGCAACATCAGTCGTACACTGATGAATGCTGACACCACCTATACCAATCCGGAGATGTTGAAGATGTTCCACAAGTACAATCGCCTAGAAGTATATCGCCATCCAGGCTATAAGACGGTTCACGTCATCAACGGACTCTATCCACAAGGTCGACGCATCAGCATCGGTGTCTTTGGTTGCGTCATCTCCACCATTCATTATACCGACTTGGTACTGTCAACAGGTGCCGCACGTGGTGACTACGGTAAATCATTAAGAGTTGCCCCAGAAGATACGCCCGAAATAGACCTGGGAGAGAATGCGAATGTGGAGCCCTACCACTATCAGGGTAATCCCGACTATTAAGAAAAAATTGAGAGAAAAAAAAAGAAAGGAGTTGAAACCTATTGGAATCAACTCCTTTTCTTTTCGTCGGGATTACTGGACTCGAACCAGCGACCTCGCGCCCCCCAGACGTGTGCGCTACCAACTGCGCTAAATCCCGATCGTGCTCTTATTAAGCGGCTGCAAAGGTACGACGTTTTTTTGAATCCTGCAAATTTTCTATGCACTTTTTGCCAAAAACATATATAATTATTGTTATTTCCTTGGCTAATCATCCAATAATTTGTACTTTTGTAACGTTATAGTAGAAGAAGTAAACAAGAAATAATGCAATACAACATAACAGCCCCTGAGGCACTAAACCAGACCGTCAAGCTACCGGCATCGAAGAGTATCTCTAATCGTGCCTTGATTATTTATGCTTTGTCGGGAGGCGATATTCTACCAGACAACCTGTCGGACTGCGATGATACCGAAGTCATCGTAAGTGCGCTGAGAGATAATCCACACGAGATTAATATCAAAGCCGCAGGTACTGCTATGCGCTTTATGACTGCCTATCTGGCCACCCGTGTAGGCGAAGAGCATATCCTCACAGGAACTGAGCGTATGCAGCATCGCCCTATCCGCATCTTGGTGGATGCACTTCGCCAGTTGGGTGCCGACATCGAATATCTGGGTGAAGAAGGGTTTCCACCACTCCGCATCAGAGGACGCCAATTAGAAGGCGGACAGCTGGATATAGCGGGCAATATCAGTTCACAATACATCTCTGCCTTGTTGCTGATAGGTCCCTATCTACGTGATGGTCTTACCCTTCGCATGACAGGCGACGTAATTTCTCGTCCATATATCGACCTCACGCTGTGGATGATGGGTGAGTTTGGCGCAGAGGCTGAATGGAGCACATTCGGAAGTATCAGCGTATGCAACAAGCCCTACCAGAAGCGCCCTTATTTTATTGAGAGCGACTGGAGTGCAGCATCTTATTGGTATGAAATGATGGCGCTGTCGAAGAATCCTGATGACGAGATACGACTGGAAGGACTGATGAATGCCTCTAAACAAGGTGACTCTAGCGTGCGCTACATCTTCAGTCTGTTAGGCGTAAAGAGTAACTTCGGCACTACCGAAGAAGGTGTACCGACAACTGTCACGCTGCGCCACTCTGGTCGTTGTGTACCACGACTGGAATATGACTTTGTCAACTCGCCCGACCTGGCGCAGACCTTTGTAGTCTGCTGTGCCATGCTGGGCGTGCCTTTCCACTTTCATGGATTGTCAACGCTGAAGATTAAAGAGACCGACCGCATTGAGGCGCTCAAGACTGAGATGCGCAAGATGGGATTCGTACTCCACGACGTGAATGGCAGTGAACTGTATTGGGACGGAGAGCGCTGTGAACCACAATACGAGGCAGGTATTGACACCTACGAAGACCATCGTATGGCGCTGGCTTTTGCACCGGCAGCCTTCCGCACAGGGCAGCTTCGAATCAACAATCCACAGGTGGTCACCAAGTCGTACCCAAAGTTCTGGGAAGACATCAAAGCCGCAGGCTTTGAAGTGAATAGTGAACAATAAGTTATATATCATATGCAATTCCTTCTGATTGTCGTCATATCCCTTGTGGTGCTGGGTGCCATTGCTGCTATCGCTTCTATCGGTAGCACGGATGAGCCTATTGTCAGTAAGGAGGGCGAATGTTCATCGTGCAGTAGCAGGGTGGATTGCAAACTGGCAGACCTGAAGGAGGAAGTACGAAAAAAGAAGGAAGAGCAAGAAGGAGGATGCAAATCGAAAAAGACTAAATCTACTCTTACGACCTGCGTCATTCTTCTGGCATCATCAACCCTATTGCTAACCGCTTGTTCTACCAAGAACAATACCGCGCAAAGTCGCTTCTGGCATTCGTTCAATGCTCGTTATAATACCTATTATAATGGTTCGGAAGCATTTATCGATGGAAATCTTGAGAAGGAGAACGGCAACAAAGACAACTATACAGAACTGATTCCACTCTACCCCGTTGCCAACAAGCAGAGTCGCGAATTGGGAAAGAGTCAATATGACCGTGCGATAGAGAAGGCAGAGAAAACAATTAGGTTACATAGCATCAAGAGGCGTCCTGAGTGGAACAAGACTCGTCGTAAGACAGCTAAAGATATCGAGTGGCTCAGTCGTCGCGAGTATAATCCATTCCTGTGGCATGCGTGGCTGCTATTGGGTAAGTCACAGTTCCAGCAAGGTCTCTTTGAAGAAGCAGCAACCACCTTCTCATATATGTCGCGCCTCTATCAGACACAGCCAGCCATCAACGGCATCGCACGTGCCTGGCAGGCTAAGAGCTATACGGAGCTCGACTGGCTTTATGAAGCAGAGGATGTTATCACCAAACAACAGCGCGATACCATTCACTATCGTGCCGTGAAAGACTGGGACTACACATTAGCCAACTATTACGTGCACTGCCAGCGCTATCAAGAAGCACTGCCCTATCTGCGCAAGGTAATTAAGCATGAGAAGCGTCGCAAGCAGAAGGCGCGCGAATGGTTCCTGATGGGACAGATACAGAGCCTGTTGGGCCAGAAGCAAGAGGCCTACCAGTCGTTTAAGCATGTGGTACGCCTCAACCCTCCTTACGAGTTAGAGTTTAATGCCCGCATTGCCCAGACCGAGGTGATGCCTGCCACCGATGCTAAGAGTAAGATTAGCAAGCTGAGACGCATGGCTCGCTCTGACAACAACAAGGAATATCTTGATCAGGTATTCTATGCCATGGGTAATGTGTACCTCACCCAGCGCGATACCACACATGCCATCGAAGCCTACGAAGAAGGTTGTAAGAAGGCTACACGTAGTGGTATTGAGAAAGGTGTACTGCTGCTGACATTGGGCAATCTATACTGGGAGAAAGAGAAGTATGGCGATGCCCAGCGCTGCTATGGCGAGGCTATCGGCTTGCTGGACAAAGATCGTCCTGACTATAAGCAGTTGTCTGAACGCTCTAAGATACTAGACGAGTTAGCCCCTCACAGCGATGCAGTAGAGTTGCAAGACTCTCTACAGCGCTTGGCTCTCATGCCAGAGACGCAACGCAATAAGGTGATCGACAAGATTATCGAGGAGCTTATTAAGAAAGAAAAGGAAGAGCGCCGGGCAAAAGAAGAGGCTGAAGCAGAGCAGAAACTGCAACAGGAAGAAGCCAGAAATGGTGCTGCCAACAATCGCAACAGGCCCGCGCCAACAGCTCCTACAGCCTCAACACAGCAAGGACTATGGTATTTCTATAACCCACAGGCGGTAAGTCAGGGTAAACAGATCTTCCAACGCCAATGGGGCAAGCGTGAGAACCAAGACAACTGGCAACGCATCAACCAGACGGTGGTAAACTTTGCACAGGAAGGAGAAGAGAAACCAGACTCTCTAGAAGATCTAGATAATCTAGAGGCTCTAGACAATCTAGAGAGCAAAGACTCCATCGCCAGCGGGGAGCCAGCAGACACTAGTGCTCTCGACCCACATAAGCGAGAATACTATCTGGCACAGATTCCTTTCACGGATGAACAAAAGGCCGAGAGCGATAATCTCATCAAAGACGGATTGTTCCATTCGGGCATCATCTTCAAAGACAAGCTTGACAACCTCCGACTCAGCGAGAAGACACTTCATCGCCTAACTACTCAGTATGCCGACTACGAGCATAATGACGAGGCATTGTATCACCTCTTCCTACTCTACTCTCGTCAGGGCAGGAAAACAGAGGCCGACCACTGTCTGGCTATGCTCAAGAGCGACTATCCTGAAAGTAATTGGACCATTCTTTTATCCGATCCATACTTTGCAGAGAATCAGCGTTTTGGCATACACATCGAAGACTCCATCTATGCAGCCACCTACGCAGCCTTCAAGGAAAATCGCCATGCAGAGGTACATGCCAACAACACGCTTTCCGAACAGCGCTTCCCCTTAGGAGAGCATCGTCCTAAGTTCTTGTTTATCGAGGGACTCAGTCTGCTGAACGAAGGAAATGCACAAGCCTGTGTGGAGCGCATGAAGAAAGTGGTGGAGCAATATCCACAGAGTGAGGTTAGCGAGATGGCAGGTATGATTGTGCGTGGTGTGCAACAAGGCAGAACACTACATGGCGGCAAGTTTGACATTGGCGATGTATGGTCACGACGCACCATTGATATGAATAGCGATTCTACACGAATCGACACACTCAGCATCGAGCGTAATGCCAACTATATCTTCATGTTGGCTTATCAGCCCGACTCTATCAATCAGAACCAGCTGCTCTACGAGATGGCGAAATATAACTTCAGCAACTTCCTCGTACGCAACTTCGATATCACTATCGACCAAGATGAATATGGACTGGCACGCATGCTCGTCAGTGGTTTCCTCAACTATGACGAAGCTCATCAATATGCCCATCAACTCTATTCCGACAAATCGATGTCAACACTGCTTCGTCCTTGTCGCAGCCTTATCGTCAGTGAGAAGAACCTCCGCTTGCTGGGCACCAACTATAGCTATCGCGACTACGAAGAATTCTTCGAAAAAGAGCTGGAACCACTGGATGTTTCTCCTGAGCCTCTATTAGACGAGCCTGAGATTATCACACAGGAGGAAGAGGAAGATGTGCAGCCTGCAACGGATAGCAACCAGCCGACTGCCAATGATGACGACCCATTATTCAATGATTTGCCTCAACAGCAAAACAGTGGATACATGGAGTTTGACGATGATTTTTGGAGATAAACAAAATTTTTGTTCTTTTCATGTCACAAAACAGCTCTTCATACGTATTATAGATAAAGAACAAAGATAATCACAATGAGCCAAGAAGAGTTTCAACAGGCAGTATACCAACTACGACCACACATCACGGAGTTGGCGCAACACTACCTGGCAGACCACGAAAAGGCTGAAGATGCCGCACAAGATGCACTGCTACGACTATGGCAGATGCACGAGCAGCTACACCCACCTATCGATGGTCTGGCGAAGACTCTCACTCGCAACATCTGCATCGACCTGCTACGCCGCCAACATCCTACCAAACCTATCAACCAGATAGAGGCGGAAGAAACGGAGACGAGCAATCACCAACAAGTAGAACGCATGATGGCAGTTGTAGATTCCTTGCCCGAATTGCAACAAACCATCCTCCGTCTACGCCACATGCAAGGAATGGAGATGAAAGAACTGGCAGCATTACTGCAAATGAATGAAGCAGCTGTGCGAAAAGCCCTCAGCAGAGCACGCATGGCAGTAAGAGATAAGTATTTAACACAGCAAGACAATGAATAATCAGAATCATATAAGAACACTGACAGAGCGCTTCTTTCAAGGAGAGACAACGCTTGCCGAGGAGCAGCAACTCTACCAGTTGTATCAGTGCGAAGATATTCCTCAAGACTT
Source organism: Prevotellaceae bacterium MN60 (assembly GCA_900199555.1). Taxonomy (GTDB): domain Bacteria; phylum Bacteroidota; class Bacteroidia; order Bacteroidales; family Bacteroidaceae; genus Prevotella. Next base: position 222,107 of record FZQZ01000003.1, read on the forward strand.
ACTGCCCTATCGTCAGATGTTTCTCGATTTACAAGCCATCGGCTCTGAGACTACGGCAAAGGTGCAACCGATTCGCAGCCATCGTATCATCCGCTGGATGATAGCTGCCTCTTTGGCACTGATTGTTGGTTTCACCACCATTCTTTTGTTCCGTCAGCACCAACAAGAGGAGTGTGTTGCTTATATATATGGTAAGAAGACCACCGACATCAATGTCATCATGGCTGAGATGAGGTTATCTGCAAAAACGATGACCACCGACACACACCATGATATCGTTGAATGCCAACTTAACGAGATGTTCAACATAGAATAATATATCAGCTTATGAAAAGATTCGTCATATTATTAGCTTTCATTGTTTGCCAGCTATCAGTAATGGCACAGAAAGAGCTACACATTGGAGCCTTGTTCGAAGGAAAAATTGTTCCTCGCGACAAGATGGTAGAGACACGCGTGCGCGGTCGTTCGCTCAGTAAATACGGACTCACCTATTTCCATAGTCTTCGCTTCGAGCCAAGCACTAAGGAAGAGAAAGCTATCAAAAAGCTGCTGAAAGAAGATATGGCAGAAAGGGCATCGCAAAACTACAGATGCCACACAGACGATGACAAAGGTCTCTATCAGGTATTTATGCAATTACCTGCTGTCAACGGCAAGAATCGCATGCTTTGTTATAAGCAACGATACGATAGCGTGCTCGTCATCTATATGGAAGGCCCTGAGGCTTCATTCAATACTTTAGAAAAAATGTCAAACAAATAAATCAACACAATTATGAAAAAGATTCTTTTAGGAATGGCACTGCTCACCGCGACAGCAGTACAGGCTATGGAAGACAACGACACAACGATTATCAACAACGCCCATAAGGTAATGGTTATCACTAACGACTCGCTACAGCAGATTAAGGTAGTGGGTAAGGACGAAGACAAGCAATATGTTTACGAGAACCTTATCCAGATTGTTGATACTAACTATGTCAGCGAATCACGCACCTATCGCGAATTAAATGCCGTCAACTGGAAAGTCGGCAAGAAGGACCAGAATGGTTGGAGCAGTAATAGCCTCACTTTACATTTCGGACTAGGAGTATCAACTCCTACCAACGTTCCGAGCGACATTGATTTTCGTCCTTTCAGTTCGTGGGAAGCCATGATATGGTTACAGTTTGACCATACTCCCAAATATAAGTTGCAGACCTATTCAATTGGTCTTGGATTCACCTCGCGCAGCTATGGTATCCGCGATGACAGGATGTTCTATAAAGGCGAAGATGGCGTCACTGCATTGTATGACTATCCTGCAGGTGCTGCTTCCAGAAGCTCACATATCACGATTAGCAGCATTTCCATTCCTCTCCTCTTCAAACAGAAGTTTGGTCACAAGAGTCACTTTAGCCTGACATTAGGTCCTGTGATTAATTTCAACTTGGCGGGCACTATTAACAATAGCTTTGAACTTGATGACGACGATTACGATATCACCACCAGAAAGATTGGCCATCGCCCCGTCACAGTTGACTTCATGGGTATCTTGCGAGCTTATGGAGTTGGCTTCTACGTCAAGTATTCTCCCATGAGTGTACTGAAGACCAACCGTGGACCAGAGTTCCGCGCACTCTCTTTCGGCTTATACCTCTAACACTCAAACGCTTTTTTCTGTTAATATAAAGGCTGTAATAAAAAAAATATGTATCTTTGCAGATAAATTGTAAATCAGTTAAATCTGCAAACATGACAAACGGATTATTGCTATGGGCTGACGATGAGATGGAACTGCTCCGTGCTCATCTGCTCTTCCTTGAGAAAAAAGGCTACGAGGTGGTGACGGTGACCAATGGCACCGATGCCATTGAAGAGTGCAAGAAACGTACCTTCGACCTGGTATTACTCGACGAGATGATGCCAGGTCTCTCTGGTTTAGAGACGCTGCAGCGTATCAAAGAAATGACGCCACAGGTGCCCGTTGTCATGGTGACCAAGAGTGAGGAGGAGGACATCATGAATCAGGCTATCGGTCAACAGATAGCCGACTACCTTATCAAGCCTGTGAACCCGAACCAGATTCTGCTGACACTGAAGAAGAATATCCACCGCAAGGAGATAGTCACTGAGACGGTGCAGAGCAATTACCAGCAGCAGTTCCAGCAGCTGAGCATGCAGATTATGGACAGCAGCACATGGGAAGAATGGACCGCCATCTATAAGCGTTTGGTACGCTGGGAGTTGGAGCTCAGTGCTACCGACTCACAGATGACCGAGATGCTGGAGATGCAGAAGCAAGAAGCCAACCGCGGCTTTGCCAAATATATCAAGCAGCATTATATGGATTGGATGAATGGCAATGAACATCCGTTAATCTCTAATGAGCTATTCAAGACCAAGGTATTCCCCCTGCTGAATGCTGGTGAGAAAGTATTCTTGATTGTGCTTGATAACTTCCGCTACGACCAATGGAAGACACTAGAGCGCGAGATTGGTGACCAGTTTGACATTGACGAGGATGTATATTGCAGCATCCTGCCCACTGCCACACAGTATGCACGCAACGCTATCTTCTCTGGCTTGATGCCTATCCAGATAGCACAGATGTTCCCCGACCTATGGGTTGATGAGGACGAGGAAGAAGGTAAGAACCTCAACGAAGAACCGCTTATCCGCACACAGATAGAGCGCTATCGCCGTCATGACGTTTTCTCTTATCATAAGATTAACACCTCGCAAGAGGCCGACAAGCTGCTCAGTCAGTTGAAATCATTGGAGAAGAACGACCTTAACGTGGTGGTCTTCAACTTCATCGACATGCTGAGCCACGCCCGTACGGAGTCTAAGATGGTGCGCGAGTTAGCCAACAACGAGTCGGCCTATCGCAGCATCACATTGTCATGGTTCCGCCATTCTGTCATGGCAGACCTTTTCCGTCAACTGGCACAGAGCGACTATCGTATCATCATCACCACCGACCATGGTAGCATCCGTGCCACCAATCCCGTCAAGATTATCGGTGACCGCAATACGAATACCAATCTGCGCTATAAGCTGGGTAAGAACCTCTCCTACGATTCCAAAGACCTCTTCGTCATCAAGGACCCACAAAAGGCTCACCTGCCTGCTCCCAACTTGTCGACCAGCTACGTCTTTGCCACGGGTGACGACTTCTTTGCCTACCCCAACAACTACAACTATTATGTATCCTACTATCGCAACACCTTCCAGCATGGAGGCATCTCGATGGAGGAAATGATTATACCGATTGTAACACTTAAAGGAAGAAAAAGATAAAAAGTTAAGATATGGACATTATTATTAAGGATATTGAGCACATCCGTGAAGCAGCACGGGAGTTTATCAAGCAGATTGGCGACCGCCACGTCTTTGCCTTCTATGGTAAGATGGGAGCCGGTAAGACTACCTTTGTCAAGGCTATCTGCGAAGAGTTAGGCGTTGAGGATGTTATCACCTCACCCACCTTTGCCATCATCAACGAATATACAACGGGCGAAGGCGACAGTCTTTTCCACTTCGACTTCTATCGCATCAAGAAGCTCGAAGAGGTGTATGATATGGGTTATGAGGATTATTTCTATTCAGGTGCACTCTGCTTCATCGAGTGGCCCGAACTGATAGAAGACATCCTGCCCGACGATGCCGTACATGTCAGCATCACCGAGCAGGAAGATGGTAGCAGGCTTGTCACATTCTGACGAGCCTGTTTTTTGTTTATTCCGTCGTCTCTTTCTTTTTACAGAAGAGCCTGGAACTTCTCGTCAATCTTAGCCTTGGGCTGAGCGCCGACAATCTTGTCAACAACCTGACCGTTCTTGAAGAACAGGATAGTGGGGATGTTGCGGATACCAAACTCCACAGCGATGTCCTCGTTCTCCTCTACATCACACTTGCCGACAGTAATCTTGCCATCATAGGCTTCGGCCAACTCAGAAATGACGGGAGCTACCATACGGCAGGGACCACACCATGTTGCCCAGAAATCTACCACTAATGGCTGCTCGCCATTCTTCAGGCTCTCGAAATTCTCACTTGTGATTGTTACTTCCATAATCTTACTTTTTACAATTTACAGATTTACAATATATTTCTCAGTTCACTACATACAAATACCGTGCCAACTTTTTCGCTGTCAGTTTGTTACTCTTCGCTAATTGATTTTATAGTCCAGTCCTTCCGTCTGTTCTACAAACTGTATCAGCGAATTCTTCACATCCACCGTTTTAGTGGTACTGCGCAGGAGCACATGCTTCTTGCCTGTTGCATCGTGCAACTGGAAGAAGAGTTTCGTCTTGCCCGGATAGGCAGCAATCAGCTCGTTCAGCTCCATCACAATCTGCTCGTTAAGCAATTCGGTTGCCATCGAGATGGTGATACGGTCAATGGCACGGTCCTTAATGGTTTGCAGATACTCCACGCTGCTAATGCTTAAGTCCTTCGGACCATCAGGATTATAGGAGAAGCGCGACTTTATCTTGGCAGTGATATAGACAGAGGCGCCTATCGTAAAGTAGCCCGACTTCTCGCCCCATTTCTCACCAAACAGTGCAAGTTCACCAGAACCAGCAAAGTCTTCCAGCGTTACGATACCGTATGGTTTTCCCGTCTTGGTAAAACCTGTGCGCACATTGGTTACGATACCACCGATGGTTACATCTTCGCGGCCCTCTAACTTGTTCACATCTGCCAATTCGTCACATCGTGTATTACACAGATTGTCAAGCACAATCTTATATTCGTCTAATGGATGCGCAGACAGATAGATACCCACCAGTTCACGCTCCTTATTCAGGCGCTCGATATCGCTCCATCGCTCGTCAGTCTTAGGCAGAGGAGGCGTCTGTATCTCTAAGTCATCGAAACCGCCAAACAGCGAGTTCTGTGCCTGTTGCTTCTCCGTCTGGTACATCTGTCCGTAGCGAATGATGGTCTCGATAAAGGTCTCACCCTTTGTATTGCGGGCGAAGAACTCTTCTCGACGAATGCCAAAGCTATCGAAGCCACCACTCAGTGCCAACGATTCGAAGGCCTTACGGTTAATCTGGCTGAAGTTGATGCGCTGTACGAAGTCGAAGATATCCTTGTAAGGACCATTCTTCTCGCGCTCATCAATAATCGCCTGTGCCACGCCGTCGCCCATACCCTTGATGGCAGCCAGTCCGAAACGAATCTCACCCTTCTTGTTCACACCAAACTTCTGGTACGACTCGTTCACATCAGGACCCAGCGTAGCGATACCCATCGCCTTACATTCATCCATCAACTTGGTGATTTCCGTTATCTGGTCGCGACGACGACTCATGATAGCCGCCATGAATTCGGCAGGATAGTTGGCTTTCAGATAAGCGGTCTGGTAAGCCACCCATGAGTAGCAGGCAGCATGCGACTTGTTGAAGGCATACGATGCAAACTTCTCCCAGTCAGCCCAAATCTTTTCCAGTATCTTCGGATCGTGGCCATTCTTCTTACCGCCCTCTACAAATTTAGGCTTCATGGCATCTACGATATCCTTTTTCTTCTTACCCATCGCCTTACGCAGTGCATCACTCTCACCACGCGTAAAGTCTGCCAACTGTCGTGACAGCAACATCACCTGCTCCTGATACACCGTAATACCATAGGTATCCTTCAGGTATTTCTCCATGCAGGGGATATCATACTTGATTTCCTCCTTACCATTCTTACGCGCAATAAACGAAGGGATATAGTCCATAGGTCCTGGACGATACAGGGCGTTCATCGCAATCAGGTCTTCGAATACCGTTGGGTGCAACTCGCGCAAGTATTTCTGCATACCGTTCGACTCAAACTGGAACGTACCGATGGTGCGTCCCTGCTGGTAGAGTTCGAAGGTCTTGGGGTCGTCGATGGGAATATGATCCAAGTCCACATCTATGCCACGTGTCTGCTTGATAACGGCACAAGCCTCCTTCATCTCGGAAAGTGTCTTCAGTCCGAGGAAGTCCATCTTAATCAAACCCGTTGACTCAATCACGTGACCATCATACTGCGTACAGTTGGTCTTGGTATCTTTGAAGTCAGGGTCATCGGCAGTAGATACAGGTACCCAGTCACTAATCGGGTCACGACAGATGATAAATCCACAGGCATGAATACCCGTACCACGCACGGTACCCTCCAGCATCTTCGCATATTTAATGGTGTTGCTCAGAGCAGGGTCGGTAGAAGCCTCTGCATCGCGCAGCTCTGGCGTACACTTGATGGCATTGGGCAGATTCATCTTCATACCCTCTGGCAGTCGGTCGGGAATAGCCTTACACAACGCATTGGTAATGCTCAGAGGTACCTTCTCCACGCGCGCCACGTCCTTGATAGAGTTCTTGGTGGCCATGGTGGCGTAGGTAATGATGTGCGCACAGTTCTCGTGGCCGTACTTATCCTCTACCCACTTCAGCACCTTTCCGCGACCATCATCATCGAAGTCGGTATCAATATCAGGCAGTGAGATACGGTCAGGATTCAGGAAACGCTCAAACAGCAGGTCGTATTTCAGTGGGTCTATCTTGGTAATACCCAGACAGTAAGCTACCACCGAACCGGCAGCAGAGCCACGACCAGGACCTACCCATACATCCAGTTCATCGCGTGCTGAGTTGATGAAGTCTTGCACAATCAGGAAGTAGCCTGGGAAACCCATCGTCTTCATGATATGCAGCTCGAAACGGATACGGTCGTCAACCTCCTTGGGCAATGACGAATGTAGAATGTCGTAGGAAGATTGAGGATTACCGGTATCAACCTTCACCTTTTCAATCACCAGCTCTTCGTTGGGTGAATAGCGCTCTTTACCTCCCTTATAAGCCAGTTCTGCCAGGAAGTCTGCTTCAAACTTAATGCGATAGAGCTTGTCGTAGCCACCCAGCTTCTTAATTTTCTTCTCACCATCTTCGCGCGACATGGGATTATTACCATTCTCATCGCGAGTAAACTCCTCATAGAGTTGCTCCTGACTGATGCGCGCTCTCCACTGTTCCTCTGTACCGAACTCCTCGGGAATGGGGAAGAAAGGCATGATAGGGTCGTGGTCGATGCTGTATATCTCGGTCTTTTCCAGCAGTTCGAGGGTATTGCTCAGTGCTTCAGGTACGTCAGAGAACACGTCGTTCATCTCCTCACGTGTCTTAAACCACTCCTGCTTAGAGTAGAGCATACGCGTAGGATCATCCAAATCCTTTGCTGTAGCCAGACACAACAGGTGGTCGTGTGCCTCTGCATTCTCCTGATCTACGAAGTGGGCATCGTTCGTACAAACCAGTTTGATACCATATTCGTGAGCCAGTTCTATCAATACCTTGTTGGCTTTCTGCTGCAAGGGGAATGTCTCGCGGTTGGCACGCTGTGTAGGATCTTTCACTTCATGGCGTTGCAACTCCAGATAGTAGTCGTCGCCAAACAGGTTGTGATACCACTCGATAGCCTCACGGGCTCCAGCAATGTCACCATTCAATATCTTCTTGGGCACCTCACCGGCAATACATGCCGAGCATACCATCAGTCCTTCGTGATATTTCTCCAAGTCGGCACGGTCGGTACGTGGACGCATATAGTAGCCATCCACCCACGAGTTAGACACCAACTTTATCAGGTTCTTATATCCCTTATAGTTTTTTGCCAACACGATGAGGTGGTAACCGCTCTGGTCCTCACGACCGTTCTTCTGTTCCTTCGGTCCATGTTTAGCCACATACATCTCACAACCAAAGATGGGAATGAACGGATCGAGACCTTCCTTCTTTCGTCCCTTATTGATACCGCCCACATAGTCGTGAAATTCCTTGATACCAAACATGTCGCCGTGATCGGTAATAGCCATGCCACGCATGCCATTAGCGATAGCCTTGTCTACCAGTTTCTTAATGCTCGACTGGCCGTCAAGGATAGAGTAATAAGTATGTACATGAAGATGAATAAAATCTTCCATAAAGTATCTTGATTTGCTATTTTTGAGCTTCAAAGTTACGAAGAAAAGACGAAATAACAAAAAAATTCATAATTATTAATGGGTAAAACTAAAATTCTTCTTTATTCACTTTTCTCTTTTCACTTTTTTTACTACCTTTGCATGGAATTACAATACTATGACTACCCTATGGGAGAAAGAATTAAGAAACTAAAAAAAATTAGAATACACCGTGAAGGCACTAGTGAGCTACTCTATAGTGCCCTATTTATCATTGCTATTTCTACTGTTCTCTGGTGGCTGTTGATGATATTCCATCCGCTGACATGCCATATCGTTATGCCTCTTTTCTGTGGCATTCTAGTGGCTGCATGGATTATGATGCTCAACTTCTATCGTTGCCCTATCCGTTATTTCAATGGCGACACCGACAAGTTGGTGGTAGCTCCTGCTGACGGAAAGATTGTGGTATTGGAAGAAGTAGAAGAAAATACCTACTTCCACGACAAGCGACTGATGATTAGTATCTTCATGAGTCCGCTGAACGTGCATGCCAACTGGTTCCCTGTAGATGGCAAGGTTAAGTTTGTCAAGCACTTCAATGGCAACTATCACAAGGCTTGGCTGCCTAAGGCTAGTGAGGAAAACGAGCATGCCGACATCATGATTGAGACAGCCGATGGTCAGGAGATTCTCGTGCGTCAGATTGCTGGTGCTATGGCTCGCCGCATTGTTACCTATGCCAAAGAAGGCGAAGAGTGCTACATCGACGAGCACCTGGGCTTTATCAAGCTCGGCTCTCGCGTAGATGTCTATCTGCCCCTTTCTGCTCGTGCTTGCGTTACCATGGATCAGCCTACTACTGGCGACCAGACTGTTTTGGCAAAACTCGGATAAACAACTAGGATATTCTAGGAAAGCCTAGGATTACCTAGGACAACCTAGAAAATCTAGCTAGCGCAGCCAATGTTCAACGTTCAACGTTTAATGTTCAATGTTTAAGAAGCACATTCCCAATACAATCACTTGCTTGAATCTGATTTCAGGCTGTATAGCCACCTTCTGGGCTTTTGAAGGTGACTACCAGATGGCATTGTTGTTTATCATCATCGGTGCTGTCTTCGATTTCTTCGATGGCATGACGGCACGCCTGTTGCATGTCTCTTCGCCTATTGGTAAGGAGCTCGACTCTCTCGCCGATGTCATCACCTTTGGCTTTGCACCCTCTGCCATCATCTTCAGTTATCTGACAGAGCTTTGTGCAGCTACCAACTTCTCACTCTTCACGCTCGACTCTACCATCCCCTATTTGGCATTCGTCTTGGCAGCTTTCTCTGCTGTTCGTTTGGCTAAGTTCAACCTCGACGAGCGTCAGGCTATGGGATTCATCGGACTGCCTACTCCTGCCAACGCCCTCTTCTGGGGTTCGCTGATTGTAGGTCTGACAGAGATGATGCCCGACATCGCTACGGTGAGCTATTTCGACCAAATGTCCTATACCCCACTCATCGTCTGCATCATCGCTGGCATCTTTATCAGCAGCAACCTGCTGATTGCCGAGATTCCTATGTTTGCGCTGAAGTTCAAGACGTGGGGTTGGAAGGGAAATGAGATTAAGTTTATCTTCTTACTCACGTGCATACCGATGCTTCTGCTGTTGGGCATCGTTGGTTTGGCAGCCATCATTGCATGGTATGTCATTCTGTCTGTCATCAGCAATCGCATCTCTAAATAAATAAAATACCGAGGATATGTTTGCTTTTATCAAAGCGATGCTAGGTGTCATTGCATTTATCTTCTTCCTTGTCATCCTCATTCTCTTGCTGACATGGGGTTATATCTATCGTACCTTTAGGAAGATACGTGTCAGCACCAAGCGTGAGTCAGAGCGCAAGGCTCGCCAGTATCGCGAAGAGACAGGCCGTCAGCGCCAGCAATACGGTGCTTTCTATCAGAACCGCAGAACGCAGGAGGCACAGACCTCTCAGAGCTACGAGACTGCTACTGGCGAGACCATTATAGATAATCGCCATCAAGAGCGCGAAAAAATCTTCGACGACTCCGATGGCGAATATGTTGACTTTGTTGAGGAGAGTTAATGCTCAATTGTGAACTAGGGTTCCAATTTCCTCTCCGTCCATTACCTTTTTCAGATTACCCACAACATCCATGTTGAAGACATAGATGGGCATATTGTTGTCTGAGCACATGCAGATAGCAGTCAGGTCCATCACCTTCAGTCCGCGTGCCAGCACCTCTTTATAAGTAATAGCATCAAACTTGGTAGCAGTAGGATCCTTCTCTGGGTCGGCAGTATAGATACCATCCACACGAGTACCCTTCAGCATCACGTCAGCCTCAATCTCGATGCCACGCAGTGAAGAACCGGTATCTGTAGTAAAGTAAGGAGAGCCTGTGCCTGCAGAGAAGATGCATACATAGCCAGCCTCCATAGCCTCGATAGCCTTCCACTTGGTATAGAACTCACCGATAGGCTCCATACGGATAGCAGTCATCACCTTGTTCTTCACACCGATAGCACCCAGTGCTGAGCTCAATGCCAGCGAGTTGATAACGGTAGCACACATACCCATTTGGTCGCCCTTCACACGGTCGAAACCCTTCTGTGAGCCCGACAGACCACGGAAGATGTTACCACCACCGATGACGATACCTATCTGTACGCCCATCTCGCTCACTTCCTTAATCTGCTTAGCATAGTCGCTCAGTCGTTCAGGGTCAATACCATAGCCCTGCTTACCCATCAGACTCTCACCCGAGAGTTTCAGTAGGATTCTCTTAAATCTTGCCATAATTCTTATATTACAAATTGTATTTCCTTAAAAGCATAACGGTTAGTACGTCCGTCCACATCCTGCAGCACCAGATGACCATCAGCCTCCACCGTTACTATCTCTGCGGTGCATTCTCCGTACGCATCACGATAGCGAAAGAAGCCCTTACGCCGGTATAGCTGTTGCAAGTAGCGCTCACGCACCCCTTCTAGGTCTGCCCATTCTTGTTGGAAGGCCTCCAACAACTCCTGCAAGAGTTGTTCCCTGTCAAACTGACGCCCCGTTATATTGGCCATTGATACTGGGTTAGGTGCATCGCTCACAAAGCATAGCTGATTCACGTTCAGCCCCACCCCGATGATGCTATCCTTGATGACCCCACCTTGCAGGCGATTCTCTATCAATATGCCACATATCTTCTTGTCACCAACATAGATGTCGTTGGGCCATTTCACGCTAACCACCTGCGATGTCACATACTTGGCTACTACTGCCGCAATGCTGTTTGCCACCGCCATCGACACCACAAACTGTTTATTGACGGGAATCTCCGTAGGATGAATCAGCATAGAGAATAGCAGATTCTTGCCTCGCTCACTCTCCCACTTATTCGTGCCACATCCGCGCCCAGCCGTCTGATAGTCAGCCACCACTACACAGGGATTCTGCCCCTCCGTGCGATTTGCTACCAACCAGCGATTCGTTGAGTCTGTCTCGTCAATATGAATGATTTCCCAGTTCACGCTGCGAAATTACAAAAAACCGAGCGAAAATACAAATATATTCTGTTATTTCTCTGTCGCAATAAGATGAATGCTGGGCATAAAGGCATCAACAGCCACTGCGAGATGCGACCGTCTTTTCATTCTAAATCCAAAGGATTTTTAGTTAAATAAAGAAAATGATTAATCTATTTGGCACTTTTATAATTAATTCGTAATTTTGCGCCCTGATTGGATTTAGCTAGAGATAACAAACTAGATTATTTACTTATTAATTATTTTATGAAAAGATTTACTCTACTAACAATGCTTATCGCTGTATTCTGGATAACAGCATTTGCACAGAAAGGAACACAGTTCATTCCACAAAGAACAGTTCCAAGTCTAAAATCAACCATCAACGGTATCGCTCGTCAGGCACAGACACCTAAGAAGGTGAACAGACGTGCAGAAGGTGATGTATTGGTAACACCACCAGAAAATGCCACTGTTGAGACTTGGTACACTATTGACGGTGCACAGTATGTAAACTTCCAAGGCGGCCAACAACAGCAGTTTACCCCAAGCATCAAGGTAGTCTTCGATGGTAGTGACATCTACATCCAAGGACTGGGCTATTGGTTCAATGAGGGATGGGTAAAGGGTACCATCAATGGCACCACCGTAACTGTTCCCTATGGTCAGTACATTGGCGAAGACCAATATGGTGCCGAATACATCTGCGGTGCTCAGGACCAGTACACCATGACCGATGTGGTGTTCAACTACAATGCCGAAGAAGGCACACTGGAGTGCACCACACCTTACATCTTGGAGAACAGCTCTCCCACAGTAATCAATCCCTATGCCTACTGGATTCTGCCTACATTCAGCAAGACTGCTCCCGAAGGTCCTAAGCCTGTCGTTGCTCCAGAGGGCCTCGTAACCAGCGAATGGGCTATCAGCGCCATGGACAACTTCGGCAACCCTGTTTCTGCCTATGTCAATATCGGCTTCGATGGCAACGATGTATATATTCAGGGCTTTACCCACTATCTGCCTGAGGCTTGGATCAAGGGTACACTAAGCGAAGATGGCAAGACCATCACCTTTGAGGGCTATCAGTATTTTGGTCCCTACAATGCTGATGCCTACACACACTACGAGTTCTACTTGATGGAGGATGGCTTTACGTTGAACTACGATGCCGAGGCTGGCAAGATGACTGGTACAGGCGAAATCTTCGTAAGAGAGGCCGTAAGAACTTACAAAGGCGATGTTTACAACAACCCTGTTATCACTAAGGTAGTAGAGAAGGCTGGCACACCTGCCATACCCAACATTGCTCAGATTTATCCTGCAACCACCGGTCCTACCGTTCAGTTCACTATTCCTACTGTAGATACCGAAGGCAATGCGATGGCATCTTCTAAGATTAGCTTCAAGTGGCTGAAGGATATAGAGCAGGAGGTTTCTACTATCTCCTTCGACCCTGCTGACTACCCTGCTCTCCAAGAGTCGATGACCGTATTCCCCTATGGATTTACCGACAACGAATACATCTTCTATAACAACGCATACCTCCGTCAGGAAGACTATAATAATTGGAACAAGATTGGTCTTCAGGCTATCTATACCGGTGGCGGCGAAGAGCACGAGTCTGAAATCTTCTGGTTCACCATTAAGCCCTACGCGAAGGCTATCTTCAACTTCAACGCAATGACCGACGAGCCTTGCTCTACGGATAACAGCACTGATGGTGACATTACAGAGAATCGCACCTTGACGGCTGGTGAGGTTACACCCATCAAACTGACCATCACACCTAACACTTCTGGCACAGCCAACCGCTTCTGGGAAACCAACGATGGTCCTCAGCTGCGCGTCTATGGTGGTACGCTGATTTTCGAGGCTCCCATCGGAAAGGTGATTAACAAGATTGTCTTCAACAAAGCCAAGTGGGATGCTAACAATAGCGCTGATACAGGCAGCTTCACTGGTAGCACCTGGACTGGCGAGGCAAAGAAGGTTGTTGTTACCATCGCTGGCAATTCTCGCATCAACAGCATCGAGGTATATCCCGCTGACTATGTTCCCACAGCAGTAGTAACCCCAGAGAATCTGGCAACCGATACCTATATCCTCACCGCTAAGTCTGTAAAGCCCTACTACGATCCTGAAGACCTGACACTATGGGTAAAGGCTGGTTTCGACGGCAACGATGCTTACATTCAGGGCTTGGCTAGCGACTATAACTCTAGCGCCAAGAATTTGTGGGTAAAGGCTACCAAGAATGCAGAAGGGAAGTATGTGATTCCTGCCAACCAGTTCATGGGTTCTGCATCATTCGGAAGATACAGCATTAGCTGCTACTTCACCGCTATTGATGCCGACAACAATATGGTTGACGCTGTGCTCGACTTCGATGCTGAGCAGGGTACGTTCACCAGCACTCAGTCACTGGTTATCAACAACTCTCTGACAGAGTTGAATCCCCAGCAGACCTTCACCAATGTGGTGCTCACCAAGTTCAACGAGGTAGCTGCTACACCTGCTGATCCTACACTCGACATTCTTGAGTTTCAAGAGTATTCACACTACATCAGCTGCAGCATCCCCACTGTTGATGTAAATGGAGAGACGCTGAATCCTGGCAAGCTGTTCTACACCGTATGGATTGAGAAAGACGGTGAGCAGACTCCTTACGTCTTCTCTGCACCCACGTACTATGGCTACGATGATCCCGTATCAGAACTGCCCTACACCACCAACTACAGCACATGGGATGGTTCTCACACTATCTACTTCTATGAAGAGGATATCGTATATCCCACATGGAGCAAGGTGGGTATCCAGACCATCTACTACGGTGCTGGCGAGTGCAATAAGTCGAACATCGCCTGGATTGACAATCCTCTGGCTTCAGGCATCAACAACATCCACAACGATGTCAACACCGGCAAGGCCGCTATCTTCAACCTGAGTGGTCAGCGCCTCAGCGCTCCACAGAAGGGTTTGAACATTATCAATGGTCGTAAGGTCATGATAAAATAGTATCAAAAAACTTACTATAAACTCATTGCTATGTCGCAGATATTTCTTATATTTGCGACATAGTTTTTTTATTTTACCGTGAATTTCAACATTTAGAAGGGGAAATGAACACATTGATATTTCTAGGCTTCGGCCTTGATGCATGGATTACAATTATTACGGTGCTAGGGATGTTCAGCATCCTGCTATTCACCAAGTTACGTTCCGATTTAGTATTCCTTGGAGCCATCGGCATCCTGTTTGTTACGGGAGTACTCGACGCCAAAGAAGCCTTCTCCGGATTCAGTTCTGGGTCGGTGGTCGTTATCGGTGTATTGTTTGTGGTGGTTGCCGGATTGACGCACACCGGTGTATTGCAGTGGATAGTCAAAAATCTGCTTGGTCAACCTAACAGCTATTCCAAAGCCGTAACGCGCCTCATGCTACCCGTGGCACTGCTCAGCTCCTTTCTAAGCAATACCACCGTAGTAGCCCTCTTTGTGAATATCGTAAAGATATGGTCGAAAAAGCTGGGCATATCGCCCTCCAAGCTACTCATTCCCCTAAGCTATGCGTCGGGCATGGGTGGTGTATGCACCCTTATCGGTACGCCGCCCAACCTGATTATTAGCGGACTCTACGAAGAGAAGACGGGCATAGCCATGAACGTGCTAACCACTGCCATCCCCGGTCTTTTCTGCCTCGCCATTGGCATCCTTTCTGTTATTGCCATGCGCAAGTTGCTGCCCGAGCGTCAAGCCAAAGAAGATTCCTGTGAGGCTACGGTTGATTATACCGTAGAACTGCTGGTGCCCTCCAACTTCAAAGATATCGGCGAGACCATCGGTTGCGCAGGTTTGTATAATATCAAAGAAGGCCGACTGGTTAAGTGGCACCATTTCGATGGCGCTCCTGTACCACTCAACGAGAACGAATTTCTGATGGGTGGCGACCACTTGGTCTATGCCGGACAGATAAAAAGCATTAAAGAACTGGCTAAAGACCACGGACTGAAGATGGGCGAAGAGGTAGTCAACATAGGACGCGACACCCTCATCTCCTCCATTATCATGATAACCATGATAGTGACCTCTGCCCTTGGCGTCATGTCGCTTTTGCAGTGCGCCTTCCTCGCTGCCGCTGCCATGCTGCTATTCCGATGCTGCACACCCAACCAAGCCATGAAGGCTATCAACTGGGATATCCTGATGGTGTTTGCCGGTAGCGTAGTGTTAGGTTTAGCAATCCAGAAGACGGGCATTGCTCAACAACTCGCCCACGGCATCCTTGATGTGTGTGGCACCAACCCCATAGTGGTTATGACAGCCATCTGCTTTGTCGGCACCTTCATCACCGAGTTTATCTCGAACACGGCAGCAGGCGCCATATTCTTTCCCATCATGTACGAAGCTGCCGAGAAGTTGGGCTACGAACCCTTCCCCTTCCTTGTGGCTCTGATGATAAGCGTTAGCAGTAGCTTTGCCACCCCTATCGGTTCCCCCACCCACATGCTGGTGTATGGTCCTGGTGGTTATCGTTTCAGCGACTTTATGCGCATCGGCTTACTGATGAATCTCATCATCCTTGCTGCCAACATCTTCATTGTCAACATCATATATCCACTTACACCGCTACACTAAATTATTCTAGTTTTTGCATGTTAAGCAGATATAAGAAGATAAAGGAAGAAATCCCGTGAGATAAGATACCCACACAAAGAGAGCCCCGAACAAATGTTCAGGGCTCTTTCTCTTCTTTTCTTTTCAATGTTGCTTTCAGCGACACCGCTCAACGTTCAACGTTCAATGTCTACTGTCCCATGCAGCTTGTCGTTGTCAGCGTAGTGGTCAGTGCGGTGAGCACCGTAACGACAATGTGAATCACTGTCTTCCAAAAATCCTTGTTCTTCATGTTTTCAATGCTTAATTCTTAATGGTTCTTTTTTTGAGGAGCGACCACGAATTTCTCGAATTATACAAATTTTTAGGCTGCACATAGACTTTGATTTCTATCGAATTTCTCGAAGGAATCGCGAGCGATTCTTGCTGCGCTTGAAATAATTCGATTCATTCGCTGCATCTATGATGCAATTTTATTATTCGTTCCATTCGTTCAATTCGTGGTCGTCTCAACGTTGCTTTCAGCGACACCGCTCAACGTTCAACGTTCAATGTTCAATGTTCAACGTGTCAGTCCATGTCTGGCTGGTCTCCGCCACCACCTCCGTTGTCTCCGCCTCCTGTGCTTGGCGCTTGACTTCCGCCTCCTTGGTTAGGGGTGAGGCTTTGGGAGGGGCTTCCAATTGATTCGATGTTCAGGAAGCGAGCCTTCTTCAGGAACTGGCGACTAGAGATGTTCATCTCCTGCTGCTGTTCGGGCATGAATCGGATGTGAAGCGCTCTCAGGTGTGTTCCCACGTTGTAATCTTCCTTCTTGGCTGCTCCGCCTCGTGTGTTCTCGATGGTGCAGTAGAGTGTGCCGAGACCGTCAATCTTCACCTTCTTCGATTCGAGCAGCATCTCCAGAATACAGGTGCG
>FZQZ01000013.1 GCA_900199555.1 Prevotellaceae bacterium MN60
GGTCTACCGCACCATTCCACCGCTCTTTGCGCTCCAGCTGTTGCAAGTAATACTGGAAGGGATTGTAGGAGGGCACGAAGTCAGAATCTATCACGCGCTGCATATCTTGTATGCGCACGGTTTGCTTCTGTGCCATCTCTGTCCACAGCGTGTTCACCACTCGGTCGGAGAGTCTTTGGTAGCCCTCGTCCGTTTCCTTTCCGTAGTCAGACAGTTCGTGATACTCTACATGTTGCGTTATCACGTTAAACCGCAACAATACCCGTTCCGATAGGAACTGTTGAATGTCCTCTACTGAGGCAGCCGTTTCCTGCCAATTAGGTTTACGTTCTCTCAGCTTTTGCTTCTTGTTATCCTGTGTTTTTTTCATTGATTATTGTTTTTTTGCACCACAAAGGTACGAAAATTTCAGTGCTCATACAAACAAAAACGCAGCGATTTTCGGTCGCTGCGTTAAATGACAACCCCACAGGTTTCACCACTTTTGAGAATTAGGCAAAAATGCTTGGTTTGTCGAATATTTTTTTGTACTTTTGCACGAAATATTAAAATAGAATGGTTATCAGTGACGAGATAAAACAACGACGTAAGGAAATCAGAGAGCAAGCCAAAACCATATTGATAGGGCAAGTATTATCACACCCATATTTTCCCCATGACATCTATATCAACATGTCGGGTATCAAGGAATGGCTCAACCAGCCTCACAAACATTATATAGAAAAGAACGAGGCATTACTCAACTTACCATCGTTGCTCAACGATGCCGAATATCTCGGTTCAGTAACAGACCCAAAAGGACGAGACTATATCATAGCCAGCCATCTGTTCAAAGCATCAATCAATGAAGATTCCAGTTGGATTATCGTAAATGAAACGATATGGGGCGAATGCTGGGTACATAGCATCTCGGACAACATCCCAGATACGAAGAAAGACCTCTGACCCCTTCCCTTCGGATCTGCAATTCGACGCGGTATTCTGAAGTCTTTTAATTAAAAGAACAGGACCTCTGAACCCTTCCCTCCGGAACTGCAATCCGACGCGGTATTCTGAAGCCCTGTTATTTTTCTACTGCAAAGATAGGAAGTTTTTATGAAACTTCCAAATTTTTAAGCAGTTATTTTCATTTTTCCATCGTTTTTCACTCAAGGAAAAATTCCCTCACCCTTACCTCCAATACATCAGCAAAGTCGTGTAGCCGCCTTACGGTAACATCCTTGCGTCCATTCACGATAGCGTTTACAGCTTGTCGGCTGATGCCTAGTCGGCGTCCCAGTTCGGCGTCCGTCACTTTTTTTTAGACATCACTCGTCGCAGATTCAGTTGCGACACAAATTTTTTGTTCTTTTCCATAAAAATGATATTAATTGATTGGTTTATAAAAAGCCCCTTTGGGGCTTCCATAAAAAAAAGAGGAGGTTCGGAGCCTATGCTCCTCCCCTCCTCCAACGGAATTTGTAGGTGAATTATGTTCCGTTGCTTTAATCCAATAATTAATTTATTACTAGTTTATGACGCCTCACGGCGTACTCGAGTTAAAAGTGGGAGTCCCAGCTTCACAGCGGGGACATCCCTGAGATAAATTGATTTTGTGTAAAATAATAATAATTTTAATATAAACTAAAAACACCTGCATCGCTATGCAGGGATGTATTGGAGCCCCCTCCCGTCCTCCCCCCACTGGGGAGGGGTTTTGCTGCGCCCCGAGTCCCTTCCCCTGTAGGGGGAGGTTAGGAGGGGGCTTATTTCCCTCCCCCAGTGGGGGGAGGACGGGAGGGGGCTATGCACACAACGCAAGCACCCCGACTGAACAATGTCAGTCGGGGTGCCGTAAGGGGGAGAAGAAACAATCGCACAGGGGACTGTCCCCCTGTGCGGTTTATTCCTTTTAATAAATGGGTTTAACTATCTCAAGCCTCATTCCTAATGAAGTTATCATCTGCCAGAACTTGGCAACACTTGGAATGATGTCACCATTCTCAACACGCGAGATGTAAGATTTTGTTGAGTTTATCCTTCTTGCCAATTCCACCTGAGTTACTTTGGCATCCTTACGGGCATCCTGCAACAATTGACCTGTATAGAAAGCGTACGCCTCCTCGTCAAACATCTCACGCTCAGGTGTGCCTGGTGCGCCAAACTCTGATGCGAGCTCGGCACTAACGTCAACGATCTTGGATTTTTTTGTACTCATAATATTCTTCTCTTATTCTCAATGCCTTTTCTATTTCACCTTGTGGAGTCTTTTGTGTCTTCTTTTGGAAGCCATGAAACAGAACTACCACTTGGTCATTATCGAAGATAAAAAACACCCTATAGATATTACTTTCAAACTTCATTCGCAACTCATAGAGATTACCATGTTCCTTGATATGTTTTATGAATTTCACAGGAAGTCGGTCTTCTCTTTCAAGGAGTGCCAGAATATACTTTACCTTCCGGCTTTCCTTTTCTGAAAGTGTGTTCATAAAGTCATGATAGTATGTCCCGAAGGCGATAATCTTTCTTCTCATGCTGCAAAGGTACTAAAAAGTTTAAATATAATGAAACTTTTTCTGCCTTTTTTCAAGACGATTGAGTTTTTTCCGATTTTTCCCTTACGGCATTTGTGTATCAATAAGTCAAAGAACGCCTGAGCCGAATGCAGAGTCATGCTTGCATGAACTATGCTGAGGCGATGGTGCTTTTCGAGGCGAAGCCTCAAAGAACGCTGGTCTTCGCAGTTGGGGACTGTCCCAATGTGCGACTCATCACACAGGGGGACTGTCCCCGTGTGTTACGTTGCTAATTATCTAATATTTTATTACTAGTTTCGCCTCACGGCGTTATTGCTAATCGCACAGGGGGACTGTCCCCGTGTGTCACGTGTGTCAGAAAGCAAGAACACTTCTAACCCCACTATACATAACATTCTTCGCTCTATGTGTTCCAGCATCCAAATATAAATTACCATTAGGTGAAGCAGAATCCATATTTAATTCGAATGATATTGCGGCTGTTCTTTCTGTTGAGCTCCATGTCCAATAGCCAAGCGAATAACGATCATCTACAAAATCGTCAAACACAGCACTGCTTACACCTCTATTATTAATATAAGTATTCATAGCAGATGAAACGGTTCTCACTGCCTGAGTCCAGTTAATATCATAATGTGGATCTCCACGCCAATTTTCCGCAAAGGAGGCGATTGCATTTCCAAAGACGACCATCCAACTATAACACTGGCCAATACTTGGTAGATACCATCCACTTGTATTTTTAGGTGCTTTCACTGTATTTTCAAAATTCTCTGCAGTAACCATTGCAGTACACTCTGTTGCATAATTTGCATAATGCTGTTTCGCATATCGGCAATGTGACAAGCCATCCATATCTCCTTTAATGAGGCCTGGCTGTACTTGAGGGTTTGTACTATTGCAATATTCATTAGGTGCTGTAACCAAAGTCGTCTGAGCACCACCTATTGACCATCTCACACCATAATTGGCCGCCACTTTTAAAGCCATTACATATCCATGTGTAAAGCCATAGGTATTTCTGTCAGTATTAGAAGGAGATAAAGAGAAGACTATTCCTATAGGTGTTCTATTTGAATATGTTGAGGCATTTGGTGCTATAGACCCATCTGCAAAGAACAAATCACCAAGCGCTAACGTATACGAATCATTGCTCACCTCTTTATGCTCACTTGTCACATATTCTGTACGAGTAGATTGGGCAGTTCTTTCGAAACCTTTACCAACATCGGTGGTCTTGAAATTCTCCGTCCAGTCTGCTGAAACATTATCTGACTGCAAGCCCTCAATGTCTGTACCACTCTCGCTCACTAGATCCACAACAGGCTTGAATACGAAGTAGTACTTATTATTACTTGTATTCTTCCAAGGACGATTGTCACCACCGAAAGTAGAAGAAGCTGTAATATTATAATTAGCGTCTATAACACCAAACGTACTACTGTGGAGCCATTTATAATTTGCATCAGTACTCAGATGCTTGTATGCATCATTATATCCTTTCTTGTTAATAGTCTTCTGTCCTAGCGTAATGATGGCCAGATTCATCTGATGAGCCATCGTTGCACTGATGGTAGAAGCAACAGAAGCACTTACAGTTGCCTTACCAACCTGTAGGTCTTGGGCTTTGAATACTGTACCCTGAGCGTCATTCTGAAGCGCCGCCGGAGTCCAGCCACTGATGAGGTGACTGAAGAAGTCGGTAGCTGCGGTATTCGTTGTACCCTGACCTGCCACAGGATAGGTGGTATCAGGTGTCGGCGTATAGGGATAGTAGAAGAAGTACTGACGACCAGGAATCACATAGACGGGAGCATTGTCAGGATGATGTACCGTCCAAGTGCTACCGTTATAGGTACAGCGTACATTCTTATAAGGTAGCGTAGTACCATCTTCGCCTACCACATAGAGGCCTACCTCGTCGCCACTGACAAAGGCTGTCTTAGGACCTTTCCAATCGGTATTGGCGGGCCACGTGATAGAACCAATCTTCAGTTTGGTCAGCTCATGACTGGAGATAGCATAGGTCACAGTAGTATTGCGCTGCCAGGCAGCCTGCCCTTTGAGCGGAGCAGTGACGGTATATTCGTAAGAGTTGTCCTGATACTTCACCTCGATATAGGCATCGTCGTTATCATCAAACGACTGCGGAATCATGAGGAAGTAAAGGTCGGTATCGTCGATAAACTCTTCATCCTCGGCACCAGTGACACCAATCTTGTCTACGGTGAGCACAAAGTCGTCGGTAGCAGCTACATCATTGCCAGCCTTATTCTTCCATACCCACTTTGAGGCATCGTTGGCACCAATGGTCATAGTACCCTTGCCATGGACATTATAGATACCTACACTCTTGATATTTCCTGCCAGCCACTGCTCGCCAATGACAAAGCGGATGGCAGTAAGCTCATGCTTAAAGTTCAAGGGCACCGCACTCTTACTGTCAGAGCCCGAAGCACTGCGGAAAGCGGTGGTCTCGGCATTGGCAGTCATCAGGTCTACCTGATTGGCCACATTACTATCAACGGTAAAGCTGACCTTCTGTGCGCCACCAGCATCCTGATCAGATATCTGCACATTGCTGTCGCCATAGGGCGCATAGGCATAGAAGAAAAGTTTGTCGGTAGAAGAGGGCCAATAGAAGTCTTGAGCAATCTCAAAGACATCGTTGGTATTGCGCGTAGCCTCGAGATTGTAGAAGAAGTCGGGCGTGGCAGCAGCAAACTGCTCGTCGGTAACATTCTCGCTAGCCCTGATAGCTGACACACCAAACGACGTCAGGTCGCTGGCAGCCTCCACACGCGCTCCACGAGTAACGGCAGGGCACGGCGTAATCTCGGCAGAGAGATACAAGGGACGCGAAGGTTGCGTGCCCTCGAAAGCTACAGTGCGAGCTTCGGCAATACCACGGGTAGTCACATCGACCGTCTCGTCGGCATTGGCAGTGAAACGAATCTTATCGCCTCGAGAGAAGAAACCATCTGCTAAATCGTTTGTGCAGGCAGTGGTCATCAGGAGGCCTGTTCCCATCAGTAGAAGAGGGATATATGCTTTAGTTTTCATCATATCTTTCATTTTAAATTAGTATGGACTAGTAGAAGTTAGGTCATCCAGCCATAGACCAGTGGTGGTGTTAGCTCCCCACTCTTCTACGCTGACAGGTGTCAGCTCGAAGGTACCACCGATGCGATTGGCTATCAAGCAGAAACGGTACTGCTTGCCGCTCTCAAGAACCAAAGGACTGTCGCCACTGCCATTAGGAACACGATAGTAGGTATCACGGCCCATATAGGAAACCTTGATAAAAGCAGTGCCCTTAGCAATGGTCTGTGGTACCACAATGGCATCAGTATAGACCGTGCTAGCAGCTGGCGTGGCAAGGCTAGTATTGTCTATAACATTGGTAGCCATCAGTATGTTGCTTTGCTGTGCATTCATAGGAATACTCAGCATGGAAGCCAAGTCGGTCTGAGAGGTCAGATCGGCATCCTTATTGGCAGAAAAAGCAACCTGGCGGTTGAGATTGAGCAACTCAACAGTGGCGGTACTCAGTTCAGAAGTGGTCACACCATTGCCGGCAGCCAAGACCACCTCTATACGAGAGAGCATGTGTTTGAAGTAGAGCGACACAGCATCGCTAATAGGAGCCTGATCACTTACCACAGCATAGAGCAAATCGCTCTTATAATAAGCGTCAGAAGATCTCTGGTCGCTGAGCACCGTATGTCGGATGCCAGAAGTGGTTGGCAGCGCCATAACCTCTGGCTCTATCATAGGCTCACCAGCACGACTACCTTCGGCGACAACACCGAAGTTACCACAAAGGGCATAGAAATTGAGGTGATTGGTGGCAGGAAAGAGTTTGCCATTACCTGCTGTCAGCGGTGACAAGCCACCAACACCGTTGGCACGCAAGGTCCATGCCTTGAAGTACTCAGACACCTCCTGCGTAGCAGCATTGATGATATCAGTCCACACATATACGGTATCGCCATTTACGATGTTGGAATGGGTGTAAGAGCGAGTGGCGGCATCGAGACAACTAGCAAGACGTATCTCGGTAGGTTGGCCACCAGTCTCTGTGGTGACAGGCTGGCATGCATCATCGCTCGAACAAGCTGTAAGCAATGCCAACGCCACAACAGTAATCGTTATCAGATATTTATTCATAGTCTTCATCTTTTTTAGTTATCAAAGTTTCAGATCCTCTTGCACGTCGGTAGTAGTCTCCCATGGAGCAACGCTGGCAACTACGCTGATATTACTCTCAATAACAGTGACATTAAAGGTATAGACCTTACCTGGCTCGAAAATGATATCTTGAACGGTTTTGTAGTGAAGTACATCGTTGTTCTGTAAGACAATTTCCAAGAGATAACCGCTGGACTTGGTCTGAGGAACGATGATGGCAGCACAGCCCTGAGAGCCATCATTGGTCATCTTGATGTCAGAGGCAGTGCCTGTGGCGCCCTCAATGGTAACCTCACCCGTTTGGGGATTAAAGGCTGTTTCAGTCTTAACACCCAGAATCTTAACGGTGGAATTTGACAGATCAACACCACCCTCGCCAGTAAGATTGACACAAATCTTAGCCATCTTATGCTGGAAAGTCAACAAGACGGCAGAGGTGGAAGGTTCTACATCGGTGACCTTGGCAAACATGAGGTCGCTGGCCATATATGCCTCAGAACTGCTTTGATTAACCTTGGTCACGCTGAATGTGGTGGCACCCATATTTCCTGTGGGATAAATAGCGCGAATATTAACATTAGCACCATTAGTAGGATAATAAGGATATACTCCCTGAAGAGGCTGTAACTTTCCTGCATTGTCAGCAGCAAAGTAGGTCAGCTGATCGTAACTAGTCAAATTATCAGCCGATGTAATCTGTACATCAAGTGTCTCTCCCTTCTTGAACTGAGTGTTCTGAAGGCCCTGAGAAGCGCGTGTATCTTCGCTACCGACAGATAGCATGATGGGGATGCGAGCATCGCCATCTTGCGCCAACGGCTGTTCATTTCGTATGCTATCAGAGCTGCAAGAACTCAATATGGCAAGCGCAGCAAAGGCTGATAGAATCATTCTTGTTTTCATATATTTATCATTTTATTATTATGGATTCGAATTTTGTGGACCTGTGGTAACATCGGTCGTATTACCGGTACCATCCCAATCGACAATCAGTGGTTCCAACTCCAATGTAGGTTGGTCGCTCACAGCACCATCGAAGTTGGCACCATGTCCCCAATTGGTGATGGTAGCACCAATGGTGATGCGCTTCATGCTCTCTACCGACAGACGTATCAGCGTATTCTTGCTGCTTATAAGGGCTGGAGCCAAATCGGCCAAGGACTTCTTAAAGGTATAATCCCGACCACCGACTTCAATTGTTACCCACATTGCAGCCGCAGAGCTCATCACAATATGCTGTTGATCATCTACAGGCTGCAGAATCAGCATAAACGATTTACCCGCATCTGCAGTCTTATAACTGGACTTCAGCTTCATATTCAAATCAACATAGACATCGCCAAAACCACCGTTTTCACTCTCTGCAGCATCGGCTCGCAATATGGCGCCATCCGTATACTCAAATTCACCTCTTTTATAGATACTCTTCAGCGTAATACGCTTGAGCGTACAGCTCTCAGTACTTCGCGCTGCGAAAGTGAAAGCTGTCAGCAGATGACGGAAGTGAAGATGAACAGTACTTAGTTTACCATTGGCATCGGCATGCACCTGGTCGCTGATAGCATACATCAAGTCTTGTTGGTCTTCGGCATTGTCAGGCATCGTATAGGTAAACGAGGGAGCTGGATAAGCAGTCAACTCACTACCATACATCTTGACAGGAGTAGTTCCGTATCTGACGTCCTCATAGTATGGGAAATAGGCGAAGAACTTCATATTCTCTTCCTTCGGAACAAAGTAACCTTCTGAAGTTGACCATGAACTGCCACTACCTATCACCATTTCATTATACATAAAATTCAACGGCTGACCCAACTCACCCCATTCGTCTTCATCATATTTGGCACAGAACAGTCCGAACTCGGCATCCAGCTCGTCCAAGGGATAGCCGCGAGTCTCCTCTGGAGCATCTTCTGTGGTGATGGTGAAGGTAATGGGGCGTGGGGCCGTACTATCTACGGCCTCCGCTCCTTTATCTGTTGAACAGCCTACGAGCCACAACCCTGGCAGCAGCCAAAGGACATGCAGCCATCTATTTGTCATTTTTCTCTTGTTCATAGGCAGATTTGTTGTCATAGTAATATTATCATTTATTTATAAGAGAGAGAGACATAACTGCATCAGCTGTTATCAGGTCCCCAGTCCTCACCGGAAGGATCTACGCCAGCATTGGCGCCACTTCCAGCCAACAGTGCTGTTGGCATAACCATTACTACTGTCTTCATCTCTGGTTCCATATATAATTTCTTTGTCTTCATAATTGTATCGTTTTTAAAAATGTTCTACTTCATTGTTTCTAAATTGTCACATCATAGGGAGCTAAGTTCATATCTTCCCAGTCATCCACATTATCGTCATCACTAGTGTCAGTTGGAGCGACCTCAATGAATACGGCATTCTCGAAACTGTCACCCTCTTCCTCTGTCTGAGGCTCAATGGGTTTACCATCTGTATCCAGCACCTCACTCTTGATAAATCGGAGATTATAGACACCTTGTTTATTGATAGTATTCCATGACTTCGGACAATACTTCTTGACATAGGGCAGATAGACTGACGGATAAGAATTCGCACCGCCCCAGATATAGACTGTATTACCATTACGTTCAGCTGTCATCGAACAGCGAAGCTCAATATACACCTGATGGTTGGCATCAGCATCACTGATAGAGCCAGTTCCTGTCCATGCACGCTGATCGGGAGCCTGAGGCAGCAGAACGAAAGCGCCATTGGCAACATCCGTGTAAGTGGTCGCTGATAATTCTACAGCCGTTGCTAAATCCTGGGAATAGTTGGAATAGTAACCATCAATAGCTGTCCACTTTCCGTTAGTAGCACTAGTAAACGTGAAACGACCTTTGGAATAGAGATTGTGTATCGTTATTCCCTTGACATAGACCTTCACATCAAACTCATTGCCATCCTTATCCTCAAGCTTAAGCTCATTACGGACACGAACTGTCAACAATGCCAAAGCATTTACGAACTTCAGAGAAAGCTTATTACCTGCAGATGCCTTCGTAAAACTCAAGTTGGCACCAATCTTATACATTGTTCCCTCAGGAACATCAGGAACCTCATACTCGAAATAGTGGTTGTCTGCATCAACGACTATCGCACTGAGGTCATCCATCGATGGAGATACTGCAATAGCTTTCATTTCTGCATTGGCCATTCTCCATGTTTTGGCACCTGTGAATCCAGAGCCAGAAATAGCCTTCGTGAAAAGAATCTTATCGGCAAGAAAAACTTTTGTCTTCTGGTTATAGACGGAAAGGGAGAAAGAACTTAAGTCTAAGTTCAATGCACGCGTATCATCATAAGAGACATCCACGGCCTCTACAATGGCATCCTCGTCTGTAGGACTGGAATCGCCTGCTTCTCCCAACTGCTCACCGCTACAAGCAAAAATCAGCAGCGGCGTTAGAAGCCATGCAAAGTATTTAACATAATTCCTCGTTTTCATAATAATGTTGTTTTATCAATTAGCATCTGTCTGTGAAGGCTCAAACTGATAGTCAGCTTTACCATCATTATTTGTATCAAGCCAAATATCACGACCTAAAGATAGCTCTATCGTTATAGTCCTATTCTTGGAAGCATTAAAGGTCGTATTAAGTGGGTAATAGACAACAAGGTCATCACCTGTCACATTATCTGTTATGTATAAGGCCACATAAGCCATCTGACGACCACTTTTTAATCCTGGGAAAGTAGTCTTATCAGTAGTCTCATCCCAAGGTGTAGTCGTCTGCGGAATAACTAACCATTCACCAGCATTAACAAGTGGTAGAGGTACTTGATGAGAACCTTCAGCAACAGCTGCTATATTAATAGGAGTTGCTAATTGCTTATAATAACAGATTCCATCTCCTGAGTGATTACTCCAACCAGTAGCAAAAGAATAGGTACCTGAGGTGTACAAACCACGAACCATGACTGCATAGATTGTTGCAGTAGATGCCACATCAAGAGCATCGTCAGACTCAAACTTTACCTGAATTGAAAGGCCTGCTAACAAATGCTTGAAATTAAGAGGAAGAACGCCACCTGTAGTTTCTGACTCAGCTTTTGTAGTTGTTGCAACCATCAAGTCTGTAAGACTAGCAGTACTAACATGAGAATCTGTAACATTCTCAAAAGTATAGTTACCACTATCCCATTCAAATTCATCAGTAGTCGTAGGCTGAGTATAAGTAAAACTACCCGGAGTACTCATCCATTCAGACACACCAGCAATGGCTGCTGTAGTTCCTGTACCAATAGCGCCATCGGTGATGGCATAGAAAGAGGTGGGAGTGGTTTTATCAGCCACTGGCCATGTTAAATCAGCTGGGTTGATAGTAGCCTCAGCGGCAGAGCGATCGGCTACCCAGTCAGCATTGTATGCTGAACGAGCGAAAACGACATTGTTCATCCAAGGGTCGTTGGAAGCCTGCTTACCATAGAGCTTAAAGGCATTTACCCAAGTAGTAGTGTTGGTCTTATTCCACGCATCTGCATTATAGAGAGTGGCACGCGTATCAGTACCATTCTGAATGCTGACAGAAAAAGGAGTACCCTTGGTTTGTGGTACCTCAGGAGCCTGCTGTACCAAATCATCATTACTCGAACAAGCTACAAAAGCTGTCGAAACAGCCGCAAGGGCTGACAGAACTAATAATTTTTTCATTGTGATAATTGTTTTTAGTTACCTTAATTTCTTTATTTGTTCACATTCTCTTTTTTGCAATCTATACTCTACATTTTGAGCCACCTCCTTTATAGAGGTGTAGACTTCAGGGGGCAAATATAAAGATTCTTTTTGAATTCTGCAAGCTTTTTTATGAAAAATTTCACTTTTTCGTGAAATTATTGCGACTCGTCGATAAAAAAGCGGGAATTTAGGGGTAATATACTACACCTCTATAAAGGAGGTGTGAGCAGGAATAGGGAGGTTTTGTAACCTCTTTTTTGTTATTTGTTATATTGTTAGGTATTTTTCAAAAAAAGATGTACCTTTGCAGTTACGACATATAAAAATACCAAATACAAACACGCGACAATGATACACATTAGTTTTCAGGTGAACATTCACTGGGGTAGCAGTTGGCTACGCAGAAAAAACAAACAACAGTCTAAAACAATTCAAAAGCAACGATTAGAGGAGCGAGCACAGGAAGCCATGGAGGAGCTAAGCCGACGACGAGCAAAGAGCACCATAGACAACTATCAGACGGCACTGCGCTCGCTACTGACATACGCTGGCAAGGACATCTGTACGGAACAGATAGACGTAGCCACGATGGAGGGATACCAGCGATGGCTACAGCTGAGAGGGGTGAGCAGGAATACGAGTTCGTGTTATATGCGCTCGCTACGGGCACTGCTGCGGCATATAGATGCGGAAGGGGAATACAAAGAAGCGTTTAAGAGCGTATATACAGGGAATGAGAAAACAGAAAAGAGAGCGATAACGGAGGAGGAGCTGAAGAGATTAAAAAGCCCCCTCCCGACCTCCCTTATGGGAAGCCCCCTCCCGACCTCCCCCCACTGGGGGAGGAGGAAAGAGCAGAGAAAAGACAGAGCAATGGGGATGGCGAGGGATTTGTTTTTGTTTAGCTTTTGTGCGCTAGGAATGCCGTTTGTGGATTTGGCATTCTTAAAGAAGAGTCAGGTGAAAGATGGATATATAGATTATCGGCGACACAAGACGGGGCAGCACATCAGGGTGAAGATAGAACCACTGATGCAGGAGATAATAGATAAGTACGCGCGTAAGGACGGCCTCTACCTCTTCCCTATCCTCACCCATAGCAACCACGAAGAGGCAATGAGAGAATATGAGCGACAGCGCAGTCGCTACAACCGCCTATTAGGAGAACTATCCAGAAAGCTGAATCTGCCCCATCTGACATCATACGTGGCTCGACACTCGTGGGCAAGCATAGCCTACGGTCAGGACGTGGCACTCCCCATCATTACAAAAGCCATGGGACACACCTCTACACAGACTACCCTCACCTATATCCGCGAAATCAATGACCATAGGATAGAGGAGGCAAACAGCAGACTCGTCAACATAGCGTGCTAAAATAGAAGTTTTAGCACGGAATCCAGAACCAGAAGGTGGAACCGTGACCTTCACCTTCGGAGGAAACACCGATACGACCACCTGCCTTATCAACAATAGCCTTACAGATAGAGAGGCCGAGACCAGTGCCCTGTACAAAATCGTTGAGCTTGACAAAGCGCTCAAAGACAGCAGACTGTTTCTCTTTCGGAATACCAGTACCCGTATCCTCACAATAGAAGCAGAGACCGTCCTTACCTACTCCATCGATATTTCTTGACTCTTTACGATAACCAACACGGATATGTCCTTTCTTGGTGTATTTCACCGCATTGGTGACAAAGTTGGTCAGTACCTGCTGCAAGCGACCAGGGTCGAGCGTCACAGGGAAGGTAGCATAAGGATTATCCTTCAGGAAGGCCACCTCAGCATTCTGTACGCGCTGTGCTAAGGTCTGACAGATATCATCGAAGACTGTAGCCAAATCAATATCCTCTACCTTGATAGCTATCGACTGGCCCATGCTGCTGGCCTCCAAGATGTCATTGATAAGACGCAACAACATATCGCAGTTGTTACGGATGATGCGGATAAACTCGCGGCGCTCTTCAGAGGTATCTACCATCTGCAACAGGTCGCTGAAGCCCACGATGGCATTGAGCGGTGTGCGAATCTCGTGGGTCATATTAGCCAGGAAGGCACTCTTCAGTCGACCAGAATCCTTGGCACGCATGGTTTCTTCCTTCAGACGTTGCTGGGCACTCATCAGGTCGGTGATGTCACGCACAATACCGAAATACTTCTCTATATTACCCTCTTGATCGAACACGGGGATGGCACTGATAGAAAGCCATGAGACACCTTCTGTAAATGGATTGTAGTTGAACTTATGCACCACATTGAAAGGCTGGTTATGCATCACCTTCTCGTTCAGCACGGTGGTAGAATACTCCAACTCTTCGGGTGCCAAACCAGCGATGTAGTCTTGCATAGACATCGATATTTCTGCCTCGCGCAGCGTACGAGAGAAGCGTATCACATTATCCTTTATATTGAGCGACCACACATACATATTGCTCTCTTCCAACAGATAGCGCAACTGGCGCTCGTAGTCGTCAATAGCATTATGCGTCTTCTTAAGCTGGCGCTCGTGTTCACGCAACTTCATATACATCTCACGCTCTGCCGTGATATCACGGACCGTAGCTATATAATATACAAGATTCCCATTTTCATCAAACAGCGGAACAATGCGTGACTCAACATATTTATCTAATCCGAATTGGGGGTATTGAATATGTCCACAGGCATGAAACGGCTCAGGATTATCCCCACGAACCATAACCTTTGTGTAAGGATCGTCAAAGAGCGAATGCTCAAAGAAATACTTGATACACTCTTCGTTATTATTAAATAAAGTGCGCATTTTTTGATTCAAGTCAAGCAGTCGACCTTTACCATCATAGAATGACATCGCCATCATATTGGTATCGAACACCTTTCTATAGGTGCTACCAAGACTCTCATTGCGGCGTTCTTCCTCTACCTCACGGGTGATATCCTTGAGGGTATGCACGATATAGCGTGGCAGGCGATGCTCACGTTCCAGGATAGCACTGCCATAGAAGGACTTCCATACGGGCTTGTCGAGTGTACCCGCATTCCAAGTTATCTGCAGGGCTCTAGCCTCACAGTCACCACGTTTCAGACATTCGATATGATTACGGAAATCCTCACGCTGTTCGTCTGACGTACGCTCTATAAACTCTTCCATCGTGACGCCCCTCTCTGGCAATAGCTGTCCGTGGAGGTTTCTCACATGTCCAGAGACAATGTCGTATTCCAGCACATAGTTCTCGTCCATCTCTAGCGCCTGCTTCATCATGCTGTTCAGGTCTGAACTGCGACGAACGGCAGCCTTCACACGCAAGGTTATCAGACGACTGGCAACAAAGACTACCACACCGGCTACTATCAAGGTGATCAGGATGAAAGGTGCTGCAGGCGAAGCATCGTCGTGTACCAAGTCGGGATGGAACCACTTATCGTAAATACGCTGCAAGTCGCCCGACTGCTCCATACGCGTGTACTGGTCGTCAATATCGTTGAGCAGGTCTTGGTCATAGCCAATGATATGCAACTCACCGGCAGAGATATCAGGAATCTCATCCAGTGTCACGCTATCAACACCCAACTCTTGCACCTTGCTTGAGAGTGGAATCTGTCCCCAGAGATAATAGTCGCACTGCTTGTTGCGCACGCGTGTCAAGCCATCCTTCGGCGATAGATATTCTGTTTCGTAAGGAATGGAGTCGAGTTCGTAAACGCGCAATGCAGCATAGTCGTTCTTCTTGATACCTACCTTACCCTGCCACAACTTGCTGATACCGGGGAAAGGTGGCGTATCAATACGGCGAAGTGCACGAACGGTATAGTAATTGACGTATCGTTTAGTCTGAATAAAAGGAGGCTTATCATAATAAGAAGAAAGTGCATGCAGCAGGTCGGCCTTACGACAGATAAACAGTTCACTGGCAGCATGCCACTCCTGCATGACAAACTTATGAGGAATATTCAGATTGTTGAGGATGATGCCCAACACCTCTACATTATAACCGGCAGGCGAACCATCACTATCGAGGAACTCGAACGGGCGGAAGTCCCAGTCGCAGGCAATGATAAGCGGATGCTCTTCTGTGTAGCCATCGAACTCTCTGGCAGAGAGAGGCTGAGCGAAGAGACTGAAGATAAAGAGGAGGATATAGTAGTATCTTTTCATGACGATTGCTTCTTTTGTTATTTCCTGACGATTTCGGTACACTTACAAGGAATGGTAACCCAGACAATGGTTCCCTGACCTTCGTTGGATTTAATCTTAATCTTACCACCCATCTGCCTAACCAGTTCGTGACAGATGGAGAGTCCCAGACCTGTACCTTGGTTACCTGAGGTAACAAAGCGCTCAAATATCTGATTAAGGCGCTCCGAAGAGATACCGCATCCGGTATCCTGGAATACCATCACCAGGTCTTCACCCGTATATTCATAGCTGGCACGTACCATACCCATTCGGGTATTTTGAGCAGCATTAGACACAAGCTGATCTATAACTTTTCCAATATTACCTTCATCAATCTCTACCACCAATTGGTGATAAGGATTATCTACTACATAGCTTACACCCTCATGCTGATCATGGAACCATGCCGTTTGACAGCGAGCCTCAAAGATTTGTGAAAAGTCTATTGGCTGACGTCTGAACTCTATCATCTGTGCATCCAGACGAGAGAGGAAGAGAATGTCGTTAATCAACTTCAGCAATCGCGAGGAGTTGTGCTTAATCTGTTCAATAAACAGTGGTTCATCTTCGGAGGTATGCGACATTTCAAAGAGCTCGGCGAAACCTACTACCGAACTGAGTGGAGTACGTATCTCATAACTCATGTTACGGAGAAAGGCATTCTTTACCGTCTCAATTTCTTGCGCCTTAACGGTCTCTCTAGCCAATTCTTCTTCCGTAGCCTTAATCTCACTGATATCACGGCATACGCCAAAGTACTCTACCACCTCGTTATTATCATCCAGAGTAGGAATGAACGACAACAAGAGTGTCAGGCGCTTGCCGTGTTTGCCACGAATGGTGGTCTTGATAGCAGCTTTCAGTGGTGACAACGTGTGATTATCCATACTGTTAATCATACGCTCCGCCTGTTTCTTCGACTCAGGATCAGTCAGCGCCAGTGCTCGGTTCTGAGTCAGTTGGTTCTGCTCCTGACCAACACTGCTATATATCAACAAGATATGTGTATCGGGATAATATACAGCCATGCGCACACCACCATTCTGCAATACGAAGTTGATATTGCGGAAGTAGGCATTCATCGCTTCGTTAGCACGCTCCTGTTGAGCAAGATTCTCACGCAGGCGCTGGTACGACTTCACAACTTCAGATACGTCACGACCTGTTCCGAAGATGGCCTTCAGCTTATTATCCTTATCGCGCAACGGCATCAGCTGCAACTCATAATATACCTTATCATGCAATACGTTGCGGTATATGCTGGTATCAATGTCTGGATTATAGAAGCGCGTCATGTGTATGGGCTGCATATTCTCTACCGGCATAGGCTCGCCAAAGAGGTCGCGCAAGTGAACCTGTCGATTCTGTATCTGATCCCTTTCAACAGGGGATCCCATAGCAGCCGTCTCGTTCATATTGTCGATATAGCCAAACTCGTCAAAGGTAATGGTATCAACCATTGGCGAATTAAAGATAGACTCATAGCGCAGCTTCGTATTTTTTACTTGTTCCTGACGACGACGAGTAGCAGTGATATCACTGGTTGTACCCACAATATCAGTGGTTTGTCCATATCTGTCATAGCGCAAGGGGGTGAGCACAATGGCAAGTATACGATAGCCACCATCTTTCTTATCCTTAGAACGTACCTCAAGGGTTATCTTATCTTCCTCACCTTCCGAAATTTTCAATAGGGCATCACTAATGCGCTGTACATCCTCTGCCTGCACGCGCTGGAAGAAGAATGTAGGAGACTGATTGGCAGCTTCCACCTGACAATTTTCATCATAAAGCGTCACCGTCTTCTGACCTACATTGAAGGTCCAGATGCGTATCTTGTTGGTCTTCATAATCAGCGACAAGCGATTATTACTACGACGGATGGTTTTGGTCATCTTCTTTTCACGATTGCGATAGATGATATAATAGATGGTAGCACATATCACCACCAATACCAAGACGATAACCACTGGCCATATCCACGAGGGCACACCACTATCCTTACGCTCTGGATAGAACCACTTGTTCTGAATAGCCTGCAACTTACCCTCAGACTCCAGCAGTGTGTATATCTCGTCAATCTGCTTTAGCAGCTGGGTATCGTTAGAAAGGAACTTATAATCACCATGACGCATATTCACTGGCGTCAACTCCAGATTATCGAAATGCAGCGTGCGTATCAACCATTTCAATGACAGCGTATTCCATACTATCTGACAGTTGGGCGTATTGTGCACATACTGCACAGCCTCGCGCATATCATTATAAGGTATTGCATTTTGTTCCCATCCCTTGTCTTCCATCAGGTGGTGACTGAAACTACCCTCATGCACAATAACGGGATATTTCGAGAGGTCGTTCTCCGTAACGATGCGTGCGGGTTCACCCTTACGATGCAGCACACTATGCGTGAATATCTGAACCACAGACTCGCCGTAATGAGCAAACTCGTCATGATAGTCAGCCTCCATAGCCAGCATCAAGTCTGCCTCGCCACTTCTTAGGTCGGAAAGCGCCTTACTGGTAGGCTTCAGCTTGATGACATAAGGGATATCCAGTTCTTGACATATCAGTTTGACGAGATCTATATTATAGCCCACAGCCTCACCACTAGCATTGAGGAAGGAATAGGGCCACAAATCCCATGCGTCTTCATAGACTAAAGGATGCTCAGGAGTAAACACTCTTGTACTGTCATTTGCTTGCGCCATCTTGGGAGACGCAAAAAGACAGAACAGGAGACTAATCAAAACAGCAATTCTATTGTTCATGGTTGAAAACACTTATTCTTTTAATTCTTCACACGGTATCCACATCCAGAATGTAGAACCACAATCCTTACCTTCAGATTGCACACCTATATAGCCTTGACAGGCATCGGCGATAGCCTTACAGATGCTTAATCCGAGACCAGTACCCTGGATATAATCATTGAGCTTAAAGAAACGGTCAAAGATCTTCTCATGCGATTCCTTGGGAACACCTTCGCCCGTATCTTCGCAATAGAGATAGAGTCCTTCACGAGTAATCGTTCCGTCAGGACCTTCTTCTTCTCGCCATTCCTTGCGATAGCCCAATTTAATATGTCCTTGCTTGGTGTACTTCACCGCATTGGTGACAAAGTTGGTAAATACCTGACGCAGGTGAGCCTCATCAACCCTTGTGAGATAAGTAGGATAAGGACTATCCTTGATAAACTCTACATCAGGCGACTGAACACGCTGACTCATCGATTCGCAAATGTCGTTGAAGAACTTGGCGAAATCAAGCTTGCTCAACGTAATCTGCACGCCGCCAGTACTATCGAAGGCTGCAGCAGCCTGTATATCGTTAACCAGTCGCATCAGCATATCGCAGTTATCCATAATGAGGCGTAACATCTCGGTACGCTCATCTGGTGTAGAAAGCATGGGCAGTACATCCGAGAAGCCCACGATAGCATTCAGCGGTGTACGAATCTCATGCGTCATATTAGCCAAGAAAGCACTCTTCATGCGACCAGAGTCGTTGGCACGCTCCGTCTCGTGTTTCAGTTCTTCTT
Source organism: Prevotellaceae bacterium MN60 (assembly GCA_900199555.1). Classification (GTDB taxonomy): domain Bacteria; phylum Bacteroidota; class Bacteroidia; order Bacteroidales; family Bacteroidaceae; genus Prevotella. The sequence goes on from FZQZ01000013.1 coordinate 19,104, forward strand.
GCTTACGTATCAGCTTATCGATGTTTCTCCAGATACCAAAGGCACCCTTCAGCTTTCCATCTTCATCAAATTCGGGTACGCTATTGATTTGAATCCACTGAGGCTCTGTGTGCTGCCCTGTTATCATAGGTTTCATCAGACCGACATAGTTCAATGGCTTTGAGTATATCTTCTCGGGATTATCAATACCATGTACGTAATCATTATCTGGATTCATAAAGATGTCTCGCAAATGATCTAAAGAGAATGTCTTTATCACCGTGCTCAAACCATGATAGAACTCTATCGTGTTACTCTCTAATGAAATACGCCACGACTGAAGACCACAAGTTTCCATCATGTAACGCAGTTCCTGCTCATAAATCATGATAGACTCGTTAATCTTCTGTATATCAATATCGTTTTTCTTCACCTGCTGGTACATGTCGCGCTCACCGGAGACATCACGCGTAGCAATAGAGATGTAAGAGAGTTTGCCCTCTCTGTCATAGATGGGGTGTACACCTATTTCTAGATATACGCGCATGTTACGCTCAGGAATAACGCTGAGCGAACATCCCCAGTACTCTTCAGGATGATTGCGATCGAGCACCTCGTTAAATGGGAATACATCAAACAGATTGGTTGACGAGAAGTAGGCATCACCCGACTCCGTATCAAAGTGACATATCTCGCGCATTATCTTGTTGGCATCGAGCAACCATCCCTCGGCAGAATAGAACGACAAGCCCACAATAGAGTTCTCGAATATCTGCTTATACTTCTGGAACAGTGCCTCTTCTTCCATCTGACGATGATAGGGATCAGTCTCGTCAAACAGCACACTGATGATGCACGACAGCGTCTTTCCATCCTTCTCATACTCTGCCACACTGGCATTATGCAGGTATATCCATCGTGGAGTCTCTCCAGGCTGACTATAGTTCCAACGATAGTCAAATTCTGCCACTGGCACTTCTCCATTCTTCACTTGTTGAATACCTTCAACTACTTTTTCGACGTCGTCAGTATGGATATGCTTCTTGAATTCTTCTGCCGATATGGTTTCACTGGGTAGCATCTGACCATTCAACTGGCGAATCGTCTCTGTCTGAGGGTCGTAGATGATGACATTATTCACCACCATCTTCAGCGCATTGTCCATCATGTCATGAGTAGCTTGCATCGCTTCTACATCATGGCGCACCTTCCGACGAACGCGACGATTCTGCACAATCTCATAGACGAGTATCGCAAAAACGATAGGCAGCAGAATCTGTAGCATCCACGCTATTGACATGCTCTTGATTAGCAATAGAGATATGGTATTCAGTAGCATCATAGGAAGAGATTTTCGTATATGTTAGAAATACTGTCATTATGGCGTCTTTCGATTACCTTGGCCTCGCAAGGAATAGAAATCCACATCGAAGAGCCATGTCCAATCTTAGAGTCAAATTCGATACTTCCACCCATCTGCTGAACCAGCTTCTGAACAATAGGAAGATCAATACCCGTACCAATCAGGCGCTCTTGCTTATCACGCACAAAGCGCTCGAAGACATGAGAGGCTGTTTCCTCATCCATACCCTCGCCAGTATCTTCAATTCCGATAATCAGCTCACCACGTCTGTATTCGCAACGAGCAGTGATACGTCCTTGAGTAATAAACATGCTAGACAGTTGGCAAAGCTTCTGAATGACGTAGCCCACATGTTCTGCATCTATATGAAGTACCAGACTCTCATAAGGATTATCTATTAAGATCTTTACGTCAGCAGAAAGATTAGTCCAGCCCATCTGACAACGACTTTCAAAGATTTGCGTGAAATCGACATCCTCCATGGTATATTCTACCATATTCGCATCCAACTGCGAGAGATAGAGCACATCATTAACCAATTGTAGCATGTGGTTTGTACCTATCTTGATTTGCTCAATGAAGGAAGCCTCATCTTTCTCGTCATGTTCGATATTCAAAAGACCAGCGAAACCAACCACATTATTTAATGGTGTACGTATCTCATAGCTCATGTTGGTCAGGAATGCCTGCTTCAAGCGTTCAGTCTCCTGAGCCTTCTGGGTTTCTACGGCTAAGCGCTGCTCTGTTTCTACCAGGTCGGTGATGTCACGACACATACCGAAATAGCGTTCCACCTTACCATCCGAATCCATAATAGGTACCAGGTTGAACATCATCCATACCTTGCGTCTTTGCTTATCGTAAATCTCCAGCTCAAGAGTGGCATCAATATTAGAGCGAACCAGATGGTCCATACGATTCAGCATACTTGACACCGTACGGCGGAAGCGTGGCGAAGCCAGACGAATGCAGCGCAACTGAGAGAAGCGCAACTGTGACACATCGATATTATCAGAGAGCTCCAGTGTTGCAGACTTGGGATAATAGTTCAGTAGACGTATATCACTCACGCGCAGTGCATAGTTAATGTTCTGCACATACTGGCGGATGCTCTCGGTAGCTTTACGCAGATGTTCGGCACCCTCCTGCTGACGGTGGTACGACTCTACCATCTCGGTAATATTACGACCTGCCATAAAGATACCATCCAGCTCACCCTCTGGAGTGCGGATAGGATTGATGGTAGATTCATAATACATCTTTCCTTTCAGTCCGAACTTATCCAGATGATAACGAGGATCTTTGTAGTGAGCGAAATCAACAATAGCAGAGGTACGCGTACTCTCCAAGTCTGGTATCTCCACATCACCAAACATCGGGTTATTCTTCAGCAGGAAGTTATTATTCAATACGAAGTCGCGGTCTTTTACGCCAAATGCCTCACACGCTCTCTCGTTGATATCCCTCAGCACACCCTCGTGGTCATAATAAATCATATCCACCAAAGAGGTATTGAATACGGTATGATAGCGCATTAAGAGCTGGTTGACATATTCTATCCTGCGGTGCTCTTCCGTTACATCGTGCTGAATACCAATCACGCTTAATACTCTGCCATGCTCGTCGTGTTCACTCACCGACAATGATATTTCATAGTGTCGGCGATAGTCACCATCTTTGGCATTGCTGAGCAAGGTTATCGTAGTCGTTTTCTCCTTACCTTCACAGATATCATAGATAGCTGCACGCAGATTCTCATAATCATTCTGATCGAAGAACTGGGAGAATTCTATGGGATTATATTCCTGCTCCATGCTACCCTCTTCCGACAGGAAATAATAGTGGCGATTGGCCAATACATATTTCCACACGCGCAGGCGACCAGTTCTCAGCACCAATGCCAGACGAGAGTTCTGCTCGTTCAATGTAGTATTGTTGAACCGTTCGCGTTTCAGAAACACATGATTATAGTGATATAAGATAGCGATAGCAATCAACATTAATATCATTACGTAAACTACGCAATGGTTCAAGTCGAACATTGATATTGTATTTATTGCTAACTGGCACATACTAGATAGTAATATAATTTTCGGTTTTATGTAGGCAAAGGTATACAAATTATGGCACTTTACAAAATTTTTTTATGACTTTTTTTAAGAAATGGTTTGCGTACTCGGAAATTATGTCGTATCTTTGTGGCAAAATCACACAAATAATATAGAATATGATAGACGTAAAAGAGACTTTATCTGCGGCTGAAGAGCGCATGCAAATGGCTGCCATGTACCTGGAAGAGGAACTGAGCCATATTCGTGCAGGCCGTGCCAACGTAGCCATCCTCGATGGTGTACGTGTAGAATCTTACGGATCAAGAGTCCCCTTGAACCAAGTTGCCAACATCTCTACTCCCGATGCTCGCACCATTGCCATCAAGCCTTGGGACAAGAAGATGATTCGCGACATTGAGAAGGCCATCATGGACTCTGATGTAGGTATCACTCCTGAGAATAACGGTGAGATTATCCGCTTGGGTATTCCTCAGCCTACCGAGGAACGCCGTCGCGACTTGGTTAAGCAGTGCAACAAGATTGCCGAGAAAGCAAAGATTGAGGTTCGCAACGTACGTAGCGACATCAAGGAGAAGCTGAAGAAGGCTATCAAGGACGGCCTTTCAGAAGACCTTGAGAAGGATGCCGAGGGCGACCTGCAGAAGTTGCACGACAAGTACATCAAGAAGCTCGACGACTTGATGGAGGAGAAGAACAAGGAAATCATGACTGTGTAATAGACCATTCGCAATTGAAAGGACTAGTCATTAAGAATACTGGAAGCTGGTACACCGTCCTAATGGACGATGGCCAGCTCCTTGACTGTAAGGTGAAGGGCAATTTCCGCATCAAGGGAATACGCTCTACAAATCCAGTGGCTGTGGGCGACCGCGTTACAGTAGGCGAAGGTAATTGGATTACGGAGATTGAAGATCGCCGCAACTATATTATCCGCAAGAGTATCAACCTGTCGAAGCAGAGCCACATCCTTGCGGCAAATGTCGATCAGGCCATGCTCATCGTCACGGTCAGCAAACCTGAGACCTCTACCACCTTTATTGATCGCTTCCTGGCATCAGCAGAGGCCTATCGTGTTCCCGTTATCCTTATATTTAATAAAAGAGATATCTTGGACGAAGACGAGCAGCGCCTGCAGCAGATGATGAAAGAGCTCTACGAGACGATAGGCTACGAATGCCATGTAGTCTCGGCAGGAACAGGCGAAGGCGTAGAAGCTTTGCGCCCATTGCTGGAAGGAAAGATTACCCTACTCAGCGGAAACAGTGGTGTCGGCAAGTCAACACTCATCAATCGCTTGGTACCTCATGCCAACCAGCGCACTGCCGAGATTAGCGATGCCCACCAGACAGGTATGCATACCACCACTTTCTCGGAGATGATTCCACTCACTACCGAGGCGCTCGACAGCACTGCTGTCCATACGCACTCATGGCTTATCGACACTCCGGGCATCAAAGGCTTCGGCACATTTGACATGGAGCGCGAAGAACTCACAAGCTACTTCAAGGAGATATTCGAGTTCTCCAAACAGTGTAAATTCTCCGACTGCACGCATACCCACGAACCAGGCTGTGCCGTGCTGAAAGCCGTAGAAGACCACTACATCGCACAAAGTCGTTATCAGTCGTATCTTTCCATGCTCGACGATAAAGACGAGAACAAATACAGAGAAGCCTACTGATTGATTACCCAGTAGGTTTCTTTTTTATTCTTACTTGCATATTCAATATTTTTTTGTACCTTTGCACCCATGAATCTACAAGATAAGAAAATAGCAGTATTGCTTTCTGGCGGCGTTGACTCATCCGTGGTGCTCTATGAACTAGTGCGTCAGGGACTGCAACCCGACTGTTTCTATATCAAGATAGGTCCAGAAGAGGAGGAAGAATGGGATTGCTCGTCAGAGGAAGACCTGGAGATGGCCACTGCTGTCAGTCATAAGTATGGCTGCAAGTTGGAGGTTATCGATTGCCATCAGGAGTATTGGGATCAAGTTACCAAATACACCATGGACAAGGTACGTGCCGGACTGACTCCCAATCCCGACGTCATGTGTAACAGACTGATTAAGTTTGGTGCCTTCGACGAGAAACGAGGACACGATTACGACTTGATTGCCACAGGTCATTATGCTCAGACAGAGGTAGATGAAGAGGGGCGTAAATGGCTTTGCACCAGTCCTGACCCCGTGAAAGACCAGACCGACTTTCTGGCTCAGATTTACGACTGGCAACTGAAGAAAGCCTTCTTCCCCATTGGTCACATGATGAAAGAAGAGGTTCGCGAGATAGCAGAGCGCGAACATCTGGTTAATGCCAAGCGCAAAGACTCGCAAGGCATCTGCTTTCTTGGCAAGATTAACTACAACGACTATATCCGCCGCTATCTCGGCGAAAAGGCTGGCGATGTGCTTGAATTAGAAACAGGCAAGAAGATTGGTCAGCATCGTGGCTTATGGTTCCATACCATCGGCCAGCGTCATGGCTTAGGATTCGGTGGTGGTCCTTGGTTTGTAGTGAAGAAAGACATGAAGACAAACATTCTTTATGTCAGCAAGGGCTATGACCCACAGACCGCCTACAAGCAGGAGTTTAAGGTAAAGGATTTCCATACGCTGACAGCTCCACTGCCCCTAAATGCGGAGGTTACTTTCAAGATTCGCCATACCCCAGAATACCACCCTGCCACCATCGAACCAACAGGCGATGGAGAGTTTATTGTTCACTCTTCAAAACCCATTCATGGTGTCGCCCCCGGTCAGTTCTGCGTGGTTTACGATCAGCAGCATCATCGTTGCTACGGAAGTGGTGAAATAACCCTCTAAGCTTTCGTATTATTATACATTTTGATGTAATTCATAAGTTTTTTCTCATTTTTTTCGGATTTTTGTTGGTGGAATGAGATATTATGCATATCTTTGCATCGGAAATGAGAAATAACTAGTGTATAATAAAAAAATTACTAAAGCTATATGGAGGGACTAACTATGAAAACCCAACAACAATTGATCTACAATCAAGAAGATTACGAACTGGACAACCAGTACAATGACGACAATCGCTATCAACGCGAGAACTCAAGTATTTGGTACACCTGAAACTAGGAAAAGAAAAAAAATACCGTGTCAGCAAGGTCTGGCACGGTTTTTTTATTTTTTCCTCCCAATTATTTTTTTATTATTTCTTTTTTCACTACCTTTGCCCAGTAAAATGGGCGAAAATACTTACGCTCGACAAAAAAAAGAAAAATTTCTTTTGTTTTGTGCTCTCTAAATCGTACCTTTGCACGTATGAATGATACCAAATGGAGTGAAAATGTAATCCTTGTCGACGCAGACTATGTAGACAAGGTAGCGTTTGATATGATTGTTAACTTCGAGCGCATGCTAGGGCGCCGTATTCCACAAGCTGACATAGCACAATGGATGGAGTATATAGCACTGGATGGTGGCCTTCGACCACTCGCTGATGCCAACACCGAGAGAAGCATACAAACAGTATTGTTGTATCAACAGCCCCAGATGAAGAACTTCCTGCCGGGAGCTTTCAGTGAGCTAGACGGCAAGGCTTTCTCAGGACGTTTGGGAGAGTTTCTGATAAGCAGTGTCAAGGTAGAAGAGATGGTGACCAAAGATGATTTATTCATCGACTCGCTGCAAATCATTGCCAATGCTGCTGAAGTAAAGAGACTGATGGTGATTGCCGACACCGACCACATATATAATAAGGTACGCGACGCCCTGCGCCAAGCCGACCCAGACAAGCATATCACGGTATTTACCATGCAGCCCATGCAGGGCGGTGACTATCGTCAGGAGATTCTGGGCTATTCGCTCATGGCAGCCCTCGGCATCAAGTCAGAAGAGCTCAATGCCCTATCATAACAACAAAGTAACGAAATAACGAAAAAAAATATAATAACAAATGTCAAGAGTATTAATGATTGGCGCCGGAGGCGTCGCAACTGTTGCAGCGTTCAAGATTGCACAGAACGCTGACGTATTTACGGAGTTTATGATTGCAAGCCGCCGCAAGGCGAAGTGCGACAAGATTGTAGCCGACATTCACAAGGCTGGCTACAAGTTGGACATCAAGACCGCTCAGGTGGATGCCGATGATGTAGAGCAGCTGAAGGCCCTCTTCAGCGACTACAAGCCCGAATTGGTTATTAACCTTGCCCTCCCCTATCAGGACTTGACCATTATGGACGCTTGTCTGGCATGTGGTTGCAACTATCTTGACACTGCCAACTATGAGCCCAAGGACGAGGCACACTTTGAATATTCATGGCAATGGGCTTATCGCGACCGTTTCCGCGAGGCTGGTCTGACAGCTATTCTCGGTTGTGGTTTCGACCCAGGCGTAACAAGTATCTATACTGCGTATGCCGCTAAGCATCATTTCAACGAGATTCAGTATCTGGATATCGTTGACTGTAACGCTGGCGACCACCATAAGGCATTTGCCACCAACTTCAACCCCGAGATTAACATCCGCGAGATTACCCAGAAGGGACTCTATTGGGAAGATGGCAAGTGGGTAGAGACCGAACCACTGGAGATTCACAAAGACCTCAACTATCCTAACATCGGTCCTCGCGACAGCTATCTGTTGCACCACGAGGAGATTGAGAGCCTTGTCATCAACTATCCTACCATCAAGCGTGCTCGCTTCTGGATGACCTTCGGTCAGCAGTATCTGAAGCACCTCGAAGTCATTCAGAACATCGGCATGAGCCGTATTGACGAGGTAGAGTATGAAGCACCTCTGGCTGATGGTACTGGTACTGCCAAGGTAAAGATTGTTCCTCTGCAGTTCCTCAAGGCCGTACTGCCTAATCCTCAGGATTTGGGTGAGAACTACGAAGGCGAGACCTCTATCGGTTGCCGCATCCGTGGTATCGGTAAGGATGGCAAGGAGCATACCTATTATGTATATAACAACTGCTCACACCGTGCCGCCTACGAGGAGACAGGTATGCAGGGCGTATCATACACCACTGGTGTACCTGCCATGATTGGTGCCATGATGTTCTGCAAGGGTCTTTGGAAGAAGCCCGGTGTATTCAATGTCGAGGAGTTCGATCCCGATCCATTCATGGAGCAGCTCAACAAGCAAGGTCTGCCTTGGCATGAGATTCACGATGGTGACTTAGAGTTGTAAACTACAATAAAACAAAATATGGCAAAGAAAGAAGAAACAGCGCAGCTTACTCCTCAACAGGAGAAGATGAAAGCCCTGCAGGCTGCCATGGCAAAGATCGAGAAAGACTTTGGTAAAGGCAGTATCATGAAGATGGGCGATGAGAAAATCGAAAATGTGGATGTGATTCCCACCGGTTCGATAGGTCTGAATGCCGCATTAGGCGTAGGCGGTTATCCCAAGGGACGCATCATCGAGATTTACGGTCCCGAGTCTTCTGGTAAGACAACCTTGGCCATCCACGCCATTGCTGAGTGTCAGAAGAATGGTGGTATTGCAGCCTTCATCGATGCCGAGCATGCCTTCGACCGCTTCTATGCCGAGAAGCTGGGCGTAGATATTAACAACCTCTATATCTCTCAGCCCGACAATGGTGAGCAGGCTTTGGAGATTGCCGACCAGTTGATTCGCTCTAGCGCTATCGACATTCTGGTAGTTGACTCTGTTGCTGCCCTGACTCCTAAGAAGGAGATTGAGGGCGACATGGGCGACTCTGCCGTTGGTCTGCACGCTCGTCTGATGTCACAGGCACTACGCAAGCTGACTGGTACCATTGCCAAGACCAATACCACCTGCATCTTCATCAACCAGTTGCGCGAGAAGATTGGTGTAATGTTTGGCAATCCTGAGACCACCACTGGTGGTAACGCCCTGAAGTTCTACGCGTCTGTACGTCTGGACATCCGCAAGGTAACCAACATCAAGGATGGTGACGACATCATTGGTAGTCAGGTTCGCGTGAAGGTAGTAAAGAACAAGGTTGCTCCTCCTTTCCGCAAGGCCGAGTTTGAGATTACCTTCGGTGAGGGTATCTCTAAGATTGGCGAGATTGTGGATCTAGGTGTAGAATTCGAGATTATCAAGAAGAGCGGTTCTTGGTTCAGCTACGGAGATTCTAAGCTGGCTCAGGGACGCGATGCGGTGAAGGCTTTGCTGAAAGACAACCCCGAACTCTGCGAGGAGTTGGAGGCAAAGATTATGCAAGCCCTCTCTGACAAAGCATAACGCAAGATATATGTTATAAAGAAATAAGGTGAGAATTGCTTCTCACCTTATTTTTATTGCTTCACAATTTATTCTTTTATCTTTATCTCTTCTAACGGAGTGGCGTTTCTCATCATCATACCCCTTGCATTTCTTGCATTCTGGGTGGCCTTATTCTTGAGCGCCTTAGAAAGATTGATGGTCGACTCTGTTGCCTTGCGGGCTTTCGCATGTACCACGTGGCCCTGCTTCTCGTCAAACCATACATCCAAAATAACGTCGTTCGAACGAGCATACATCCACATCTCGTTACCCTCAGCATCGTGAGTCTTATCAAACGGCTCACCCATTGCCATCTCTACCTCATCCTTTGTCATGCCAGGAATCACACGACCTTCACGGATGGCAGCACGCGTCTCCTTACTAGTGCTTCGAGCTTCACCTTCACCCATACCAAACGTATAGCCGAAGAAATCCTCACGCAAGTTCTCATCACCACTGGGCAGGTCGTCCTCCGAGAATACCACATCTTTATAATAGATACGGCGACTCTCCACCTCGCGCAGAGTCAGCGTATAGTATTTTGAGTTCTGGATAGGCGTAATCTCGTCGATGATAAAGCCCGAGAAGCGTGGCACCCTGATGTCACGTAACTTACCAGAGCCCTTACTGCTCATGCTGACAACATATTTGGTATGTACCACCTTGTTCAGATACTCTCTGATATTCGCCGATACCGACATATTGGCACCCATAAACTCAAAAGAGCCTGCAAAGAGGAATCTCTCCTTATCTAACGAGAACTCGTCATCGCGCATGCCGCTATTGGTCTTCGACATCGCCACATTCTGATAGAACTGGTTACCAATCTCGTCCTCCACGATAATCTTGACGGGATATGAACGAGTGCCCACACCCACGGCCTTCACCGTCACCAGCATATTCTTATCCACTGTTACCTCACGATAGCCATCGCCATCATATTCAGTATCTACGCGGAACGTCTGCGTACGTGTCAGCAGTGGCTGGTCTATCAGCACCTCGCGCGCCTTATCCACATCACCCAGATATGCCAGTGTTGGCACACCCATCTTACTGTAGCAATAGTCTTCAAAGGTACCGTTGGGCAATTCGTAATAGTAACGTTTGAAGTCGTCTTCGCAAGAGAACAGCACATGCACTCTGCCATTAGGCAATGTCTCATGCCCTCTATATACCATTATCTTATGGCGCAGCAGTCCACTGCTCACCTCACGGTCTGTCACCGCGTCGTGAAAAGTATTCACCAACAGGTCATACTTCTCCGGTATCACCATAAAGCGCATACCCTCCTTCCAGTCACACATGCTGTAGAAGCGGAAGTTCTTACCCATGAAGTCCGTGGCGTCTTCTTCCTCCTCCTCTTCTTCCTCCTGCTGACCATTTGTCACAGTCATTGCAACCGTTTTCTTCACGCCTTTCGTCTTCACGATATATGGATTGTCCTGTGCCATGACAGTTGTCACGCCCAGCACCATCCCTGCTATCAATAGTAATCTTTTCATGTTGATGACGTATCTATAGTTCTACGATTATTGCGCAAAGATACGAATAATTTTTTATACTTGTGTCAAAATGGCATTATAATATTCATAAAAATATGTTTTGGCATACGCTTTGCTATCTTGTTACTGACAATTTTTGCATATTAATAATAAAAAAGATAAAGATTATGGGAAAAATTATTGGAATTGACTTAGGAACTACCAACAGCTGTGTTGCCGTATTCGAGGGTAACGAGCCAGTAGTTATTGCCAACAGCGAGGGTAAGCGTACAACACCTTCAGTAGTTGGTTTTGTTGAGAATGGTGAGCGTAAGATTGGTGACCCTGCTAAGCGTCAGGCTATCACTAACCCTAAGAACACCGTTTACTCTATCAAGCGTTTCATGGGTGAGAACTGGCAGCAGACCGAGAAAGAGATTGGTCGTGTGCCTTACTCAGTAGTCAACGAGGGTGGCTATCCTCGTGTTGACATCGATGGACGCAAATATACTCCACAGGAAATTTCAGCTATGGTGCTGCAGAAGATGAAGAAGACTGCCGAGGACTATCTCGGACAGGAAGTAACTGAGGCTGTCATCACCGTACCTGCATACTTCTCTGACTCTCAGCGTCAGGCTACCAAGGAGGCTGGTCAGATTGCCGGTCTTGAGGTAAAGCGTATTGTCAACGAGCCTACTGCTGCCGCTTTGGCATACGGTGTTGACAAGGCCAACAAGGATATGAAGATTGCCGTATTCGACCTCGGTGGTGGTACGTTCGATATCTCTATCCTTGAGTTCGGTGGTGGCGTATTCGAGGTACTCTCTACCAATGGTGATACTCACCTCGGTGGTGACGACTTCGACCAGGTTATCATCGACTGGTTGGTACAGGAGTTCAAGAACGACGAGGGTGCCGACCTGAAGAGCGATCCTATGGCTATGCAGCGCCTGAAGGAGGCTGCTGAGAAGGCTAAGATTGAGTTGTCTTCTTCTACCTCCACAGAGATTAACCTTCCTTACATCATGCCTGTAGGCGGTGTTCCCAAGCACTTGGTTAAGACTCTGACACGTGCTAAGTTCGAGCAGCTGGCTCACGACCTCATCCAGGCTTGTCTGGCTCCATGTCAGAAGGCTATGGCTGACGCTAAGCTGAGCACTGCCGACATCGACGAGGTTATTCTCGTAGGTGGTTCAAGCCGTATCCCCGCTGTACAGGCCCTCGTAAAGAACTACTTCGGCAAGGAGCCTTCTAAGGGTGTTAACCCCGACGAGGTTGTCGCTGTAGGTGCTTCTATCCAGGGTGCTATCCTCAACAAGGAAGGTGGCGTAGGCGACATCGTACTGCTCGACGTTACTCCTCTTACTCTCGGTATCGAGACCATGGGTGGTGTCATGACCAAGCTGATTGAGGCCAACACTACTATTCCTTGCAAGAAGAGCGAGGTATTCTCTACCGCAGCTGACAATCAGACAGAGGTAACCATCCACGTATTGCAGGGTGAGCGTCCAATGGCAAATCAGAACAAGTCTATCGGTCAGTTCAACCTGACAGGTATTGCTCCCGCTCGTCGTGGTATTCCTCAGATCGAGGTAACCTTCGATATCGATGCCAACGGTATCCTCAAGGTATCTGCCAAGGATAAGGCTACTGGCAAGGAGCAGGCTATCCGCATTGAGGCTTCATCAGGTCTGTCACAGGATGAGATCAACCGCATGAAGGCTGAGGCTGAGCAGAACGCTGAGAACGATAAGAAGGAGCGCGAGCGCGTTGACAAGATGAACCAGGCTGACTCAATGATTTTCCAGACCGAGAATCAGTTGAAGGAACTTGGCGACAAGCTGCCCGCAGAGCACAAGCCCGCTATCGAACAGGCACTGCAGCAGTTAAAGGACGCCCACAAGGCAGGCGACGTAGCTGCTATCGACACTGCTATTGCAGCACTGAACAACGCTTGGAATACTGCTTCTCAGCAGATGTATCAGGGCGCTCAGGGTGCACAGGCTGGTCAGGGCAATCCTTTCGAGGGTCAGCAGGCTGGCGCACAGCAGGAAGCTCCAAAGGATGACAACATCCAGGATGCAGACTTCGAGGAGGTGAAGTAAGTTTGATAAGCAAATAATAAACAACAATAGAAATCCCGTATAACTCAAGTAGTTATGCGGGATTTACTTTTGGTTAAACTTTGTAATTATCTGTCATTTTTCGGATTTTTATCGTAATTTTGCACCAAAACGTTAACGCGACACTTTAGTCGGTAATGTTCAACATAACGCATACACATTATTAAAAATAACAAATATGGCTCAGGCAAAATATGAGATTCGCAGAAAATGTCCCATCTGTGGTGCTGTATTCCAGATACGCACCATCGATTCTGTGTATTGTTCTAAGCAATGCTCTGATGTAGCCTACAAAAGGAAAAAGGACAGAGAAGCAAAGGAAGCAAGATACGAAGAGTTGGCAAAAGAGATTCCCGACATTAGAGAATATCTTTCCGTTCAAGAAGCCGTCGCAGTCTATTGTGTAGAACGTGACACTTTGTATCGTGAAATTCGCAAAGGAAAGATTCCTTCAGTCAACCTTGGGGCAAAGCAACTGAGGTTGAATCGAGCAGACCTTGAACAACGTTACCCAAGGAGGAAGAAGGTTAGGAAAGCAGCACAAAAGCCCATTCCAAAAACATACAATATGGAACCAGAAAATTGCTATACCATTGGAGAGATTTCAAAGAAGTATAGAATTCACGATTCGTCTGTATGGGCTCACATCCGCAAGTTCTCGATTCCTACGCGACAGATTGGAAACTATGTTTATGCTCCAAAACCAGAAATTGACAAACTATATAAATCTATAAAGTTATGAAGACTCCAATGAAGCGTACGGTATTCAAGGTAATACTTCGCAAATCCGAATACAAAGAGCAATGGTCTTTGCTCATTGAAAGTTTTCCTGTCTTTGAGCCTGGAAGAGATAAACCACTTCGTAAGCATGAGCCACTAGGCCGTTTTATAACTACTCCTATCTTTGACAAGAATAGTTCTGGAAGAACATTGTCCGATGGTAAAGCTTATTATCGTCCCAAACGTGATGCCAATGGAATTATCATGTGCCGCTCACAGAAAGACCAAGAAGCATGTGTGTTTGCTGACAAGGTTAGAGATCTTCGACAGCACGAATACGATAATCAGTCTTTATATACAGACACAGAAGCAGAACTGGCTGCGCAAAACGAAAGGTCAAAGTATGACTTCATCAAGTATTTTGAGGAACTAAAAGATAAACGTCACAAGAATAGTTCCGAGTCAATTCGAGTTAATTGGAGAAGAGAACTGGCATTGATGAAGCTATACACTGGTGGCAAGCCTCTTCCATTTGGTAGTATTGACCTAACTCTAATTGAAGATTATAAGGACTATCTCATTAACGCTCCTAAAGGTGGGGGAAAATCAGGTACGATATCTGCAAACACGGCATCAACATATTTTTCCATATTTAAGGCTGGTCTTCATCAAGCTTTTGTCGATGGATATCTGACTATTGACCTCGCTGCTAAAGTAAAGAACATCTACTTTGAGGAAAGCCAACGTGAATATCTAACATTGGAAGAGCTCAACCTGCTTGCTTCTACTCCATGCGATAGTGACATTCTCAAAAGAGCAGCTTTGTTCTCTGCCCTAACTGGATTGCGCCACTGTGATATCAAGCAATTGAAATGGCGCGATGTTGTGAAGGATGAAGAACACTATCGACTTCTGTTCACGCAACAGAAGACTAAAGGTGTGGAATACATGCCTATTTCTGACCAAGCCTATCAACTATGTGGAGAACGTGGAGATGCAGACCGTCTCGTTTTTGAAGGACTTCAAGATCCATCATGGATAAATCGTCCTGTTAAGCGATGGATTGAAGCTTCAGGTATTACGAAGCACATCACATTCCACTGCTTCCGCCATACCTATGCTACATTACAACTTACCAAAGGCACGGACATTTATACTGTTAGTAAGATGCTTGGTCATAAGAAGGTGACGACAACACAAATATATGCAAAGATTGTCGATGCGAAGAAAGAAGCTGCCGCAGATGCAATTCAGATTTCACTCTCAAACGACATTATTAAGTCACCAGACAACACCCCAAGTAAATAACACCATTGCAAGCCTCATTTTAAGCAATAGTCACATCATTTCTTCATTAGCCATTCACATTCACGTGTGAGTGGCTTTTTCTGTAATTATCCTTTTGTTATCGTTTATCGTTATGATAGCGTTATGATTGGCATCATAACGATGTCATAAGAAAAATATTTTTCCGTTTTAACATTTATTTATTACACCTAATAATCAACAAGTTACATACACAAGGTACACATGATTACTATGATCTCATTATGCTCCGAATCATGCCAAAATCACCATTGCTTTTTACGATACTTTTGCAGTCGCTTTCTTACAAAAGAGAGTGACTGTAGCATAAGCTGCAGCCAACCTAAAAATATTTTTAACATGGGTACAGAAGTACTTTCATTTGATGCAATGCCACAAATGATGGCTAACATCCTTAAGAAGTTGGAGACACTTGAACAGAAGTTCGACACTCTGCAGTCAAACAACAAGGTAGAGACAGATGCTTGGTTCTCCCTACAAGACCTTTGCAACTATCTCCCCAATCATCCAGCCGAACAGACTGTTTATGGCTGGACAAGTAATCGCACCATTCCATACCACAAGAATGGCAAAAGTATCGTCTTCCGTAAGTCTGAGATTGATTCGTGGCTTATGCAGTCAGCACGCAAGTCAACAAATGACATCTATGAAGAAGCACGCGCATACGTTGCAAACAACCCTATAAGAAGAACAAAATGACGTATATTGACTACTTAAATCAGTTTTGGCGAGCTTCATCTGTGGAATATATGTCAGCGAGTGAAGTTGCTTTGTATGCATTTATAGCGAACGAATGTAATCAGAATCGTTGGCATATGCCTGTTCAATGTTCTACCGTACGCATCTGTGAAGTACTGCACATTTCAAAGCAGACGCTCTGCAACGCTCGAAAGAATCTTGCCAAACGTGGACTGATTTCTTTCACCGAAGGCAGTTCACGTCATGTGCCGTCCAAATATTCACTATTAAAATGGACGGATAACTTGACGGTAGAGTTGACGGATGGATTGACGGCAGACTTTACCCCTTTAAAAGATAAAGAGAAAGATAATTTTATAAAAAACGGTTCAACAAACTTTTCAAACAAAGAAAGGGAAAGGAACAATGGAAACGACACACAAAGTCGACGTAGAGGTGTTAAAGAAATCTCTGCTACAGCGTCGTCCTATGAAGGAACGTTTTAAGTTGCCTATGGCTGAAGAACAGGCGTATGCTTATCTGTTAGCCGCAATCAAGGCGGAAGTGGAATATCGCCATCGTACTTTTTGCTCTAACGAAGATGTGGAGAAACAACTGCATGACATGGCAAGCTGGCTTACCTCACCATCTTCCAGTTTCGGCATCCTACTTTGCGGTGGATGTGGCAATGGAAAGAGCACCATGCTCAAAGCATTCCAACAAATACTAAACTATCTGCGAATTAGTAAGCCATACAACGATGGTACATACGGAATCCAAATTGTGGATGCAAAGTACATTGCGTACCTCTGCAAGAACAACTATGAAGCATACCGTAAACTGATTAGTGTGGAAATGCTCGGAATTGATGACCTTGGCACAGAGCCAACCGAGGTAATGGACTATGGTAATGTCTATACTCCAGTCATAGACCTATTGACCAAGCGTTATGAAGAGCAGCTTTTCACCATCATCACAACCAATCTCACACCGCAACAAATCCGAGGGCATTATGGTGACCGCATTGCCGACAGGCTCAATGAGATGGTCAAGAAAATTGTGTTTAACAATGGTACCTACCGTACAGACAAATTGGCGACACCTGTTTAACAGCTTTTCAAGCTTTCGGGGCACTGGGCTAGCCCATGTGCTATGTTATTCCAGTATCGGGAAGCTCACTACCCGTTTTGATTAACATCGAACGGTGAGCTGACCACATAAATCTGCAAGCAGGTGTCACTGTGTCTGGCATATAAGAGTACTCACAAATGGTGGGTAATACGTTTCGGAGCTAACACCTGTGGCTTTTATCAAGTTGGACCAATCGGCTTGCCGATGCCACTTATATAAAGTCTGGGGAAGCCTAATACCCCAACCATCTATCGATGCTTGGGAAACTGACCAGATAAAATAGCAAGCAATGACGTTTATAAAGACCTTGAAAATTCTCCGAAAGGCTGTTATCAATATGTCAGACAACTGGAAAACTGACGCTCGGGAGAGGCTTGCCTCTGTCCACTCAATTGTAAGAAGGGGTAGCCTAATACCCCTGCTTCCCATTGAAGTTTGGGTAACTGACCATATAGAATAGCGAGCTATTAGGGGCGTAACGGCTTAGTAGACTCTTTTAAGAGCCTGTTCTCAGTACGACAAACACTGCAACTTTTGCTATAGACAAACGCATAGAAAAGGCTTGCCTTTGTCCACTCGAAGGTAGGGAGGGGCAGCCTAATACCCCATCATCGCTTCGCTTGATTGGAGTCTGCCACCCCAAAGGCAAGCCCTGTTAATCACTGTTCTTTCTATGCTTCTGTCTGTTGTGTGACTCTAGCCTCCTCGAATTTTGCCTTCATTGTTGGATTATTGCGTGTGAGCTTCTTGATGGTAAGGGACTCAGCCTTATCATTTGCCAAACGAAGATTATTCTCACTGCCAATGAGCGCATCTTTAATCTTCTGTAGATGCTGAATCGACTTATCAATCTCATCGATGGCCGTCTTGAACTTCTCACTTGCCAAACGATAATTCTTGCCGAATTTCTCTTGGAAATCCAGAAGCTGGTTCTCAAAGTTCGTAACATCAATCGACTGGCTCTGGGCTATAGCAAGTTGCTGCTTATATTCAAGGCTTTTCTTGGAAGTTTGGACAAGCAACGAAATGATAGGAAGGAAGAACTGTGGACGGATGACATACATCTTGTCATATTTATACGATACATCAACAATACCACCATTATATAGTTCATTGTCTGGTTCCAAGAGAGAGACAAGCACTGCAAACTCACAACCTTTAGCATTACGATCGGCATCAAGCTTCTTGAAGAAGTCTTCGTTCTTGTGCTTAGTTGCAGTCTCATCAGCTTCGTTCTTCATCTCGAACATGATAGATACATATTCTGTACCATCAGGAGCGTAGTCACGGAAGATGAAGTCGCCCTTGCTACCGCCAGATGCGTCATTGTCCTTCTCGAAGTATGCATTAGGCATCATCGAGCGCATCATCTGGTTAAACTGAGTAGAGCAATGAATCTCTAGAGTCTCGCCAATCATCTTGGTGGACATACGAGTCTTCAGGTCCTTGTAGTAGTCAACCTGCTCCTGTGCAGTCTTCAGCTTCAATTCGTACTGCTCCTTGATGGTATTCTCATGGATAGCAGCTGCCTGTTTGCTAAGTTCTGCATTTGCCTTTAACTGAGCAATCTCTGCATCCTTGCCTTGGATGTCCTCTTGAGCCTTGCGCTGTTCCTCCATCACAGCGATTCTCATCTTACTGTCATTCTCATTGATAGTAGCCTGAAGCTTGGCTATCTCCTTGTCCTTGTCAGCAAGTGCAAGAGTCAACTCAGTCGCTTTCTTCTCTTCAACAGAGCCGAGTTCGCTTTTGAGTTTCGCAATCTCTGCTTCCTTCTGGGTCAGCGCAATATCCTTCTTGCTCAACTCTTTCTGGTATATCTTCTCAGCCTTGGCAGCAGCTAGTTGATCCTCTGCTTTGTGACGAGCATGAAGTTCTGCAATACGACGGTCAACCTCCGCATTGAACTCAGCGTTCTTTACCTGATTAACGATAGAAGCGTAATCTGCTTCGTCAACTGTGAATGCCTTGTGGCAATTGGGACAAACAAGTTCCTTCATGACTCAAATCGAATTTTAGTTATACTTTATTATATACAAACTGTCGCTCTTTCCAACCAAAGAGTGTTTCTCTTGATTTATAGCGCAAAGTTAGGTGCTAACTATGCAGCCATTCTGCACGTCAAAAGTTTTTTTATAGAAAATAAGCATTTATTCTGAAAATGCCCAATTCAAATGGGCTTACCTGGCACTTTAATTCTATCATCATGCTCAGTTGGAGTGCTTATTCTCATCTTATGAGAAATGTTATTTTAGATGGATTATACTGGTTTTGATATTTTTTCTTCTATTTTTTCGACGTCCCAATTTCCATGGCCGCCGCCCATCCATCTACCTGTAGTTACCCATATTTCATAATAATACATCCATTGCACAGCCCAATGTACTATTGTTTGAGCTATAACCATTGACGGTCGCCATTCTCCAGTTCCTGGCAAATAGAGGCATAACTGTTGTTTCCCATTACTATAATTGTATGTGTGAGGCAATCGTTTAGCCCCCTCTGCCAGCTGTAGAGGTTTTGGAGATACGATATATGCTTTAGGTGCCTGTCCTAGTTTGTAAGTAATCTTTAGCTTATAGGTATCAGACAAAGCCGAAGGTGTGAACTCTCCGAACCAAGTCATAGTACCACATTGAATGGTACCTGACGATTCGGGGAATTCATGCCTCAAAATGTTAAACTGCTGGATTGGTGTTATAGCTTTATTCTCCATAAAAGGTATTCGCTGTATTTATAACTTTTCCAACAGTACTTGCAGCTACCTTTCCCGCACTAGTCAAAAGAGCAGCACCTGTCGTAAGCTTCGATTTTCTCCGTTCCACCAAAAGGGATGAAGCTTTTTCAATCATATCCTTACCAAATACACGACCCATAATAGTCTGTATTTGGATTCTGTTTGCTCCATTAAGGATCTCATGTACATCTTTCTTCACGGCAGCGAGCCATTTGTAGAAATTCTCGCGTCTTTTGGGGTGAGCTGGCCATTTATCGGCAAAGTTTTCTTCAGGGTTTACCGGGTTCGACACTACGTCCTCACCTCTCTCATTCTTGGTAATGTTTCTTTCAAGATTATCTACTACATTTAGCAAACCCTCAAACAAGTTTTGTTCGCCATTATAGGCACGAGCCGCCAGAGTAGTAATAATAATAGAGATGGGTTTATCTTCAGTATCGTTATAAAACATTATATCCCTATGACGCTTCAATATCTGCACAATGCGCTGTAATACAGTCTTCTCCCTGTTATACTTCTCTACAGGCACAACAGCCTCTGCCCTAAGTTTTACGGTTTCATCTGCTTTGCATCTGTAGGCGAACCACAATGCATATCCATCAGGGTTACTTTTTAGCCAATCCTCTTTATGCGTAGATATTGCATAGTCATTCGCCTCCTTGTCAGTGATTCTAATGGAAATCTGATCCACGGTTTGAGCCGAAAAGTTCTCCGAGAACAAACGTGTCATTCTTTCTACATATTTGCTATCAGCCACCGAAGGAAGAATATCCATATGATATTTCTCTTTAGGGTTGTCGGAATTGTCTCTGTATAACAGCGTCCAACACCGTCTGCCCTCTTTCTTGTCAATCATTGGAGCATAGCGATTGCTTTCCTTAAGTCTAGCCCCCACCTTGTCTTTAATATCTTTCTGTGTCCACATCGGATTCTTCTCCGAGAGTCGGTATACTAAGTCCACGTCCAAATCATCATTAGGATTAATAGGTTGGATAATTGTACCCAACCTTAGAGAACCCTGGGGTGATACTATCGGCTTGTACGGCTCAAAAACAGGATCGTTCTGCAAGAACTCCCCCACGGCCTTATAACTCCTCGTTAGGTTATCATACTGTGTTTGCGTGATGTCTAATGACTCGCCCAACGTTTCAAGAATATCCTTGAATTCTTCTTTTTGTTCTTTACTTAAGATACTTTCCATTGCTTCCTATTTTATTGTTATAGTTTCTATATCTTCATTTTTATCACTCCAATAGTCATACAACACCCACGGTAAATCTGCTTTTGGCATTCTAATACGCCCAAGTTCTACCGCACAAGAAGCTGGAGCTGCCATGAATATTTTTAAGCAATCAGCCTTCGAGTGTGTCGTCTTAATGGCATCCATTGCCATTCTGGCCACTTGATTAAATTGTTTTAACTGACTATGGCATCGCATCATATCATTTCCTGGTTCATTGCAAGTGATAGACCATAGACTTACTGTGTCTCTAAATCTATCAGCGATTCGCTCCAAGATAGCTTTTGTACTTAATGCAATCACTAGGACAGGCTCTTTATTTTTATCATGAGGCTCAATTAGCTGAATGTCATTTTGCGAATCTTCTTCAAGCCAAGACCAACTATCAGGAATGCGGTGTTTTTGAAAGACCGTTATTGGATATTTATCATTCAACATTGTACCCAACTTCACAAGCAAGGGTTGAGGTCCAAGCGCAAATAGCGAAACGTGAGATAATTCACCTCGCTCCAATGGACCTAATACCTTATTTGTGCAAACATCTTCAATCTGACGTAATTCTACCTCCCAGAAAAAAGTCTCACCATCTTTCATAACAGAGTTCTTCATCTGTATTTCAACAGGTGACAAATCTGCTGGATATCTCTCAGGAAAGATAGTATTAAAAAGAACATCTTTATGGAAATGGGGGGTGTCTGTTCCAATTTTCGGCCCATACGCAACTACCAAGCTTTTCATATTAGGCTGGATGCCTGTTACAAATAGAATTCGCTTTTCATGCTCCCTTTTCATCCTTCTAAGCACTTCCACGGTATATTTCTCTTCATCGCTGTCAATTAGTTTGTGACATTCAGGACAGAGCAGTATGAGATTGTTTATATCCTTTGCAAGTTCTTTAGATAGTTCCTTGTCACCACGAGGCCCTTGGGGAGAGTCTCCAATGATATGTGCATAATTGGAAATATTGCATTCATCCATTGTTATGCCATGTTTAAATAGTACCTTGTTACATCCAGCAAACTCACATCTACCATGGGCTGCGAACCAAAGGTCTCGCTTTACACTTTCAGGAATTGTTGTCTTACTCATTTACTTTTATTTATTAATAATACTGCAAAGGTAATGCTAAACAGTGCAGCCAATCTGCACAGCTGACAATTTTTCATAATAAGAGGGCTAAATTTTTCATTCAGCCCTCTTATATAATCTCGTGACATTTTTTGCAAAGATAAAATTGTGGTTCCTAGAATCTCAATTTCCAAAACCCTTTGTCAGTTAGATGTCATACTTGGCCTTCAACTCATTATAGCACATTCCTGTTACATAGAAATAAAGCGTAACAAAAGCCTTGATATTGCTGTCTAGTTGAGATTCTGTCAGCAAATAAGACGCATGAGCTCCATTCCCGTCAGACGTGTTACGATTATTTCGAATAATATCGAGGTAACCAGAAAGCTTATGCTCTGTTTCTTTTGTGCTCCAACGTAGATTTCTCAAACATGGGAATGCAAAAATGCAGTTAGAAAGAGTAACATGCTCACCTTCATTCTGAGGCTGAATTTCTTCGCCGTGAATCATGTAGTACAGCTTCTTCAGATAAACCTCGAACTTGACAGACAGGTTGCCTGAATGAACGTGTTTGTCGACGATATTCACTTCCTTTCTGCCGAAGAGTTCATCCATTGCCTTATATACATCTAGACCAACACCGTCAACACTCGGAATTGTAGGAGTTGTCAGAATCTTAAAGAAAGCTTTCACGACATCCTGTGTCAGCGGCATACCAGCGCACTTCCTCAAATCCTTTTTGACCAACTCACGTACATTCTCGCTCATCTCCTCAAAGGACAGCTTATTGCTTTCTTCACGCTGTTCCTTCTGTTCTGGAGTCTCTTGCGGTACTTCGTCTTCTGGCACTTCCTCTGGGATATTTACGTCCAAGAAGAAATCTTCATTTTGATATGCATAGATAATCTTTGCCCTGTCAGATGGATCGAGTATGAAACGACGAAGGATGCTCGATATATTTGTGATAACAAAACGCTTGGGTACATCCTGCCCGGTCACTTTCTTCAAGAAATCAACAGCCTTTACCTTGTCAATTGTCTGAACCAAAGCATCGAAGCGGCCCTGTTCATTGATATTCTGCTCGGTAGTGTCCTTGCTAATGAGTTCCTGCAGTTTTGTGATGTTCAGCCCCGTTGCCTCGGCCAAAGTATAAACCTGCTGGTCACACTCACGTTTCTGGTAGTCAATAATATAGTCATAAATGGTCTTACCAGGGCTTAAACGTAAATCACCACTCTCAATATCATGTAGAATGCGCTGGGCTGTACGCTGGTCACGTTGATCAAGTGAGGCAAAGGCATTATGAAGTTCTGCCTGAGCTGTCTTCACATGTTCGCTACCAGGACCAGAAGTATAAAGGTTCTTGACAAACTTGATAAACTTTGAGTTGATGTATTCGGCATCGATGGTTCCGGCACCGGTTTCTGTGATATATGCCTCCAACTGATAGACATCATCGTCACCGCCACCGCCGCCACCTTTACCAGTGAACAGCTCGCGGTAACGGGCCAATAGTACCTTGTATGTCTGCTCATCGAGTTCCATCTTCAGTTTAACCCATCCATTTGTATGTTGGAACTCATATTCCGCCTTCTCCCAAAGGAAACCTTGCATCTTGGCAGCTTCCAGACGTTTGGTCATGTCGCAGAACTCCTTGGCAAACTTCTTCTTCGAAGCTTCTGCCTGAGGTAAAGTAGCATAGTACTCGATTCCCTCTGCCTTGAACAGTTGGTCGATGGTGCGGAACGACTGGTTAATCTTTTCCAGATTAGCCTCCAATTTATCCGTAAAGACGAGCAAAGGTTGGTCAACATACAAAGCCAGAGCATCATCAATGTTCTTTGCCATGCGGTTAGGACGGGTGAAGTACTTGATGATGCCAAAGGGCTTGTCTGGACCAAACAGACGATTGGTACGTGAGAATGCCTGAATAACATCGACATACTGCAACAGTTTGTCCACATAAAGAGTGTTCACCCATTTTGAGTCATAGCCCGTCAGCATCTGAGTAACTACGATAAGCATATCCAGCTGCTTATCTTTCTCCAAGTGCTGATAAGGTGTTTTGTGGGCAAGACGCTTGGCTACGTCTTTCTTATATTTGGCGTATGTAGATTGCTGAAATGTCGTTTCAAACTTCCTGTTGTAATCTTCAAGTATTTCAAGGATAGCCTCTTCCTTATATTCACCACCGCCATTATTATCGATGGAGTCATCAAAGATGGCCGTAATATTGTACTCTGGATAATGCTTTTTGAAGAGCTGATAGTATTCTATGGCCTCAGGGATATTCTTGGTCGCCAGTATTGCATGGAACTTACCATTGTGACTGAGTATCGGACGTTCCTCCACAATCTTCTGAACTACTGCCATGTGATGTTCGTCTGAGGTGTAAAGCGATTTTGCTTCATCTTCCACTTTCAATATGTCGGTATCGTTCATCCACTTGTTGTAAATGCCCATCTTCTCATTGTCTTTTGCAATGTCATCCACAGTCTCTGCTTCAGGATCTGCCTGTCGCAATGCCACAGCCTCGCGTACTTCCTGTTCTTGGAATGTATCTTCTCGATAAAGATCAAAACCAAGAACGTTCTTGTCAGGAATACCACTGGCAAGAGTGTACTTGTGGAGCATATCACCAAAAATAACCTCTGTAGTCATCTCGCCACGAGCATTTTCAGGGAATATAGGTGTGCCTGTGAATCCGAAGAGGATGGCACGAGGGAAGGTATTCTTAATAGTCAGGAGCATACCACTACCGCTTTCCTTGCCGGAACCTGTTACGCTTCTGTGACATTCATCAACGATGAATACGACACGTTTCTTGTTTATCTTGTCGATGGTTGACTGCGGAATGCTGTTGTCACTATTGATGCGACTCATTTTCTGAATAGATGTAACGATAAGGCAATCGTCCTTACTATCGCTTTCCAAAACACGAATAAGGTTTCTGGTATCTTCCGTGTCAAGTACATTGTCATCAGCATTGGCAAAACCACGATACTCGTCAGCCGACTGTGTACTCAGTTCTATACGGTCGAGCAGGAACACCACCTTGTCTGCATCATTAGCCTTTGCAATGAGCTGAGCAGACTTGAAAGAAGTCATTGTCTTACCCGAACCAGTAGTATGCCAGATGTAGCCACCCTTATGATAATGGTCGTCCCAGTTGGTTTCACGAACACGCTCCCATATCTTAGTAGTAGCAAAGTACTGATAACTGCGAAGCACCTTCAGGGTTTCGTCCTTGTCGTCAGCTATAGTGTAATAGCCCACCATCTGGTGAGCCATAGGTATTGACAGCAGGTTGGCAGCAATACGTTTCCAGTCGTGAATCTCCTCGTTATTGAAGTCTGCCCAATGGAAGTAGAAGCTTGGAGAGAAGTTCTCCGATGCTCCTGGATTTGCAAAGTAGAGAGTCTTCTCTGGAGTCATCGCTACAAAAATCTGTATCAACGAGAAGATTCCATGCGAGAAGATGCCTTCATGGGCATACTTTTTAATCTGGTTCACAGCCTGAGTTACATCGACACCACTTCGTTTCAGTTCAATGTGAACAACAGGCATACCATTGATGAGCAGCATCACGTCGCCACGCCGTGTAGTGCCAAGAGGATGTTTCGTCTGGAACTTTGGCTGGCGTACAATCTGATAGACACTCTGTCCGGCACGAATTTCACGAGCATTGAAGATAGTCAGATACACCTCCTTGCCGAAGTTAATTTTGTCATCAGGATTGTCACGCTTTATCATTACTTGACCACCATTGATGAACTGGTTCACCTCGTATGGGTTCTTCAATGCGTCCACCTGAGTCATTATCTGTTGCATTTCGCTGCTTGTCAGCGGAAAGTCACCAAGACGGTTCATGTCTCGGTTGTTGTTATAGATTATGGCAGCCCAATTTTTGATGAGGATTTCCTCAGTTGGATTCATTATCACATTGGGTTCCCAACCATGCTGGGGCAGAAAGTCTGCAAGAGCTTTTTCAAAATCAAGTTCCTTCAGGAACGGGCGGATTAAAACATCTACTGGCATACTATCTTTGTTTTTAGGTTATACAAACATATTTTCTAAACATGCAGACTTAATCTGCTTCAGTTTCTCTAACCTCTGAGAGTGGAGAGAGATGTGAGAATCTAAGGTTGTAAAGTACTTGGCAATCTGCTGTTGCTCGTTATATGAAGGTACTATAAAAGACATATCTGAAAATTCTTCGAAGCTTATAGAACGTCCGTCACGGATACCATATGTAATCAGTTCAAGTCGTTTTATAAATTCCTTTGACATAAAAATGTATTTCCAGAATAGATCAACATGCTGAGTTTTGTCCTTAAACTCCATGACTGTATAAGCTGGAGAAGCTATGCCTTCTATGGTTGAATGTGCAAATCCACCTTGAAAAGAACGCAGGTGAATAACAAATTGTCCAGGCAATATGTGCTTATAGGTGGATTCGTTACTCTTATCATGAGATATATTATATCCGAAGGCATCACGAGTTACCATACCTTTATCTTGAGTTGCTGATAAAACAGGAAGATCTGGCCTATTCTTTTCATTGAAAGTTTTAAATACATTTGATGCAAGAACTTTTTCCCACTTCCCTTCAAATCCTTTGAATCTTACTCGTGGAGTAGCTTCCCCTTCCTGTGGAAACATGGATTGCAAACTTGCAGCTTTCACCTGTTTCAGTGAATCAATCTTTTTCGCAGTAGATTGAATAAGGGAATCGAGGTGTTGAAAGTAAGAGGCAATAATTCGCTGAATATTTTCGTCATCGACAATATCAATTGTTATCTTAGAAAGATTAGTCGGATTGATTGCAGGATAACTTGTTCCAGTACATTCTAATAAAACCTTATTAACAAATGAAGGACTCTGCATTAATGTAAACAGATAACCTTGATTTATCTTGGTTCTAAGTTGAGCATAACCTGTTGAAAAGACGTAGTTTGTTTCATCCATATCAAAAAGATAATTATTCTTCTGGTAAGGACGAACTGTTTGATAAAAAATATCACCCTTCTTAGCAAGACGCTGAGCTCGTGATGGCGCACTTCCTCTCTGCTCTGTTCTGTGAGAAATCATTTCTGTTCCAACAACAGATTCGAGGTCAACGTACTCAAATTCACTTGGCAAAGTGGATTTAGGATTCACCTCGCAAATATCTTTGATTGCATGTGTGTCCCAATTTCCAACAAATCCTTTTAGTGTTATCTTTGGCTCCATACTTTACTTCTTAATAAGGTTAGACAAACCACTGATAGCAAACTCATCGCCTGTGAGCTGACCAATGAGTCTCGCAAGATTATTCTCAGACTCTATGATGCCCTGCTCAATATCGTTGTAGGTGACGGCATACTTCTCGTTGAGTGCCGTGATACTGTCGGCAAGTACCTGAATGACGCCGTCTGGCAATGCTTCAATAGCTGAGGTTATTGGAAGAATCCATTTAAGTTCGAGGAACATTTGAATTTCCTTCATGTCAAGACCCTCAATTGTCTTTATGGTCTTTGTCTCTAATGCATCCTTGTCTTTTGTTACCTGTTTCTTCTTCGCAGATTGCTCATTCCACAGCTTGACGATGGTTTTCAGTTGTTCCTTCACATCGTCCTCTACGTCAGCCTTTGGCTTGCTATCGGCAGTAATCTCTTTCTTTATGAAAGCATTGTCTTTCTCGGCATCGAAGTATTTGTCTGTATCATCCATTCCCAGAAGTTCATCGCGAGCGGCATCCAACTCACCGTCAATGGCATCAATGCGTCCCTGAAGGGCATCGATAGCATCCAAGTCCTCTTGGAACAGCGTTTTCTGTACAAGTTCAAAAGGAATGATGCGTCCCTTAACGCCATCTTGCACTTCTTGTTCAACACCGTTTTTGTCTTTCACCATCTTCATCTTGGGTTCCACCACATTGCAAGCACTAAAGCCTTCGGTCTGGATAATTTCCACATCACCCATGATGCCTTGCCAATTGTCGGCAAGAATCTGATAGGCAGTATATTTGTCCACGAGGGGCAGCCCTTCCATACGATGGAAAATGTCAGTGGAGATATGATCACTCTCTACAACTTCCTTTACTTGCTCTACGTTATCGATAAGACGGATATGAAGCATACGCTTGAAGTCCTCAAAGGCTGCTGCAAAATGAGCCTTGAAATCCTTGATATCCTTATTCTCATGGATGGTTTCAACGATGTCGGTTACCCTGACTACAGAGTAAGGACGATCCTGTTCTGGAGTGAACACCTCCTGCTGAAGTGTGGGGAATACATCCCAATACTCACGGAGATCTGCAATTTCATTGTTAGGAATGCCACCAAACATGGTAGAGTAAATGTCGTACTTTACAGGTGCCTCGCTCGAATCCACATAGCGGGGTATATTGAGGTTATACTCATTACGGCGAATCTCATCGCGTGTTACAACACGTGAGAAGCCTGGAATTTCTTTACGTTCCCGATAGGTGTCGGCAATTTTCTTAACATCACAGGCACGGAGTTTGTTTTGCTTTCCGTCTTTTACAAAACCCTTGCTGGCATCGATGATAAGAACACCTTCATTACCACGTTTTTTCTTCAGCACCATAATAATTGTAGGGATGCCCGTACCAAAGAAAATGTTAGCAGGAAGTCCGATGATAGCGTCGATATTGTTTTTTTCTATCAGGTTGGCACGAATCTGGCCTTCCGCCTGACCTTCCTCTTGCAACTCCAAAGGAAGTATATTACCATCCTTGTCGTAAATCTTGGGAGTTTTTCCACGGAACAATACACCATGAGGCAAGACGATGGTCATAATGCCATCGCTCTTCAAGTGGTGCAGCTCATGCAACAGGAATGCATAGTCGGCCTTGGTCTTAGGTGCCACACCATAGTTCTTGAAACGAGGGTCATACTCTTTGTCCTTTGGATCCCAGTGCTGAGAGTATGGAGGATTGCTGACCACTGCATCTACAGCCAGAGGCTTGTCAATCTCAGAGCCTTCCTCGCGCATAGGCCAGTCTTCTTCGAGGGTATCCGCACAACGAGTAATGATATTCTGTGGGATAATGCCACGCATAACAAGATTCATACGGGTGAGGTTGTAGGTATTCTCCTTCAACTCCTGCGCATAGTATTTAACCTTGTTCTTGCCATGAATGTGCTTGCTCACAGCCTTGCCAATGGTGATAAGCAGCGAACCTGAACCTGATGTCGGGTCGTAGATTTCAAGACTATCCTTATTTTTATGGTGCTCAGCCACAATCTCCGACATAATCATAGCTACCTCGTGAGGCGTATAGAACTCACCAGCCTTCTTACCAGCATTAGCGGCGAAGTTACTAATAAGAAACTCATAGACGTATCCTAGCACATCATAGTCCTGAGAACCATCGGTAGGGATGTCCTTGATAAGCTTGATAAGACCCTTCAGTGCCTTTGTCTGCGAACTTGGGTTATCACCCAGTTTGCTCAATCCTTCACGTAGAGTTTTGAAAATGCCGTCGTACACAGAGGCATAGTTATCGCTCATCAGTCGCTCAAAATTGCTCAGAGCCTCACTCAGTGTCTGCACGCTGAAACTGGTGTCGTCGAGCCATGTAGAGAATAGATACTTATACTCTATGAAGAAACCGATATGTTCCTGACACTCCGCAATGGCATTCTTCATATTCATATCCTCATAGTTCTCCACGAGTTCGGGCAGTTCGTCCTCTTCCCACTCGCATACCTCAGTGAAATACTTGACTTCTGTATCAGAAAGGAACTTATAGAAGATCAGACCAAGAATATAGTCCTTATACTCATTGGCTTCAATCTTATTACGCATGTTGTTGGCTGAAGCCCA
Organism: Prevotellaceae bacterium MN60; assembly: GCA_900199555.1. GTDB lineage: Bacteria > Bacteroidota > Bacteroidia > Bacteroidales > Bacteroidaceae > Prevotella. Next base: position 49,082 of record FZQZ01000013.1, read on the forward strand.
GATTCTGTTTGCAAGTTGCTGCTTATTCATATGCTGATATTATTTTTTTCAATTTCGAATGCAAAGTTAAATATTATATGTGCAGCTATTCTGCACAGAAAGGGAAATCTATTCTTTTAGTCGGAATTTTGCAAAATATGGATAATTATCCTTACTCTTTGCATCATTCTCAGTCACATCGAAAAGTGTTACCATTTTACCTTTAAAGCTTTGTGCAGCCTTAAATGAGAGACGGCATTGGCCGCAATGGAAGTTGTTCTTTTCATCTTGTTCAACAACAAAATCCTTGCCTTCGTAGTCTTCTATTTGTGGCACTTCATCTTTCAGTAGTTCTTCAACAATATCTTTTAGGTATTCCCTTCCTTCTGGAGTCTTAGGCATATCTTTTAGCCAAAATAATATATTCAAAAACTCCAAAACTGTAGACTGAACAAGATAGGGGGCTTTCCCTTCTTTTACAAGTTGATCAACGACCAATCTATGAGAACCTTCGTTGCATATAGAAGAAGTTGAATGAAAACTACGTTGGATATGCAGAGGTACAAGGCTTTGTAAATTTTTATTACCAAGGAAGGTACTACATTCACTTAGGTTACTGCCCTTATATGGATCCCTTAACATTCCACACTCATACAAATAGCCCATTACCCAATCAAGTTCTTTACGAATTAGGTTAAAGACGGCAGGATTGTTAGACTTGTTTCTTTCTATATATAATATAATGTCAACAAGCTCCTTTGCATTAGGATAGAACGAAAAGATTTCAGAATACTTTTCCTTAATCTTGTAGGCATCCGAATCGGGGACTACTTGCTTGATTTTGGAAAATAGCTCGTTTATTTCTACTGGTTTTTTATACCAACCATTTTCATCGTATGATCTTTCGTAAGCTCTTACAATGATATTGATTGATTCTTCGCCAGAAAAGCCACCTCCAGAATACACGAACCATGGAATGGTTATCTGGTTTGCTGTAATCATGCGAAGAGCATAGCCAAGTGCTGAAATGTCTGTTTCTTTTGAGCCATCATTATGGCTGATGCAGTTCGCATCAAGAATAATAGCATCATAACTTGTAGATGAATTTAACAACTCATCTATCCCCGCATCTACATTTTCGCGAACTTCAATGTAGATACCCACCTTGTCTGCCTTATCGATGAACGCCTCATTGGGCTGATCATCTATCCAAAGTACATTTATCTGCATGATTAATCATCATCTAAAGGTAAAACAATTCTAAACTCACTTACAAAGCCGTCAGGATCGTTTAAAAATTCTTCATAAGAAGCAGAACCGCCAAAGTGTTCAGCAATCTCTTTCACCTGCCAGCATCCGATACCTGTGCCACGACCAATTCCCCAAGTAAACAACTTGTCAAGAGAAATAGACTTTGATACGGCTTCACCATTATTACTAACCCGAATAACAACGGGATCCTTATAATCATGAATAGCATGGGTTTCGATACGTATCTGAAAATCTCTACGTTTCTCATCCGCTGAACCATATTTCTGCTCAATATCGTCAGCCGCACCATACTTGACGGCGTTAGCAATGAGATTGTCAAGCATCTGCGTTAAATCTTTTTGGGAGATTTTTACTTCTTGCTCTATTTCTTCTTCCTCGTAGTGATGAATGTACGCCACGGGAATCCCCAGATTCTTCTTGGACGAACAGTATTCAGAAAGGAAATCTTCCACTCGAATAACTTCAGGCTTGCCGTACTGTTCCTGACTAGTAAAGTTATCAACCATTGAGGCAATCTTATCAAGTTGCTTTCTTACTGTTGCCAAATAAGTTTGCAAAGTTGTACCGAATCTGCGAGAAACAACAGAATCTTTTGAAACAGTTTCGTTGTCAAGAATGAAGCTCTCAATGTTTTCCATTGAAGGAAGTATTTCGTTGAGTACTTGCGCAACAGCATGTTTCCTTTGTCGCTGGTTCAGGACAAAATTCTCCATTTTTCTCTTATACTCAGCTTCTTTCTGACTCTCCAATGTCTCCAGGTTCTTTTCGATAGTGTCAAGAGACATCTTTAATTGTTGTTCCCGAATTTCTGGCACAAGAATTTTCAGGTTCAAGAGTTCGTCAGTTGATATTCTTGGACCTGAAAAACCAGAACCGTATGAATACAGTTGCTCAGAGAAATAATCCTTAGAGAATTCAGAAAGAAGATACGAAGGCTCTATAATATCCGTATTAACTAAAAATGGACGGAACATGCTTCGCAAATAGACATCTTCGCCATTAGTTATAAGATATTTGGCCGTATACTGCCCACCTCTAACAAAGATAAGACAATCTTCGTTGACAACACGATAATTGCGATTATCGACTGCACGGATTTCCAAATCTTCAGCCTTAATAATCCCTTTTGCTTTAATTGAGTCTCTATTAACCAAAGAGAATACACGTCCTTGGCTGTCTCGTGGAGATTTACAAGGCAGTGAACAGAGAACTTCTCGAAGATAAACTTCTTTCATCCCTGCTGGCACTTCAAGTTCCTTCTTAAGGTACAGTTTGGGATAAAGTTTGAAATTATTAGACTCAATTTCAGAAGCGTGAACCAATCGTGAATGGTCTCCATCTGTTTTGCAAAGCGACAATATAGAGTCAACAGACAATTTGATGTCTCTGCCAGCTGTTTCAAAGCAATCAGAAGCATCTACAAAGCGTATAGCATTCTTATGCTCTTTATTCTTGTTGACAACAATAATCACTGGTTCTATTCCTGTGTGCTGAAAGGTGTTATTTGCAAGCAATATCACACTTTCGATATAGTCGTTTTCAACAAGTTTTGAAACTCGGTTGGATGACAAGCCACTATCAAAGCAAATGGAAGATGGATATACACCGATAGCCTTATAGCGAACATCCATGGCAGAACGGAAAAGATAATCTCTGTCTGTTGTTCTGTATTTACTATTACACCTAACGCCAAAAGGAGGCGAACTAACAATATAGTCAAAACCTAATGCTCCTTTCCATTTGATTTGCGAGTCTTCCTTCTCGCATACAGCATTAGTCCTATTGTGTAACAGCAAGTTTAACTTGCCTATTACATAGTCTAGTGAAAGCTCTTGCGCGTAATAACGGCAGTTGGATGACATTGCCGCACCAAATGAACATAATCCTGCATAGGGATTATAAACTGAACCTTTTTGAGCGTCTAATAGCCCAACAATAAGACGAGTTAGTTCTTCGGGCTGATAAAATGGCCCATCAAAACGATTGTTCCGTCTGGCTCTTCGAAGTATAGATAAGAATGCCCAACTGGTATTCTTTTCATACCATTCTTCTGAAATGCCAATTAATATTTCAGCTACCTCAACAAGGTATGTTGGCTCCATCTGTCTAAGCCCATAGAAACCGAGTTCTTTATTGGGTTGACTATTCAAATAATTAATGGCATCGACATCGAAACCATAATAAATTTCATCTATGATATCTTTCTTGTCTGCATCCACAACTGCGACAACAGAACGACTCTTGACCCCCTTCTGATTCCATTCATCAACAATGTTTCTTTGCCCAATGAGATCAACAGACATGGTAGCCATAACAAAACCATTACCTTCGTAATTGTCAATTGTCTGTAGCTTTTTATTCTTTGCGAAATACATTGCCAGCAAAATCCAGTACCTTTTGGCTGGATTCATCCCAAAGAAAAGATCTAGTGCGTAATTAAATCTTTCGGTCTCGTTACTCATGTTCATTGTCTCAGCTGTCATCTTCATGCAAAACAAATTTGGGTTCAACTTCAAATGTCGCCGCAAAGTTACAAGTCATCTGTGCAGCCATTGTGCACAGGAAAATATTTTTTGTAATTTTCTTCAATTTTCTTAGCTATAAGCTCTCTTACGCTATCAGGAGATAGTACTTCAACATCTGCTCCAAAAGACAAAAGTTGAGCCACCAATTCCTTATTTGGCTTTACGTTAATACTGATGGTGCAATCTTCTTCGCTGATTGTGCTTTGGGACTGATGAATGGGCTTTGATGTGACATACGGAAATCTATTCTTACTAAATTGAAGCACAATATGCTCTTTTGCAACATTATCATTCGGGACAGTCACACCAACCACATCATCAAAGAAGTGCTCAAAATCAATGTCTGTGTTTGGAATGAATCTCACGTTCTCTGCCATATTGACTGTTATCATTCTGTCTAAGGCAAGGTTTGAAATCATATTCCTCTTCTGATTCAGACCGAATAAGAACCAACGGTTGTTGAACTGCTTAACATAATACGGATGCAGAATAACCGTTTCTTCTGTGCCACCCTCCTTATAATTCCTATATAATATAGAAAGGGGATGGTGATAGGATGTTGCATCAAGTACTGTGGAGAGTTTGTCAAGGCCCTTCAATTTCTGATTCTGCTCAAAGCCAATGACATTCTCTTTGCTACCTTTCAGATTAAAACGCCATTCTAGATTTGAAATTACCTCGTCAACCCATTCGTTACACGGAAGTCCACGAAAACGGCTCAGCGTCAGGATAACAGTTGACAACTGCTGCGCTTCATCGTCCGTCAGTGGTTGCTCATTGATGGTAAAATCACGTTCATAATAGCGATAATATGTTTTCTTACCATCTTTTAAACGGTCAAGTGGTATGCTCCATCCTGCTTCACTTTCCATAAAACGAATGTCGTCAAAAATTTGACGGCGGCTCACATTAGCAGTGAAGTTGAACGATTCCAACTCTTCTTCACATTTATCTATAAGGTCTTCGATAAAGTACCTGTGATGATAATCACGGAAACATTTATCCAATGCCCTATATCTGATTATAGCATTCTTATTCGTAGACATATTGCAAGTACTGACAAAGAATTACAGTTTCTCGTTCGTTCGAATAAGTTCCTGAATTGGAACTTCAAGAAGCTCTGAGATCCGTATTAGAATTTCAAGAGAAGGCTGAGTGGTATTAGTACACCACTTGCTGACTGTTGCAGGATCCTTACCTAACTGGTCTGCGAGCCATTTTGCAGTCTGCTTCTTTTCAACAAGCATGACTTTGATACGATTAAGATCTTTTTCTGTCATATTGGAACACTTTGATGGGGCAAATTTAATCATTTAAGTTGAGAAACGTGAAGAAAAACAAATATTTCTTTATGATTTGCGAAATAAAATTGCGTTTTCTTCAAGTTTTACACTACTTTAGTGCAATATATTGCTATGAAAATTGGAGTACCGTTCTAGTTTTACGCCTAAAATATGGCAATATTGTCATTTTTTAGTCGATAAACTTTGCCGAATTGAAATAAATCGCTACCTTTGCATTACCAAAAAGTGTCAATGTTGACAAAAATAAGGAATGATATGATAGAAATAAAAAGAGACAGATATCTAAAGCAGTTGGTAGAAAGTCGTCAGAATGGCTTTATCAAGGTGGTGACAGGAATTCGCAGGTGTGGCAAGTCATATCTACTGAACGTCTTGTTTTACCACTTCCTATTAGATAATGGGGTGGCCGATGACCACATCATCCGCATTGACCTTGAAGACCGCATGAACAAGGAATTGAGGAACCCAGACACGATGCTCCATTATGTTCATGACAGAATCAAGGACAAGGAACTTTATTACATCATCATCGATGAGGTACAGTTGATGGACGAGTTTGTCGATGTATTGAATAGCTTCCGTCATATTGATAATGCCGACACATATGTGACTGGTAGTAACTCTCACTTTTTATCATCAGATATCCCAACGGAATTTCGTGGTCGAGGTGAGACGATTCATGTGAATCCGCTCTCTTTTGCTGAGTTCTATTCGGCCATTGGCGGTGACAAGCAAGAGGCATGGCGCGAATATTACACCTATGGTGGTTTGCCACTAATACAGTCTTTTGAGACCGAAGAAAAGAAAATCAACTATCTTAAGAACTTGTTTGAGACTGTATATTTGGCAGATATCATTGAGAGACACAAAATTCAAAATGAGGATGAAATGCGCGAGCTGGTGCTAATAATGGCATCATCTATAGGCTCTCCGTGTAATCCAACAAAACTCTCAAATACCTTCAAAAGTGTTAAGAATGTAAACATTACCAACAAGACCATAGCCAATTATCTAGCCTTTCTGTCAGAATCGTTCCTACTGAACAAAGCTATACGCTATGATATTAAAGGTAAGAAATACATCAACACGCTATCCAAATACTATTTCTCTGATATAGGTCTTAGAAATGCAATTCTTGATATGCGACAGCAAGAGGAAACGCATATCATGGAGAACATTATTTATAACGAACTGATTACACGCGGCTATAGCGTGGACGTTGGGATGGTGGAGATTAGAAAACCAGATAAAGACGGAAAATGGTCTCGTACCCAACTTGAGGTTGACTTTATTGCGAGCCTCGGCAGTAAGAAGTATTACGTACAGTCGGCTTTGTCCATTCCTGACAGAGAAAAAGAGATACAGGAATCTCGTTCTCTAATGAATATCAATGATTCTTTCAAGAAGATTATCATTGTGAAGGACCACATCATGCCACGTCGCAATGAAGATGGCATACTGACAATAGGTCTTTTCGACTTCTTGCTCAAAGAGGACAGCCTAGATATGTAGTCTTTGTTTTAACGGTTTCGTATATTAGACATTATAAATTATGGAGATAGACATCTTTCCACTTCCATCCACAAAAGGAGTTCATCGCTATATTGGCACGGCATTCTTAGGATTGATTATCATTACCTACATTGTTGGTGCATACAAGGTTGCCCAACAACTTATAGGTGAAGACAAGGAGCTTCTTTGCTTTCTTGTCACTATACCAATATTCATTGGTGGATATGCCGTCCTCATATTGTTGCTTCACGGCATCAAACAATGTCTTTATGCTTACTTCAAGCGCAATAGAAAGGAATTGAACAATCGCGCTGACCGTGAGAACATGGACAACTATATTGTCAAACATCTGGAGGATATTCAAAAGAAACTGGACGCAAAAGCAGCAATAGAAAAACCACAAAGCGATGTAGCCCCATTGTCCCAACCTGTACGACAAGAGCCCAAGACACATGAGGAAGCTGACAATATACAGCCAAAGATTATGCCTGAACTTGAAGATGCGCTCAAAAATGCTCAGCGAGATTTGGCTCCGTTTATACAACAGTTGTACATTGACCGCATCCAATTGACGGAAGCGAAAGCAAAGCATGACAAGGAGAAATTGGAGAAGATTCTCAGATATACGCGCCTTGTCCTCCTTCCTCATGGTTTCAGTGATGAAGAACTCTATCAGATAGAGGAAGCCGTCAAACTACTTGTACAATGCAATGGCATTGTGAATTGCGTCTCTGTCAAGATTGAAAAGAATAAACTGAAACAAGCCGACCTCAAAAACTTGGTATGGAACATAGGTTATCAGTACAATATTGATTCAGAAGTTCAAGCTCTGTTCGTGCTCAATCTATTTCACTCCTGGTTTAATAATTCAGAAAAAGAGACAGTACGCAAAACGCTTCGAAATACAAAAGGCAATTATTCAATAGAGATAGACGAAAACATTATAGAGAATTTACCAAAGTTAGAAGAGAAAGTACTTGGCAAGAATCGCTAATAGCGCATTTGTGGATTTCTATTTTTGTTTGGTCTTACAACCTTCTTTACGTCCCCTTATCGTTCACGTGTAATTGTAAATAACTGATATACAATAGCGTTTATATTTGAGGAGGTAAAGTAAGATCAGATTTTGATTCTACATAAGAAGGCGTGCAGGTCTTTCGACCTACACGCTTTTTCTTTATACGTTTATAAAAATAGTTTTTGAGAAAACCTTTATTAGAATACGAAATGCCCTTACGAGTATTCGAGAAATACAGCTAAGCCAGTTCTGAATATAGCTATTTAGAGTTGCAAGACAGCTGTACTAGCACTCCAATAGTGCCACTTTTGGACGTCAATAGTTACTGTAAAGGACCTCAATAGTTACTGTATTGCGATGCTAAAGTGCCACTTTTGCGAGCCTCGATTTTCAATTCAGCCTACATCCGAATAGTTTGCAGGCTGAATTCGAAGGGTTTGACGGCATAATTCTCTTCGAATTATGCCGTCAAACTATTTTTCCGAAATATCCTACAGATTTCTTTTCTATTTACAATTCTTTTTATTACTTTTGCAAGCATAATTAAAAACATAACTAACCATGGCAAAGGTCTTTCAGATATTAGTACCTGACAATACGCTTGTATCTCGAATTATTAGTTGCGAGAATCAAGTGACAGAATTATTTGTGATTGACAGAGCAGATAAGAACTTCGTTTCTGAGAATTCAAAAGAACTTAACAAGCCTGCCCTATATATCTTGTGTAATAGAGATAAGAAGCAACTATATGTTGGAGAAACAGACGATTCTCTAAAGCGTTTGAAGAATCACGAAGCAAAAGATTTCTGGACTGAAGCCATTGTATTTCACTCTACAACGGATACACTTTCAACAACTGAAGTAAAGTGGTTAGAAGCCAAGACCTATGAGACCTTAGCAGAATTGGGCTATTATGATCTGTCGCAGAATAAGCAGAAGCCTCAGTCTCCTCCTTTGAAAAAGAATCAGATATATACTCTTGAGCCAATATTCGAAGAAGCAAAGAATTATATCTGTGCTGCAGGATTCGATATCTTCCTAAAAGGAGAAAAAGACAAACAGCAGGAAGAGGAGAGCCTAATATCATGCACACTATCAAGAAATGCAGATGCAAAAGGTTTATTCAATCCTCAAGATGGGAGTCTTATTGTGCTGAAAGGTAGTAAAATAAATCCAGAGATGGTAAAAAAGGCTAGTCCACAGATTGTTGCAAAACGCATAAAAGACATTGCCAAGTATGCAAAGAAATCTGGCAAAGAACTTATCGTCACTCAAGACGTTAGATTCAATTCTCCTAGCGGAGCTGCTGTTTTCTGTTGCGGTGGTTCTGCGAACGGATGGATTGAATGGAAAGACGCGAGCAACAACAAACTTGAAATATACAAAAAGAAAGAATAAAATCATAAATTAAAATGTTTCAACACAACAAAACTGACAAACTTATCTTTGTTAACATTAAGAACTCATACGAGGCCATGAAACGGCACGAGACAAGCGACCACTTTTATCGTAGTAGCCTTTACGATTGTACTGTTAAGTATTGGCGTGTTGCAGAAGAGAAGGCTTCATCTGCAACCCATATTCTTGGATGCTACAAAGGCAAAGTAATTGAGGTCGTACGGATTAACAATGTTACAGAAGTTATAACAGGCAAATATGCAGGGAGAAAGATATTCGATGGTATCGAACAACCTAATTCCATGTATTTAGGGTTAGATCTTCATGAGGTCTTTGATACTCATGCAAACTTTAATACAAAATATTGGAATATGAATGTTTAGCTACTTCTTTTAACAAGAACTGATTAAAGAAGGTTTAGATTCTCAAGACACTAGGGACAGGTAGCCGTCTCACCCAAGTTCCCAATATCAATATTACATTCCCTCCCTCACGAGCTTCCCATCGTAAGGGAGGATTGTTTTTACCTGAAAAAAAAGTATTTCTTTCTATTTTTCTTGCTTACTATAAAATTAATATGTATATTTGTCGGCAAATAATCAATAACTGAAACGCCTAATTAGGAAAAGAGGTGTTGAATTTCATAATTAAAATTACTATTGTATGGGAAACTTGATTGAAAAAGGAAAGGAATGGGCTCAAAAGATTCCTGAGTTCTCTAGTCAAACGTATGTCATTGTGGCTTATGTAATTTCTGCACTCGTAACTATCGCAGCTTTGTTCTTGGTTTATGAAGCAGTAACTACAGATGCATTGTTCTTTGGTGCCAACTGGAACATGTTTAAATCTCCGTTAGGAAATTTCTGTTGGATTATCGGTTTTTTCTGGGCGATGCTTTGGTGGGGAAAATTTACTCACTGGTCAGCAACTCCAATAATTGAGAAACGTGACAGATATACAGACCAAGTGTTGGAGAGAAAAGAGAATATGGACATCACAGAACAGATGTTTGCAAAAATGCTGATGCCTATCATTGGACATTTCGTTATAGAGCCGATAATGTATGGTGCAATTATCTATTATCCCATCCAGTGTATTATCGCTATCGTTGGTGGAATCTTCCCATATGTGCTTTCAATAATAGTACTGGCTATTTGTGGTGCATTCTGGGTATTTGGACCAAAAGCCAAATTTCGTTATCGTTCACTTGCCCTCGTTGCTGCAGGTTTGCTGTTTGCTGGTGCATTTGGATGGGGAGCATATGCTATTATTTCATCGGATAATCAAATCGAGACATTCGTAGAAGATAACATTCAACCTGCTGATTCTGAGGCAGCCTCTTATACGTCCGAAGAACCTATTGTCGAAGAACCTGTCAGCGAAGATAATGAGGAAGAACAGATTGGCGGAGATGACAACGAAGGTCTCTTGGGTAGTTTAGCAGAGGGTACTACAATATACGTTGGAGAGATGGCTGGATTCCCTATTGAATTTACGATTACCAAAGAGGATGGTAGTATAAAGGCTGTATATAAGAACGTAAAGTATTCAACAACTATGCAGCTAATTGGAGAGTCACTACCAGCTGCTGGAGGTAATATTTCGTTTATGGGTAAAGATCCTCAGCATAATTCATGGACTTTTGAATTAAAAGGTAATGCTGAAGAAATTACGGGAACAGCAATGGGAGATAATAAAGAACTCCCTGTAACACTCCATAAGAAATAAATTCAAGATATACTTTTTGAAATATGTCTAATATTATAAGGCGCAGTAAAGAATAATTGCTGCGTCTTATAATGTATACAAAAGATTTTTGCTTAAAATAAGTCTTCACCTTCACGCGTATCATGCTATCTCATAGTGCAATACGCGTGAATAGTGTTTTTCAGTCTGTCTTGGCAATCATACCAGCCTGCCTTCGTTTAGAGTCAGCCTGCCCCAACTCTGAATTAGCCTGACTCAGCGCGTAACTAGCTACATTCAGCGCCAAATCAGTTACTTTCGCACCTCAATAGATATTGTATTGCACCCCGAAATAGCTGTATTCAGAGTTGAATGTAGCCCATTTCTAACCTACCCCCACTGGGGGAGGGATTTTATCCGAAAAGAATTGTGCGTAAATACTTCTTGAATTGTACGTAAATTCTCCGAGAATTATGCGTAAATTCAAAGCGCATTTACGCATAATTCTTCGACGCTGTAATTTAGGCCAGAGTTTAATGCCGTCAAACTCATCGTAAAGTGTCGTCAAACTATTTGGGGGCTGAGGGATTATTTCAAAAAACATCTCGTAGAGTCAGAACGGAGCCACTTTAGCATCGGAATAGTGCCTATATAGGACGTCAAAATAGCTTGTTTTGCCTTGCAATAGTGCCACTTTTCCGATGCTAGAGTGGCACTATTCACAGGGATTCCATTTTTTTAGATTCCGAAAATACACGAAAAAAGCAAAATTTACGAAAACTAAGATTTTCGGGGGGGGCGTCTTTCTCGACTTTTTCGGAATTAAAAGAAAGATTCTGAATACGCCGTGTACAATTTTGAATACGCCACACACAACTCCGTATACGCCATAGAAAAATCTGTACGTGGCACCCACCGAATCGTATACGCCACGCACGGATTCGTACATGGCGTATAAGTAAAAAACACTATTCACGCGTATTGCGCTATAATACTGCACGATACGCGTGAAGGTGAATAGTGATTGCAAGCAAAATTTTTTCTCGTCTTACTTCGCCCTCTGTCCTGTCATCGTATAGCTCTTGCCTTCGACAAGGATGCGGAGCTTGCCACCAACGAGGACTTTCTTAGTGCGAGAGGGAGTGGCAGTAGTCTCGACAATGTCGATGGATGAGGGATTGTCTATCCAACCATTGCTCTTACCAACAACAAAGCGAGGGTCGGTGGAAGAGATGAGATGGCTCATATCAAGTGGTTGACCAGCCTTACTGCCCCAGATGTATTCTGCAAGGAAGGGATAGTCGATAAAGGGATTGCGATTGTGCTGGAAATTGCTGACAGCATCGGCACGCTTAATCTCCTTTTCTGATACGGGGTCCTGACGATGCCACTGGATGAGCACGGCAATCTCCCAAGGCTGGAACTCGAGATAGTTCTGATTTTGCATAGCGAACTTAGAGCCTACATCCTTGTTGTCTAAGCGCCAACCATCATACTTAGAGCATACATTATCTGCGCTACCATCGGCATAGCGACCATAGCAGGTGGCCATATAGAAATAGGCGCGAGCGAAGTCGCCCTTATACTCGTCTTTGGGTTCAAAAACACTGAAATCTACATTCAGCGAATCGTGATGTATCTTGCCAATCTTCAGCGAACCACTATATTTGATATTCTTCGTGGGAACACCTAAAGGATAGTTGCCACGGGCACTGTTGGCCTGGCTGTTAGAGGGATTAAGATGATAACAGTCTTTAAAGGCATCGTTCTCGTTACCACCCCACCAACTCTTGGCAAAACTGTGCTCGATATTGCAACCACTGACTATAGAACCTGAAGCGCCAAACTTCTTCCAGTCGTCGCAATACATATCCATGCAGTAGCCTTCCTCATCGCGATCGGAGTAATAAAACACTTCCCACGTATGACCTAATCCTGAACCATAATGCATAGAGGTATGGTTACGGATGAGCGACTTGAGATAGCCCTTCAGTTCGCCATTTTTCTTACCGTTGGCATTATCATAGAAATGGGGCGTCAGGTCTTCTGCAGAAACAAAAGAGAAGGCACCAAGCAATATGCTTAACAGGAGTAACTTGTACTTATTCATTGTGCTATTGAATTTGTGTGTCATAAATGTACTAATGATAAATTGGGGCGACAAAGGTACAAATAATTTTTAGAAAAGTTGTACCTTTGCAGGCGAAATAATGGTATGAACGAGAAGAAAGACTTGCTGGCCTATATTCGTGAAGGGCGCCAAATGACACAAAGAGAGATGCTTAACTTGATTATCCAGTTGAGTATCCCTTCTATTCTTGCACAGATATCTACCATCCTGATGTTCTTCATCGATGCTGCAATGGTGGGACATCTGGGTGCTAAAGAGGCGGCATCCATCGGATTGGTGGAGTCGGCATCGTGGCTCTTTGCCGGACTGACATCGGCATGTTCGATGGGTTTCTCCGTTCAGGTGGCTCACGCCATTGGTGCCAGCGACTTTAAGCGTGCCCGACGCATACTGCGACAGGCTGTGACGTGTTGCCTGGTGTTCAGCCTGGTCATCGTAATCATCGCTGTCAGCATACACCGTTCCCTACCCTATTGGTTGGGAGGTGGTGAGGATATTGCCACGAACGCATCGCTATACTTCCTGATATTCTCGTGTGCAGCACCCTTGTTCCAGATAGAAAGCTTGTGTGGTTCTATGCTGAAGTGTGCCGGCAACATGAAGGTGCCCAGCATACTGAATGTGGTGATGTGTGGACTGGACGTCACCTTTAACTACCTATTTATCTTTATACTAGGTATGGGAGTGCCCGGTGCAGCGCTTGGCACCAGTGTGGCGGTATTTATCACTACCCTGCTGATGGCTTACTTTCTGTTCTGGCGTTCAGACATGCTGCGACTCTTTGGCAAGAAGGCTGAGGGGATACAAAACCAGTTGTATAAGTTTAAGCCTACTGGCGACATTGTACGCACTGCCTTAAAGATAGGAGCGCCTATGAGCCTACAACACCTGCTGATGAATAGTGCCCAACTAGTGAGTACAATGATTGTAGCACCATTAGGAACGGTAGCACTGGCAGCCCACTCGCTCGGCATCACGGTAGAGAGTCTGTGCTATATGCCTGGCTTTGGTATCGCTGAGGCTGCCACCACACTGATTGGTCAGAGTATCGGTGCAGGCCAACGAGCACTGACGCGCTCACTGGCTTGGCTGTCGGCATCGTTGGGCATCGTGGTGATGACAGTGATGGGCATACTGATGTATATCTTTGCCTACGAGCTGATGGGACTGATGACGAGTGTAGAAGAGATTATCCTGATAGGTGGAGAGTGTCTGCGCATCGAGGCCTTTGCCGAACCGATGTTTGCAGCAGCCATCGTCTGCAACGGTATCTTTGTGGGTGCTGGCGACACGCTGAAACCAGCCATCATGAGTTTGGCATCTATGTGGGGCGTGCGCCTGACGCTGGCTGCCCTCTTGGCAGGCACCTACGGACTACCAGGTGTATGGACGGCAATGGCTATCGAGCTTACCTTCAGAGGCATCATCTTCCTCATCCGACTCAGCAGATTTAATAAAGCGAGGAGGGATGAGTGAGAATCGACATAAAAAGTAGTGCAGCCTACGAATCTATCGCAGACTGCACATTTTCTTTTCCTTATTAATAACTAAAACCTTAACTTTCTCTCAAAGTTTACCTTAACATACTAACACCTAAATAACCTAACTACTTTCCTAATAACTTACTTACTAACCAAAATCTAACAACTAACTAACCTATTTACTATCTTCTACTAACTAACCTAACTATGTGTTATCCTTAATCTAATCTTTATTACCTTAATAATACCTATCGGTTATCTCTGAATCACGATGCAAAGGTACGACGATTTTGGATATGTTGGTTCATATCCTTGCCGTTTTCGATAAAAAATAGCATTATTCTTGATGCATGTCAATTAACTGTGTCCGCACACAACATATTTTCACATTTAAGCCTCTTGAGCAGGCAACAACTTCTCTATCTCGTTGGTAAGTTGAACAAACTCAGGGATAGACAACTGTTCGGGGCGCTTGGTGGCAAAGGGCGAATCGGCCATTACTGCCAAAGCCTCTTGCGACAACATCTGCTTCAGCGATACGCGCAACATCTTACGACGCTGGTTGAACACGGTCTTTACCACGCGCTTGAAGAGTTGCTCGTTGCAATCTAGCTGCTGCACCTTGTTGCGAGTCATGCGGATAACTGCACTCTGCACCTTGGGAGGCGGATTGAATACCGAGGGCTCTACGGTAAAGAGGTATTCTACATCATACCACGCCTGAATCAATACCGAAAGAATACCATACTGCTTGTTGCCAGGCTTGGCAGCCATACGCACAGCAACCTCATGCTGAATCATACCCGTGCAACAGGGGATGAGGTCGCGATTGTCGAGCATCTTAAAGAATATCTGCGAAGAGATATCGTAAGGATAGTTGCCCGTCAACACAAACTGCTGACCATCAAACACCTTTGTCAGATCCATGCGGAGGAAGTCGCCTTCTATTATAGAATAATCGGGGGTGCGGGGGTACGAGGGTACGGAGGTACGAGATATGTCTGCCGCAGGAGTATTCTCGCTCCCCAGTACCTCCGTACCTCCGTTCTCCCGACAAAAAAGGGTACCTTTCAGATACGCCACACTCTCCCTGTCAATCTCCACCACCTTAAAGGGTCGTGGTTTCTCTACCAGATACTGAGTCATCACACCCATACCTGGTCCTACTTCTAATACAGGAATATCAGGATAGGCGTCTACCGTATCGGCTATTCTCTTGGCTATCGACAGGTCAGTCAGGAAGTGCTGACCAAGATTTTTCTTAGGGCGTACTTGTTTCATGTTTGCAAAATTACGAATTAATCAGCACAATACAAAATAAAACACAAAAAAAACGCAGGCCTTTTGGGCACTGCGCAACTTACAACTATTCTCTCAAACAATTTTTCATTCTTACTTTGTCAGAACCTTAGCGTTCTTGCAAATGTACATTGCCTCAGCGGCAGCGATGGCCTCAACGGCCAGTGAAAACATAACTAACATCATAATCAATTTCCTTTCTTACTTAAAATCGTTATCCTTAAATCCTTTTCCTTTGTTTTGACGATGCAAAGGTACGGACTATTTCTGATGTGGCAATGTTTTTCTAGCATTTTCGCTGAAAAACAGGCGTTTATTTGACCTCTATCAACATAACCCCACTTTCATTGATATACATCAACACAAAAAGAAAAATACGCTTTTCTTTTGTATTGTTCGTACCCTTGAGACTGCGTCTCGAAGGTACTTTCGTTCGACAATAAAAAGAAAAACAAGTTTTCCTTTTGTATTTTGCTCACTTATTCGTACCTTTGAAGCCAATTATGAAAATCAGTAGTATTATACTAAAGATATTGATGCCTTTGGTGCTGGGTGCTGCGATACTCTATTGGATGTATCGTGGCGAGAACTGGCAACAGATATACCACGTGATGACCGACGAGATGGACTGGACGTGGATGCTGCTCAGCTTCCCCTTTGGCATCCTGGCACAGATGTTTCGCGGATGGCGTTGGCGCCAGACGCTGGAACCAGTGGGCGAAAGCCCACGCTCTTCGACTAGCATTCACGCTATCTTCCTCTCCTATGCAGCCTCCCTACTGATACCTCGTGTGGGAGAGTTTACACGTTGTGGTGTGCTAAAGCGCTACGACAACGTATCGTTTCCTAAAGCACTTGGAACAGTAGTCACTGAGCGCGCCATCGACTCGCTCTTAGTGATGGGCATCACCGCCTGCGTGCTCTTATTAGAGATGAGTACCTTCGGCATGTTCTTTAAGAAGACGGGCACCAGCATGGAGAGCATTCTCCACCAATTCTCGTGGGCAGGTTACTTCGTGGCAGCCATCTGCGCCATCGCCATTCTCATCCTGCTCCACTTCCTCTTGCGCAAGCTCTCTATATATGATAAGGTGAAAGCCACACTGAGTGGTATCTGGCAGGGTGTCATCTCGCTAAAGGATGTGCGCAACATTCCCTTGTTCACATTCTATACGCTGGCCATCTGGGTGAGCTACTTCCTACACTACTATCTCACCTTCTTCTGCTTCGACTTCACCGCCAACCTCGGATTAGACTGCGCCTTGGTAACCTTCATCGTAGGTTCCATCGCTGTCATCGTGCCCACGCCCAATGGTGCTGGTCCTTGGCACTTTGCTGTCAAGACGATGCTCATCCTCTATGGTGTAGCCGATGTCCATGCGCTCTACTTCGTACTCATCGTACACACCATCCAAACTATGCTCGTCGTATTCCTCGGCATCTATGCTTGGGTGGCATTGAATTTTACGAAAGCAAAAACAACCTTATAAAAAACTCAAAAACATGAACGAAATTCAAAACCTGAACCCACAGTGCATCTGGAAGAATTTCTATGCACTCACACAGGTGCCACGCCCCAGTGGACACTTGGAGAAAGTACAACAGTTCCTGTTGGAATTTGGTAAGCAGGCTGGCGTAGAGGCCTTCAAAGACCCCGCTGGCAACATCGTGTTCCGCAAACCCGCCACAGCAGGTATGGAGAACCGTAAAGGTATCATCCTGCAGGCTCACATGGATATGGTGCCACAGAAGACACCAGAGTCTACACATAACTTCGAGACCGACCCCATCCAGCCTTGGATTGATGGCGAATGGGTAAAGGCTAAGGGTACCACACTCGGTGCCGACAATGGTCTGGGCGTGGCAGCTATCATGGCTATCATGGAAGATAAGACCTTGAAGCATGGACCTATCGACGCGCTCATCACACGCGATGAGGAGACGGGTATGTATGGTGCCAACGAACTGCCCGAGGGCGAGTTGCAGGGCGACATCCTTCTGAACCTCGACTCAGAGCATTGGGGTAAGTTTGTCATCGGTTCTGCCGGTGGTATTGATGTTACTGCCACTCTCGACTATCAGGAGGTAGATACCGACGCTGAGGATGCTGCCGTAAAGGTAACAGTGAAGAATCTGCGTGGTGGTCACTCTGGATTGGAAATCAACGAAGGACGCGGCAATGCCAACAAGCTGTTGGTACAGGTAGTACGCGAAGCTATCGCTGAGACAGAAGCTCGCCTGGCATCATGGAATGGTGGCAATATGCGCAACGCTATCCCCTTCAAGGCTGAGGCTGTACTCACCTTGCCCAAGGAGAACATCGCTGCCCTGAAAGAGATTGTCAGCGACTGGCAAGACACCTTCAACGACGAGTTTAAGCTCATCGAGCCTCAGGGCATCGAGCTGACTGTTGAGGAGGTAGCTACTCCTGCCAAGGAAGTACCCGTAGAGATACAAGACAACCTGATTGATGCTATCTTCGCTTGTCACGATGGTGTCATCCGCTTTATCCCCGCCTACCCCAGCGTAGTAGAGACTTCTAGCAACCTCGCCATCATCAACATCGGCGAAGGCAAGGCAGCCATCAAGATTCTGGCTCGTTCTAGTCGTGAGGATATGAAGGAGTATGTTGTCACCATGCTCGAGAGCTGCTTCTCTATGGCAGGTATGAAGGTAGAGACTGCTGGTTCTTATGGTGGTTGGGATCCCAACCCCGACTCAGAGATTCTCCACCTCTTACTGAAAGAGTACAAGGAGCTGTTTGGCAAGGACGGTATCATCCAGGTAGACCATGCCGGTTTGGAGTGCTCTGTCATCCTTGGCAAGTATCCTCACCTCGATGTTGTCTCTCTCGGTCCTACGATGAAGTCACCTCACACCACTACTGAGCGTGCCCTCATCGAGACTGTCGCTCCCTTCTGGCAGTTGCTGAAGAAGACACTCGAAGATG
This sequence comes from Prevotellaceae bacterium MN60, assembly GCA_900199555.1. Lineage (GTDB taxonomy): Bacteria > Bacteroidota > Bacteroidia > Bacteroidales > Bacteroidaceae > Prevotella. The sequence goes on from FZQZ01000013.1 coordinate 67,637, forward strand.
TACCCGTAAAATAAAACGCAATATAACTCACCATCCCTTTGCCGTAACATATCTATCTCATTGGTTACGGTAAAGGGCATGGTTGGTTACGGCAAAGGGCGTGCAAAAAAAATAAAATTGTTTGGTGGATTAAATATTAAATTGTACCTTTGCACTCGATAAAACAAAAAACAATAACAAAATTATGGACGATTACCCGGCGGATACTTATAACAAGTAAGGCTGGAGGATAGGCAGGCAAGACCGCTAATCCTCTTGCCACGAGAATTATGCATTATGCATTAAGCATTATGAATTATGCATTAAACTTGGATTAGCACAATGAAGACATTTTGGAACACCCAAGGTGGGCTCAGCCAACTCAATGAGTGGCAGCCTAATTGTTGGATACAAGTAACGTGTCCAACGGAAGAAGATCAGCAAATGCTGGAGGAGCAATATAATATTCCCGACTATTTCCTCTCCGACATCAGCGATACAGATGAGCGTGCACGTTATGAATATGACGATGGATGGATGCTCATCATCTTACGTATTCCCTATGTTAAAGAGGTACGCTCGCGTACACCTTATACTACCGTGCCCTTGGGTATCATCCATAAGCGCGACGTCACCATCACGGTATGCTACTACGAAACAAACATGATGATTGACTTTGTTTCGTTCCAGCAGAAGCGTGGCGTAGGCTTTACCGACCATGTGGACATGATTTTCCGCTTGTTCTTGTCGAGTGCCGTATGGTATCTGAAGCGACTGAAACAGATATCTATGCTGATAGATAAGGCTAAGCGCAACTTGGACCGCGAGGTGAACAACGAGAGCCTGATTGGTCTGAGCCGCCTACAAGACTCGCTGACTTACTTCAACACCAGTATTCGAGGTAACGAGGTATTGCTGTCGAAGTTGAAGTTTAAGTTACAGATTGACGAATTGGATGCCGACCTTATCGAAGATGTAAACATCGAGATGACGCAGGCGCGCGAGACAACAAGCATCTATTCGAACATCTTGGAGTCGACAATGGATACCTACCAGAGTATTATTAACAACAACATGAACACCATCATGCGTACGCTGACATCGGTAACCATCATCCTAATGTTGCCCACGCTGGTGGCCTCATTCTTTGGTATGAATCTAGTCAACGGCATGGAATCTAGCCCCTTAGGTTTTATCGTGGCTATCATCATCAGTGTCGTGATTTCGGTGGCTTCATGGTTCATTTTCAGGCATAAAAGACTGATTTAATTCACTTTTCGGCAAAAAAATTAGGTAGTTTCAGAAATTATTACTAATTTTGCCCAATAACTTGGCGAGGCTGTCTGTGCTCGGCAAAGGGAGCATGCTCTTTTTTGCACTAGTGCACTCGCAGTCTTTAAGCCTAATTTCGTGTGTACTAACCGTATCATTCACTAAAATTTTATGATGATGGACTCTCAAGAAAAAGCTCCCATCGAGGAGCAGAACGTAGAACAAAGCGCAGAGCAGAGCGTAGTGGAAACCGTAGAGGAAACCGTAGTCGATGCTGCAGAAGCAGCAGCCGAGGAAGCCACTGTGGAGCGCAAGCAGTATGACAACAAGAAAGAAGTGTTGGAGCGCGTGCGCGAGATAGCTCACAGCGACGAGACACCTCAGAAGGAAGAGATCGACTATCTGAAGACCATCTTCTACAAGTTCCATATTGCTGAGCGTGAGGCACAACTGAAAGAATATATCGACGGCGGAGGTGACCCAGAGCAGTATCAGATTACTCCCGACGATGCCGAAGAAGCATTCAAAGCCGAAATGGGTATCATCAAAGAGAAGCGCCAAAAGCTGTTCCGCGAGCAAGAGCAGGAGAAGCAGGACAATCTGGAAAAGAAGCTTGCCATCATCGAAAAGATTAAGACGATGATTACCTCTCCCGAAGAGGCCAACAAATCATACAAGGAATTCAAAGCCCTGCAGGACGAATGGAAGGAGATTAAGAACGTGCCTGCAGAGCGTGCCAACGAGCTATGGCGCAACTATCAGCTGTATGTAGAACAGTTCTACGACCTGCTGAAGCTGAACAGCGAGGCTCGTGAATACGACTTCAAGAAGAATCTGGAACTGAAGACCAAGCTCTGCGAAGCTGCAGAGAAGTTGGCAGAAGAGTCTGATGTCATCAGCGCCTTCCACCAGTTGCAGAAGTTGCATCAGGAATACCGCGAAACAGGTCCTGTTGCTCGCGAACTTCGCGAAGAGATATGGATTCGCTTCAAGGCAGCCTCAACAGTTATCAACAAGCGCCACCAGCAGCACTTCGAGGCACTACGTGCCAAAGAGGAAGAAAACCTCGTAAAGAAGACCGCACTGTGTGAGAAGGTAGAGGCTATCGCTGCCGAAGAGAATAAGGGCAGTGGTGACTGGGAACGTCATACCAAGGAGATTATCGACCTGCAGGCTGAATGGAAGACCATCGGTTTTGCTCCTCAGAAGATGAACGTGAAGATCTTTGAGCGCTTCCGTGCAGCATGCGATGACTTCTTCGGTCGTAAGGCAGAGCACTTCCGCGGACTGAAAGATACCTTCAAGGAGAATGCAGAGAAGAAGCGCGCCCTCATTGAGAAGGCTAAGGCACTGCAAGACTCTACTGAGTGGAAGTCAACCAGCGACAAGCTCATCAATCTGCAGAAAGAGTGGAAGACCATCGGTATGGTGCCTAAGAAGTTGGGCGACCAGCTGTGGGAAGAGTTCCTGGGTGCTTGCAACAAGTTCTTCGAGGCTCGCAATGCTGCCGGTGCATCAACACGTAGCGACGAGCGTGAGAATCTGGAGAAGAAGCGCTCTATCATCGAACAGCTCAAGGCCATTGCCGAAGAAAAGGCTGACGGACTGCAGGAGAAGGTGCAGAAGCTGGTAGAAGAATATCAGGGCATCGGTCACGTACCCTTCAAGGAGAAGGATAAGCTATACGAAGAGTATCATGCTGCTCTCGACAAGTTATACAAGGAGCTGAACATCAGCGTTGCTAAGCGCCGCCTATCTAAGTTCAAGGACAACCTGAAGCAGGTAGCTGAGCGTGGTGAGAATGCGCTGGACAACGAGCGTGCACGCCTGATGCGCCACTATGAGCAGCTGAAGAACGAGGTACAGACTTACGAGAACAACCTCGGATTCCTGAATGCTTCATCTAAGAAGGGCAACAGCCTCATCGACGAGATGAACCGTAAGGTTGAGAAGTTGAAGAACGAGGTACAGCTGGTACGCGAGAAGATCAAGGCCATCGATGCCGAGAATCGCGAGAAGCAAGACAAAGAATAATTTATTGCATCATTCATAAGAAAGGGGTTATCCTTCCAACATGGATAACCCCTTTTCTTTTCTAAGAGATATTTCGCAAAATTAAAAATCAACACAAAGGATGAAAAAGAAAGCTATTATTACTTTTGTATTTGCAGCCATAACAATGGGAGTATGGGCACAGAATACAGATGATAGACAAGAAAGTGACACAAAGAAAGTCGAATCATTAAGTGCACCTGTTGACAGTGTGCCTGCGCAATACCCTGGTGGTACTGAGGCATTAATCAAATTCTTATCTAAGAATATACAATATCCAGCAAAAGCAGAAAGATATGGTGTTGAAGGTCGCGTAATAATGAACATCATTGTAGATGCAGACGGAACGATTAAGGACATCTCGGCTACAAATTGCGAAATAGTACGTTTCAACTCAACGAAATTCGCACAAGAGACTCAAGCCAAACAGAAAGAATTGAAAGAACTCTTTGCCAAACAATTTGCCAAGGAAGGCTTCCGCGTAATACGAAAAATGCCGAAATGGATTCCTGGCACCATTAATGGAAAGAATATTCGAACAAAATATAGAATTCCTATTACATTCAGATGCCCTGATTAATTAAGAGCTTTTTCAGCAGAAAAACAAGGAATCATAATATAATTAAAAAGAAGAAACAACAATTTCTTCTTTTTTTATTACGTCACAATCAATAGTTACTAGTTAATAAATCTTAATTTAAGTATATATATCTTGCGTATTTTAGTTTTTATCTATAAATTTGCGCCATACATAGATAATTATTACTGTTTTAACAAAATCTAGGATTATGATATTATTTAGAATGATTGGTGCATTTTTCTTGGCATTATTCTCAGTGATCGATAAATAAGAAAGGAATGAGATTATGAGAAAGAGACTCACGCTGACAGCGATGCTAGCTTTATTAGCTACCACGTTCTGTCATGCACGAACATTAACGTTGACAGAGGCAAATACGATTATTACGATATTGGTATTGGTCGTGATATTGCTTCTTGTGCTACAAGGTTTCAGTCTACATTATAATAAGGTAGTAGGTGCGCGAAACCAACAGCTTCACCGAATACTCAAGGCACTGGACGACTACCGTGCCATCGTGGGTGACGTGGCACTGCCATTGGACAAGCAAAAAGAGTTGATGAAGAAGAAGCTGTCAAAGAAGGATAGTGCCAAGATAGTACAGATGGACGAGAGCCAGAACTTCTTCGTAAAGATGGATGCTCGCATAAACAAGGATAAGCCCTATACGAATCCCGACTTCAATCAACAGGCACTGGCAGACTTTATGGAGATCGATTTGAATACTTTCTGCCAACTGGTACCACGCTATAAGGATCCAGACAGAACGCTTGACTATATCAACTCGCTGCGTGCTGAACATGCTGCCAAGTTACTTATGGAGCCCATCAGTTGCTCGATGGATGAGATTGCCCATAAGTGTGGTTTCAGGGATACAGATGCATTCAACAATGCTTTCAAATTTGCTTTCGGTATCACACCATCCGACTATCAGAGCAGTGTGAGCAACATGTTTAAGAAGAAAGCAAACTAAGTAATATAATAGTAACCCATATATTGATAGGCTCTCTCTCGTAGAGGGCCTATCGTGTTAATGAGAACTTCAGGCTGAGACCGAAGTCATGAGTGGTGGTAGGATAACTGCTACTTGAGAGCAGAGGCTTGTTGGTCTGGCGCTCATAGTAGGCAGAGAGTGTCATCAGGCGTGACAATGTATAGTCTGCCATAAACGACACCTTCAGTGCAGAGTTACCACTACTTGCTGCTGAAGTGCAGGTAGCAATATCACGCGTGATAGCAGCCTGGTCGCGCAGGGAGATATCCAAACGCATATTCAGGTCGTGGTTGACACCCGACTTCTTAGCGGAAGAAGTTGAACTAGATTTGCTAGAATTACTAGAGTCATTAGCATTTCTAGACTTTCCGCCCTGTGCCTTCTTAATCTTGCGATTAGCACCACTGCCAAAGAGGCGGAAGTCGCTAATCTTATAACCAAAGCCCAGCACGATATCGTTAGAACGGCTCTCGTTAATCTGGATACTTGTCATTGATAGGTTCAGTACGCGTGTGCGACGATATTCCGCCTTCATGGTCATATTGTTCAGGAAGGTAACATCCACACCAATCAATGGCGAGAAGCTCTCATTGATGCTCACGGTAGGCACGTTCCATCCTAATAGCGAACCTGTCTCACTGCTACTGGTATAACTACCCACAGAGAAGATGCTCTTATAAGAGTGGTTCACGTTGACCGACTTGAAGTGCTCACTAAACCAATGCAACTTCGAGAGTCCAGAATAGCGGATAGTCCAGTTGGGCAGTAGCTTGGTCAGCGCTGGCAACAAGTCGAGACCACCTCCACTACCCGTATAAGCATCGAGGAAGGCAGGAATCATCACTACCCCACTATACTGATCTACCGGTGTGCCATAACGAGCCGAAGCCATCTCTTGGAAACGAGGCAGCGACTGGCAGAAGCGCTCAAACACATCAGAGTGATAACCATTGTTGGCATCGCCCATCTTCTCGAGTGCCGACGAGATAGAGATGGTGGTCATGTTAAACGAGCCACTCTGTGTTGATGGACTACCAGCATACATATACTGGATGCTGCGCGAACGACTCTCCATACGCGAAGCATTGAGGTCAATCTTTAAGTCACGCACAGGCTCTAAGGTAGCACGCAGTTGCAAGTCGGTAGTCTGATTGGTAGAGGCTGGTGTGGCAATACTATCTGCCATCAAGAGCCATCCGTTCTCGGCAGCCTTATTCAGGAAACTATCATCCGTCAGTCCGAAGGCGAAGCCCAGTCCTGGAGCCATCACGCCACCCGTACGCTGTCCGAAGGCATCGCCAATCTCGGGCATGAAGCCTGGCAGTGCCATTGAATACTGGTTGCGATAGTTGATGCCGATAGAGCGCACCATCATCAGGAATCGAGCAGCACTCTGAGCTGTCTTATACCAGCGCTCGTCGTCCAATGGAGCCTTAGCCAATACCGTCACCTTCACCACAGCACTATCCGTGCCCGTGATGCGAATTCTGTTCTGGTCTACCACCTTATATTTAATAGGATAGACGCGGCCTTCCTTTGTCTTTGCTGTCACGATGAGTCGCTTCGACTTCTTTCCGTGACTGATAGTGATGGTAGAGTCGGGCAACAGGGTTACCTCCTTCTCATAACTATTCTTATTCTTCGGCAGTATTTTCTCCTCCTTGTTTGCAGTAGCCTTCACCGAAGCAGGTTGCTTACTATTCTTGGCAGGCTTCGTCTCCTTCTTGATAGCCTTCTTGAAGCGTTCATTGGTCTTCTTAAGGAAAGGAATATGCGCATAGAGCGTCTCCATATTCAGTGTACTATTGATGGTCACCTGACGATTGTTCGAGATGGTGTTACCCAGCGAGGTACCATCTTCCTTCTCGCGACCACGCACCCAGTTATAGGTAGCCGTATAGTTGGCGTCAGCATTGATCCAGTCGAAGATAGGCAGCTTGTTCAGAGGTACCTGATAGCTGGCTGTGAAGGTCTGACGATAATCCAATGGGCGACCAAAATGCTTGATGCTGGTCCATACCGAATCCTTCCATGCAGTATAGCGATCGGGATACAAATCCTTGTTGATAGGCTGTTCGCTATAAGGCTCTTCTATCTCTGCCTGCGTACCTGACTGGAAGTTCATGTGCAGGTTCTTGGTCAGGTCCCAACGGATAGAGAAGTCACGATTCCACAAGAACTGAGAGCTGAAGGTAACAGGCAACTTCGAGCCACCCAAATCGTCCATATCACGCTCCTGCAACTCATAATAGTTGCGCATCAGTTCAGAGTTAAACGATACATTCTGTGGCAACCAGTTCAGTCCGAAGGCCTTAGGCAGTGCCATCCACTTTGACTTAGACTTCGACTTTTTAAACGGCTCCCATGCCTTATACACTGGTGTATAGCTATAGTTGAGCGAACCACGCCACTGGTCTTCGTTCTCATATACTGTTGTCTCGCCCGAAGTATGACGATGCGAATGACTATAGCTGAATGAGAAGTTGCCTGGGTCGTAAGGCATCGGGTGACGCTTGGTCTTGATACCGAAACGCACATTAGACAGAGAGAGGTTGGTAGTGGTGGTCTTCGTCACGGCAATGCTCTCGATAGAGTCGCGTTCCTGACTGGTAGCAGCATCCAGCGCATCGTCGAGTTCCATATCCGTATCCAGCGGATTGTACTTGGGCTTGGTATTCTCCTTGGTGATGGAGTAATAGAGTGGCGCTGTCACCTTCATCTTGTCGGGGAACAACTTACCCAGCTCTACCGTTGTCGTCATTGAGTAGGTCTTATAGTCATCCGTAGAGCGACTAGACACACCATCCTCCAGTCCGCCAAAGCCCTCGGTGATAATCTTACCCGTCAGGTTAAACGTACCCACATCCGACAGTTGCACATTCAGTGCACCCGAAGCAGCCCAACCACCATTGTTGACTACATCCTGCAGGCGCAGCTCGTTAATCCATACCTCACCCGACTTGATGCTACCCGACAGGTTGCGCACACCAATCATCATGGTCTTCACTTCGCCCAGCGTAGGATTACCCATCACACTGATACGATTGTTCGGACGATTAGGATCATAGTCGGAGAAGAGTGCCGTATAACTGGCCGTACCCAGTGCACGCGCCTTGTTACGCGCCTTCTTCACCTTGGTAAAGAGGCTGAGATCGATATCCAGCATATTATCCTCTGGCCATACGGCACGACAGTCGTCTACATTATATTTATTATAGTCACTACGATCGGGTGTCAACTTCAAGGGGATGACATATTCGTAGTAGTTGTTCTTATAGTCGCTACCCATGCGGATGAACACTGCCAGCTGGTTGTCCTGCAAACTGGTCGCATCGTCTATCAGGTGGTTGGCATGCACAAACATCTGCATACGCTTATACTGGCGCAGGTCGAGGGTGGTATTGCGATAGATAGCCTTCGACTCTCCCGACGACAGGTTCTTCACCACCATATTCATAGCCTGCTCGTTGGCCTCGGTCAACTGCGACTGTGTGGGGTCTGTCACACGTGAGATGCCTGGAGGCAGCACATAGTTTACAGGCTGCTTATTGTTGTTCTCCTCAATATTCACCGCACTCACCTCCAGCGTACCGCTATTGCTACCCGTTGAGAGGTCTTGCTGATAGATGCGCCACTCACCACGTACCAGGTCGAGCGAACCAAAGCGCAATACGATAGGCTTCTGGAATTGGGTGAGGAACATACGCATAAAGCGTACACTGGTGAAGTCGGAGATAGAACCTACCCTATCCGAATACTGCGACAGTGGAATACGGAACTGATACCACTTCACCCTCTCGCGCGCACCATTACGCAACGATACGCTAGCCTCACGCACATCCGTGATAAAGTTATGGCCCAGACGCATATCGTTAGGACGAATGCTTACCTTATACTGATAATAGCGCTCATACTCGTTCAGCGTATAGTCCTGATTGATATCCTCCACATCGGGATAGGTCTTATAGCTGCTATCAAAGCCCTCTGTCTGCTGATCGTTGTCGGGCGAGTTGCCTTGTGGCATATTGATACGCTTGTAGCGCTCCAGGATGCTTGCCCTACGGTCATCAAGGTCTCTACCACGAAAATAGTGATAGTCATCGTTGGCAGGGTCGGCAGTCCATGCTCTGCGCACGCTATCGTTTACATTCACCTGCTGCAAGAAGTCGGCATAGGCAGGATACAGGCGCTCTTCCTCATCGGTCAGTCCATTAAGACCAACATCCTGCAGGGCACGCGAACCAGATGTAGTAGCAAAGGCGTAGGTCTGAGTAGCCTGTACAGGCACCTTACCCCATTGTGTCTCAGTAAACGAGCCCGTTCCGCCCACAGGCATACCACTCTCGTAGAACTTCTTACCATCGCGCAGGACATCCTCACTGATTTCACCCAGATTGATATACAGGTCACCACCATAGCTAGCAGCATCTTGCTGTGCATCGGTATAGATGAAGGGGTCCATCAGCCAAAACTCGATATACTCTACGTTGGCCTGTTCAAAGTCGTTGGTATCCAGCTTACGCATCATACCGCCCCAACGCTGCTGCGGATTGTTCAGCAAGCCATTGGTTGTTACATCCGTTGTCATGTTATAGGCACCACGCTCACTGGGATAGTATGCCAAGTTCAATACAGGCAGCGTATTGGTGGCACCACTATATGTTGACTGGTCGCGGTTAGGATAGAGTTCGTTTACATATACGGCACGCACATAATGATTAGACAACTGCGCCATATCGCTCTTGATATGTCCTGGTGTCAAGCTTGATGAGCGCTGGGTAAACAAGGGGTCTATACTATACCAAGCCAGCAGTGCACGATTATAGCCACTCGATACTGTCTGCTTATCCTTACTCTCTGGGAACATCGAGGGCACACTACTCATCACCCACGACTTAGGCTCCAGCACGCTGAGTCCGTTCTTGGCATTCTCAAAATCGTCGATATACGAGGCATTATCCTGTGTACCACTGGCCGTACCTGCTATCAGTTGGGCAAACTCACCCGTAAAGGTAATCTGTGAGGGCTGTGTACAGTGCAGCAGTGGCAACTTGTCTATCATACGTGTCAGCCACTGGCTCTCCGTCTTCCAGTTTACATGCAGTCCCCACAACGTATTCTTCAGGGGTTCCGAACCCATGGTCACCTTCGAGGTCAGTGCCTGTTCACTCAGATGTTGCAGCGTACCACCTATTTGGAAGTTCTTGGAGAAGTCGTATTCCCAGTTAAATCCAAACATACGTTTGCGCTGCAGGCCATATTCATTATTAGATTCCAGCGATACGTTGACACTGGTACCAGCATCGATAATGCTCTGATTCAGGATGGTCACCTCGGCAGCAGCATAGTCTACGGTATAGTCGGTACCCTCTGTCAGTGTGACACCGCCTGCTGTTACTACCACCGAACCTTGTGGCACCGAAGTGGCACCCAGCGAGATAACATTGGCAGAGGTTCCCTTGAACTGTCCCACCAGCAGATACTTATTCTTATCGGTCATCTGCTTGGCAGCCGTACGCGTGGTGTCATATAGTTCGTGGAAGGCATACTTAGCAGCCGTTTCTCTCGATACGCCCTGACGCACAAGGAAGTTTTCCAATGTCGCACCGAAAGGCTCTACCGAGGGGAAGAATACGCGACCATTGCTTACGGTATAGCCCTCAACAAAGTCGAAGTAACCATTAGGATGCGCCTTCAAGTTGTTGTCCAGTCGGTCGCAACCCAAGGCACGCAGCAGTGTGGTCTCTTTGGTCTGTGGTTCAGGGATATAGCTGACATATACACCAGTGGTATCGCTCTGGAACTTGATGTCCAGGCGGAACTTCGTCTTCTCCACATTCGAGGCCAGATAATACACGTTTTTCATCATCAGTGGCCAGTTAAACTGCTGAGGATTGTTCGAGGTATTCTTCAATGCCTTAACGAAGAGAGCCTCTTGTGCATTGGTATGGTCGGCAGCAAACTCACCCACGCGGTAGGTCGTGCCACCATAGGTATATTCATAAGCCACAGCCAGCACCTGGTCGCTCTGCAGCGTCGTCTTCAGGGAGATATATCCCAGTGCACTATTCAGTGTATATTCGGAGGATGACAACAGGCGGGCAGCAGACAGTTTCTCAAACTCCTCACCACCTGTCATGCCTGCACCCAGTACGCTAGAGGCTTTGTCGATGTCGCGCGCCTCGGCATAGGTAGTGGTTAGCGCCTCATACTCTCCATTGGCATTATTGCTGGGCACTGTCGATTTTGCTGTTCCACCCCATCGCTGTGAGGTACTCTCTGCCAAATCAGAGAATGCCACGATGTTACGCGAGTTGCTGGTGGTACCCGACTTATTGGTTACCCACACCTCCACACGTGTGATGTTGATACCCGTGGTCAGCGTAGGTATCTGCTGCATGGCAGCATCATAGCGCTCACGGAAGTATTTAGCGAGGAAGAAGTGGCGATTCTCTTCGTAGTTGGCCACGTTGAGTTCGAAGGGCGTCAGCTGGGTACCACCTTTCGACGATACGCTCTTCGTGGTAGAGTTTTTCTGCGATACTACGGTTTGCAGTTTCAACTTACCAAACTGCATATCTGTGCGGATACCAAACAGGCTGCTAGCACCCTTCACCAGTGAGTTGTTCGAGGGAAACGTCACGTTACCGGCTTCTACCAGTTTGATAATCTCGTCTTCCTTACCCTCGTATTTCAGTTTCAGGTTCTTGGCATCCCAATCCATCGTAGCATCGGTATTATAGTTCAGCGACATATTCACCTTGTCGCCCACCTTACCGGTGACGTTGATATTGATTTTCTCGTCAAAATCCACCGCCTTAGTCTTACGATTGCGCTCAGGCAGTGAGGGATTATCTACATTCTTCAGGTTGACACCCAGTTTCAGCTCTGCTGTTCCTTGTGTCTTGATGCGCACACCACCAGGACCGAAAATCTTCTCTGCTGGTCCTAAGTCGAAGTGCATATCGGCAAAGTCAAACTTCTCTTTGCCTTTGTTGGCTACATTCTCGGCATCCTTGTCGCGCCAGAAGCGCTCGCGCTCTCTGCGCTCGCTCCACTGGCGATATTCCTCAGGAGTCATCAGCACGGGCGTATTCAGATACGAGTCGCCCAGCTTCGAACCGATGACATACATATTGAGTGAGTCGTCATACTCCACCTGCTGCTTGATATTCTCGGGGAAATGCAGGTCGAGTGCCGAAGAGTCCAAGTCAGCCACCTCCACCGGTGCCGTCTTCTGGATGCGCCAGCGAGGAGGACGAACCTCCCCCTGCCCCTCCGAAGGGAGGGGAGACAGCGTGTCAGCAGGGGCAGACTCAGTTCCTCGAGAACCAAGTACCACTGCTGGCATTATCTGTGCGAACAACAGAATGCTGACAAACAACAGTAATATATATGTTACGACTCTTCTTTTCACGTTCTTTTCACGCTCATATTCCCCTCCTTCGGAGGGGTTAGGGGAGGTTTTACTTTATCTGCTTCAGTGCCAACTTCACCACCTGTTCTACGGGCAGGTTGGGTTGTTCTGACAGGATAGCTACAACGACCTTCTGCGTAGGTGCAGGTGCAAAGCCCAGCATGGTGAGGGCCGCCACCGCCTCATCGCGCACGGCATTGTTTACGGGCATAGCCACGCTGCCACCAGCAGGAATCTCATCGGCGATACCCAGAGCCACAATCTTGTCTTTCAGATCTACGATGATGCGCTGGGCAGTCATCTTGCCGATACCCTTGATGCCTTTTATCAGGCGCTCGTCGCCACACGAGATAGCATGGCACAGCTCGGCAACGCTCATCGACGAGAGCATCATGCGGGCCGTATTGGTGCCCACACCGCTAACGGTGATGAGCAGCTCAAACATCTCGCGCTCTTTCTTCGACACAAAGCCATACAACACATGAGCATCCTCACGAATAGCCTCATAGACATACAGTTTGACTTCCTTCTTGCCTTGGATAGCACTATAGGTAGTCAACGAAATGTTCAGTCCGTAGCCCACACCTGCGGCCTCAACCGTGGCCAGCGCAGGCGACAGCTCTGTAAGCTCACCTTTGATGTATTCTATCATTTGTTCTTATTTTTTGTATATATACGATGTTATAAACGTACTACCCACCCCTTTTATTGCATCTATCCGCATTTAACTCCCAAAAAAGGAATAAAATTTTTTGTTTTTCTCTCGACTTTTCGTATCTTTGCGCCGAAATTACTAACTAACGCAACTAATTAACCAATGAAACGAAAGCATATCAAAATGCTATTATTCTGCAGCCTGTTGCTAATAGTGCAGGCGGCATGGGCTGATGGTGTCAAGCATCTGGCTTTTCTTGAGACTTTCGATGCCACCAGTGGCACTGGCGGAAACGATAATCAATTCAGTGGCAACATTGCTTCAAGCAAAATCCAATGCGACCAAGAGGGATGGAGCAGCACCAAGTGCGGTGGAGCGAACCAATGCCTCAAGTTTGGCACTGGCAGCGAGGATGGTATCTGCACCACGCCTCAGATTATTCTGTTAGGAAAACAGGGAGTGCTCTATTTTGATGCTGCCGGATGGGCAAGTGATCAGAAGACGCTGGAAATTACTGCCAATGAGGGTGTCACACTTAGTGGCGAAACTACCTTCGTATTAGATGCTGGTAGGTGGAATACAAATTACTGCATTCATTTCACCTTAGAGTCGGCCACCTATCTGCAGCTGACCTTCAAGGGCAGACGTGGATTCTTAGACAATATAAGGGTTGAAGAGGATGTCACGGCTATCAATGCTCCTACCCTGCCCGACGAGTACCTCTTCTGGCCTAAAACCACGGAGACGGCCACTACCAACATCACACTGATACCCTCAGACAGTACCACCGTATATTACACCACGGATGGCACCGAACCATCAGAGACGAATGGCAACATCGCCACCCTCACCACCAACTTTATGATTACTGGCACCACCACCGTCAAGGCAAGGGCCTACTATCAGGGCATTGCCAGCGACCTGGTGAGCAAGACCTATACAGAGGGAGAAACCGTAAACTCCATCACAGCCTTCAAGGCAAAGAATGAAGGCGACGAGGTACGCCTCTTCATTCCCTACGATAGCCAGGCACGCGTGCTGCATGGGCAAGACGGCAAGGCTTACCTCTACGACAACACTGGTCCGCTATGCCTCGACTTTGGCACCACATCCACCTTCAACCCCATGCCCAAAGACAATCAGCATGTGGCAGGATGGATTATCGGTAAGAAACAGACTGCAGACGGATTGCTCAAACTGGTGGCAACCAGCAATACCAACACCAACCACCTGGCACTGGCAGACCGCGTTAGTGAGCCGAATATCGCTCCCACAGAAATTGAGCCGTATACAGGAATAAGCAACCTCATTGGGGGGTGGGTGAAAGGTAGCAACATACGATGCATTGAAAATTATATCATCGATGACACGAATGCCTATGATCGCGCACTGGTTGACGTATCGGGCATCGTTACAGCAAGCAATACGATAACACCAATGAGGATTATGGACAATAGACCGCTAACCTTTGTCATCGACGAAGACATGGAATTTAACAGTCCGGCTGCAGACCTAAGGCACGTAACCGTTCGACTAAAGCGCACCTTGAAAGCCAACCAGTGGAACACATTCTGCATTCCGATGGAGCTACCCTTCCTTGAAGGTTTAGAACTTCGCAGATTTAGAGATGTCAATGGCAATGTAATGCACTTTGATAATTGCTACTATATAGAAGCAGGAATGCCATACCTCGCAAAACCCATTGAAGACCTCGTGGACCCAGTATGGGATGATGTTACGTTATGTTCACAAAGCGCCAGAAACGTCGAAGATAACGACTTTGAGTTTAAAGCCACCTACAGCCCCATGGATCTCGAAACCGACAAGACCGAACTGTTCCTCACCAGTAGTGGCAAACTCGCCTATCCGTCATCAGAAGCCGCAGCCACCATCAAGGGCTTGCGAGCCTACTTCAAAGTACCCGCAGGGGCTGATGCCCGCCTGAATATCGATGGAATCGATACGTCGTTGGAGCTAGTGAACGATGTTCAATGTTCCTCGTTCAATATTCAATATTACGACCTGCAGGGACGTAAGGTAAGCAATCCTGCTAAGGGAATTTATATAAGTAACCACAAAAAGGTAGTGATTAAATAATAAAGCAATGAAGAAAACATATATCCATCCTATGATGAACATTCACGACATAGAGCCTACTAACTTCTTGGCTGCCTCCGTCACATCCGATGGCGATGTTGTAGATACATCCAATCCCGTTAGTGGTGATGCTGGCGATGCCGCAGCACGCGAACTCTTTGATGATGACTTCGACATATCGAAGTTCTTATG
This sequence comes from Prevotellaceae bacterium MN60, assembly GCA_900199555.1. GTDB lineage: Bacteria > Bacteroidota > Bacteroidia > Bacteroidales > Bacteroidaceae > Prevotella. Next base: position 82,875 of record FZQZ01000013.1, read on the forward strand.
GACTGTCATCTTCCTCTTGTTCAGCGTCACCATGAGTGCCCAGAGCTACACCACCGTAGAGCCTGCCGATGCCCCTGCCGATGGCAAGACGCATGGCATGACACTCTATCTGAAGAACGATACACAGGTCACTTATGAGCTGCAGGAGCTCTCGCACGTCACCTACCTGCCTGGCGTGGGTATGAAGGTATATCTGAAGAATGCCACCACCTCTGTTGACTACCTGTTCCAGCAGATGAACAAGATAGACTATGCGCAAGACGGCAACGACAATGCCAATTGGAAAGACTATGGATGGGCTGACTATCCTGAGGCGTGGCGACTGGAATATCCGCATCTCAGCGCTAACGTGACGCCCACCAAGGAAGGTGCAAAAGAGAAGAGTCAGATTGTCGTGAAGCGCACCGACGACTATGGCATCACCTTCTCTTTGGAGTGGGACAATGCAAAGGTAGCCAACCGCTGGACGTGCTATGAGCTGCATGCTGGCAACACGCTCACAGGTGCCGATCGCAACGACGACTTCAAGGCTGACCCCGAAGTAGCCGTATCGCCCACACTCGATGACTATAGAAACAGTGGATTCTCTCGTGGTCACCTCTGCCCATCGGCCGACCGCCAGTGTTCTAAGGAGCAGAACAAGCAGACCTTCTACCTCACCAACATGCAGCCCCAATACCAGTCGCACAACGGAGGACTGTGGAGCCGACTGGAAACGCTGGTGCGCGACTTTGCCACCAACGACGAATACACTGCCCTGCACTGTGACACCCTCTATATCGTGAAGGCTGCCACCATCACCAATAAGGTAACCATCAACAATACCGAGGTAGATGGCGTCTATGCAGAAAAGTGCATAGGCAATACCAATCACGCCCACGAGCTGCTTGTGCCCAAATACTTCTACATGGCACTGCTGCACTACAACAAGGAGACAGACTCCTACCACTCCATCGCCTTCTGGACTGACCACATCGACGGAACGCAGTCAGTAAAGAACCTTGCCGACTATGCCATCAGCATCGAAGAGTTACAGAATCGCACTGGCATCGACTTCTTCTGCAACCTCCCCGACGTCATCGAGGAAGCCGTAGAACAGCAGGAGCCCGACCTCGATTTCTGGAAGAAGATTACAAAGAGTGGGAGTTAACTTCCAACAAAGTATAAGCGTAAGCGCTTCGCAACCTTACACTTTATAATCAAATAGCACACTTTTGCTTACAGATTGCGCAAAAGCGTGCTATTTTACAAAAAAAAAGACGATTCCTTTTGTATTGTGCTTACTTAATAGTACCTTTGCAAGCAAAATTTACGAAAAGAGACTATCGCTAGATAAAGAAGACAATGAAAAAGATTAGAGCAGCCGTAGTTGGATACGGCAACATTGGTAAGTACACTATCCAGGCACTGGAAGCCGCTCCCGACTTCGAGATTGCTGGTGTAGTACGCAGAAACGGAGCAGCCGACAAGCCCCTTGAGCTGACTCCATACGAAGTAGTAAAAGACATTAAGGAGTTGAAGGATGTCGATGTAGCCATCCTCGCCACCCCCACCCGTTCATGCGAGGAGTATGCCAAGCAGATAGCTCCGCTGGGCATCAATACCGTTGACTCTTTCGATATCCACACCCAGATTCGTGGCTATCGTGAGCGCCAGATGGAGCTCAACAAGAAGACTAATACTGTCAGCGTGATTGCTGCTGGTTGGGACCCAGGTTCCGACTCTATCGTACGCACCCTCATGCAGAGCCTTGCTCCTAAAGGTCTCTCATACACCAACTTCGGTCCCGGTATGTCTATGGGCCACAGCGTATGCGTACGCTCTAAGGCTGGTGTAAAGAATGCCCTTTCTATGACTATCCCCTTGGGCGAAGGCATCCATCGCCGCATGGTATATGTAGAGCTGGAAGATGGTGCTAAGCTCGACGAGGTAACTGCAGCCATCAAGGCAGACCCCTACTTCGCCAGCGACGAAACCCACGTATTCCAGGTAGCCAGCGTAGATGATGTTCGCGACATGGGCCACGGCGTACACCTCGTACGCAAGGGCGTCAGCGGACAGACTCAGAACCAGCGCTTCGAGTTCAACATGCAGATCAACAACCCTGCCCTCACCGCTCAGGTACTAGTCAACGTAGCTCGCGCCTCTATGCGCCTGAACCCTGGCTGTTACACCATGGTCGAGATTCCGGTCATCGACATGTTGCCCGGCGAGCGTGCCGACCTCATCGAGCATCTGGTATAATCATTCAGATACATATCTATACACAAAGGAAGGGAAGCAATCACGCTTCCCTTTTAATGTTCCCACGAGCTTTGCTCGCGCAGCCAATGTTGCTTTCAGCGACACCGCTCACGCTCGGCATAGCTCATGCAAGCATGGCTCTGCTCTCGCTTAATCGCGGCGTTCAATGGTCAATGGTCAATGGTCAATGGTCAACGTCCCATGCAGCTTGTTGTTGTCAGCGTAGTGGTCAGTGCGGTGAGCACCGTTACGACAATGTGAATCACTGTCTTCCAAAAATCCTTGTTCTTCATACTTTCAATGCTTAATTGTTAATGCTTAATGGTTAATGTTTTTTTTGAGGAGCGACCACGAATTTCTCGAATTATACGAAAAATTAGGCTGCGCATAGACTTTGATTTCTATCGAATTTCTCGAAACGAATCGCAAGCGATTCTT
>FZQZ01000002.1 GCA_900199555.1 Prevotellaceae bacterium MN60
GTATTCCGCTCGACGTACCTTCTTACTCGCTGAATATTGTAAGGATAAAGTGAGCATTGATTGCTTATTCTTCCCAGTACGGAGGCGAACGTACTGGAGTACGCACGTTAAAGTACTCCAGTACAATGCCTCCAAACTCCAACAGTAATCCTTAGTAGAAGAACTAAAAAGTATAGTCACAGATACGGGCAAATTTGCCCTATCTTGACTATATAGAGTCCCTATTTATAGGATAGGGACTATATCGTATATAGTCCTTAATAAAGAAATCTTCGGTATTTCCCGAATTACCAATTCTGCGATCCAAAGGTTCCCAATAACAAAAAAAAGGTTCACACTTACAGCGCAATGTGTTAAAGAATTACGCGTGAATGTGAACCCTTATTGTTACGTATTCTGTTTATTCTTGAGTAAGTATCTTCACTATTCGCTCAGCCGTGCGTCCATCCCAACGGTCGGGCAGCGATGATGTTTTCCAGCGACCTACCACCAAGTCTGTCAGCGACTCACGCAGTTTGTTAGCATCTTCACCTACCAGAACATTTGTACCTTGCTTAACAGTCTCGCTATGTTCTGTATAAGAGTTGAGCGTGATACAAGGTACATGATTAAAGGTTGCCTCCTCTGCTACATTACCCGAATCGGTAATAATACCCATCGCATGACTGGTAAGATAACCAAAATCGAGATAGCTTAAAGAGTTGAGAGTTGAGAGTTGAGAGTTGAGAGATAGTACTACATCGTGAGCAGGACCACGCAAAGGAGCAATAATGGGAATATCGCCTGCGACTTCGCTAATAGCATCAAGCATTCGTTTGAGATTCTCCTTGTCAGCAAGCAATGCCTTGCGATTGAGAGTAAATACCAGATAACGACCGTCTTCAATGCCATCAAGACAAGCAGGACGTGTCCAACGGTCGTGATTATAGCGCAAGGTATCCATCAGGATATTGCCCACCAGATATATCTTATGATTCTCGGCACCTTCGCGTGTTGCAATACTGCTGGCACCCACACCTGCCGTAAAAAGCAGATCGCTCAATCCGTCGATAACGAGGCGATTGATTTCCTTGGGCATGTTGATATCAAAGGAACGCGTTCCAGCTACGAGATGAGCCAAGCGAAGCCCATGTTTCTTTGCTACAATAGCTGCAGCCATTGTAGATGCCAAATCATCAACTACAATAACGGTATCAGTCTCATGCTGTTCAAGATAGCGCTCAAACTCAGCCATAACCCTACCCGTCAGTTCATTCAGGTTCTCACAGTCAACACCCAAGAATACATCGGGACGAGAAATCTGCAAGTCACTAAACAACGAATCCTCCAGTGTGGAATCATCAGCAGTGCCTGCATATACCAATTGATACTGACAGTCATCAGTATGCTCTATTGCACGAATCAAAGGTGCCACCTTGATAAAGTTAGGGCGTGCACCCGTAAAAATACAAATGTTGTGTTTCATAGATTTTTTCTTCTACCTATTTTCTTTTCATATGCTGGCGACTCTTCTTTGATATCAAAGTCGTACAGCAGATTATCATCATCAAATAATACGAAGTGCTGCTTACCCTGCACCTCATCATCTTTCTTTTCCCAGAGAATTTCCTGGAATACCTCTGTCTTGTCAACCTCGGGCATACGCAGCAGGCAGTTCTTGAAGAAGTATTCTGTTTCTTCATCTACCTCGCCCATAACCACGTCATCCTCGTAACCTGTCACCAGCGTATTGGTGCAAGTAAGTTGGATTTGCTGTTGTGTAGGAGCAAAGCGTAGAGCCACGCCACGATTGGCAGAGAACGGATAGAACTGAGCCAATGTAGTTTGATTGACCACGGCCTGACATCCCAAGAGCGCCAAACAGTCGTTCTTCGTATTCGACAATACACAATTATCTATGGTTACTTCTGAGTCGTGAGCCCACAAGCCAAAGCCAGCATTGTTGTGCACTACCGTGTTGGTCAAATTGACAGTTGTTGTATCACAATGCAAAGCATCACAAGCATTACGAATCTCACTATCGTTAATCGTGCAACCTACAGAACGAGGAAGCACCTTAATGCCTCGCCATTGTCCACTAACACGGTCGTAAGGCAGATAGTTGAACATGTGGTCAAGGCGATCGCCACGGAATATGGCGTGGTCCGCTTTCAGTTGTCCCTCCACAGTGATGCCTGCACCATCGTGGAAATACAGGGTTGTATTACGAATAGTCAGCGTAGCGCCTTTCTCCACATGGATGCCCTGATAGACAACAATAGGTGTCTCAGACTCTATGGTCATATTTTCGGAGACGGTAAGCGTCTGCCATTGTTGAGCATTCCAACTATAGGTGCGCAAATTGACCTTCTGCTCAACTCCACTCTCAAGTGCAAACAACAGATTGTCTTCTACCAATTGCGGTTCAGCATACATATTCTCAAAAGCTGTAATCTCAACGAATACGCGAATGCTGTCACCCTTTCGAATCTCCAGGTTGGTAGCTACCGGATTCAGGAATGTGCCATCAACATTGACACGAAAGCCCGACTGTCCACCTCGCTCCAAACGTACAGAGCGCAAACGAATACCGTCGTTCGAGCGATTGTGAACCCAGAACGTATAGGTGGATGAAGGTACGGTAGCAAAAAGAGTATCCATCCGTATGGTGTCTGCAGAGAACGACAACCGATGGCTGCCATCTGTAGAGAAGGAGTCATTGTCAGAGCAGGCCGTCAGCAATGCCAACGCTGCAATGAACAAAAAGAAAAGCCGCTTTATCATATATTGATAAAACGTCTTTCCTCCTATTTTATTGTTTCGTTGCTTACTTTCCAAAATAACGCTTCAATAAACCAGCAAAGCCTGCACCATGACGAGCCTCGTCCTTTGCAGCCTCGTGAACCATGTCGTGAATAGCATCAAAGCCCATAGCCTTCGCTTGTTTAGCCAGTTCAAACTTGTCAGCACAAGCGCCCTCTTCTGCAGCAGCACGCTTCTCCAGGTTGGTCTTTGTATCGAAAACAACCTCACCTAACAGTTCAGCAAACTGAGCAGCATGTTTAGCCTCCTCTAGTGCATAGCGGTTGAAAGCCTCAGCAATTTCAGGATAGCCTTCACGGTCAGCCTGACGAGCCATAGCAATATACATACCTACCTCACCACACTCACCGTTATAGTTGTTGCGCAACTCTTGAATCATCTCTTCGGGAACACCCTCAATTTTACCATCACCTAAGCGGTGAACTGTAGCATAGGTTACATCGCCAGTCTGTTCCTTTAGTTCAGAGAACTTAGAGGCAGGAGCCTTACAGATGGGGCACTTCTCTGGAGCTGCATCGCCTTCATAGATATATCCACAAACGGCGCAAATAAACTTTTTCTTCATAATTCCTCAAATATTTGTTTAGTTAGTAAAATGAATTATCATTTCGCAAAGATAAGTAGAAAATATCAAATTCGCAAATGTTTTGATAGAATTATTCATTTTTTATCTAAAACTGCAGGTTTTTATATCTTTCTGTAACGTTTTTTTGCTCTTTATTGTTGTTGTTTCAGATTTAATGTTTATCTTTGCAGCGTTGATGGAGTTAAAGCCCCGCTTGTTTAGGGGTACCGTCATACAAGATAAATAGCATAGAAATATGAAAGTACTGAAATTTGGCGGAACGTCCGTAGGTTCCGTAAAAAGCATTTTAAGCTTAAAGAAAATCGTGGAGACAGAAGCTGGACGGGGGCCTGTCGTAGTTGTTGTTAGTGCCTTGGGAGGTATCACTGACAAGTTGATAACCACATCAAAGTTAGCACTCAGTGGTGATGACCGTTGGCGTGAAGAGTTTGATGCGATGGTAACACGCCACCACCAGATGATAGACACGATTATTACTGATCCCAAGAAACGTGTAGATTTATTTAATAAGGTAGACCAGCTCTTCGACCAGTTGAAGAGTATTTATTATGGTGTCTATCTTATTCACGATCTGTCGAAGAAAACACAAGACGCCATCGTATCTTATGGTGAACGTCTGAGTTCAAATATTGTTGCGGCACTCATCAAGGGTGGTATCCGCATGAATAGTCGTGACTTTATTCGTACCGAGAAGAAGAATGGTAAGCATGTGCTCGATGCAGAACTGACAGCACAACTCGTTAAGGATGCTTTCCATCCTATTTGCAGCAATGGCATCGAAACAAGCAAGACGGTAGCTGTTGTTCCTGGATTTATATCCAGAGACCGCGACAGTGGCGAGACCACCAATCTCGGCCGCGGCGGTTCTGATTACACAGCTGCCATTATTGCAGCTGCTCTTGATGCTGAGGTTTTGGAGATATGGACTGATGTTGATGGTTTTATGACAGCCGACCCTCGTGTTATCAAGACTGCCTACACCATTAATGAATTGAGTTATATTGAGGCGATGGAGCTTTGTAACTTCGGTGCTAAGGTCATCTATCCGCCAACGATATACCCCGTTTGTGTCAAGAATATCCCCATTAAGGTTAAAAACACCTTCAACCCCGAACACCCGGGAACACTTATTAAAGACCATATTGAGAATGACGAGAAACCGATTAAGGGTATCTCAAGTATTAAGGGAACCACACTGATTACGGTAACTGGTCTTTCGATGGTGGGTGTCATAGGTGTTAACCGCCGTATCTTTACTGCCCTTGCCAACAATGGCATCTCTGTATTCATGGTGTCACAGGCCTCTTCAGAGAACTCTACCTCTATCGGTGTGCGTGATGAAGATGCGCAGGCTGCCGTAACGGTATTAAACCAAGAGTTTGCCAAGGAGATTGAGACGGGTGCTATGTTCCCCATGCATGCAGAAAGTGGTTTGGCCACTATCGCTATCGTGGGTGAGAACATGAAGCACACACCAGGTATCGCAGGTAAGCTGTTTGGCACCTTAGGGCGCTCAGGTATCTCTGTTATTGCCTGTGCACAAGGTGCCTCCGAGACCAACATCTCGTTTGTTGTAGAGGGTAAGTTCCTGCGCAAATCGCTCAACGTGCTTCACGACTCGTTCTTCCTGTCAGAATATAAGGTACTCAACTTGTTTATCTGTGGTGTCGGCACGGTGGGTGGCATGCTTATCGAGCAGATTCGCAAGCAGTACGACGAGCTTATGCAGCGCAATGGTCTCAAACTGAATGTGGTGGGCATTGCTAGCAGTAAGAAGTATCTGCTCAATCGCGACGGCATCGACTTGTCAACCTATCGTGAGCAACTGAACGATGCTCCCCTGCCCGACCAGAAATTGGACGATGCTATCATACAGATGAATATCTTCAACTCGGTGTTTGTCGATTGTACGGCCAGCAAGGATATTGCAGCACTCTATCAGACATTCCTAGAACATAATATCAGCGTGATTGCTGCCAACAAGATTGCAGCTTCAGGCAATTATGCCGACTATATACGACTGAAACAGACGGCACGCAATCGTGGCGTATGGTTCCGATATGAGACCAATGTGGGTGCAGGTCTTCCTATTATCGGCACCATCAACGACCTGCGCAACTCTGGTGATGAGATACTAAAGATTGAAGCCGTACTCTCTGGTACGCTCAACTTCATCTTCAACGAGATTAGTGCCGATGTACCCTTCTCAGAGACCGTACGTCGCGCTAAGGAACAAGGTTACTCTGAGCCCGACCCACGCATCGACCTCAGTGGTACGGATGTTGTACGCAAGCTGGTTATCCTCACCCGCGAGGCTGGCTATCAGGTAGAGCAGCAAGACGTAGAGAAACACCTCTTCGTGCCCAACGACTACTTCGATGGTACGGTAGATGATTTCTGGAAGAAACTGCCTGCTTTGGATGCTGACTTTGAGAAGCGTCGCCAGCAACTCGAAGCTGAGGGCAAGCGTTGGCGCTTCGTGGCCACGATGGAACACGGCAAGACCAACGTCGCGCTGAAGGAGGTAGACCGCAATCATCCGTTCTACAATCTCGAAGGCTCTAACAATATCGTATTGCTCACCACTGAGCGCTATAAAGAATATCCTATGCAGATTCAGGGCTATGGTGCTGGTGCAGGTGTTACAGCTGCTGGTGTCTTCGCCAATATCATGTCTATCGCTAACATATAGTCAGTTATGAAACACATTATTATATTAGGCGATGGTATGGCAGACCTGCCTGTTGAACGCTTGGGAGGAAAAACGCTCTTACAATATGCCCACAAGCCCATGATGGACCTGTTGGCTCGTGAAGGTCGTTGTGGTCGTTTGGTTACGGTCCCCGAGGGTTTCCCTCCAGGTTCCGAGGTAGCCAACACAGCCATTCTCGGATATGATTTAAATAAGGTATATGAAGGCCGTGGTCCATTGGAAGCGGCATCAATAGGCTATGAGATGGCTGACGATGATTTTGCCATTCGCTGCAATATCATCACCCTTGAAGACGGCAAGATTATCACTCATAATGGTGGCAATCTGGAAACTGAAGATGCTCGCTTACTCATTGACTATCTCAACGAGAAATTAGCCAAGCCCATCAACGAGCAAGAAGGCTGCGAGCGCGTTAAATTCATTACTGGCATACAGTACCGCCACCTCTTAGTTATCAAGGGTGGCAACAAACATATCGTTTGTGCACCGCCTCACGACCATCCTAACGAACCATGGCGCGAACTATTGGTAACCCCCTCTTCGTTCCCCGAGGGGAATACTATAGGCGGCAAAGCTAATGAAGCCCCCTCGGGGGCAGTAGGAGGGGTTCTCTCTCCCGCTGCCACCGCCTCTCTTCTCAATGAGCTAATCCTACGCTCTCAAGAGTTGCTGGCTCAGCATCCCTTCAATATTCAGAAGGCCAAGAAGGGCGAGCGCCAAGCCAATAGCATCTGGCCTTGGAGTGGTGGCTATCGCCCCTCCATGCTCACCCTGATGCAGCAATATCCTGAGATTAAGAGCGGTACTGTTATCTCAGCGGTCGACCTCATCAGGGGTATCGGCCATTATGCCGGACTGAAGATTGTAGAGGTAGAGGGTGCCACCGGTTTGGCCGACACCAACTACGAAGGAAAGGCTGAGGCTGCTATCCGCGCCCTCCAGACCGACGACTTCGTCTTCGTACATGTAGAAGCCAGCGATGAGGCTGGTCATGACGGCGATTTAGGACTCAAACTCAAGACCATCGAATATCTGGATCAGCGTCTGATTGCTCCTATATATAAAGAGGTAGAGACATGGAGCGAGCCAGTATGTATTGCTATATTGCCCGACCATCTTACACCTGTCGAACAGCGCATTCATGTTGGTCAGCCCGTTCCCTTCCTCATTTGGCATCGTGGCATCCAGCCCGACACAGTCGAGCAGTACGACGAGGTTTCGTGCGTCAGTGGCAGCTACGGCTTATTGAAACTCCAAGAATTTATGCAAGAATTCATGAAAATAAAATAGACTTATGAAATATTACAGCACCAACGGTAAGGCACCGCTTGCCGACTTACAAAAGGCGGTAGTAAAGGGACTGGCAGAAGACCGCGGTCTCTATATGCCAGAACAAATCCACAAGTTGCCTCAGGCATTCTTCGACAACATTCAAGACATGTCGTTTCAGGATATTGCCTACAATGTGGCAGTCAGCTTCTTCGGCGATGATGTTGACCCAGATGGTTTGCAGGACCTTGTTTATGACACACTATCGTTCGATTGTCCTATCGTAAAGGTAGAAGACAACATCTATACGCTGGAACTATTTCATGGTCCTACCCTCGCCTTCAAGGATGTGGGTGCTCGCTTTATGGCGCGCCTACTACAGTTTTTCATCAATAGAAGTAACGAAACTCATAAGACTGTCAATGTGCTCGTAGCTACCTCTGGTGATACTGGTTCTGCAGTAGCCAATGGCTTCCTTGGTGTTGAAGGTATCCATGTCTATGTACTCTATCCTAAGGGAAAGGTTAGTCCTATTCAGGAATGCCAGTTTACCACCCTTGGCAAGAACATCACTGCTATTGAGGTAGATGGTGTATTCGACGATTGTCAGGCACTGGTTAAGTCTGCCTTTATGGACGAAGAGCTTAACAAGCACATGAAGTTGACATCTGCCAACTCCATCAACGTTGCTCGCTTCCTGCCTCAGGCATTCTATTATTTCAATGCTTACGCTCGCATCAAGAAGTTGGGCATGGCAGATAATCTAGTAATGTGTGTACCCAGTGGTAACTTTGGAAATATCTGTGCAGCACTATTTGGCCATGAGATGGGCCTGCCTATCAATCGCTTTATCGCTGCCAACAATGCCAATGATATCTTCTACAATTATCTGCAGACAGGTAAGTATGAGCCCAAGCCCAGCAAGCAGACCCTTGCCAATGCGATGGATGTAGGCGACCCCAGCAATTTTGCTCGCATCTACGACCTCTACGGTAAGAGCCACGAGAAGATTAGTTCGCTCATCAGTGGAGCCACCTATAGCGACGACCAGATTCGAGACACCATGCGCCAGTGTTATAAGGATACAGGCTACATCCTCGACCCTCACGGAGCCTGTGGCTATCGTGCCTTGAAAGAAGGATTGCGCCCTGGCGAGGTAGGCATTTTCTGCGAGACAGCTCATCCAGCAAAATTCAAGGAGAAGGTTGACGACATCCTCGGCATCGACATTCCCATTCCCGAGCGCCTGCAAGCCTTCATGAATGGCAAAAAACAGAGCGTCCCCATGTCTAAAGACTTCAGCGACTTCAAGAAATACTTGTTATCAAAATAGTCTGATAGAACATAAGAAGACGCCCAAGACTTTAGAATTGGGCTGCTGCAGCACAGCGCTCATTATAGAACTGCAGGAAATCGCTCCAACGATAATAAGGATAACTGGTGGTGGGTACAGGCAGCGTAGCCTCTTCTCCATTCATCAGGCATTTCACCAGAACATCATCCTTTGCCGATGTACTACGATAGAATATCAGCTGTATGTTGCTTGCCTTGCAAGTCTCCCAACTCTGATAGCAGTTCTTCACTTCGTTAGGATCTTCTGGGTCGCGATCGGCTCCATTGATACCCATCAATACGGTAAGCGGACCAATACAGGTATCATGACCAAAGCGTAAATCAGCAATACGGTCGCTACTGCCATCAATGGCGGCAGCGGCTTTTTTGATGATATCCTGTAGGATGGGAATCATCTGATATTGCGGACCGAACACCCATGAGTATGTTCCCAAGTTGTCGCTCTCCCATCCGTCGGCAATCTCCTGATCTGTCAGCAGGTTACCCATCATACCTTCATGATTGATGCTGGGAAGTGAGGTATATAGATGAATCAGATTGCTGCCAATATGATGCTTCTTACCTGGCAGACCATCGGTACTTGTAAACACACGATTCAATAGTTGCTTACGGATATCTTTCTTCTCTTTGAATAAGTCGCGATGCTGTTCATAGCGAGGCTTCAAATCCTTTGGATAGTTGTGCTTCACGGGATTCTGTCCGTCGGTAGGCACCACTCCGTCTAATGTAAAGCGTGATGATTGTTCACGGATTTCAATCTTAGGATTACACTGCACCAACTCCTGACAGAAAGCAGCCATACTGATAACACAGCGTCCAACGAGTGAAGATATGGCTAACACATTACCTCCATTTTGAAATACTTCAGGGAAATTGTTATACATTGTACGCGCAATACCCTGATGCTGTTGCCAACCCAGTTCTGTCAATTCACTAACACCCGTCTGCAACTCATTCTTTGCAGCCATAAACTTTTGGCAGAACTCCTCACCAGCAGGCGTCAAAAGATGTTTATCATGAGCCACTGTGAGTAGTGTATCCAATTCTTCATACAGGCTACTGCTCCAATAATACCGCGAACCATGACGTGCATAGTGACTGATATAAAAAGGCTGATAGCCTTTTGGTGCAGCCGTCAGTTTTACATCGGCAGTCTGTTTGTAAGGATAGTCTGTACCGTATGCCCTGCGAGGGTCAGACTTCAACAGATTACTTGGAGAGAGTCGCTGCCCCAACACAGTCGTCATATTGAGCAGCGTAAAAACAAATAATATAATTATCTTTTTCATCTTATAAATAATTAGGAGGGACACGGACACTCACGCATCCGCGCCCCTCACCTGAAAACAACATCTAACAAAATTTAATATCCTGGATTCTGATCTTCATCCGTAATTGCATTGTTCGAGTTAATCTCGAGTGTTGGGAATGGCAGTAGCATAGCACGCTGAGCCATCTCTGTTGTACACACGAACCAATTCTCCTTATACTTTGTTGATGAAGGATTCTGGCAATTAGCAGGATGATTATTATGAGCAGTCCAATAGTCAAGCATAAACTGGTAACCGCGACGACGCATATCAAAATATTCTGTCTCTTCGCCCAGCAATTCATAGAAGCGCTCATACATAATGCGATGGCGGAATTCCTCTTTGGTCATGCCACTCCAGTCTGCAGGTTGTTCTGCAGCAGGTTCAGCACTATTGCGAGCGCGAGCCAACACTTCGTTTACATACTGATAAGCCATGTCTGGACCACTTACTTCGTTAGTAGCCTCAGCCAACATCAGCAGTACATCGGCATAGCGCAAGTAGATAAAGTTCTGATTAGTGTATTGTGCCACATATCGGGTATCAAGAAACTTCTTGAGATATGGCCACATACGACTACTACCCTTTTCACTTGTATAAGCAGGACATATTGTCACAGTATCCTTGCCGCCATTCTTGGTGTAAAAGTCGTAAATGATACCTTCTTTAATGCGTGGGTCATCAGGATACTGATTACGCCAAGTGTCGAAGATATATTTTGTTGGGCGATAGCGACCATAAGGGTTGCTCGAAGAATTAGGTGTAAAGTCGCTCACATCGGGGGCCACACCCTGAGTCCAGGTACTACCGTTGATATCAGAGAATTGTATTTCAATAATCGACTCGGCAGTATTGCGGTTTTGTGGATTATATAATGTTTGCAAGGGCACTAACTGATACTTATTATAAACCAGCATACACTCGTCAATACATTTTTGCCAATAGGGAGAATTCTCTTGATTTCCTGCCAATGTCAGATAAACTTTTCCCAATAGAGCATGAGCAGCAAGACGGCTAGGACGTCCATCAACAGGATTCACCTCAGGCATCAGATTGGCAGCCTCTTCCAAGTCTGCAATAATCTGCTTATAAGTATCCTCTACCGAAGCACGAGGCATATCCAGACTATTGCTGGTGATAGGAGAAATACGAAGGGGTACACCACCAAAGGCACGTACCAGATTAAAGTAAATCATACCTCTCAGCAAGTGTGCCTCACCCTTAGCACGTGTTTTCAGTGCATCAGAGGCTCCGCTGCCATCAATCTTGGCCAGCAGGTCGTTACAGTTGGCAATGACGCGATAGCACGACTTAAAGTGGCGTCCAAGATACTTATTATCAGGTTCTATACGCTGAGCTTTAGAGTCGTTGTAAGACGAACTGGTATTGTTCATAGTACCACCAGCGGTACAGAAAATAGTATGATAGTCAGATTGAAATACATTATAGCTTAACAACTCACTATAACATCCTGTCAGTGCAGCCTCAACACCTTTGTCATTAGAATATATTACTGAGGCAGAGGGAAAGGAGTCGGTATTCTCTTCCAATAAAGAATTGCACGATACAAGTGCCATTGTCCCAACTAATCCCAAAGAATATATAATAGTCTTTTTCATTTTTATCTGCTTTAAGTTTTTGTTAGCCTTATGTTTTTTAGAAAGTAACATTGAGTGTACAACTATACGAGCGAGTGATAGGTGCACTACCATAGTCGATACCAATACGCTTCGGATCGTTAGAGAAGCTATTGATGTCGGGATTATAACCTGTATAGTTAGTAATAGTAAACAGGTTACGACCGGTTAGCGTAAGTTGCAAAGCATTAATTACCTTAAATTGCTTTACAGGTACATTCCATGTTAAGCTCAAACTGCCTAAGCGCAAGAAGCTGCCGTCCTCTACTAAACGATCGGTAAGTTCACTTAAGGGAACACCAATTCGCGGATATGTGGTGCTGGGCTGATCTGGACGCCAAGCCTGATAGTAGGCCTCTGTCAGGATATTATAATCATAATAGGTATTGGTGTTGTCGAGTTTATTTGCATTAACCACTTCATTGCCTACAGAGCCGTGGAATTGGGCAGTCAGTGTAAAATCTTTATAAGTAAAGCTTGTGTTGAAACCAAAGGTGAAGTCAGGATTAGGATCTCCCAAAATCACACGGTCTTCGGTATTAATGATGCCATCTTCGTTGGTATCGATATAGGCGATATCACCAGCTTTCAGCTCGTTGCCATTATATACTAGGCCGTTGGCAGCCTCATCACTCTGTAATATACCATTAGTCTTGTATCCCCAGAACAATCCGATGGGCTTACCCTTAATAAAGATGTTTACAGGGAAAGCAGCCGATGCATAGTATGACAGATTAGTACCATAATATGCCTGATAATACTCAGTGCCATACTTGGTTTCAGGAAGTCCGAGATCTGTAATGCGGTTTTTATTATGAGATATGTTAGCGCCAATGGTCCATGTAAAATTCTTGGTGCTTATGGGTACAGCATTGATAGCTGCCTCAATACCATTATTCTGAATTGAGCCACAATTAACATAGATAGAACTGTAGCCAGTAGAAACAGCTGTATTCATCGACTGCAGGATATCATTTGTTTCCTTGTGATAGGCATCAATGCTCAATGTGAGTCGATTCTTTAATATACCAAAGTCGATACCTGCATTAAACTGTGTAGTGGCCTCCCATTTCAAATCAGGATTTGCAATCTTAGTGGGTGCAAGACCGACCTGATTACTTCCAGAGCCAGTAGAATATTCTACACAGCCATAAGTATATTGTGTAGCATATGAAGAAATACTTTGGTTACCTGTCATACCCCATCCTAAGCGCAGTTTCAGGTTGCTAACCCACTTGCTATCTTTCAGGAAGTTCTCTTGGTTAACGCGCCATGCCAATGCAACTGATGGGAAGAAACTATAACGGTTGCCTTTCTGGAATTTGCTTGAACCATCAACACGACCAGTAAGAGTTACCAAGTAGCGATCCAAATAGTTATAGTTTACTCTCAGCAGAGTTGAGGCCGTTGTCTCGTTGGTCAATGAGTGAGAGTTGGTATAAGTCTTGTTGGCATAGGCAATTCCGTCGATACCTAGACTCATGATAGAAAAGTCCTCACCCAACATACCATAGCGGTTGGCATCGCGGCGTTCGTAGGTAATACCAGCAGTACCTGACAAGTGATGCACTTGGTTCAACGTATAATCATAGTATAGTAATGCCTCCAAACCTTTCTTAATGCTACGCAATTCACTATAGCCTAATTGTCCATTCACCTTCATACCAGTATATACACCAGTGCCATACCAGCGTGAACGAGTCTTGTCACGAGTATCGTACGACCCCATCAAGTGGAAAGTCAACCCCTTAATAATCTTATAGTCGAAACTTATCGATGCCATTGTACGATTCTCTTCCGAGTGGTCTTTGTAGTCAGTCAACCAGTTGGTTGGTGTAAGTTGCAAATCGTTATCCTTGTCGTTATTATCCTCGGGATCGAGTTCTGCAAAAGGCTTTGCAAGGATAGCATGTCTTGTCAGACTAGTGCGCTGATTACCCTGTCCATCGGTTCCGGCAGTCATATCATTCACACGGCGCATCATGCTAAAAGTTCCCTTAAGCGACAGATTCTTGTTCAGTTTATATTTATAGTTCACACGTAAGTCTGCCTGATTCAAACCCGTATTACGGATGATACCATCACTGTCAAGATAACCTCCAGCAACGTAATAGTTAGACTTGTCGTTACCTCCGTTTACTGAGAGTCGATACGACTGAGTGGTTGATGTATGGAACAGTTCTTTCTGCCAGTCACGATTCACGGGGTGGAAATCAGCGCTGTAGGCTCCCTCCTCTTCTGCTTTCTCATTTCTGTAGGCAATATATTCTTCTGCGTTAAGCACACTGATATGCTTGCTTGCCTTGTCAAACGAGATACCTGTTGAGAGATTAATTTTGGCTTTACCATTTCTACCCTCTTTGGTTGTAATAAGTACAACACCATTTGATGCACGTGAGCCATAGATGGCAGTAGCAGAAGCATCCTTTAAGATTTCGATGCTTTGTATATCTTGCGGGTTGATTCCAGTTAGTCCACTCTGTGTGGTCTGTACTGGGTCACTACCCGTACCGCCACCACTATTAGGATTGCCTACATCCTCGGTTGCATCGTTCATGATGATACCATCAATAACATAAAGAGGCTCTTTGTTTCCATTAAGAGTCGATGTACCACGAATACGCACATTGGACAATCCACCCAATTGCGAGTCACCACCATTCACATATACACCAGGAGCATTACCCTGAAGCAAATGGTCTATACCGCTATCATATACAGCTTTATCGTGGTCAACGGCCACCGATGACACAGCACCTGTCAGGTCGCTCTTCTTCATTTGTCCGTAGCCCACAACCACAATCTCATCGAGGTTTTGCAAATCGTCTTTCAGTATAACATTAATCTCGCTATTATTACCAACCTTCACATACTGTGTCAAGCAGCCTACATAGCTAATTTGGATAGTGCTTCCTTTAGTTACATTAAGTTCAAAGTGTCCATTAACGTCAGTTACAGTTCCGTTTGTTGTTCCTTTTTCGCCCACACTAGCACCAATCACAAACTCTCCATTTTGATCGGTAACAACACCCTTTACCTTTTGTTTCTGCGTGTTCTTGTCTTGTTTCTCCTGCTTCTTGGCTACGATTACAATCTGGTTACCCTTCACCTCGAAAGTGTAGTCAGTGTCCTTCAGCAATTCTTCCATCACCTGAGGCACTGTCTTGTTCTTTTGGTTTAGTAGCACCTGTTTGTTTACGTTCAGCTTCGAGGCATTGTAGGCAATCTTGTAGTTGCTTACAGATTCCATTTTCTCGAAAGCCTTTTTCAGCGTTGTACGTTCGTTGTTAAACGATACATTCTGCGCCTGAAGAGAAAGGCAGCCAGCAATCAACATAATGGCAGCCGTCTTTAGAATACGGTTTCTTCTTTCTTTCATTTTAGGTTAAATTTGATACGATTAAATAATTAATAGTTGAATGTACACTTAAGACAATCAGAAACCCATCCTACACCCAAACGGGCAAGGTTAAAAAGTTTTAAAATTAATTATTTAATAAAGATATCATTGCCGTCAATCTCGTAGTTCAGCTGTGGTATCAGCATTTTCAATACACCCATAATGCTCTCTATCGTATCGTCGGCATTAAAGTGTGCACGTATGGTCTGGTTATTAAATCTGCTGTTTTGTAAGTGTATCTTGACGTTATAGGCACGTTCTATCTGTTGTAGTGCATATATCAGCTTAGTCTCTTCAAAATACATGGCTGGCACTCGCCATACCGAATAGTCGGCAGCATTCACACGATGCATCTCTACCAGTCCAGTCTCCGTATCCATCACCAGCTGGTCGTTAGGCTCTAGCAGATAAGGTTTCTTCTGATCAGCTACGCTCACCTCTAGCCTACCCGTCTCCAACGTAGCAGTAACTTGCGGATTATCAGGATATGAGAATACGTTGAAGGTTGTTCCCAACACCTTCAGTTTCATCTTGTTCACATCCACCGTAAACGGTCTGCTGGCATCCTTCTTCACCTCGAAAAAAGCCTCACCTGTAAGACATACGTTACGCTCGGCAGAAACAAAGCGAGAGGGATATATCAGCGAGCTACCACCATTCAGCCATACTACTGAACTATCGGGCAATACCACCTTGCTACGCTCGCCATAAGCCGTAAACTTATGCATAAACACCACCTCCGAGTATAGCTTAGCCTTCTCGCTAGCAGAGATATAGAAGTAGGCTGCAGCACTCACCATGATGATAGGAGCCACCCACATCGCAGCCATCTTCAGCCAGGGAAAGCGCACCTCCCTTGGCTTACTGCCAAACACAGCAGACGATATCTTAGCAAAAGCCTCTTCGGTCTTTGCCTCATCAGCCGAAGCCTCGCCACACTCTGCCCATATCTCGCGGAATGCGTCGTCGGCATCATTACCACCGAGCACAATACGCTGTTGCACTCTTGTGGCTATTTCGTCCTTCACCTCATGGTGGAAGAAATATCTGACGATTTGTTGTATATATCTGCTCATTCTATACCTTTTTATATAATTAAGACAATTCAAAATCGTGTTATCCCCAACCCAACAACAATAAAATAAGTATTTTTAGCATTTTGCGTATATCGCCCAATGCCAAATTCAGATGGTTCTCCACTGTTTTCTTCTGTAATCCCAGCTTTTCGGCTATGGCGTCGTTGTTAAGTCCCTGCTCTCTACTCATCCTATAGATGGTCTGTCGTTGTGGCGGCATATTCGCTACAATCATGTCTATCAGCAACTTCATGTCGCTGGCCTCTATCTGCTCCTGAGGCGATGCCCCAGCAGTAATCGGTTCAGCTATGCTGTCAATATCTATCGTCACCCTACGCGATGCGATAAAATTCAGCACCGTATGCTTGGCAATGGTATAGATATAGCCATCCAAATTCTCCACCCCCTGTAGTTTCTCGCGCTTAGTCCACAGGTTGATAAACACCATTTGTGCAATATCGTCGGCATCCGCTTCATTCTTTATAAAACCCAGTGCAAAGGCATGAACCTTGGGGTAGAAAACGCTAAAAACCTGCTGGAAAGCCTGACGACTTCCCATAGCAAGAGCATCTATCGTGTCCTTATCTATTAGGTTAATTAGCATTGTTTTAGTTCATCTGATAGTTTATAAAAACGTGGCAAAAGTACAAACAATTTTTCAGAATTCCAAATAGTTTATGCGTAAAAATTCTGAGATGACTATAACTGATATTTGAGAAACCAAGAGTATTATACTTAAATTCAAGGAGAATTATGCGTAAATTCTCCTTGAATTATGCTGTCAAACTCCTCGAATTATGCCGTCAAACTATCGCCACTCAAATCCTATCAAAAACTGTATTTTAGTTTTACGAAGAGTTCAGAGTTTTTCTTATAGACACTGAAGATGCCTTTGTCGGCATGGAAATAGTCAAAACCGAGCATGGCATGTAACTGGTCGTTGAGAGCGTAGTCGGCACTAAGACGATTGTAGATGCCGCCATTGGTGACATCGATATAGGCAAAGGTCTGCAGGGCAAGGGTGTTATGAAGCAAATCCTTGGAGAGACGGAAGGTGGCAAGACCGGTATTGCGGTGGTCGCCACTAGCTACGTATTTATGGGCGTATTGTGCAGAGAGCGACCAGTCGTTGCCGGCATACCAATCGATACCTATCAGGGCGTTGGAGGATGCGGCACGAGTGGAGGGCAGGCTCTGGGCCTCGTCCAGATATTCTGCCACCTCACCCCTAACAACAAACTGTCCGAGAGGAATGGAACAGTCGGCGCCCAGCATGGTCATGCGGCGATATGCTCCTACTCCATCAATAATGACGGTCTGCTTGTTCCACGTATGCAGGGCAGACAGCGAGAAGTCGATGCCACTGAGGAAGAACGAGAGGCGACCACCATACTCCATATTATATACCTTACGACCGGGCTCAGCGCCAATGGGCAACGAACCTATAGACCAGGGATTATCGTTGTCGGTGGGCAACTCGAAGAAGCTACTGACGGGAATGGCAACAGCCTCAAAGCTCCACTTCTCACGAGAATAACGCAAGCGGAGAGCACCCACGGGGATGCGGATATCATCATAGTCTTGTGCCAAGAACTCGGTATAGTCCATGGGTGAGATGATGTCGGTGAGGCGCAAGGCATCAGCCACGCCCCAAGCAATAATCTGCCTACCGGCACGCAAATCCCAATGCTGGTCGGAATAGTAGGCGTAGGCCTCGCGAAGCTGCAGACCAGAGCGGTCTTTCAAGATGGCATTATGCACGAGATTGGCTGAAACGTATGCACCCACATTGCCGCGCTCAAGGGTAAGTTCGCCACGCACTCGGGTGCGAGACGACATCCAGTCGTTAGGACGCTCTAGGCGCAGCGCATGATAGGTATCAACAAAGCCCTTCACACTGATACGGAGAGAATCCTCATCCTGCGCTAAGGCAGGATGAGGAAGAGCACACAATGCTAGAACAATTACAGAAAAAAATATAGATTTCATAAGCCTTTTTCTAGTTTAGCCACCGTAAAGAGCGACTTGTCAATCTTTACATCGTATTGGGTATTCTTAACCACAATCAGTGTACTGTGCTCAGTCTGTACGTTTTTCATCTCCATCTTCTGAATAGTCCAGAAGCCTTGTATCTTCTTTACGTCATTGATATTGAGCACGCGATGCAGCTTGTTGAGCTTGTCGTAATATTCCACATAGGCTGCCACCAGACAGTCTTGACGTATCCACGACACCTTACGACTATATATCTCGTGCTTGTCAACAGGTACAGACTCTACCACCCAGCACTTATGTCCGTTCTTTACTTCTTCGCGCAACAGCTTATGATTATCTTCATCTACATGGCGCGAGCCCATATCGTCGTAAGTAAAGTCGGTACCCATAAAGTAGTCGGTCTTAGAGGATGAGCCACTGATGCGTCGTGTCTTCTTCATGGCAGGCAGGAAGAGCCATTTAGCATCCTCCTTACCTATCTGGTCGTAATCCCACGTGAGGAATCCCGTACCCTTGACATCGCCAGGGTAAGTAAAAAACATCATTTTCTTGGTGTCCTTGCCCTCGTCCATTGCCCACGAGGTAACTTTGCGCTGACGTGTGGTGCCGTTCTTCTTGCGTAGTGTGAGTTCGAGTTCGGCATAACGTGTGTCGCCATCAGGACGGTCTTTCACCTTTTGTATCACGTCACGCCCCGAGAGCTTTTGAGCATTGACCATTGAGCATTGACCATTGAACATTGACCCAAACAAAGCTATTATCATCAAAATCTTTTTCATATCGTTGTTGTTTTTATTGTTTATACTATGATTTGTTTCTCTCTTCATCACTTATTTCTTATTTTTTCCAAACACTTTACATTTATTCACGAGTATCGGAGTTACCAGTAGGTCGGCAGCCAAAGCTGAGAGGATACCGATGATGGCCATGAGTCCGAAGTTGAGACACATGATGCAGGCCGATGAGCAGAAGCTGGCAAACACGGCAGAGGTGATGATAGATGTGATGACGATGGCTACACCCACCACACGGAAGGTGCGACGGATAGCCGTCTGATAATTCTGGGTGCGGTCGTACTCCAGCTTAGAGTGGTTGATAAAGTGGATGGTATCATCTACCGCCATACCCAGCATCATAGGCAACAATGTGGCTGTCATCATGTCGAGCGGAATACCCATCCATCCCATATAACCACCCACGAAGATGGCAGGCATCATGTTAGGTATCAGTCCTATCAGTCCCACACGAATGCTCTGGAAGGCTATCATCAGGATAACACCGATAATCAGGATTGAGATGACAAAGGATAACATCTGTCCTCTAACCAAATACTGCATCATGGTGACATACTGAGGGATATTGCCCACCACCGTAATCTTGGCATGAGGGAACAGCTGTTCGGCATCGGATTGTATCACTGCCAACTCACGCTCTACCTGAGCAGAGTTGAAGTCGGAAATCTCTACCATCAGGCGTAGACGACGATAGTCGTAGTCAACCCAGTATTCAGACTCCGTACCACCCGCATTCTCATACAGCAATATCATCTGCGCCACCTCTTCCTCAGTGTTAGGGATGCTATAGAAGGTGGTATCGCCATTGTTCAGTGTCTGGTTGAGGTCTTTCAGAATATCGAGTATCGAGGTGGTACGCTTGGTAAGGTCGTAATGGTTTACCTTCTGCTGCAACTCGTCCAGATGCTTCAGGTTGTCGGGCTCCTTGGCTTCGTCATCATTAGCAAATTCTACTATCAAGTCGTAAGAATAGAGAGAGCCCAACTCTGAGCGACCTACATCCATCACCTCTTTTACATAGTCAACATTAGTTCCCATCGTACGCTCGATATCAAAGGCTGCTTCTATCTTCCACAGGCCTATGCAGAGCAGGATGCAAATTACGAGGAACGACCAGCCTATCTTCTTCGGATTGCGCAGCACCTTATCGCTGAGTGTCACCATCGCCTTGGTCCATTTGGTGTCGCTATCCTCTGTGAAGCCTTCAACAGGACGCTTATTCTTACCAAACGACAGCAATACGGGAGTGACTATCAGTGAGGTGAGCAGTACAAACAATACGCTCATAGAACTGATGATACCCACACAGTGCATCGGGCGGATAGGAATAACCAAGAAAGAGAGCAGAGATACCAGCGTGGTGAAACCACAGAAGAATACCGACCAACCTATCTCTTTCAGCGTTTCTACGATAGCCTTACGGCGCTCGCCATGAATGCGCATGCGTCCGCGGAAATAGGAGAAAATGTGGATATTGTAAGCAATGGCTACGGCAAACGATAGGATGGTAGGAATCATCAATACCGTAGAATCCACATACATACCAGTGAAGCCCGCAATGCCATAGGTGATAAACAGTCCGCCAACCACTGAGATGATTGGTGCTACCACACCACGCAGAGAGCGCGTCATGCAGAGCATCACCACCATACATATCAGTGTGGCAATCATCATCAGTCTACTCATCTCCTTACCTATATATACGGTCTTACAATGGGTGACATAAGGCATACCCGTACCTTTGGGATGCAGCGAGGCATATTGTGGTTTCTTGATGATATGCTCCACCTCCTCACCAGTAATGATGTCGGGAGCCACCGTACTCGTCTTCTTCCACACACTGTCTTTAGGAAAGGCGCGCAACTTCACCATAATCCACGAGAGGTCGCCCTTCTTGGAAATCAGTTTCTTAGCCACCTGAGGTTTGCTGTATGCTCTGGCCTTGATACTATCCATCGCTGGCGTACCATCAGCAGGAATCTCGTCGGGTACAATCTGCTCGATGGTCATACCGTCGTCACTACCCACCATAAACTCGATATCGGTGAGCGAAGTCACCTTGTCGGCATACGAGAGACTGTCGAGCAGTTCGTTAGAGAGCTGTCGCAGAGTGGTGAGATGCTCCTGCGTAAAATGGTTGTCACATTGCGTAAGCACACCCACATAGTAGTCGTTGCCAAAGTGCGACTTAAACTCTTCGGTCTTTACCAGCATGGGGTCGTCTTCGATGAAATAGTCATCAAAAGATGTCTCCTTCACCATGCGTTTCATACCTACTACCGACAAAACAATCACGAGTGTGAAAGCGCCGAGTGTCCACCAGCGTACTTTCAGCAGTTGTTCGGCAAACTTTCCAAACAACTCATTAATCCTTTCAATCTTCATTTCTTTTCAATTATTAATATTCAGTGTTTGCGTTTTCTTTCAATGCTTATTCATCACCGCCCTCCATCCGGCAAACTCAAACTGGATATAGTCTTCTATGGCATTCTTCAACTCCTGCGGATCTAGCTGATGCTTAATCACTTCCGAGATAAAGTTGAACATCCATACCAGATGAATATGATAGGTAAACGTGGTGTGAATGGCGCAATAGTTGGGATAGCGACTCTTAAACACATTCATAAACTGCAATACCTGTTGCGTACACCGCTCAGTATATTCGTCGATAAATGTTTCGAGCGAAGAACCTTGTGCCTGATACAAGATGAGTTTCAGTTCGTCGCGATAGTTGCTTATCAGTCGCATATAAGATTGTACATGCTCTATCAGCAACTCGTCGCTCTCCCCACTGGCATAGCGTCGGAACTGCTCCTGATCGCGCAGGTCGTGATGTTCAAGCATCATCTTTTCCAGCTCCATCATCAGGGGCATCACGATATGACGAAACAGTTCGTCTTTACTGACAAAATAGTTATAGAGATTACTAACGCCAATACCTGCTCCTTTGGCAATATCGCGCATAGAAGTTTTAGAGAATCCTTTCTTGAGAAATATTCTCTTGGCTACGATAATAATCTGTTCGCGCGTGTATTCTTTTTTTATTTGCATAATGTATTATTTAAAAACGAACAATATTCCAATTTGTTCAGAAAAAAAAGAGGACCTGTACTTACACAGGTCCTCTTTACTGAACGTTTTATATTATGTATTATACTGTTCCGTGTCATGTTTTAATTAATTTTCACGCTGCAAAGGTACGGAGTAATTTTGTCACATACAATACCTAAAAATTATTATTTTCCGCAATACCCATTTATTGCTAATCGCGAGTAAGTAGAAGCGCAGGACAGGGAGATAACAAAACACCTCTTTTTGAGTATTGCGCCCGTGAGATTATTTACGTAATTTTGCACCCTGAAATTTTTACATTCATTCAACAAAAAACAGTAAAACTATGAAGAAAATGAATTATTGGGGAATGGCAGGTTTCACCATTCTGTATGCCGTTACCGTTATTGCTACAGCGTTCTTAGGCTTCTTGGCTCCATCAGCCTGGGTACTCTTTCCAATTATTGCAGCACTACTGGCTGCCTTCTCTTATTATTGGATTGCCAGCAGATGGCAGAAGTTTGGTGTTGCCACCCTACTCTCTCTGGTGCTTGCCCTCATACTGCTGGCTATGGGCGAATTTGAATGGCAGGAATCACTGTTGATGATGGCTACAGGTATCGCCTCTGATGTAGTACGCCAATTCGTGGGCAACACCACGCAAAAGGGCATGACGCTGGCTTATCCTCTTTTACCCGTAGGTATCATCGCATGGACGCTGCCTTTGTGGACACGCACCCAATGGTATTACGACGGAGCTGCAGAAGAGTTGGGCGTAGACTATGCCAAAGGGTTGATGGTGTATGCCAGTCCTTGGTGCTTACTCCTTATTATATGTACCATACTTATTAGCGGATGGGTGGGCATCCAGTTTGCCTCTAAAATTATTAAGGAATAGGCGCATTTCCCCTGTTTTTCAGGGGAAAAGATGGGTTATACAGAATAATATTCTATGAAGAGCGATAAAAATAGGCAGTTTTAGAAATATCGTTTATATAAAACATGTCACACAGTGTTATCTTCTGAATATCAAAAGAAATTTGGTGGATAATTCTAAACGCCGTACCTTTGCAGTGTCAAAAACATCAAGGAAGAGGCCACACACAGAAGACCTCTCACCTGTCAGTAAAAACATTATTCATTAAATATAAAGAAAGGATAAGATTATGGCACAAGACAAGAACTATCGCTTTGAGACACTGCAACTGCACGTAGGACAAGAACAGGCTGACCCCGCAACCGACGCTCGTGCGGTGCCCATCTACCAGACCACCTCATACGTATTCCGCAACTCCCAGCATGCTGCCGACCGTTTCGGTCTGCGCGATGCTGGTAATATATATGGAAGACTCACTAATTCTACACAGGGCGTATTCGAAGATCGCGTGGCTGCACTCGAAGGTGGTGTAGCAGGATTGGCAGTAGCTTCGGGTGCTGCTGCCATCACCTACGCCTTGCAGAATATCGTACAGGCTGGCGACCATATCGTTGCTGCCGACAACCTGTATGGTGGTTCCTATAATTTGATTACCCATACCTTAGCCACTCAGGGCATCACCAATACCATTATCAACGTTAACGACCTCGCTGCCCTGGAGGCCGCTATCCAACCCAACACAAAAGTTATATATGCCGAGACCTTTGGCAACCCTAACTCGGACGTGCTCGACTTGGAAGGTGTAGCAGCCATAGCCCATCAACATGGTATACCGTTCATCGTTGACAACACCTTCGGCACGCCCTACCTGATTCGCCCTCTGGAGCATGGTGCAGACATTGTCGTTCACTCTGCCACCAAGTTCCTCGGCGGTCATGGTACCTCGTTGGGTGGCGTCATCGTTGACGGTGGTAAGTTTGATTGGAAAAAGAATGCCGACAAGTTCCCTACCCTTGCTAAGCCAGACCCATCATATCATGGTATCGTGTTTGCCGACGCAGTAGGTGCTGCAGCTTATGTCACCCGCATTCGTGCCGTGTTATTGCGCGATACTGGTGCTGCCATCTCACCCTTCAATGCCTTCATCCTGCTACAGGGTGTAGAGACGCTGAGCCTGCGTGTAGAGCGCCATGTAGAGAATGCGCTGAAGGTGGTAGATTTCCTCAGCAAGCATCCCAAGGTAGCTAAGGTCAACCACCCTGCCCTTCCCAGCCATCACGACCACCAGCTCTATCAGAAGTATTTCCCCAATGGTGGTGCTAGCATCTTCACCTTTGAGATTAAGGGTGGACAGGAAGAAGCTTGGAAGTTTATCGATGCCCTGCAAATCTTCTCTCTGTTGGCTAATGTGGCTGATGTAAAGAGTCTGGTGATTCACCCCTACACCACCACCCACTCACAGCTCTCACCAGAGGAGTTGGCTGAGCAGCATATTACGCCTGCCACCGTGCGCCTCAGCATCGGTACGGAGCATATCGACGACATCATCGACGACCTGAAACAAGCATTAGATAAGATTTAACCACACAAAAACAAAAATATACTATTCTAATCTGCCAAATCTCTCCAAAGATTTGGCAGATTGCATTATTTTTCGTACCTTCGCCCCCACAAAAACCAACACGTATGAGAAGATATATCATTGCAGACAATCAGGAACTGACGCGTTTTGCACTAGAAAGCCTGCTTCAGAACGATGAAGATAAAAAGGTGACTAAGGCATTCGACAAAGCAGGACTTGTGGCTCAACTCAAAGAGGACAAGAACGCTGTGGTGCTGCTTGATTTTAGATTGTATGACTTTACCGACGAGGAGCAGCTTCTGATTATAGCAGAGCGTTTTCCTGAATCACAATGGGTGCTTATCAGCGATGATCTCACTCCCCAGTTTGTGCGCCGGGTGGCATACACCTCTCATCAGTTTAGCATCGTCTATAAAGACGGTCCTATGAGTGAGATTCGTGAAGCGCTACAGGCTACTCAGCGCAATAGTCGCTATCTTAGTCAGCGTGCGCTCGACACGATTATCAGTCAGCAACAGGAAGAAGAGAAGCCCGACCTGCTGACCAATACCGAGATAGAGATAGTGAAAGCGATAGCACAAGGAAAGACCACCAAAGAGATTGCTGCCGAACGCTTCTCTAGCATACATACGGTTACCACTCACCGCAAGAACATCTTCCGCAAGCTGAAGGTGAACACGGCCCACGAGGTCATCAAATATGCGCTACGTGCTGGACTTGTAGATTCATCTGAATTCTATATATAAAGAGTTTTTAATGAGAAAGATACTGACGCTGTTACTTGCCATCTATGTACTGGTTGCCGTCGTGATGCCCTGTCATTGCGACGAGAAGAACCACGACCATATCGCCAGTCAGACGGAGCAGACAGTAGCACAAGGTCAGGAGCATGGCGACGACAACGGGTTTGAGTTGTGCACTCCTTTCTGCTCATGCACCAGTCTGCATAGTGTCAGCTACTTCTCTAGTCCACAGATAGACCCTCAGCCTATGTCACAGGCTGTGAACAAGCGTCATTTTATCTACCTGATGCGTAGAGCTCATGCGTTTGTTCGCCAAGAGAATGCGCCTCCAGAAGCATAGCCTCAACACCTATATATTTTATTGAATAAGAACACGTGGATACCATTATTCGCGTGGCTATGTTTCACATTATTACAAAAATAACACATGACATTTAAGACGATATTGCTTGCTGCATGCATGGCAAGCGCTACTTCTGTATATGCACAAACAGAAGAACCAGAAGATACGATATATGAAAAGGAGGCTGGAGAACTGAACGAGGTGGTAGTATCTACGCGTGGGACCCGCACCATACGTCGCCTGCCCACCCGTGTAGAGTTGCTGTCGGGCGAAGAGATTGAAGAGAAAGGAGTGATGCGCCCCAGCGACATCAGGATTATGCTCAGCGAGACTACGGGTATTATGACGCAACAGACCTCAGCCACATCGGGCAACTCGCTTATCCGTATTCAAGGACTCGACGGACGCTACACGCAGATTCTGAAAGACGGAATGCCTGCATTTCCCGGAGCAGCCAGTGGACTGGGACTACTACAGACGCCACCCCTCGACCTGCGCCAAGTGGAGGTTATCAAGGGCTCATCGTCCACACTATATGGTGGTGGAGCTATTGCCGGACTCATCAATCTGATTTCTAAGACGCCTGGCAATCAGCGCGAGCTCACCTTCCAAGTAAATGGTACCACAGCAGGCGGACTGGACCTCAGCGGATTCTATGCTGAGAGATATGGCAAGGTGGGACTCACCGTTTTCACCACCTATAACACCAGTCGTGCTTACGACCCAGCGGATATCGACTTCTCAGCCATTCCGCAATACAAGCGCTGGAATATTACGCCTCGCCTCTTTCTATATCTCTCGCCCAACACCTACGGCAACATCGGCATACAGAGCATGTATGAGAATCGTCTGGGTGGCGATATGCACTATATCCAAGGCAGTACCGACAGCGAGCACGCTTATTTTGAGCGCAACAAGACGCAAAGACACTCTCTGCAGCTCAACTTCAACCACCTGCCGAATGCCGACAACAGGTGGAACCTCAAGGCGAGTGCCACCTATTATAATCGCGACATCACCCTGCCCAACTATACCTTTAGTGGTACACAGTGGACCTCGTTCAGCGAACTCTCCTACGCTCATTCTGCCGACAACATTGAATGGGTAGGAGGACTGAACCTGTGGACAGACCGCTTCGACGAGCACCATGCTGCCAACCAAGAGCGAGACTATACGCAGACTACGCTGGGAGCTTTTGTACAGACCGACATCGACCTTACCTCATGGCTGGCGATGGAGGCAGGCTTGCGCACCGACTACGTATCAGACTATGGTACAGCCGTATTGCCTCGCCTCTCGTTCTTGTTTAAGCCTACCGACAAGTTGAGTTCACGACTGGGAGGAGGTCTCGGCTATAAGCAGCCCACCCTCTTTACCGAGGAGAGTGAGCGCATAGCCTATCAGGGCGTGCTGGCAATAGATAAGGACCACAACCAACTGGAGCGCAGCTGGGGAGCTAACTGGGACGTAAACTATACCACTGGCCTGTTCAACGACCAGGTTAGTTGCTCCATTAACCAGCTCTTCTTCTATACCCGTCTCAGTCATCCGCTACTCATGAAGCCCACTGCCGATGGCTATTATCAGATGCGAAACATTGGTGGACATATCGATACACGCGGATGGGAGACCAACCTGAAGTTCGGGTGGAGAAACTTTCATTATTATTTCGGTTACACCTATACCTATACGCGCGTAGAAGAGAATGGAGTACATCGCGAGAATCCGCTAACCCCTCGTCATCGCCTCAACAATGTGTTGATGTACGAAGAGGAAGACTCGTGGAAGGTAGGACTAGAGGCCTACTACTATAGTCCTCAACAGTTGAGCGACGGAACCCAAGGACGCTCCTATTGGCTCTGCGGACTGATGGTGGAGAAAATATGGAAGCATATCTCCTTATACATTAATTTTGAGAACTTTACCGACCGCAGGCAGACACGTTTCGACAGCATCTATACGGGTTCGCGCACTGCCCCGGAGTGGCGTGACATCTACGCTCCGCTGGATGGTTTCGTCACCAATGCCGGTATCAAGATACGCATCTAATTCAGGGGGGCATACCAAACGTATGGTATATAAAATGCCATATAGTAGCTATTGGTAGATTGCGAAAAACACCGTAACTTTGCACCGTGATTCAGAACCAACACAGATTTTGATATAAAATATAGTAATAACAAAAAAGGATAAGATTATGGCAAACATTGCAAAACAGCTGACTGAGCTCGTCGGCAACACCCCACTTCTGGAGCTCAACAAATATTCTAAGGCTAAGGGACTGGAGACTCCAGTGATAGCCAAAGTAGAGTTTTTCAATCCTGGCGGAAGCGTAAAGGATCGTATTGCACTGGCAATGATTGAGGATGCCGAGAAGAAAGGCATCTTGAAGCCCGGTGCTACCATCATTGAGCCCACCAGTGGTAATACGGGCGTAGGACTGGCACTGGTATCTGCCGTCAAGGGCTACCATCTTATCCTTACCATGCCCGAAACCATGAGTATAGAGCGTAGAAACCTCGTTAAGGCCTATGGTGCTGAGGTACGCCTTACTCCTGGCAAAGACGGTATGCCAGGCGCCATCCGCGCGGCAGAAGAGTTGCGCGACCAGATTGCTGGCAGCGTTATCCTGCAGCAGTTTGAGAATGGTGCCAACCCTGCTAAGCACTATGCCACCACTGGTCCTGAGATTTGGCGCGACACCGATGGTAAGGTCGATATCTTTGTTGGCGGTGTAGGTACGGGTGGTACTATCAGTGGTACGGGTAAGTATCTGAAGGAGCAGAATCCCGATGTGAAGATTATCGCCGTAGAGCCTAAGTCTAGCCCCGTGCTGAATGGTGGACAGAGTGGTCCTCACAAGATTCAGGGTATTGGTGCAGGTTTCGTGCCCAAGACCTACGATGCAGCAGTCATTGACGAGGTGTTCGATGTAGAGAACGACGACGCTATCCGCACTGGTCGTGAGGTGGCTCAGCAAGAAGGTCTGCTGGTAGGTATCTCTGCCGGTGCTGCGCTCTATGCTGCTATCGAGGTAGCCAAGCGCCCAGAGAACAAGGGTAAGAAGGTGGTAGTATTGCTGCCCGACACGGGTGAGCGCTATCTCTCTACCGTGCTCTATGCTTTTGAGGATTATCCCCTCTAAATTATTGCAAGAAAAGAGATTGAACGATGGACATAGAGAGTTTTTGAGTTGGAAGTTCTGACTTCAATCCTCTAAGATAAATAGCTGTGGTCAAAACGACTGCAGCTATTTTTTTTGTCACTTTTTCTTGTAATTATCAAATCTTTTACCTATATTTGCAACGAAGATTAAAATTTCTAATTACTAAATACCTAAAAAGACATGACATTATTAATGATTCTACAACTCATGATTGTGCTCGGAGCACTCTGGGTTGGTTCCCGCTTTGGCAGTCTGGCCCTGGGTGCCATTTCCGGCATCGGCCTCGCCCTGTTAATCTTCGGTTTCGGACTAAAACCAGGTACACCACCTACCGATGTCATCTATATCATCATAGCCGCCGTTACCTGCGCAGGCATCATGCAAGCCTCCGGAGGTATGGACTGGCTCATCCAGATTGCCGAAAAGTTGTTGCGCAAGCACCCCGAGCGCATCACCTTCCTCGCCCCGCTGACCACCTTCTTCCTCACCGTCCTCGTGGGAACGGGCCATGTAGTCTATACCCTCATGCCCATCATCTGCGACATCGCACTGAAGAAGGGCATCCGTCCTGAGCGTCCTTGTGGTGTGGCCAGTATCGCCTCGCAGGTGGGTATCACGTGTTCACCTATCGCTGCTGCCGTTGTGGCTTTCGTCAGTATTTCTAACGCCAATGGTTTCGACATCACCATTCCACGCGTGCTGATGATTTCCATTCCTGCCTGTATCTGTGGCCTGATGGCCGCAGCTACGGCATCCTATCGTCGCGGTCTTGACCTTGACAAGGATCCAGAGTTCCAGAAGAAGATTGCCGACCCTGCACAACGTGACTATATATATGGTGGTGGAGCTACCACGCTTGACAAGGAGATTCCACAGTCTGCCAAGAATGCCGTATTCATCTTCCTTGGTGCACTGGCTGTTATCGTACTGTTCGCTGCCCTGCCCCAGCTGTTACCCTCTTATACTGCGGTGAAAGTGGTGAAAGGTGCTGGTGATGTGATGATTGTTGGCGGAACGAAGGTTTCTGCAGCAGCACTCGCAAAAGCAGGCATTGTCGCTACTGGTTTAACAGAGACAGGTACCATCGCCCTGAAGATGAACCTCGTCATCCAGATTGTGATGATTTCTGCTGCAGCATTGATGATTATCTTCTGTAAGGCTGCTCCCAAGAAGGCTGTCGCAGGTCCCGTCTGGCAGTCAGGTATGGTCGCCGTCGTCGCCATCTATGGTATCGCCTGGCTGGCAGATACCTATTTCTCTAACTACATGGACGAGATGCAGGACATGCTGGCAGGTGTTGTGAAGGCCTATCCTTGGAGCATTGCCTTTGTGTTCTTCATGGTTTCTGTGCTTATCAACTCCCAGGGAGCTGTCGTTGTCGCCATGTTGCCATTGGCCTATAAGCTTGGCATCCCTGGCCCAGTACTGCTGGGCGTATTCCCTGCCGTCTACGGCTACTTCTTCATTCCCAACTACCCCAGCGACATCGCCACGGTCAACTTCGACCGTTCGGGCACAACCGTTATCGGCAAATACCTGCTGAACCACTCGTTTATGATGCCAGGACTCATCAGCGTCTTCACATCAACCATCGTGGCTTATCTCTTATCCATGCTTATCTATTAAGCATGTCGATATGCAACTCATAGTGGTCTGTAAAGTCGATGCGCATCACCTTTACCTCGTCCTCGTTGCGAGGTGTCAGGCTCAGTGCCACGTGGCCCATCGTACGTCGCAGATTCAGTTCTACACAAGGGTGAAGGAGGCATTCTCCTTCGCCCTTTATAATCATCATATCCACCCCGAAGCATCCCTGATAGTCGGCTAGTGGTGCATGCTCTATAATCCCTTGCTTCACCCTGTCAAGCAGGTCGAGCGATACATAGCGAGCCATCATCTCGCGCTTGACTTCCTCGGTAGCAAGGATGTTGCCGATATACGCCCCATTCTTGGTATGGAAGAGCGATAGTCCGAGATACCTCACCTGTCCGTCAGCATCCACCTCAAACTCCATACCAAAGTCTTTCTCTCTGTCGTATAAGGGCTCCACCATCACGCTGCCCTGTCGCTCTATGATGTTGCGAATCCATCCCTCCTGAATGGCAAAGCGCACCCCTCGCCCACTCGACGACCAAGGCGCCTTGATTACTATCTTCTTCCAACGCTGCTCGCAAGCATACACCTGTTCTATCGTTGTGCACTCTACGGCCTCGCCCACCGTACCCTCCATACGCAGCGAGGGCAACAGTCGTGCTGAGGTGCGACGATGCGACAACTGGCGATAGTGCTCCAGCAGGGAGGCCGATGGCATGATATCCTCGCTGATGCCCCAGCGATGCAGGTCGGTAGCCACTGCAGCATCCCATCCCCAAGGCTCCACCTGCTCAATCGGCAGACGGCTCAGCTCGTGGCGATGGATGAATTTGGCTTGCGGACGATTCATCAGTTGGCGCAAGGACTCATACCCCCTTTGCGCCTGCTCCACCTGTTCCACCAGCACATAGTCGTCCTCGTCTGCCCACAGCGCAGGCAGATAAGCCAAGTCCGCCCTCAGCTGTCTGCCCGCAAGAGGCGCCGTAAAGTGCGCCAGGTTGGCAGCCAGAGCGATGTCGTGTTCGGGATTAAACAGATGTAGCTTCGTCATATCGTCGTGCGAAGGTACTAATAAATCGGCAAACATCAAAACATATTACGCTTTATTTTCTCTGAACATTGTTTTAAAAGAATTAAATTTGCGGTCACTTATTTGGAACTTTCGAACAAACCGTTTATCTTTGCACCAGTTATGAAGCGAATCTGTGGAGTCGTATTTTTACTAACGTTACTGCCAACCACGATGCTGGCACAAACGGAGGTTAACAACGGGAAATCGTTGGGCAGTCTTGGCAGCCCTACACTTTCCTCTCCCACCAATGCGCTCCTCTCCGACTCCATCAGACTGCATGGCAACCCCGAGTTCACCACTCCCGTCATGACCAAAGAGCCCAGCTACGGGCAACATCAAGAGTTTATGGAGACGAACAGGTCAGGCAGCGCAGGCTTTGCACTCTGGAAGGGCGCATCCCTTGGTTTCCAGGGCACCAATTATCATCTGCCAGGCCTGTTAGACACAGCTAGCGGCAGCGTCACACTCCATCAAGATCTCAATCGCTGGCACTTCGATGTGTCGGGCCTAGCCAACAAGTACTGGATGCCTTGGCAGCGTAGGCTCACCACCCAGTACGGCTTTGGTGGCACGGTGGGCTATGATGTAAGTAATACGCTGTCGTTGCACGCCTTTGGCTACTATTACGCCAACAAGCTGCAGGTAGGTCCCGCCATGAGTCCTTACGTAGCCAGCCCCACCTATGGTGGCTATGCCGACATCCGTATCAGCAGCAAGTTTGGTACCAAGCTGGGTGCTCAACGCTATATCAATCCCCTGACAGGCAAGTGGACCACCGAGCCTATCGTCAATCCCTATTTCAAGATTGGCGACTCCAAGATAGAGCTACCCCTCGGCGCTCTGCTGAAAACCTTTGTAGAGGGCAGACAAGACAATCCCATGCAATTCCGCCCCCATCCCATGAAGCATCCTGTCAACAAGCGATAATACCGCCGCCCTATTTACTCGTAATGTCTGATTCTCACCTCGATGCCAGCATCCTTTAATAGCGCAGGAATCTGGCTGACATCCGTTTGTCCGTAGTGATAAGGGAAGAGCACTTTCGGCTTCACCACTTTAGCAGCCTTCACCAGCTGTTCCACCGTCATCGTATAAGGCTGGTTGCACGGCAAGAAGGCCACGTCTATATCCTTGATGTATGCCATTTCAGGTATATCCTCCGTATCACCAGCAATATAGATGCGCAGTCCGTCAATGGTCACGATATACCCATTGTCGCGCCCTTTAGGGTGAAACTGCAGATGTCCTTCCGTTGTATTATAGGCAGGTATCGCCTCCACCACGATATCCTCAGCTATCTGCACCTTGTCGCCATTAGCCATCACCATTCCCGCACCATACATCTCCGCACAACGCTTATTCATGATTAACTTCGTCTTGTCCGCCGACAACAACTTCAGCGTAGCAGCATCATAGTGGTCAGCATGTTCGTGAGTCACCAAGATATAGTCTGCTTTAGGCATCACGCTATAGTCTATTGCCCTATTACCCAATCTACCCACGGGGTCAATCTCTATTTCTCTTCCGTCATACACCATTCTTATGCATGAGTGCATCAGCGCATAACACTTCAGCGTCTTTCCACTCTTTGTTTCAAACGCATCCATCTCATACTCACCCTTCGGTGTTTGTTGTGCGCAGGCCGTTGTCATAGCAACTATCGCCAGCAAGCAAGTAATCATCTTTTTCATTAGACTATAGAATTAGGATTTCCGTTTGCAAAGATAAGAAAAATCCCACTCATTGCAACGTGAGCAGGATTATATTAAGAGAAATTAGGAAATGACTACTATTCACCACTCACGATAGAAAAAAATTTTCGCTTAAAACAAGTCTTCACATTCACGCGTAAAACTATGTGCTATAGAGCGTTAAGCGTGAATAGTATTTTTGCGTATTTTATAATTCCGAAAATAGCGAATGCAACGCCACACTTTGACCTTCAGGTCTAAGAAAAAAGACTAAAAGAACGAAAATCTTAATATCTTATTTGGTTTTCGTATTTTTCGATATTTTCGTGTACTTTCGGGATCAAAATATAGGTTTTCGTATTTTCGGAATCCAAAAACACAGCCGATTTTCGGAATCACCGTGAACGGAGCCACTTTAGCACTGGAACAGTGCCTATTTTGGACACCAATAGTGCCACTTTTGCCATGCTAGATAGCTACTTTTCCGATGCTAGATAGCCTCTATTCTGACATCTCGGAGTATTTACGCATAATTGTCTGGCTCGCGTAACTAGCTACATTCAGCGCTGAATACAATTGTTTCGAGATGCAATACAATAACTATTGAGGGGCAAAAGTAACTAATTGGCGCTGAGTGTAGCTAGTTACGAGCTGAGTCAGGCTAATTCAGAGCAGGGGCAATCTGATACGATACGAGGACAGACTGATTCGATTGCCGAGACAGAAAAACACTATTCACGCGTATTGCACTATGGGATAGTACGATACGCGTGAAGGTGAATAGTTATTTCAAGCAAAAACTTTCTATAACTCATTATTTATATGATGCGGACCTGTTCTTTTTCTATTGTTTATTTGGCATTCTGCTCGCTTCTTTGTACCTTTGCACTTCGTATGAATAAGGCTATAACCGAAGACATTATTGAAGAATACGATATACTAGACAATGAAGATAGTTTAGAATGGCTTGCTGCAGAATCTCTTTGGAGAGGATTTACTGATGAATTGCAAGAATTGCACTATCTGAAAGGAGCTAAGTTTATCAATCAATTGAGACTGATAGTTCACGAAGGAGACTTCCAACCCATAGAAGGTGAAACGAACATCTTCAGTGCAATTAGCGAGCAGAGCCCCGACTATGACAATCTGCTTAATGCAGCACGCAAAGCCGTGGAGCATGGTAATAAAGTATATATTCTTCCCAATCCTAAAGGCATAAGAACTGCAGACTTCATTTTTGAGCGTAAGGGAGTATATAAGATGTTTGATTTAAAGACAATTATTGGAAAGAATTCCGTTGGCAATAGATTACTTGAATCCATCGGGCAAACGAACCATGTTTTGCTTAATATGGCAACAAACTATGATCCACGATTATTAGCCAAAGATATTCAGATATATTTTCAAGTGAATAGTCAAGCACGAGAGGTCTTAATTTTAAAAGGCAATAAAGAGTTATCTGTTTCCAGACAGTTTGTTATGGGAAAAGATTATATTAAGATGTTCATTAAACGATATCTAAAATAAAAAAGCCACTAATAGTGGCTTTTTTAATGGGTAGTGTCGATATAGTCTTGCCCTCTCGGGATTCTGCCCGGATAGTCAAATGATCTATTTGACGTTGCAAAGATAGGATTAATTTTTCAAACTTCCAAATTTCTTCCTACCTATTTTCAGTTTCTTGCAGAAATGGCGGTATTACTCTCTGTCCTCAACCAGTTTGATTGAGATGTCGCTCACCAGTCCTTTGGTATCACAGAACAAAGGCAGGATGGTACGATTGCCGAGGAGACTCCAAAACAAGGGTTCAAACTCAACGCACTATAAGACTGTATAATACGCGTGAAGGTGAATAGTTATTTCAAGCAAAAATCTTTAGTAAGGCATTTCTTTACATGATAAGTTCTAGTATATAGCATCAAAAAAGTCCACCGTTAAGGACGATGGACAAGAACCTAATATTTTCACAACAGAATAATCCTTATTGTGCTTCTACTGTTGAGTGTTTATGTTTCTGCAAAGATCCACTGAACTGACGAAGTACGGCCTGCTGCTCTTTAGTAGCCTGCTCGCCACTTTCCATAAGCTGCCGCATCGTCTCAATAGCTTTGATGTTTGCTTCGATACGAGCATTAACAGCATGGGGAGCGTAGTCTGTACCACGTTCCGCATGATTATTGCGTAAGTTCTTTGGATTTTGTGGGCGCTCTAACTGTTGTACTCCGACACTTTGTCGTCTAGTGCTCTCAGTTGCTCTGGAGTTGGCTGAGTTGCCTTTTCGTACTCTGCTATCTCCTGATCGCTCAGACCTGCGTTGTGGTAAATCTCCATCCACGCCCCGTCTGACAACTGATGTGCTGTCATTATGTTCTCGTGAAGATACTCGACCATTGCCTTGTGTATCTTCGCCTCCAGAAGTTTGACTGTCTTTGCGTCCATTGTTGTTATTGTTTGTTGTTGGTAATGGCTTTCCACTCTCGGAGTTCCAAATCTCCTTGGGTTTCTCCCCAAATGCAACATTGTTGTCTTCCATTCAGCATAAAAGAATATTAAATCACCAGCCCTGGAAGCGAGTCTAGTTTCTCCATCTCCCAGAAGGTCTGAAACGTATTCGTCCAGCGTTCGATATCCTCCTTGGTCGGTGGCTGATAATTGCCACAATCTCTTTCCATCGACTGCTTCTGACTCAAGAAGTCCTCTAAGCCTTCTTTGTAATTTTTGTACTTGTTCTTCAGAAAGTTCATTGATATAATCTCCTATTTTCTTCTCTGCAAATTTAATAGAATTATTTGAAGGAGCACAATCTATGCTAGTTAAATATTGTAATGAAAGGATACTACTCTTCCTCCAGCTTTACAACTTTGTCTCCGTGCTTTGTCAAAACCTCCTTCCAGCTTCTTTGTTTCTTCTGGGTTTCGTTGTCTTGTTTCTTCTGCTGTGTCATAATCAATAATATGTAAGATGTTGTTAATGATTTTCTGATGTTCAAGAGAGAGAGACGAGAAAAAAGTCTGTTAATACCCTCAATGTTTAAAGGTTAGCATCGGCATGGATATTAAACAAGCCATCCTCGCTGATATTACCCTTACATTCTACCAATACGTCTAAGTCACTATCGGGGTTAGTAGTGCCAGTTGTACGTGAACCAACAGACTTGATATCAACAATATCCCTGAATAGGAGTTGCTTCTTCGGTTTCTGTTTCGCTTATTTGCAGCGGTATTTCATCTTGCGATACCAGTTCGCCATTTTATTGTCCTGAGTTTGAGAACTTTGCTGGTCTTGACTTTTCTTGTCGTCCATTTTGTAGAGTATTAAATCTATTATTATTTCACGTTGCAAAGATAGTGGATAAATTCGGAATAAATAAAAAAAAGATGAAAAAGATTTGGAACTAAAGAAAAAACTTCCAATCTTTACAACATGAAAGGAACCAATCTATGTTAGGCACCGATTATTTCGGTAAGCAGGATAAGGAATGTAAGCGGCAAAGTTCCCTCTATAAAAGAATTCACGCGTATTGCACTATGTAGCAGAACAATACGCGTGAATACAAAAGGCTTTATTTAAATAATTTATTCTGCCATATCTACTTTGAGCGTCATCTTTCCCTTCTCATCAAAAGTGAAGGTAAAAGTTTGGTTGAGTTTGCCCTCAGCAATCAACGCTGCAGCAGTAGCCCCCGAAGTGGTCTGCTCTTTC
Source organism: Prevotellaceae bacterium MN60 (assembly GCA_900199555.1). GTDB lineage: Bacteria > Bacteroidota > Bacteroidia > Bacteroidales > Bacteroidaceae > Prevotella. The sequence continues at coordinate 36,756 of FZQZ01000002.1, forward strand.
CCTACTGTCTTCTGGGGATACTGTTCTATCACCGAACCAGCAGCATTGCAAACACCTGAGGTATAAAGATAGGCAAGGCTATATGTAAATTCTTTCATCTCTTCGATTTTCGCATCTGGCTTTGCCGTTATCTTACGAGTAAATGTAACGGTAGATGGGAGCGACCTGGTAACGAGTGTTCCACCCCAAGAAAGATCGAGGAGCGTGTTTTCCTTAGAAACAACGACTTTTTCAGGTTCTTCATTTCCATCACCATAAGTCACCTCAATATCACAGTACTGCATCATATCGGAGGTGTTTTCAAGATAAAACGTAACGACTCCGTGTGCAGGTGTCTTATCATCATCTTCATTCTTTACGCACCCAATGAAAAGGGTTGAAGTTAGTAAGCAGCAAAGGACGGCTGCAAGCGTCAATTTTAAATTCTTCATTGTTGGTTATTGTTGTTAATATTGATTGGTTTTCAGAATTTCCGTGCAAAAGTACAAATAAATGTAGATTTAGCAACATGTTTAACCTATTTTATTTTGTTTTCTCATTGATTTGCACTACCTCTGACTTCGTCGAAGGTAGGCTGCATCTCGGAAATACATAGAAAAAAACGGCTTTTTTCTTTGTATTTCTCTCGATTTGCACTACCTTTGCATACAAATTTCCTAAACTAAAAAAGAATTATGACTGCAAAGCAAACCATTGAGGCTGGTAAAGCCATTCTGGGAATCGAATTCGGTTCCACACGCATCAAGGCCGTACTCATCGACCAAGAGAATAAACCTATCGCACAAGGCGCCTTCGAGTGGGAGAATCAACTCGTGGACGGACTGTGGACCTACAGCATCGATATCATCTGGAAAGGTCTGCAAGACTGCTATGCCGATCTGCGCAAAGATGTAAAGGCACAGTATGACTGCGAGATTGAGAGTCTGGCTGCTATCGGATTCTCAGCTATGATGCATGGCTATATGGCCTTCAACGAGAAACAGGAGATTCTGGTGCCCTTCCGCACTTGGCGTAACACCAATACGGGCAAGGCTGCTGCAGAGCTCTCTGAGTTGTTCAACTATAACATTCCTCTGCGTTGGAGCATCTCACACTTGTATCAGTGCATCTTGAACGGTGATGAGCACGTGAAAGATATTAAGTATCTGACCACTCTGGCAGGTTATGTACACTGGCAGGTAACAGGCGAGTTTGTACTGGGTGTGGGCGATGCATCAGGTATGATTCCTGTAGATCCTGCTACCAAGACTTACGATGCTACGATGGTGGAGAAGTTTGACAAGCTGGTGGCTCCTAAGGGCTACAGCTGGAAGCTGCTCGACATTCTGCCTAAGTCACTGAATGCTGGCGAGAATGCTGGCGTGCTGACTGCCGAGGGCGCTAAGAAGCTCGACGTATCTGGACACCTGAAGGCTGGCATCCCCGTTTGTCCTCCTGAGGGTGACGCTGGTACGGGTATGGTAGCAACAAATGCCGTAAAGCAGCGCACGGGTAACGTATCGGCTGGTACCTCTTCATTCTCTATGATTGTATTGGAGAAGCCACTGAGCAAGCCTTACGAGATGATTGACATGGTAACTACTCCTGACGGTAGTCTGGTAGCGATGGTGCACTGTAACAACTGTACCTCAGACATCAACGCATGGGTAGGATTGTTTAAGGAGTATCAGCAGCTGCTGGGTGTGCCCGTAGATATGAACGAACTGTATGGCAAGTTGTTTAACAAGGCATTGGAGGGTGACACCGACTGCGGTGGCCTGATGGCATACAACTACGTATCAGGTGAACCTGTAACCGGACTGGCTGAAGGTCGCCCCATGTTTGTACGCTCTGCTGGTGACAAGTTTAACCTGGCTAACTTCATGCGTGCTCACCTGTATGGTGCCATCGGCGTGCTGAAGATTGGTAACGACATCTTGCTGAAGGAAGAAAAGATTAAGGTGGACCGCATCACTGGTCATGGTGGCTACTTCAAGACTGCTGGTGTAGGTCAGCGCATGCTGGCTGCCGCACTCAACAGCCCCATCAGCGTAATGGAGACTGCTGGTGAAGGTGGCGCATGGGGTATCGCCCTGCTGGCTGGTTACCTGATTAATAAGAACGGAAAGAATCTGGCTGACTATCTCGAGGATGTTGTCTTCGCAGGCAACACTGGTGTATCTATCGCACCAAAGGCTGAGGATGTTGCAGGCTTCGAGAAGTATATTGAGAACTACAAGCAGTGTCTGCCCATTGAGCAGGCTGCCGTTGACGCTAAGAAATAAGTGACAAGAACTGGAAACTACAACTTTTCGGTGGTCATGGTGGTGCATGACCAAGCCGAGACACTGGAGCGCAACCTGCCACACTTTCTAACGGTGGCAGGGAAAGCGCACGGTGAGATTATCATCGTAGACGACGCATCAACAGACGGTACGCCCGACATACTAAAAAGATTTCAAGGCGAAAACGAGCACCTATATACGACCTTCCTGCCGAAAAGCGTGCGCAACAAGAGTCATCTGCGACTGGCACTGAGCATCGGTGCCAAGGCTGCACTCGCATCGCGCATCATCCTTGCCGACATCACTCGCCCACCCTTGGTAGATGAGTGGCTAACGGGATTCAGCAACGGAGAGGTGACAGTGGTATATAGTCAACTGAAACAAGGGCAGCCACAGGTGACACACCAGTTGTTTGACAACATAGAAGAGGCCAAGCCCTACGTGCTGAAAGCAGAATGCAACGGTGGGTTAGGACATAGAGGTCGATTTATGCGCTTTCGCCGAGGACTATACGACGCGATAGCTGTCAACAAAGACACCTGCTTTGATACCATCAAACTATTCGACCACCACTACAATGCGCTGAAGCGCTTCCGTATGTGTCTGGGCGTATTCACCAAAAATATGTTTGCATGAAGATACTCCATTATTACGCAAGCAGCGAAGTGCCTCTGGTAATACAATATGTCAAGACACTTTGCGAAGCCATGGGAACAGAGGTAACCAACGAGGTAACCACCAATGGCACGGATGCTAAAGAGCGACTGACCAGCAGTCACTACGATATACTGCACATACATGGTTGTTGGCAGTATGCTGCATACCGACTGGCTTGTGTAGCATGGAGAGAGAACACCCGCGTGGTCATCACTCCACATGGCGAACTGGAGCCTTGGGTGATGAAGCGACGCTACTGGAAGGAGAAACTGCCCAAACGCCTACTCTTCTTGAAAAGACTGCTACAAAAGACTTATGCCGTCATCATTCAGGGAAAGATGGAAGAGGAATGTATGCAAAAACTGGGATGGAACAGTCGTACGGTTATCATCCGCAACAGCATCATCACCCACTCTATCACACCCAAAGAGATGGCACAGCAGGTGGCACAGGTGTATCGGAAAGTGTTAGACAGCAATACGCTGGAGCTGATGACCGACGACACCAAAGATACGCTGAGACAACTTATCAAGGTGGGCATCACGGGCGACGAGCGCTGGCTACAGGAGGAGCCGAAAGAAATCAGAGAGCACGCGCAATGGCGCATGGTATATTGCTACGCACACCACGAACAGGTGGTGGAGGTGGTAAAGCGAGGACTGCGCATCATGCGTATGGAGGCTCCCGACTTCAACATCCAGCAGATGCCGTGCTTTATGCCCGATGGCTATGAACCCGCCAAGAGCATCGAGTCGGCTATCGGCATGCAGTATGCTACGGAGAACGACCGACTGATGGCTACCTTCCGACACCTGAAGAGATTGGCGATACATCATCGACTGACCATCTCGCATCTGGTAGAGCTGGACAAGGAGCTAAGACAGCACGACTGCGCCGAAGACCAGTTGTGTAATGCCCTACAAGAGCGCAACCTCTACGTATTTGCCGGACGACTGATGCAGCTGATGAACGAGTTGACAGGACTGGACGAGGGCATGATGCCCATGCCTGCCATCAACGACCGACATACTCGGCAGATGAGAAAACACATAGACAATCACCTAAAGATATAAAGACGATGAAAGAGACATTTCCCGAACGTGATATGCACTATCTACGCCTGCTATCGACATCTTTTCCTACCGTAGCAGCTGCTGCCACCGAGATTATCAACTTGGAGGCAATACTCAACCTGCCCAAAGGTACGGAACACTTTCTTGCCGACCTGCACGGAGAGAGTGCCGCATTCAAGCATGTCATCAAGAATGCATCGGGAAATATTCGTCGTAAGGTGAGCGAACTGTTTGCTGGTGACATTCGTGACAAGGAGCGTAGAGAACTGTGTACGCTGATATACTATCCGGAAGAAAAACTGGAGCTGATAAAAGCAGCAGAGATGGATGATCTGGACGACTGGTATCATATCACCATACATCGACTGGTGGCTGTATGTCGCGACGTATCGTCGAAATACACACGCTCTAAGGTGCGCAAGTCACTGCCAGAGGACTTTGCCTATATCATAGAGGAACTGTTGCACGAGCGTACAGATGATACCGACAAGGCTGCCTACGTGAGCGTGATTGTGGACACGATAATCTCTACAGGTCGTGCCGACGACTTTATCATTGCTCTATGTAACGTGATTCAGAGACTGTCTATCGACCAGCTGCACATCTTGGGGGACATCTACGATCGTGGACCTGGTGCGCACATCATACTAGACACCATGAAGCAGTATCATTCGTGGGATATCCAATGGGGTAACCACGACATTCTGTGGATGGGTGCTGGAGCAGGTAACAATGCTTGCATCTGTAATGTGCTGAGACTCTCGCTGCGCTATGCCAATCTGGCTACGGTAGAAGAGGCATACGGTATCAACTTGGTGCCACTGGCCACCTTTGCTATGGAAGTATATGGCGACGACCCTTGTGAGGAGTTTATCCCTCACCTGATGGCTGGCAACACGATGGAAGAGAAGTATATCAAGCTAACTGCACAGATGCACAAGGCCATCTCTATCATCCAGTTCAAGAAAGAGGCGCAAATCTTCAAGCGTCGTCCTGAATGGGGCATGCAAGATCGTTGTATGCTAGACCATATAGACTATGAGCGCGGGGTATGCGTGATAGACGGCAAGGAGTATGAGATGCGTTCAAACAACTTCCCTACCATCGACCCCAAGAATCCCTGCGAGCTGACACCCGAAGAGCATCAGCTGATGGAGCGCCTGCATCACTCATTCCGCGTGAGTGAGAAACTGCAGAAGCACATCAAGATGTTGTTGTCACACGGTTGTATGTATACCATCTGCAACCAGAACTTGCTGTTCCATGCCTCTTGTCCGCTGAATGAAGACGGAAGTCTGAAGGAGGTGGAACTGTATGACGGCAAGCGCTATAGTGGAAAAGAACTGATGCACCATATCGGCATGATGGTAAGAGCAGCTTTCGAGAATGATACCGATAGAGAGCAGCGACTCTACGCACGCGACTACTTCTTATATTTATGGTGTGGCAAGGATTCGCCCCTATTCGACAAGTCGAAAATGGCCACCTTTGAACGCTACTTCTTGACTGACAAGGAAACCTTTAAGGAGGAGAAAGGCTACTACTTCCAACTGCGCGACTCGGAAGAGGTGTGCGACAGAATACTGGATGCTTTCGGGGTAAAAGGAGACAACAGACATATTATCAACGGCCACGTTCCCGTACATGCCTCGAAGGGTGAGAATCCCATCAAAGCGAATGGAAAACTGATGGTGATTGATGGTGGTTTCTCACAGGCTTACCACTCTACTACAGGTATTGCCGGATACACGCTGGTTTACCATAGCCGAGGTTTCCAATTAGTTCAGCACGAACCATTTACGAGTGCATCAGAAGCCATAGAAAAAGGTACGGATATTAAGTCGACCACACAACTGGTGGAGCTCTCAGCTCACCGCATGTTGGTGGCTGACACAGACCGAGGTGCAGAGTTGCGCGAACAGATAGAAGACCTGCGCCAACTGCTCTACGCCTATCGTCACGGCATCATCAAAGAAGCGAAATGAAACACAAAGTCATCATAGCATTAGGCTCAAATTATTTGCAAGCAGTACATATCCGCTGGGCGTCAGAACGACTGGCCCACCTACTCGACGACTGCCATTATAGCCGTATGCTATGGACTGCCGACGTGAAAGGTAGTGGCAAATGGTATATGAACCGACTGGTGGCAGGCTTGACAACATTATCAGCAGAACAACTTCAGCAGTTATTGAAAGAGACGGAAACCGAGACAGGAAGAAGCCACGAGAGGGTTACAATAGACCTCGACCTGATGCAGTATGACAACCTGCGATATCACGAAAAAGACTGGCAGCGTAAGTATGTCACAGACATCATTAACGACATATTATAGAAATAGTTACGTAAAAAGTAGCATATCTCGTTTTTTTTTACTACCTTTGCAGCCGCAAATTATAATAAGGTAAAGGAAAAGAGATGATAACAGTCACAAATCTGGCTATTCAGTTTGGAAAGAAGACGTTGTATAAGGACGTCAATCTGAAGTTTACAAGTGGTAACATTTATGGTATTATCGGTGCCAACGGTGCTGGTAAATCAACCCTTTTGCGCGCTATCAGCGGTGAGCTGGAGCCTAACAAGGGTACTATCGAGATGCTCCCTGGCGAGCGTATGTCAGTATTGGAGCAGGACCACTTTAAGTATGATGAGTATTCTGTCATGAATACTGTGCTGATGGGACATCAGCCCTTGTGGCAGAACATGAAAGAGCGCGAAGCGCTGTATGCTAAGGAGGAGATGACCGAGGAGGATGGTGTACGCGCCGCTGACTTGGAAATGGCTTTTGCTGAGATGAATGGTTGGGAGGCAGAGAGCGAAGCTGCTCAGCTGCTGCAGAACCTGGGTATCAAGGAGGAACAACACTACGCCCAGATGTCAGACATCTCGAACAATGAGAAGGTGCGCGTAATGCTGGCAAAGGCTTTGTTCGGACACCCCGACAACCTGTTGCTCGACGAGCCTACCAACGACTTGGACTTGGATACCGTACAGTGGTTGGAGGAATACCTGTCTAACTTGGAACAGTGTGTATTGGTTGTATCTCACGACCGACACTTCCTCGATGCAGTATCTACCCAGACCGTAGATATCGACTTCGGTAAGGTAACACTGTTCTCTGGTAACTACTCATTCTGGTATGAATCTTCACAGTTGGCACTGCGTCAGGCTCAGAACCAGAAGATGAAGGCAGAAGAGAAGAAAAAGCAGCTGGAGGAATTTATCCGCCGATTCTCTGCCAATGTGGCAAAATCAAAGCAGACCACCTCTCGTAAGAAGATGTTGGAGAAGTTGAACGTAGAAGAAATCACTCCATCAACACGTAAATACCCTGGCATCATCTTCTCTATGGAGCGTGAGCCTGGAACACAGATATTGGAAGTAGAGGGACTGAAGGCACTGGATGCCGATGGAACAGTATTGTTTGACAATGTGTCATTCACCATCGAGAAGGGACAGAAGACTGTATTCCTGTCACACAATCCAAAGGCAATGACAGCGCTCTTCGAGATTATCAACGGCAATCGTGAAGCAGACGCAGGTACCTATAAATGGGGCGTTACAATCACTACTGCCTATCTCCCACTCGACAACACCGCTTTCTTCCAGAGTGAACTGAATCTAGTTGACTGGCTGAGCCAGTATGGTACAGGTAACGAGGTGATGATGAAGTCGTTCTTGGGCCGTATGCTCTTCAAGGATGAGGATATCCAGAAGAAGGTTTGCGTACTCTCTGGTGGTGAGAAGATGCGCTGTATGATTGCTCGTATGCAGCTGAAGAATGCCAACTGCTTGATTTTGGACACTCCTACCAACCACTTGGACTTGGAGTCTATTCAGGCTTTCAACAATAACCTCGTATCGTTTAAGGGTAACATCCTGTTTGCCTCTCACGACCACGAGTTTATCAATACCGTTGCCGACCGCATCATTGAGCTCACTCCTAAGGGCACCATCGACAAGCTGACCAGCTATGATGAGTACATCTATGATGAAGCTATCAAGGAGAAGAAGGCAGAAATGTATGCATAACAATGCTTAATGATTAATGCTTAATGCTTAATTGTGGCACAGTATTTGCATAGAAGGCAGAAAAAAACTGTAACGCTATGAAAGAAGAAGAAAAGATTAATCAGGAAGAAATCCTAGAGAACGAAGAAGCTCAGGAGACTGCTGAGACTTCAGAAAATACAGATAAGCAAGAAACTACAGAGAAGACTGCTGAGGAGAAAGACCCTCTGGAGGCTGCTCAGGAAGAGATTGAGCAACTGAAAACACAGATGCTCTATAAGACAGCAGAGTTTGAAAACTACCGCAAGCGTACACTAAAGGAGAAAGCAGAACTTATCCTCAATGGTGGCGAAAAGGCTGTATCTGCAGTACTCCCTGTTATTGATGATATGGAGCGTGCCATCGAGAATGGTGCAAAGACAGACGACCCCGCCGTACTGCGCGAAGGTATGGAACTGATATACAACAAGTTTATCAAAGCCCTCGAAGGTCTGGGCGTCAAGAAGATTGATACAGAAGACGCTGACTTCAACACAGACCTGCACGAAGCGGTGGCTATGGTGCCAGGTATGGGCGACGATAAGAAAGGAAAGGTAATTGACTGTCTGCAGGCAGGCTATCAGTTGAACGATAAAGTAATTCGCCACGCCAAAGTGGCAGTAGGACAGTAATGGCACAGAAGAGAGACTACTACGAGGTGCTTGGTGTTGACAAGAACGCCACAGAAGATCAGATAAAAAAGGCATATCGCACCATCGCCATCAAATATCACCCAGACCGCAATCCTGGTAACAAGGAGGCTGAGGAGAAGTTTAAAGAGGCTGCAGAAGCATACGACGTATTGCATGACCCACAGAAGCGTCAGCAGTATGATCAGTTCGGATTTAACGGGCCCAATATGGGTGGCGGATTCGGAGGCTTTGGTGGTGCATCCATGAATATGGACGATATCTTCTCTATGTTTGGTGACATTTTCGGTGGTCGTGCTGGTGGCTTTGGAGGCTTTGGCGGTAGTCGTGGTCCTCAGAAGCACCGTGGCTCTGACCTCCGTCTGAAAGTAAAACTCTCACTAGAGGAAATTGCTCACGGAGTAACCAAGAAGTTTAAGGTGCGCAAAGACATCACTTGCTCACACTGTCACGGCTCTGGTGCCGAGGCAGGTAGCACCAATGACCAGTGTCCTACATGTCATGGAAGCGGTTATATCACCCATACCACACAGAGCATCTTCGGTATGATGCAGACACAAGGTGTATGTCCTACCTGCGGTGGTGAAGGCACCGTTATCAAGAACAAGTGTCACGAGTGTGGCGGTTCTGGCGTAATTAAGGGCGAGGAAGTAGTAGAAATCAATATCCCTGCTGGTGTGGCAGAAGGAATGATTGTCAACGTACCAGGAAAGGGCAACGCTGGTCGCCACAAAGGTATTAATGGCGACATTCAGGTATTCATCGAGGAGGAAGAGAACGACACCTTCATCCGAGATGAGAAAGACCTGATATACAACCTGCTGCTCGACTTCCCAACAGCAGCACTGGGTGGTGAGATAGAGATACCCACCATCGAGGGCAACAAGTTGAAGGTAAAGATGGAGCCAGGTACTCAACCTGGAAAGACAATGCGTCTGCGTGGCAAAGGACTGCCAGCCGTACAAGGCTATGGTCACGGTAATGGTGATTTGGTGGTTAATGTTAGCGTATATGTTCCTAAGACTTTATCAAAAGAAGAGAAAAATGCAATAGAACAGTTCCGCGAAAGCGACAATTTCAAAGGCGATGCTGCTACTAAGCGTTCTATCTTCCAAAAGTTTAAGAACTATTTTAATTGAGAAATAAAGGAGAGAAGGAGATGAACTATCAAGAGACCTGCGAATACCTGTTTAACCAGATGCCTATGTTCGAAAGACAAGGTGCTACTGGTTATAAGGAGGGATTAACTAATACCCTCCTTCTAGACGAACATCTGGGGCATCCACATCAGGCATATGCCACCATCCATGTTGCAGGTACTAATGGTAAGGGTTCCTGCTCGCATACCATTGCCGCAATCTTACAAGAGTGTGGCTACAAGGTAGGTCTCTACACCTCTCCCCATCTCGTAGACTTCCGTGAGCGTATCCGCATCAACGGAAAGCCTATTAGCGAACGATACGTTACACAGTTTGTAGAGCGCGAGAAGGATTTCTTTGAGCCTCTACATCCTTCGTTCTTTGAGGTAACAACGGCTATGGCGTTTCAATACTTCAAAGACCAAAAGGTGGATATCGCAATCATTGAGGTTGGTCTTGGTGGCAGACTAGACTGTACCAACATCATTACCCCTATCCTATCCATTATCACCAATATCAGCTTCGACCATACGCAGTTCTTGGGTGACACACTAGCCAAGATTGCAGCAGAGAAAGCTGGTATCATCAAGAAAGGTGTGCCCGTGGTGATTGGAGAAAACAATGAGGAGACACGTCCAGTATTCGAAGCAAAAGCAAAAGAGGTTGGCGCTCCTATCATCTTTGCAGAAGACGAGCCAGAGATATCTAAAACAGAAACGCTGCCTAATGGCGGCATGCGCTATTTCACAAGACACAACAGAATCATTGAAGGCGACCTTGGCGGAAGCTATCAGGCGAAAAACATGAATACCATCTTGATGGCCAACTTTGAATTGGCCAAAATGGGTTACTTGTGTCTTTGCGACAAGGAAGAGAACTTTGAGAAGTGCCTTTTCGAGATGCAACGTGCTATAGAACACGTGACAGAGAGCACGGGACTTATGGGACGTTGGCAGATTATCCAGCAAGCGCCCAAGGTTATCTGCGACACTGGTCATAATGTGGGCGGTTGGGAATATCTATCAAAACAATTAGAGCAACAGACTTGTCGTCAATTGCATATCATTTTCGGTATGGTAAGCGACAAGGACCTAGAAGGCGTGCTTAGATTACTACCCAAGAAAGCTACATACTATTTCACCAAAGCCAACAACAAGCGTGCCCTTAGTGAGAGTACCCTACAGTTGGAAGCTATGAAATATGGGCTTAACGGAAGTACATATCCTACTGTACGCGAAGCATATACAGAGTGTATGCATAACGCCATGCGTGACGATGTCGTATTCGTTGGAGGTAGCTCATATATTGTTGGAGAATTCCTCAAAAACCTCAATTAGTTGTTTTTAACATTCTAATAAGCGTTTTTTTTCTTACATCTTTCGTCATTCTCATTTTTTTTTGGTTACTTTGCAGGTAGATTTTCGTAACTAAAAACGAATTAAGTATGACAAACACAACAGAAACAGCGAATCTGTGTGGTCTGAAGCGCGAAGACTTCCAGGCCACCATTAATGGTAAAAAGACCGATCTGTACATCCTCAGAAACCGTAAAGGCTTCGAAGTGGCTATTTCTAACTATGGTGGCGCTATCTGTGCCATTATGGTACCCGACAGAAACGGTAAGGTAGCTAATGTGATTCAGGGTCACGCAAGTATCCAGCAGCTCACTAGTGGTAAGGAGCCTTATCTCTCTACACTGATTGGACGCTGGGGAAACCGCATCTGCAAAGGTCAGTTCATGCTCAATGGTAAGGAATACCAGTTGGCACTCAACGATGGTCCTAACCACCTGCATGGTGGTCTCGTTGGCTTCAACGCCAAAGTTTGGGATGCACGTCAGATGGGTCCTCGTTCATTGGCTCTCCACCGTGTATCATCATACGGTGAGGAAGGTTTCACTGGCGAATTGGATGTAACGGTTGAGTTTACCTTTACTGATAATAACGAACTGATTATTGAGTATCTGGCTTCTACAAATAAGAAGACCATCGTTAACTTAACTCATCATGCATTCTTCAGCCTGTCTGGAACTGCAGATCCTACACCTACTATTCTCAACCAGACTTGCGAAATCAACGCAGATTTCTATCTGCCTACTGATGCTACAGCTATTCCTACTGGAGAAATTTTGAAGGTTGCTGGCACTCCATTTGATTTCCGCAAGCCTAAGGCATTCGGCAAGGACATTGAGGCTGACGATGAGCAGATTAAGTTTGGTAAAGGATTCGACCACAACTACGTGCTGAACAAGCAGGAAGAAGGCGAACTGAGCTTTGCTGCTAGAGTACACGATCCAGAGAGCGGACGTACCCTCGAATGCTACACTACTGAGCCAGGACTGCAGCTCTACACCGCTAACTATGCTACTGGTTACAAGGGAGCCAACGGAGCTACCTTCCCATTCCGCTCAGCAGTATGTCTGGAAGCACAGCACTTCCCCGACTCTCCTAATCGTCCATACTTCCCATCAGTAGTATTACGCCCAGGACAACAATACAAGCAGAAGACTATCTATCGTTTCAGTGCCAAATAATCAAAGCCCATTAGTATATGATGGACATTGAATATATAAGAAGTCGCTTTGTCAAGCATTTCGATGGCAATACAGGAAATGTATATGCTTCCCCTGGTCGTATTAACCTGATAGGTGAACATACTGACTATAACGGAGGCTACGTATTCCCTGGAGCTGTAGATAAAGGCATCATCGCCGAAATGCGTATCAACGGCACAGAAGATACTGTGATGGCATACGCTATCGACCTGAAAGACCGCGTAGACTTTAAACTGTCTGATCCGGAAGGTCCGAAAACTTCTTGGGCACGCTATGTATATGGTGTAGCTTTAGAGATGAAAAAACTCGGCGTACCTGTAAAGGGCTTTAACATTGCTTTTGCAGGCGATGTACCCCTTGGAGCAGGAATGTCCTCTAGTGCTGCTATGGAGAGTTGTTTCGCTTACGGACTCAACGACTTGTTTGGAGAGAATAAGGTTAGCCAGTGGGACATGGTATTGGCAGGACAAGCTACAGAACACAACTATTGTGGCGTCAACTGTGGTATCATGGATCAGTTTGCCTCCGTATTCGGTAAGGCTGGTTGCCTGATGCGTCTAGACTGTCGCAGTCGTGAGTTCGAATACTTCCCCTTCAAGCCCGACGGATATCGTTTGGTTCTTCTCGACAGCGTAGTTAAACATCAGTTGGCAGGTTCACCCTACAACGATCGTCGCAACTCATGCGAGAATGTGGTCAAGCATATCGCTGCTAAGCATCCGGAAGCTAAGTTTGAAACACTGCGCGACTGCACATGGGAACAATTAGAAGAGGTAAAAAGCGAGATTAGCGAAGAAGACTATCGTCGCGCCAAATTCGTTTTGGGAGAGAAAGACCGCGTACTAGCAGTCTGCGATGCCCTCAACGAAGGCGACTACGAGAAAGTAGGTCAACTGATGTATCAAACCCACGAGGGACTCTCTAAGGAGTATGAAGTATCATGCGAAGAGCTAGACTACCTCAATGATATTGCCAAAGAGAACGGTGTGACTGGTTCACGTATCATGGGTGGAGGTTTTGGTGGCTGTACCATCAACCTTGTACGCAACGACCTCTACGACCAGTTTATTGCTGATGCGAAAAAGCGTTTCAACGAGAAATATGGTCATGAACCTAAAGTCTATGATGTAGTCATTGGCGACGGTTCACGCAAACTCTGCTAACAAGCATTAAAAAGATAACAAAGAAAAGACCGCTGAACGAAGAAATTCAGCGGTCTTTTTATGATTAGTTAGAAAACTCTTTAGATTCTCTCTTCCAAAACAGCCTTCCAACGAGCATAAGCAGCAAGATACTCTGCACGATGAGCTGCATCTGGCTCAATAACCTCCAACTTATCCAAAGTTGCAAAGGCTTCATTGTTATCTTTGTAGATACCTGCACCAATACCGGCACCCTTAGCTGCACCCACACTACCATCGGTATCATAGAGTTCGATAGTAGCACCACTAACACCAGCGAGAGTGTTACGGAAGAGCGGAGAAAGGAACATGTTAGCCTTACCAGCATGAATCTTTTGGATATCCATACCCATCTGCTGCATGATTTCCATACCATAGCAGAATGAGAATACAATACCTTCTTGTGCTGCACGTACCAAATGAGCCTTGTTGTGCTTGTTGAAGCTCAAACCATTGACAGAACAGCCTATCTCCTTATTCTCCAACAAACGCTCTGCACCATTACCGAAAGGAACAATTGTAACTCCCTCACTACCAATGGGTACACTAGCAGCCAAGTCATTCATTTCAGCATAGCTTATATCAGGAGTAATATTACGATGTACCCATGCATTGAGGATACCAGTACCATTTACACAAAGCAGAACTCCAAGACGAGTCTGTTCGGCTGTGTGGTTGACATGAGCGAAAGTATTAACACGGCTCTTAGGATCATAGTTAACATCACCAAGCACACCATATACAACACCGCTAGTACCTGCTGTAGCAGCAATCTCACCAGGGTTAAGTACATTCAGAGAGAGTGCATTATTAGGCTGGTCACCACCACGATAAGTAATAGGAGTTCCTGCCTTCAGGCCTAACTCTGCGGCAGCTTCAGCACATACTTCGCTTTGTACACTGAAGGTAGGTACGATATCACTGATGAGAGAATCATCAAATCCATAGTACTTCATCAGGAAGTCTGCCACACGATTATTCTTAAAGTCCCAGAACATGCCTTCAGACAAGCCACTAACTGTGGTGTTTGCTACTCCTGATAAACGCATAGCGATGTAGTCACCGGGAAGCATGATTTTATAAATCTTCTCAAAGACCTCAGGCTCATTCTCCTTAACCCATGCCAACTTAGCTGCAGTAAAGTTACCAGGAGAGTTGAGCAAATGACTCAGACATTGTTCTGAACCTAACTCCTTGAAAGCTTTTTCTCCATAGGGAACAGCACGTGAGTCGCACCATATAATTGAAGGACGAAGAGCCTTCAAATTCTTGTCAACACATACCAATCCGTGCATTTGGTATGAGATACCAATAGCCTTAATATCTTCAGCAGTTGCACCAGCATCAGCCATAATCTTGCGCAGTGCAAGCTTGGCATTATCCCACCACATCTGAGGATCTTGCTCTGCCCAACCAGCCTTAACAGCCATAATGGGAGCTTCCTTCTCTGGGTAGAAAGCTGTTGCTACACACTTTCCACTGTCTGCGTTCACAAGTGATGCTTTGACAGACGAACTGCCCACATCAAAACCTAATAAATAACGATTTGCATAATTGTTGTTAATGTATATAAAATATGTCTATCTACGTTTCTTTTCGATTTCCACTACAAAATTCCTCATTATTTTTATAAAAACCAACAATTTTACAATTTTTCATTATTTTTTTATCTTTATTTGACTTCAATTAAAAATTTTTTTTTACCTTTGCAAATTAGAAAAAAACAATAATTAGCTAGGTTTGTTTGATGTATGAAAAAGAAAATACTAATACTTGATGACAAAGAGACTATCGCAAAGGTTCTCTCGATTTATTTAATGAGCGACTATGATGTGCAATGGTTGCCCGATGGTTTACAAGGCGTCAAATGGTTGCAGGCTGGTAACACGCCCGACCTCATTATCTCTGATATCCGTATGCCTGGCATGCGTGGCGATGATTTCTTGGAATGGATCAAACAGAACGAACTGTTCCGCCACATCCCAGTCATTATGCTATCAAGCGAAGACTCTACAAGTGAGCGAATTCGCCTATTGGAGATTGGTGCAGTCGACTATATCGTCAAGCCTTTCAACCCAATGGAGCTAAAGATTCGCGTAAAGAAAATCCTCCCCAATTAATTGAATACCACATACTATAAAATATGATAGGTGTTGTATACTTAGGAAATAACCCTAAGACACAAGAGCGTCTGAAATATATTCCAGGTCAGTTGGTTAGAATGACCAATGCCTATAAAGATGCTGCCCAGATATGTACCCCACATGTCTCTAACGAGCACTTCCTAGTGTTTTATGAGCGTACGGTACGTAACGAGGACATCACCGCCATCACCTATCTTCGCAAGAAAAGCCGCAACGTCTATATTGTTCTTGTGACTGACACAATGACCGACGAGGAACGTAACACATACATAAAATGCGGTATCAATGATACGATTCATCGAGAGGCTTCAGTTACAGAGCTCAATAAGAAGATACAATTCATCTCAGACCGAGAGAACGTATTATTCTCAGACGAAGCACCCAAATATGGTATTTTGAAATTCAAGATTCCTATTTGGAAGAGATTGTTTGATATTGTATTCTCAACTCTTGCAATTATTGTACTCTCCCCCGTATTCTTAATAACCGCAATTGCAATTAAGTTGGAGAGTAAGGGTCCTGTACTGTTTAAGTCTAAACGTGTAGGTACCAATTATAGAATCTTTGATTTCCTCAAATTCCGTAGCATGTATATGGATGCTGAGCATCAATTAAAAGAGCTTAGCAAAGAACATAATCAATACACGGAAGCTAATGAACCAAAGACCACCATCACGGCACCATTAGGTGATCAAGCCGAAATGGCGATGATGGATCAAGGCATGGCATCAGAGATGATGATTAGCGACGAGGAGATTATGCTGGTTGGTGACGATTTTGTTGTAGCAGAAAGCGACTTCAACAAGAAGAAAGAAGAAGAAATCAACAATGCATTTATCAAGATTGAAGACGACCCACGTATCACAAAGGTGGGTAAATTCATTCGTAAATTCAGCATTGACGAACTTCCTCAATTCTTTAATATTCTCAAGGGTGACATGTCCATTGTCGGAAATCGTCCATTACCACTCTACGAGGCAGAGAAATTGACCGCAGACTCAAGCATCGACCGCTTTATGGCGCCTGCAGGTTTAACAGGTCTTTGGCAGGTAGAAGAACGTGGACGCGGTGGTGCAATGTCAGCAGAAGAACGCAAGCAGTTAGACATCATATATGGACAGACATATAATTTCCTGCTTGACCTGAAGATTATTCTGAGGACCTTTAGAGCTTTCGTGCAAAAGGGAAATGTATAACTACTATTGTGTTGAACTATGCCTATGACACATCTTAGACATCTTTTATTCACGACGATTCTCGCAGCTACCGCATCTGTTAGCTACGCACAATATCAAAATAGTGGTATTAGCGCTGGTTTCTTTGACTCCAGTGAAAATAGTACCATCAACTTCTCAACATTCCATTTGCCGCCATTGGCTGTGCTCTATGAGAATGCGAAACAGAATCCGCAAATTCTATCTCTAGCCAAAGCACAGGAGATTGCACAAGCAGAGGTAGAAAAGCAGAAACGACATATATTCTCTTACGTGTATGGACATGCTAGTTACAGCTATGGAAAGACCGACATGTGGGGAAATAATAGTAGTACTCAAAGCTACACGACTATCTACCAGTTTCAAGGTAATGAGCAAAGCTATTGGAATGTTGGTGTGAACGTCAGTGTGCCTTTAGAAGATATTCTTGACTTGCGTGCATCAGTAAAGCGTAAAAGATTAGAGGTGGACAAAGCACGTATTGCCAAAGATCTAGCCTTTGATGAACTGAAAAAGGAGATTGCATCACTTTATATAAAGATTACCAATAATCTAGTAACGCTGAAAACAGTTAGTGAGGGAGCTGCAATCTATCAAGGTGCTGGTGCGCTGAATCAGGAAGACTTCCATCAGGGCAATATGACCATTGAGAACTTTGCATATACAAAGATGTATGAGGCTAACGTAGTAAGTAACTATCAGAGCCTTCAGACAAGTATCACCACAGATATCATTACTTTGGAATTGCTGACTCATACTCCCATCTTGACTAATACGACAACTGATATCACGCTTGATGATATAAAGATGACTGATAAAGAAGTCAGAAAGCAAAACCGCGAAGTGGCCAAGAACATTCAAAAGACTGCTGCCGAAGAAGAAAAGCGATATCGAAAGATGGAAGAAGCAGAGCAAAAGGCACTGCGCAAGAGTAAAGGTCAGAAAAAGTAAGAACCTATAACACGTACTCAATAATATGGATTTATTTAGATATTTTGTCCGTTTTCTATATAAAATTCGTTGGTATTTAGTTATCTTGCCAATGATTTCCTTGATTGTTGCTTGGTTCATGACACGCGACATGGAACGCATCTATGACACCAATACGACGATTTATACTGGTATGATTACGGGTTATAATATCGAAGGAGGAACAGGTACTGCAGGTGGTAACTCACAAACAAACATCACCAACCTGATGTTGATTATCACTACAGATAATACCATTCACGAGGTAGCACTTCGTCTATTTGCTCGTTGTATGATGTATGGTAATCCCAACAAGGACAACAACTATATCTCTGCAGAGCATTACCGCCAGTTGATTGCTACGGTTCCGACAGATGTAAAGGCACTTATCAATCACAATAGCGAATCACATACATACGCAAACTTAAAGGCGTATGAGAAACCTTCACAGGACAACTATCTGTTTGGTTTGCTCAACTATCATCCATATTTTGGCATCAATAGTATTACCAAGCGTTTAAAAGTGCTACAGCTTGAAAAGAGTGATATCATTGACATTGGTTATTCGGCCAATGATGCAGGTATTGCATATAACACATTGGATATTCTAAACGATGTATTCGCTCGTCAATATCAGCAATTGCGCTATGGTGAGACCAATAATGTAATCAAATTCTTTGAGCGTGAGGTAGCCCGTCTCTATCGAATTCTAACGAGTGCCGAGGATGACCTTATCCGATATAATGTTTCCAAGCGAATCATTAACTATGGTGAACAAACCAAACAGTTGTCATCATTGGAAGCTCAGCAGCAGAATTTCCGTAATGAGCAGTTGATGAACTATACAACGGCAAAAGCGCTGTTGGACTATTTGGAACGTCAGTTGGGAAATAGAGCCCAGATTATCCGTTCAAATAGAGAATTTACCAATCAGGTACGCGATATCTCACGTATACAATCACGTATTTCAAACCTGCGACTGATGAGCAGTGAGGGTGGCGGCAATAACAATGAATCGCAAGAGGAATTGGCAAAAGCACAACGTGATTTGCAACGTGCCACCAACCGCGTTAACCAATTGACTAGAGATATTGAGGCCTCAACATTCAGCACAGAAACTGGTGTAAAGGCACAAGATATGCTAGAACGTTGGTTGGAGCAGCTACTTCTCTTAGAAAAGACAAAGGCTGAGATGACAGCTACAGATATCATGAAGAATGACTTGGATCGCCAATATTTGTTCTATGCTCCTATTGGTGCAACCCTTGATCGTAAAGCACGTCATATCACCTTTATTGAGGGTAACTATATGGAGATGCTTCGTGCGCTGAACTCTGCACGTATGCGCCAGCGTAACTTGCAGATGTCTACTGCAACTCTGCGTGTGCTCAATCCTCCTATGTTCCCACTGAATGCTCAGCCTACCAATCGTTTGATGATATTGCTTGGAGCATTCATGTTGACATTCTTGTTGACAAGTCTCTACTTCTTGATTATCGAGTTGCTTGATCGTACATTGCGTGACCGTATGCGTTCTGAACGTATCACCAATATACCTGTCTTGGGCTGCTTCCCGAAGGAAAGCAATCTTCGTTATCGACGTTTCAATAAGACCATTGCAGATATGGCAATGAGACAATTGAGCAAGGAGTTGCTCCCACATTTCAAGGAAGGACAGCAGAATGTACTGAATCTGATTTCTACAGACTCCGGAAATGGTAAGAGTTATCTTGCACAGGAATTAGAGAACTATTGGATTTCTATCGGACTACAAGTGCGCCGTCTAACATACGATGAAGACTTCTTGGCAGAAGACAGTAAATTTATTCTGGCTAAGGATGTCAAAGACTTATGTCCTGACATTCTCCCTGAAGAGATTGCCATCATTGAGTATCCCCATCTGGATGACTACTCTATCTCACCTGCCCTTTTGAATATGGGTACTGTTAATATTATGGTAACGAGAGCCAATCGTACTTGGAAGGATGTAGACCAGAAAGCACTTAAAGAAGTACAGGCCATGTTAGACGAAGAGCACAAAGATTCCCTCTTTATGTACCTGACAGAAGCCTCACGCTATGCGGTAGAGGAATTTGTAGGTCAGCTACCTCCTTATACGAAGTTCAACAACTTTGTATATCGTATGTCACAATTAGGATTGACTGCAACAGAAAACGAACATGCTTTATAATGAATAAGATATCATTCGATACGTATGTAAAAGAGAATGGAGGAAGAGTTTCCTTACTCTTTCTCCTCTTTTTACTTGCGATATATGAATTTATCTATTCAGGCTTCAGCGCATTTGCCATCATCTGCCTTATTCCTGCATTTGTGGTTGTCATCGTTGCATACTCCAAACAACGAATGCTGACCTTTTGGTCACTGATAGTCATCAACTACTTTGTACAGGCTAAATGGTTCAGTCTGCCAGTACCTACGTCAATTCCAAACGAATTATTACAATTAACGCTATTAGGTTTTGCCCTCTTTGACCCTCGTGGTATTCCTTTCAAGCGCGCACTGAATCTAATGCTTATAGCACTCATCTTCTGGTGTGGTTTCTGTACTTTAGAAGTCCTTAATGATACTTGTGATGTGGGTGTTGATGTGGGTGCATGGTACACAGTAGCTCGTATGATAGGCTACCAACTAATGTACATCTTCCTAGTATTTGTATTCTACATCAATAATTCCAAGGTACTTATCCGTTATCTTTATATATGGGGTGGACTAGCATTATTTGCAGTATTCTGGGTATGGAAACAACAAAATATAGGTTTTACTCCATCAGAAGAAGCCTTCCTACAAGGTCGTGGTCGTAGTACCCACCTTCTACATGCAGGAACCTTGATTCGATACTTCTCTGTTTATAGTGATGCAGCCAACTTTGGTATTGGTATCGCCTCTACAGCTGTGGCTTTTATTATCATGGGTATCACAACCAAAGTGAGAAAATATAAGATTTTCTTTCTTATAGTGGGCATAGCATGTACATGGGGAATGTTCCCTTCTGGAACGCGTACTGCAATCGGATGTTTTATGGCAGGTATGCTATTTTATATTTTCCTTTCTAAATCATTTAAGATTGCTATTCCCTTCACTATCATATTTGCAGCTTTTGCCTTTATTCTTGTCTTCACCACCATTGGAAATGGTAACCAACAGATACGTCGTATGCGTTCTGCCTTCGACAAGAATGATGCTTCCGCAAATCAACGTACAATCAACCAAGCAGCCATGAAGAAATATATGGCAGAAGCTCCATGGGGAATTGGAATGGGTGTAGGCTACAAGAATGTACCAGCCAAGAATAAGTATACTTTTATGGCTATGGTTGCTCCTGACTCTGAGTTTATATTTATTTGGATTCATACAGGAATTATCGGTATTACCATCTTCCTGACATGTATGGGCCTCATGTTCTTTGGAGCCTGCCGCATTGTCTTCCTAAAGTTAAGAAGTCCGTCCCTTCGGGGTATTGGGTCTGGACTATGCTGTGCCTTTGCCTCCCAACTAGTGGGAGGTTACGGAAACCAAGTACTTCTACAGTTTCCTAATTGCTTGACATTCTTTGGTGGACTATCTATCGTATATATCCTACCCTATATCGAAGATGAGTGGATTGCTCACGAAAAAGAATTGCTTGACAAGCAAACAGAAAAGAAACGACTAAAATTGGAGAAGAAGCATGCATCAAGAGTATGATATATCCATCATCACTATCAACTACAATGGTTTGAAAGATACCTGTGAGTTGATTGACACATTACCCCTGGAAAATGATAAACTAGAGGTAATCGTGGTGGATAATGCTTCACTTCAAGATGAAGCATCTATC
Source organism: Prevotellaceae bacterium MN60 (assembly GCA_900199555.1). Taxonomy (GTDB): domain Bacteria; phylum Bacteroidota; class Bacteroidia; order Bacteroidales; family Bacteroidaceae; genus Prevotella. The sequence continues at coordinate 58,492 of FZQZ01000002.1, forward strand.
ATTGAGCAACACTATCCAAGGGTTACGGTAGTCCGCAGTAGTAAGAATCTAGGATTTGCGGGAGGTAACAATCTTGGTATTCAAGCCTCTCATGGACGGTATCTATTCTTCATTAACAATGACACCATCATTGAAACAAAAAACGAAGAACAAAGAAATAATTTCCTGCAACCACTAATTGAGCGATTGGAGTCCTCAGATAAGATAGGAATGGTATGTCCCAAGATACGCTTTAGTTGGGGCAATCATCTTATTCAATATGCAGGCTATACCCCACTATCTTCTATCACAATGCGAAACCACTCTATCGGTTTTGGAGAAGAAGACCATGGTCAATACGACACTCCCCATCAGACTCCATATGCACATGGTGCCGCGATGCTGGTAAAGCGCGAAGTTATCAATCGTGTTGGTATGATGCCTGAGTGCTTTTTCCTCTATTATGAAGAACTCGACTGGTCAATGATGATTAGACGAGCGGGTTATGAGATATGGTTCGATCCATCGTTTACTGTGTATCACAAGGAGAGTCAATCCACCGGACAAGATAGTCCGCTGCGTACCTATTATCTCACCCGCAACAGACTTCTGTTTGTCCGTCGAAACATACATCAGCCAGAGCGTTTACTCTCATATATTTATCTTATTGGAGTTGTCGCTGTGAAAGACTGCCTGAAATCACTATTCAGACGTCGCTTAGACTTAGTCAAAGCTATCATGTGCGGCATTATCCATTTTAATAAAAAAATAGCAATATGATTTCTTGGGATATTATATTTTTAATCGATTTAGGGTTGTTCATCTTCGTCTGTCTGACGGTGGTGTATATGGGTATTTTTGCCTTGGCTTCAATGTTCAGTCAGCATCAAGACGTCCCAAAGAGTCGTAAAGAGAATCGTTTCATTATTCTCATTCCTGCATATAAGAATGGATCTAGTGCAGAACAGACTGTACACTCTATTCTTGGACAAAGCTATCCCCAACGTCTTTTTGACGTCACACTGATTGCCGACCAACTTGATGAGATGAGCAATTTCCGTTTGGCTCAACAACCCATCACTCTATTGACGCCTAATTTCTCAAAAAGTTCACGTGCTAAGTCCTTACAACTGGCTATCAACAATCTGCCACAGTTTAAGCTCTACGATATTGCTGTAGTACTAAGTCCTGGTTGTATTGTTGAACCAGAATTCTTAAGCCAATTGAATGATGCTTATGAAGCTGCAGGAACCAAGGCTATCCAGTGTCATCTTCTATCACAAAACCGTGATACCGTAGCTGCACGTCTTAGTGCCATCTTTGAGGAGATTAATAATTCTATCTTCCGTAGTGGTCATGTTACATTAGGACTTTCTGCTGCAACAGCTAGCTCTGCTATGGCATTTGACTTCAGCTGGTTTAAGGCAAACATTATGGAGACCAAGACATTATGGGATGATAAAGAACTAGAAGCAAGACTTCTTCGCCAGCATATATTCGTAGACTATTTTGACAACATCAAGGTATTCTCAGAGAAGACTCGTCGCGCAGAGGACTTCAGCCGTCAACGCCGTAGATGGATACACTCTCACTTCGCGACAATCTTACGTAATATCCGTTATTTGCCTGGCGCCATTATTACACGTCATTACGACCTGATGGACAAGATTATTCAGTGGATGTTGTTACCTCGTATGATTATGATGGGTATTATTCTCCTCATGGGTATTCTGATGCCAGCAATCTATTTTACATTGGCAATCAAATGGTGGGCGTTATTTGCTATTGTGCTTTTTATCTTCGCACTGGCTACACCCAACTACCTAGTTGACGAGAAGTGGAATCGCACATTCTTCTTGCTTCCCGTAATCCTCATCACCTCATTGTTGTCAAAGACTCAAATAGGTAAGAAACTGAAAACATACTCTAATAAAAAAATCTAACAACTAAGACACTTAATACATTATGATTTGGATTATTATTCATATCGTTGAGATATTACTCTGGATACTCTTAGCAGTTTCTGGAGCCTATATTCTATTCTTTGCATTAGTATCAATGCTCTGGAAAAAGCCCGTATCACCTTTGTCTGCATATCTCGAAGGACAGATACGTTCTTTACGTGAGCCTCAACAATATACATTTCTGATTCTGTATCCCGCCTATAATGAAGACCGTGTAATCGTCAACTCTGTACACACCTTCTTAGGGCAATACTATCCATATAAAGGATTCCACGTGGCCGTCATCTCAGACCACATGCAACCAGAGACCAACGAAAAGCTGGCACAGTTGCCTATCACCCTACTCCAGCCTGTTTTCGAGAAGAGCTCAAAAGCAAAGGCTATGCAATATGCTATGGATCAGATTAAGGAGAACTACGATTATGTTGTTATCCTCGATGCTGACAATGTAGTAAACTCTGACTTCCTGCAGCAACTTAATGAAGTATGTAGTAAAGGCTATAAAGCTATTCAGTGCCATCGTTGTGCCAAGAACTCAAACAATGATATTGCTGTGCTTGATGGCGTTAGTGAAGAAATTAACAACACGATATTCCGTAAAGCTCACAACCGAATTGGCCTTTCTTCGGCACTAATTGGTTCCGGTATGTGTTTTAGCTATAAATGGTTCAAAGAGAATGTCTATAAGCTCTCTACTGCTGGTGAAGACCGTGAGTTAGAAGCGCTACTGCTACGCCAGAGGATACATATTCACTATGAACCAACCATCCATGTCTATGATGAGAAGGTAAGCAATAAGGATAATTTCCAGAAGCAGCGCCTGCGTTGGATGACTGCTCAGATACAGAGTCTTTTCAGTCTACTGCCCCATGTTCCCAAAGCTTTGATGGAAGGTAACATCGACTATATAGACAAGACCTTCCAGCAAGCTCTCATCCCACGTTCGATGCTCATTGTGCTGACCTTCATGCTAGCAGTATTGATTACGCTGCTGTCGCGTGAATGGTGTCTCAAGTGGTGGTTGCTATTCCTATTCATCTGCATGTCACTTTACGTCTCAACTCCAAAGCAGTTGCGCAGTCATTCTGTCTTTGGAAAGATACTTTCTATCCCAACTCTGGTATGGAAGATGATACTCAACATTCTGAAGATAGATCGCAAGAATACAGACTTTATCCATACCACTCACGATCAAGAGGAGAAGAAAGGGTAATGGCTATAGTGAATAGAGAATAGAGAATAGAGAAAAGTGAATAGATAAACAAAGTATGGGAGAAAGAGTACACAGAAGCATCATGAATATTAAGGTGGGCATGATTTTTTATGTCCTATCCTTGTTCCTTGCTTTCTTCTCCCGTAAGATATTCCTCGACTGCCTTGGTGCTGAGTTTATCGGTCTGACTGGTATGCTGATGAACATTATGTCGTTTCTCAGTGTAGCAGAACTTGGTATTGGAACTAGCATCATATACTTTCTCTATAAACCATTACAAGAGAATAACCATGAGAAAGTCAACGAGGTCATCTCCATGTTGGCCTTCCTCTATCGATGCATAGGTCTTATCATAGGTAGTTGTGGTATTATAGTAAGTTTGTTCTTCCCATGGTGGTTTGGCGAACTTACCACAGGATTACCATTAGTCTATTTTGCCTTCTATTCATTTCTTGCCTCTTCTGTTGCTGGGTATATATTCAATTACAAGCAATTATTGGTTAGTGCAAATCAGAAGCAGTATCTTGTTAGTGCCTACTTCCAGACAATAACTATTGTACAAAGCCTCGTACAGATTGTTCTTGCCTATTATTATCGTAACTTATGGTTATGGGTAGTTGTAGGACTTGTATTCACCATTATCGGCATCATCATTTTCAACCTACGTATACGTCAAATATATCCATGGCTGGATATCAATATTAGTCGCGGACGTATCATGTTGAAACAATACCCAGAAGTATTGCGCAAAACGCGTCAGGTGTTTATACAGAAGATTAAGAACTTCATTCTTTATCGCTGCGACGAGATGCTTGTAGGTATTTTTGTATCTGTAACACAGGTCGCATTCTATGGCAACTATACCATCATCACAAATAAGCTCAACTTCCTTGTCAACATTCTCAGCGATGGCATGAATGCGGGTGTAGGAAACCTTGTGGCAGAGGGCAACGATAACAACACCATGAAAGTCTTCTGGGAGCTTACAGCCGTACGATTCCTTATTTTAGGCATTGTTATCTTTGCACTTCTCTTATTCATGCAACCATTTGTGTGTTGCTGGTTTGGTAGCCAATACCGCCTCAGCGACACCATCGTATATCTGCTCATCTTTAATATCTTCATATTTCTTTCACGAGGAGTCGTAGAGACCTTTATCTCCGCTCACGGTCTCTTCTCTGATGTATGGACAGCATGGGCAGAGCTCATTCTTAATCTTGGAATAACACTGGCATTAGCACCTAGTATGGGAATTATAGGCATACTGCTAGGCAAGATTATAAGCGTATTCTTCATCTCTATGTTCTGGAAGCCCTACTTCCTTTTTTCAAAAGGACTACACAAAAGTGTTGGTATCTATTGGCGAGGGATGTCTACCTACTATCTGCTATTTGCACTATATGTGGCAGCAGCTATATGGCTTAGCCACACACTCATCGAAAGTCATTCCTCCACATTATTGTCACTATTTGCATATGGTACAATCACCTATGTACCCATATTAGCACTCTACTTCCTGACACTCTTCACACTAACAAGAGGTATGCAGTACTTCGTTGCACGAAAGCCGAAAGTTTACAAGCTTCTGAAAGTACTAGTTATTAACAATCACTAATTTGGTATTATGAGAGTAATATGTGATGCCCCAGGACAGACTTGCAATAGGCTTTGGTCATATGTCGCTTCTATTTCTGAATGTATCGTCAAGAAAAAGAAGTTGATGATTATCTTCTATGACTGGACTATAGAAGATTTCCCCAATCTTTTGCATTGTCCATGGATATATTTCCCTCTATGGCATAAATGGTATCTGGAACGTGGTAACGGATGGAATAACTACAAGGGATTGACATGGAAGGTTTGTCATAACAAAACATGGGATAAAATCTTCAAGTTTTTAGGGTTCCGTAAAGGATGGTGGACACGACGTGACACACAATACATCGCTCAGGCGAAGAAAGAAATTCAGCACCTTTTCCGCCCAAAGCAAGAGATTACAACAAAGGCAGAAAAGATGATTGCCCAACTCCGTCAAGAGTCGGACATAGTGATTGGTGTTCATATACGCCGTGGCGATTATGCCACTTGGAACGATGGTCGTTTTCTCTATTCCCTTGAGGAGTATCGGCAGTTTATGCTTCGCGTACAACAATTATTTAGCGATAAGCGTGTAGGATTCTTTATTAGCAGCAACGAAGATTTCTCACTAGACAGCTTCCAAGGATGCAACTGCCTACGCTATGGTAAAGAACCGTCAGGTGCCGTACTCGACCTTTATACCCTCTCCCTCTGTGATTTCATCATCGGTCCCTTCAGCAGCTACTCTCGTTGGGCATCGTTTATTGGCGAAGTGCCTCTTTGTTTCCTAGAGACCAAAGAGCAACAGTTTACAGAAGACAGTTTCTCAAAGATTGTCGACTACTTCCACTTCGAAAACAACAAAGAAATTCTAGATTGGTAACAACATGAAAATTGCAATTCTTACCTCTGGTATTTTACCAGTTCCTGCCGTACAAGGTGGAGCTGTTGAGAATCTAATAGACTTCTATTTAGAATTTAACGAGCAGCGCCAACTACATGACATCACAGTATTTAGCGTTGCTCATCCTGACACTAAAAACCACAAGGCGCTTCAGTCAAAAGTGAACCATTACCACTATATTGATACTAGTAGTAGGAAAGCCCGAATCATGAGAAAAATCAGAGAATGGATACAACCTAAAGGCGATTACTACAACAATCATATAGAGTACTATTTCGAACGAGCATACAGACAACTACGTCGACAACGTTACGATTGCATCATTCTCGAGAATCGCCCTGGATATGCTAAGAAACTTGCAGCACGAGGACAAAAAGGCATTGTCTTACATCTTCATAATGATCTTCTAAATAGTAATGTTCCCTACCACGAAATACTAAAGGATAGTTTTAGCGGTATTCTGACTGTATCCGACTACATTAGAAACCAAGTCTCTACGCTAGTAGCTTTAGATAAGATTACTACCGTTCATAATGGTATTAATCTCCATCATTTCTCTCCCAAGAGCCAGTCATCTATCCATCGTACTGATTTAGGCTTTAAGGCAGACGACTTTATACTTGTCTATAGTGGACGAATCAATAAAGACAAGGGTATTTCCGAACTGATTGATGCCATGCTATTACTGCAAGATGAGCCACATATCAAACTATTGGTTATCGGTAGTACATTCTTCGGAAATGCTACCAATGATAATAGCTTTGTTCGCTCATTAAAAGAAAAAGCCAAGAGCATAAGCCAACGAATCATCTTTACCGGTTTCGTTGACTATCATCGTATGCCAGATTACCTGCGTCTTGCAGATGTTGCTGTTGTGCCTAGTGTATGGGACGATCCCTTCCCCACTACTATACTCGAAGCACAAGCAATGGGATTACCAATTATCTGTAGCAATCGCGGTGGAATACCCGAAGAAGTCGGAACCGATAATGCCATCATCGTTCCTACAGGCGAACAGTATGTCAACGGATTAGCAGAAGCCATACGCTCGCTATATCGTTCACCGGAGCAACGTGCTGCCATGTCAGAGGTTTCTTTACGACGTGCTCCGTACTTCGATAAGGAGCGTTTTGCTGATGACTTCTTTAAGGCTTTAGGCTCCATTCCTTTTTAGCCAAAAGACCATCACGTTCTTCCAGCCGATGAATGGCAGATAACCTGATATGAGAGCCCTCCAGAATACGGAGGGTTTCTCTGTTATTGGTATGATATGCCCTGTGTAGAAAACCCTACCAAGGGTATATCTCGCAAACTTTCGGATTAATGGTGTATTCTGAAACTTGAAAAGTTCATCAAACACGGTGAGGTAGCAGTTGATATTCCGTTTAGAATAGCGTTTTCCCATGGTTGACGTCTGGCGTACACGATGGTTTACCAGCGCCTGTTTCAAACAGAAAATCTTCTTACTCTGCAGGGTAAGTAATGTAGTGAATAGTTCATCCTCATGTATGATGCCTGGATAGAAAGACAGTTTGATATCATCCAGATAACGCTTCCTAATGAATAACAGCCATACCACACAGCTGTGCTTCACTTCATCCAACATCCTATTCAGCAGTCCTTCGCCTTCGTATGCTTTATACTCTTCACACAGGTAGCTACGCTTATAGTTCCACGGCAAGGGTTGAGCACCATCTTCATAGAATATCTCACCATCGAAAAATACGAAATCTGCCTGTGTCTTCTCAGCATAATCATAGCAGTTTTGCAAGGTCTCAGGCGCTATCACGTCATCTGAATCCATAAAATAGATATAGTCGCCTGTAGCATGCTCTAATGCTAGATTACGGGCAACAGACTGCCCTTGGTTATGCTGTTGGAAACTGATGATGCGCGTATCAGACTGAGCATATCTAGAGATGATATCCTGACTATCATCTGTCGAACCGTCATTCACCACAATCACCTCATAGTCGGTCAGTGTCTGCTGCTGCAAAGAAATAAATGCAGCGTCCAAATAGGACGCTACATTATATACGGGCATGATGACACTAACCTTAGGCATAATGCTATTATTTTAGTATTTTCATCAAACGATGATTACTGCTTGTGCAAGGTGATACCAGCCTGCATACCATTAACACTCTTCATCAGTGTTGTAATGGTCTTAAGGTTGGCATTGGTAGAATTTGCACCCATGCTCTTAAAGAAGTTCAGCAGCTTGGTTGCATCGGTAACAAACTGCATATCCTTACCATCAATCTGTGTCGTGATAGATACAGTCTTGATGCCTGCGATGGTAATGAGCAGCTTTGAGTCTTTCAGCTGCCATGTGCCACGAGAGGTACGACCCTTGAAAGTACGTGTAAAGGTACCATCTGAATTAAAGGTCAGAGAGAAAGTACCAGGCTTGATACCATACTTGGTGAGATAGCTCTGCAGCTTTGTCTCCATCTTATTAGCTGCAATCTTAGCAGCTGCCTTCGTCAGAATATTGTCAGACATGAATACGATGGCTGGTTCGGAATATGTCCAAGTACCGATAATGTTATTCTTATTAGCCTGTTTATCGCTAGAGAACACACTAGTAAGTGTTGATACCAAGTCACCCGCTGACGAGTTACCAGTAGCAGCACCCAATACATTTCCTAATACATTTCCTAAATCACTCTGTGCACTCATTGGCGCAGAAAACATCAGGGCCATACCTACAGCCGCAATCTTCAATACATTCTTTTTCATAGATGTCTTATTATTTAAAACAATGCAAAATTAATATTTTTACGGTAAAAATGTTCAAAATATAGAGAAAAAACCATAGAATATAACTTTTTTTGATTAATTTTGCACAGATATGATTACAGAATTATCGATACTTATTCCCGCATACAACAGCATCTGCACAGATATGGTAAGACGACTGCAAAGGCTTTGTGAGCGTATTGCCCACGACCAGCCAGAGGGTTTTGCCTACGAGATTATCGTGGTGGATGATGCTTCTCCCAATAGGGAAACGGTAGAGAAAAATCAAGAGATTAATGATATAGCCCACTGCTCGTTTATTGCTAAGGAACAGAATGGCGGAAGTGCTGCCACACGCAACTATCTGGCAGACAAAAGCCAGTATCAATGGTTGTTGTTCTTGGATAGTGATATGGAGATACCTGGTATGGATTTCATCATGCGCTATCTGCCCTACGACAACTATGACGTGGTGAATGGTGGCATCCGTACAGGTGGAGAGACTGACAAGCATAACCTGCGTTACCTATATGAACGGCATGCAGAACCAAAGCATACCATCGACAAGGCTAATGCGGAGCCCTATCGCTCGTTCCGCTCTACCAACTTTATCATCAAGCGTACCTGCATGCAACAATGCCGTTTTGACGAACGCTTTAAGAAGAGTGGCTATGAGGATGTACACTTCGGCAAGAAACTGGCAGAGTCGCAAGCGAGTATCATACATATCAACAATCCGCTCATCATGAGCAGCTATGAGGGTAATGCCGACTATGTGGCAAAATATGAGCGCAACCTGACTACGCTCTATCATTTCCGTGACGAACTGAAAGACTACTCACCGCTCATCAAACTAGCCCGTCGAGTGCCTCACCTACCCATCCGCTTGTGGCATTGGCTCTTTGGCGGTATAGAGCGCAGGCTGTTAGTAAGCTCGCATCCCTCGCTTTGGGTGCTCAACATGTATAAGTTGGGCTATTTTGTTTCCCTCTATTAAATATCACGCTTAAACAATCAGTATGATTACATCTCCTATTGCAAAAATCAATCTTGGTCTGAATGTTGTAGAAAAACGTGCAGATGGCTATCATAATCTAGAAACCGTATTCTTCCCTGTACCTATTGAAGACACACTAGAGGTACAGCCGATGAATGCCGACTGCCCATTGGCGGTAGACTGCGACCTGCAGGTTTCTAACAATCCTATCGACTGCGACCCGCAAGATAATCTCGTGGTGAAAGCCTACAAGCTATTAAAGGCCGACTTCCCCACTCTTCCTCGCATCCATTGCCATCTGTGGAAGAGGATTCCCTCACAGGCTGGTATGGGTGGCGGCTCGAGCGACTGTGCCTATATGATTCGCCTGCTTAATGAGCAATTCCAATTGGGACTGAGCGATGAGCAGATGATGGCGTATGCTGCCAAGTTGGGAGCCGACTGTGCCTTCTTTATCAAGAGCCAGCCGTGTTATGCAGAAGGTATCGGTGAACAGCTGACACCTATCAAACTCGACCTGAAAGGATGGACACTCTGTGTGGTACGTCCCAACATTCCCGTACCCACTCGTGAGGCTTTCTCACGTATTCGTCCCCACTATCCAGCTATCAACTGTCGCGAGGCTGTAAGCCAACCTGTAGAAACATGGAAAGACACCTTGGTAAACGACTTTGAAGAGAGTGTCTTTGCCTTACATCCAGAGATAGGAGCCATCAAGGATAAGCTATATAAAATGGGCGCTACCTATGCGGCCATGAGTGGCTCTGGTAGCGCCCTATTCGGACTGTTCAAAGAAGAACCCGACGATTTTCGCCAGGCTTTCTCTGACATGTTTACTTTCAGTTGTAAGCTCTAATCCTTATCGTCGAGCAAGGCCGATGTACGTACGCGACTCAGTGTCTCTGGCGTCATCTGCAGATAGCTGGCGATATATACCAGCGGAGCACGCAGCACGAGCTGTGGAGAGCGCTTTACGAGTTTAGCATAACGCTCAGGGGCAGACTCAAAGCGCAGCATATCGGCACGAATCTGGGCGATAATCAGCGACTCTTCAAGAATCTTACGATAGAGCATCTGGATGTTGACATTTCTCACAGCCTCACGCTCCAGTTTGGCTTTTGGCAATGCGAAGACGATAGTAGGTTCGAGGGCATGAATCTGCTGGTGACTTGGGCGTTCCTTGAAGAGACTCTCGATACTCATAAACACGGTGTTCTCTACGGCCATATACTCCGTAAGCTCCTTGTCGTTCTTGATGTAGAACTGGCGCACCAAACCCTTTACTACATAATAGATGTTTGTGCACACCTCACCCTCCTTCAAGATAAACTCTCCTTTTTGAAACCTCATCGGCACCAGAATACTCTCCAGCACATCCAGCTCGTCGTGAGTCATTGTACTGTAGCGTCTTGCCAACTCTCTTGCTACGTCTCGTGTAGTCAGTCCAATTGTTGTCATGTTTTAACAGGGATTTTCAGTTGATTGTATTGTTGTTAAACAGTTCTCTAATCCAGTTTCAGCACTGCGAGGAAAGCCTTCTGTGGCACCTCCACATTACCTATCTGCTTCATTCGCTTCTTGCCTCGCTTCTGCTTTTCCAGCAGTTTACGCTTACGGCTCACGTCACCACCATAACACTTGGCAGTAACGTCCTTGCGCACCTGCTTGACGGTTTCACGGGCAATAATCTTAGCTCCGATGGCTGCCTGGATAGCGATGTCGAACTGCTGACGAGGGATTAGCTCTTTCAGCTTCTCACACATGCGGCGACCAAAGGTTACGGCATTGTCCTGATGAGTCAGCGTAGACAAGGCGTCCACAGGCTCACCATTAAGCAGAATATCGAGTTTGGCAAGCTTCGAGGGGCGGAATCCGTCGATATGATAGTCGAACGAGGCATAGCCCTTTGATATACTCTTCAGCTTGTCGTAGAAGTCAATCACAATTTCGCCCAGTGGCAACAGGAATCGCAGTTCCACACGATTACCTGATACATACTGCTGGTCAACCAGTTCGCCACGCTTATCAAGACAGAGCGTCATGATAGGACCGATATAGTCGGCAGCGGTAATGATGCTAGCCTTGATATAGGGCTCTTCGATATGGTCTATCATCGTCTGGTCGGGCAGTCCTGATGGGTTGTGTACCTCTTTCACCTCGCCCTGTTTGGTGTAACACATATAGGTTACGTTGGGCACGGTGGTAATCACGTCCATATCAAACTCTCTATCCAATCGCTCTTGCACAATCTCCATGTGCAACAGTCCGAGGAAGCCACAACGGAAGCCGAAGCCCAGCGCGATAGATGTCTCTGGCATGAATGTCAGCGAAGCATCGTTCAGCTGCAACTTCTCCAGCGAGGCACGCAGGTTCTCATAATCTGCCGGGTCTATAGGATAAACACCGGCAAACACCATCGGTTTCACCTCTTGGAATCCCTCGATGGCTTTATCGCAAGGTGTAGCCACATGAGTAATCGTATCACCCACCTTCACCTCTTTAGCATTCTTGATACCCGAGATGATATAGCCTACCTCACCCGTATGCAGTTCTTTGCGAGGTATCATGTCCATCTTCAGTACACCCACCTCGTCGGCATCATATTCCATGCCGGTATTAAAGAACTTCACCTTATCACCCTGGCGAATCGTGCCGTTGGTAATCTTAAAGTAGGCGATGATGCCACGGAAGGAGTTGAAGACAGAGTCAAAGATAAGTGCCTGCAGCGGAGCCTTCTCGTCGCCTACGGGATGAGGTATGCGCTCTACTACAGCGTTCAGCACGTCTTCTACACCCTCGCCCGTCTTACCCGAAGCACGCAGTATCTCTGAACGGTCGCAACCTATCAGCTCTACGATTTCGTCTTCCACCTCGTCGGGCATGGCGCTAGGCATATCTATTTTGTTGATAACGGGGATAATCTCCAGGTTGTTGTCGATAGCCAGATAGAGGTTAGAGATGGTCTGTGCCTGCACACCCTGTGTAGCATCTACCACCAGCAACGCTCCCTCACAGGCAGCAATCGAGCGGCTGACCTCATAAGAGAAGTCAACGTGTCCCGGAGTATCAATGAGGTTTAATATGTATTTTTCACCCTTGTACATATACTCCATCTGGATGGCGTGACTCTTAATCGTGATACCACGCTCACGCTCCAGATCCATGTCGTCGAGCATCTGTCCTTCCGTCACCTGAATGGTCTTAGTATATTCCAACAGGCGGTCGGCCAATGTAGACTTACCATGGTCAATATGTGCAATGATGCAGAAGTTTCTTATATGGTTCATGTATTCTTATATAGCACTATTAGACTGCAAAGGTAGACAAAAAAATCGAGAATCTTTCAAAATTCCCGATTTTTTATACATCTTTATTGCTCTTTTTAGTCCTCTTCAGGCGTAATGAGCTTATAACCCTTACCGTGGATATTGATAATCTCAATCTTCGGATCGTCCTTCAGGTGCTTGCGCAGCTTGGTGATATACACATCCATAGAACGTGCGTTGAAGTAGTTATCATCAATCCAGATAGTCTTCAGAGCGAAGTCGCGCTGCAGTATCTCGTTGGCGTGAGAGCAGAGCAGAGCCAGCAGCTCGTTCTCCTTGGTAGTGAGTTTAGTCTGCTTGTCACCAATCACCAGCAACTGCTTCTGTGTATCGAAGGTAAAGTCGCCAATATGATATACAGAGCTCTCCTTATTCTTCTTACCACGTACGCGGCGCAGGATAGCCTCTATACGGAATACGAGTTCTTCCATAGAGAAGGGCTTGGTGATATAGTCATCGGCACCAATCTTGAAGCCTTCGAGGATATCTTCCTTCAGTGTCTTAGCTGTGAGGAAAATGATGGGGATGTCGGCATTAGCCTGACGGATTTCCTGGGCGAGTGTGAAGCCATCTTTCTTAGGCATCATCACGTCGAGCACGCAGATGTCGAACTTGGTTTTCAGGAAGGCTTTGTAGCCTGCCTCACCGTCGGGACAGAGTTCAGCCATGTAGCCTTTAGCAGCCAGATACTCGCGGAGCAACATGCCGAGGTTCTCATCGTCCTCGCAAAGCAGAATTTTCAGTTTTTCGTCCATAATCTTAAAGTTTAAGTGTATACTATTAATTCTTTATTTCTAATTATTACTCGTTATCTTCTTTCAGGATGGGCAGACTGATGGTAAACTTAGTGCCCTTGCCCACTTCACTCTCGGCTTTGATTTCGCCTTGGTGCAGGTCTATCACCTTTTTCACGTATGCCAGTCCGAGACCAAATCCCTTCACGTCGTGCTTATTACCGGTATGTACACGATAGAACTTTTCAAACACCTTGCGCAGGTTTTCCTTCTTGATACCCATACCCGTATCGCGGATAGAGAGGAAGAGTTTCTCGTGGTCATTCCATGTACGGATATAGATGTCGATGGGCTCGTCGGGCTTGCGATACTTCACGGCATTATCCAGCAGATTGGTGATAGCATTCTGGAAATGCACCTCATCTACGAAGATGGCCGACTCTACAGCTTCGATTTCTGTATATATCTTACCACCAGTATGTTCTACGCGCAGATTAAAGGTTTGCGCGATATTCTCTACCATCTCGTTCAGGTCCAGTTCTTTCTTCTTGAACACGATACTACGCTTGTCGAACATAGACATCTGGAGCACCTTCTCTACCAGGAATCGCAGACGTTTTGACTCGTCGGCTATCACCGAACCCAGATGCTTGGTCATCTGCTCCGTCTTGGGTATGCTCTCGTCGTTCATCATCTGAGCAGCCAGAGAGATGCTGGCGATAGGTGTCTTCAGCTCGTGGGTCATATTATTGATGAAGTCGTTCTTGATTTCAGTATAACGCTTCTGGCGGAATACCACCACGATGGTGAAGAGGAAGGTGATGAGCAGTACGATGGTAAAGATGATAGAGGGTATCATGAATCGTACACTCGAGAAGATGTAGGAGTTCATCTCTGGGAAGTGAATCTTCACCACGCCACCTATCTTCGACTGTGCCGGACTGCGGAAGAGGTCTTGCGTATAACTATACTCCTGTCCCTTTTCACTATAGTCCGGGCAGCGATACACCTCGCGTCCATCTGCTGTAGAAACGGTAAAGTGGTAAGGTATATTGATACCATTGTTCATCAGCTCCACACGGATATCCTTGTCCAGCATACGGAAGTTGACACGCTCCTTCAGTGGCTTCTCGCTGGCTGTATAGAGGATGTTATAGACTACCTCGTCGAGCAGCGCCTTCTGATATACGTAGCGCTGGCGCACCAGCTCCTGCATGCTCTTGGTGGCATCAGCCAGTGAGTTTTTGTCCTTACGCATAATCATGGCCTTGGGCACTGAGGCGGGCTTCATCTTGAGCGCCTTCACTTGGAATGAGCTGTAGATGGTGCCATCGTCGGCAGCCACAGAGAACTGATGACTATGGGTAATAGAGCCTAGGCCGTCGACTATCACACTGTCCTGTGTAAATGCTCGACGCTCGGTCTCGTTGATATCCTTTTCCAGATAGCGTGCCGTCTCGTTCATCTCCAGATTGCGTGAAGCTTGGTAGAGACTACGATAGACACTCTCGTCAAACTGCTCCTTCTTCATCTTGACCATCTCCTCTACATAGGAGAACTGAAGGAAGAGCAGCGCCAGGAACGAGACGCCCATGATGATTGCTATGGTCCAAATAGTAGACTTCTTCATATCGACGGCAAAGATAATACTTTTATCGATATGAAGAAGTCAAAAGGGTTAATTAATTCCGTTAATTTTAACGATATTAACTAAATCTACGTATTTTAATTAAAAATGTATAGCCAAATCCATACCAAGCTGGAAGGGATTGCCACGCTGGGCCATATATACTTCCTTGCCTGTAGCCTTGCTTGAGAAGGCGAAGGTGTTATACTGGCTATCGGTCAGGTTGCGAGCCCAGAGGTTGAGCGAACATGCGCCGAAGTCTGCACTAACGTGAGCGCCCAGTACGGCATAGAACTTCTGAGCGTAGGTGTTAGCCTCATCCCACCATATCTTGCCCTGTGCATTCATGTTGGCACCAATGGTGAGGTTCTTCACGCAGGCATCCTCAAAGTCGAAGCGATAGTCAACCTGGGCCGACAGGGTGTGGGCAGGTACGAAGGGCACCTTATTATCCTTATAGTCCACCTCAGCAGCCTTTGCGCTAGCGCGGTTCTTATACTCCTTGAACACGGCGTGGGTATAGCCATAGCCCAGCGACCAGTTCAGGTGGTTGTCGGCAGCACTACCACGCAGCGAGAGTTCTACACCACAGCTGTAGCTCTTACCGGCATTCACCATCTTACGACCGTAGCCGTAGTCCTCGGTGAATACAGACAACTGCTGGTTGCGTATCTTCATATAGTAGGCGCTCAGGTCGGCATGCACCTTACTGCCAAAGAGGTTCAGGTGAGTACCCACCTCATAGTTCCACGACTCTTCTGGCTTGAAGCGGATGCCTTCCAAGAGAGCTGCATATTTTGCATCATCCTGAGTGATAATTTCTTCTACATTCTGCTTTGTGGTTTGTGCATCCTGAGCAGCTTTCATGATAACAGAAGCATTGGCTTGTATATCATTCTGAACAATATCGCCAAACATCTGTACGTTGAATCCACCAGCACGATAGCCCTTGGTAACAGTAGCGTAGATGTTGCTGCCATCGTTAAACTTATAGGTCAGACCGAACTTAGGCAACAGCTGACTGAAGCTGGTTTTCTCTGAATGTTGGTACAAAGAGAGCACACGAGCTGAGACATCTTGTCCCATAATACTGAATATAAGACGGAAATCGCCTTTTGTATCATACTCAATCTTAGAATGAGTATAATCGTAACGAAGTCCTAACGTAGCTACCAAATGATTACTCAAATCAATATTTGATTCATGGAAAATAGCGAGGTTAGCCTGTGGAGTATGGAACAGACAGGGAACCAACATCTGTACACCAATATTCACGCCTCCAGCCTTTTCAATAGCAGCTTTAGCTGCCTCCTCTGGCATACGACTTGACATAGAAGCGAGAATAGAGTTATAAATTCCGGCTTCTGCCTGATCAAGACGCATTGTTTTCTTCATCATATTGCTGAAATAGCTACCAAAGGTATTGGGAGCAGTAGTCTTCAGCCACTGGTATGAACCAAACACGCCAGTGGTCCAGTGCCAGCGGCTCTGGTTGTTGCTCTTGAAGGTAAACTCCTGAGTGAGCGCGTTGCTCAGCTGCGACTGGTCAACCACGATAAAGTCGATAGAAGAATAGTCGTTATCCATCAGCAGATTGTCTTTCAGCAACTGATAGCTGGTGTTAGAGTGGAAGTCGAAGCCACGTCCCTGATACTTGATGGCCAGACCGGTATTAAACATGTTGCGCTTATACTTGCCCTGTGAGTCCTGGTCGGGCTCAGAGATAACCTTTCCGCTCTCGGGCTCCAACACACCATAGGGATAGGCATGCTGGCGCACATACTGGTAGTCGGCCATCCAGTCGAACGACAGCTTCTTGGTGGGCTGATATACCAGGCGCAGTCTGCCGCCAGCCTCGTTCATATCGTCTGTACGCTCACCGGTAAGCGTATTCTTCCAGAAACCATTAGTACCATTATAGAAGGCAGCCACCGACATGGCCAGCTTCTCGCTCAGCTTCTGATAGTGAGCCACCTCGGCATTGCGATAAAAGTGAGTGCCAATGCCCAGCTTGATGTCGGTACCCTGATAGCGCAGAGGATTCTTGGTGTACTGGCGCACCAGTCCGCCCTCGGTATTCACGCCATAGAGCGTACCCTGAGGACCGCGAAGCACATCCACACGATCCAACTGCCATGTGTGGCTGTTAAAGGCCGACTTATTCATCAAGGGGATATCGTCTACATAGATACCCATCGAAGGACTGTTCACACGCGAGCCAATACCTCTTACATATATAGAAGAGGTAAAGCGGGCACCATAGTTAGGCATCACGAACGAGGGCACGAAGTCGGAGATTTCGCGCAGGTCGCGCACGCCCAGACTACCTATCTCATTACCCGTCAATACGGTTGAGCTCAATGGCTGCTGGCGCAGTTTGGCATACTCCTTCGACTGTGACACTACCACCACCTCGTCGAGGTCATAAACACGAGAAGAGTCAGCGGGAGCCAGGCTACTGTCTGCCCATGCTGACGTTGCGATACTAACGGCGACAAGCGCCATCATCAGATTTTTCTTCATTTTTTAATTGTGTTAAAGATATGATTGGCAATATCAGTGGCTTGCGTGATGCGGTGTCCCATACCGATACCGTCACGCAGATTGCCACCAATAAGCAATCCTGAAAACTGTTCTTGAATACTTTTTACCGCCTCAAAGCGCTGCCCACAGGTGGCAGTATATTGAGGTATCGCGCGACGATGGCGCGAGATATGAATGAAATCGGGCTTTGCCGATGCGGGAAACTTCAACATCGTGTGCAGACAGCGCGTCACGATACGCTTCACCTCCTCGTCGCTCTTGTCCAGCATCTCGGGATGCTTGATGCCGCCCATAAAGAAGGAGAAGAGTGCCCCACCCTTGGGTGCACGCTGCTCGAAGCAGGCCGAGGGGAAAAGGATGCCCAGTATCTCCTGCCTCTCCTTGGTAGGCACCAGTCCGCCAAAGGCACAATAGTCGCCACCAAAGGTATCGGGCATACCCACGTTCACCTCCATCACCGGAGCATACTCCAGACTGGCGATGGCCTCCATGCGCTCCTTATCCACAAAGGGCAGCACGTCGGGCAGACTGTATGCGCCACAGGTGGTCACCACCCAACGGCTCTTCAGCTGGCAGTCCCTACCCTCTGCATCCTTATAGCTGGTCAGCCAAGCCCCTTCTTCCTGACTCACCCTCACCTCGCTAACACCCAGCGAGATATGTTCCATGCCAATATAGTTGGCCTCAGCCTCAGGAATATGGCTCAGTCCGCCATGCGCTGAAAACACCTTCTTGGTGGCCAGTCGGTCGCGGTCGCTCTTGGGCTGCTTATGCTTGGCAATGGCGCCACGCACAAAACTGCCATAGTCCCTCTCCAGCGCATACAACTTAGGCAGCGCATAGCGAGTAACCAGCGTATCGGGATTGCCAGCATACACCCCCGAGATAAACGGGTCTACGGCATAATCCACAAACGACTGTCCCAGTCTTCTGGCAGCCAGCGCCCCTATCGTCTCGTCTGCATTCTCTCCACGCTTGCGCCAAGGCTCGCCCAAGATGCGTAACTTGTCTGAAAAGCGAAACAAGGGAGTGGTTACTGCGCCCAGCAGTCCTGCAGGCAACTCGCGAAAACGGTCACCCTTCCATATCAGTCTGCGCTTGGCAGCATCGGGAGCCGTCTCCAGCCTACATACATTATCTGAGGTCTGCGCCAAATCCATCATCAGCTCAGCCACCTCGGGAGTAGAGACCGCACCCGTAGTAGGTCCCGTCTCGTACGTATAGTGATTATTGTGTTGGGTCTGTATTTGTCCGCCTATGCGGTTGTCTCTTTCTACAATATGAACACTAATACCTTTTCTTTTCAACCAGTAGGCGGTGGTCAGACCGGTCAGTCCGGCCCCAATCACCGTCACCTCTGGCTCTTTAATATCTATGCGGTTTAACATCGGTGCAAAGGTACTACATTTCCTCTGCCCCCACAATCCTTATTTATATGGATTTTTCCCGCGACAAGGAGGATGTACCTATTATATAATAAGAAAGCAGAGCATATTCTTCTCTTTCTATAATATTACCGTATCAATCCTATATCCAATAGAACAGCATCCGTAGTATTGCAAATCTCCTCCGCCAAATCATTCAGTCTATGAAAACGAGCATAGTCTGTCGTTGTTCCAGCTGTTGCTGTGGTTCCTGCGCTTTCTAGCGCAGTTTTCTCTCCTCTACCTATTTCTTCATCTAGTCGCCATGGCGCCAATATCAGCAATGCCCCACGGGCGCAAGCCTCAAAGCGTTTTCGCTCTGGTTTCCAATATTGTCCTATCTCTTCCTTTTGTAGATGTATCACGGGTAACCCCTCATCTATGGCAGCATCGATAACAATTTTCTCTCCTCGCGATATTGCCGGTGACACCAACACCACGCCCTCACGCGCATCAGCCAACTATCGCTCGTATGCTTGTTGGAATTTCTCTGTTAACTCTGTAGCCATACCCAATTCTTTGTCTCGACGATGATAGAAAACCTGTTCCTTTTCTGCACGCTTTAATAAAAACAAGGCACCAAAAGCCGCATATTCATGATCACCTATACGCAGATGCATACACCTCTCCATCAGTTTTGGTAACTGCCGCCGCATTAAGGCTCTTAGCGGGTTATCGCTCATATAGCGCTTAATGTTCTCCAGCATCCCTGGCCGCTTAATGATGCAATCGTGATAAGAAGCCTCAAATAGCGAAGATCTATCTGCTGCACTAGAGAGTGCAGCCACCGCTGCTATTTCTTTTCCCTTCGCCATTTCTGCTCCTGATGTTGTTCCTGCGCCTTCCAGTGCAGTATTTCTCTCTGCCCACCACGCTCGTGTGCATCCTCCTTTAAAGCGGCCGATGATGTTACCCAATTTTTCACCTTCAGGCAATGGTTGAGCCACATAGATCAATAAGTGGATATGATCGGGCATGATGGCCACTTTCCACAACTCTATCTGCGGATAAGAGCGATGAATCTTGGGCAACTCAACATTAAGAACAATGCGTCCCAATCTGCTAAGCACAATATGTGGAAAATCTGCAGAATCACGGCTAGCCTTTATATTGCCTTCTAGATGTCCGAATAGTGGGTGGCGTCCATCGATACATAGCGTCACCATATACAGCCCACGACCACCATAGTCGTGCCATATTGCGCGCCGATGCTGATTGTGCTGTATATCGTGCAGGGGAATACCTCTGCGTATTAGTTCTTCTTTAGATGTAGACATATGGGATAAAAAAACGCCTTACATAGCCTATCTTGAGGGATGGGCTTATTGTTTTCGTATCTCCCACCCCAAGAAAGTACAAGAGTGGGGCTTTATCGTCGTGGACTCTGCTGGCGCTGACGCACAGCCTCGAACATGAGGATGGCAGCAGAGACAGAGACATTCAGCGAGTCGCCTATGCCAAGCATGGGAATCTTGATATGGGCATTGGCTGCCTGACGCCACTTGTCGGTAAGACCGGTTGACTCGGTACCCATCACAATGGCTGTGGCACGCGACATATCGGTTTCGTAATAGTAGTTGGAGTCTTGCAGCTGAGCGGTAAGTATCTGGATATCATGAGACTTGAGCCACTGGATGCACTCCTCAGAGGTACACGCCACGGTAGGCACATTGAAGAAGGCTCCTACAGAGGCGCGGATGATGTTGGGATTGTAGAGGTCGCACTGGGGATCGCAAACGATGACGGCATCCACATTAGAGGCATCGGCAGAACGGAGGATGGCGCCTACATTACCAGGCTTCTCTACACTCTCGAGCACTACCACCAAGGGACGCTTCTGCAACTGCAGACCGTCGAGGGTGTGCTGTTGGGCCACCACCTCGGCTATCACGCCCTCGGTACCTCCACGGTATGCCACCTTATTATATATGTCGGCAGATACCTGAAAGATGCGGGCACCATCGACCACGGGTTCTTCTTCACCGAAGATCTCGGGACACCAGAAGAGGGTATCTACCTGATAGCCATTATTGATGCAGCGCTCCACCTCTCGCCTACCCTCCACAACAAAGAGGCCGTGTTTGCGGCGTTCGGCAGACTTCTGCTGCAACTCTAACAGCAGCTTTATCTTCGGATTTTGTGCACTAGAAATAGATTCCATAAATTTTTTCTTTTAGTTCCCGAAAATAACGTAAATAACGAAATAATCCGAAAACAATATCTATTTTTCGTTCTTTTCGTCTTTTTCGCTTTTTTCGGAATTAAGACTACAGTTCCTCACACTCTTTTATCCATAATGCTGAGCTGGCATCGCTAGGCATGCGCCAGTCGCCACGGGGCGAGAGCGAGATGCTACCCACCTTAGGACCATCGGGCAGACAGGAGCGCTTGAACTGCTGAGAGAAGAAGCGACGACAGAAGGTGGTGAGCCACTTCTTGATAGTGTCGCGGTCGTAGGCATCGCCAAAGGCTTTCTGCGCCAGCACGAATATCTTGTTGGGACGGAAACCAAAGCGAAGCATATAGTAGAGGAAGAAGTCGTGGAGCTCGTAGGGACCCACCAAGTCTTCGGTCTTCTGCGCAATATTACCCAACTCGTCGGCAGGAGTTAGCTCGGGCGAGATAGGCGTATCAACCACATCAATCAGCACGTCGTGCTCGTCGGCAAAGGCGGGCTGGTGGGCAAGATAGCGCACCAGATATTGTATCAGCGTCTTAGGCACACCGGCATTCACGCCATACATCGACATGTGGTCGCCATTATAGGTAGCCCATCCGAGTGCCAGCTCAGAAAGGTCGCCAGTGCCTACTACCAGTCCGTTATACTTGTTGGCCAAGTCCATGAGTATCTGCGTGCGCTCACGAGCCTGCGAATTTTCGTAGGTGGCATCGTGGACGGTAGCGTCGTGGTCGATATCATGGAAGTGCTGAGTGACAGCAGCAGCAATGGGTATCTCCAGCTGCTGGATGCCCAGCGACTGCATAAGCGAAGCTGCATTATCGTGGGTGCGGTCGGTAGTGCCGAAGCCTGGCATCGTGACACCGATAATACCCTTGCGGTCGAGTCCTATCTTATCAAAGGTACGCACGCACACGAGGAGCGCCAAGGTGGAATCCAGTCCACCACTAATACCTATCACCACATGCTGGCAGCCAGTATGTACCAATCGCTTAGCGAGTCCAGCCACCTGGATGTTGAGTATCTCCTCGCAGCTTTCGGTCATCTTCTCATCTGAAGGGATGAAGGGATGAGCATCGACATAGCGTGTCAGCTCGAAAGGCTTGGTGGCGATATCCTTGGCACGGATAATCAGGGCGTGGGCGTTGCGCTGGGCATTGATAAAGGTAGAGTTGGTATGGCGCTCGGTGCGCAGGCGCTCTACGTCTATCTGTGCCATTTGTATCTGGGGCTGGAAAGAGAAGCGCTCGCTCTCTGCCAGCAGTTGTCCGTTTTCATAAATCAGGGCATTGCCACCATATACTACATCCTGCGTAGATTCGCCAAAGCCACTAGAGGCATAGACGTAGCCACTCATCGTGCGAGCACTCTGCTGAGCCAAGAGCGAACAGAGGTAGCGGTGCTTGCCAATAAGCTCGGTGCTGGCGGAGAGGTTGAGAATGATGTCGGCACCAGCCATCGTGAGATTGTTGCTAGGCGGAATGGGTGCCCACACGTCTTCGCATATCTCCACACCAAACTTCACGCCGCCAAAGGTCTGGAAGAGCTTGGGATCGGCAGACAGGCATACGGGAGTGCCTGCAAGATAGATTTCGGTGGGATTAAGGTCCTGAGAGGAAGCAAACCAGCGCTTCTCGTAGAACTCGTTGTAGTTGGGCAGATAGGTCTTGGGCACTACACCTAGCAGCGTGCCGTTTTGGATAACGGCAGCACAGTTGAGCAGCAAGCCACCAGCCTGTACGGGCAGACCAACCACACAGATAATATCAAGCTGACGGGTGAAGTCGAGCAGCATGAGCAGTCCCTCTTCAGCCTTGTTCAGCAACAACTGTTCCTTAAACAGATCCTGACAGGCATAGCCCGTGAGCGAGAGTTCTGGAAAGCATAACAGCTCTACTCCCTCGCTATCAGCCAGGGCAATGAGCTTTTCCATCTCTTGCACATTGTATGCAACATCGGCAACCTTCACCGCTGGTACTGCGGCAGCAACTTTGATAAATCCGTATTTCATCTTCTTTTACCGTTATGATTAAAGTATAGGAGTTAATACCTTTAACTTCATATTGATACTGCTTAGGGTATCAGCAACGAGGAGTCGCCATAGCTCAGGAATCGGAAGTCGTGAGCCAAGGCATAGTCGTATATCTTGTGCCAGTCGCCATGGACAAAGGCACTAACAAGGAGCAGAAGCGTAGATTGGGGCTGGTGGAAATTGGTAACCAGCATCTTCACTATCTTATAGGTATAGCCCGGAGCTATGATAATCTGCGTAGAAGAATGGAGCACGGTGAGCTCGTGGCTAACCATCCAGTCGAGCAAAGCCTGCAGGGCCTCGAGGCTGCTCACCTCCTTCTGCTCGCCATCCGTCTCCTGATAAGGCTCCCACTGGTTTACGTGCAACTGCTCTTCCTTGATATCGGGATTACGCATCACCTTCAGGCCCATATAATAAAGGCTCTCCAGCGTGCGCACGCTAGTGGTTCCCACGGCAATAGCACTACCGCCATGAGCCAGCAGGCGCTCGATAGTATGACGGCGCACAGCAATATACTCGGTATGCATAGCGTGCTCGCCAATAGTCTCGCTCTTCACGGGCTTGAACGTACCGGCACCCACATGTAGGGTTACCTCTTCGCGCTCAATGCCATGCTCGTCGACAGCCGACAGCACGCGCTCGGTAAAATGAAGACCAGCCGTAGGAGCTGCCACACTACCCTTAATCTTAGAATAGACGGTCTGATAGGTCGTCTTATCACTCTCCTGGGTCTCGCGATTGAGGTATGGAGGAATAGGCAGTTCGCCCATCGCATCAAGAATCTCGGCAAAGGACACACCACCAGTCCACTCGAAATCAATCCACTGGCTGGTACCATGCTCACCCTTGCGAGTGGCTCTCACCTCTACAGAGGTGCCCTTCACATCAATCACACGACAGAGCGTGCCCTCTTTCCACTTCTTCTGATTTCCCACCAAGCAGAGCCACGAACAACGCTCCGACTGCTGGAACATCTGCTCGTAGTCGGCAGGCTGGGCAGGCTCTAACAGGAAAATCTCGATAAGAGCACCAGTATCCTTGCGGAAATGCAAACGCGCTTGAATCACTTTGGTATTATTAAATACCATCAAAGCCCCTTGGGGCAAATACTCAGGCAGATGGAAGAAAACGTCTTCACCAACCTGTCCCTTGTTGTAAATGAGCAACTTAGAGTGGTCGCGCTCCTCTTTGGGGAACTTAGCGATACGCTCGTCGGGCAGCTCATAATTGTAGTTACTAATATGTATGTCTTTCGTATTCACGATGCAAAATTACTATAAAATGCACGAAAAAACAAATAAAAGCACGAAAAATAGCTCTTAGCACAATCTCGAGACACAATTACAACATTTTTTTCACAAAACAAGTAGGCTAACCACTTCATCACCCAAAATAGGTATTGGCATAATTCATATACGAATCATCTATTTTTTTAGATAAATCGCCAAAATTGCCTCCATTTTACATAAATTTACGTTCTGTGTGCCCACACAATAAAATTTCCTAAAAAAAACATCAGAAAAGTTTTGGTAGTATGAAAAATTGTCGTATCTTTGCACTCGTTATCCTGAAAACAATCTTTTTACCTTAAAAGGACTAATACCTATTGAAGATTATTGAAGCGGTTGCCTGTGAGGGTCATCGCTTTATTTTTTTACCTTATTATTTGGTAGTTTCGAGTTTTTTTCGTACCTTTGCGCCCGATTTGGTCTGTTGTGGCTCAAGAAAGCGGTTGCACGATGCAACACGCCACGCAGAAAAACCCGTTAAACAATTAATAAACAATGTACGCAATTGTAGAAATCAACGGTCAGCAGTTCAAGGTTGAGGAAGGCAAGAAGATCTTCGTTAACCACATGAAAGATGTGGAAACCGGTAAAACTGTTGAATTCGACAAGGTACTGCTTGTCGACAAAGAAGGTTCAGTACAGGTAGGCGCACCCACCGTAGATGGTGCTAAAGTAGTTTGCGAGGTGGTTAATCCTCTCGTAAAGGGTGAGAAGGTTATCGTGTTCAAGATGAAGCGTCGTAAGGACTCTCGCAAGCGCAACGGTCACCGTCAGCAGTACACCCAGGTAGTAGTTAAATCAGTAATCGCTTAAAATTTAGGAGGAACAAGAAATGGCACATAAGAAAGGTGTAGGTAGTTCTAAGAACGGCCGTGAGTCAGCAGCTCAGCGACTGGGCGTGAAAATTTTTGGCGGTCAGAAGGTCATTGCAGGTAACATCATCGTTCGTCAGCGTGGTTCAAAGCACAATGCTGGTGAGAATGTTGCCATGGGTAAGGACGACACTCTGTATGCACTTGTTGACGGAACAGTTCAGTTCCACAAGGGTAAGCGCGACAAGAGCTATGTTTCAGTAATTCCTGAAGCCCAGGCCTAAGAGAACAAACAACAAATAATTTATTCCAAACAAACAAGATAAGGGAGCTTCGCAAGAAGTTCCCTTTCTCTTTGTATAGAAGCCCCCACCTAACCTCCCCCCACTGGGGAGGAACGTGACAGATGAGTGGTGAGTGGTCAATGGTCCCACGAGCTCCGCTCGCTTTGACCTTCAGGTCTAAGAATGGTCAATGGTCCAAAATCGATGATTTTGGACCCTAAAAATAGGGCAAAAAAAAATTGATTGTCTCACGACAACCAACTTCTTAAATTAACCTTAATAATCTAATACCATGAAAAACACACTACAAAAATACGATTATTTTCTGACATAGCAAGCATTTTTCATGATAAAACCTTATTATTTAACCTTACTTAAACATTTCTCCATTCCAATTAAGTTTTGTTTGCACTACCTTGTTTTCATCTTGTTCCTCACTTGCAGGACGGTTAAGTGTTTCCTGACTGGTAATAGTCAGCGAAGAGTCTGCCTCGTCGAGCTTGGCTGTGAACATCTGTTGAGGAAGTGCGATATAGTTGGAAACGGGAAGTGATTTCCATGCGTTAGTATAAAACTCGATGGTACTCTCGCGCACATCCGTGCCATAGGTACGCACCACGCAAATCAGCTGCTGTTGTCCCTGCTGCAGCATGAGCATCTCCAACTCTGCGGCATCATTCAGGCGGAAAGAAGCATAACGCTGGGTAAGCGCCTGAAGTTCGCTCTTACCATTCAGTTCGTTATTTACCACAGCATCCATACCAGCTTCCTTGAAATCAAGACAGTCAAGGATATTATTCTCCGTCAGATAGGGAATCTGAGAAGTGGGCATGATTTTCAGCGCATCACTCATAGATATCTGAGCAGACGTGGTGACTGCCCAGAAACACGAAAGAGCTATAAGTATTTGTTTCTTCATTATACAAAAAACCCTGTTATACGTAAGGTTTAGCTTTTACTCAGTTGCATCATCATAACAGCCGACAGTCCTGCCGTTTCTGTACGCAAGCGACTCTTGCCCAGATCTACCGACTGATAGCCGTTGGCTACTGCCAAGCGAACCTCATCAATAGAGAAGTCGCCCTCAGGACCTACCAAGACAAGTGCATCCTCTATCTCGCTGGGCTTGCGCAACTCGTCGAACAGATAGGTACGAGGCACCTCCTCATAGCAATGGGCAATATACTTGCGGCACTCGCGAGGCTGACGGATAAACTCCTGAAAAGAGGTCATCTCGTTCAACTTGGTAATCCATGCCTTGTGGCTCTGCTTGGTAGCGGCAATCACTATCTTCTCTGCACGAGGAATCTTAAAGACTCTACGCTCAGAGAACTGACAATCAAGGAGAGAAATCTCGTCAACACCTACTTCTACGGCCTTCTCTAGCATCCACTCCATGCGATCCATCATCTTGGTGGGCGCAATAGCCAGATGCACATGTCCCTGCCATTGGCGCTCCTGTGGAAGCGTCTCACGAATGGCATACATGCAATGGTGCCCATGAGCCATCGTTACCTCAGCACGATAGTAGTTGCCTTGGCCGTCCATGAGCATCATCTCGTCGCCCTCCTTCAAGCGAAGCACACGCAGGGCATGCGTGGCTTCATCTGAAGGTAGCTCTTGAGAGGTTGCAGCTTCAGGGGCATAGAAAAATCTCACCTCTTTCATCTGTTATATCTCTTAATTATTAATGTGTAATCTAATCTATTGGCTTCTGTTCTGGCTTGAAGACAAGGGCGAAGGTAATACCTACCACCAGAGCAAAGCCAGCGAAGATAAACCAGCAGCTCTGCCAGTCGCCAACGAGGAAGCCATCCTTCCACTCGCAGAAGCTATTCACAATCTCACCAGCAGCCAGCGTACCAATGGTAGCACCCAAGCCGTTGGTCATCATCATAAACAGGCCCTGAGCAGATGCCTTGATAGATGGGTCGCACTCCTGATCTACGAAGATACCACCAGACACATTGAAGAAGTCGAAGGCAACACCATAGACAATACATGACAGGATGAACAACAGCACACCAGGCATAGCAGGATTACCGATTCCGAAGAAACCGAAGCGGAATACCCACGCAAAGAGTGACATCAACATCACAATCTTAATACCAAAACGCTTCAAGAAGTATGGTATCATCAGAATGCAAAGTGCCTCACTAATCTGAGAGATAGAGGTAAGCAGCGTGGCATTGTTAGCAGCAAAGGTATCTGCAAACTCAGGCATACCCTTGAAGCTGGTGATAAACGGACCGGCAAAACCATTGGTTACCTGCAGACACATACCCAGCAAGGCTGAGAAGATGAAGAACAGAGCCATCTGCTTGCGCTTAAAGAGCTTGAAGGCATCAAGACCAAGGCTCTCTACCAGCGATACCTTACCGTCTTTCTTCTCCAGCTTACACTCAGGCAAGGTGAAGCAGTAGGCAAAGAGTACGATGCTTAACACACCTGATACAAAGAACTGCATATAGGTATATTGGAACTTATGGGCATTCTCTGCCAGCGTAAAGCCAAAGCCGCTATCATCTACAAAGGCACAATTGACAAACCACATGGTAGCAATAAAGCCTACGGTACCCAACACACGGATGGGTGGGAAATCCTTCACGGTATCCATGCCATTCTTCTTCAGGATAGCAAAAGCAGCCGTATTAGTCAGCGCGATAGTGGGCATAAAGAATGCTACACTCAGCGTATACAATGCGATAAACATCGACTTGTTGGGCAACTCCTGACCAAAGCCTGCCTCCATACCCATCCACCAGCAGCCTAGCATAAAGCCACCAGCCAACAGATGACAAAGGCCTAACAGGCGCTGTGGCTGTATCCACTTGTCAGCCACAATACCCATCAGCGTAGGCATGAAGATGCTGACAATACCCTGAATAGCATAGAACCAGGAAATCTTGTCGCCCAGTCCGGCTACGCCAAGATAGTTTCCCATACATGTAAGATACGCTCCCCAGACAGCAAACTCCAGGAAGTTCATGATAGATAATCGTACTTTAGTATTCATAGTCTTTTCATTTAAGTTAGTCGTTTTCCCTGATAATAGGCGCATAATCCACCTTCATCCTTAATTAGCTTTATCTGCCCTTGCATCCACTCCGTCTGAGCTTCCTCCCTTTCTAAAGGGTGCACTCTTACTACGTAGCCCCTCTCTATTGTCAGGCATTGGAGTGTCAGGTGCTGACCTTCGGATGTTATCAACTCGTTGCACGCTATCCGCCTCAACTGTTTCTGATTCGTTTTCATTAGTTGATTCAATTTCTTTGTTATGAAATCTGATGAGTTGTATCTGACTGACAAACATCAACTGACGCACGTCAGCTGACTCATCACTATTAGGCAGATAGATAAATCCACGCATCTCCTTAATATTCAGCGTACGATTAGCAGGAATATAGAGTTGGAAGGTGCCTGATGCTGACAAGTGATTTACCGTCTGCAGAATGCTATCACCCTCATAGGTTGTACGGATACATACTACTGCATCCTTCACACCACTCTGCCAGATATGTTCAGCCATAAACTGGAATGTAAACGAGTCACCCACCTTAAAGGTAGTGTCAGCCTTGATAACAAAATCGAAACGATTCTTGGTAGGACGAGGAAGCAACATCACCGCAGTCTCCTGCTTCCAGATATTTGCCGTATCACCCGACTCACTATATTGTGAATAGCGGTTGAGTTCACCAACTGCAGCACCTAGTCGCTTACCCTCATCATACAGACGCTCACTAACGCGGGTATAGATACCCTTAAAACGGTCTACATGTGAATAATAGTAAACTAGCGATGAGTCGAACTCAGCCTCTGTGACGTGGTGTTTCTCTAATACTGCCAAGAAAAACTTGGTACGATCATAGTCAGAAGTCGCGCTACCACCCTCCTCTATACGAGCCATTGCCTGAGCTATATGATATTCATAGAGAATATCTTCCATGTCGTCAGGCTGGATAATATCAGATGGTACTGTTGGCTTACAAGCAGCAACCACCATCATAAGTAGGATGAGAAACGGTAGGCTACGCTTCATCTGTCTGTATTCTTTTTCTTGATAGATATCTCGCTAATCTCTTTACGATAGAAAAGCAGCAAGAGCACAACACCTACAGAGATAGAGGCATCGGCAAAGTTGAAGATTGGACTAAAGAAAACATAGGGGTTGCCACCTACGAAAGGTACCCAATCAGGCCATGTGGTAACAATCAGAGGGAAGTAGAACATATCTACCACCTTGCCCATCAAGAAGGGTGCATAGCCATTGCCAAAGGGTACCCAATAAGAGGTGTAATACTCTGACGAGGCATTAAATACGAGACCATAGAACATAGAGTCGAGCAAATTGCCAATAGCTCCAGCCATCACCATCGACAGGCAAACAAGATAGCCCCAACGAGCCTTCTTCTTCACCTGACCATAAATGTAATAGCCCAAGAGGGATATTGCTACTATACGGAAGATGCTCAGCACAAGCTTAGAGCCAATCTCCATACCATAAGCCATACCATTATTCTCTATGAACACGATTTTAAACCATGAGAAGATTTCTATCTGCTCATGGAGCGTCATGTTGGTCTTTACCCAAATCTTGATGACTTGGTCGATAAGGAGGATAGCCGTAACAATAAGTACGGCCATCCATCCACGTTTTACTACCTGCTGACTACTCATTGATTACTTGTTGCCAGCCATTTTTGATTCCACGCTCAAAGTAGCATGAGGAACTGCACGCAGGCGCTCCTTTGGAATCAGCTTACCTGTGATACGGTCGATACCGTAGGTCTTGTTTTCAATACGTGTGAGCGCAGCTTTCAGTCCCTGAATGAACTTCTGCTGACGTGCTGCAAGCGAAATCAGTTCTTCTTTCGACTGAGTAGCACTACCCTCTTCCAATGCTTTGTACGTAGGAGATGTATCATCAACATCATTGGAGTCTTGGTTCATCAGCACACGCATCATCTGGTCGTAGTCACGCTTGGCCAGTGATAACTTTTCATTAATTATCTCACGGAACTCTTCCAATTCTTCGTCCGTGTAACGAGTCTTTTCTGCCATAATCTCTAGGATTTAGTTATTTTAATATTGATTTTAAATTCGTCAAAGTCAACCTCTTGACCGTCATTTGCAGCGATGACGATAGAGTCAGCTAGTACTTGTGTCTTGATATATTCGCCGAAGCCATTAACGGCTGTTTCTACCTCGGCATGAGGAGCAAGCGTGATCTGAATACGGTCAGTAATCTCCAAACCGCTCTCCTTACGGATATTCTGAATGCGGTTAATCAGCTCACGAGCCATACCCTCGTTCTTTAGTTCTTCTGTCAGTTCTACCTCAAGGGCAACGGTCAGGTTACCTTCGTTAGCCACCAACCAGCCAGGGATATCCTCTGAGATAATCTCTACGTCAACGGCTTCTACAGTAATATCCTGTCCTTCTACGCTGATAGCGATAGTACCCTGCTTCTCGAGTTCGGCAATCTGCTCCTGAGAGAGTCCGTCCATAGCGGCAGCAACACTCTTCATCAGCTTACCAAACTTCTTACCCATGGTGCGGAAGTTACACTTCACTTTCTTCACAAGCACGCCAGCACCCTCTACGAAACGAAGTTCCTTCACGTTCACCTCGTTCATAATCAGGTCTTTCACAGCCTCGATGTGCTTCTTCTGAGTTTCGTCAACAGCAGGAATCATGATAGCCTGCAGTGGCTGACGCACCTTGATATTTACCTTGCGACGCAGAGCAAGCACCATAGAAGTAATCTTCTGTGCCATCTGCATACGTACCTCCAAGTCCTTATCAATCTGGGCCTCGTCAGCTACAGGGAACTTGTCGAGATGTACAGAATCAAGCTCACCGCCCAAGTCCTTATACAACTGATCGGCATAGAATGGAGCGAAAGGTGCCAAGAGCTTAGATACTGTCAGCAGACAGGTATAGAGTGTCTGGTAGGCTGATAACTTATCCTCGCTCATCTCCTTACCCCAGAAACGCTTACGATTCAGACGAACGAACCAGTTAGAGAGGTCATCATTTACGAAGGCATCAATCAGTCGACCAGCGCGTGTTGGGTCAAAGTTCTCCAATTCTGCCTCTACACCCTTGATGAGGGTATTCAGGCAAGAGAGAATCCAGCGGTCAATCTCAGGACGCTTCTCGAAGGCTACCTGTGCAGTCTTTGGATCGAAACCATCTACATTAGCATATAGCGCAAAGAAGCTATATGTATTATATAAGGTACCGAAGAACTTACGACGTACCTCATCCACACCCTCTGGGTCAAACTTCAGATTGTCCCAAGGCTCAGAGTTGGTCATCATATAGAGACGTACGGCATCAGAGCCATACTTATCTATCATCTCAAATGGGTTCACCACGTTACCCACGTGCTTAGACATCTTGTTGCCCTTGGCATCGAGCACGAGACCAGAAGAAATAACATTCTTAAAGGCTACTGAGTCGAAAATCATCGTAGCGATAGCATGCAAGGTGAAGAACCAACCACGTGTCTGGTCAACACCCTCGTTGATGAAGTCAGCAGGGAATGCCTTGTTGTTATCGATAGCCTCACGATTCTCAAATGGATAGTGAATCTGTGCGTATGGCATAGAACCAGAGTCAAACCACACGTCAATCAGGTCGCTCTCGCGCTTCATAGGCTTACCAGAAGCTGAGCACAAAACGATATAGTCAACATACGGACGGTGGAGGTCAATCTTGTCATAGTTCTCCTTAGACATATCGCCAGGCACAAATCCGTTATCCTTCAGAGGATTACTCTTCATGAAGCCTGCCTTGACACTCTTCTCAATCTCGTTGTAGAGTTCTTCAACACTACCAATGCAAATCTCCTCGCCCTCTTCACTACGCCAGATAGGCAATGGAGTACCCCAGAAGCGTGAACGACTCAGGTTCCAGTCGTTCAGGTTGTCGAGCCAGTTACCAAAACGACCAGTACCAGTAGATTCAGGCTGCCAGTTGATAGTCTTGTTCAGCTCTGACATACGCTCCTTGCAAGCAGAAGACTTGATAAACCATGAATCCAGAGGATAGTAGAGCACAGGCTTATCTGTACGCCAACAGTGAGGATAGTTGTGAGTATGCTTCTCAATCTTGAAAGCCTTGTTCTGTGCTTTCAGATCCATACAGATAGAGATATCGAGTGTCTCATCCTTATCGGTAAGCGTGTCGTCGTATGCATTCTTTACATAGCGACCAGCAAACTTATTCCACTCGTCCTTATTAACATTGTTCTTTACGAATTCGTCGTCGAGGTCTTCGAGAACGAAGTACTTTCCCTGCAGGTCTACTACAGGACGCTCGTTACCCTTCTTGTCAATCAACACGATGGGCACAATACCGGCTTTCTTAGCTACGAAAGCATCGTCGGCACCAAAGTTAGGAGCGATATGTACAATACCAGTACCATCCTCTGTAGTTACATAGTCACCAGAGATAACCTCAAAGGCTTTACCCATAGGCTTGATAGCAGGCATCAACTGCTCATACTCCATACCTACGAGGTCTGTACCCTTGTAACGAGCAACCACACGATAAGGAATCATCTTTTCGCCCTTCTTGTATTCAGGCAGTTCACCACCATCGGTGATAGCACCCTCAGCAGGAAGATAAGCATTCAGACGAGCCTCTGCCATCACAATTGTGATTTTCTCTGCAGTATAAGGATTGTAGGTCTGTACGGCTACATAGTCAATCTTCGGACCTACACAGAGTGCAGAGTTAGCAGCCAGTGTCCAAGGTGTAGTGGTCCAAGCGAGGAAGTATGGTGTACCCCACTCTGTCATCTCAGGTTTAGGATTCTTCATCTTAAACTGA
The DNA here is from genome assembly GCA_900199555.1 of Prevotellaceae bacterium MN60. Classification (GTDB taxonomy): domain Bacteria; phylum Bacteroidota; class Bacteroidia; order Bacteroidales; family Bacteroidaceae; genus Prevotella. The sequence goes on from FZQZ01000002.1 coordinate 91,962, forward strand.
GCAGTACAAGTGGTATCCTTCACGTCGCGATAGCAACCAGGCTGGTTCAACTCGTGAGAGCTCAGTCCAGTACCAGCTGCAGGAGAATATGGCTGAATGGTGTAACCCTTATACAGCAGATTCTTCTGATAGAACTGCTTCAGCAACCACCACAGTGTTTCAATATATTTATTATCGTAGGTGATGTAAGGGTTATCAAGATCAACAAAGTAACCCATCTTCTCAGTCAGCTCACGCCACTCCTGGGTATACATCATCACATTCTGACGACATTTCTTGTTATAGTCTTCGGTAGAGATATACTTCTCAGACTCCTTATTGTCGATATCTGCCTTGGTAATGCCAAGTTCTTTCTCAACACCAAGCTCAACGGGCAGTCCGTGAGTATCCCAACCAGCTTTGCGGTGCACCTGATAGCCACGCATAGTCTTATAACGGTTGAAAGTATCCTTAATGCTGCGCGCCAGCACATGGTGAATACCGGGGTGTCCGTTTGCAGAGGGAGGTCCCTCAAAGAATACAAATTGTGGGCAACCTTCACGCTCTTTCACAGAGCGCCAGAAGATATCCTGCTCCTTCCACATCTGCAGTACATCATTATTTGTCTGCGTCAAGTTCAAGCCGTTGTGTTCGGCAAATCTCTTACTCATGAGTTTAAATTTATTTCTTGTTGTATACTTCTTAATTTTATTGACGTGCAAAGGTAACCATTTTTTTTCTAACCACCAAATTTTTACTTACCATTTCCCGTAGTTTTTAAAATTGGAGCAAAGTGCACCATTAGTTACGACAAAGGGCATCGTTGATTACGGTAAAGGTTATCGTTGATTACGACTCGCTATTTACCAATCGTAACTCCACAACATCAACCGTAGAAGCAGAAACAGCCACGCGAGCATCCACACGAATACCAACAAGCCAGAGAACATTTCCTTGAGCATCAACAACAACCAACTGACGACGTTTCTCGAAAACATTCATCTTCAAATCGGTCATCATATCACTCAAAAGCTTACGTCCCTTCATACCATAAGGCTGCATCCAATCACCTTCCTCCACTCTTCTAACAACTAAAGGAAAGCCCACTTTCGCAGCATCAAGCGTAGCAATATGAGATATTTTAGATACATATACGGCGCTTTTTCGCACCTTCAACTGACAGTTTTCATTCAAACGATAACACCCATCTTCAGGAATACGCATTATTTTCATCGGTTTCAACGACTCTTCCACCACAATTCTATCGCGGTCTTTCAACGCTTCATACCCTGTAGAGGAGGTTATAATTTTACCCGTTTCAGCCTTTAAAAGTTGAGTTACTTGACTTCCGTTGAAACCGTATTTTTTAAGCCATTCAAAAACAAAATATTCACTTGAACCATATTGCAATAATTCGCTCAGTTCTAAGATGTTGCTTTTATTTACATTATCTAATATACCTGTCAATACATTCTGAGCTTCCATCAGATTTTCGCAGGTACGCTGAATATTATCAGCAACAGCAGGATTCAGTTTTTGAAGTAGAGGGAGTACTTGCAAACGAACAATATTTCGCTGTACATCTGCCTCCAAATTCGTACTATCCGTAACATAACCTTGCTCCTTCTCGTTCAGAAAAGCTTCAATCTCCGCACGAGAAACACACAAAAGAGGACGCAAGACAGCCCCGTTCTTAGGTTGAATACCGCATAACCCACGCAATCCCGTACCTCGAACCAAGTTCAAAAGCACCGTTTCTACGGAGTCATCCCGATGATGAGCCACACAGATTCCTGCAGCCCCCATATCTTTTCTTAACTGTTCAAACCATTGATATCGCAATTCGCGAGCTGCCATCTCTATACTCACCTTATGCAAATCAGCATAAGTCTGCGTATCGAAATGCACGCGATGCAACTCAACCCCCAAGTGTTCACAAAGCTCAACACAGAAAGCCTCATCCCTATCCGACTCATCACCACGCAGATGAAAATTACAATGCGCAGCATGAACCCGATAACCATGTTCGTGAAGTAATAAAAGTAAGGCTACGCTATCCGCACCGCCACTCAAAGCAACGATATATAATTCGTTACTATCAAGCAGATTATGCTTCTTAACGTATGCGCTAACTTTACTCCACATAGAGCACTAATCCCTTCAGATATTCACCTTCGGGATGATAGATATTGATGGGATGATCGGCAGGCTGATGCAACTGATGAAGGATGCGAACCTTACGCTTAGCCAAGGCTGCTGCCGTAAATACCGCATTACGGAAGTGGTCTTTCGTTACCACCTGCGAACAAGAGAATGTAAACAGAATACCACCCTTCTCAATCTTCTCAAATGCTTTCTGGTTGAGACGAGTATATCCTTTCAAGGCATTGTGCAAGGCACCACGATGCTTAGCAAAAGCGGGAGGGTCAAGAATGATGAGATTATAGTTCGAGCCAGCTCTTTCTAAGAACTTAAAGGCATCCTCACAATAAGCCTCATGGCGTGCATCACCAGGGAAGTTTAGTTCTACATTGGCCTTTGTCAGTTCGATAGCCTTAGCACTACTATCTACACTATGCACCAATTCTGCATTTCCACGCATGGCATAGAAAGAGAATCCACCAGTATAGCAGAACATATTCAGCACACGCTTACCCTTAGCATAATGCTCTAGCAGAGAACGATTCTCGCGCTGATCAACGAAGAATCCCGTTTTCTGACCTCTCAGCCAGTCTACGCGGAACTTCAAACCATTCTCTGTGGCAATATTATCATCCGAGCCACCTAGCAAGAATCCGTTCATATCATCTGCCGTCATAAAAGGCAACGTAGTCTCACTCTTATAATAGATATGTTTTACGCGACCACCCATCACCTCGTTCAATGCATGAGCAATCTCTTTACGGCACAGATGCATACCAATAGAGTGCGCTTGCATTACAGCAGTCTCGCCATAGACATCAATAATCAATCCTGGCAACAAATCGCCCTCGCCATGTACCAAGCGATAGGTATTATTATCAGCATTGTCGGCAATCCCGATAGCCAAACGCATCTGAAGAGCAGACGACAGTCTAGACTTCCAGAATTCATCATCAATAGCAACATCAGAGAAGGTAAGTACACGTACGGCAATAGAGCCCTGCTGGTAATGACCTACAGCGATGAAATCGCCCTTTTCAGTTACCACACGCACCAATTCACCCTCCTCAATGCCATCATCTGCACGAAGAATAGCACCAGAGAATACCCATGGATGAAATCTTTTAAGACTCTCTTCTTTACCTCTCTTGAGTTGTATCTGTTTGTACATCATCTGTTATTTTAATCAATTCATAATCGCCCGTTTGCTTCAAGCGCAACAGTTCTTCATAAAGCATTACGCAAGCCCATGCATCGGTGGCGGCATATTGTTTTTGTTTATCTCTTAAGATGTCAGCCTCCCAGTTGGTAAGGCGTTCACGCTTAGATATCTTTTGTCCGAAGAAGTTAGCGTAGAGTTTCTGAAGACTCAAATCCTCCACTCCAATTTCGCGTACATGATGCTGCAAATCAATAAAGTTGCCTGGCTGAAAATCACCCAAAGCAGCTAGCATACGAAGGTCGTCATGCCACGAGAGACCAATCTTTGGTACTGTGGTATTCTCGAGAAGACGCTTGATAGATGGCGACATACCCAACTGGTTCAAGCGGAACAAGAAACAGATATCGTGCGTAGCCACCTGCAAGAGTGCCACCTTGTTGACATGTCCTTTTCTAAACGAAGGACGCGTCTCTGTATCCACGCCAAGCAGAGGCTGTGAGAGCAGGTAGTCAACAGCTTTCTGAGCCTCCGACTCAGTAATCACCACAACCATTCGTCCCTCAAAAAGTACTCTTGGCAGTTCTCCAATCTTCGTCTTATCGTATTTGCTATATATTGTTTTCATCATTCGGGGTGCAAAGTTACGAATAAGTGAGAGAAAAACAAAACAAAACTACAAAAATAGCAAAAAATCCACCTTTTTATAATGAAATATGATATTTTCTTCGTAATTTTGCATTTCGGAACAATAATACAAGATATGGCAAAGAGAAAAACGACTAAAGCTTCAGAAAAGACCGCATCATCATTCAAAGAAGCAATCGGCATAAACAAGATATTCTACAACGAGCGTATCAATTTCATGATAGGCTTCTGCTTATTACTAGTTGCAGGCTATTTGATATGGGCTTTCGCTTCATTTTTCATTACGGGAGCAGCAGACCAGAGTCTGATAGAATCGCCTCGTGACGGAGAAATCATGAACCAAGCTCATGAGTTTCAGAATTCTTGTGGTTCGTTGGGAGCCTATGCCTCTTGGTTCTTTATCAAGCGTTGCTTTGGTTTTGCAGCATTCTTAATTCCCATCTTTATGCTGATGGTGGCTGTTACCTTGATGCGCGCCTACCAAGTACGCCTGCTTAAATGGTTTATGGCACTGACGCTCGTTATGGTATGGGCCTCTGTTACGATGGCTAAATTCCTAGAACCATTCTTCGAGAATGCCTGCTACAACCCTGGTGGCGACCACGGACTGGCTATTTGTCAACAGATTGAAGGCCTATTGGGTGTGCCAGGTTTGACAGCCTTATTGGGTCTTATTGCTATTGCCTTCTTGGTATATCTCAGCATGGAGACGGTTATCATCCTGCGCAAGGTTATCAACCCCCTACACTATCTGAAGAAAATTCCTATGGAAATCAATATCGGTCGTGGTGACAGCGAAGATACTAAGGATGGCATTGACACGTTAGACGATCCAACCGTCTTCGACGACCCACAGACAGAAGTGGTAGAGTTTAACAATATTGAGGAAGAGGGAGAGCCTTCTATCATCCCTTCTACTCCCATGGAACCCGTAGTGTCTACAACGGAAGAACCTACAAATAGCAACATCGAAATCGAGGTAGTTACTGGTAAAGAAGAGGAGTCGGCCCACGGCAAGACACTCAACGACAACTATGGTGACATCTCAACTCCTTATGACCCTAAGCGCGACTTGGAGAATTATCGCTATCCTACCCTCGACTTGCTGCAGAAGTACGAGTCTGATGGTAAGCCATACGTAGATATGGTAGAGCAGAATACCAACAAGAACCGCATTGTAGATGTATTGCGTAACTTCGGTGTAGAGATTTCAAGTATCAAGGCTACCGTTGGTCCTACCATCACGCTCTACGAGATTACTCCTGCTCCTGGCGTGCGTATCTCTCGTATCCGCAACTTGGAAGACGATATCGCATTGTCTCTGTCAGCGCTGGGTATTCGTATTATCGCTCCTATCCCAGGTAAGGGTACTATTGGTATTGAGGTACCCAATGCAAAACCTGCCACCGTATCAATGGAGTCTATTCTTAATTCCAAGAAGTTCCAGGAGTCAACGATGGAGTTACCCTGTGCCGTAGGTAAGACTATTACCAACGAGGTATTCATGTTCGACTTAGCCAAGGCTCCTCACCTGCTTGTAGCTGGTGCTACTGGTCAGGGTAAGTCTGTTGGTCTGAACGCTATCATTACCTCGTTACTTTATAAGAAGCATCCCGCAGAACTGAAGATTGTGCTTGTTGACCCGAAGAAGGTTGAGTTTAGCGTATATAGCAGCATCGAGAAACACTTCTTGGCAAAGGTTCCCGATGACGAGGCTGAACCCATCATCACCGATGTAACGAAGGTGGTACGCACCCTTAACTCACTCTGTAAGGAGATGGATACACGTTACGACCTGCTGAAACAAGCTCAGGCTCGTAACATCAAGGAATACAATAAGAAGTTCATTGAGCGTCATCTGAATCCAGACCACGGTCATCGCTTCATGCCATATATCGTGGTTGTGATTGATGAGTTTGGTGATTTGATTATGACTGCCGGTAAGGAGGTTGAGTTGCCTATTGCCCGTATTGCCCAGCTGGCTCGTGCCGTAGGTATCCACATGATTATCGCAACCCAGCGTCCTACCACTAATATTATTACAGGTACTATCAAGGCTAACTTCCCAAGTCGTATAGCCTTCCGTGTGGGTGCAATGATTGACTCACGTACCATCCTCGACCGTCCAGGCGCTCAGCAGTTGGTAGGTCGTGGTGATATGCTCTACCTGAATGGTGGCGAACCCATCCGTGTACAGTGTGCCTTCGTAGATACTCCAGAGGTTGAACGCATCAATCAGTTCATTGCTCAACAGCAGGGTTATATCTCTGCCTTCGAGTTGCCAGAGCCAGATATGGATGAGGGCGATGCTGGCGAGAGCCGTGATGTTGACATGCAGCATCTTGATCCTATGTTTGAGGATGCCGCTCGCCTGATTGTCCGCGAGCAAAGCGGTTCTACGAGTCTTATCCAGCGAAAGTTTGCTATCGGCTACAATCGTGCCGGTCGCTTGATGGATCAGTTGGAGAAGGCTGGTATCGTAGGTGCTGCTCATGGCAGCAAGCCACGCGAAGTATTACTGATGGACGAAAACAGTCTCGAAAACTTATTATCACAATGGAAATAAGTTTTAAAGGTAAAAAGATAAAATAGTAAACGGGTAAAATAGAATATGAAGAATAGAATCAATATGATAGTAAGAAAGGGCAAGGTAACAGGTATTATACTGTTTTACCTTTTCGCCTTTTTACCTTTAACAGCCCAAACTGCCAAGCAGGTGCTCGACAAGACGGCAGCAGTAGTATCAGCCAAGTCTGGTACGCAAGCGTCATTCTCTATCAAAGGAGACCAGATGAGTGCTAGTGGTACTATCGCCATCAAGGGACGCAAGTTTCATGCCACCACACCACAAGCCACTATTTGGTTTGATGGCAAGACACAGTGGACTTACCTAAAGAAGAACGAAGAGGTGAATGTTGCCAATCCCTCTGAAGCAGAGTTGGCAGCTATCAATCCTTACTCTTTTATTTATATGTATAAGAATGGATACGCTTATACCCTGAAAAAGAAAGGTAATAACTACGAGATACACCTGACAGCCAAAGATAAGAAGCGCGGCATTCAGGAGATGTATCTCCTAGTCAACCAGAAAACCTCCGTTCCATCGCAAATTCGTATGCGCCAGAAGAAGGGCTGGACCACCATCAGTATCAGCCAATTCAAGCAGGCCAATCTCTCCGATGGAATCTTCCGTTTTAACTCAAAGGATTTCCCCAACGCAGAAGTAATAGATCTCAGATAATGAACAAGTTACAACTATTCTGGACACTAAGAAAGAACATCAAGCTAAGCGAGAAGCGCAACGTGATGTTCGAAGCCAACCAATACGGAAAGTTTTTCGGTTATATCGCTTTATCCATCTTTGCGATTGAATTTATTGCTCTCGGTACATTCTTTGGATGGCTGGGAGCCAAGGAGCAAGCTCCTGAGATGTTATTCTATCTCATGCCGTTTGTTCTTATTCTTGATTTCGGTATGCGATTCATGACGCAGCAGACTCCAATGATGCTCGTCAAGCCCTATCTGCTCACCCCTATCAGCAAGTATTCAGCTATTGACTGCTTCTTGGTACAACAGCTACTCGACAAGGGCAACCTTATATGGTTCATGCTCTACCTACCCTATACCTTTATTATATGGTGTGGAGGTATCACAGGTTGGATGGCTATAAGCATGCTTATCCTACTTCATCTGATGATACTGGTCAATAGCCAGTGGTATCTGCTGGTACGCACCCTTGTCAATCAGAGTATCTTCTGGTGGGCAATGCCTATCCTATTCTATGGCTCTTTCATCGCACCCTTATTCTTCCTTTCCGACAGTCAGCTCGACAAGGTGCTCGACTTTGTTCTTGAAGGATTGGGTGAATACGCCTTCTCATGGTGGTCATTACTGCTATTCGGTGTTTTATTTGTAGTATTCTTCGCTATCAATCGCCACCTGCAGATGCACCTTATCTACGATGAAATCTCGAAAAAGGAGAAGACCAAGCTGAAGCATGTATCAGAGTTTAAGGCGCTCAACCGTTTCGGCCAGATTGGTGAGTATCTGAAGTTGGAGATTAAGAGCACGATGCGCAACAAGGCTATCCGCGGTCGTTTCATCCAAGGAGTATGCTTTATCACCTTCTTCTCACTGATGATTGCCTTCACCGAGGTATATGGTTCTTCTATCGAGCGTAACTTCTGGTGTTTCTATGCCTTCATCTTCTTTGGTTCTGTCAACCTCACCAAGATTATGTGTCCAGAAGGCAACTACATTGATTTACTGATGGTACACGAGGAAAACATCCTCACCTTGCTTCGCGCTAAATACTATTATTATTGTGCCATTCTGCTATTGCCTTTCCTCATTACGATGGTACCCGTATTCATGGGCAAGTTCTCTATCCTGATGGTGTTAGCATATTTGTTTACGGTCACCGGTCCCGTTTACTTCTTACTCTTCCACATGGCGATATTCAACAAACAGACATTGCCTCTCAACGAGAAGATTACCGGTAAGAACCAGATGGAGAATAAGTGGCAGGGCATCGTGTCATTAGTCAGCATGTTTGTACCAATCATCATTGTATTGCTGCTTCGCGCCATCTTCGATGAAACTATAGCTTATTGGGTTCTCTTGATTATCGGCTTAGCATTCACCATGACAGAACAATATTGGTTACGCATGATATATCGTCGCATGATGTTGCGTCGCTATCAGAACCTTGAAGGATTCCACTCATCACGTTGAACGTTGAACATTGAACGTTGAACGCCGCGATTAAGCGAGAGCAAAGCTATGCCGAGCGTGAGCGGTGTCGCTGAAAGCAACGATAAACGCCGCGATTAAGCGAGAGCAAAGCTATGCTTGCATAAGCTATGCCGAGCGTGAGCGGTGTCGCTGAAAGCAACGATAAACGCCGCGATTAAGCGAGAGCAGAGCCATGCTTGCATGAGCCATGCCGAGCGTGAGCGGTGTCGCTGAAAGCAACATTGAACTTAAATATTGAAGAATGAAAACGATACTCTTACAGGTAGGTAAAACGGTCAATAAGCACTTTATTGCTGGCATCAATGACTATGCAGAGCGCATCAGTCATTATATGCCTTTTGATATCGTGACCATTCCCGAACTGAAGAATACCAAGAATCTCACGGAGGAGCAACAGAAACAAGCTGAAGGCGAACTGATTCTCAAACAGCTACAGCCTTCGGATACTGTTGTACTGCTCGATGAGCACGGAAAAGAATATCGTAGTATCGAGTTTGCTAGTTGGTTGGAACAAAAGCGCAACGTAGCCAGAAGATTGGTATTCGTCATCGGAGGTCCTTATGGCTTCTCCCCTGCTGTTTACCAGCGTGCCAACGAACAACTATCGCTTTCTAAGATGACTTTCTCACACCAGATGATACGTCTCACCTTTACTGAGCAGATTTATCGTGCCTGCACTATCATCAAGGGCGAACCCTATCATCATGAATAGGTGAAAATTGAAAGTTAGAAAGTTAGAACAACAATCCTACTTGATATACTACAGCTGATACCACCCATGCCAATACGGTGGTATAAACTGCTGCAACACATGCCCATCGCCAAGAACCACTCTCATGGCGGATAGCAACAATCGTCGCTATGCAAGGGAAGTAGATCAGTACAAAGAGCAGGAAACAATAAGCTGTAAGTGTAGAGAAGTCGAAAGGTGTATCACCATAAAGCACACCCATCGTTGATGCCACAATTTCCTTTGCACCAACACCAGCCAACAGACTTACATCCAGTCGCCAGTCGAATCCCTGTGCACGGAAGATAGGTTCTATCAGTTTTCCTAAGTCTCCGATAAAACTATATTCCAGCGAAGGAGCTACACCCATCGTACCAAAATAGCCTAAGGCCCATACAATGATACTTGCCACAAGTATCACGCCACCCATTTTCTTCAGATACTGCTTGCCCTTCTCCCATGTATGGCGGAAGATAGCCTTTGCTGTGGGAAAACGATAAGGAGGCAACTCCATTACAAATGGTGTATCCTCACCTTTCACCACCCATGCACTCAAGACACGTGCCGTAATTACACTCAGCACGATACCAACAGCATAGAGTGAAATCATTACAAGACTCTGATATTCTACAGCAAAGAATGCACCCGTTATCATAATATAAATAGGCAGACGTGCCGAACACGACATCATAGGCAACACCAACATTGTAATCAGTCGCGAACGACGACTCTCAATAGTACGCGTAGCCATCACTGCAGGCACATTACATCCAAAGCCCATAATCAGAGGGATAAACGATTTGCCATGCAGTCCCATGCCGTGCATCAGTTTATCCATGATAAAAGCAGCACGAGCCATATAGCCCGAATCCTCCATCAGCGAGATAAACGTATAGAGTATTAAAATCTGTGGCAAGAAAACGATAACAGCGCCTACGCCACCGATAATACCATCTACCAGCATCGCCTTCAGCGGACCATCCGACATCGTTTGAGTTACAAAGTCGCCCAACCATGCCACACCAGCATCTATCCAGTCCATCGGATACTGTCCCAATGTAAATGTTACTTGGAACATCAGATAGAGTATTCCCAAGAAGATGGGAAAGCCCAACCAACGGTTGGTAATAGCTGCATCCAGCCAGTGAGTAGTCTTATATGTATCGGTCTTTGTACCCATCTGATAGCCCGCCTCCTGCAAGGCGCCATCGATGAAACCGTATTTTGCATCCATGATGGCAGTCTCTGAGTCGTCGCCCGTTTCCTCCTTTACACGACGACGAGCCAATACGCATGCTTCACGAATCTGTCCCGCCTCAGGCAGTTCGTCCACAATGTGCCATGCCTCACGGTCGTTCTCCAATAGTTTGATAGCCAACCAGCGCGTAGAATAGCGCAGACGAAGCAATTCGTTGTTCTTCAAGAATTGCTGTATCTTGCTGATACCATCTTCTATCTCATGACCATGATTGATATGGATATGGCGATAATAATGATCGTGGCCCTCACTATTCTCAAAGATATGTATCACCTCACGCAACAGGTTTTCCAATCCTCTACCCGACTTAAACGAAGTAGGAACCATTGGCATACCCATCAGCGAGCTCAGAGTATCGATATTCAGCATATCGCCACGATGCTGCAACTCGTCATACATATTCAGCGCACATACCACTCTCAGGTGCATATCCATCAGCTGAGTAGTAAGATATAGGTTGCGCTCGATATTGGCAGAGTCTATCACATTGATGATAACATCAGGCGTATCTTCTACCAACTGCTTGCGTACATAAAGTTCCTCGGGAGAATAAGCTGACAATGAATATGTTCCTGGCAGGTCGACCAACTTGATATGATAACCTTCAAAGTCAGTCCATCCCTCTTTGGCATCCACCGTCACACCACTATAGTTGCCCACTCTTTCGTGAGCTCCAGAGGCAAAGTTAAACAGCGATGTCTTACCGCAGTTAGGATTACCAACCAGTGCCACCGTCAGTTCTTTCGGAGCTTCCGTAGTATGAGTAGCATGGTTCTGATATTCTATACGCAGCGGACCGTAATTCTCTTGTCTACCAGAATATAGTGTTTTTCCAGCATCCTTGTTGCTGCTCACCTCTATCATCTCCGCTTCCTGGCGACGCAGACTGACCTCATAACCCATCACCTTATAGATTACGGGGTCTTGTAAAGGAGCATTCTGTAGCACTTCTACCATTTGTCCCTTTACAAATCCCATCTCCACGATGCGTTTGCGGAAGCCTCCATGACCTCTCACTTTCAGTATCAAAGCCTGTTCACCAGTATTCAGATCTGATAGTTTCATTACTTCACATTCAATTTGGATGCAAAGTTACAAAATATATACGACATATCACTTGTTTTTCCGCAAATACCTACAAATGATGATAGTTTATAACAATAGCCTACCCTAAAAATATATCCCAACATAGGACCTTTCACTATGTTGGGATATTTATTATTACCAATCGTCATCGTCCGAACCGGTGAGACCATTTTTGATAGCTTCATTCACCTTGTCAATAATGGCGTTTGAGTAAGCATGCGTCATTACGAGTGCCTTAGAACAAGTGCGCTTCTGAGCATCTTTTTCCACAAAAGGATAGCGCTTGATGATCTCCCACTGCTCATCATATAGTCTGCGGTCAGTCTTATCATTCTTCATGCGCTTACCGTCACTATAGATATTCTGTGTTCGCTGTCTGTTATTGTCTCTGTCAGCTATAGCGCCAAGCCAACCAGCGTCCTCAACTTTCAGGATATCATAGTTTTGAACAGTATAGGTGATGCGAACCTTACCCTCTTTAATATCAAGTTTGATGATTGGCGTAATGCTTACCACATAACGATAGAGTGTACCCGTATGGTCTGCAATGCCATCGATAGTAGATGAAACGATAATACAGCCTGCCTCTTTATCATTCAGCGTGATAGCCTGATTATCCTTAAAGGTAGCCGTCACCCAATAGTTCAGTGCCACATAAAGTTGAGCTTTCGTCTTGCCCGGAGCTTCTATCACCTGCTGATAGGTTAGCGCATTATTTTTGTCGAGCGTTAGTCCTTTAGCCAAATTTGCTGCAGCTTCAAGCCATTTAGAGCCATACTTCTCTTTTGCATACTTCTCCAAGTCAGCAGCCTTCATTACCTGTGCCTGTACCTTCATTGTACTACAGAAGGCCATCATTGCGACAACCATTAAAATAAACTTTTTCATCATTTTCATCATTTTAGGTTAGATTTTCTGCAAAGTTAAGAATAAGCGAGCGAAATACAAAAGGAAAACATGTTTTTCTTTTCATTTCCGAGTGAGAGAAACTTCGACGAAGTCAAAGTTACGAAAGACTGGTGATCCCAATAAAATATTTCCATTCTTTTTTTACCAATGCAGAAATAAAGCTTCACACTCACGCGTAACAGTCAATAATACAACGCGTTAAGTGTGAACATTTGTTATCAAAAAAAAACGGACGGTTTTACTGCTTCAGCATCTGTTTCACCTGCCCTTCATCTATCAGCAAAAAACTCTGAGAAAAGTGAGATTACAATAGATATTCTAGAACACTTTTCCAATCTGGAAATCTGTCTGCCCCGAACTGAATCCATTCTCCTTTAAATTCACTCGTACCATTCTTTCCTCGGTCGTCTATAAGATAGTCACCCATACAAAGGTCTTTGCGATGGGTAATAATCATCCTCTTATGAAAAACATCATCCAGATACTTGGTCACCCATTTCACTTTGTCTGACCATGCAGACGGGTTCTTCCAAGGAGCTGTTGAGAGAATGAAAAGGTCATACCGCTCTTGCAGCTGGTGCATAGCTTCAATGGCACCAGGTAGCGGTTTCATCAGTCCAAAGAGACCTGGAATCTCGTCCAGTCGACCATCATACTCCTTCTTGATCTCCTCACTGATTTGGTCAAGTCCGGACTGAAAGTCCACCAGTACGTTGTCCATATCTACAAATACTCGTTTCTTCTCTAAATCCATTTTAATATTTTATTCCAGAGTTGTTTTTTTCTTTCTTGATTGGTGACAAATTAAAGAGTAGCTTATCAACATCTTCCTTTGGCAGATCCTTGAACAATTCCAAAAGTTCTTCTTGTCGCGGCTGTCCCAAGGTAAGACGATATAGTGAAAGCACAGCATTCATTCGAGAGTAAGCCGATTGGTCGCTGCTAAGCGGGTACATTGGTACTATACGTTCTATCTTCTCAGGTTTTTCTAAAGATGACGTTGGCAAACACCAATAAGGTACAAGCCCACCATATTCACCTCCTAAATCTTCCATCGCCTGCTTAAACATATCATTCCAGGAGAACACACTGGAGTATTTATGAGCAATGTTTCTTCTAATTGCTAGGCACTTGTATCTGTTTATTCTGCCTTCTCGTTGTTCCATGTCTTGGGGATTTGAAGGTATGTTCCAATGCATAATCTTGCGGCAATACCAGTGGAAATCCAATCCTTCCTGTCCTATCGAAGTCGTTGACAAGACAAAAGGTCTAAATGGAGAATTAAATGCCTGACGGACATCAGTAGAACGAGACACATTTTTTTCATCTGTCTTTTTGTTCGTAAACATCAAAGCATAGTGAGTACGTAATCCACGTGGCCATTTACTAATGTCTTTAAAGGACTCCGTTGTATCAATTCTTAGATTACTTGGACTGATATCCAGTGAATCATAAATCGTATTTGCAATATGTTTCTTATTATCACCAGATTCATCAATCATGTGAATATACTCGTCGATGACCGACTGAAAATTACCATCAACACAATACTTAAGGACACGCTCCCAGTAGTTTCTCTTATCAGGATATAAAATGCTCATAATTCCTGTTGCCTGTCGCAAGTTGAAGAGGCCAACAAGCCTTTCAATTAGTTCGTCCGATGCATATTGGCCAAGACTTCTACACAAAACTATAGCAGGTGATGCAATAGCCATATCTACCATAATCTCAATTGCATGTTGAGGAATCTGGAAGTCAATAGTATCCCTATTATCGAGATGCTCAATAACAGATTTCACATCTTCATCTGTGCAACGGATATCGTCGATACTGCCTCCAAGAGATATGATATCATGAGATATAGTCGTTTCAAGATTACGACGAATAACAGCAATGTCTTCCCCATAACAGTTTTGAGGAACATAAAGATTCACCAGATAGTCACTACGTAACTTAAGAACAGAGGCATATTCTTCAGGTTGGTCATTACCTACTTTGTTTGTGTAAGTAGTATTTTTACGTCCTTCTGTATACTTGCCTATAGTCAGACGCTCCGCTTCATAGCTTAGCATAAAGGCTATCATTCGTGGCACCATCTCCCATGCAGAGAAGACTAGCATCTTTGAGAAATCCTTGTTTTGCTCAAAAACATTATCTGGTGCAGTCTTATAATAGGGATGTGAGGCTGGTATCCATAACAGACATGCTGATCGTTTCTTTTCGTTAAGCATGATATTGCGAAGCTCTCGAAGCCTGGCATTATTATCGTCCAGAGGCTTATATAAATAGATCCTATCAAAATTTAGCAGTATCTTTTGTTGGTAGCTAGATATAGGGAGTGTTATTTGTTTTGACCTTGACGATTTCAATATCCCTATAATATAATGCTTCAACTCATACTTCTCCATGAAAGACAGAAGATACGGAGCAGATTTGACATATTCCATGGGTACATTCCTATACCTGATTCGCTTCCCTGTTCTTTCAGCACGTTCAGCACAATCTCTGAGAAGAAGTTGCATTTGTGCATACGAAAGAATGTCACCTGCATCAACCATGTTTTCCTTAACATAGGTAGTCATGTCAACAAGAGAGTCCTTCAGGCGCTCTGTTCTTGACATTCCCTCATACATAGCCTGCTCAGCTTGATTCTTAGATGCAATGAGAATGTCTAAAGTGTCTGTCTCAATCTTGCTTAGCTTAGAAGAATAGTCTTTCCAAATAGTTTTAAATCTTTTGGATTTCTCTCCAGTAAACAAGAATTCTGTCAACTTTAGAAAGTCTTCGTAATGCTCATCGACATTGTTTTCATTTAATTCCTCTAAAGTTGTGTAGGGCTTATATGGAGTGGCGGAGAGAAGAAGAATATATGGTGACTTCTCATCGCCCATTGCTTTAAAAAATCTCCTTGTTATTATGCTTTGTTCGGTCTCTTCATCTGTATAATGTATAAGGCTGCTGAAACGCTGAAATTCATCCATAATAACCAAGTCAGGCTCAAGCTCATCTATACTAATTTGAGCAAAAGCCAATCTCATTTGTGTAAGTATGGATGTTTTATCGTTCCACGAATCACTGCCGCTTTCAAGATAAGCAATCATCTCATCACAGAGGCGATTAAAATTCAAACCTTGTTCCAATCGATATCTTATCTTTTTAAGATAGTCTTCACCACACGTGTCAACTCTACCGAGATACCATTTTACGTAATTATCCCAATTCTCTTTCTTGACCTTGTTTCTAAAGAAGTTATTGACTTTTGTTTCAAACCCAGATGGAATCATCTCCATGCGCTTAACCATACAAAACATCAGCGCGCGCTCATTCATGTTACCATATCCCTGTTGCATCGAGAATGATGTTGCAGGGGTCAGTGGTATAAGTAGCTCTGGCATTTTTCCTTCTTCGTAAATACCATCTTCTCTGTAATCTCCAGATGCTCTTAGTTCAGCAACTTTTTCCTGAATAACAAGATGCTGCATCGACAGTCGACTTTCACTTATGTTCAACTGTTCCATACCAAGGTTCCTGGTGTTCTGCTGAACTATGTTAATGTTAGAGCAAACATAAACCACACGATACATATCATCATGTACCTCGGTACGCATAGTTCTGATTCTATCGATGACCTCTTTTGCCATGATAGTCTTACCCAAACCAACTTCATCAGCCAGAAGGACTCGTTTCTGTCTGCCACTACGGAATATCTGTTCGATATGATTTGCCGTAGCAAGCTGGAACTCTTTTGCTTTCTTTGTAGTACTATTTGACATGAAGCTTTTTCAATTTAGGAATGATAGACTGAAACTGTTCATATAGGCTTAAGAATTCCTGAGCAAAACTCTTGTCCTTAACAATACGTAATACGTCTTCAAGACTACTTAGCTGCTCGGGATTGGCAGCCGCAATCTTCAGCATTTGTTCATATATACGTCCTGTCATTGGAGATGAGAGCGACTTGCCATCCCCCTTTAAATGCTTAGCAATTTGTTCCATTTCAAAGAAATACTCCTCTGGATCATCACAAAGCATGAAGGAGATATAGTTGTAAAATTTATCTCGTGAATCTACAATGCTGCGAAATATTTCTTCATTTCGATTTTCGGGGATACCTTTGGTTGGGATTTTAATAACCTCTTCTATATGTTCGTCCCCTTGGTTGCCCTTAACAATGTAGAATTCTGACAACTTAGCAAGTGGTATGTCCTTAAAAACAACCTCATTATGCAGGGGTTCAGCAAATGTGGGCATCTGCAACGGTGCAATTGTTAAAGGGAACTTTTCCTTTCTTTGCGGCGATTTAATCTGTACATTATACTTTCCATTTTCATTTGGAGTTACATTCGCCTTAAAATTTGAACATAACAATTCTCTTATATATTTCTCCAATGGACTGTATTCATGAGCTTCAGCCTTTTCATTAGGAGCATTTAGCCTCTCATATATTAGGCTTTCGCCTTTCTGCTCATCAATTTGGAGAAATTCTTTCTCAAAATTTTCGAATAGCAACTGGCCATTTTTAAGCTTAAGCCTGACCAGCAATTCTGTATTTTTATGGAAAGCAGAATATGTAGCGTTAGCAGAACCAAGATATAAGTAACATCCCCCTTCATTTTTGAGGCCAGACACGAAATATGTTTTGGCATGAAGGTCTATTGGAACGTACTCATTATTAATCATTTGGTCATTAACGACATAAACAGCTCCATTATCGCGATTATAAATGTCGAAAATTGCTTCAGAGACGTAACCATATCGTGTAACCAGAACGTTTCTTCCATTTTTCCCTATTCTGTAGTTAATATCACGCATGGTCTTTTCATCAATAAATGGTGAGATGACCATAACAGAATGGCCCTGAAGGGCATCAGGATACAGTACACTTTCATTAAGATTCCTGCCTTGGAAGAAAGGAATAAATTCATATTCTCCTGGTTCGAAGCGAGTTTCGTCCACATCAAAACGACTCACATGTAGCAAATCGTCTGCAAGGCCTTCAACTTTGTGCTTCTTGTCACCTTTGATATAATTGGATAATTCGAGAACAAAATCAGACAACGAAGCATGATGGCGGTTCCGCCTACTAACTCCCATGTCGATTTTTCCAGTAAGAGAAACCACGACATCAATATTGTTATCAAAGTCCATATTCTTACTTAAGATTATTACCTTAAGTTGCTTATCATCCTTATTTTCGTGGTTAACTTCCTTAATCAGCCACATTTTAGGATGGAAATTTGAAAGTGGACTCTCTTTGTTCACGACCTCATAAATACTATCCTCCAATAGAGAATAGAAAGATTGAAGCTCTTTAGGGGCATGTATTCCACCTCTATGACAGAACAGTACAAATTTCTCACTACTGCGACGGATACTTTCCAAAAGGAACAACGGAGATGATTTGATACTGTTTGACAAGTCGCCAAAAGCTCCCAATGAATAAGGAACTATCAGCAATGCCTTCAAGTCTAGGCTATATGTGGTGCCGACTACAAATTCCACATCGTATCCAGGAGATGATAATAAATCACCATACAAATGGTCATCCATCATTTGTCCTTTAGCTGCCATACTCCAGTCCTCTCTTTATCTCGTTAATCATCTTGTAAACCAAACTCCATCTGTAGTCCAAGAAGAACGCGCTTGTATGCGGTATTCCTGTATATTTCTCCCAATTTGTCAGTTTTGCTCTTGACCATCCTTTAGTTGCCTTTTCTCGTGAGATTATCAACTCTTCTAATGTTTCCAAATCTCCCTCATCAACACACTTTGCGGTCTGAAGACAAAACTTCTTTACTGCCATGTCGGATACGTCTTCATCAACATACTTCAATATCTCTGCCATGGCTATCTCTGTAAACTCAGCCTTGTGCTCATTGTAATAATCCAAATAATCTTGCAACTGACTATTTGCAAGTTCTTCTGTAGCTGTACGCTTGTCGTAAAGATAGTTGTAGAAGATACGTAGAAGGTAAATGTATCGAGAAAAACGTGCCGAAAGACTGTAAGTATATAAGTACGATTCGGGCAATTCATTCCATACTTGCCTCAACTCCTGAAAGTTATCAACCAGTGGAATGTCATTATTAAGCA
This sequence comes from Prevotellaceae bacterium MN60, assembly GCA_900199555.1. Lineage (GTDB taxonomy): Bacteria > Bacteroidota > Bacteroidia > Bacteroidales > Bacteroidaceae > Prevotella. The sequence goes on from FZQZ01000002.1 coordinate 110,721, forward strand.
GGTATGCAAGCAGACTGTCCTTACTGTTCTCTGAAAGTTCAATACGCCTTTTCAAAAACTCAGCCTCTTCCTTAGTGAGGAAGATGTTGATAGGAGTCTTACCATCGAAAATATATTTTAAACCTCCAGTATCAAATAGTTGGATTGTGCCAGACAAATCAGTACTGTCAGTAATCTCTGATTCCTCGTCTCTATAATATTTTTGAGGACTGTTATGCCTTGCTAGTGAGCGTTCAAAGATAAGCCTATAGACACTTCCGTTAGTCTTGACAAAACCATATGTTACTAATCCGCCCCAATAGATGTATGACGGGTCGTATTTTACATATTGGCTACTGTTTTTCTCAGCCTTATCTATCATCGAACTGCCAGTTATGCTTAACTGGTCTTCTGGTCTAGGCGTACCGTTAAGGAGTTGGCGTGTAAGCTTAATTTCCATATCAAGCACCTTCCTTCGAACCTCTTCCACTGTTTTGTAGTGAGCCTTCTCTGCTTCAAGATATAAAGCTGGTAACAATACAAAATACTTGGCACGTCCTTGAAGGACAGACATTCCTGGGAACATCTTGTTTGAAAAGGCATCTCTTATACGTCCTATACCGAGTTCGTCAATAGCGTGATGATCGCGTATAGACTGAATCACCTTATACAGATTATTTTTTTCTTCTGCGCCAAAATTTATGTATCCTATTTTCATTTACTGCTAATTATCAGATTTCATATATTTCTCCCACAACTCATCCAATTTCTCAGCATCTACTTCGCTAAGATACTCTTCAGAGTGACCGATTTTAGTTCTATTTCGGATGAATCATGTTTTAAGTTATCTGCCTGCAAAGATACAAATTAGATAGTAAAACTCCAAATAATCGAAGAAAAAATATCAACAAATAGTTTGACGGCATAATTCGATTAGTTTGACTGCATAATTCTCTTCGAATTTACGCATAATTTGCATCGAATTTAGGCTTCAAACTATTTGGATGTAGGCTCATACAAAAATGGTTTATGTGCAAAATCATCTAACCTTCTAACCCAACACCCTTCAAATGCCTATTTGCATTGAGTTTCAGGCGGGTTAGATGTTTCCAAACATCTAACCCACTACTAACCTTTTTGGCAAAAGGAATGGTATAAATACAAAAAAAACCGTCGGATGAAATCCGACGGCTGTTCTCTCAATTTTTTGAGTTCGTGCTTTAATTACTCAGCAACAGCAGCAGTGTCAGCAGCAGCACTGTCTACAGCAGCAGTGTCAACGCTATCAACAGCAACAACTGAATCTGAATCAACAGCCTCAGCCTGAGCGGTCTTGTTACCACAAGAAGCGAAAGAGATAGCTGCAACAGCTACGAACATAAATACCAATTTCTTCATTTTTCTAAGCTTTTTAAATCTGTAAAACAATCATTTGTTTATTAAAACGCTGCAAAGTTAGGCATTTTTTTGTTACGTTGTATCTTTTTTTGCGATTTTTTTTAGGCCTTTTTTGTAACTTTTCCGCAAATGCTTATAAATCAACAATATACGAAATGTTAAATTTCGTGCAATATTTACACCATATTGAATTATTGCTAAAAAATGGCATTGAATGACATTTTTCATCGAAGTTACTATCGCTCGATAAAACAAAAGAAAAACAGGTTTTCCTTTTGTATTGTTCTCGCTTATTCGTACCTCTGACTTCGTCGAAGATACTTCCGCTCGACAATACAAAAAAGAAAAATGTGTTTTCTTTTTGTATTGTTCTCGCTTATTCGTACCTTTGCACTCAAAACAAGACACCTTATTATATAAGATGATAGATAGTTCTGCTTTTCAAGGTAAAAAAGCTGCTTATTTCACATTAGGATGTAAGCTAAACTTCTCTGAGACGTCTACCTTTGGCAAGATGCTCAGCGAACTTGGTGTGCAGACAGCTCAGAAAGGTGAGCTGGCTGACATCTGTCTGATCAATACTTGTTCGGTTACAGAGGTGGCCGACCACAAGTGTCGTCAGGCTATCCACCGATTAGTGCGTCAGAATCCTGGCGCCTTTGTAGTGGTAACTGGTTGCTATGCGCAGCTGGAACCACTGAAGATTAGTAAGATTGAAGGTGTAGACCTGGTGTTGGGTTCCAACGAAAAGGCCAACCTTATCCAGTTCCTTTCGGATAAATTCGTTAACCGAGGCACCACCCCGACATACAAGGCAGAGAAGACAAAGGATATTAAGAGCTTTGCTCCTTCGTGTTCACGCGGTAACAGAACGCGCTACTTCCTGAAGGTTCAGGATGGTTGCGACTACTTCTGCACCTATTGCACCATTCCTTATGCCCGCGGTTTCAGTCGCAACCCGTCTATTGCATCGCTGGTAGCACAGGCTGAAGAGGCAGTGCGCGAAGGTGGTAAAGAGATTGTTCTGACGGGTGTCAACATTGGCGACTTCGGAAAAACTACAGGCGAGAGCTTCGTTGATTTGGTAAAGGCATTAGATGCCGTTGAAGGTATCAGTCGTTATCGCATTAGTAGCTTGGAGCCCGACTTGCTGAGCGACGAGCTGATAGACTATTGTGCTAAGAGCCGTGCCTTTATGCCCCATTACCATATCCCGTTGCAGAGTGGTAGCGACACCGTGCTGAAGCTGATGCATCGCCATTACGACCGACAGCTGTTTGCCGACAAGATACATCGTATCAAGGAGGTGATGCCCGATGCCTTTATTGGTGTCGACGTGATGGTAGGCTGTCGCGGTGAGACTCCCGAATGTTTTGAGGAATGCTTCGACTTCTTAAAGAGTCTGGATGTTACCCAACTACACGTATTCCCCTACTCCGAACGCCCTGGTACATCGGCGCTGAAGATACCGTATGTAGTGTCTGATGCCGACAAGCGCGAACGCAGTCACAGACTCTTGGAGCTGTCTGACGAGAAGACGCATGCCTTCTACGAGCGCCATATCGGTACAGAAGCAGAGGTGCTGTTTGAGAAAGCTCCTCGCGGTAAGGCTATGCACGGATTCACCAAGAACTATATCCGTGTAGAGTTGCCCGCTTCTGAAGCTCGCGAAGAATACGACAACCAGCTGATGATGGTGCGCCTGGGCAACTTCAACCATGATAAAACTGCACTTCGTGCTACAATAATCAACAATGGATAAGCTAGCAATTGTCATACTAAACTGGAATGGTGCAAAGATGTTGCGCCAGTATCTTCCTAACGTGCTCAACTACTCGCGCGACGAGGCCACCATCTATGTGGCCGACAATGCATCGACGGATGATTCCGTAGAAATGCTGCGCAACGAGTTTCCCGAATGCAAGACCATCGTTCTGGATAAGAACTGGGGCTTTGCCGATGGATACAACAAAGCACTAAAACAGGTAGAGGCTGAATACTACCTGCTACTGAATAGCGACATTGAGGTGACACATCACTGGCTCACCCCACTCATCGAGTTTATGGATGTTCATCCCGAGGTTGCTGTTTGTCAGCCCAAGCTACTCTCTATATATAATAAGGATATGTTCGAATATGCCGGAGCTAGCGGTGGATATATTGATCGTTATGGTTATCCCTTCTGTCGCGGACGCATCTTCGACACATTAGAAGAAGACAACGGACAGTACGACTACGCTACGGAAATACTGTGGGCAACGGGTGCAGCACTGATGATTCGTGCCAAAGACTATTGGGAAGTAGGTGGACTCGACGGGCGTTTCTTTGCACATAGCGAAGAGATTGACCTTTGTTGGCGCCTGCGCATTCGTGGCAGAAAGATATATTGTCTGCCCGAAAGCTACGTCTATCATGTCGGCGGAGGTACCCTGCCCAAGTCTAATCCCATGAAGACTTTCCTCAACTTCCGCAACAATCTGACGATGCTCTATAAATGTCTGCCTGACAAAGAACTGAAACATGTGATGCGTGTACGCTGGTTTCTGGACTATCTCGCAGCACTGGAGATGCTATTGCTGAGCCATAACTGGGGCGACGTGAAGGCCGTATTCCGTGCTCGTCATGCTTTCAAGAAATGGCGCAAAGACTTTGAAGCCGACCGACAGCAGATTCAGGCAAGCAGAGTATTAGAGGATATTCCGCAACAGCGCCGATACTCACTCCTTTGGCAGTATTACGCTAAAGGACATAAGCACTACTCTGAGCTGCCCCAATAAGGAACTATCGGCATTTCCCCACAGGAGGAATCAGTAACATACAAATATAAAAAATCCCGAGCATCAACGATACTCGGGATTTTCTTAGTATAATAACTTATGATATGCTTTACAGCGAATTATTCTGCTGCAGGAGCCTCAACCTCAGCCTCCTCTGCTACGGGAGCAGCCTCAGCTACGGGAGCCTCTTCCTTCTTCTCCTCTACGGGAGCGTTCTCAGCAACAACCTTTACAGGTACCTCAACTACAACCTCCTTGTGGAAGTGTACCAGAGCTACGAAGTCACCAACAGTCTTAGCCTCCTTCATGGTGATGATCTTACGATCAATCTCATTGCCAAGCTTCTGCAACTCCTCAGCAATCTGATTAGCACCAACTGAACCATAGAGCTGGCCAGTAGCACTTACCTTAGCGCTGATAGTCAGAGTAACGTCCTTGATAGCGGCAGCCTTCTTCTCAGCCTCAGCCTTCAGAGCAGCCAACTTGTGAGCCTGCTGCTTCAGGTTCTCAGCGAGAATCTTCTTAGCCATAGGAGAAGCGATAACACCCTTACCCTGAGGAATCAGGTAGTTACGGCCATAACCAGACTTAACATTTACGATATCGTTCTTGTATCCGAGACCGATAATATCTTCTTTCAGTATAATTTCCATGTCTTGCCTCCTCCTTGTTTATTTCATCATGTCAGTTACGTAAGGCAGCAGAGCGATCTGGCGGGCACGCTTAACGGCCTGAGCCACACGACGCTGATACTTCAGAGAGGTACCGGTGATACGGCGGGGAAGAATCTTACCCTGCTCGTTCAGGAACTTCTTCAGGAACTCGGGATCTTTGTAATCGATGTACTTAATACCGCTCTTCTTGAAACGGCAGTACTTCTTCTTCTTCGTGTCGATAGAAGGAGCGTTCAAATAACGGATTTCTGATTCTTGTGCCATACTTAAGCCTCCTCTTTTTTACCAAGCTTGTTGCGACGCTTCTCGGCGTACTCTACAGCATACTTGTCAAGTTTAACAGTCTGGAAACGAATAACCTTCTCGTCACGACGATAAGCAGTCTCCAAAGTCTTAATCACTGATGGCTCAGCCTTGAACTCTACGAGGCAGTAGAAACCTGTAGATTTCTTCTGAATAGCATAAGCCATCTTCTTCAGTCCCCAGGTCTCTTCACTCAGAATCTCTGCACCCTTATCGGTCAGAACCTTCTTGAATTTAGCGACCGTTTCCTTCATCTGTTCATCAGACAAAACGGGAGTCAAAATGAAAACGGTTTCGTATTGATTCATACTTTTAATTAATTAAATAAATGTTATTTTTGCAATTTGCGGGTGCAAAGGTACGAAATATTTCCTAAATAATCATGCATAATTCATAATTATTTTCTATTTTTGCAGCAAATTTAACGATTTTATGAAGAAACTGATTCCTTTCATAGGTATATTCCTTATATTAATAGGTACGTTAATGCTCATTTCAACGCGCATCAATGCCCTATCTAGTCACAACTCCCTACTCCTCTCCGGTTTGTTGTGCATTATTGCTGGTATCATACTTCATATCCGTAGTATCAAGCACGAAACCAACTATTAGAGTGATTAGCAACCTTTTATCACCTTATATCTTCTTTGAAGAGCCACCAATACGCTTCGATTAGCCAATGGGTTGAGCCCTTTAAAGGTGGTATGCTGTTTCAGTTCTTCTAATGACATCTCTAGCAACAGCTTTGCGATACACTCATCAGCAAAAGAATTTGAAACGACATTGACTCCAGTAAAATCCAATACTACTTTGTCATTCTCCTTAATAAGAGGCAATAGCTTTTGCCTAAGTTTTTGTCCCATATCGCGTGTTCCAAAGTCGGTACCGTATTGTATGAACTTAAATTCTACCATAATGATTCTAATTCTTCTGTTTCAACAAATGTTTCGTTATATTCACTAGCAGCATCTGCTCTATGGTCAACAACCTGACTGGGGTCAATCTCTTCTCCAGTTCCTATTTCCATATAGATAAGAGTACCTTGCCAAAGACCGTTCTTGATAATCTCAGTCTGTCCATTCTTAGTTACAAGTTTATGAGATCCAGAATGCAGAATAAACTCTTTACCTATGTTTTCAACTAGTCTTGCTGTTGTATATAGTCCAAATCCCATTCCCTTTCCATCAGTAATTTTGTCTTCAAGGCAGATTTTCAAAGCTTCAGACTCTGTAATATCCTTATAGACTTTGTTTTGTGCAAGAGATGCCTGAATCCCCATTCCATCGTCTGCTATAAGAATACGCAAAGTTTTCTGCTTATCATCATAGTAAGTAATTGCCGTTCCCAAAGGCTTACCAGAATGAATATGTACATTATCCATTATCTCATAAAGACAATAACTTAAAGCCTGAAGCACGCTGACTTCTATTTCGAAGTGAGACGTCATAGCATTAATCACGTCTCTATACACAGTGTTTAGAGTCTGTGCATCAAAAACGTCTATAGAGACATTCTTTGCCCCTTTGAAATATCTATCTAACAAGAATGCTACATCCATTATTTCGACTTATATTTTTGTCTTTTACCATAATCTGCCTGCAAAGATAATACTTTTTTCTAAAACGGCAACCTATGGCTATACCTTTTTTCTATTCTCGAAGTAATTACGCATCATTTTATTTTCTAATATCTAAAGAAAAATTTTTGTTTGAAAAACACCCTTCACATTCACGCGTAATTCTATGTCATATAGAGCATTAAGTGTGAATAGTTGTTTTGTGGTATTTTTCTTTTTAATTCCGAAAAAGACAAAAAAGATAAAAAGAACGAAAATATTAGTTTTCGTATTTTTCGATATTTTCGTGTACTTTCGGAATCTAAAAACATAGCCGATTTTCGGAATCACCGTGAACGGAGCCACTTTAGCACTGGAACAGTGCCTATATTGAATATCAATAGTGCCACTTTTGCAATGCTAGATAGCCACTTTTCCGATGCTAGATAGCCTCTATTCCGACTCTACAAAAAGATTATTTCAAAAATCATCTAACCTTCTAACCAAACAGGTGTAAAACATCGATGTACAGGTCATTTGAACCGGGTTAGATGTTTTTGCGAATAAACTCTTTTTCTTGTAATTTTATAGCCAAATAGTTTGACGACATTATTCAAGGAGTTTGACGGCATAATTCGACTTGAATTTACGCATAATTCTCGGAGTATTTACGCATAATTCTCTAACTAGTTACATTCAACTCCGAATACAACTATTTCGAACTGCAATACAATAACTATTGAGGTGCGAAAGTAACTGATTGGGCGCTGAGTGTAGCTAGTTACGAGCTGAGTGTAGCTAATTCAGAGCAGGGATAGACTAATACAGAACGAAGGCAGACTGATACGATTTCGAGTCAGACTAAAAAACACTATTCACGCGTATTGCACTATGAGATAGCACGATACGCGTGAAGGTGAAGACTTTTTTCAAGCAAAAATTTTTCTATTCTTATTTTACCACGACTTTACTCGTCGTACCATCACTCTTTCTAATAATGTTGAGAGAATTGGCAAGGCGATGTTAATATTATGTTTCGTTTTACTAAGCTATCGTTACAAAGGTTTCTTTATTATGGATTATAGCGGATAGAAAACATCGAACTATTACTAAAAATCTCAGATTTTCGAATTTTTGTAGTTTCCTGAGAAAGATATGGGCGAAGTTCTTTCAAGATTTCCAGATACTTATCATCATCTTTTGATGTCCAAGGATCTATAACTACTTCTTTTACTATAGTAGGATCAAATGTATAACTGAAGCTCTCTTGATCCTTTGATGCAGATTTGTCAAATAGGAGAAATCGAACCTCTTCCTCATGCTTAAATACATTACGCTTTGTCAATAGGCTATATATAGGAAATAGTTCTGCACATTTGCAACCTTTACTCAAAAAGTTTTTAGGCCATTGATGCGTAGAGATGACATCGTTCAGTTTTTCGTGATAACTGTCTTGAGTTGGTTCAAAATACCTGATATAATCAAGCACTACTATTCGTAATTCATCATCTAGTTCATTCTTCCCAGAAATCAGCTTGTCAGCATATACCATTATCTTTACACATGGATCTTTAGTCTTTTTAAAAGCTTGCCACATTATAGCGCTTTCCGCACATAGACTCCAGCATTGCCCAAACCAGTATGATGCATCTAATGGAATATCCCCCTTTTCTGTTGCAATTACAGAATTAGAGTAGTTCATCTCATAGGGGTCATCCCATTTCGAGGGCCTAAAAAGGGTGTTACGTTTTTCTTCCACCATTATTTTAAACCACTTTAGTGGCATTATCCTATAAAGCGGAGTGGTATTAAGAACCCACGACAAAGAATATTTCATTATTTTCTGTTGATTATAATTGTTTATACTACAAGAAGAACAAAGCATCAGATAACACATTTCCTATATATAGGTTTCCGCCCTCGTTAGCACCGCGCTCAAGTAGGGTTTCGAGATGAGAACAATTGCAAATATAAAGAATATATTCGGAACGGCAAAGAAAAAGAAGAGAAAAAGTTTGAAGACTTGGAAAATTCTGCTACCTTTGCACTAAGAAATAAATATAATGGAAAACATTAAGATATTCACCAAACTGATATCCACAGAACTGCACATACAGGAGCATGCTGTGGAGAATACGCTGAAACTGTTGGACGAGGGATGTACCATCCCCTTCATCTCTCGCTATCGCAAAGAGCGTACGGGAGGACTGGACGAAGTGCAGATTACGGCCATCAGCGACCGTGCTGAACGCTTACAGGAAATAGCGAAGCGTAAAGAGACGATAGTCAAGACGATTAACGAGCAGCAGAAGATGACGCCCGACTTAGAGAAGCGCATCAACGACTGCTGGGAATTGACCACACTGGAAGATATCTATCTGCCCTATAAGCCGAAGCGTAGGACAAGAGCGCAGGTAGCTCGCGAACAAGGACTGGAGCCTTTGGCCACCATTCTACTGATGCAACGTGAGCCCAATCCAGAGCGTGCTGCCCAGCGTTTTGTTCGCGATGGTTTGCCCATCGCCGACTGTCTGACTGGTGCTCAGGATATTATTGCGGAACAGGTGAGCGAAGATGAGCGCAGCCGTAATCAGATACGTGGCGCTTTTCGTCGCGAGGCTTTTATCGTTTCAAAGGTGATTAAGGCCAAGAAAGATACTGACGAGGCTCAGAAATATAGCGATTACTTTGATTGGGAAGAGCCACTGAAGCGCTGCTCGTCACATAGACTGCTGGCCATGCGCCGCGGTGAGAGTGAGGGTATTCTACGCATCAGCCTTACGATAGATGACGACGAGGCGGTAAGCAGACTGCAGCGGAGCCTCCCCCCACCCCCTCCTAGAGGAGGGGGAGCTTGCCGACGGCTGTTGGAAGAGGCTGTAGAGGATGGTTATAAGCGCTTGTTGCTGCCCTCCATAGAGACGGAATTTGCAAGAATCAGCAAGGAGCGTGCCGACGAGGAAGCCATCAAAGTGTTCTCTGAGAACCTACGCCAGTTGCTGCTTGGAGCGCCATTGGGACAGAAGCGTGTGATGGGTATTGACCCAGGTTTCCGTACGGGTTGTAAGGTGGTGTGCCTCGATGCGCAGGGCAATCTGCTGCATCACGAAGCTATCTTCCCTCACCCACCCGTTAATCATCGTATGCAGGCGGTGGTGCATCTGCAAGAGATGCTGAAGAAATTCCAGATAGAAGCGATTGCAATTGGTAATGGTACAGCCAGCAGAGAGACACGCTCATTTGTAGAGGACACGCTGAAAGAGATGGGACAAGGAAAGCCTACGCCCACAGTATTCGTGGTGAGCGAAGACGGAGCATCGGTATATAGTGCTTCGAAGGTGGCGCGCGACGAGTTTCCCGACGAGGATGTTACCGTACGTGGTGCCGTATCTATCGGTCGCCGTCTGATGGACCCATTGGCAGAATTGGTGAAGATTGATCCTAAGAGCATTGGCGTGGGACAATATCAGCATGATGTAGACCAGACACAACTGAAGCACTCACTCGACCAGACGGTAGAGAGTTGCGTCAACCTGGTAGGCGTCAACCTGAATACCGCCTCACAACATCTGCTGACATACGTCAGCGGATTAGGTCCGACATTGGCGCAGAATATTGTGGACTATAGAAAGGAGCATGGAGCGTTTACCAGTCGTGCGCAGCTGAAGAAGGTACCTCGTCTCGGTCCTGCAGCCTATCAGCAGTGTGCTGGCTTCTTGCGCATTCCCGATGCAAAGAATCCGCTCGACAACTCGGCAGTGCACCCAGAGAGCTATGCCGTAGTAGAACAAATGGCGAAAGACTGCCACTGCACCGTTAGCGACCTTATCAATAAGAAGGAACTGCGCGAGAAGATAGACATTCAGCGTTATGTAACCAAAGAGATTGGTCTGCCCACGCTTACCGACATCATGAAAGAACTGGAGAAACCTGGTCGCGACCCTCGTGAACAGATTGAGGAGTTTGAATTTGATGCCAGCGTACAAGCGGTAGAGGACTTGCGCGAAGGAATGGAACTGCCTGGTATCGTGACAAACATCACCAACTTTGGTGCCTTTGTTGACATCGGTGTACACCAAGACGGACTGGTGCATGTATCACAATTGGCCAACCGATACGTCAGCGACCCCACACAGGTGGTGCATCTTCATCAGCACGTACGCGTAAGAGTGATTGACATTGACCTTCGCCGCAATCGCATCTCGCTCAGCATGAAGGGTATGAAATAAAAAAAGCGGTCATCAAGACCGCTTTCGTGATCCGGTCGGGATTCGAACCCGAGACCCACAGCTTAGAAGGCTGTTGCTCTATCCAGCTGAGCTACCAGACCAAGGATTTCTCTCGAAATCGGCTGCAAAGGTACAAATAAGTAAGTAAAAAACCAAATAAAAAAGCATTTTTTGTGCTCATAACATGGCAATTATAGAGATTTCGTCCCTAAAAGAGGAAGGATTAGAAGTATTTAGTACGCTCACCGAAGCTCAACTACGCATGGAACTGGAACCTGAGAAAGGACTCTTTATCGCTGAGAGTCCCAAGGTGATTCGTGTAGCGCTCGACGCAGGTTGGCAGCCTACTGCCCTACTCTGCGAGCGTAAGCATATAGAAGGTGACGCCCGAGACATTGTGGAGCGCGTGGGTGATATTCCCATCTATACAGGTAGTCGTGAACTATTAGCAAAGTTGACAGGTTATACGCTGACGCGTGGTGTGCTCTGCGCTATGCGTCGCAAGGTGATGCCTAGCGTGGCAGAGGTGGTGAAAGGAGCTCACCGCATTGTAGTGATAGAAGCCGTAACGGATACAACAAATATCGGAGCCATATTCCGCTCGGCAGCAGCATTAGGTATTGATGCCGTACTGCTGACACGCGACACCTGCGATCCGCTGAATCGTCGTGCCGTTCGCGTATCAATGGGTAGCGTATTCCTTGTTCCCTGGACTTGGCTCGATGGTCCTATCACATCATCACTCCACGAATATGGTTTCCGTACAGCAGCAATGGCGCTAAGCAATAATAGCATCTCACTCGACGATACACGTTTGAAAGAGGAAGAACGCCTGGCAGTGATTATGGGAACAGAGGGTGACGGACTACCTCAGCAAACCATCACACAAGCAGACTATACCGTAAAGATTCCGATGGCTCACCATGTTGATTCGCTCAACGTAGCTGCAGCTGCAGCAGTAGCATTCTGGGAGTTGCGCCGTTAATCATTCACCAATACGGCTATACCATGATGGCTGCACGAATGGCAGCATATAAATAGGTAAGGCAGAGTATGGTAATAGGAACGTACAAATGGCGCATCTCGTATCTTCTTGGCTTACGAGTGTGACGAGGCAAAGCTACGCGACAATATAGGCGATAGACAGAATAGCCAACGAGAGCACCCCATAACAAGCCAACAGCAATATCGCCAGGATAGTGAACGCCAAGGTAAATGCGCGTCCAACAATTAACGAGCGACCAAGTAATCATAAAGAATACAAAGAGCTTGCGTCGCATCAACAAGGAGAAGAACAGTGCGATACTAAACGTATTAGAGGCGTGAGCCGAGAAGAAACCATAGTTGCCTCCACGATAGCCATCAACAACATCTACAAGTGAACAAATTTGAGGATCATGAGTAGGACGCCAACGAGCAACAAGGGGTTTGACAATCTCGTCATCAATAGTTCCTGCCAGTAAAACACAAAGACCGGCAGCAGCCAAGACAAAGAGTATGTCAAAGAGATGCTTATTACTCTTTACCACAACATAAAAGAGACCAAGGTAGAGCGGTATCCACGTTTTGGCATTGGTGAGAATCATGATTAGATGATCAAGAAACACCGAATCACTACCATTGAGCATCAACAGCAGATGCTTATCAAACTGAATTATCTCTTCCATCGTTGAGGGATTATGTTATTATAGGGATATTATATAATCTCAATATCTTTTGTTTGCAGCCATCCTTCCTTGCCATCAGCTACACGAATCTCACGCCAATCCTTCATAGAGTCATCGGTAATAGTAACCTTGGTGCCTTCATGCAGGATAAAGAGGTCGGTACCATTCTGGGCTGGTGTACTCTTGATGTTTACAGCCGAGCGGATAATGATTGCACCCGAACGATGTACCAATACCTGTCGCTGCTGATAGGCAAAGAGATTGCTCATAAGGAATACAAATAGCAGCAAGAAGCCACCAAAGAAGCCCACCTTACGCAACCAGATACGATCGCCAAAGAGATAAACGAGTGCAAGGATGATAACCAAGATGAGCGAAACGATAGCCGTACGTGCCCACCCATCGACACTCATCAGGTTAACCAGAGAGTGATACCATGTAACAAAGAACATCTCAGACTCAGGCACTACCTTATCAATCGTCTTGGAACGAGCCATCTGCAGATTAAGACGAATATCGCGGTCGCCAGGCGACAACAGCAGAGCACGTTCATAGTTAAGCACGGCCTGCGTCATATCGTCCATACGATAATAGCAGTTGCCAAGATTATAGTATAAATCAGCTGATATTCCCTGCTTCAGCAGAGACTCATATTGCTGGGCTGCCTGCTGATAGTGTTCTGCGGCATAGAGACTGTCGGCAGCACTCTTAGAGACCTGAGCTGCCTGAACAGACAATGGTAACAGCAACAATAGCAATACAGACACGACGGCCTTGTTAGATTTGCTCGACTTCTTCATCGTATTAGCAATCTGCGTAATAGCAGTAACTGCTGCATCATAAACCTTATTCATATTTCCAGTAGCATCGCCAGGAGCATAACGGGCAAACTCGCACTCGTCGAGCGCACCAATAAACTGGCTAATTGTTTCTTCAGATACCTGATATACAGAAAGCTTCTGACTGATATTCTCACGTGAGAGTTGATCAACAGGCATACTCAACTTGTCGCCAACATATCCCCACAAAGCTCTCAATACTTCATCATAGAACTCAGCATCCTTACCACTCTTCATCAACTTGGCAGCCTTCTTCAAACGCTTCACAGCAACCTTATTGGCTTTGCCGGCGCGCTGTTTTACCAGATTAGCATTCTCGATAGCTCTGCGACGGAAGATAACAAACAGAGAGATGAAGGTAGCCATCAGAACAGCTAAGGTTATCCAATAGCCAGTAGAGGCAAAGAAGAAATCGTTGACACCGTGCTGAGCAGCATCGCCAGTATGGATATAACGGATATCATTAGCCAACTGCTTCACGTCTTCCTGACCAGCAAACGAGGATACAGTAGTCTGCCCGTCGCCCTTTGCAACCTTGAGTGTGAAAGGCTCTGTGTGCAGTGTTTTATAACTATTCGTCTTGGTATCGAAATAGGTATATTCGATAGCAGGAATCTCGTAAGTGCCTTGATGACGAGGAACGGCAAGGAAGTCGTAAACGATGCTTCCCTCCAAACCATTCGTAGTCAACTTAGTCTTATCGGTAACCTTTGCATCATAGCTATCGAAGTCCTTAGGCATCTTAACTACTGGCTGCTTGAGCAACTTCATATTACCACAACCCGACACAACAACACGCAGGTTGATGGGGTCGTTAGCTTTTACCTCTTTCTTGTCAAGTTCGGCAGAAATATTATACGAGCCAACACCTCCAGAGAACAGTGCAGGACGTTGAGGGAGCGGATCTACATGTATAGTTATAGCAGGAGCCTTAATCTGTTTCTTAACCTCAACATAGCCAGAGCCACCATTAAAGAAAGCCTCAAAGGGATCAACATTACGATTTTGCTGAACCACTATACCATCGTAAGTGATAGAAGGAATCTCTAACTTACCTGTAGCCTGTGGGAACATAACATATTGCTGCCAGGTAACAGTACGATACTGACGACCATTATAACTTTCTATCTTAAAACTCTTCTCCTGAGGCAGAGGAACCTCACGAGTATAGAAGCTCTTCAAATCAGGCATTTTACCACTGAGCTGGGTAAGTCCGACAAGCGTATATACCTTATAAGTAAGCAAAATAGGTTCCTGTTCACGAACGCGCTGTTTAGAAGCAGTCACCTTGATAAACAAGTCGCTACCTGAGATAGCTGTACCTGAAGGGCGAACCTCCTCACCTACTCTTCCATTCTGCTGACGACCACCTTGTTGGCGTCCTTGCTGAGCATGCCCACTAACCTTAATGCGCAACTCATTAGAAGTAACCGTCTTTCCATCAACATTAGCACGAGCGGGGGGAATAGTGAAAGTACCATTCTTAGTAGCAACAACGATATAGGTATAAGTTACTGATGAGGTGCTCGACGTATGTCCGTTAATCATCTGGAAACTGGACTGCGTAGAGGTGCTAGGACCCATCAATACTTCCAATTCATCAGGAATAGTACCAGCACGGAAACCTTTCACATCCTGCGTGTTGATGGTATAGGTCAAACGGAATTGTTCACCTACCGCAACTTGCGAGGGAGCACGACCAGTCAATGTCTGTGCCAATGCTGCAAAAGGCAAAAGAGCAAGAAGATAAAAAGGTAATAACCATTTTACTCTTCCTATAACCTTATCATATATATATCTTCTCATCGTTGTTTATTTGCTTTATATCGTTCTTAGCTTTTACCAGTTCTTCTCCAGCTTTCTGCGATTAGGCTGCTGCTGGGCTTTCTTCATACGCTGTTGCGTTTGTTTCTCTTCCTGCATGGCAGCATTCAGCAACTGTTCAGCATTGTCTTTACTCATCTGCTGTTCTTGTTTCTGCTCTTGTTTTTGCTGCTGATCCTGCTTCTGCTCCTCCTTTTTCTGGTCTTGTTGCTTTTGATCTTGCTTCTGCTGCTGTTTCTGATTCTGCTGTTGTTTCTGCTGACGCTTACAAACCTCAAGGTTATAGCGTGTCTCGTCATCAGCGGGATTGCAGCGAAGGGCTTCCTTATAGACATCGATAGCCTCAGCATACATCTTCTTAGTCTGACAAATCACACCTGCATTATGGAATGCCTTAGCACGGCGCAAAGGATTGGGCTCTAGCTTGGTAGCATCCATAAACTGCTGGACAGCAGCAGAGTCTTTCTGTTGTCTCAGCAAGGCAGAGCCTAGATTATAGACAGCCTGCGGATTGCGAGGGTTCTGTTCAATAGCCTTACGATAGAGCACTTCTGCCTCGGCAAAGTTGCCTGCACGGAATTGCTTATTACCCTTACGTATCAACATGCGATCGCTCTGAGCGCTGGCAGCACCAGCAATCATCAGAAGAGCTACAAGCGTAACAACCTTTTTACGCTTGAACAGAGAGATATTCTTCAAAAGCGGATTCTTAACCTCCAGCATACATACTTCAATAATTAGTAATAAGAGAACGATGATACCGACAGCCTGGAACTGCTCATCATAATCGCTGTATATGGTAGAAGAAATCTCTTTCTTTGCCAACTTATCCAGCTCTTCGTCCAGCTTCTCTTGAGCGCTGCTGTTATTCTCCACATGGATATAAGCACCGCCACCAGCCTCTGCAATCTGTCGACACATCTCTTCATTAAGACCAGTCATCACCGTCTGACCTGTATTATCCTTCATATAATCACCATCGCCTGTAGGAATAGGAGCACCCTTGGGAGAACCGACACCTAAGACATAAACACGATGACCACGACTCTTAGCCTCCTTGGCGGCATCAAGTGCGCCACCTTCATGATCTTCACCATCAGTAATCACGATGATAGCCTTGCCTACACCTTCTTGTTGTGTAAAGCTACGAGAAGCCATTGATATAGCTGTTGCAATATCCGTACCTTGAGTGGCAATCATCGAAGGGTCTATACTAGACAGGAACATCTTAGCCGACACATAATCGCTTGTGATAGGCAACTGAATAAAGGCATCACCTGCAAAGACGATAAGACCAATCTTGTCGTTGGTGAAATTGTCCACAAGATTCTCAACCATCATCTTAGAACGGTCCAGACGGCTGGGAGTAACATCTTCTGCCAACATCGAGTTACTGATATCCATCGCAATGATGGTCTCAATACCCGTACGCTTCTCATGACTAATCTTGGTGCCAAACTGCGGACGAGCTATCATTACGATGAGCAAAGCCAAAGCAGCTAACAGCAAAATGAACTTAACCAATGGGCGGAAACGAGATACGTCAGGCATCAATTCGCGCACCAGTTCAAGGTCACCAAAGCGGCGCAGACGCTTCTTCTGCTGGCGAATCATCAACCAACGAATGATAGCCAACAGTGGAATGACTGCTAGTAAATACAAGTATATAGGGTCTTCGAATCTAAACATGTTTACCTTTTTACTATTTTCCTTATTCTTTTAGGGCAGCTTTCTGAATACGGTGATTCTAAGCAGCATCTCCAGTAACAACAGCAAGGCTGCGGCAATAGCTAAGGGCTGATAGGCCTCGTAGCGCTTGCTGAACTTCTTGACATTGAGTTTCGACTTCTCGAGCTTATCAATCTCCTTGTAAATCTGCTGCAACTCCTTATTATTAGTAGCGCGGTAGAAATCGCCATCCGTAGCAGAAGCGATATCGCTCAGCGTCTTCGTATCAATCTCTACAGGGATATTGACATACTGTACACCGCCTGCGACAGACATAGGATAAGGAGCCACCTTATTAGTTCCTACACCAATAGTATAAACACGAATGCCAAAACTCTTAGCAATCTCGGCAGCAGTCATCGGTGACAAGTCACCACGGTTGTTACTACCATCAGTAAGCAGGATAACCACCTTGCTCTTTGCCTTTGAGTCTTTCAAACGTGAAACGGCATTAGCCAATCCCATACCAATGGCTGTACCATCTTCGATAAGTCCACGCTGAGCAATATCTGTACGCACATTCTGCAACAGATTAAGCAGCGAAGCATGGTCGGTAGTCATCGGACACTGAGTAAACGCCTCACCAGCAAAGATTGAAAGACCGATATTATCATCTGGGCGACCAGTGATAAACTCTGCAGCAACCTGCTTGGCAGCTTCCATACGATTAGGCTTCAAATCCTCAGCTAACATAGAGGTTGAGACGTCCATCGCCAGCATAATATCGATACCTTCCATGGTCTTGTTCTTCCATGAATTCTGAGTCTGCGGACGAGCCAGCGCAAGCACAACTAAAACAAACACAGCAATACGCAGGAGCATCTGCATAGGCATCAGCGTCACCTTCCACGAACGAGGTGCATAGCGATAAGCCATCGTGTCGCTCATGCGCATCGTTGGCTCGCTCTTCTTCCTATACATCAGATACCAGATGAGATAAGGTATCAGAAGCAGAAGCAATAATAGATATTCTTGATTGGCAAATTCCATGTTAATTCAGCAATTGATAGACATTGAATACTACATATCCAAACAATGAAACACAGCTGATAGCCAAGAGCCAGATGAAAATCTTCAGCAGGCGGCGTTCCTTCTGCGAACGCTGGTCGGCCTCCGACAACTGAGGTTTCTCGACAGTCTCTGTAGGCTGGTTCTCAAGCTTCGTCTGATTGATGAAGTCGATAGCACTCACGAGATTAGCATCATTCTCATTAATCATCGTAGAGTATTTAGCAAACTTCACTAAATCGGCTGTCAAGAACAACTGGCGTAATTCGTCAAGTGACTGCTGGTCGGTAGCCATCAAACGCTCGATAATCTCTGTGCTGGTCATCTCCATGGCAGAGAATCCATAACGCTCTTCGATATAACGGCGCAAGGTATCAGTAAGCTTTGTATAGTACTCCTTCTGATTTTCAGAAGAAACCATCTTGTCAGCCTTAATCTGCTCTATCTCCTTCATAGCCTTCTGATGAGGCAACAGGCGCTTCACAATCTTGATATGCGTAATAATCGGTTTGTTGTCACGCAAACGAAGATAGAGATAATAGTTGAGAGCTATCAGTAACAACAGCAAAACGCTCAGCCAGAAACTGAGAGACAGGTCGCTCCACTGGAAAGGCACGTCTTGCACATCCTTTGGACCATAGAACTGATCCAGTTTAGTGGTATCTACTTCCATCTCAACAACCTTCAGGGCTAAGTCGGCTGTCGTTAACTCCTTACCATTAACCTTAACCTTAAAAGGAGGCAAATGATAAACCTTACCGTCAAACGATGTCAGCGTAATAGTCATCAAACGATTAGAAGGGTTTAAAGGATCAGTAAGTCCTGTATGACTATCTATCACCTCCACCCCAGGAACCAACATTTGACGAGACTTCAACACAGGAAATTCCACCTTGTCGTTCTCCTGAGCCTGAACAGAAATAGTAACCTGAGCCTGCTCACCAATCAAGATTTCCATAGGATCAATCTTTGCTTGTACATTTGCTTGTGCAAAAGCACACAAAGCACTGATTCCCAAATATATTATCGTTGCAAATCTTTTCATTCAACTACGTTGTTTAAACAGCATCAGCAAAGCCTTAACATAATCTTCATTGGTAGCAATACTTACCAAATCTACATTACTGCGAGTCATAGTCTCACGCAACTGCTGTTGACGATTTTTCCAATAACGCTCATGTGCCTGACGCAGATTGCGACTGCTAGTATCAATATACTGCTCATATCCAGTTTCTGCATCAACCACTCGCATCAGACCGACATCAGGCAATTCACGAGCACGGATATCGTAAACCTGCAAGGCTACAACATCGTGTTTGCGGTTGGCTATCTGCAAAGGCTGCAGGAAGTCTTGACGCACATAGAAGTCACTCAACACAAAGGCCGTACAGCGTCGCTTAGCAACACTTGTCAGGAACTCCAATGCCTGCTTCACGTCAGTACGCTTAGACTCAGGCTTAAAGTCGAGCATCTCACGAATGATATAGAGAATATGCTTACGACCTTTCTTGGGTGGGATATACTTCTCAATACGGTCAGAGAAGAATACCACACCTATTTTATCATTGTTCTGGATAGCAGAAAAGGCAATGGTAGCAGCAATCTCCGTCACCATATCGCGTTTCATTTGGTGTTGCGTACCAAAGTCGAGTGAACCACTGACGTCAATAAGCAACATCACTGTAAGCTCACGCTCTTCCTCGAACACCTTTACATAAGGGCGATGGAAACGTGCCGTTACATTCCAGTCGATATCTCTGACATCGTCACCATACTGATACTCACGCACTTCACTAAAGGCCATACCCCTACCCTTAAAGGCAGAATGGTATTGTCCTGCGAAGACGTTAGAGCTCAGGCCACGAGCCTTAATCTCTATCTTCCGTACTTTCTTTAATATTTCAGATGTTTCCATATATTTTCTACAGATAATCTAGATAGTCTAGAAATCCTAGAATCAGGGAACTTCTACCTTATTAATAATCTTTGAGATGATTTCCTCACTAGTAATGTTGCTAGCCTCAGCCTCGTAGGTCAAACCGATACGATGACGCAGCACATCATATGCCACAGCACGAACATCCTCTGGTACCACATAGCCACGACGCTTAATGAATGCATAAGCACGAGCAGCCTTTGCCAAATTGATAGAGGCACGAGGTGAACCACCAAATGAAATCATATCCTTCATATCCTTCAATCCATAACGATCAGGATAACGAGTAGCGAATACGATATCGGCAATATACTGCTCAATCTTCTCATCGATATATACCTCGCGAACTACCTCACGAGCCTTGATAATCTCAGCAGCGGTAGTTACAGGAGTAACTGTAGGTAGTGCACCAGCAATATTTTCGCGGATAATCTTCTTCTCCTCTTCAATAGTAGGATAACCAATAACAACCTTCAGCATGAAACGGTCCATCTGTGCCTCTGGAAGAGGATAGGTACCCTCTTGCTCAATGGGATTCTGAGTAGCCATTACCAAGAAAGGATTAGGCAGTTCGAAGGTATCAGCGCCAATAGTAACCTGCTTTTCCTGCATAGCTTCCAGCAAAGCACTCTGCACCTTAGCTGGAGCACGGTTAATTTCATCTGCCAATACAAAGTTAGCAAATACAGGACCTTTCTTTACTTGGAACTTTTCCTCTTTCTGTGAGTAAATCATGGTACCCGTTACGTCGGCTGGCAACAAGTCGGGAGTAAACTGAATGCGACTATATGTAGCATCAATCAACTGCGACAGTGTCTTGATAGCCAATGTTTTTGCCAAACCAGGTACACCTTCCAAAAGAATGTTACCATCGCTCAACAGACCAATCAGCAAAGAGTCAACCAGATGTTTCTGACCAACAATCACTTGATCCATACCCGTTACCAAATTGGTAACGAATCCACTTTGTTGTTCTATCCGTACATTTAATTCGCGGATGTCAATAGCTTCTGCCATATTTCTTCTTATTATAAGTATTTACTTTTTACCAATGCAAAAGTACTCAATTCCCACCTCATTACGAGCGGAAACATACCTAAATAATATTAAAAAAGTTTCCTAAAACTTACATTTTAAGAAACTTTTCATATAATATAGATTTACTTACGTCGCTTCTTCAGTTCCAACTTTGGAATCTTCAATACTTGACCCGCTTTTATCTGCGGATTGCGAGGTAAATTATTATACACTTCTACATAGCATTCCATATCAGGACCAAGATAAGCCCGACAGATACTATAGAACGTCTGTCCTTGTTGGATGGTCACTTCCTGAGCCGTACCAACAATACGATAAGCGCCCAGACGAACACGTTCGTCTTTAGCAGCATAAGGATCAACCGTTTCTTGTTTGGGCTCGGTCTTTGCCTCCACCTTAGGAGCAGGCTTAGCTTCTTCTTTAACGGCTGCTACTTCTGCAGATTCTTCAGGAATAGCCTCCACAGCATCTTCTACATTAGTTTCCTCTTGCTGCTCAGCCATATAAACAGTATCTCTAACAAATACAGTATCAGCTACGGCAACAGACTGATGTTGCTGACCATATTTATAACCACCGTATGCTGCAGCAGTGATTAGGACTAAAACGGCAAGAGTAGCTACCAACCAACGCCCTCTATGGTTTTCTTTCTCTTCATCCTCGTATTCTATTAGTGGTTCTTCTTCAGGGAAACAATCCTCTTGGGGGCAGTCTTCTTCCTTTTCATGAACCTCTTCTTCCATCTTACCCTTTTCCTCCGCTAAGACCTCTTGTTCAGGAAGAACATCTTCATGGAACTCTTCTATTGGATGAGACTCTTCTTGTTCGGTCTGAGGTTCTTCAGAACCAACTAACTCTATCAGTTCTGCAGGAGCAGCATCTTCAACGGATTCTACTGGTTCTGCATTTTCCGCAGATTCCGTTATCTCTGCAGATTCCGTTATCTCTACTGGTTCGGGCATCTCAACAGGCTTTGCATCTTCTTCCTCATCAGCATCATCCTTGATGTCATCAAATTCGACACCATCATTGAGGATGACTGTTTCAAATTGAGAGAAAGGCTTATTAACCAGTTCCTTCATTACATTGTCGGGGGTAAAAGACACTTTGGCATGACTATCAATAAGTACGCGTTCGCCCGTTCTTACGCTGACGCTCTCGCGAGATTCCACATTGATAATCTTAAAGGTACCAAGTCCTTTAACCTTCACTGATTCACCCTCCTGAAGACGTTGAAGGATAACAGCGAACATCTCGGCAGCAAATTGGTTAGCCTCACGCTGGGTTAATCCATTCTTCTGCGTCAGAATTTTAGCAATCTCTTGTAAGGTTAGCTTTCCCATTATTATTGCCCTCCTTTTAGTTTATCCTTCCACGTCTGATTTGGCTTGAAGTTCAGAACGAGTTTGGGTGGAACAAGCATACGCTGTCCTGTAGATGGATTCACCATAATACGCTCCATCTTCTTCTTGGTCTCGAAGACGCCAAAGTTTGCCACCATAATGGAGTTATCCTCCTGAAAGGCATCACCCATAGCGTCAATCAGATTGTTGACCAACTTCTGAGTATCTTTGGCATTAAAGCCTGTACGCTCAGCTAGTTCAGCAATAAATTCCTTGTTATTCATATCTTCTTTGCGTATAAGTCAAACTCTTCGGCATCAGTAATCTGTACCTGATAGAACTCACCGATGGCCAGTTCTTCAGAAGCAGGGAGCAATACTTCGGGATCTACTTCTGGCGAGCAGAACTCTGTACGTCCGATATACCAGTCACCTTCCTTACGGTCGATGATAACACGCATCACCTTGCCAACCTTCTCAGCCTCTAGTTCTGCACTAATCTGCTGTTGAATACGCATCAACTTGTCCAATCGCTGCTGCTTCACATCGGCAGGCACATCGTCTTTGTAGTGTTTTGCACTATAAGTACCGTCTTCTTCACTATAGGCAAAGGCACCCATACGCTCAAAACGAGCCCACTTAACAAACTCAACAAGTTCACGGAAGTCTTCGTCTGTCTCACCGGGGAATCCTACCATCAAGGTAGTACGGATATGGATACCAGGCACTTCCTCACGCATACGACGTATCAGTTCATAGGTATCATCCTTGGTGAAATGACGCTGCATACGTGTCAATATATTGTCTGATATATGCTGCAGGGCGATATCGAGATAATTACATACGTTTTTCTTCTCTCGCATCACGCGCAACAAGTCCCAAGGGAAGTGAGCAGGATAAGCATAGTGTAATCGAATCCACTCTACTCCCTCTATATCAGCCATCTTCTCTATCAGCTCTGCGATATGCTGCTTGCCGTCAATATCTATGCCATAGTAAGTCAACTCCTGAGCAATCACCTGAAATTCCTTAGTGCCCTGACTAACCAACCAGCGAACCTCATCAAGAATCTCCTGCATCGGACGACTCTGATGACGACCGGTTATTAGAGGAATAGCGCAATAAGCACAATGGCGGTCGCATCCCTCAGAAATCTTCAGATAAGCATAGTGTTTGGGCGTTGTAACATGGCGATGGATATTATCCAGTTCTCCCAGTTCCACGAGTTTATCTAGATCACCTATCAGCTGCTTATAATTGAATTTTCCATACCAGCCATCTACCTCTGGTATTTCCTTCTCCAAATCAGCCAGATAGCGTTCTGAGAGACAACCCATTACATAGAGACGCTGCAGGCGACCTTCTTCTTTCGCCTGAACCAGTTCAAGAATAGTATCAATGCTTTCCTGCTTCGCATCTTCTATGAAACCGCAGGTATTTACTACAGCGATGTCTCCATCAGGCTGCTCAGCATCATGGGTTACATGATAGCCACGGGCTTCGAAAAGTCCCATGAGTTTCTCGCTATCTACCAGATTCTTCGAGCAACCAAGTGTGATAATATCTATCTTTGGCTTATTCATGCTTGAACAAAGAGTCTACAAATTGTTTTTTGTTGAAGAGTTGCAAGTCCTGCATACCCTCGCCCAATCCAATATACTTAACAGGCACCTTTAATTGGTCACTGATACCAATAACGACACCTCCCTTAGCTGTACCATCAAGCTTGGTAATTGCAAGACTTGAAATCTGCGTAACAGCAGAGAACTGCTTAGCTTGTTCAAAGGCATTCTGGCCAGTAGATCCGTCAAGCACCAGCATCACCTCGTCTGGAGCTTCGGGCACTACTTTCTTCATCACGTCTTTGATTTTCTTCAGCTCATTCATCAAACCAACCTTATTGTGCAGGCGACCTGCGGTATCTATCAATACCACATCAGCACCATTAGCCTTAGCACTCTGCAGGGTATCAAAAGCTACAGAAGCAGGGTCACTACCCATTTGTTGCTTGATAACAGGTACGCCAACACGCTCACCCCAAATGCAAATCTGCTCTACAGCAGCTGCACGGAATGTATCAGCAGCACCCAGATATACCTTTTTACCTGCCTGCTTAAACTGCCAAGCAAGTTTACCAATCGTAGTTGTCTTACCTACTCCATTAACGCCCACCACCAGAATGACATATGGACGATGGTCACTAGGCAAATCCCAGTTATCCTGATCATCTGAGTTATTCTCAGCCATCAATGCCGCAATCTCTTCACGAAGAATGGCATTCAACTCAGCAGTAGAAACATATTTATCACGAGCTACGCGTTCCTCGATACGCTCAATAATCTTCAACGTTGTTTCGACACCTACATCAGAAGTAATCAATACCTCTTCCAAGTTATCGAGCACGTCGTCATCCACTTTCGACTTACCTGCTACGGCACGTGCAAGTTTGTCGAACACGCTAGTCTTGGTTTTCTCCAAACCTTTATCTAGCGTTTCTTTCTTTTCCTTATTAAAAAATCCAAATATACCCATTTATCTTTTGATATTGATGTTTCACATCGAGCCTGCTCACGCTCGGCATAGTTCAAAACTCGTTTTGACTCTGCTCTCGCTTAATCGCAGCCTTCAATTTTCAATCTTCAATGTTCAATGTCTACACGTGCAAGTCAAGCACAAAGCGCACACCCTTTGTAAATACAGGATCAATCTCCAGGTCACCATTCATCTTGACAGCCATCTGCTTACAGATAGGAAGTCCGAGTCCGTCACCCTGTGAAAGGTCTTTGATTTCGAGGAATGGCTTAAATACATCCTCGCGTTTCTCTTCGGGAATAGTTGAACCGGTATTTGATACCAAGAACTGCAAGGTATGCGCACTACGCTTTTTAAATTCGAGTACGATAGTTCCACCAGCAGGAGTGTAGATAGCTGCATTCTTCAGCAAGTGAAGCAGAATATGTGATACATACTCTTTGTTGATTGAAGCACTCATCTTTGGTGCATTGGTAGTCAGCGTTACACCCTCTTTCACCTTACCATTGATATGGCTCATTACCTCTTCGCAGAATGATGGAACAGAAACCTCTTCCAGTTCAACGGGCTCATCAATGGTATTATCCAGTTCTGACAGAGTCTGGATATGGTTAGAGAATTCCAGCAGTGCCTTTACCTCGGGATTGTTGCTATCAAGTTTCTTAAAGCTTGGTTCCAACTGAGCAGAGATATTGCTAATAAACTTAGCCTTCAGTGCATTATTCTCGTTAGCCTGAGCAATCAACTTCTTCTGTCTGCGAGTCTGCAGAATAAAACGCATCAGGATGAATGCACCCACCAACAGTACGGCTGCCAGTGCGGCTGCCAAGATAGCCAAGCCAACAATAATCACCATACGTGTGGTCAGCGAACTATCTTTCTCGCTAATAGAAGCCTCGTTATCAGCAATCTGCTTTTTCAGCGCACCAATCTCGTCGGCTCTCTTCATCGCATCAGTAGAGTCTTTCCATGCGATGTAGCTGCTATACGACTGAGCAACAAGACTTGCATTATTACTTCTACGTCCACTAGCTATCAGCGTCTTAAATACTTCGTCCACCTTGTCATACTCCTTCTGAGCAGTCAGCTTGTTAGCCATTTCCTTGAAAACAGCATTACCCTCTGCAGTCTGTCCAAAAGTGTAGTAGTATATGGCCTTATTGTAGAGCAAGTCGTTACTTACGCTCTCATCATTTGCCTGACTAGCCAAACGCTCCATATTGTTAAGCTGATCCTGAGCACTAGCACCCTTCTTCAGTTTGATATACATCTGCATGCGCTCCTTGGTAGTCAGATAGTGCATCGCTGCTTTTTCGCTATTACCAGCATTTGCAGCCATGATAGTCTGGTCTGCGCGACGCAACAAATCAAAAGCCTCCTTGTAGAAGTTTTCCTTATAATACAATGCCGTAGCTTTTACGGCGCACTCTATACCTTGACGTGTCTGCCCTTTATTGATATAGTCATTAAAAGCATGGATATACAAAGAACGAGCGCTGGAAATATTCTGTTTTACATCTACAGCTTCAGCGCGTTGTTGCAACTCACTCTTCTGTACTTCTTCTGCGCAAACAGTGCCACAAAAGAGCAGACTTAAATAAAAGACAAGTACTTTTTTGTTCATATTGGTTATCAGTTTTTCTTCTTTGCTTATAACATCTTGCAAAGATACAATATTTTAAGGAAAAACACCGCATCTTTTCCTAATAAATTTTGAAAAAGCGCAGAAATAGGTAATAAAAAATCGGGGTTGCAATCTTTATGACTGCAACCCCGACTATTATGAATGCTATAAATTCAATTCGGATTAGTTCTTGAAGAAGTCCTTAACGGCTTCATTAGGAACCATCTGCTCATCAAAGATGTAAGCACCAGTCTTGGGGCTCTTTACCATCTTGATAACCTTTGAGTAAGCGCGACCATCCTTTGAACCTTCATGGAGGGTAGCGACGGTTTTCTTTGCCATGCTTTAAAACAGATTATTTAATCTCCTTGTGCACAGTCATGCGCTTCAGGATGGGGTTATACTTTTTGAGTTCAAGTCTCTCAGGGGTATTCTTACGGTTCTTTGTAGTGATATAACGGCTAGTTCCGGCCAGTCCACTTTCCTTCATTTCAGTGCACTCCAGAATTACCTGAACGCGGTTACCCTTTGCTTTCTTACCTGCCATGATATTAGTCTCCTATAACTTTAATGTCCTTCCAGTCTACAAAACCTTTAGCAACAGCCTGCTTCAGGGCAGCATCCAGACCAACTTTATTAATCATACGCAGACCAGCGGCGCTGATCTTCAATTGAATCCAACAAGCCTCCTCTACATAGTAGAACTTCTTGCTGAACAGGTTTACATCAAAGCTGCGCTTTGTGCGATGCTTTGAGTGAGACACATTATTACCAATCTGTGCCTTCTTTCCCGTAATCTGACAAATCTTAGACATTTCTATCTACTTTTTTGTGTTCCTAATTTATAACTTACTCCAAACAGGGTGCAAAGGTACATATTTTAATTGAGATTAGAAAGCAGAGCGTTAATAAATCCCAAACAATTAATGTTTTTTAACTCTCTTCTTCGGTTTCAATCTGTGTTTTGAGGTAATCAAGGAACATTTGCATCACTTGGTTAGTGGCAATTGCGAGGTTGATATCGCGTCCATGATCCTCTTCCACCTTCATCGTAATTTGCATATCCTGATTACCGCAAGCCAACCAAATAGTACCGATGGGAATCTCCTTAGGACCGCCAGTAGGACCTGCGTAACCTGTTGATGCTAAGGCAAAATCAGTATTTAGGGCCTTACAAGCTCCTACAACCATCTGCTTAGCTACCTCTTCACATACAGCAGTCTTCTCTTCTATCACCTGTGGATCAACACCGAGCAGCGACTCCTTGATTTCATCCACATACGATATGATGCCTCCTTTGAAGTATTTTGAAGCACCAGGAACAGCAATAATAGCTTCGGCAATACGACCACCCGTACAGCTTTCGGCAGTTCCTACGGTTTTCTCCATTTCCCACAGCAGCTGACTAATCTCTCTGCTGATAATCTTGCTTTCGAAATCCATATCTCTTTTATCTTTTAATCTTTAACTTCTTAATTATTTGAATGTTACTTTCGAGAATGCTGGCGCATCAATACTGCACGTCTCACCATCCAAGAACTTATAGTAACCCACGATACCAATCATGGCTGCATTATCGGTGGTATAGCTAAACTTGGGGATATACACAGTCCATCCATAGCGCTTAGCATGATCGTAGAAGGCATTGCGCAATCCATTATTGGCACTCACACCTCCAGCTACAGCCACATGCTTAATACCTGTTTCCTTGACAGCCAGCTTCAGCTTCTTCATCAGAATATCCACAATAGTCCATTCCAACGAAGCAGCAATATCTTCTTTGTGATGCTCGATAAAATCAGGATCTTCTTCCACCCACTTACGCAGATTATACAGGAAGGAAGTCTTCAGACCAGAGAAGCTGTAATTCAATCCAGGGATATGAGGCTCTGCAAACTGATAGGCCTTTGGATTGCCCTGACGCGCCAAACGGTCGATGATAGGACCACCGGGATAGCCTAAGCCCATCACCTTTGAACATTTATCAATGGCCTCACCTGCTGCAT
This sequence comes from Prevotellaceae bacterium MN60, assembly GCA_900199555.1. GTDB lineage: Bacteria > Bacteroidota > Bacteroidia > Bacteroidales > Bacteroidaceae > Prevotella. Next base: position 139,180 of record FZQZ01000002.1, read on the forward strand.
CATCAATGGTCTGGCCCAGCACTTCCATATCGTTATAGGCATTAACCTTGACTATCTGCGAGTTACCACCGCTTACCAACAAGCAAAGGAAAGGCAGAGGAGGCTGACTATTGTCATCTTCCGACTCCTTAATAAAGTGAGCCATCACGTGACCTTGCAAATGGTTTACATCCACGAGAGGAATACCTAACGAGCGAGCAAAACCTTTGGCAAAGTTAACACCTACCAGCAACGAACCCATCAAGCCTGGACCACGTGTAAAGGCCACTGCTGAAAGTTGTTCTTTCTGAATACCTGCGCGCTTGATAGCTTCATAGACTACAGGAACGACATTCTGTTGATGTGCTCTTGATGCCAACTCTGGCACCACACCACCATACGACTCATGAACAGCCTGAGATGCCGTCACGTTTGACAGCAGCACTCCATTCTTTAGTACGGCGGCAGACGTGTCGTCGCAACTACTCTCTATACCTAATATGTACGTTGAACGTTGATCGTTGAACGTTGAACGTTGTTCTTCCATCACTTTTTATTCTTTTGTCTTCTTTATTATATTAATTAAGGTGGCAACTATCTTTTGATTGTCATCGTATACAGATTCAAATTCCGAATCTGCCAAATACTCCGACTCATGCAATAATTCCAACCACAGACCAGTTTCGTCAGCCTCTTTCAGAGCTATATTTAGTTTATTAACAAAGTCATTTTTACTTTGAGCATTCTTACTCTCAGTAATGTTGGCAGCTATACTCGTACCACTTCGAAGTACTTGTTTTACTAGTATTGGAATAATAATATCACTCCTGTACTTATCAAGCATATACTTACACAGTTTTATGATGCGTAGAGCGAATGCCTTTGATAAAACTCGTACTTCTATTTTTCTCTCCATTTATTATAATGCTTTATGCATAACGTTCAACGTTCATCGTTCAACGTTCAACGTGATAAGATTTCAACTCCGTGCTCGGTCATCAGCAGAGTATGCTCCCACTGAGCGCTAGGCTGTTCGTCTTCTGTAATAACCTCCCAGCCATAGGGATCGTCAGCATCGATAAAGACTTCCCATGAACCCATGTTTATCATTGGTTCTATCGTAAATACCATGCCGGGCACGAGAATCATGCCATCACCACGCTGTGAGAAGTGGGCTACCTCCGGCTCTTCATGGAACTGGCACCCTACTCCATGACCACACAGGTCGCGCACCACACCATAATGGTATTTGTTAGCATGCTTCTGGATAGCGCGGCCAATCTCGTTGACACCATGCCAAGGCTTCGCAGCCTCCATACCTATCTCCAAGCATTCCTTGGTAACCTGTACCAGCTGCTCCTTCTCGGGTGTTGTCTTACCGATAATAAACATTCGCGAAGCGTCAGCATAGTAGCCATCAAGAATGGTAGTAAAGTCAACATTGATGATATCACCCTCCTCCAATATATCATCGGCTTTAGGAATACCATGACATACCACCTCATTGATACTTGTGCAAACGCTCATGGGGAATGGCGGTGTCTCTTCGTCGCCACCATAGTTCAGACAAGCAGGTATAGCGCCATGTTTCTCGCAATAGTCGCGACAGATCTGATCAATCTCGAGTGTAGACATACCAGCACAGATATGCTTTCCTACCTCATCGAGTACACCTGTATTGATGACACCCGCACGACGGATGCCCTCTATTTGTTCTGGAGTCTTAATCAGTTCACGTGTAGGAACCCATGCTCCTTTATTTTCCAAATACATAATGCGCTTATCCAATTCCGTAGGCTGTTCGCCTGGCTTGCAGCGCCATCTTCTTTTTACCATAGTATTATAATTTTGTGTGCAAAGGTAGTGCAAATCGAGAGAAATACCAAAGGAAAACAAGTTTTTCTTTGTATTTCCGAGATGCAGCCTACTTTCGACCGATAGGTCAAAGGTACGAATAAGTGAGCAAATAACAAAATACTGCATGTTATTTTATCATATACTCTATTCCTCAAATACAAATCAAAACAAATGTTAACTCAGCCCACTTTTTCGCTCATTCAAGCCTATTGGAGCGCGAAATCGCATCACACATTTTCGCAGATACAGGCATCATAACACATTCACTCTCTGCAAATTTTCAAATCACCTATAATCATTCTCCATAATAGCAGCCACCACTTTCCCTATCAGCTTTACTTATAACTTGCGACGGCCGTCGCAAATATTTTCGAAAGCCGTCGCAGATATTTGCGACAGCCATCGCACGAAATAAATATAGCTAATACGGCGCTGTATACAGCTAATACGGCGCTGGCTTAGCTGTATACAGAGCCGTAATAGCTGTATATAGAGCCGTAATAGCTGTATACGAAAAAGGCCTAGTAGAAGAATAGGCAGAGAAACGGAGTTCAATAGTTCAGTTGTTCAGTTTATTCAGTTTATTCAAAAAGGCAAAAATAACAAAACATCTCTCTTATTACATTATAACTAATTAATAATTAATAAGTTATATATAAAAGAAGATGATTAGCATCTCATAGAATACAAACTGAACAATTGAACAACTGAACAACTAAACAATTGAGCAACAATTTTACTTCATCTAAAAAGCAATAAATCAATGAGATACAACATTTCAGAATCATCTACGCAATCTACACCTAACCTAGTCAAAGACACAAAAGGCAGCTAATTTAGCTTCTAAAAGGCATAAAAAACATGCTTTCCGCCCTTTGTTTTGATGCAACACCCCACTCTTTCTGCTCACAACCTCGCCGTAAAAATGTGTCAATCGTTGTATTTCTCGATTCACATCTTCATAATTTTCAGCATTTTTACTGTTTCAAGCTGTGTCAATCACGCATAACCTCTTGACAAAGCAATTTTTATTTTGTACCTTTGCATCGTCAAACAATAAACAAAAAATTATGAATTACGGAAAGTCAATTAACGTGATGAAAAATGTTTTCTATTATCCAATAGTACTCCTGTTGATGGCTTCGTGCCAATTAGCAGAAGACAGAACCATAGCCCCCAAAGATATATATGGCTATTGGCAAGTTGAAGGTGAAGTAAACAAGGAACTACCTTGGAGCAAAATAGAGGTTATCAATGACTCTGACATCTGGATAGATCCCTGTCTGGACACTATCTACCATTATCGTCACTTTGCTATCACGGGCGATTCATTAATACTGACAGACCATCAGCAGAAAGAGAGTCTCTATAAGATTGACCATTTGAAAGATAGCGTCTTGCTGATTTCTGATTTTAAGACAGGAGTCCAATTACGTTTTCATAAGTTTGTTGATTTGCATGATATGAATAATAGAAAGCCAATGGTACTCTCTGCGGACGACCTTTCTCCTGATTCCTTAGACGTTAATGTCAAATCAGTATTTGTAAATGAGTATTACGAGTATACTAAAAAGGAATTACACATCTTAACCCATGATGAAGTAGTAATGGCAAGAAATATTCTTGAGTCATACTTTGATAAGAAAGAATATGAAAAAGAACTACGTGAAAGAAGATACCCCTACCCTTTCAACCAATATATCAGACAATACATTGCCATCGTTGAAAATGGCGACATCATTGTAAAAGTAAATCTTATTACCGACTGGCAAAGTTTTGATGGCTACACATCATTGAAGATGGATGTATATGAAGTTGATGATGGTGGCCCCAGTTATGCAACAGCCGTGATAAACTTGACAAAAGGAAAAGTTGTCTGGTTTATGACGAACGGAGAGGCATAGACTAAAAGAGAATTTCATAGACAACACTATATCTATAACAGAAATCAATCTCAAAAATAATATTCACACTTACAGCGCAACACATCAATAGTTTACGCGTGAGTGTGAACCTTATTTTATGATAGAACTTCTATATCTTTCCTTTTGGCACGATATTTGCAAAACCTTGGCAAACGAATTAAATAAATACTAAGGTATATGCAAAAAGGTAACATCGGGGTTACTACTGAGAACATCTTCCCCGTCATCAAAAAGTTTCTCTATTCAGACCATGAGATTTTCCTGCGCGAGATGGTATCAAATGCTGTTGATGCCACACAGAAGCTGAAGACACTGGCTCAGCAGGGTGAATTCAAGGGTGAGTTGGGTGACGTAACCGTTCGCGTAGCACTGGATAAGGATAAGGGCACCATCACTATCTCTGACCGTGGTATCGGTATGACCGAGGAGGAGATTGACAAGTATATCAATCAGATTGCATTCTCTGGTGTCAACGACTTCCTGGAGAAGTACAAGGATAATGCCAACAACATTATCGGTCACTTCGGATTGGGCTTCTACTCATCATTCATGGTAGCCAAGAAGGTAGAGATTATCACTAAGAGTTACAAGGATGGCGCTAAGGCTGTGAAGTGGAGTTGCGACGGAAGTCCTGCCTACGAGATTGACGAGGCAGAGAAGGCTGACCGCGGTTCTGACATCATCCTCTATGTAGATGACGACTGCAAGGAGTTCTTGGAGAAAGAGAAGATTCAGCAGCTGCTCAACAAGTACTGCAAGTTTATGGCAGTGCCTGTAGCCTTTGGCAAGAAGCAGGAGTGGAGCAGTGAGAAGAAAGAGATGGTAGATACCGACAAGGACAACGTTATCAATGATGTTGAACCTCTGTGGACTAAGGCTCCATCTACTTTGAAGGATGAGGACTACAATTCATTCTATCGCACTCTCTACCCCATGAGCGATGAGCCAATGTTCTGGATTCACCTGAACGTGGACTATCCCTTTAACCTTACTGGTATTCTCTACTTCCCACGCATCAAGTCTAATCTCGACCTGCAGCGCAACAAGATTCAGCTCTACTGCAACCAGGTATTCGTTACTGACCAGGTAGAGGGCATCGTGCCTGAGTTCCTGACGCTGTTGCATGGTGTTATCGACTCTCCAGATATTCCTCTGAACGTGAGCCGTTCTTACCTGCAGAGCGATCGCGAGGTAAAGAAGATTTCTACCTATATCACTAAGAAGGTATCAGATCGTCTGCTCAGCATCTTCAAGGAAGACCGCAAGGCCTACGAAGAGAAGTGGGACGATCTGAAGCTCTTCATCAACTATGGCATGCTGAGCGAAGAGAGCTTCTACGACAAAGCTAAGGAGTTTGCTTTGCTAAAGGATGTTGAGGGCAAGCACTTCACCTTCGATGAATATAAGACGCTTATCGAGGCTAATCAGAAGGATAAGGACGACCAGCTCATCTACCTCTATGCTACAGACAAGGAGGAGCAGTACTCATATATTCAGGCTGCCAAGGACAAGGGCTACTCAGTACTCTTGCTGGACGGTCAGCTTGATGTTCCCGCTATCCAGATGTTGGAGCAGAAGTTTGAGAAGAGCCGCTTCACTCGTGTCGATTCAGACATCATCGATCGTCTTATCGTGAAGGACGACCAGCCTAAGTCAAACCTCTCAGATAACGACTCTGCCAATTTGTCACAGGTATTCAAGTCACAGATGCCTAAGATGGAGAAGACAGAGTTCATGGTCGAGGTACAATCATTGGGTGAGGCACAGCGTCCTGTAGTCATCACACAGAATGAGTGGATGCGCCGCATGAAGGATATGAGCCGCTTCCAGCAAGGCATGAACTTCTACGCTCAAATGCCTGATACGCTGAATCTTGTACTCAACAGCGACCACCGTCTGGTTAAGGACGTACTCTCAACGATTAATTCTGAACTGTCAACTGAGTTACAGCCTATCGAGAGCGAGTTGAAAGGACAGGAAGCTCGCTTGGCAGCTATCCGTCAACAGCAGGAGAAGAAGAAACCTGAGGAGCTGACACAGGACGACAAAGATATGAAGAGCGAGTGCGAGAAAGCTATCGAAGAGCAGAAGCAGAAGAAGAACAGCGTTCTCAACGGATTTGCTGCTAAGAACGATATCATCCATCAGCTTATCGACCTTGCCCTCCTCCAGAATGGTATGCTGAAGGGTGAAGCACTCGACAAGTTCCTGAAGCGTAGCGTTGATCTTATCAAATAATACGCTAATACAAAACTAAAATACAGCTAATGCACATCCGCATTAGCTGTATTTTTTATTATTCTATACCAATCAACTTATTTCTTCTTGTAGTATACTTCGCCTGTAGACAGAACGCCGTCAATATAGGTTACATCTCCAGATTCGATCTTTCCTATCTCCGAAGCATCGGTAGACGATGTTATAGTAAGCGTAAGTTTGCCCGAAGCCCCCTTCATATTACTTGAATACTCAAAAGAATACTTATATGCATCCTCCTTGCCTTTGCTCACAGACCAGAAGTCTCCAGTTCCATTGGCACGTAGGCGCAAATGGTATACTTCCTCTTCCGTTGCGTCGTTTCTTAACACTCCTTTTGAGTCACACTCATACCATTCGCCAACCAAGAAAGAACCATCCTCGTTGTTGTCGTCGTCACTGCCGCATGAGGCAAGGCTGATACTCAGCATGGCAATCACCAAGATTGCCATCATGCTCCATAAATTCTTTTTGTTCATGTAATTTTGATTTTGAGATTTTACGTAATAAACATTCTAAACCGTTATAAGGTTGAAATCCGCTGCAAAGATACAATAATGCATTTGTTCTTCCAAATAAAAAAACAAAAAAAGTTTTGACGTATTACTCATTATTTTTAATAAATACATAACACTCTCCATCGGCAAAGTTGTTCTTCGCCAGATGCAGAACTTCGTCTTCGATGGAATACTCAAACATTATTCCGTTGATAATAATCCTATTGCTGGAATCGAGATGATAGGAATAGGTTCCATTATTCACAAAAGGAGATAAATCGACATCCGTTTTATTTTTCACTTCGATAACGTCATCATCACTGATGCTGCAAGACACCTCTTTAGGCTCAAACGTAGTAACCTCAGCCCATCCCTTGTCGAATTGACTAAGTTCCCACACCCCTATCAGTTTTTTTAGGGAGAGAGCATCTTTATCGTTATTGTCACTACTGCATGCACCAATCGCTCCAAGCGATAGCGCCATGCACATGAATAATAGAAGTTTCATCATAATCATAGAATTTTTAGTTAATATCTTGTCTCCGGAAAAACGGTTGGTCTATTTGTAGCTCTCTTATTTTTAGATGGTTACGGCTGTAAAGGTATTAAATTATAATAATATTTGCAATAGGCAAAATCATAACTGCTTGATTTTTACCGACGAATAGTTATTTCTGTCGAAATTTAGCCTTGACTTTAATATAGTTTAACATGTAACAAAGGATGCCAAGAGAAGAAGAATTGAGGCTCCGAAGCATCGGAAATGGTTTGACGCCATAATTCTCCTTGAATTTACGCATAATTCTCTGAGTATTTACGCATAATTCTTTTCGGATAATATTCCTCCCTCAGTGGGGAGGTTTTGAGTGGGCTACATTCAGCGCTGAATACAACTATTTCGAGGTGCAATACAATTACTATTGAGGTACGAAAGTAACTGATTCAGAGCAGAGCTAGACTGATACAGTACAAAGGTAGCCTGATACGTTTGCAAAGACAGGCTAAGAAAAGGGTTCACACTTAACGCTCAATCACATTGGTTGTTACGCGCGAATGTGAACTTTTTTTGCAAAAATAATGAAACTTATTGTTTTTTACCTTCCACAAATAGCATGTCGTTAACCATACACTTGTCAAAGCCAACTTCTTCAAATCTTGAAATATCCAGACCCTTTACTATCACCTTAGAACAATATATAACATTTCGCCCATTCCTCAAATAATGGCTACCTGTTGATGGTAATGTGTCAAGAGGGGCTTGTAACGAATCAACCTTCTTCAAGGTTTTTCTTTCAAGTTTAGGATCCCATATTTCACTATAAATCCAATTCTTATCGACCCACCAATATGTATTATGAAAGCGACCGAATGATTCTCTGTCAACATCAACTCTTACTTCATCCAAATATACATTGTCTTTATCACGCATCCATGAGCAGTCTGGCCAACCATGTGATTCTTTTATAAAATATTCTGCCGTCTCGACATCAATCCCACAGTTTGTTGGCCGCATCATATTACCATGACCATAAGGAACAAATACGTGGTATTTGTCCTTTGGTAACCCACTTTTAGCCAGCACGAAAGAAGATACATCAGCCTCTTTCACAATATAATCTTCATACCAAATATGGGTTTTGTCTTTCGCCCAATCGTCTGACAAAACATGGAAACTCTTAGTGTCAACATTTTCAAGATATCCGAAATGCCCATGATTAATAAGCGAAAGACAATTGTCTACAGAAATGTAGTAAACACCTCTTATATTCTTAAAATAAGTACCATACTTTGGATTAACCCTTTCTCCTCTTGGCATAGGGAATATACTTGAAAAAATGAAATACCAAATCAAAAGGCCGGCACTGATTCCCCCAAAGATGACAGTTCTCTTTGTCTTCAATTTCATATTGTTTTTCTTCATTCAACAATCTTCATGAATTCTTTTTCGATACGATTGAGAAAGGTCACTTGCTGCAATCCTACTTGTACCCCCAGAATGTGCCCATGAAACAATAATTGCCAAACGGATCTTCGATAATATAGGCAAAAGGATGGTCAGCATAAAAGTAGGCTTCTGTGGGATTCATCTTTTCACTTAGCGTTACAAAAGAAGTTGACGTAATGGTTCCTGCCCTCGTCCCGTCTTCGTCTAAGATGACTTTGGTATTCTGCATAATATTGCCAATCTTCATGGGGGCAGACTGAACTCCAGCCAGCTCGGCAGAATTGCTGAATAGCTTACTGATACCTAACGCTGCAAGATACTCACGGGCTTTATATGAATACGACACTTCGAACTTGGGTAACTTGACATGGACAATATCATAGGTATTTAACATGAATATAGCATTTCTAAGTTTCTCTCCATCAAGAGATTTGAGTACTGTCTGCAGACCATCCTTCTTCTCTGGAAGAATAACGTAGAGCGTATAATCTCCTACATAGGGGATGCTGAGCAAAGAGAAATCCTTCAGGGCTGCATAAGTGAACACCTTCTCCTTATTCGTTTTGTTCATCATGTCTACCGTCTCACTCGTTCCGTTATAGAAAGGCTCTTTCTTCGTGTATCCTTTATAAAACTCATGAACCCACCTACCATTAAAGAGGTTAGCCACCAGCAGGTTGGCAGATTGAGAATCCCATTGTGCAATGGGGAAACTACTGATGATTCCCTCTGTACGTTCATAACACCATCTGTCAATGTTCTGCTGCATTTTGTCATTCATATCGCCTTTGACAACACGTGCAAAATAGTATTGCTCCAGCATATCCTGAAAAGATTTGTTAATATCCACAGAACTACCTGCCAGGAACAAAGCAGCTGTCCTCATATATGAAGAAGGACCTAAGAAATCGTCTTCCGACACTTCCGCCTGTCTAAGTATCAGTCTGCGACAAAACGCATTGACACGCCTGATGTCAGTCGTGTCAACACCCAAGGCATCACATATCTCTTGTCGTGTAGCGCCTGATACCGTATTATTAATAATGTTTAAGGAATAGAACATGCCAATAGTTGAAATGAACACGTTCTTGTTCTGTTCATTCTCAGCAATCTCTTGGAACAACTTCAGCGAAAAATCGTTCCCTTTACGTATAAGTCTTTTCTCTTCTTGACGACTCATGTCTGTTTCATCAGAAGCAGACTCTTGGGGACTACTTTTGCATCCCATTGGTAGAATGACCATACAGATGGCCAAGAAAAAAATAATCATTCTATTTTTCATCTTTCATACTTTATATAGAACAGAACTGTCAGCTGTCTGTCATTTGTACCCTGAGAGATTCCAAGGAAACAGGTCAATAACAATAACTGTGTTTATGCCTCTGCAAAGATAATATTTTTTTATCAATACAAAAGAAAAAGAGAGAAAAGATTTGAAGGTTAAGAAAAAACTTTCTTCCTTTGCATCATGAAAGTAACCTATCTATGTTTAAGCCCCCGATTGGTTCGGCAAGCTAATAGATAGAAGCACTTTTAAGCTCCGTTTAAGACAAGAGCCCCATTTGAATCGGCAAGCGACTTGTTAAAACGGAGTTCATTTTTTTCTGAAGATGTCAGAGAATAGGCCGAAAGTATCTTCGACGAACTCAAAGTCCGATACTATACGATAGCGATAGATAGAGTTGGGCTATCAAGAGATAGAAAAGAAGGAGCGGAGCACCCTGACGTATGCCATGAAGCAATGCCTCGTAGATGTCGCTTATTGTGTTATAATAGCCTGCAATGATGCCATAGAAGGCACTAAGGATAATAACACAGAAGGTAAGCAGAGGAAGCAGAGCATGGGAGAATGGTGAGGGCCACAAACTGCCTGTAACAGAAAGCATGACGGCATGGGGGAAAGCTGCTAGCGAGAGCAGCATAACGAGTGCAACCACTGAGAGAACAAGTGTCATGGCTCGTGCTCGCTTTTCGCGATAAGTGGATTGGTAATTGAGCATTCCACTACGACGGAAGACTCCATAAGCTAACATCAACAATAACAGCGATAGCAGAATGGGCGTAGCGAGCATATGGCTGAAACGTCCAAAGAACCAGCGTAGCCCTTCACTGGAGAGCAAAGAGCGAATACCACTGACGGGGAAGGCTGCACTAAGCAACCACGACACAAGCATTGTCAGCAACTGAGCACCAAACAGCGTGAGGGCAATATGTGGAAGAAACCTTTTTACGTTGAACATTGAACGTTAATCATTGACCATTGAACATTGACCATTATGCATTAAGCATTATGAATTATAAATCGTTATTCCATATCGGGTTCGAGATTGTCAATATCGAGAATGCGTAACTCGAAGGCGCGAACGACGAGGCGAGTGGCATTGACACTCTCACCATTGGGGAAGAGCTTCTTGACGAGTTCCATCTGTCGCTTCTCTAAACTCTTCACACCAAAGGGCATGCCACGAAGACCGGTAATCTGCTCCTTGGTAAAACCGAGAGCAAGATGACGCAAGAAACGCTCATCGTACTCGTCGATTTCATAGTTGATGAGTGCCTCCTGGCGAGCAAGTTGTGAAGAAACAGCGTGTTTGAAGCGCTCTACAATCTTTTGCAGGATAGGCTCATTAAAGACAAGTTGTTTACCCTCCATCACTGCCAACACATCGCGACGTGTAAGGAGTTCGCCACTCTTCAGAATGATACCGTCGGCACCAGCATCAAGTACATCAACCCATAGTTTCTCATTGAGTATCTCACCCGTAAAGATGAGTATCTTTACTTGTTTATATAGTTCTTTTGTCTGGCGACAAATCTCCACACCTACTGTGGTAGAGCCACCAAGACCGAGGTCAAGCAGTACAAGGTCGGGCTGTTGCTGCTTGATGAGTTTCCAATAGCTACTCTCGTTGGCAGCAGTACCAATCACTTCGGCCTCGGGAATCTCATTGCGAATGATACCTTCGGTGCCTTTGAGTTCGAGGGGTACATCCTCGACGATAATCAGTTTAAAGTTTTCCATTATATCGTGGTAGTATTATGTTGATGTTTTCTTGTTCTATACTAATGCCACATCCGCGGCGATTGGTAGCTTCTCCATGGTCGCGTACTATCTGACGACAAAGGAGAAATTCTATGGGTGATTGCTGAGTGGCAAGTGGTGAGTGGGATACGTGGTAAACCACATACTTGTCGTCTTTTGCCTCTGCCGTAACATCCCCCTTAAGCAGTTCAAATAGATAACGCAGCATATTATCGTCACCCAAGACGGTCTGACCATAAAGCGTAACAGGATGCACGTGTAGCTTAATGCGGTCTACCTGCGCCGTGGCCTGTTGTATCAAAATGCTGTATAGGTCGCGATAATAACTGGTAACCTCTGCCAAAGGCTGTAAATCGTCGGAATCAACCAACTGGCGAATGCGCGAAGGATAATACATCGTCTCATGCTTTAAGGTGGACAGACAGTTGTCGAGCACACTATTGGCTACATGGAGATTAGCATTCTCCAGTTCGGCACGATGCAACTCGTCGTCGGCCATCTCGATATTATTCAGCTGTAGACGTTCTTGGCGGAAGCGCTGGTATAGTCGATGACGATAGTAGAGCATAAAGTAGGCAGGCACGATGAGCACCAACAACACCAAGAGCAGAATAACAGCGATACGCTTGTTTTGCTGAGACTGCTGCATGGTGCGACAGTAGTCGTCGAGCGTAGAGTCGGCACTGAGTTCCTTAAAGAGTTGGGTATATACCTTATTATTATAGGCATAGAGCGCCCACTCGTGGAGTGCGAGGGCAGCCACAGCACTCTCGTTGCGCATATCGAGAATTATCTGATAGTTGGTCTCTACACCATCATGCAACCACTGAATCTCTACTGGTGTAGAGGCATCGTCTTGACGCTTCAGGAGTTGATGACTATTAGGATGCGTTTTCAGATAGTAGGCATTCAGGCACTCACGACAGGAGTCTGCAAACGCTAAGGTACGGGCATAGGTGCCATTGATGTTAGAGAAATAAGCTGAGTCGGCATAGATATGGGCCTTACTTAGAAACTCGTTCGCATCATTAGCACTCATCGAGATACTTCCCGTCAATAGCCAGCAAACGATTAGCAGCAGTCGCATCACGCCCTTGGGCAGGCGGAAGAAGAAACGCGAGCCCCTACCCTGTTGACTCTCAGCCTGCAAACTGCATACAGAAAAAATCTGACTCGTCTTACGATATTTCTCTATGATGCCCTTACAATTCATCAATCCAAAGCCATGACCTTGTGACACCTTATGGTCGAAGACATGGGACAACGCTTCTTCGCTCATACCACGACCTGTGTCAGCAACAGATACTTCTACATAATCGGCAGTCTCTGTGGCTGAGATATCTACTCGTCCACCCTCGTCGGTAAACTTGCGGGCATTGTCAGCCAAGGTATTCAGCATAAAGAGTGTCAAGACGCGATCGGCTTTGACGTGTGCTCCCGTTGGTGCAACCTCCAAGTCTACGCCTTTCATTCGGAAACTTGTCTTGCTACGAGCTACTATATCAAACAACGACTGTAATAGGAAACTCTCCACATGCAAGCTCAGCTCGCCCTGACGGAGTTGTATCCATTGGGTTAGAACATCGTTTTGTTCGTTGATATTGTCAGTGAGCTCGCGGATATAGGAGAGAGATTCTTGAAATTCTTGATTGTCTAGTTTATCTAGAGGCTCTAGAGAACCCAAGCGATTTACCTCATGGCGGATGCGGTCTATCAGGGGCAGGATGCTCATAGCCAGAGATATCTTGGCACGCTGCTCCAGATGACGACGCTCGTTGCGCTCTACACGCAGGCGAGCCTCAGCAACCTCCTCACTTTTCTGCTCCAGCAAATCGTCAAGTTCATTATCTTCCTTCTGCTGTTTGTTTAATCGATTGAAAAGCCACAAAAGGAAGAGCATGAGCAAGATAGTTACCACCACCGCGAATATCATCCAGTTAAGCTGACTGACTTCACGATCAAGAATACCTGCACGTGCCTCCAGCTCTCGGTCTTGACGCGTCTGTTCCTGCAGGTCGATATAGATATTACGATTGTAGTCGCTCTGCTTCTTATCGTCAATAGCAGAGTAAGCTACAGAGAGTTGTTCACGGATACTCGCCACCAAGTCGGGAGCCTGATTGATGCGCTTATCAGCAAGAGCCTGATGCAGATTCTTTAGTGCCTGATGGTCGTCGCCCATCGCATGATAACAAGAGGCTAAAGTACGATAGGCACCAGCAATCTGATAGACATCACCATAGGTTGTGAATAACTGCAATGCCTTCTCGGCTAATGCCAACTCGCCAGTATGTTCAGCAATAGCTTCCAACGACTGTGCCTGGAAATAGATATATCCTTGACGCTCGGCAATAGTCTTACAGCGCGATAGGCATTCCATCTCGTCAGCATAAATCTGTTCGGGGGTGCCTTCGGTCAATATACCACCAGCACCCACATTGTAGAGGTAGTTGAGATACTGTACTGTGTCGCGACGTGTACGCTCAGTATCTAATCCACGAATAGCTTCTATCGACTGGCGCTCCAGACCCACATAGTAATAATAGGTGGAGTTAACAATCGCCAATTCTGATTCTGCATAAATCAAGCGCTGTTGTAGGCGTTCGGGCAGCTCGTCGAGTCCTTCTTGAATACGATCCAAATGGCGCTGGGCTTGTTCGCGATGTTCATAAAAGGCACGATTCTCACTGCGACGCTGACAGAGACGCATCATCTGGACTTCAGAAACCAGCAGCTCTACCTGATTATCCGTCAATGACAAGGCTTCCTTCAACTGTTGTTCAGCCTTGTTATAGTCCATACGCACCATCGAGACGAAGGCGAGATTGTTGAGCGACTCAGCACGGCCATCGTCAAAGGATGCTAACTCGTAAGCCCTACGAGCATAGACTTCAGTAGAATCGATGTTACGATAGTGATAGGCATAAGATAGAGAATTCAACTTGTCCACCGTTGCCTTATCTGACGGTGAACAAGCTGAGATAAGTATTAGCAGGAGTGCGTTAAGCGCGAGCCTTTGCCACATAACCGAGTGCCTCCTTGCACTTGTCGGTTACATACTGCCAGTCGCCAGCCTTAACCTTATCTGAGGGGAACAGCTTAGAACCCATACCCACACAGAAAACGCCAGCCTTAAACCACTTAGTAAGATTCTCCTCGTCGGGAGAAACACCACCAGTGACCATAATCTTAGACCAAGGCATAGGAGCCTTCAAGCCCTTAATCATGTTAGGACCAACCACATCGCCAGGGAATACCTTTGTCAGGTCACAACCCAACTCCTGAGCCTTACCAATCTCTGATACAGTCATACAACCTGGGCAGTAAGGAACAAGACGACGATTACATACAGGAGCGATGTCGGGATTAAACAATGGACCAACTACAAAGCAGGCTCCTAACTGGAGATACATGGCTGCAGTAGGTGCATCAACAACAGAGCCAATACCCAATGCCAACTCAGGACACTCCTTGTCAGCCCACTTTACCAACTCGCCGAAGACCTCTTGAGCGAAGTCACCACGATTGGTAAACTCGAAAGCACGAACGCCACCTTCATAGCAGGCCTTAACAACATTCTTGCAAACTTCTAAATCCTTGTGATAGAAGACGGGTACCATACCGGTATCACCAATCTTCTGCATCACTGCTATCTTATCAAATTTTGCCATAATTTCTTTTTTTCTAGATTGTCTAGGATTAACGCTGTACGCGTCCGTTAGCATTACCACCAGCAAGAGCCTCAACTTCTTCAACTGAAACCAAATTGAAGTCACCATTGATAGTATGCTTCAAGGCAGAAGCAGCAACAGCAAACTCAAGAGCCTCGCCCTGTGTCTTCTTGGTCAGCAAACCATGAATCAAACCACCAGAGAATGAGTCGCCACCACCAACACGGTCGATGATAGGATTAATCTCATAACGCTTAGACTGGTAGAACTCCTTACCATCATAGATAAGTGCTTTCCATCCATTGAAGGTAGCGCTATAGCTTTCGCGCAAAGTAGACACAACGTACTTAAAACCAAACTCTTGCATCATTTGCTTAAAGATACCCTCATAGCCAGCAGCATCGGTCTGACCACCCTCTACATCAGCATCAGGTTTGAAACCGAGACAAAGCTCAGCATCCTCCTCATTACCGATACATACATCAACATATTTCATCAATGGACGCATGATAGAAATAGCCTTCTCACTAGTCCAAAGCTTCTTACGGAAATTAAGGTCGACAGAAACGGTTACTCCGTGACGCTTAGCAGCCTCACAAGCCAGACGAGTCAGTTCGGCAGCCTTATCAGAGATAGCGGGTGTGATACCACTCCAGTGGAACCAAGCAGCGCCCTCCATAATCTTATCGAAATCAAAGTCTTGGGGCTCAGCCTCTGCAATAGAAGAATGAGCACGGTCGTAGATAACCTTTGAAGGACGCATAGAAGCACCTGTCTCGGCATAATACAGACCAACACGGTCGCCACCGCGAGAAATAAATTGTGTGTTCACACCATAACGGCGCAGGGCATTGACAGCAATCTGACCAATCTCATGCTTGGGGAGCTTGGAAACGAAATAAGCCTCATGACCATAGTTGGCTACTGAGATTGCTACGTTGGCCTCACCACCCCCAGGAATGATACGGAAAGAGTCACTCTGAATAAATCGGTCGTTGCCCATTGGCGATAGGCGAAGCATGATTTCGCCTAATGTTACGATTTTTGCCATATGCTTTATTATTACATTTAAATATTCCTATTATATTATTAAAGTGATTGCAAAGATACGACTATTTTTTCAGAACGACAAAGAAAACGACATAAATATTCCTTATTGGGCTCGCAAACAATAATAAGAAGAAATTTATCTGATATTTCTTCGGGGTATCATTTTTTTTCATTACCTTTGCAAAAACTATAAATACTACCAAGGATGGATACTGCAAAGATTAGAATCAAAGACATCGCTGAGCGTGCTGGCGTTAGCGTCGGTACTGTGGATCGTGTACTGCACGAGCGTCCCAACGTATCTCCCAAAGCATTGGAGAAAGTAAAGAAGGCCTTAGAGGAGATGGACTACAAGCCCAACATGTATGCCTCTGCCCTAGCCTACAACAAGTCATACAAATTTTATATGATGCTTCCCAAGCATGAGTCAGAAGCATATTGGGAGGAGATAGAAGCAGGTGCACGTACGGCCTGTGAGCGCTTTCGCGACTTCCGGGTATCAAACAATGTAGTGTATTACAACCGATTCTCGGTAGAAACGTTCGACAAGACGATGGCCGAGGTAATGAAGCAAGAGCCTGATGGTGTGATTGTGGTGCCCTCACGACTGGATGTCACCACCAAATATGCTAACATCATGCACGAAAGAAACATCCCCTTTATCCTACTCGACTCTTATATGCCCGACCTGAAACCACTATCATTTTTCGGACAAGATTCTTTTGCCAGCGGATATCTTGCTGCACGAATGATGATGTTGTTTACTCCTAAAGAGAAGGAAATCATGCTGATGAAGCAGATGCGCAATGGTAACGTGGCATCTAAGCAGCAGGAGAACCGTGAGACGGGATTCCGTCACTACATGCGCGACCATTTCCCCAACGTGAAGATTCACGAGATTAATCTCCCTCTTGACGAGAAACGCGAGAACTACGATTCTACCTTGGAGAAGTTTTTCAAGGGGCATCCATTAGTACACCATTGCATCACCTTCAACTCCAAAGCGCATATCGTAGGTGAATATCTATTAAGAAGTAATCGCCGCAACATCCAGATTATGGGCTATGATATGGTGCCAAAGAATGCAGAATGTCTGCGCCAAGGTAGCATCTCTTGTCTGATAGCTCAGCATGCCTTCATACAGGGATATGCTTGTATTGACACACTCTTTAATGCAATCATCTTAAAGAAAGAAGTAGAGCCTGTCAACTATATGCCTATCGAGATTCTGACAAAAGAGAACGTTGATTTCTACACACGAAAAAACATCGGCTAGCAAATTGACATGATAGTCGATAAAGATATAACAAAAAAACGTCAGCACAAGAAGATATGCTGACGTTTTTTCTATCGTGTATAGCTTTACTTATTGTATTCCATCTTCACGCAGTTTCTGTTGCCAACGCCATGCTGACTTCAGCACCTCTTCTGTAGGAGTCTCAGCCTTCCAGCCCAACACTTTGTTGGCCTTATCAACATTACCCCATACCTGTTCGATATCACCCTCACGACGAGGAGCATAGGTCCAGTTGACCTTTACACCAGTAGCCTTTTCAAAGCCTTCTACCACCTCCAAGGTAGAGAGTCCCTTACCAGTACCGATATTAAATACCTCTACAGCTTCTGTCTCAGGCTTGTCGAGTACACGCTCCATAGCCTTTACGTGAGCCTTTGCCAGGTCAACAACATAGATATAGTCACGGATACAAGTCTTGTCAGGCGTATTATAGTCGTTACCGAAAATCTTCAGCTGCTCACGAATACCCATAGCGGTCTGGGTAACGAAAGGAATCAAATTCATAGGCACGCCATTAGGCAATTCACCAATCAGTGCAGAGGGATGAGCACCAATAGGATTAAAGTAGCGCAGCAGGATAGCCTTCACGGGAGCACCAGAATGTACATAGTCCTGAATAATCTCCTCATTAATCTGCTTGGTGTTACCATAAGGCGACATTGCCTTCTGTATGGGAGCATCCTCTGTTACGGGCAAGTTCTCCTGTGCGGGCTGACCATATACGGTGCATGAAGAAGAGAAGATAATTCCCTTTACATCATACTTAGGCATCAGCTCCAACAGATTGATAAGCGACATCAGGTTGTTGCGATAGTAGAGCAAAGGTTTCTCTACACTCTCACCAACAGCCTTGGAAGCTGCAAAATGGATAATACCTGAGATATCTGGATATTTCTGGAATACGCGCTCCATAGCTGCATAGTCGCAGCAGTCCACCTGCTCGAAGGCGGGACGCTGGCCCGTAATCTTCTCAATACCGTCAAGAACATGAACATTTGAGTTAGAGAGGTTATCAACAATGACTACCTTGTAGCCAGCCTCTTGCAACTCTACTGTGGTATGACTTCCGATAAAGCCCGTTCCACCAGTCACTAGAATAGTTTGCTTCATACCTTTTGTGTTTATAGGTTTTTTAATGAGAAAAGCTCAATGAACGTGTGTCCAATGAGCTTTCCGATTCTTGGCGGTGCGTACGAGACTCGAACTCGTGACCTCCTGCGTGACAGGCAGGCATTCTAACCAACTGAACTAACGCACCAATGTATTTAACAATTTTACTACTCAACAACTTCACGATTCTTGGCGGTGCGTACGAGACTCGAACTCGTGACCTCCTGCGTGACAGGCAGGCATTCTAACCAACTGAACTAACGCACCAGAGTTGCATCGTTTGTCGTTTTGCGGGTGCAAAGGTAATGAGAATTTTTGAATATACAAAACTTTTTGGCGAAAAGTTTATAAAAATCTTTGCATTAGTACCGCATCACGGTATTTTTGACCATCAAAAAGCCATTCTGAGAGAGTATTTTGTGTTTTAAAACCATTTTTCTCAAACAACAAAAGTGCTGGATGATTGTCACTGGCAACGATAACATAGAGCTGATGCAAGTGAATAATTCGCATGGCATAGTTGCATAATTCTTGGATAGCAGCTGAAGCATATCCTTTTCTACGATAGTTGGACTGGATAACGATACCCACCTCTGCGCGTAGATGTTGCGGATCGAAATGTACCAAATCGGCAATACCTACCGCCTCACCATTGTCACCTTCCACGATGAGGCGCATCTGTCGGTCGGCATAGATATCATCACTAGAAGTGGCAATATAGTCGTGTAACGTATAACGACTATAAGGAACATTTGTCGTTCCCACCTGCCACAGATTACTATCATTCTCTATCTGATAGAGCAAATCTAAATCCTCGGGTTCTATTGCACGTAATGTCATGAGCGTGGATGTAATAAGTTGTGGAATCGCTGAGCCATCATTGGCAGTAAAGCCATCATGGCTCGTGTGTAGATAGCCAACTGAATAGGCAACGAGAAGAAAACGCTGAGATGTCCATAGTGCTTGCGGAAGAAGATAAGCATAGCCTGATAGAAGGTATGCACATAGCGGAAGGTGGACTTCTGCGTAGACTCTCCTTTATAATGTATAATATCGAAGGGCAAATACCAGTTCTGCCACCCCCCCTTCAGCAATCGGTAGCTGAGGTCAATATCCTCACCATACATAAAGTAGTCTTCATCGAGCAGACCTATCTGGTTGAGTGCCTTTCGACGCAACATACAAAAGGCGCCACTGATAACCTCTATCTGTCCGGGCTTATCCCACGACAGATGACTCATATAGTAGCGACGCGTACAGCCCAGCATCTTCAGCATGGCCACCCAGGGTGTAGGAATAGCACGGCGCGACTCGGGAGCAACTTGTCCCTCTCTATTCAACATGCGCACTCCTGCCCCACCCGCTTCAGGATGGCTATCCATAAAATCAAGCACTCCGCGAAGTGTATTCTCATAGACCACAGTATCGGGATTGAGCAACAATACATATTCTGAGTCAGTACAACGAATAGCCTGATTGTTGGCACGAGCAAAACCTACATTCTCTTGATTGGCTATAAAGTGAACATCAGGATGACGTGGCTGAAGGGTTTCTACCGTACTATCGGTTGACAGATTATCCACCACGTATATCTCACCATCAATACCCTGCAAGGCGCTCTTCACACTCTGCAAGCACTCGTCTAACAGTTGACATACATTATAGCTTACGATTACTATGCAGATTTTCTTGGCCATACAAAGGGGATACAGAGCAAAAGAATTACACCTAAATAAAAGAATACAGTGGTGCGATACACAGCATAGCACACTGCATTGATTAATAATGGTACAAGAAGCAAGACCATACGGGGTTGCCACTTTTTCTTATACAGACGCACAGCTCCATAGGCACATAGCAGTGTTGCCAGTTCCATCAGTGTCGTCAATAAGAATTGTACTGTTTCTGCATTCATCATTATTATTTTTTTTATTATCAATTACCGCTAAAGGGTGTTCGGTTCAGTATTGATCGTCCTAGCGTTACCTCATCGGTATATTCCAATTCATCACCCACACTGATGCCGCGAGCAATGATGCTCAGTTTTACATCTGTATAAGGTGCCAGCTTACGGAAGATATAGAAGTTGGTGGTATCGCCTTCCATCGTAGAGCTCAGCGCCAGTATCACTTCTTTCACGCCTCCTTCTTTCACACGCTCCACGAGCGAGTCTATCTCTAGGTCGGAAGGTCCTACACCATCCATGGGCGAGATAACTCCCCCCAACACATGATATACTCCTTGGTACTGTTGGGTATTCTCTACTGCCATTACATCCTGTATATTCTCCACCACACAGATGGTAGATGCATCGCGACGAGCATCACCACAGATGGGACAGACCTCACTATCGCTGATGTTATGACACACGCGACAACGCTTTACCTCTTGTCGCATGTGAGCAATGGTCTCGGTAAACTGCAACACTTCCTCTGTATCTTGGCGTAGCAGATGTAGCACCAATCGCAAGGCAGTCTTTCGCCCTACGCCTGGCAACTTAGAGAATTCCTGTACAGCCTTCTCTAGCAGTTCCGATGGATATTGTTGTTGTATCATCAATACTTAACTTTCAATTTCAGATAGTTCTAACCAGCGCATCGACTTTTCGTCTAACTCGTCATTCAATACGGGCAATCGCTTACTGAGCTTAGTTATTTCTTCTACCGAGGTAATTCCTCCGCAGAGTGCTTCTTCAATTTGTTTTTTCTCTGCCTCCAGTGCAGCGATATCTTTCTCCAACTGCTCCAGTTCGCGTTTCTCTTTGAAAGACAATCGGCGACGGTCATCGTGGCGATAGCTTTGTTTGTTCGAAGGAGTCGTTGGGGTATTTGTAGCAGTTTCGCTCGGTTTTGAGGCTTCCATCTTCTCCCACTCACGATACTGCGTATAGTTGCCGGGGAAGTCTTTGATTTCACCTTGTCCTTTGAATACCAACAGATGGTCCACTACCTTATCCATAAAGTAGCGATCGTGTGATACGACTATCACGCAACCAGGGAAATCCTGCAAGTATTCCTCCAATATCTGTAGTGTTACGATGTCGAGGTCGTTGGTAGGCTCGTCGAGCACCAAGAAGTTAGGATTCTTCATCAGCACGGTGCAGAGATATAGTTTTCTACGCTCGCCACCACTCAACTTATATACATAATTATATTGTTGCTCAGGAGTAAACAAGAAATACTGCAACAGTTGCGAGGCACTCATCTTACGTCCACCGCCTAAATCCACGTAGTCAGCAATATCGGTAATAACATCGATAACCTTCTGATTCTCATCAAATTTCAAGCCTTCTTGCGAGAAATAGCCGAAGCGTACCGTATCACCTATCACGATATTTCCCTCATCAACAGGTGCTAATCCTAGCAACATCTTGATAAAGGTAGATTTTCCCGTACCGTTGTTTCCTACGATACCCATCTTCTCAAAGCGCGAAAAGTTGTAATAGAAGTCCTTGAGGATGATAGTATCATCAAATGCCTTCGAGATATACTGACACTCAAAAATCTTGCTACCTATATATACGTTCGACGCTTTCAGCCTCAACTGACGTTCTTCCATACGCTGCTTGGCCACTTTCTCCAATTCATAGAAAGCCTCCTCGCGATAGCGAGCCTTATGCCCACGAGCCTGTGGCATACGACGCATCCACTCCAGCTCCGTTCGATACAAGTTGTTGGCACGAGCTATCTCAGCCCTGCGGTTGTCTATACGCTCTTGGCGCTTCTCCAAGTAATAGGCATAGTTGCCGCGATAAGTGTAAATAGTGTTGTCGTCGAGCTCAAGGATGATACTACATACACGATCCAAGAAATAGCGGTCGTGCGTTACCATCAGCAGTGTTTTATTGCCGCGTGCCAGATACCCTTCCAACCATTCTATCATCTCCAAGTCCAGATGGTTTGTAGGCTCGTCAAGTATCAGCAGGTCGGGTTCCGTCAGCAATACGTTAGCCAGTGCCACACGCTTCTGCTGACCACCACTGAGTTGGCCCATCTTCTGCTCCAAGTTGCGTATCTTCAACTGTGTCAGCACCTGCTTAGCCCTTAGCACCTTCTCAGGGTCTCCCTGATGGTTAAAGCAAGCATCGAGTACTGTTTCGTCAGCGTCGAAAGCTGGCGACTGCTCCAGCATACCAACTTTCAGGTCACGTCGGAACACGATGCTGCCACTGTCATAGCCCTCCTTGCCAGAGAGTATTGACAGCAATGTCGATTTACCCGTACCGTTCTTGGCTATCAGTCCCACCTTCTGACCTTCGCCTATTGAGAAACTGATGTCGCTAAACAATTGTAGCGCACCAAACGACTTCGAGAGATGTTGTACGTCTAAATATGGAATCATTCCTTCAACGATTTATTTATCTGCTCGATGTAGTCGAGTACATCATCGCGACCATCCTTTTTTTCTGACGATGTGAGGAACATGGGTGGTAGTTCCTCCCAGGTCTCCATCAGTTTCTTTTTATAGGCTTCCATAGCCTGACGAGCTTTGTTAGGTGTCAACTTGTCTGCCTTTGTAAAGATGATAGCAAAGGGAATACTCGACACGCCCAGCCACTCGATAAAGTCCAAATCAATCTTCTGCGGTTCCAGTCGGATGTCCACCAATACGAATACGTTAACCAGCTGCTCACGCT
The DNA here is from genome assembly GCA_900199555.1 of Prevotellaceae bacterium MN60. Classification (GTDB taxonomy): domain Bacteria; phylum Bacteroidota; class Bacteroidia; order Bacteroidales; family Bacteroidaceae; genus Prevotella. Next base: position 162,446 of record FZQZ01000002.1, read on the forward strand.
GCAGGATATAGCCGCGAATCATCTGGTCCAGTTTGTCCACCTCCTTCTTAGAGCGCTTGGCATAGCCATAGCCAGGCAGGTCAACCAGATACCACTCTTTGTTGATGATGAAGTGATTGATGAGCAGCGTCTTGCCAGGCGTCGCACTAGTTTTAGCCAACTTCTTGTTGTTGGTCAGCATATTGATAAGACTCGACTTGCCAACATTCGAGCGACCAATAAATGCATACTCAGGCTTAGTATCTTTCGGACACATCGACACCATGGGAGCCGACAATGAGAATTCAGCTTGCTTGATTTCCATTATATATATATTTTTGTGCAAAGATACGATATTTTCTTCACACCACCAAATTCTTCCTCTATCTTCACACAACAACGGGAGGATTGTAGTCCTCCCGTTGTTGATTACCCTGTCAAAAATTTGCTTAGAGATTTCTGTTGTGCAGCGTTGCCATCAGGATGCGCATATAGGCATTAAACTGTTCATCGTTAAGCACCTTTCTCATTTGTTCAGCATCCTTTCTCACTGCCTTGTGAATGTTAGCTCTCTGCCAGAATCCCTTCTGTGAAGCCAGCGACTGCATTTCGTTGCTAAAGTTATCCTGAATCATTTCTACCGCATCCATCTGCTCGTCGTCGAGGTCGAGTACAACAGACAGTCTGTAGATGTCGCAACTCATGTCAAATCGTTTGCTCTCATTACTCTTTGCAAACCCAGATGTCATTGCCATCATGGCAACCAGTGTCAATACGACCTTTTTCATAATCATAATCCTTTCTTTTTTAATTAGTTATCCTTAATACTGTTATTAGATTTTTCATCCTAATCTCTACATCTTTGACGCACCATCACACAAAAAGTTTAATCGCCCACTGAAAAAATTTTTTCAGCAGGCGAAAAATCCTCTCTACTTCCCTCATCTGTCATACTTAAGTATGACGGGTGGCAGTTCCTCAATTACTCTTTGAAAAGATACTGCGCAAACTCATGTAGCGATTTGCGCCATACCTGCCACTCATGGTCGCCTGGATATGAGTTAAATTTCACTTCCACACCGTTGTCACGCATCGTCTTCACGATGTTGCGCGTATATTCGATGCGTGGGTCCTGCTCACCACAGCTGATAAAGAACACGTCAAACTGCTTATTAAATGTCTTCGTATCTGTCAGCATACCAGGCACCTCCTTCTCCAAGTCAAAGTTGGATGCGCCACTGATGCCGCCAAACATACCCGTTGAGAAGACACCCACATTGGCAAATACCTCTGGGTCACGCAAACCGATATAGAACGACTGTCCACCACCCATCGAGAGACCACACATGGCACGACTCTTGCGTTCCTTCTTCACGCGGAAGGTCTTCTCTACAAAGGGGATTACACTCTCCAGCAGTTCACTGCGGAAGGTCTGCATGCCCTGCCAGCTATAGCCACCACCAAAGCCACCGTTCACTGCGTGTACATTACTATTGGCACTCACCACAATCATGGGCACAGCCTTTTCCTGTGCTATCAGGTTGTCCATAATCTGAGCCGTGCGCCCCTGCTCCATCCATCCGCGATGGTCCTCACCGCCACCATGCTGAATATACACCACGGGATAGTTCTCTTTGCCCTCGTCGTAACCCGCAGGAGTATAGACCATCAGCGGACGCCAAGCCTTTTCCACTTTCGAGAAATAGTAAACAGTACGCACCTGACCGTGCTTCACATTCTGCACCTCGAAATCCTCCATGCCGTTCTCAGGAATCTCTATGGCACTCGACCAGCGACTACATCCGTAGAACGTCTGACTGGCAGGGTCGGCCACCGATACACCGTCGATAATCAACGAATAGTAGTGAAAACCAGCCACCAGCGGACTTGTTGTCACCTTCCAGATGCCGTTATCACCCTTTACCATATCATATTTTGTGCCACAGATATCCACCTGCACCTTCTGAGCCTCTGGCGCTCTCACGGTAAACTCCACCCTATTGTTTGTTAGCAATTTCGGTCCTTGTCTCAGGTTCACATTCGTAACAGGCACTCTATGGTCAATCTTCACCATTATCTTCCCGTCTCCGAGGTCCTGTACGCCCTGTGCTGTCATTCCCGTGCAGCAAACTGTCGCAAGTGCAGCGACCAGCATCATTCTTGTTGTTTTCATTGTCTTTGTTGTAGTATGGTTATACTTAGTTCGGTTTTATCAATCAGCCATGGTTATTATGCCACCCATCTGAACACCTCGTTGTCTTGCAGTTCAGGTTGCGCTGTAACCTTGCGAACATAGTCACCTATCAGGTGGCGCCAGTCATTACCTTTCATGCTGAAATACTTCTCTTGGAAGCGTTTCTGACACTCCACCACGATATTCATGATGGTGGTGCCCTCATAGAGTTCCATCATGTTGTGAACAAGGACGCGGACCTCCTTGTCAGCCTCAACATCATAGAGCATCGAACCTTCAGGTATCAAGCGTGTCTCAACAGCCTTTTCCTTTGTGCTATGTCTCTGCGGAGTTATCATCAGGTTCTCGTCATCATCAGCCCATTTGTTACACTGAGCCATCACCACCTCCAGAGCCTTCTCCTGACCTTCAGGTGGGTACTTGTATTTCTTTAGCAGTCGCTTTACCAGCACTCTCATCTTTGCTCTCGAAGTCTCTTTGCGATTCCAGTCGATGGTGCGATTCCTACGCAGCTGTTCTGTCAGTTCTTTAGTCAGAGCCACAAACTGTTCATCCGTATAAGCCTCCTTGATGCCTTCGGGCGATGATAGTGCATCATAGAAGGCTTTCTCTTCTTGCGTTAGTCCCAGGTCGTTACCTTCGTCCTCCGTCTTTTTGATTTCCGCAGCCATCTTTAGCAGTTCCTCTATCACCTCTTCGTTTGTCAGCATACCCTTCAGGTAGTTCGACAGGGCCTCGTTCAACAAGTCGCTAAACTTCTTACTCTGTACAATATTGGTGTGCTCATATTTACGAATGCGCTCCTTCAGCAGTTTCTCCAGCAGTTGCACAGCCAGGTTTTTCTCCTTCATCTTTCTCAGTTCCTCAAGAAATCCCTTGTCGAACAAAGAGAATTCACGCTTGCTGTCAAACAAGTTGATGACACCGGCACTCTGTATGCTCTGCTCTATCAGGTGGGCTATGCGCTCGTTGATATCCTGTTTGCTGACAGGTCCACCAGTCTGGGTAAATCTCATAATCATTACCCTGACGGCATCCATATAAGCCACTTCCTGTATCTCATGTTGAGTCAGCAATGATTTACAAAGTGTCTTTGCATTATGTAGCAACTGACTTTCCTTTACGAAGTCCTTCTGTCTGTCCACCTTATCAGGCGCCAGCAGATAGTTCACCCCACCCTTTATCAATTTAGAGCGCTCAGGGTTGGTGCCCTCATACCAGCCTTCGTAATCACATCCATGCAGCAGGTCGCGACATATCTCTAACTTCTCTTGAAACTTTACCTTTGCCGTCTTGTTGATGTCTGGATCTCCAAACTGCTTACGGTCACGGTTGGTATAGTCCTGCATCGCCTGTTTTAAGGCGCTTGCGATACCCACGTAGTCAACTATCAGTCCGCCCTCCTTTTCTGGGAACACTCTATTTACACGGGCTATAGCCTGCATCAAGTTATGTCCCTTCATGGGTTTATAGACATACATCGTTGCCAATGATGGCACATCAAAACCTGTGAGCCACATATCCACCACGATAGCAATCTTCATCGGGCTTTCGTCATCCTTAAACAGTGCAGCATACTCTTTATTCTTGCCAGCCTGTATCACGTCAGCCCATTCCTCTTTATCTGTATTGGCAGCACTTGCCACCACATGCATCTTTTCTTTCCATTCAGGGCGTAGTTCCAATATCTTGCGATATATCTTCACTGCAGCATCCTTGTTATAGGCCACAATCATAGCTTTACCCGTCAGTTCCTGTTGGCGGTTCTTTTCGTAGTGGTCTATGATATCCCTACACAAGCTATTGATAGTATCCTGATGACAGAGTATCTCTCTCAACCCGCTATTATCCTGACGAGCCTTGTTTATCTGTTCCTCAGTAGCACCCTCGTCAGCCAGTTTGTCAAACTCTTCATCCAACTTGCGCAGTGCCTCTTCGTTCAGATTCAGGTTGATGACTCGGCTCTCATAATAGACAGGTCTTGTAGCACCATCAGCCACAGCCTGTGTCATGTCATACACATCAATATAGTCGCCAAACACCTCTTTGGTATCTCTGTCACGTTCAGAGATTGGTGTACCAGTAAATCCGATAAACGAGGCGTTGGGCAGTGCCTCACGCATCAGCTGCGCGTAGCCCTTTTTCATTTTCTCAGCCTTGGCATCCCAATGCTCCTCGCCATATTGCGAGCGATGCGCCTCATCTGTAATCACGATGATATTCTCTCTGTCGCTCAGCAGTCCGGTACCCTCTTCAAATTTCTGTATCGTTGTAAAGATGATACCGCCCGTCTGCAGGTCTTTCAGCTTGCGCACCAAGTCCTCTCGCCCACCCGTCTTTGTCAGCTTTCCTTGAGCATTCAGGTCGAAGCCTACGCGCTGTGGTTCCTGTCTCAAAAACTTCTGGCAGCCAGCAAACTGCTCATACAACTGCTGGTCCAGGTCGTTGCGGTCTGTCACCACCACGATGGTACATTCTGGGTAAGTCTGTATCAGTCTGTGCACATAGAACACCATCGAGAGACTCTTGCCAGAGCCCTGCGTATGCCAGAACACGCCAATCTTTCCATTTCCTCCGATTGCCGTAGCAGTATGCTCCATAGCCTTATTCACTGCAAAGTACTGATGATAGGCAGCCATTATCTTTGCCAGTCGTCCGTCTTTATGGTCAAAGCATTCAAAGTTTTGCAGAATATCTATCAGCCGAGCCTTTTCAAAGATGCCGTAGAAGAAAGTCTCATAGTCGGCAATCTCCGTTGTCTCGCTCTTTCCATCTACACTTTTCCATTCCATATAGCGGTTCTCCTTGGCTGTAATGGTGCCAGCCTTGGTAGTCAGCAAATCGCTGATAACGCTAAACGCATTAAATACAAACAAGCTCGGACATTTCTGCTGATACTGTTTTATCTGCAGATAAGCATCATCCTCTTCCACGTTGTCATTGGTAGGCGATTTCAGCTCTATCACCACCAGCGGCAGACCATTGACAAAGACTACCATGTCGCAGCGAATAGCCTCACGCTCCTGCACTCGCCACTGGTTGCACACCTTAAAGTCGTTTTGCATTGGCTCAGCAAAGTTCACCAGTTTCACGAGCGCAGTCTTCTGCCTGCCCTCCTCAGCATATTTCACCTCGACGCCACTCTGCACGTAGTCCATCAGTTGCTCGTTGCGCTGTTCCAGCGTACCCTCGTTAACGTTGGTAATCTTGCGGAAAGCCTCATCGAGCACATCATCACTCACCATGGGGTTCTGTCTGCGCAGTGCCTTACGCAAGTCCTGAGCATAATATGGTTCGCGGTAGTCGCGCTCCACATCATAGCCACATTCATACTGATAGCCCATTCCTTGGAATAGTTCTATCAGCGTCTGCTCGTAGCTGTCTTCGGTAAATTGATTGCTGCTCATAAGTTTTTAGTCTTCTTGCTCGTAATAATATGAATAGTCAATACCCTTCATGAATATTTCGCGATCGTCAATCTTGTCTGTCATCGCCCCCGATAGCAACTGTCTAATCCTGCTGCTGTCCGTTTGACTCTCTATCATGGCATCAAGATATTCGCGTTTACCTATCTTGCTCCAATCCACGCATAGTCCTAAGCGTTTCTTAAAGATAAGGTCTAGCCAGATGCGTGTAGAGCGACCATTACCTTCCATAAACGGATGGGCCACGTTCATCTCTACGTATTTATCTACTATCTCATCGAATGTTGTTTCGGGCATCTGTTCGATGGTCTTCAGATTCTGATGCAAGTATTCTGCCAAACAGAAGATAGTATTACCTTTTGAAATAGTCTTTGTACGTATTTTGCCAGCAAAGTCATATAGTCCACCAAAGAGGTAGGCATGAATCTGCTGGAGAGCTTTCACTTTGCCCACATCTTTATCTGCTACAAGATCGCTCTCCCAAAGGGTATAAGCTATATTTCTGCTTTTCCCGTCAATGGTATTTTCGTTGAAAAAACTGATTGACTTCTCGCTCATATCTTTTTATTATTTGCAAAAATAGTGCTAATCGAACAAAACACCAAAGATAATTAGATTTTTTTGAGAAGTTTGATATCTCGGTCTAACTCTTTGATACTCTCAATATGTATTTGTTCTTTTTCTATCTCCTTGTATTTACAATATTCTGTTTCTGCTTTCTGTTTAGCCAATTCATGAGATATTTTTCCAGGTCCTTCTAGTACATTGCGTTCATTCAGTTTTAGAATAATATCCAGTCTCTCCTTCCAATCTTTCATATACATCGGACGATGAGCTAATGCCTGTGCCTCAGCATAGGCCAAATATTGTTCTACTATAAGTTTTAACGCTTTCAATTCATCTTCATTAAGATAATTCTTTCCAACGAGGATATCCTGCTTTTTCACTTTTTTGATGTCGCTTGTAGAAGTCAGTCCCATCATCGGAAGCGAAGCATTTGCACGATAATAAACTAATTCTGCTGCTGTTTTCTCACTCACAGCCCACAATAACTTATTCTGCAATTCTTTGAAGAAGAGAATGGTCATTTCGTCTGAAGGATCATAGTCGATACTTGTCTTGTAGATATCCTTTATTTGCTGATAGAAAACTCTTTCTTCTAAACGGATCTCCCTGATTTTCTCTATCAGTTCGCGGAAATAATTCATAGAAGAGCCTTTCTTAAAACGCTCTTCATTCAAAGCATAGCCACGAATGATGTAATCACGTAGTCGCTGTGTTGCCCAAATACGGAACATAGTACCTTGGTGTGACTTTACTCGATAACCTACGGAAATAATAACATCAAGGTTATAATATTTCGTCTCTCGGGTTTGAAGAAGTCCCTCAATAGCACCATGTTGAGTGGTATGTCGGAATTTCCGACATACCAACTCTTCTTGCAATTCTCCTTCTTTAAATATATTGCCAATGTGCTCTGTAATGGTTGTTCTACCCTTGCCAAATAGTTGAGCCATTTGTTCTTGTGTCAACCATACCGTTTCGTCTTGAAACAGCACATCTACTTTCACATTACCATCTTCTGATTGGTAGAGCACTATCTCATCTTGTACTGGTATTATATCTTCTTTCATTTCTATAATCATTTAATATCTATTTCATCCACCTTTATTTCCCCCGACATCAACTTAGGAAGAAGGGTGCCGTCATCATATCGCTTCAGTTTGATATTCTTTGGGTTAGGCATAATATTGTTGCTCTCAGTGAGAGCTGTTTATTTCGTTAATATTAATTTCTCCAGACATCAGCTTTGGAAGAAGTGTGTCGCGAAGTTCTGCAAGGCGACGGGATTCTTTTCTATTTTCTAGTATTTGATTAAGAATCGGAGTTACTACTTTGCAGTACCGAATTCCATATTCTTCATTATATGCGATTCTATAATTCAATGACTCTTCAGGATGGAATCTTTGATGACTTCCTGTTGCCCCATTTACCATAGACATTACGAAATCATAAAATCCTTGACTATTTATCAAGCTATATAATAATGTAGAGTGAGAATCTTCCTTTGCATGATATGGGACAAACTCTGTTGAGCATATTGAATTATCATCCAATTTGTCCACAAACCAAACGCGCTTTATTCGAGGATTTAATTTAGAGAACAAGGTCATTTTGTTTCTTATAACAAACTTATTGCTCTTAATATCTTCTCCTAATTGTATCTCAGGTTTCATTCCATCATCATAAGATGGTATACTATAATGCTTAAATTCAGTTTGAGGTTGTTTTTGTGGATTGATTGATATTTTTGAAATTTCTGCAATATCTGCTAATTCTTTCACTTTCCATCCCTTTGGTATCATTCCAAGTTCACTCTCCACGAACTCACCATCACGGAATGGTTCAAAGTCAACAAACCAAGACTTAAACAAAGCCTGTGCTTGCTGTTCCAAGTTCTCATTTATCCGCCTGTTTACCTCAATTTTGTCATCAATATTAGCAAGGAAACTTGAAATTTTCTTTTGATATATGATACCGGGAATTCGTACATCAAAACTACCTATTATATCCTGCGTCATTAGTGGCTGCGCTCCTCCTATATGGTGATGATGGAAATCAAGAGTTTTCATCAAATAATAAAGAAAATGCAAATCAACATTATCTTTAGGAGATACAGCTATAGCATTATCAGAAACCCAACACTTATCTTCACTTTTATATACGCAGCCACAATATGCGCCAACACGACCTACAATTATTGTCTTATCGGAATTATATTCACTAGAATAATCCATGATTCCATTACCACCATACACAGGATAGCATCCATTACTTTGTGGACGTTTCTTTCCATTTTTCATAACGGAAACATCTCCCAATTTATATTCTTTCCACTCTTCCATAATCATTGTTTCTTTGGGAACTCTACCTTTAGTGTATCCAGTTGTTTGAGATATGAATCTATGCTTTTAAGTCGCTTGTCATAATACTCAAAATCATAAGACAGATTTCTACTCTTTTCTTGTTTTTCTTGTATTTTTGCGACGACATCATTATATGAGATTTCCATCATTTCAAAGCGATCATCTATTACATCATTCTCCTTCTTCAACGTTTGAACCATCATATGTCTTACATCCCTTGCCTCTTTTTGAAGTTGTAACGTTGTTATTTCTAGTTGGATTCTAATCAGTTCCTTTATGCTCTCTATCTGTCTATTCGTACTTTCTTCGAGCGCTGCGAGCTTATTTGCAGTATCTTTAGTACTACTATTAACTGTCCACCATGCAATCAATACTGCAATGATTGGACTTAGTATCGTTGCCCACTTTACTATAATATCCATCTCCATACGCTACTTTTCTGCTTTCTTAAAAATCATGCTACTTCTTCGTTATAATATGAGAATCTACTACCACAATCTTGGCACTCACAGATAGTTCTCTTACGGCATAGGAGACCAAAGAAGATACCACCAAATAGATGCATAAAAAACATACCCCAGAAGGCTGCTCTATGATTAAAGCCTTCTTTCCAATAGCATATATCTGTGCTGCCACAAAATGGGCAATGTAATTCGTTGTACATATTAACTTATTATTTTTTCAGTTAGACGAAAGGCCTCAGGGTCTATTGTCATTTGGTATATCTTTATCTCTGGATTCAGCTCCTTAGCTGCTTTGATAATCTTATCCTTATCTTTATGGAAGATATTTACTCCCAAATAGACAGATTCAAAACAATCTCCAGACAATGGAGGATAATGTCTTATTTCCTTTCCATCAATCAAATCTTCTTCATATAGCTCTTTTGGAATATCACGTCCAGCATGAATCCAATAGGGATCTTTGGTTATCAAGCGTACCTCCTGTTCGTGTTCCCATTCTTTTGCCTTTGTTGTCAGCAAATCATTCCAAGACGGAAGGTCATTGAAATAATCTGGTTTTTGATGAATATCTCTATACTTGACTTCAGCGGGATAAGGATACATAAGCCCAAGGAATTTGCGTTGACAACATCTTAAAACAGCATCTAAGTTCAAACCAATACAAATGCCCTTATGGCAGCTATAGTAAGCCCACATCAGCAAGGAGTCATATACCTTCGACAAGCAACATATCCATGTGCTATTTCTAAGGTTCTCCATGTCGTTTTTCCCCTTATGCTTAAGGAAATCAGCAGGAGGCCAGTTATTTTGCGTAACTGGTACATTTGAATAATCAAACAAAGCGGGATGGCAGTCAAACGGATCATTAAACTTGGTTGCATTAGTGAATTGTAGATTGTGATGCTCAAGCATCGCCAATCCACCTTTTACATCCAAGTATTTATATAATGTCTTATCTGCCATATGATGTAAAAACTCTCTTATATCTCAAATCCAATGCTACCAAGTTGCTTCTTGATCTCATCTTCAAGGCGATGGCTTTCTGCAAAGAGTCCACTGAGTTCTGAGGTGAGGCGTTGCATCTTCTCTGCAAATGGTTCGCCGTCGTCTTCCTGTTCAGCAATGCCAACATAGCGACCAGGAGTAAGGATAAAGTCTTGAGCCTTGATATCGTCGATAGTCTTTACGGCACAGAAGCCTGCTTCATCCTCGAGCGTGCCATTGCGGAATGCTTCGAAGGTGTCGGCAATCTTCTGGATATCAGACTCCATCAGTTCACGAAGGGCACGAGTCACCATGCTGCCCATATTGCGGGCATCAATAAACAAGACTTTTCCGCTTTGCTGCTTCTGACGAGACAAGAACCAAAGACTAACAGGAATACCTGTGCTATAGAACAGCTGCGAAGGAAGAGCAATAATACCTTCTACAAGGTCTGCCTCAATAATGCGCTGACGAATATCTCCTTCACCTCCTGTCTGCGAACTCAAAGCACCATTAGCTAATACCAAGCCAATGCGTCCTACAGGAGAGAGGTGATGAATCATGTGCTGCATCCATGCAAAGTTGGCATTGCCTGAGGGCGGTATGCCGAACTTCCAACGAGGGTCTTTCTCTAACTTGTCTGCGCCCCAGTCGCTGAGGTTAAATGGTGGGTTGGCCATGATGAAATCTGCCTTGAGCGTTGGGTGCTGGTCGTTGAAAAAGGTGTCAGCATACGACTGACCAAGGTTTGCCTCTAAGCCTCGGATGGCTACATTCATGTGAGCCATCTTCCACGTGGAGGGGTTTGCCTCCTGACCATAAACACTAATGCTGTTTAGGTCGCGCTGGTGATTCTTAATGAATTTGGCACTCTGCACGAACATACCACCTGAACCACAACAGGGGTCATAGACTCTACCCTCATAGGGTTGCAATATCTCTACGATGGTACGGACTATGCAGCTGGGCGTATAGAACTCGCCAGCATTCTTACCCTCCATCGAAGCAAACTTCTGCAAGCAGTATTCATAGACACGTCCCAACAGGTCTTTCTCATCGCCTGCTGCCAGCATCTTGATATTTGAGAAGAGATCTACCACATCGCCCAGACGGCGCTTATCCAACTCAGGACGTGCATAGTTGCCTGGCAGCACGCCCTTCAGTTTGGGATTCTCACGCTCTATGGCTTGCAGGGCATCATCTATCACCCTACCCACCTCTGGTGTGTGTGCAGCCTTACTGATAATCTGCCAGCGAGCCTCTTGAGGCACAAAGAATACACCGTCAGCCTCATACTCGTCTTTATCTTCTACGTCAGCGTATTCGTCAGCCAGCAGTTCTGCATACTTAGCTTCAAACTTGTCACTAATATACTTCAGGAATATCAATCCTAAGACCACTCCTTCATACTCTGAAGCATTCAGATTGCCACGCAGTTTATCGGCTGCCTTCCATATTGTTTCTTCAAAACCAATTGCTATTGTATTATCTTTTTTCTTAGCCATTTCTAATTGTTCCGGTTATTGCCTACAAAGGTACGAATAAGCGAGAACAATACAAAATAAATCAGCATTTATTTTTATTGTCGAGCGAGAGTGCAACGCCACACTTCTTTCTCTTATTCATTCCTTTGGTTGATGAGGTTTACCACAACCTTCACCATCACGTCTTTCTCTTCTGTACGACTTTCAGCAATCATTAGCGTGAGAGCAACAAGAGTATTGTCTGCAATACGTTTGGTTCCGTCGGCACGATAGAGAACGTGATTGTTGTTAAGGAACCATAGAAACAGCGTGGCGGCAATACGTTTGTTGCCGTCGCTGAAGGAGTGGTTCTTTGTGACGAGATAGAGAAGCATGGCAGCTTTCTCCTCAACACTGGGATAGAGTTCCTGACCACCAAAGGTCTGGTATATCTGGCCTATGCTGCTTTTGAAGGAGTCATCTTTCTCGTTGCCGAAGAGTGCAGAGCCTCCGAACTTGTCGCGCAAGCCATTGATAGCCTCCATAGCATTCTCATAAGTAGCATGGAAGGGTTCTTCTTTGGTTGTCTTATCAATCGTCAAGCGTTCGTAGTCGTAATTATCAAGAGTGTCGAGGGCATAGGTATAGTCTGTCACCACCTCAAACAAAGCATTCGTCTCGTCGTCAGAGAGCAAAGGTTGATTCTGGATAGTGCGACCAAGCATACCAACCAACTGGCGCAGCTCACCAATCTGTTCCTTACGGATACGTTCATTCACGGCATAGCCTTTGACAAGATATTCTTTCAAGACATTACGAGCCCAGATGCGGAAAGCAGTACCACGTTTACTCTTAACGCGGTAACCTATAGAGATGATGACATCCAGACTATAGAAAGGAACAGGCTTCTTCACGCCATTAACGTGTATTTTTTGCACGTTATTCTCATCTCTTTCTAGTTCACCCTCTCTGAAAGCATTTATAATATGCCTTCTGACATTTGACTCTTCCTTATCAAAAAGTTCAGCCATTTGGGCGACATTCAGCCATACTGTGTCATTCTCCAGACGGACATCAATTTGCGTCTGTCCGTCCTCTGTCTGATAGATTACTATTTTGTTCTCTTCCATATGATTTTTATCGTTTACGTTTCTTGCCTACAAAGGTACAAAATAATTACGAAAAAGAAGAAAATAAATGGTATTTTCTTTGGTATTCCGCTCACTTTTTTGTACCTCTGACTTCATCGAAGATTCTTCAACCTAAAGGTCAAAGTGTGGCGAAGCAATCTTTCATTCGGGAATACAAAGAAAATGTTGATTTTCTTTGGTATTCCGCTCATTTTTTCGTACCTTTGCATAAGAAACAAGAGGTTCGGGAAATACCGAAGATTACTTTATAAAGGACTGTTCGTCCTCTATCTCTATAAATAGAGACAACAGTCAAGATAGGGGCAAAAATAACATGCCCTATCTTGACTAATAAATATCGAAACGATACCGGAGGGGATGCCCATGGGAGGCATCCCCGTCGATGAGTTTTTAAGGAAAAGGGATTGTGTATATATGAGACATGAAGACATCGCATTAGCAGCAACAAGCGCCAGGAGCTATACGCGACACTGGCGGACACATAAACTATCGTGGAACGCTATCGGTAAAATCCGATACTTGATGGATGGCGCCATTGAGTATATGGACGAGGTAGCGCTCTGCTATCCGCAGGAGAAGTTTAACAAGTTGCGCACAGCATTAGGATTCAAACAGGACTCAGAACTGACCGAACTGATAGAACAGGCAGAGACTTTCTATATCGTACGGCAGAAGGACACCGGACAGATGGTGGCATTCATGACACCGCTGGTGCCTTACCGCTTTGTGCCATCAGAGCATCAGATAATAGAAGAGCCTGCCCTTAAAAGCGAGGTATTTGAGGTACAGGCCAACTTGATGTATAATCCGAAAAACAGCGACAAGATTGCAGACAACCTGAGAGTACACAGGAAGGGCATCAATATGAAGATGCTACTGAAAGAGAATGCGCCAGCGTTCCATGCTACACCAAAGGAAGATGCGATAGCTCAGGTGGAAGAAGTGTTTGAATATTTATTCTCCAACGACTATGAATTGAGAGAATATTTCGGGGAGTTTGCATACCATTATCAGCAGAAATATAATACTAAGGCTTTTCCAGCTCTGAAAGCCCTGGTTGACGAACGACTAATTCCACACATGTCAAGTCGCGTAGGCATTGAGAACTGGCCAAAGCCTGCTGTTCTGAAATGGATAAAAAACTACTTCGGAGCCCGTCGATTGCCGTATGTGATTACCGAAGCAAAGGAGCTTCTGCAAAAGAGAGAAGAGAGAATGAAACGCGAACAAGAAGAACAAGATTATTAAAACATCCGTATGAATATCAACTTTAACGAAATGCCCAGCGGTTATGCGCTGTGCATAATCAACAGCTGCCCAATGGCAGCGCACTGCCTGCGCCAACTAGCTATGCAGGCTAAGGTCAAAAAAGACAAGATTATCACCATCGTAAACCCTCATCTGACAAAAGCTTCAGGGGATTGCGAATTCTATCGCTCTGACCAGATAGCGACCTTTGCCAAGGGATTCAGCAAGATGAAAGAGCAGATGTTACCAGGACAGTACAACAGCTTTATGAGTCAGCTGAAAGACCGCTTTGGGCGTACCAGCTACTTTGAACATCGCCGAGGAGAGCGCCTTTGTACGCCTGAAGACATTGCTTTCATCCAAGAGGTGCTCGACCATCTGGGACTTCCTCACCTACCCTTCGACGACTATGTAGAGCAAATCAACTGGCAATATTAGTCTATTGGCGTTCCTACCGAGAAGAACAGCTGGAGTACGAAGGCTTCGTACTCGAGTACTTTTACCTTCGTACTCCAGTACTTTAGCCTCCGTACTCATCCGTACTAGACTGTTTTACGTAGATGGTACGTAGTTTTTCGTCATTTTCAGTCACTTTCTTTCACGCGACATAACAAAAATAAACTGAAAAATATTTGGTTATATGGTTATTTTTTCGTACCTTTGCAGACGAATTACAGAAAACATGCTTCCGTCCGCGAAGCATTCTTTCCAAAAGTTTTCAAAATCCACAACATTGAATTTATAACGAATTACTGTATATTGTCATGTACAAAAAGGAAGAATTAGAAAGGCTTTCTATCCCCGAACTCATGGAGATTGCCAGCGAGCTGGGCGTGAAAGTATCACAAAATGACGAACTGGAAAGCGTAATCTACGCTATCCTCGACAAAGCTGCCGAGAACTCTGCCGCAGGACTGCCTGCCGCAAAGCGCAAACGCACGCGTATCGCTAAGAAAGACACTAATAAGATTTATACCGTAAATGGCTCTGACGGCGAGAATCTGGATACTCAGAATCAGAAGAAAAAGGCAGAGAAAAAGCCTACCATCGATAGTCTGTTTGCAGAGCAAGATGCTGAACAGGCTGCAACAGATAATACTCAGGAAGAAACAGCTGCAAAAGAAACAACTGCGCCAAAAGCTGCCCAAGAGGCTGAGAAACCCGCGCCTAAGAAGCGTGGACGCAAGTCGAAGAAGGAACTCGAAGAGATTGCTGCTGCAGAAGCTGCCAAGGCTGCTGCCACCGAGCTGGCTGCAGAAGAGCCTGCAGAAGCCACTTCACCCATCGACGAGGAGCCTGCTGTACCCGAGGCAGCAGAGGATACACAAGAAGAGCCTTTACAGGAGAACCTGATTAGCCAACTTCAAGAGAAAATGGCTCAGCATAGTCAAGAGAATGCTCCTGCTGAAGATGCTCCAAACCTTGATGGTGTTTGGGAGGGTGACCCAGGTGATGGCACCGACTTCATCCCTGTTGTTGATCTGCCCATCGAAGACCAGGCAGCAATTCCTTCACTCGACATTTTCGACCGTCCTATGACACAGCAGTTGTCTAAGGAAACTATTGACAATAGACCTCAGCCTATGGACAATAGTTCACGTGATAGCGAGAAATATGACTTTGCTGACCTGATTGACGGTAATGGTGTGTTAGAGATTCTGCAAGATGGTTACGGATTCCTGCGTAGCAGCGACTATAACTACTTGTCTTCACCCGACGATATTTATGTGTCTCCACAGCAGATTAAGCGCTGGAGCTTAAAGACTGGTGATGTTGTAGATTGCACCGTACGTCCTCCTCACGACAATGAGAAGTACTTTGCACTGAGCAATGTGAAGACCATCAACGGTCGTCTGCCTCACGAAGTACGCGACCGCGTTAGCTTCGAACATCTGACACCGCTGTTCCCAGAGGAGAAATTCACACTCTGCAACAATCCTGCCACCACCAATCCTAGCGTACGCATCGTAGACCTGTTTGCTCCTATCGGTAAAGGTCAGCGTGCACTGATTGTAGCCCAGCCAAAGACGGGTAAGACTATCCTGATGAAGGATATCGCTAATGCCATTGCAGCCAACCATCCTGAGGCATATATCATGATGCTACTCATCGATGAGCGCCCTGAGGAGGTAACAGACATGGCTCGCACCGTTAACGCAGAGGTTATCGCCTCTACCTTCGACGAGCCAGCTGATCGTCACGTAAAGATTGCAGGCATCGTACTGGAGAAGGCAAAGCGCATGGTAGAGTGTGGTCACGATGTAGTTATCTTCCTCGATTCTATCACTCGTCTGGCTCGTGCATATAACACCGTAAGTCCAGCCTCTGGTAAGGTGCTGACGGGTGGTGTTGATGCCAACGCTCTGCAGAAACCTAAGCGATTCTTCGGTGCTGCGCGTAATATTGAGAATGGTGGCTCACTGACCATCATCGCAACGGCTCTTACCGATACTGGTTCAAAGATGGACGAGGTTATCTTCGAGGAATTCAAGGGTACGGGTAACTCTGAGTTGCAGCTCGACCGTATGCTTGCCAACAAGCGTGTATTCCCAGCAGTTAATCTGGTACAGTCTTCTACTCGTCGTGATGATCTGCTGCAGGATCAGACCACACTGAACCGCATGTGGATTATCCGCAAGTTTATCGCTGAGATGAATCCTATCGAGGCAATGAACACCGTACGTGACCGCTTGGTACAGACTCACTCTAACGAGGAGTTCTTGCTGGCGATGAACGGATAAAGAACCTACCCCACCCCCACCCGAATGCATCGCCACACTTTGCACCTTTAGGTCAAAGAAGGGAGGGGAGCTTGAAAGATAGTTGAGGGGCAGAAAAAAATGTTCAATGTTCAATGTTCAATGATTGAAATTATACAGAAATATTTCCCCAATCTTAGCGTCGAGCAACAGCGTCAATTCGCTGCGCTCGACGCTTTGTATCGTGACTGGAATGCGAAGATTAATGTCATCTCTCGCAAAGATATAGACAACCTCTATGAGCACCACGTACTCCACTCGCTGGGCATCGCAAAGATGGCGAACTTCAAGCCTGGCACAAAGATTCTGGACTTTGGCACTGGTGGCGGATTTCCAGGTATTCCCTTGGCTATTCTCTTCCCTGAGTGTGAGTTCAAATTAATTGACGGTACGGGAAAGAAGATTCGTGTTGCCCAAGAGGTATGTAATGCCATCGGACTGAAGAATTGTCACCCAGAGCATCTGCGGGGCGAAGAAGAGAAAGGAAAGTATGACTTTGTGGTAAGTCGCGCGGTGATGCCACTGCCCGACTTGGTTAAGATAGTAAAAAAGAATATTGCCAAAGAGCAGCGCAACGCACTGCCCAATGGCATATTATGTTTGAAAGGTGGCGATCTGCAAGCAGAATTGCAGCCCTACCACCACATTGTTGACAGTCTTGATCTCAGCCAGCCTTTCGAGGAGGACTGGTTCAAGGAGAAATACGTTATCTATCTGCCACTATAATCAGACGAGCGAGAAGGCAACATCCATCATGTGGGTAAAGTTGTTCTGACGCTCTTCTGCTGTGGTAGCCTCGCCCGTAAGGATGTGGTCAGAGATGGTAACGATACCCAAGGCGCGATTGCCAGAGCGGGCAGCATTCATATAGAGGGCAGCAATCTCCATCTCAACAGCCAGCACACCCATATTCATCCACTTGTCGTTATGGGGATTCTCGCTGTAGAACATATCTGAAGAAAGCACATTGCCTACCTTATAGCGATAGCCCAGCTTCTCGCAAGAGTCGGCAGCACCACGAACCAAATCGAAAGTACCAATGGCAGCGAAATCGCCAGGAATCTCAAACTGAGAGGCAAAATTGCTGTTGGTGCAGGCTGCCTGAGCAATGCAGAGGTCGCCAATATGCATATCGTGACTGATAGAACCAGCAGAACCCACGCGGATAATGGTCTTCACACCATAGAAGTTGTAAAGCTCATAGGTATAGATACCGATAGACGCCATACCCATTCCGTGGCCCATCACGCTGACGCGCTTGCCCTTATAGGTGCCAGTATAGCCCAGCATGCCACGGACATTATTGAAGAGTACAGGATTCTCCAGATACTTCTCTGCCATGAGTTTCACACGCAGCGGGTCGCCCGCCATAATAACAGTCTCGGCGATGTCGCCGTACTGAGCCCCGATGTGGGGAGTTGGAGTATTTTTCATAAGCTATAAATTTAGATAGTTTGTAACTTCTGATGCAAAGATAGCAAATTCTTTTGAAAGAGAGATAGGAAAAACCAATAAAATATTACGATGACAAAAAAGCAACGCTACGAAACGATTCTCAACTACTTCCGTCAGGAGATGCCTGAGGTGCAAACCGAACTAGAGTTTGGTAGCATCTTTCAGTTATTAGTGGCTGTGGTGCTGAGTGCACAATGTACTGACAAGCGCATCAACCAAGTAACGCCAGCACTGTTTCGTCAATATCCTGATGCCCAGACTATGGCAAAGGCTGAGGTTGATGAGGTATTGGAATATATCAAGAGTGTATCCTACCCTAACGCAAAGGCTGCACATCTGGTACAGATGGCACGAATGCTGGTAGAACGCCATCATGGTGAAGTGCCTTCAGACATGAATCAGCTTCTCGACTTGCCTGGTGTGGGACGAAAGACAGCCAATGTTATCCAGTCGGTAGCCTTTGGCAAGTCTGCCATGGCTGTTGATACCCATGTATTCCGCGTGAGTCATCGTTTGGGATTAGTAGCAGACAAAGCTGATACGCCATTGAAGGTAGAACAGGAACTGGTAAAAAATATACCCGCGGAAGATATTCCACGGGCACATCATTGGTTATTGCTTCACGGGCGCTACGTTTGCACATCGCGCAAACCTCACTGTGAGCGTTGCGACCTAAGGACTATTTGCCCTTCTGCCAGCCATTCTGCCAGCCATTCTGCCAGCCATTCTGCCAACCGCCACGCGGGGCGCCACGCTGCCAGCCACGCTGCCATCCCTTCATCATCTCACGATGAAAATTGTTCTCTGCCTTGATAATTTCATAGACCTTTGCGGCAGAAACAACTTGTATCATCTTCTTGTGATAGGTAACGTCTAACTGACGTAGTTCCAGATTCAGCTTGTCGTACTCTATGATAGCCTTTTTGCATGCAGCATCACCAACGGGCTTACTCATGCCCATCTTGCGAATCTTATCATAGACAACACGCTGTTTCTCACGCATCTCACGGAACACAGGATACACTTTGTCAGCTTCCTGCGACGTAAGACCGGCTTCCTTTGAAATGTAAGCTTTCAAGTCAGCCTCAAATTTCTCGGGTGAAAACTTCTCCTGTGCTGCCATCGTTATGGTCAGCATCAAGAGCAGGCTCATCATTACAAACTTTTTCATCATCGTGCAAAGTTTTTTAGAAGACCTTACTCCTCTGCCAGCAACTGGTAGATATCTGCATTGTCCAGCATAGCATAGTCAACAGCCTCGTCGATGTAACTCTCTGAAACTGCAACCTGCTGCTGCTGATCCTCCTGATGGAAAAGGAAGGAGACACCCAACACAACCAAGGCAGCTACACATGCGGCAGCATATAGCCAACGGCGAGTAGATATTGATATCTTGCGCGCTACTGGAGCCTGCTCAGGCAACTGGGCCATCATGCGCGTCGCGAACTGGTCGAAGTACCCATCTGGCACACGGAAGTGGTTCTCCTGCCCGACTCTCTCTCTAAGGTATTTTTCTTCGTTAGTCATTGACATACTCCTCTTTTTTTAGTATTTGACGTATAATCATTCAAAAAGTTTAATCGTGCGACTTAAAAAATTCAGAAATCTTCTTAACCGCAATATGATACGATGCTTTCAGTGCTCCTTCAGAGGTATGTAGAAGCTCGCTGATATCGCTATATTTCATCTCGTCAAAGTAGCGCAGATTGAATACCATGCGCTGTACTTCGGGCAAGTGTGAGATAGCTTCCTGCAACAAGGCTGCTGTTTCATCACCATCGAAATAGCGGTCTGCCATCAACGACTGCGAAACGCCCTGCGTCACATCGTCAGTACTTATCACATGCTGATTCTTCTTGCGACGGATAAAGTCAAGACTCTCATTCACAGCTATACGATAGAGCCACGTGGAAATCTTTGACTCGCGATTAAAGTCGTTTAGATGCGACCATGCTTTCAGAAACACATTCTGCATGATATCGTCAGCGTCGTCATGATTGAGCACCATACGACGCACCTGCCAATATAGCGGTTCACTATATTCGCGCACCAACCGTTCAAAGGCCACTCGTTGGGTCTTAGGGTCGGATAGTTGCTGCATTAACAATTGTTCGTCGTTCTTCGTCATGACAAATAAGGTTGCAGATGTTGTAAGACAACACGATCATAACCATAAACATCGGGCCATGCTTGCAGTGTTCCCTGCTCATTGGGCCACAACGTATAATATATTATATAAAGAGGTACGTGAGGCTTTACAGGCACATAGCCTATCAACTTATGGTCCTCTTCACTTTGATGCGTACGCAAATATTGGCGCCCACGGTCAGTCATTGCAGACAATCCCATTGAGATACGAATGCGGTCTAACAACCACTCGTCGGGCTTGTCTAATACAAAAGCTGCCAACTCATAAGGTTCTGCCACGCGCACACAACCATGGGAGATGGCTCGTGAGTCGCGCTGGAAAACCCATGGCGTAGATGTGTAATGCAAGAATACGGAGAATTTGTTTTTGAAGCGGAACACAATGCGTCCGAGGGAATTGTCGTCACCGCTCTGCTGGGCTACACGATATTTGCCACTAAGCAGCATGGCTTTGGTCACCTCACCTATCTCCATCTGCTTATTCGTGGCACGTTCGTAGATATTATACTTGTTGCGCGCAAAATAGGCACTGTCGCCTACATGTCGAACCACATCTTTCTCCAGAATGCTTTGTGGAATAACCCATTGGGGATTTACCTCCATCCATTCCACCTCACTGGCCAGCAGGGGTGTCTTGGTACGCATCGCACCACATACCACTCGCATGTGCAGTGTAGTATCTCCGCCATAGGCATAAAGATGATAAGCAGGGATATTCACAATGATGCGCTTGCCCGTCTCAGGAATAGGATGATGCAGTCGCCAACGACAGCGCTCCATGTTGCAAAGGATGCGCTGACGCTGTTCGTCGGTGGAAGCCGTCTTCAGCATACTCTTCAACTGGTCATACAATTTCCCGTGTGGTTGTATCTCTGTCAGATACTCTGCAATACTATCTTGAGTTATCTTCTGCGCCACTGTCTGATAATAACTTGCTGGCGCATAGTCCATGTCCACATCAAACAATCCGCGATAGCGAACGATACGACGCAAGCTATCCGTCTTATCGTCGGGGTCCAGATGATTAAAGATACGATTAGGATTGATAAAACCATAGCGATGACCATAGGCATAGCGCATGCAGGCTCTAGTAAGATGAAACTCCAAGCGTGCAGCCAAGTGATTGATATCATCACTACCCTCACCTATATTCAACTGGCGCAGTTGCTGTATGTCGCGCTCAATATCAGATACACAGAAAGCATTCTCCGACATACCAATCTCGCCCACTTGATGCAGTTTTGCTAATAAAGAATCTGCCCGATGGTCCACGCCCCAACGATCTATCCATAACATAGCGGCACTTCCCTGCGTATAATAGTCACGCGTACGACGGTCTGCCTCGGTTACTACAGGAGTATGACGCGCCATCTCAGCCACCAGCTGAGCTATCTGCTGATGGTTAAAAACAAACGCAGGCGCCTTCATATCAGAAAACGCCTCCATTGTTATTTCCTTGTTCTTAAAATATGTATCCTCGCCACAGCTGGTTAGTAGCATTATGGTCAAGGAAAGTAGTCCTATTAGCGAACAGAAACTTT
This sequence comes from Prevotellaceae bacterium MN60, assembly GCA_900199555.1. GTDB lineage: Bacteria > Bacteroidota > Bacteroidia > Bacteroidales > Bacteroidaceae > Prevotella. Next base: position 184,184 of record FZQZ01000002.1, read on the forward strand.
TCTGACTACCTTTCCAATCTTTAAGATATAGCAACCTTTTGCAATATTTAGTTCAATCTTTTGAGTAGGGTTTTCTACCTTTACTGACATGACGCGGCGACCAGTGAGAGATACTACTTCAAGCGTCTTACCCTGTCCGCCAACCACTGTTACCACCTGTCCATTGACGGTGATGGTGATGTCTTCATCGACAACTTCCTCGATGCCTGGAGCCACAGTTACAGCTGCTATTCCCATAGGAACAGACAGTGTCAGGCTCATCACCAAGGTAAATATAAGTAGTGGTTTCTTCATACGCAGCATATATATATTTGCCGCAAAGTTATAAATTCTCTGCGAAAAATCCAAATTTTCAGCAAAAAAAATAACAATTATACGTCAAAAACATCCATTTCGTTAGTCAAACGGGTATTTTCAAACACCTCACGAGCCTCGTTTAACAATACTTCCTCGCGTTCATAGCGCGATGAATAATGGCCTAACAGCAATTGTCCCACCCCTGCCTCTCGGGCCACCAATGCAGCCTGGCGGGCTGTAGAGTGATTATATTTTTCTGCCATCTGTAGGTTATCCTCACCATAGGTACTCTCATGATAAAGGGTACTTACCCCTTTAAGACGCTCATATAGTGTCGGGATATAGCGGGTATCGCTGCAATAGGCATAGCTACGCGGGGTATCCGCAGGCTCTGTCAGTTTGCTGTTAGGTATCACCTCACCATCGGGAGTGGTCCAATCGGCACCCGCCTTGATATTATTAAACTGACTGATAGGTATCTCATAGAAGTCTGTCATATCACGACGAATATGAGCCAGCGATGGTTTCTCACGGAACAGGTACCCGCAACAATGCACACGATGCTGTAATGGTATCGTTTCCACTGTTAGCGAGCGATCCTCATATATGACCTGTTGTTTGGTGGTATCTACAGCCTTGAATTCTACTTCATAATCCAAGTCACGACAGAAGAAATCTATCTGTCTCTGCAGAATATCGGCTAATTCTGCCGGAGCATATACTGTCAACTTAGCCGTACGCCCTAAGAGTCCGAAAGTGCTCAGCATACCTATCAGTCCGAAACAGTGATCGCCATGCAGATGAGTCACGAATACTGCACTAATCTTCGTAAAGCGCAGTCGTGACCTACGCAACTGTATCTGCGTACCCTCGCCACAATCTACAAGAAACAACTTGCCACGCACCTCCACCACCTGTGCCGATGGGAAATGCTTCAGTGTGGGCAATGCACTGCCACAGCCTAAGATATGTACTCTAAATGGTTCCAAGGCGCTTACATCTTAAAGTCTTCCACGTTCGAGTCCTCCAGCTTAATATCCTCACCATAGGACTCTTTAGGTTTCTGACGACTATACTCATAGGTTTCTTCCTCATCACAATATACCAAAGAGTCGGCCTGCAACTTTACTATATCATAGTATTCCTGCTCTTCCACATCGTTAGCACCATCGCGCACCAATACGATTTCGAGTTTGCCATGAACCAATCGCCACGTGCGATAGATGATAGAACTCTGGTCAATACTCTCTGCAATGCCTCCCTCCTTGATTCTGATGCCCACCTCGTCGATACCATCAATAGGATTAGGCATCACCCAGTTACCCAACAGGGTACTTTGGTTAATTACAATTTTCGCCTCCGTCTTGTCACCATTGGGCACCACAGCCATACGGTCGCCCACTTGCAGACCTCCCAGCACTTTTCCCTTCTCGCGAGCTGCCGAGATATCAATAGTCAGCGTATCACCCGTATCCGTAATCATCTGCAATGAGTTCATCGATGTTCCCTCACCGCATATACCATACAGCGTTGAGTCTACAGCATAATCTGTTGAGTCACCATTATCAAATGGCACCTGTTGTGATTTATTGCCACAGCTACCCATCATCAAGACTACGGCAGCCACTATCATACAAATGCAAATCTTCTTCATATCTTAGTCTTAGTTTTCAGTTTTAATTATTTTTCCAAGCTTTTCGCTTCGTTCCAGAGCGCATCCATCTCTTCCAGCGACATCTCGGTTAGTGGGCGTCCCACCTTGATGCTATGCTGCTCTATATAGTTGAATCGGCGAATAAACTTCTGATTGGTATGCTCCAACGCATTGTCTGGATTCAGTTTATACAGACGGGCAGCATTGATTACAGAGAACAGGAAGTCACCCAACTCCTCTTCCGAGTGTTGCTTATCCTCGCGCTGCAACTCAGCCTCCAGTTCGCTCAATTCTTCGCGGACCTTTGTCCATACATCCTCACGATCTTTCCAGTCAAACCCCACATGGCGGGCCTTGTCTTGTATGCGATAAGCCTTTATCAGTGAGGGCAATGATAATGGAACACCTGCCAACACTGTCTTATTACCGTCCTTCTCTTTCTGCTTAATCTGCTCCCAATTATCCAGCACCTGTTCTACGTTGTTAACCTTAGAAAATTCGCGACCTTCATCCTCTTCACCATAAGGCAACGGGCGTGGATTAGGGGCACCAATTTGTGAAGGATGATATACGTGTGGATGTCTGAATATCAATTTATCCACCAGCTTATTACAAACATCTGCTATATCAAATTGCGATTTTTCTTCTCCAATACGAGCATAAAAGGCAATGTGCAACAACACATCACCTAATTCTTTACAGATGTCTGCCACATCATTTTTCATGAGCGCATCACACAGCTCATAAGTTTCCTCTATCGTATTAGGGCGCAAGCTCTCGTTCGTCTGCTTCTTATCCCACGGACATTTCTCTCGCAACGCATCCAATACGTCGAGCATTCTGCCAAAGGCAGCCATCTTCTCTTCACGGGTATGTTTTTGTTCCATAGCAATTGCAAAAGTACGAACTTTTTTGCAATATTCCGATGGCCATAATGTTAATGTTCCCTAACAAACAGCGCTTAGCATTTGACATTTGCCATGTCTCTGCGTCATAAAAATCAAAATGTTTATTAAACCTAATTATTATACATAACTATGAAACAACTTTTCTTGATGGCTGCAGCCTTTGCTGCCATGACAGCCACAGCGCAGGTTACTGAAGACTTCAAGCCTGCTTCTACCAATCAGGAGGGTAAGCAGTACCCTATGGTCAACTCACAGCGTATGGTTCGCGCCCAGCTCAAGGCTCCCGAGGCCACAAGTGTCAAGCTCGACATCGGTGGTGTTAAGTACGACATGAAAAAGGATGCAGAAGGCGTTTGGACTGGCGAATCTGCTCCTCAGGACGAAGGTTTCCACTACTATCAGTTAGAGGTTGACGGTGCTTCTGTACCTGATCCAGGCAGCAAGTACTATTATGGTGCCAGTCGTTGGGGCAGCGGTATCGACATCCCTGCAGCAGATGAGGATTTCTACACTGTAAAGAACGTTCCTCAGGGTTCAATCAATGAGATTTACTACTACTCTACCGTTACCCAGTCAATGCGTCACGGTTATGTTTACCTCCCTGCAGAGTATTATTCTAATCCCACCAAGAAATTCCCCGTACTCTATCTGCAGCATGGTATGGGTGAAAACGAGACTGGTTGGTCTGCACAGGGTAAGACAGGTATCATTATGGACAACCTGATTGCTGCAGGCAAGGCCGTACCTTTCATTATCTACATGGACAATGGTCTTAACGCTCGTCGTCCTGGTGAACAGCCTATGGGCTTTGGTGGTCCTCGTCCTCAGGGTCCACGCCCTCAAGGTGCTCCTGGACAGCGTCCTCAAGGTCCACGTCCTCAGGGTGCTCCTGGTCAACGTGGTCCTCGTCCTGGCATGGGTGGTGCAGGCTTTGCTCAGATGGCACGCCGCATGGGAGGAGCTTTCGAGGAAGTCCTTATCAAGGATATCATCCCTATGGTTGAGAAGAACTACCGTGTCATCGCTGACACCGAGCATCGCGCAATGGCTGGTCTTTCAATGGGTGGCATGCAGACCCACGGTATTACCCTCAACAACCCCACTACCTTCTCTTACGTTGGTATCTTCAGCGGTGGCACAATCAGCCCCGACGAGTTGACTGATGCAAAAGACTTCAAGGCTACCAACAAGGTACTCTTCATGAGCTGTGGTGGCAAGGAAAATATGGGCGTTGACGAAGCAGCCAAGGCTCTTAAGGAGATTGGCATCAATGCTCACAGCTACGTATCTCCCGAGACTGCCCACGAGTGGCAGACATGGCGTCGTAGCCTCTATCAGTTTGCACAATTGCTCTTTAAGTAAAAAGAAAATCGGATAACGAATTCTCAGGATAACAATGCGAAGGTGAAGTCTATACAAGGCTTCACCTTCTTTCTTTTATCGTCTCGCTATCACATAGATGATGACAGGAGCACCTATAAGAGGGGTAATGGCGTTAAGAGGGATTACCCCACTCTCGCCTGGCAACACACACAGAAGATTGCACAAGAGGGCAATCAAACTGCCCATAAGGATGGTGGCAGGCAGGAGGAAACGGTGGTTATCGGTCTGTAACAACAGGCGAGCGATATGGGGCACAGCCAAGCCGATAAAGGCTACAGGACCGCAGAAGGCAGTAACGATGGCAGTGAGCACACCAGTGACTATAAGTAGCCAGTTGCGTGTACGCACAATATTGACACCAAGATTTTCAGCATAGCGATCACCTAGCAGCAAGGCATTAAGAGGCTTGATGAGCAAAACAGCCCCCAAGAGGCCTAACAGAGTAATGGTAGAGAAAATGGGCATCATCTTCATTGTGACACCACCAAAGGAGCCCATACCCCATACCATATAGGACTTGACGCCCTCATCGGTGGCAAAGAAGTTGAGCAGCGAGATGGCCGAATTACTGATATAGCCTATCATAATACCAATGATAAGCAGCATCACGTTATTACGTACCAAAGTGGAGAAAAGGAAGATGAGTGCCATCACGATCATGGCTCCAACAAAGGCTGCTAGTAAGACGGCAACAAAGCCAGAGATGGAGACAGAACCAGTAGAGATACTGCCACCCAACAACAGCATGACTAAGGCCACACCAAGACCAGCTCCACTATTGATACCAAAAATACTAGGACCAGCCAAGGGATTGCGAAAGGCTGTTTGCAACATCAAACCGCTCACAGCCAAGGCACCACCAGCCAACAGGGCCGTGAGGGCTTGCGGCAGTCGCGACTCGAGGATGATATATTGCCAAGAAGGTTTGACATCTTCTCCACCCCATAAGATATGCCAAACATCGCTCGTAGGAATGGATACGGAACCTACGAGGATGTTGAGGGCGAAGAGTACTACGATGAGTAGTATCATCAGCCATATCGTGATCTTCTCTTTAATCATATAACTGATGATAATAACGCAAAGGTGGCAGATTTGTTATGTCGGGATGTAACATTTGTATAAAATCGCTCAACAGCCAGTCGGGACGGAAGGGTGTCTCCTCGTAAAAAAGGGAGAGCTCTACATTACAACCATAGACATGATGCTGGCGTAGAGCCTTGAACTGGTAGTAGCCTGCATGCTCGTTGTACAGTTCATGGAAGCAAAGGGGATGACTATTGCTATAGCGAAAGAGCCAGATGTCGCTCTCACCAGCCTTCTCTAGCACCGTCTCGAAGGGTAAGGGTACGGAACCGCTATGGGTATCTTCAGACCATGGATAATAACAAACGGCATCACGCAGCATCTGACCAATAGTGCTTCGTCCACCAGGCACATACCACACGCTACCCGTGACCTTGTCGAGTAATACCGAACGGGTAACCTTCGATGTCTTTGCCAACTGCTGGAGAGCATGATAGTTCTTATCAACCTCAGCAAACAGACTGTCAGCTTCTTGTTCGCAACCAAATAGCATACCATAGAAGCGCATCCACTCAGCACGAGCCAGAGGTGACACCTCCATATACTCAGCACACTCTATCAATGGGATATCAATCTCTTCTACCTTGCCATAGCCTCCAGAATTTTCAAAGGGCGAAAGGAAAATGGCATCGGGATGCTGATCGATAATCTTCTCTATCACAGGGCTCATTCCGTCACCACAATCGGCAATACGGCCTTTAGACACCTGCTCGTGGATATAGGGAATCTTAATATACTTCAGGTCGGCCACACCAGCGATATGCTGCTCTTGATGCAACATCTGAAGCAGGGAACAGTGAACGGTGGTGAATACTACACTACGGCGCAACGGGGTGCGCACAACAGTGCCCTTTGGAAGATTCGTGGGCACAGCCTGCTTGCTAGGCACCAACAGATAGCGATGCAGCAGTTTGCCTTCCTTCCAAGGATTAGCCAGCGACACCTCGGTATACTCTTTATGCTTGACAATGGTAATGCGCTGAGCATAACGAAAAGCCACCGTATCGCCGCCCTCCTGCTGGTGGGCACTCTGCCCACCACAGGAAGTCAGCCATACGATGACCGTGCATAGTAATAGATAAGGATATTGTTTCATTACTTCACAACAACCTTACGTACAGTACCATCAGCCATACGGATAATGTTCAGACCACGATGCAGTGACTGTCTGTTGACACCATTCAGGTCGTAAACAGCACGCTGCGTATTCTCGGTGTTCGCATTCTGAATACCGGTGAGGACAACATTATTCTCAGGCAATACCTCCTCGCCCTCGGCACCAAAGTTGTCGAAGCAGAAGTAGGCAGGAGTATTCATACCCCAGTCGCCATTGTCGCTACTTGAGAGTGCAAAGCCGAGTTTCTTTACCTTGCCCAGACCAGAGAGGTCAACATAGCGCCAATCGTTGATGATATAGGCCTTATCGTCGCGCAAGTCAGCGAGATAGAAGTCCTTAGTACCTGTCACCTCTCCATCAGCATCATAACCGGTAATGGTGAGCTTAAACCAGTCGTCCTTTCCAAACTTCTTGGCATAGGCATCGCCATTGGTCATAGAACTGTGTGCATAGGCCGAGTTGGTGATATAGAAGCCAGGAACCTCAATACCATCGGCATGATTGAGAACAGTTACGTTGCAAGGACCATAATAAGAAGAGGCGTAAGCAACACCATAGTTGGCTGAGCCATCGTATCCACCACCCACAATGTTGTTCCATTGATCATCGAGTGTCTCATACTTCGTATCGGTGCTATTAGCATAGCCGAAGAACCACCATGAAGCATAGTCAACCATACAACCGGTAGCAAACTCAAAGTCGCCGCTAGTAAACTCGGTGCGATCTTCATCATCCTCAGTAGCTACGCTCATGTGTCCATCGGCAGGAACCTCGATATCTTCAAAAGTAGCCACCTCAAGGGCAAACTCTACGTTCTTTTCAGGCAATACCTCCTCGCCCTCGGCACCAAAGTTGTCGAAGCAGAAGTAAGCAGGCGTATTCATACCATAGTCACCACTATCGCTACTTGAAAGTTCGAAACCAAGTTTCTTCACCTTACCCAGGCCACTCAGGTCAACATAGCGCCAATCGTTGATGATATAAGCCTTATTAGGATCACGCAGGTCAGCAAGGTAGTAATCCTTAGTGCCAGTAACCTGGTCATTAGCATCATAACCGGTAACAGTCAGCTTAAACCAGTCACCCTTATCAAACTTCTTGGCAAAGCCGTCACCATTGGTCATAGAGCTATAAGCATAAGAAGAGTTGGTGATATAGAAGCCAGGAACTACAGCACCCGTTCCGTGATTATTAACAGCAACATAACAAGGACCATTGAAGGCAGCTGCGTAAGCCACACCATAGTTGGCAGAGTTATCATAACCACCACCTACAATGTTGTTCCACTGGTCATCGAGTGTTTCATACTTTGTATCAGTACGATTAGCATAACCAAACCAATACCAGTAATCCCATTCGTGCATGCAACCAGTAGCAAACTCGAAGTCGCCACTAGTAAACTCGGTACGCTCGTCATCCTCTTCAGTAGTTACACTCATGTGGCCATCGGCAGGAACCTCCAGATTCTCGAAGTCGGCAACAACGAGTGGGAACTCTACGTTCTTCTCTGGCAATACTTCCTCGCCCTCGGCACCGAAGTTATCGAAGCAGAAGTAGGCAGGCGTATTCATACCATAGTCACCACTATCGCTACTTGAAAGTTCGAAGCCAAGTTTCTTCACCTTACCCAGGCCACTCAGGTCAACATAGCGCCAGTCATTGATAATATAAGCCTTGCTTGGATCACGCAGGTCAGCCAGATAGTAATCCTTAGTACCAGTTTCATTGCCATCAACATCGTAACCAGTGATGGTCAGCTTAAACCAGTCACCCTTCTCAAACTTCTTGGCAAAGCCATCGCCATTGAGCATTGAGCTGTATGCATAAGAAGAGTTGGTGATATAGAAGCCAGGAACCACAGCACCTGTTGAATTATGCATCACATCAACATAGCATGGACCATTGAAGGCAGCAGCATAAGCAACACCATAGTTGGCAGAGTTATTATAACCACCACCTACAATATTGTTCCACTGGTCATCGAGAGTCTCATACTTTGTATCAGTACGATTAGCATAACCAAACCAATACCAGTAATCCCAATCGTGCATACAACCGGTAGCAAACTTATAGGTACCACTGGCAAAGTCGGTGCGTTCGTCATCCTCAGCAGTAGTCACGCTCATGTGACCATCTGCAGGAACCTCGATATCTTCGAAGTCTGCCACCTTTGCATCTACAACGACAGCTGCATAATTAAGATACAGTGTAGCATCCTCTGTAATCTCGCTGACAGGTTCACCATCTATAGCAGTAAGCCATGTAGGATACAAACCGCTTACAGCATCCAACTCAGGTAACGTGCCATTGGTATAGAGAGATGCTGTTTCTTCAGAGAGATTGCTGGTATAATCAACCTTATATACTTTATCACCGCCAATCACAGGATGAGAATCTGTTCCCAGTTTCTGTCCGAATGCCTCACCCAACAGATAAGCCACCTCACCAGACTTCATCTGCTCACTGGTAACAGTGGTCTGAGCAGTAGTGATGTTATACTCGGCAGTAGCGAAGGCATTCTTCACATTATCCTTCTTGGTAGTTCCACCTACGCAGGCAGCAACGGTAGTACCTTCTACATTACCCAGATTAAAGATATTCTCGATAACGGCTGTAGCATTATTTGAACCAGCAACACCACCACAGTTAGTAGAACCCTTTACCTGACCAAGGTTGTAGCTATTGGTCAACTTAGCTGTTGCAACAGCCACATAGCCAGTGATACCACCAACATAGGTGCTTGTACCGCTAACATAAGCTTTGTTTACACAACGATCAACAATAGCGTTTGCGTTCATCTGACCAGCAATACCACCTACATACTGCTTAGCAGATACCACGCCATCTACAGTGACACCGCTTACCGTGGCATCCTTCAGATAAGCAAACAGACCTTGATTGGTTGCAGTAGCATTGTTGATATAGAGACCGCCAACAGTATGGTTCTGACCATCAAACGTGCCCTGATAAGCCTTAGTAGTGGTTGCACCACCAATAGGAATCCAAGCATAATCACCCAAATCGATATCGGCAGTGAGCACAGCCTTTGCCTTATAATCTCCGCCATTAACATGATTAGCGAACCAAGCCAGTTCGGCACCCGTACCAATCTGGTAAACGCTTTCTATTGCAGTAGGCTCAGTCTGTGTATGACCATCCCATCCAGTGGCATCCATAGCAGTCAGTGTTACAGCAAAATCCTGCTCACCTTCCGCATTGTCTGCAATAAGATAGGCATTACGATAGCAGCGATAGCCGTCCTTTGAGGCTGTCAACTCATATACGCCATAGGTACCAGTATAGGTACCATCTGTATTGGCAGCAATCTCCTCGCCATAGCGTGTCAGTGTGTAGTTAACACCCTCCTCTTCGCACAATAGACGAATGATAAACTGCTTAGCCTCAGCAATAGGAATATGTACTTCCGGAATAGCACCGAAGTATGTTTTGTGGGCAATAGCTGTAAAGTTGGGAGAACGACCAGCTATACGACTGGTATGACGATGGTTACCGATAGGATCACCATAACCATTCACCTGAATAACGCCCTCGTTCATCACGATCTCATTGTTAGCATCATTAGGTACAGTAATGGTAACAGCCTGAGCCGAAGCAGCAGAGCCAAAGGTATATTGACCACTACCCAGAATCAGCGAAGTACCATTAGGTATTCCGTTGTAGGTAACATAGGCCGACATATTATAGATACCAGCCATCTTATTAGCAGGATGACGCAGTCCAGAATACTGAATCTTCACCTGGTCGCCAGGGATAAACGTCTTACTACCTGTACGTGTAGCATTCGTAATCTCACGATGACATTTCTTGGCTGTCAGTACCTGATATACCGCATTACCTGCAGCATCGATCAGACGGACAATCTGTCGTCCTTCCTTTAAGAATACGGTATAAGAATCATCGTCGTTCTTTGTCACGCCTGTAGTTCCGAAGCCGTTATAGGTAGCCATTTGCTCACCAATAACAGGATAAGCTATCTCTACATTCTCTACGCCCGTAGGCTTGAAGGTATAGGCATATCCTTCTTCTGTATCAAGATAGTAGAATACGTCGTGTTCAGCATCCACAAATTTACCTGCCAGTTTCTTGGCATCTTCGTTATAACCCTCGTTGATAATCATATTGGGGTCGATAGTAGTAGCGCCACCACCTACTGTTACCACATAGGCAGCAGTATTCTCTGGCCATATAGCACTCCAATATTCGCCACCCATATAGGGGTTCTTTGTGGTACCACTATAGTAGTTCAGACCGATAGCATCATAGGTAACCAGTACGATAGCAGTACCATTGCCTACGGCCTTGATAGTTGCCCATGGGTCTGTTACCTCTTTCTCTATTTCAATAACGCCTGTGCTGGGAGTGCCATCAAGATTAATCACTGTATAGTGGAAATCTGGCTCGATAAAATAGTTGTTGGTAGAGTTATCGGTCAACTCCCATGAGCGCAAAGCAAGAGCATCATAAGTATCACCTACGTTTAGTTTCAGGTGTCCACGTTCGTTGATATTCACAAAAATGTCACCAGTCTCATAACCACCATTCCACTGCACATCGTGCTTGATAGTCTTAGCACCAAAGGCCTCATAATCGGCGTTAGTGAAAGCAAGTGCTGGGCGTGTAGCCTCTTCCAGTGTCATCTTAAAGTAGCCACCCTGTGTCAGGCCTCCGCTCTTCCAAGTACGATAGTTATATACTTGGTTGTTGGCCAAGTGATAGGTCAGCACTTTGTTGCCACCTTCGTTTACTACATTCTTTGGCTCTATCTTGGTAAATGCCACATAATGGCTAAACTTCATACCCAAGAAGAACTCTGCATCAACAGGCACCGTTACAGTGTAATCGGCTCCCTGTGGGATAGCTCCCGTCACATTGATACCACCAGTAAGCGTACCCTGCTTGTAGAACGTCATGTAGCCCTCAGCCTGATGCGCCTCACTAGGAATCAGTTGTACATAATAGCTGTTACCATTTAGAGCCAGGAACGTCTTACGATTGGCAGTAACGCTGTTGCCGACGGTAATGTCCTGCTTTACACCTTCTCGTGTATTCACAGTCACCTCAACGGTGTAGTCTGTATCAACCACCCAACCACTATTAGTTGCATAGGCAGTACAGGTAAGCACCGTAAACTCTTGGTCAGCCTCGCTGGTAACATGGATGTCAATTGTTCCATTAACGACATCGGCATTGGTTCCATAGGCCGTAAGAACATAAACTCCTTCGGGAACGTCAAACGAATAGACGCGTGAGGCAGGCTCACCAACATCAATAACATCACCCGTTACTTTGTTCACCAGACTCATGGTAGGCGATGTACTATTCATCGTCACCTTTACGCTGGCCGCATCAGCAATGTTTATCGAAAACATTACCAATGCCATGATACTTAGTAATAGTTTTTTCATGTTTTTATTTTTATTGATAAAAGATATAATTATACACAAGTTACTTCACGATGTATTTCTGACCATCGCTGATATAGAGGGTACCACGCTGAGTAGCTTTCACACGCTGCCCCTGTAGATTATACTGTTGGTGGTTCGGCTGATGAGCAACTTCATTGTTCTGGATACCTGTGAAATGTCCATCGGGTGGAAGTGCAAGGAAATGCCCTGGGTTGATATATACCTTATGTGTACCCAGCAATTCACCCTCTGGCGACCATTGATATAATCTGCCTGCAGAAGCAAACGAGGAAGCATCCGTAGCATAAATATAGCCGGTATAGGGATTCACATAGATACCATAAGGTGCTCCCATCTGTTTAATATCATTCATCAGGGTACCAGGCAACTGTTCTTCTATACCACTACCGCCCATACTGGCCATCACCTCCTCAGGGTCTATCGTCACATAATTAAATTCATACTCGTTTGTATAGTATGAGAAACGCGAGCCGATGGCTATAAATTTTCCATCTAAAGTAGTACAACTATAGGTAGAGGCATAGTCCAATCTTACATAACATTCTTCTACTCCCTGTAGTGCTTGTTCACAGTCCAGAATGATGCATGCTGCAGGGATATCGTAGTAGTCGCCAGGCGAATTGATACAGAGGTAGCGCCCACTCTGCGACAACTTGCCATAGAGGTTGATTTGTTGGGTATCTATCGTCTTCTCTACCTGCATAGTTTCTGCATTCAGGATGCTCACCGTGGTCTCATATTCGTGGTCTTCTTCAAACGCATAGCCACCCGTATTAGCCACAAACAGTCTGCCCTTATATAGGGCGATACCCTCGGGTTCATAGCCTACCTCCGTAGCTGCCACCACCGTAAAGGTTGTAAGGTCTATCTTTGCCACATAGCCCTTATTGAAATACTTCATACCACTTACCGTGCCACACTCGTGTCCATAGCTGGTGACATAGACATAACGCCCATCTGAACAGAGTTTGCGATTGTTGGGAATATCCTCGATGGCGACTACCTCCCTACCCTCGGGCGTGATAAACTGTACGATGTTCGACCAGTTGATGGCAATGGCTATCAGGTTGTCATTTACCTGAATGATATCGTTTGGTGTGTCGCCAATCTTCTTACCGTTCACATCGCGAAACCACTGATTGCTTACCACATGATCATCCTCAAAATAGGTCAGTTTACCATTATCTGACTGCCAATTACCCTCGTTCACCACAATCAGCTTCTCTTGTGCTACGATGGCTATAGCCAGCAGCAGTGACAGGGATAGTAGTATGTATTTTTTCGTCATCATTATATTCCGAATGATAGGGTTAGTTTATAGTTTTTTCCCGGCATGGGATAGCGAGGGATATGCTCATACTGCTCGTCCAACAGATCTATCACCTCCAGACAAGCGCCTACCATGGTCTTGCCCACAGTGGTGCTATATGATAGTTTGGCATCGATATTATGATAGGGCTCCAACATATCTTCGGGGTCGGCATAGCTCCACATACGCTCACCCACATAGAGGTGGGAAACGGTGAGCGAAGCGCCCTTCCACATAGCCATGGCCGTGATGCTATGCGACAATGTTGGCGAATAGCAGATGGGCTTATCGTAGGTATCTTCATCATTGGGATCTGTGCGATTTACGTCACGCTGCCACGTCAGTGAACCCAACAGCGAGAACTGCCAGTCGCCAATAGCGTAGCGAGCCGTAGCCGTAGCATTCAGTCCCTGACAGAAGGTATAGCCATAGTTCATCATCGTCCACGTATAGGTGCCCTTCAGTGGCAGACAAACTATTCGGTTTTCTATCTTGTTCTGATAGATGTCGGCTTGGAGCGATATGGTGAGTGGTGAATGGTGAGTGACGAGGAGTGTGGAGTGATACTCTATGCCCAGATTCCACTGCTTGGTATATTCAGGTTGCAGGTTGCGGTTGCCCACTTGCGTATAATAGAGGTCGTTGAGCGTAGGTGCGCGGAATATCTTCTTATACCATGCGCGCAGTGTCAGCTCATGCTTCGACCTATTGGGGTTGATGGTATATGCCAGCGATACGGCAGGTGTCCATCGGTCTAAGGGGTCAGCAGCACCAGCATGCACAAAGGTAAAGTCGTGCAGGTGCTGATGTAGCATGGATACAGCAGCTTGTATGCCGTTCAGATTCATCTGTGCCGCCAACACCTCTTTTTGGTCTAAGCGGAACACATGGTCAAAGCGCTTCAGGTCGGCACGCAACTTGCTATAGCGCACGTCATAACTTGTAGAGAGCGAGAGCCACGACCACGGCATATAACCATAGCACAGTGCGCCATAGACATCCTCCTGACGATAGTGGTTGTTGACGCGTGCCGTATTCTGATTTTCGGGATAGTCGGTACAATAGCGCAGATATTCGTTGGTATATTTCGCATTAGCCTTCACGCGATGGTGGCCCCAGAACTCTTGCTGATAACTGGCTTGCACGAAGAAGTCGCGATCCCACTCGCGCCCCACATTGATATACTTGTCGCTCAGTCGCCTCACGATACCACCCGGGCATCCTCTTTCCGAGTCATAATAATATAAGTGTGACGAAAAGCCACCTTTAAACAAGGCACCCTCTATGCGACCATAGCGGATATCGCTATTGGCTCGTCGGCCAATCGTATCCTCGTATTCTGAATGATAACGAAACGGATAATCCCCCTCCGACTTACACCATTCGCCATCCACAAATCCGCTCCAGCCGCGCCAAGCAAACTGGGCGTTGGCCTTAGCCATATAGGTAGAAAAAGAGGCTCGTCGAAGTTGCACGGAAAGAGAGTCGTGAGTGGGTCTTTTGGTTCGCATATATACTGTAGCGCCCGACGCGTATTCGCTGGCCGACTGACAGTTATCAAGTTTATTGGCATTGTATAGCGATACACTTTCCATCGACGAGAGCGAGAATTTTCCAAGGTCAACAGTACCATTCTGAGCGTTGGTGATACGTATGCCATCCACATAGACGCCCACATGCTGGGCACCCATCGAGCGCACATTGATGGTCTTTAGTCCACCAAGTCCGCCATAGTCTTTTATCTGTACGCCAGAGAAATACTTCAGCGCATCAGCCACCGATGTAGTGGACAATGCCTGCAGGTCTGCTCCGCGCAAGGTTTGTGATGTAGCCAACGGTCTCCTTCCATACACCTCTATCTCCTCCACCTGTTGTAGTGAGTCTAGACGTGATGGTTGTTGCGAAAAGGCCGCAGCAAACGGAACGAGGATGCACAATAATAGCACCGCGTGACGTTTATTCATATCGTTTTCACCTTCTAAGTTTAATAAAAAGGGGGAGACCGACCTGTCTCACGACAACAGTCTCCACGAGACTTATATAATAATACACGTATTCCGCTGTGGGCCCTAACCCCAGAGGGCGTCAACAGCGATTGATGCACAAGCAGGTCTTCTGACTTTACAACTTAAGGAGCAAACGTCTTCCCAATAATATCAGTGACTTCGTGTTCACCCCGTATTTAGTTGCTTACAGCTGCGGGACAGTTGGGGATTCTCACCCCATTCCCTTACTCTTGTGCGCTGCAAAGATACAAATTATTTTTAATATCTTGTATTTTTCTCTCAAATTTTTCGTAATTTTGCACCCGATTATGGAGAATAACAGTATTTTACAGAAACTGGATGGTTTGGAAGCACGCTTCGAAGAGGTATCAACACTGATTACCGACCCAAGTGTGATTGCCGACCAGCAGCGCTTTGTCAAGTTGACAAAGGAATACAAGGACCTGGGCGACATCATGGATGCTCGCAAGCGTTATATTGCCTGTCTTAACAGCATTCGTGAGGCAAAGGATATTCTTGCCAATGAAGACGACCCAGAGATGAAGGAGATGGCTCGCGAGGAGCTGTCGGAGAACGAGGCTCTGCAGCCTAAACTGGAGGAGGAAATAAAGATTGCATTGATTCCAAAAGACCCCGAGGATGCCAAGAATGTGCAGATGGAGATTCGCGCCGGAACAGGTGGCGATGAGGCTGCGCTGTTTGCTGGCGACCTCTTTAAAATGTACAAGAGCTACTGCGACTCTAAGGGATGGCAGCTTTCTATCACCAGTGTCAGCGAGGGTGCAGTGGGTGGTTTCAAGGAGATCGACTTTGCCGTATCTGGTGCCGATGTCTATGGCACGCTGAAATATGAGTCGGGCGTTCACCGTGTACAGCGCGTTCCTGCCACCGAGACGCAGGGCCGCATGCACACCTCTGCTGCCACCGTTGCCGTATTGCCTGAGGCCGACAAGTTTGAGGTACACGTCAACGAGGGTGAAATCAAGTGGGACACCTTCCGCTCTAGTGGTGCTGGTGGTCAGAATGTAAACAAGGTAGAATCGGGTGTGCGCCTGCGCTATATGTGGAAAAACCCCAATACGGGCGAGACCGAAGAGATTCTGATTGAGTGTACCGAGACGCGCGACCAGCCCAAGAACAAGGAGCGTGCCCTCTCGCGCCTCTATACCTTTATCTATGATAAGGAGCACCAGAAGTATATGGACGACATCGCCTCTCGCCGTAAGAGCCTCGTCTCTACGGGCGACCGCTCAGCCAAGATTCGCACCTACAACTTCCCACAGGGCCGTGTTACCGACCACCGTATCGGCTACACCACCCACGACCTGCAAGGATTCCTCGGTGGCGACATCCAACCCATGATTGATGCCCTCACTGTAGCGGAGAATGCAGAGCGCATGAAAGAAACGGAGCTATAAAAGCCTACCCCCATCCCCTCCCCA
This sequence comes from Prevotellaceae bacterium MN60, assembly GCA_900199555.1. Taxonomy (GTDB): domain Bacteria; phylum Bacteroidota; class Bacteroidia; order Bacteroidales; family Bacteroidaceae; genus Prevotella. Next base: position 200,833 of record FZQZ01000002.1, read on the forward strand.
TAGGAGGGGAGTTTTTATAAGATAGTTTAAGCATTCAAGAACTAGACAACATGGAATTCTGGAAAGAAGTTAAAAAGCAATGGACAAAAGAAGGTTTTAAGAAATCCCTCCAGGATATTGGATGGAAAGGCTTTCTTTGCATCTTTATAGCAGTGTTTACTGCAGAAGTTGCTGTCGATTATTTCAATGTAAGAGAGAATGTGTGGCTAAATTTAGCAGTATTCTTTCCTGCCTGGATTATCGGCTACATCATCTCATATTTTATGATTAATCTCATTCAGAAATGGAAAGAAAAGAACTAATCAAGCAAATTCGCGACAAGCGCACCTTCCTCTGCGTTGGTCTCGACCCCGACATCAAGAAGATTCCACAGTGTGTCATTGACGAGTGTAAAGCCGACTTGGAAGACGGTGAAGAGTATGACGACTCATTGGCACTGATGCTCTTCAATCAGTATATCATCGACGCCACAGCACCCTACTGTGTGGCCTATAAGCCCAACCTGGCCTTCTACGAGTCGCTGGGTGCCAACGGTATGGTTGCCTACGAGGAGACGGTGGCATATATCCGCGAGAACTACCCTAACCACTTCATCATTGCCGATGCCAAGCGCGGTGACATTGGCAACACCTCTGCCATGTATGCCCGCAGCTTCTTTGAGGGCAGTTCACAGGTAGATGCCCTCACCGTAGCCCCCTATATGGGTGAAGACAGCGTTACGCCCTTCCTCGGTTATAAGGACAAGTGGGTAATCCTCTTGGCGCTGACCTCCAACAAGGGTTCTCACGACTTTCAGCTGATGCAGGATGCCGATGGCGAGCGCCTGTTTGAGAAGGTATTGAAAACCTCTCAGCAGTGGGGCACAAAAGACAACATGATGTATGTGGTAGGAGCCACACAGGGCAAGATGTTTGAAGACATCCGCAAGATTGTTCCCGACCACTTCCTCCTTGTTCCAGGCGTTGGAGCACAGGGCGGCAGTCTCGAAGAAGTATGTCAGTATGGTATGAATGCTGACTGCGGTCTTCTCGTCAACTCCTCTCGTGGCATCATCTTCGCCTCCAACGGTACCGACTTCGCCGATGTCGCTGCCCAGAAGGCCCGCGAGCTGCAGGAGCAGATGGACGTAGAACTCCAAAAGAAAGGAATCTAAATAAGCATTATAGATTAAACACTAAAGAGCCGCCTCACTACTGAGAACGGCTCTTTCTTTTTTATTCACTATTGTCTATTCACTAGCAAAGCGAAATGCGAAGCGCCTTATTCGCTTAGCTTCTTCAGCACTACTTTTTGTGTGTAGGCATTACTAATGGTTTTGATAAAGTCAATGAGTTCAGGATACAAAGACTTATCATACTGTCCAGACTTCATGACTAAACGATTGATAACCTTGATACTATCTTCGCCAGGCAATACCAACAACGAGAAGGATGCGAAAGGCTTTTCTATCATTAAGTTTTTGGGCATTGCCTCCACCTCATATCCTTCTGGGATAGCGATGGTGATATTATCCTCGTCTACATAACCTTCCTCCACCCACACATCCTCTTTTCTGTTAGCGATGGCATTGGGGGCGCTATATCCTCGGTGAATAGGACACACAGGAACGAAGAGACGCTGACCTGTGACAGAGGCATACATCTGACTATTTACCTCAGCATCCAATATAACAGTAGCGCCGTCTTCTCGAACATCAATCTTACCAATCTCCGCCTGTGGCACGCGAACGATACGCTGCAACACCTTCTGACGCTCTTTCTCATCCATACGCAACAAGGGCATTTGGTTTTCATACTGACCATTGTTTGTTTCCTGATGGAGTGTGACATTGGCAGCTCCCTTGTTCTCTAGTTCTATACGGATAGTACTGCGCATCAGGTTAACGGTATCAGGATATACGGGCAGCGTCACGAGTTCTCCTCCTGCCTCATTAACCACTATAGCGTCATGTCCGGCAATATCCTCGTGCACAAAGCCCAATGGCAGTTGTGGATTGGTACACTCCAGCCATAGCGTATCGCCTTTTAGTGGCACCTGTAGAATGACGTGGTTCATCTGTCCTACACTGGCAAAGTCTTTGAGTAGTCGGCGGTTGTTGGTACTGATGGTGGTATAGTTGGAGGGGATGCCCACCTCTTTCAACATCGCACGCATATAGTTTGACAAGCCCTTACAGTCGCCAAAGCCACTCTTGCATACATTTGCTGCCGGCGCCGGCTGTTGTCCACCAATGCCCAACAAGATAGCCACATAGCGTGTGGTCTTTCCCAGATACTTGTATAGTGCCTCCACCTTCTCTCTATCGGTGGCAAGATGGTCGGTCATCTGGTGTATTTCCAGTTTGACATCGTCGGGCAGTGTCTCTCGCCCATTAATCAGACTATACTCCCACTTGCCGTAATCCTGCCAACTCTTAAAGCAGCCTTTCTTACCATAATAAGTAAAGTCTTCCGGAGCGAAATAAGCCATAGGTATGCGCTCGCGCAGTGGTCTGGAATACGGCTCATATTTCAGGGCAGGCAGGTTATCCAGCTCCAGTGTAAGTGTCTTCCCGTCTGCCGATACGGTGGGAGTCTTATCTATGTTCAGTAGTGCATGACGGATGGTGATATCCTTGGGAGCCGTCAGCCTATAGGTGGCCTTCTTCACACTGATGTCGTAACCTGTCTGCGGACAGAATCTCGGAAACTCAATCAAATTATCGCGGCTCTCCATGGTCCACTCGTAAGTGATGGTGATAGGATATACGGGTGGAGTATATTCTAAGAACATCTTATAGTCATCGACAGCCAGATACTGGGAGTATTCGGTTTGTTTCAGCTCACCTTCTCTAAACTTACGCAGCACACGTCCCGTGGCATCCGTTGCCACTCCTTTGAAGTTGGTCAGCTTGTCGTGCTTGCTACACCAACATACAAACGTAGCGAGGTCGGCTCCATGCTCGTTGAGAATGGTGGTCACCTCTTTATAATGCACCACAGCATTCGTGCTGCTATAGCAGTCTACCTGTGTTGTCGATTCCTCTACGATAGCCACCTGTGCTGTAGCCTGTATCACTGCGGCAAACAGCACTGTCAGAAGTGTTTCTCCTCTCATGCTATCGGTTTATTTCTTCTTCAGCACCAGCATATCCTTGCTGCGACTAGCCAGTTGGTCAAACATCTCGCGCAGCGTCTTATACTTATTGGCTGCATAGATCACATTACCCAAACGGAACTGCACCTGAACAGACAGCTGGTCCTCGCTTGCTAGATTATATGTAATTTGTCCGCTCATGCTCTTGTCTTCGCTGGTGATTCTGGTACTCTTAGGCAGTTCTTCCAGCGCCCATCCTTCAGGCAGTTTCAGGCGCATCGTCAGGCTGAACGACTGTCTGCAGGGAAATTCTATAGGCAGCACGCGCTCCGTCTCCAAGAATGGATTAGTGCGAATGGGGTATGCCGTAAATGGATTGATATAGATGTGGTCTGAGGCCACCTCGCCCTGCTTGCTAAACTTGACAACCTCGTTAACTGCAGGTGCAAAGCCCTTATGACCGGTTATCTCACAACTGCTAATCTCAACGCCATATCCTTCAGCCTTCTTAGCCACGAAGGTAGCACTATCGCCAGCCTCGCGGAAAGCCTTGCGCTCACTGAGAGCAGCATTACCCGTATAGATGGTGGTCTGTTCGCCACTCAACACGCCTGTAGCCGAAATGGCACCATCTACCACTACCTGTGTTCTCGCCTCGCCCACTTTCTGCAGGTTCACCCATTGACTGGGTTTGCCTTTCTGAATCAGACGAGCCTGCTCTACGTACAGGTTGGGGTCTAGCACATTCACATAACCATCGGGAGCAGTAGCATCTACATAGAGCCATGATGCACCATTGGGCACAGCCACGACAAAGGTGTTCAACTTGTCTAAGCTAGGATAAGTCTGTGGCAGTCTGCCATGACGGCGTGTGCTCAGCACCATCGGACAAGCCTGTACGCCCGCATCATTCAGCATATTGAGCAATATCATGTTCAGGTCGCCACTCGTACCATTGCCCTTCTTTATCACCTCTGATGCCGAGTGAGCCATCACATCGTAGTCGCCATTCCATGCTAGCTTCTTTCGCAGCATTGTCAGCGTGGCAGCCACCTTTTCTTTTACATCCGTCATGGCGGGGATGCCAGCAGCCATCAGCTCATCACGATACTTGCTATGTTCGCTCAGTCGTGCGCCAAAATCCGAGTGCTTAGCCAGGATGTCGTCCACCTGCTCCCATGTCTTTCTCGTCTCGCGATAGTTGCCACTACCCGTAGCATAGCTCTTCAGCTCGGCAGTCACCTTCGTCAAGTAGTCGCGCTCACTCCACACATAGTCATCCTTCTTCAGTGCAGGCAAGTTACGACCTGTGCAGAGATACACGTTCGTCTTACAAGTCGCCGCTCTTGTCATGTTGTCGCTGCTGGGCTGGAAGGTCAGACTACCCACCGAGTGAGCTGCCTCCAACTTATAGATACCGCTTGTTTCTACGTTGAACACGAAATAAGCAGGAATCTCCAGTCTGTACTGAGCGAACACCACGGGAATCTCCTCCTGTGCCTCCCAGTCAAAGATATGAAAGAACACGTTGCTATGACGAGTGAACTCATATTCAATGATGGTACCAGCCTTAGCCTGTGGTATAGCCACCTTTGCACGCATGAAGTCCTCATTGATGCGCTCCTCATGGATAGCCTCTCTTCCTATCTTCGTCTTCACCACCTTGCCATTCACCACGTTGAATGCCGTAGCCTTGAAGTCCTCGATGCTCTCTAGCATATCCTCCTTACCATTAGAGATAAATGGTATGGTAATGTTAGCAAAGTCCTTACCGTCGTCAGCAAGAATCTTGATACGTTTCTTCACCTGATAGTCTACTGTATAGTTATACAGATCCATCTTGTAGTTAACGGTAGTCAGATGACAGAGCACAACGGCTTTAGCCTCCTTGTCGGCAGCATATTCCGTCATATTCAGTTCTACATCAGTTGGTTTGCCCCATTTCAGGTTGGGAGTAGCTATCTGTGCTGATGCTGTGTGTAGGCAAAGAGCAGCAAATAGCAGTGCGGTTAAAAGTTTCTGTTTCATTGTTATGTGTGTATAGGTTATATGTTTATGGTGCAAAGGTATAAATAATTTTTCATAGTTCCAAAGAAAAACGTAAATTTTCTTACTTTCAAGTCTTCAAGCAAAAATTTTCTGTAAGGCACTTCTTGTCATAAGATTGTACCTGTATATTTTCTATACATATAGCCTAATATGGCTTACGATTCTTTGACCTAAAGATGCTGGAAGCTGTAGCGTGGCCAGAGGCACTGATACCAGAGGAGGTATTTGTTGAGGAGCTGACGGCGAGGACGAGCCTTGATGCCTGGGAAACGCTCACCACGTACATGGAACGTATAGCGCGACTCGTTGCCGTAATAGTCGGTAAGGATATAGGTAAGCTCGTAGAGGCGCTCTTGGTCGAAACAGACAACGCCTTGCTCGAAATTGGTGTGTAACACGGGTAGACGGACACCGCGCTCACGGAAAGACTTCATATACCATATGTGGGTGCGACGCCAATGGTCGTAGTCGCCCCAATGATTGACCTCTGGCTGACAACTAACGGGGATGCTATCGACAACAGAGCGAAAAACCTCGCATCCATCTACCAAGAGGCGGGTTTGACGAATGCCATAGTGGTTGTAGGTTTTCTCGCTATAGTCGTCTGCCCACAGAGCAAAGCCAACCCTGCCCCATACGGTAAATTGACGTTGAACAGTAAATGTTGAATGTTGTACTTTGATGTCGGGTGCGCCAAAGCCGAAGGTCTGTTTAGAAAAGCCTCCATTAAACACGCCTTCGCCATCCATGGGATAGGCCATGAAGGAGTGAGCCTGTGGAGCTACGGTATCGCTAATAACGGATGCTAGTTTGTCTAAGGGGTCGCGCATGGCCCATGTACGGGTGTCGTGGAGCTCGAGGTGGAGGTGTGGGCCCGTAGAATGACCGGTATTGCCACTAATGGCGATGAGGTCGCCAGCATGGACGGGATACTTATCGGCAGGGAAAACTATTGATAGCGTATCACCTCTACCCGTACGATGCAGGAGGGCTTCGTACTGGTCGGCAAAGCGTTTGAGGTGACAATAGACACTAGTATTACCATCAGGATGAGCTACATAGATAGCATTGCCAAAACCGTACATATTGACGGTGAGGCGCGAGACATAGCCATCGGCAATAGAATAGATGAGCTTGCCCTCTCGGTTCTCGGTCTTCACATCAATACCTCCATGAAAATGGAATGGGCGCGGCTCACCAAAGTTGCCGGCAAGGACAATATCGTAGTCTACCGGAGAGCGATAGTCACATTGAACGTTGAACGATGAACGTTGAACATTATCATCGCCACAGGAGTAAAGAATAACAGAAATAAATAATATCCAGGAATACTTCATGTTAATGCCTAATTATCGGCGGAAAAAGCGCCGAACACAACCAGCGTTGGACATTGATGAGTGGTGAAAGGTGAGTGGAGAAATGCTTCTGAGCTTAGACTATTCTCCAAATACCACTCACCAAACGTAATCAGCATGCTTTAAAGCTCATATCGAGACCCTTGACAGAGTGTGTAAGGGCACCAACAGAGATAAAGTCAACCCCCTGCTCGGCATAGTCGCGGATGGTATCAAAGGTGATGCCACCAGACGACTCGGTCTCATAGCGACCTGCAATGATGTCAACAGCCTTCTTGGTGTCGGCTACAGAGAAGTTGTCGAGCATGATGCGATCTACGCCACCATGGTCGAGTACCTGCTGCAACTCGTCGAACGAGCGTACCTCAATCTCAATCTTCAGGTCTAGTCCTTTTTCCTTGAGATAGGCATGACAGCGATCGATAGCATTGACGATGCCACCAGCAAAATCTACGTGGTTATCCTTGAGCAGAATCATATCGAAGAGTCCGATGCGATGGTTGCAACCACCACCAATCTTTACAGCCTGTTTCTCGAGCATACGCATGCCAGGAGTAGTCTTACGGGTGTCAAGCACACGGGTCTTGGTGCCCTTCAGGTGCTGCACATACTTATCGGTCATGGTAGCGATACCACTCATGCGCTGCATAATGTTGAGCATCAGGCGCTCTGTTTGCAGCAGTGAGCGTGTCTTACCAGTAACAATCATAGCGATGTCGCCCTTCTTGACGCGAGTACCATCCTGCATCAGCACCTCTACCTGCATGGTGGGATCGAAACGATGGAACACCTCTTTAGCTACCTCTACACCTGCCAAGATGCCGTCTTCCTTAATCAGCAGATGGCTCTTGCCCATCGCATCCTCAGGAATACAACACAAGGTAGTATGGTCGCCATCACCAATATCCTCTGCAAATGAGAGGTCAATCAACTTATCGACTAGTTCTTTAACGTCCATGTCGTAGTTTGGTCTGTAAAAATCAATGCTTAACATAAGATACTATATTTATTTGTTTGTTTTATTTTCGTTACGATACCAAAGGGAGAACCACACGACTGCTATCACCAAGCATGCGGCACCAAGCGGATAAGCAATGTCTGCAGAAAGCGCGAAGGCCTGCTTAGAAACAAAGAGGAAGGTGGTGCAGACGGTGGTCATAAAGAGTGCGGGAACAAGGGTAAACCAGAAGGGCTTCTTGTTGCGCACAAGATAGACGGTGAGCGTCCATAGGGTGAAGACGGACAGCACCTGATTGCTCCAACCGAAATACTGCCAGACGGTATTAAAGCCATCGTGATTCTCAATCTGCCACACAAGCATCAGGATAGAACTGATAAACATGGGAATACAGATATAGAGGCGCTTGCGGATGGGGCGCTGGTCGAGCTTCAGCCACTCAGAAACAACGAGGCGAGCAGAGCGGAAGGCTGTGTCACCACTGGTAATAGGAGCTGCCACAACACCCAGCATAGCTAAGACGGCACCTACCACACCAAGCCAGTCATTGCAAACAAGATTAACCACAGCAGGTGCAGAGGTGTAGAAGCCCTTGTCGGCACCAACAATCAGCTCATAGCCTGGTGTGGGGTCGGCATAGAAGAACCATGAGGCAACAGTAGCCCAGATGAGTGCTACCATACCCTCGGTAATCATAGCACCATAGAACACGGGGCGTCCCATCTTCTCACTCTTCAGACAGCGCGCCATCAAAGGGCTCTGAGTGGCGTGGAAACCAGAGATAGCTCCACAGGCAATGGTGATAAACAGGGCTGGGAAGATGGCATCAGTCCACTTGTCGGGTTGTGCCTCCTTACCCATATTATATAGGTGAGTCCACAACTCAGGCAGCTGCGGCATCTTGATTAGCAATACGACCATCAGAGCTGCAGCCATAAAGAGAAGCGAAAAGGCAAAGATGGGATAGAACTTACCGATAATCTTATCGATAGGCAGCATGGTGGCAATGATATAGTAGAAGAAGATAATAGCTACCCACATCATAGTTTCACCACCCATGGTATGCAGTACCTCGGCAGGCGAATAGACAAACACGGTGCCCACCATGATAAGCAGTAATACGGTGAAAACGAGCATCACCGACTTGGTGGTCTTACCCAAATACTTACCAATAAGCTCAGGCAGACCCACGCCACCATGGCGCATAGAAAGCATACCCGATAAATAGTCGTGAACAGCACCTGCAAAGATGCATCCAAGCACAATCCAGAGATAGGCAGCAGGACCAAACTTGGCACCCATAATGGCACCAAAGATAGGACCCGTACCGGCAATGTTCAGAAACTGAATCATGAACACCTCCCAGTTGGGAAGGGCAATGTAATCTAGTCCGTCGGCTTTAGCTACAGCTGGCGTCACACGGTCATCGGGACCGAATACCTTGGCAATGTATCGGCCATAAAAGAGATAACCCAGCAAAAGAGCCACAAGGCTCAACAAAAATGAAATCATTTTTTCGGTGTTAGTTTTATAAAACTCGTGCAAAGATACGAAATAATTGAGAATTGGCAATTGATAATGGATAATTATTTGTATCTTTGCAAACAAAATGATAAAAAATTTGAAACGATATACATTATTCATACTACTTTGTTGTTGGCTCACCGTCCTCTCAGCGCAACCTAAATACGAAGTACGTGCCGTCTGGCTGACCACACTCGGTGGGCTTGACTGGCCTAAGAACTATGCCCACGACGGTATGGGCATAGAGCGACAGAAGGAAGACCTGTGCCGCATACTAGACCAACTGAAAGCCATCAACGTGAATACGGTATTATTTCAGACTCGTGTGCGCGCCACTACGACATATCCTTCTGACTTAGAACCATGGGAAGGCAGTCTATCGGGTGTACCCGGAAAGACGCCATGTTACGACCCACTACAGTTTGCCATCGACGAATGTCACCGTCGCGGCATGGAGATTCATGCATGGGTGGTGGCTATCCCCATAGGCAAGTGGAACACAACGGGATGTAAATGGGTGCGAAGCAGATATCCCTCTCTGGTTAAGCGCATTGGAGAGGAAGGTTACATGAACCCTGAAGCATACGGAACAGCCAATTACATCGCCAACATCTGCGAGGAGATAACCACTCGCTACGACATTGACGGCATTCATCTGGACTATATCCGCTACCCCGAGACATGGAAGGGAAGCATGAACCACGAGAATATTACTCGCATCGTTAGACGAGTGAACGAGCGCGTAAAGATACACAAGCCGTGGGTAAAGATGAGTTGTTCGCCAATAGGAAAATCGGGCGACCTGTCGCGCTATCGCTCTAACGGATGGAATGCCTATAGTCGTGTAAGACAGGACGCACAGGGATGGTTGCGCGAAGGACTGATGGATCAGCTCTACCCCATGATGTATTTCTCGGGCAACAACTTCTACCCCTTTGCCATCGACTGGCAGGAACAGAGCTATGGACGCATGATAATCTCAGGACTGGGCACCTATATGTTGCATCCACGCGAGCGCAACTGGCCACTAAACGAGGTGAAGCGCCAACTGAGCGTAACACGCGACTTAGGCATCGGCCACTGTCACTTCCGCACCAAGTTCTTACTGGACAATGTGAAAGGCATCTACGACCATATGCTGAAAAACGATCGTTATCCGGCACTCATTCCGCCTATGACATGGGCACAGAGTATAGCGCCAACGGCACCCACTCAACTACAGATAGAACGCACCTCAAAGGGCGACAACCTGAGATGGAGCGGAGCAACAGATCGTAGCGACGGGCCCTACCTATTATATAATGTCTATGCCTCAACAGAGGAGCAGGTGGACATCACAAAGGCCGAAAACCTGATAGCTACACGCTATTTCAAGCAGCAGCTAAGCATCCGTCGCCATCAGCAACAACGCCCGTTACACTACGCCATCACGGCGATAGACCGCTATGGCAACGAGAGTGCGCCTATCTATTCGGACACCAAGAAGCCGATAGTGATGGCAGCCTCATCAGAATTGCTGACTAATAACGGAAAACTGCTGACTGTGCCTCAGCGTAACCTCTTCGACGCAGACCTCTTGGTGGTATGCGATATGCAGGGACGCACGGTGAAGACATTCACCAATCGCCCACAGCTCAACATCAGTCAGTTACCGGAAGGTATGTACCAACTGAAGTCGCTGCACAAGAAGGGATATAGCCACAGGCTGGGAACATTCAGCATCAAAAGGAAGTAAAAAAGAATGGAGAAAGTGATACTGGGCATTGACCCTGGAACAAATATCATGGGATATGGCGTCATCAAGGTGAAAGACAATAAGGCCGAGATGGTGACTATGGGTGTTATCGACCTGCGTAAGTTTGGCGATGGCTACCTGAAGTTGGGACATATCTATGAGCGCGTGACAGGTATCATCGAGAGCTTTCTGCCCGACGAGATGGCTATCGAGGCGCCCTTCCTCAACAAGAACGTACAGACCACGCTGAAACTGGGACGCGCACAGGGTACAGCCATCGCAGCAGCTATCCAACGAGGAGTGCCTGTACATGAGTATGCGCCCATGAAAATCAAGATGGCGATAACGGGTAATGGTGCTGCATCGAAAGAGCAGGTGGCTGGTATGCTGCAACGTATGCTAAACTTCGACAAGGATGCCCTATCCAAGTTTATGGATGCTACCGACGCGCTGGGTGCTGCCTACTGCCATTTCATGCAGATGAATCGCCCTGAGTCGCAGGCTCACTACAAGGGCTGGAAAGACTTTATCACCAAGAATAAAGAAAGAGTAAAGAAATAAACGTCAAACGTCAAAACATGAAGATTACCGCCATAGCAGGAAGAAACGGTAGCGGAAAGACGCTATACATAGACCAGTTGAGAAAACAATTGGCCTCTGACAAGGTGCGCTATATCGCCTTTACCGATTCGTATGGCGTAAACGTGGACGGACAATACTACCTGCAGCTGCGTTGGAACCAGCACGACATCGACCACGAGACACCCACCGTGGGGGAGCTGTTGCAGAATGCCTACCTACTGACGGGTGAAGATACAGCAGAACGCCGTGAGCTACAGAAACATCTTTACGACCTCTTCTGCATGGAGCCATTGCTCGACAAGTATATCATCACGCTTTCGAGCGGTGAACTGCGCAAGTTTCAACTGACAAAGACACTCTTTGCCAACCCCAAGTTGCTCATCATGGACAATCCGTTTATCGGACTGGATGCTGAGACACGCGATCAACTGAAAGCACTATTGCTGCAATTGGCAGAGGAGCGCGACATAGAAATCATGCTCGTAATGTCGAAGACGGACGATATCCCATCATTTGTGAGCGAAGTAAAGTGGTTTGGCACGCAAGAGCCTGTGCCTGCTCATGTCTTGTCGCCCGCTCAGCAAGAAGCGATATTATCCCTCCCCTACGCCGATCATGATTACGACTGCCAGCATGTCATCGACATGAAGAAGGTAACAATACGCTATGGCGAGCGCACCATCCTGAAAGACCTTGACTGGACCGTAATGAATGGAGAGCGCTGGGCACTGTCAGGACAGAATGGCAGTGGCAAATCTACCTTATTATCATTAGTATGTGCCGACAATCCCCAGAGTTATGCTTGCGACATCACCCTCTTTGATCGTCCTCGTGGTTCAGGTGAGAGCATCTGGGACATCAAGAAGCACATTGGATACGTGTCACCAGAGATGCATCGCTCGTATAAGCGCAACCTGCCTGCCATCCGCATCGTTGCTAGCGGACTGATGGATTCTATCGGACTGTATGCCATTCCCAATCCAAAGGATTATGAAAAGTGCCATTGGTGGCTCAACATATTCGGTATCGGACACTTGGCAGACAAACCTTTCCTACAACTATCGAGTGGAGAGCAACGACTGGTACTACTGGCACGCGCCTTCGTCAAAGACCCACAGTTGCTAATTCTCGACGAGCCCCTGCATGGGTTAGACCTATGGAACAGGCGACTGGCAAAAGACGTCATCGAGACATTCTGTCAACGAAAAGGCAAGACGATGATTATGGTGACTCACTATCAAGAAGAACTACCTAACGTAATTACAAACTCATTATACTTAAAGAAACTGATATGAAAAAACTAATATTACTTGCACTACTGGCTATTGCCACCACTGCACAAGGTCAAGAGGCATATAACGAACTGCGTCAGAAGGCTAAGACAACAATTAGCAACCCTAATGCGAATGCTGTAGTAAAACAGATTAGCCAGTTTAAGTTGGATGCACTGAACTATATGGCTATGAAAATGCGCGAGGTAATGCCCGACTCTAGCGCTACCTTCCTCGACAAACAGGCAATAGCAATGGACAACTTCGTAAACTTCTATATAGAGAAGCTTATCGAATCGACCAAGCAGCCCAACGTAGAGCAGGTAAAGATGATTAAGATGTTTATGGATGCCAGCTACTCTAACCCCTTGTTCGAAGACAAGGATACAGAGTTAGTGCTAAGCTACTACAATAGCGCTGACAGCATGACACGCTTCTCGCTAGACACCGATTGGCGCAAAGCTGTGGCAGCTATAGCCTATCTCTACAACAAGAAAGAATAGCATTGGCACGATGTTTGCAAAAGGAGGTGTGTATGACAAGTCAATTTTCACCCAAGGTATCCGAGGTTCTAGCCTATTCACGTGAAGAGGCAGCCCGTCTGGCCAGCCGTAGCGTAGGTCCTGAGCACCTATTGCTAGGGTTGATGCGCATGAAGACTGGTGCAGTCATCAACGTGTTTTACCGACTGGACATCAATCTGCAGTTGGTAAAGACGGAGTTGGAGACTCGTGTGCGCAACGATGAACTCGGCATGCCCATCAGCACTAGTGAACTGGTGCTGAACGAACAAGCAAGCAACATTCTGAAACTGGCTGTACTAGAGGCCCGTATACAGCGAGCCACCAAGGTGGAAGAGCAACATCTGTTGCTAGCCATCCTACACGACCAGATGGAGAATGGTGCGAAAATCGTATTAGAACAAAACAACATGAATTACGAAGACGTACTGACACTGCTCAGCGTAAAAGATAGCGTAAAGAACGGTATCGGTCTGCCTGAAGAGGACTACGATGAGGAAGAAAGCACTGCGGGTGGCGAGAATGTATCCAACGGTTCTCCAGTTGGTAAAACTACTACGCAGCAGCAGAAGACCAAATCAAAGACTCCTGTGCTGGATAACTTCGGCACCGACCTGACGGAGAGCGCTGCCCTCGGCAAGCTCGACCCATGTATCGGTCGTGAAAACGAGATACAGCGTGTTATCGAAATCCTGGGACGCCGCAAGAAGAACAACCCTATCCTGATAGGCGAACCCGGTGTAGGTAAGAGTGCTATCGTAGAAGGACTGGCAGAGATGATTGTGATGCATCGCTGCTCACCTACATTATTTAATAAGCGTATCTATACGCTCGACATGACGGGCGTAGTTGCAGGAACGAAATATCGTGGCCAGTTTGAAGAGCGCATGAAGATGCTCGTAAAAGAACTGGAGCAGAATCCCGACATCATCGTGTTTATCGACGAGATACATACACTCATCGGTGCTGGTTCTACACCCGGAAGCATGGATGCTGCCAACATTCTGAAGCCTGCATTGGCTCGTGGCACCATCCAGTGTATCGGTGCTACCACACTGGATGAATATCGCAACTCGATAGAGAAAGATGGTGCTTTGGAGCGCCGATTCCAGAAGGTACAGGTAGAGCCTACCACCAACGAGCAAACACTCGAAATTCTGCGTAACATTCGTGGACGCTATGAGTATTTTCACCACGTCAACTATACCGATGAGGCATTAGCTGCCTGTGTCAAGTTGACAGACCGATATGTATCAGACCGCTTTATGCCTGATAAGGCTATTGACGCATTGGACGAAGTAGGTTCACGCGTACACCTGCGCACAGCCAATATTCCGCCTGAAATCACTGAAAAGGAAGGCGAAATCAAGGAGGTGAAAGAGAAGAAACAGGAAGCCGTTGGCAACCAAGACTTTGAATTGGCTGCTAGCTATCGCGATCGTCAGACCGAGTTGGAGCATGAGCTACAAGAGCTGAATCGCAAATGGCAAGAAGGCGAGGTAGATGTGCGTCAGACCATCACCGATAAAGAGGTGGCTGAGGTAGTAAGCATGATGACCGGAATACCCGTACAGCGTATGGCTCAGGAGGAAGGTGTTCGCCTGAAGGGTATGGCTCAAGAGCTGAAGACGCACGTCATCGCACAAGATAAGGCTATCGACAAGATGGTACACGCCATCCAGCGCAACCGTGTAGGACTGAAAGAGCCTAATCACCCCATCGGTGTATTTATGTTCTTAGGACCTACGGGTGTGGGAAAAACCTACCTTGCCAAGAAACTGGCAGAGTTTATGTTTGGCTCATCAGAAGCGCTGATACGTGTAGATATGAGCGAATATACTGAGGCCTTCAACGTATCAAGACTGATTGGTGCGCCTCCTGGATATGTCGGATATGAAGAGGGTGGCCAGTTAACAGAACGTGTACGCCGCCATCCCTACTCTATTGTCCTGCTCGACGAGATCGAGAAAGCACATGGTAATGTCTTCAACCTTTTGTTACAGGTATTGGACGAAGGAAGACTGACTGATGGCAACGGACGCTTTGTAGATTTCCGCAATACGGTAATCATTATGACCTCTAATGCTGGTACACGTCAGCTGAAAGACTTCGGAAGAGGTGTTGGCTTTAATGCAGGCTCTTCGTCAGCACTGATGCTCAACGAGCAAGACAAGGAGCACGCTCGCCAGATAGTACAGAAAGCACTATCTAAGCAGTTCTCACCAGAGTTCTTGAATCGTCTGGACGAGATTATCACCTTCGACCAGCTCGACATTGATGCCATCAAACAGATTATTGAAGTCGAGCTGAAGGGACTCTACAAGCGTATTGCCGATATTGGTTATACAATGGAGCTCACCGACGATGCAAAAGCATTTGTGGCAGAGAAGGGCTATGATGTACAGTTTGGTGCACGCCCTCTGAAACGAGCCATCCAAACGTATATCGAAGACGGTATATCCGATTTGATAGTCAACGGAGACTTGCCCGACAAGGCAGTCATCCATATCGATAAGATTAAAGATCAAGATAAGTTGTCGTTCACCGTGTGAGCGGCAACTTATCTTTTTGTTCTCGTACACACTTTATTGTTCGTTTTGTCATATTCGCTTGATTTATATCAATTAAGTTGCAAAACGCAAGCAATTTTATTAAAAAACCGACAAAATGTTTGGTGTTTATCTGATTTTCGTTTAATTTTGCAATCGTTTTCGAAAGAATACGTGTTTCAATAGTATATAGTAAATAACTAAAAAAAGTAAAAAGATTATGAATGCAGCTAAAGTTGTAGAGGATCTGAAACAGAGATTCCCCAACGAGCCGGAGTACATCCAGGCAGTCAGTCAGGTGCTTCCTACTATCGAGGAAGAGTACAACAAACATCCTGAGTTTGAAAAGGCCAATCTGATTGAGCGCCTGTGTATCCCCGATCGCGTTTGCGAGTTCCGTGTAACATGGGTTGACGACAAGGGTAATGTACAGACCAACATGGGTTACCGTATTCAGCACAACAATGCTATCGGCCCATACAAAGGTGGTCTCCGTTATCACAAGAGCGTAAACCTGGGTATCCTGAAGTTCCTCGCATTCGAGCAGACCTTTAAGAACTCGCTGACCACACTGCCTATGGGTGGTGCAAAGGGTGGATCAGACTTCTCACCCCGTGGTAAGAGCGACGCTGAGGTAATGCGCTTCTGCCAGGCATTCATGAACGAGCTGTATCGTGTAATTGGTCCCGATGAGGACGTTCCCGCTGGTGACATCGGTGTAGGTGGCCGTGAGGTTGGTTATCTCTTCGGTCAGTACAAGAAGTTGACTCATCAGTTCCAGGGCGTACTGACAGGTAAGGGTATCCCCTTCGGTGGTTCACTCATCCGTCCTGAGGCTACCGGTTATGGTACAGTATATTTCCTGACTTCTATGCTTGCTACTCGCGGCATCGACCTGAAGGGTAAGAAGGTACTGATTTCTGGTTCTGGTAACGTAGCACAGTATGCTACTGAGAAGTGTCTGCAGCTGGGTGCTATCCCCTTGACTCTGTCTGACTCTGATGGTTACATCTACGACCCAGATGGTATCACATTCGAGAAGCTCGAATATGTTAAGGAGCTAAAGAATGTTGAGCGTGGACGTATCAAGGAGTATGCTGAGGAATATCCCAATGCAGTATATCACGCTGGTGAGCGTCCTTGGCATGAGAAGGCCGATATCGCTCTGCCTTGCGCTACACAGAACGAGATTAACGGAGAGCAGGCTCAGGCTCTGATTGACAACGGTGTTATCGCTGTTGCTGAGGGTGCCAACATGCCTTCACTGCCCGAGGCTATCAAGATTTTCCAGGATGCCAAGATTCTCTATGCTCCTGGTAAGGCTTCTAACGCTGGTGGTGTATCAGTATCAGGTCTTGAGATGTCACAGAACTCTGAGCGTCTGAGCTGGACTGCCAAGGAGGTTGACGACTACCTGAAGCGTATCATGAACGACATTCACGAGAACTGCGTGAAGTATGGTACCGAAAAGGATGGTTACATCAACTATGTAAAGGGTGCTAACGTAGCCGGATTCATGAAGGTAGCATCAGCCATGATGGCACAGGGTATTGTTTAAGCCACACAACACAAAAACTTCTTTTTATATTTCAAGGTGCGATTTTCTTCGGATTATCGCACCTTTCCTTTCACCTTTTGCAGCCTTTGAGACAATATCTCGAAAGCAGTTCCACTCGAAAAAGAAAAGAAAAGCACTTTTTCTTTTGCTTTTTGCTCGTTTATTCGTACCTTTGCAATCTGTAAATAATAAATTGTCAAATAGTAAATTGCATTATGCTTACACTAAAGCTTATTACTGAAGAAACAGACCGCGTAATTCGTGGCTTGGAGAAGAAACATTTCAAGGGTGCGAAAGAAGCCATCGACGAAGTCCTGGCTGTAGACAAGCGCCGCCGTGAGGCCCAGCAGCAGTTGGACAAGAATCTGGCAGAAGCCAAGAAGATGGCTGCACAGATTGGCGGACTGATGAAAGAAGGCAAGAAAGACGAAGCAGAAGCCATCAAGTCGCAGGTTGCTCAGATGAAGGAAACCAATAAGCAACTGGAAGATACGATGAACCAAGCACAGGAGGAGATGACTCGCCTGCTCTGTCAGATTCCTAATATTCCCTACGACGAAGTACCCGAAGGTGCTGCTGCCGAAGATAACCACGTAGTAAAGAGCAACCTCAAGGAGTGCACTGCTACTGATACTGTAGGCAACTGGGACGTGAATCCTAAGTTGGGTATTGAGAATCCTCTGCCCCACTGGGAGCTCGCTAAGAAGTACAACCTTATCGACTTCGATCTGGGTGTGAAGATTACTGGCGCAGGATTCCCCGTATATATCGGCAAGGGTGCTCGCCTGCAGCGTGCCCTCATCAACTTCTTCCTCGACGAAGCTCGCAAGAGTGGCTATACTGAGGTTATGCCCCCTACGGTAGTTAATGCTGCCTCAGGTTATGGCACAGGTCAGTTGCCCGACAAGGAAGGTCAGATGTACCACTGTGAGGTTGACGATTTCTATCTCATCCCCACTGCTGAGGTTCCTGTAACCAATATCTATCGTGATGTTATTCTCGACGAGAAGGATCTGCCTATCAAGAACTGTGCTTACACCGAGTGCTTCCGTCGCGAGGCTGGTAGCTATGGTAAGGACGTTCGTGGTCTGAATCGTCTTCACGAATTCTCAAAGATAGAGATTGTCCGCATCGACAAGCCTGAGCACTCTAAGGAAAGCCACAAAGAGATGTTAGAGCACGTAGAAGGTCTGCTGAAGAAGTTAGAGCTTCCCTACCGCATATTTCTGTTATGTGGTGGCGATCAGAGCTTTACGAGTTCTATTTGCTACGACTTTGAGGTATATTCTGAGGCTCAAGGTCGCTGGCTCGAGGTATCATCAGTATCTAACTTCGACAACTATCAGGCCAATCGTTTGAAGTGTCGTTATCGCAATGCTGAGACCAAGAAGACTGAGCTCTGTCACACACTGAATGGTTCAGCTCTTGCTCTGCCACGTATTGTGGCTGCCCTGTTGGAGAACAACCAGACGGAGAACGGTATCCGTATTCCTCGTGCGCTTGTCCCCTACACAGGATTCGAGATCATTGACTAAACTAAACATAACAAATGAACAAAATCATTCGCAAGGAGCAATTCTCCGAGAAGGTGTTTCTCTTCGAGATTGAGGCTCCACTGATTGCTAAAAGCCGTAAGGCAGGCAACTTTGTCATTGTCCGCGTCGACAAGAAAGGTGAGCGTATGCCACTGACTATTGCTGGTGCCGACATTGAGAAGGGAACTATCACACTGGTTGTGCAGATGGTGGGACTAAGCTCTAAGAAGCTTTGTGCGCTGAACGAGGGCGACTATGTTGCTGACATTGTCGGACCTTTGGGCAATCCCACACACATTGAGAATTTCGGTACTGTAGTATGTGCTGGTGGTGGTCTGGGTGTAGCACCCATGTTGCCCATCATCCAGGCATTAAAGGCTGCAGGCAACCGTGTACTCTCAGTGATGGCTGGTCGTTCTAAAGACCTCATCATCTTGGAAGACAAGGTTCGTGAGAGCTCTGATGAGGTGATTATTATGACTGACGATGGTAGCTATGGCGAGAAAGGCGTAGTCACCGTAGGAATCGAGAAGTTTGTTGAGCAGGAGCACGTTGACAAGGTATTTGCCATCGGCCCTCCTATCATGATGAAGTTCTCTAACCTCACAGCCCAGAAGCACAATATTCCTTGCGAAGTCAGCCTGAACACCATCATGGTGGATGGTACAGGTATGTGTGGTGCTTGTCGCCTCACTATCGGTGGTAAGACCAAGTTTGTCTGCATCGATGGTCCTGAGTTCGACGGAGCACTGGTTGACTGGGATGAGATGTTCAAGCGTATGGGTACCTTCAAGCGTGCCGAGCAGGAAGAGCTGGAGCACTACGAGGAGCACCTCATGGGCGCACAAGATACCGAAGCTTCTACTTCGGGCAAGAACGCTTCTGTCACTATGGACACCACTCCTACTGATGCTTCTATCGAGGAACTCACCGATCGCGATGCCGAGTGGCGTAAGGAGTTGCGCGCTTCTATGAAGCCCAAGGAGCGTACAGCCATTGAGCGTGTCGTGATGCCTGAGCTCGATCCCGTTTATCGTGCCACCACTCGCACCGAAGAGGTTAACATCGGACTCACCAAAGAGATGGCTATGACTGAGGCCAAGCGTTGTCTCGACTGCGCTAAGCCCAGCTGTGTAGAAGGTTGTCCGGTGAATATCAATATCCCTTCATTTGTCAAGAACATCGAGCGTGGTCAGTTCCTTGCTGCTGCTAAGGTACTGAAGAACACCTCTGCCCTCCCCGCTGTCTGCGGACGTGTTTGTCCTCAGGAGAAGCAGTGTGAGAGCAAGTGTATCCACCTGAAGATGAACGAGCCTGCTGTAGCTATCGGCTACTTGGAGCGTTTCGCTGCCGACTACGAGCGTGAGAGCGGAAATA
This sequence comes from Prevotellaceae bacterium MN60, assembly GCA_900199555.1. Lineage (GTDB taxonomy): Bacteria > Bacteroidota > Bacteroidia > Bacteroidales > Bacteroidaceae > Prevotella. The sequence continues at coordinate 220,922 of FZQZ01000002.1, forward strand.
TCTCTTTGCCCGAGATTGCTCCTGCCAATGGTATTAAGATTGCTGTTGTAGGTTCTGGTCCTGCAGGCCTGTCGTTTGCTGGCGATATGGTGAAGAAGGGTTACGATGTCTATGTCTTCGAGGCACTCCACGAGATTGGTGGTGTATTGAAGTATGGTATCCCCGAGTTCCGTCTGCCCAACAAGATTGTGGATGTAGAAATCGAGAACCTCGCCAAGATGGGTGTTCACTTCCAGACCGACGTCATTGTGGGTAAGACTATCAGCGTAGAACAGTTGGAGGCTCAAGGCTTCAAGGGCATCTTTGTGGGCTCTGGTGCCGGTCTGCCCAACTTCATGAATATCCCAGGTGAGAACGCCATCAACATCATGTCAAGTAACGAGTACCTCACTCGTGTCAACCTGATGGACGCTGCCAACCCCACCACAGATACTCCGTTGAATCCAGCCAAGAGCGTATTGGTTGTAGGTGGTGGTAACACCGCTATGGACTCTTGTCGTACAGCTAAGCGCCTCGGTGCTGATGTCACATTGGTTTATCGTCGTTCTGAGGTCGAGATGCCTGCCCGTCTTGAAGAGGTGAAGCACGCAAAGGAAGAAGGAATCAAGTTCCTGACCCTTCACAACCCCATCGAGTATCTTGCCGATGAGAATGGCGCTGTCAAGGCTGCTGTTCTTCAGGTGATGGAACTTGGCGAGCCCGATGCTTCCGGTCGTCGCAGTCCAGTACCCGTTGAGGGCAAGACTGTCACCCTTGACGTCGACCAGGTTATTGTGGCAGTAGGTGTATCTCCCAACCCATTGGTACCTAAGTCTATCGAAGGTCTCGAACTCGGACGCAAGAATACTATTGTCGTATCAGAGGAGATGCAGTCATCACGCTCAGAAATCTTCGCAGGTGGCGACATCGTACGCGGAGGTGCAACAGTTATTCTCGCTATGGGTGATGGTCGTCGTGCTGCCAAGAACATGGACGAATACTTACAGAAAAAATAGTCTGAATTGTGGTTCTTCCACAATTATCGAAATATTATGAACGGACTTTATACTATCATACTGCTCATACTAAGCAACGTCTTCATGACGCTCGCTTGGTATGGGCATTTGAAATTACAAGAGACAGGCACATCCAGCCATTGGCCTCTTATCGGCGTCATCGCCTTCTCGTGGTGCATCGCCTTCTTTGAATATTGTTGTCAGGTACCAGCCAATCGCATTGGTTTCGTTGAGAATGGTGGTCCTTTCAACCTCATCCAGCTGAAGGTTATCCAGGAGTGTATCTCGCTGGCAGTCTTCTGCATCATTGCCAACATCATGTTCCAAGGCACCCATCTGCATTGGAATCATATTCTGGCATTCCTGCTGATTATCTGTGCCGTCTATCTGGTATTTATGAAATGACGCTCGAGGAGAAACTTTGGAAGACATTCAACAAGGCGCTGGGACAATACCAGCTGATAGACGAGGACGATAAAATCCTCGTCGGTTTGTCTGGTGGCAAAGACTCGCTATTCCTTTTAGAGATGCTGGCGCGACGCCAACACATCCTCAAGCCCCGCTTCACCTTAGAAGCGCTCCATGTTCGTATGACGAATGTGCAGTACGAGACCGACACCACCTATCTCCAATCCTTCTGCGACCACCTCGGCGTACCTCTCCACATCATCACCACCAGTTTCTCTCCTACCCCCACCGCAGAGGCCTCCGTTTCTGCTGACGCTGCCGTCCCCTCAGGTGCCCCTTCTTCTGCCCCCGTTCCCGCTTCTGCCCCCGTTCCCGCAGTTTCTACTGCGGGTGCTATTGCTGGTAGCAAAAAGCCCGCCTGCTTTCTCTGCTCTTGGCAGCGCCGCAAGCAGCTTTTCAATCTGGCGCAAGAGCTCAACTGCACGAAGATAGCCTTTGGCCATCATCAAGACGACATCATCCATACCGCCTTGATGAATCTCACCTTTCAAGGCCACTTCTCTACGATGCCTGCCAAGCTCAAGATGAGAAAGATGCCCCTCACCATCATCCGCCCTTTGTGCCTCTGTCAAGAAGACGACATACGCCAATATGCCGAGGAGCATCACTACGAGAAACAAATCCAGCTCTGCCCCTACGAGCACGACACCAATCGCACCACGGCGCAAACCCTCTTCCAGCACATGCAACAGCTCAGCAAAGAGGCCCGATACTCTATCTGGCACGCACTGGAGAGCGACGAAAAGCTCGTTGAGTATTAAATATCCTTAATTGTCAACAAGCATTTGCTTGTTATCTCCCGTTTCTTTGTATCTTTGCCTATTATTGTAAACACGCAATGTTCATGAATATACGAGTTATCATAACTGTCCTTATCCTCTTGCTGACCATTCCTGCACAAGCACAGCGCAGAAAAGTCCAGCGCCCCAAGATTTCTCCTGAAGAGCAAAAGCGCATGGAGAAGTTGGAGCGTATGAGAGCTGCCACAGAGAAGGTGATGATTATCGACAGTATGGTAGTCAACAAGGAAGATTTCTTAAAACACTATAAGCTGAGTCAGGAGACGGGTAGCATCAAGGATGGCGACGACTTCTTTCACAGCAAGAATAACGATGGTCTTTTTGTCTATCTCAACGAGTTAGGCAACAAGTGCTACTTCTCTTTGCAAGAGACCGACTCTACCAGCAACCTCTACTATGCCGAGGCCATCAATACCGAATGGTCGCAACCCGTCAAGCTGGAGGGTATCAACGATGAACAACAGTTCCAGAAGGTCAACTACCCCTACATGATGGGCGATGGCTCTACCTTCTACTTTGCTGCTACGGGCGACGAAGAGGGATTAGGTGGCTACGACATCTATATGACCACCTACGACAGCGAGGAGAATCGCTTCCTGCGCCCTGTCAATATCGGTATGCCCTTCAACTCTGAGGCCAACGACTACCTCTATGTCATCGACGAGTATGCCAACCTCGGTTGGTTTGCCACCGATCGTAATCAGGAAGAAGGCAAGGTGTGCATCTATGTCTTTGTCCCCTCTGCCACTCGCCACAACTACGATAGCGAGGAATATACCCCCGAGGAGATTAGCAGCTTTGCACGCATCGACTGCATCGCCAACACGTGGGACGACGAAGATGCCTATCATCAGGCACTCCAGCGACTGGAAGAGGTCAAGATGCAGAAGCCTCAACAGGCTAATCGCAACGCCATCACCTTTGTCATCAACGATGATATCACCTATCATCAGCTGAGCGACTTCAAAGAGCCTCACAACGTAATGCGCTATCAGCAACTCGTCAATCTCCGCAAGCGCCAAACCAATCTCAATCAGGCGCTCGACAAGATACGTGAGGTCTATGCCTCAGCCAGCAGCAAGGAGCGCGAGGCCATGAATCAGGAGATACTCTCTGGCGAACAAGAGGCACTACTCCTGGCTCGCGAGGCCCACGATCTGGAGAAAGCTATCAGAAATGCAGAAAACTTATTTCTAACTAAATACAAGTAATACTATGACTAAGAAACATTTTCCTGAATCAGAGCTTATCATCAATGGTGATGGTTCATGTTTCCATCTTCATCTGAAGCCTGAATTCTTAGCAGACAAGGTCATCCTCGTTGGCGACCCTGCACGTGTGAATACCGTTGCTGCCCACTTCGACAGCATCGAGCATGAAGTATCTTCTCGTGAGTTCCATACCATCACAGGTACGTATAAAGGCAAGCGCATCACCTGCCAGAGCCACGGTATCGGATGCGACAATATCGACATCGTGGTCAACGAGCTCGACACGTTGGCCAACATCGACTACAATACCCGCGAAGAGAAAGACGAGCATCGCACGCTCACGATGGTGCGCATCGGCACCTGCGGTGGTTTGCAGCCCTTCACGCCCACTGGCGCCTTCATTGCCTCTGTCAAGAGCATTGGTTTCGACGGACTGCTCAACTACTATGCTGGTCGTAATGTAGTATGCGATGTTCCTATGGAGAAAGCCTTCTGCCAGCACATGCAGTGGGACCCCATCAAGGGAGCGCCCTATGTAGCTGTAGCTGACGAAGACCTTATCAATCAGATTGCCGGCGACGACATGGTCAAGGGATATACTGTTGCCTGCGGTGGCTTCTATGGTCCACAAGGACGCCAGCTGCGTGCCGAGATTGCCGACCCCGACCAGAACAAGAAAATTGAGTCGTTCGAGTACGAAGGCATGAAGATATGCAACTTCGAGATGGAGTCATCAGCCCTCGCTGGTCTTGCCTCTCTCTTGGGCCATCGCGCCATGACCTGCTGTATGGTCATTGCCAATCGCTATGCCCAGAAGATGAATACCGACTACAAGAATTCTATCGATACCCTTATCGAAAAAGTACTCGACCGCATCTAAATGAACGAAACTATCTGCGCACTAGCCACCGCCTCAGGTGGTGCTATAGGAATTATCAGAATCTCAGGAGCACAAACTCTTGAGATTCTTTCTCGTATCTTTAGCAAAGACCTCACCGATGCTCAGCCCAACACCATCCACTATGGCCACATCGTGGAGCCTGTTGCTGCATCACAGCAACAGCAACAACCACGCATCATCGACGAGGTACTCGTCTCCGTCTTCCGTGCTCCCCATAGCTACACTGGCGAAGACAGCGCAGAAATCAGTTGTCACGGCTCTGCCTATATTTTAAATAAGGTATTAGAGCTCTTGATACACCACGGTTGTCGTATGGCGAACCCTGGCGAATATACCCAGCGAGCCTATCTCAATGGTAAGATGGACCTCGCTCAGGCAGAAGCTGTAGCCGACCTTATCGCCTCGTCCAACAAGGCCACCCACCAGATGGCTATGCGCCAGTTGCGAGGAGGCATCTCTACCGAACTCGGTGTGCTGAGAGACCAGCTGCTGAAGCTCACCTCCCTACTCGAGTTAGAGCTCGACTTCTCCGACCACGAAGACCTTGAGTTTGCCGACCGTACAGAGCTGTTGGCACTCGTCCAGAAGATAGACAGCCACATCACTCGCCTTGCCGACTCCTTCCATACTGGCAATGCCCTCAAAAACGGCATCCCCGTAGCCATTGTCGGAGCCCCCAACGTAGGTAAGAGCACCCTGCTCAATGCCCTCTTAGGCGAGGAGCGTGCCATCGTCAGCGACATACAAGGCACCACGCGCGACTCTATCGAAGACACCATTCAGCTGGGTGGCATCACCTTCCGCTTTATCGACACCGCAGGCATCCGCCACACCGACGACCAGATAGAGCAGTTAGGCATCGAGCGCTCTATTGCTGCTGCTCAGCGTGCCCAGATTATCCTGATGATGTCGATGCCCGGCACTCCCTACCCCGACATCCCCGTTCGCGACGACCAGACCGTCATCCGCATTGAGAACAAGACCGACTCCTTCCAAGCCAAATTCGGCGTAGGTCTCGACGCTCTGCGCCAGCAACTCGTCGATGCAGCGCCCAAGGCCGAAGACAACGACATCATCATCACCAATGCCCGCCACTACGAAGCCCTCGTCCGTGCCCAGTCTCACCTGCAGCGCGTAGTCGATGGCATGCATAATATGGTCAGTGGCGACCTCCTTTCCGAAGACCTCCGCGACGTTCTCTCCACCCTCTCAGAGATTACCGGTGGCCAGATTACTACCAACGAAGTCCTCGGCAACATCTTCCAACACTTCTGCGTGGGAAAGTAGTTCGTCTGCCTATGGTTAGGCGGTGGCAGGTATGATATGAAGGACGGAGTTTCAAGAATCGCCTTGAAGTTACCTCCAGACAGGAATATCGAACTTAGAGAACAATTCTCTACTGTGACACCTGCCTATCATTGGAACAAGACGCACTGGAGCGACGTTTATTACGAAGAAATGGACGAAGCAATAGTAAAGGGGTTGATTAAAGAGTCATATCGGCTTATTATCTCCAAACTCCCAAAGTCTATTCGGGCGAAGTACATAGATTTAGAAGTAGCAAAATGATATTAAAGAAAAGAAAAATCAAATATGCAGCCATCTTCTTTCTCTGCTGGTTTGCCCTCCTGGTCTTCCTTGTAGATGGAGTTTTGAAATTCCAGACACTGATTGCCTTCTTTGGGTCATACATTTTGGTGGAGATAGCCTTATTACTATTGGTCATTCTACCCACATGGACAGTTTACAAATTCACAGAAGAACAATAAATCGGAATTTATGGAAATCAAAAACAGACCCAATCCGAATGAGGTTTTTCCGAATCCTAAGATTCCAAGCCTCTGCTTCATCAAGAACGTGGTGAAGAACCCGCATATCATCATCGGCGACTATACCTACTACGATGATGTGGATGGTGCTGACCAGTTCGAGAAGCATGTCACTCATTTCTACGACTTCATAGGTGACCGGCTGATTATAGGCAAATTCTGCGCCATTGCCAAGGGTGTGGAGTTTGTCATGAATGGAGCCAATCATAGGATGGACGGTGTGACAACCTATCCGTTTTATGTCATTGGTGGCGACTGGGGAAGTGCCATTGCTCCAGTGAAAGATGAATTGCCTCTGAAGGGTGATACCGTTGTGGGCAATGACGTCTGGATTGGCCAGCATGTTACCATCATGGCAGGCGTTCACATAGGTGACGGAGCAATTATCGGAGCCAACTCTGTTGTTGCCTCAGACATTCCTCCATACGCTGTTGCTGTGGGTAATCCGTGCCGAGTGGTCAGGATGCGTTTTGACGACGAATTCATCGCCTTTCTGCTACAACTGAAATGGTGGGATTGGGACATTGAGAAAATTGAACGCAATTTCAAAGCTTTGTCAAGTGGTGATTTATCATTGATCAGAAACCTATAAATTCCAATTTAACGAATCAAAGAATCAGAACTAAAATAATTATAATAATGGCGAAGAAAATAGCAATTCCAACACGTGAAGGTATGATTGATGACCACTTCGGTCACTGTGCCTATTATACAGTTTTTACGCTCGATGAACAGAATCAGGTTATTTACCAGGAACGTCTGGACTCTCCTGAAGGTTGCGGTTGCAAGTCGAATATTGCATCTGTCATGCAGGAGATGGGGATTGCCCTGATGCTTGCTGGTAACATGGGCATGGGTGCCTACAACAAGCTGTCAGCCCACGGCATCACCGTCATCAGAGGCTGTCACGGAAAGGTGGATGATGTACTCAGAGCTTATCAAAACGGAGAACTACAGGATTCTTTGGAATCTTGCGACCATCATGATTGTACTCACCATGAAGAGAAGCCTGTATATGTAATTTCATCGTTCAAGAAGTAAAGAGATGAGAAAAGCAAGCAGAGAGATGGATGCCGCCTTCGCATTGGAGGTTTTCGATAAGGCTCCATACGTGACTGTCAGCATGACCAAGCCAGATGGGAGTCCATACGGATTACCCTTGTCGTTGGCTCGGACTGATGAGAGGACGTTCTATTTCCATTGTGCCTTGGAGGGTGACAAGCTGGACTGCATAGCACATAATCCGACGGTGTTTCTGTCGGCTGTTACCAAATGTGCGCCTACGGTTGGCCCGAAAGACGGCAGTTTTACGCTACAGTACAAATCGGCAACAGCCGTTGGTAAAGCAGAGATTGTGACAGACCGAGAAGAGAAGATTGCAGGTCTGAGAGCTATCTGCCAGCGTTTTCTCCCTCACCACATGGATGCTTTCGATGATGCTATTGCCAGAAGTCTCGAACGGACTGCAGTGGTTAGGATTACTCTGACTGAACCTCCCGTTGGCAAGCGCAAGCAGTATGACAAAGAGGGCGAGGAAATGAAATACGGAAGAATGGAATGAGCAGGATTGAGCGAGAGAAACAAACTATACGAAAGATGATAGAGCTATATTGTCATCATCATCTTCATCAGGACACAATGCCGGATGAGTATCAGCATCTGGCAGATTACGCTTGTCGCCGTCTGGATCATTGCAAGTATGGTGAACAGAAGACTGCATGCAAGGATTGCCCCACTCATTGTTATGCACCGAAAGAGCGCAAAGTCATCCGTGAGGTAATGCGCTGGACAGGACCAAGAATGGTGTGGTATGCCCCAAAGGATGCCATCTTGCATATATTAAAAAAGTGAATTGAACATGGAAACGAGAAAACATATAGCAGCTGAAAAGAAGGGATGCGGAAGTCACAACTGCGCCCAGGCGATTCTTCACACCTATGCAGATATAGCAGGGATTGATGAAGAGACGGCCATGAATATTGCCAATTCCTTCGGTGCAGGAATGGGCAATATGGAAGGAACCTGTGGAGGTCTGGTTGGTGCCGGACTCGTGTTGGGACTGGTCAACAAGGATAAGGCTAAGTCTATGAAGCAGATGCGCCATATAATGACCAAGTTCCAAGAAAGAAACGGAGCCACACAATGTAAACTTCTGAAAGGTGTCGATACAAAGGTTGTACTCCGTGAGTGTTCTGACTGTGTAGCTGATGCTGCTGAATTTTTGGAAGAGTATATCCCTTCATCAATGGAATAAGAACATATGAACATACAGCTTTTGCCTCTCAGGGAAGAAGAGACTATCGCATTCAAGGAGGAGATACAGGAGGCATTTCAGCAGGGATTTCAAGCGCATTTCCCAAATGAAGAAGGAAATAACCTGTGGCAGGTTTTGCCCGATAAGGACTTTTACCAGTCATTGAATGCCGTTGGTGCAGAAGCCTACGAAGCCTTAGCCGCTGACGGTCAGCGTGTGGGGCCATTATTGTCATTAAAGCTGATGAGCATAGAGGCAAACTGGCATTTCTCTATGTGAAGGATGGTGTTCAGAGTAAGGGCATCGGACAGACCATTTGGAGGGCTATCGAGGCAATGCATCCAGAGACGGATGTCTGGAAAACCTGCACGCCGTATTTTGATCGACGAAACATCCTTTATGATTATTGTTAGGCATATTCTTACGTTACAATTTACACTCTTACCAAAGAGGGTTTAAGTGAAAAGAAAGCAAGATGAAGAAACTATTATTCACAATCTCTATCGCTGTTATAGCGTCTTTGAACATTCTGGCTCAGGGCTATCGCAACCCTGTGCTTCCCGGCTTTCATGCCGACCCAAGTGTGTGTACAAACGGAAAGGACTTCTACCTTGTCAACAGCACATTCCAGTATTTTCCAGGAGTACCTGTGTTTCACAGCAAAGACCTGATACATTGGGAGCAGGTAGGTAATTGCCTCTCGCGCAAATCGCAGCTTGACCTCTCGGGGCTTTACACACAAAACCAGCCGGAACTGGGTTGGACTAATGCGGGCATCTATGCTCCAACCATCCGCTATCATGAGGGGCGCTATTACATGGTGACCACCATTTTCCCATCACGTCGCCATTTCTACGTCTGGACAGACGACCCATCTAAAGAATGGTCCGACCCCATATTCATTGACTTTGCCCTCGGCAGTTGCGACCCTACCCTCTTTTGGGACGAAGGGAAGTGCTATTTCTTATGGAAAGCAGCAGCAGACGAAACACGCCCAGGAATCAAGCCGGGTGAAATCAACATCTGCGAAATTGACATTCATACTGGTCGGCGTATAGGCGATGTTCATCACTTGGGAACGGGACTCGGCGGACGTTATCCTGAAGGTCCACACATATACAAGAAAGACGGCTATTATTACATGATGCTTGCCGAAGGGGGTACGGAACATGGTCACCACGTCAACATCTTGCGAAGCCGTTCTCTGTTCGGGCCGTATGAATCGAATCCTGCCAACCCCATTCTCACGCATTTCAGCATGAAGATGCAGAACAGCAATATTCAAGGGCTCGGACATGCTGACCTCATACAAGCGCCCGACTCCTCATGGTGGATGATTTGCCTGGGTTATCGCACAAGCGGTTACCTCCTGCATGTGATGGGGCGCGAGACGATGCTTGCACCTGTACGTTGGGACAAGAATGCTTGGCCTGTGGTCAATGGTGACGGCACTTTGGCCATCAATATGAAATGTCAGACCTTACCTCAAGTTCCAGTGCCCCTTGCCCCTGTTCGCGAAGAGTTCAATTTCGTCAAGCGCGATGTACCAGCCGACAGCTACAGCAATATTGGATTGCCTTGGGGATGGATGAGTATCGGTAATCCCGATTATTCCCGCTACTCTCTTACTGAGCGGGAGGGCTGGTTGCGTCTGCGTCCCACTTCTACGCCTCTCGATGCAGCCACGTCGCCCACTTTCGTGGCAAAACGTCAGACCGAGCTACGTTTCAACGCCACCGCACTCATTGACGCATCCCATCTGGCAGAAGGCTCTCAGGCAGGAATCACGGCCTATGCAGCACCTCTGAACCATTATGATGTGATAATAGAACGAAAGGACGGAAAGCTTTTGGCTAAGTCAAATATCCGTGTGGGAGCACTCAGCCATGACGGCCAACCCGTTGAACTGAAAGACTCCCAGGCTTACATACGCATCAGTTCCGACAAGGACTATTACTACATGCAAGTTTCCGCCGATGGCAATTCATTCACCACACTCAGCAAGATGGACTACCGCTACCTATCCACCGAGGTGATAGGCGGGTTCACAGGCGTGATGCTTGGCTTGTTTGCCCAGGGTGATGATGGATATGCAGATTTTGATTGGTTTGAAATTAGCTTTATAGCGCAGCAATAGCCAATTTAGTTAAATTTCAAATTCGTCATTCTGTCGGTTTGATGATGACTCTGCGATAAGCGGGCAAGGCGTACTTGCTTTGGTCGTGTACCTCGCAGATGATGTGAATCTCCAAATATGATAACCGCCCCAACCCACCTGCATCGGTTCTTCAGGATTGTGCAGACCATTGGGAATTACGTTCAGAAACGAAGGTGTAGTTCTTTCTCATCAGTATCTGTATAATTTGAAATGTTGAATCTGGAATGCTCCTACGGGTATGCGCACATGACGACCTTGATGCGTCTGGTCGCCATTCAGATGACGGATGATGTGCTGCTTGCCATCAACAATCTCCACCTCCTCGCATTTCGCTAACCCGATGCGCTGCTGAAAGGTAACCACCACCCCACTGCCTATCACCAGGTAATCCTCTTTACCCAGTCTTAGGATGATGCAAGCCGTCTCTGGCCATTCCGCCCCCTTTGCACCTGGTTCCCAACCCAGCGAATAACTATGCCTGATGGTGAAGCGGAAACCATCAGCAGTGACGATCTCAGCCTCTCGCTGTTCGTTGTCGAGCAGCACAGCATCCATATCTTTCGTGCCCTGACGCTCAAGAATCAACGGTTCTGCCTGTCGCAACAGCTGGTAGGCAGCCACAAGCGGCGACCGCGATGTGCCTACGGCAGAGAAGGCATTGAGCTGATCGTCCTGCGAGAAATCCATCTGCTTCCAGTCGTTGGCATTGGAAGTCGTTGTGAGTGGATAGTCCTCGATGCTGAACGGACAGAACCCCATCGCCCCATGATGCCCGAAGGCGTAGAGAGCATACATCGCGTCTTTATCCTCCAGGCGTATCTCAGGCACGAAGAGCGGATTGTTGGGTAGGTGATATTTCGCCAGCCACGACTTGATGCCCTTGTCGTAGATATCCACCCCCAGCACATCGATAGATGGAGCCCCACAATGCCACAGGTCAATAAGATGAGCCAACGGACCGCCCGACGGATATTGCCCAGGCTTCCGGTCGCGGCTGTTGAGTGCCACATTAACGTACATTGGCAGATTGTAGATTTCACGTCCCGCCTTGGCTATCTGCTCCACATAGGTGGCGTAGGTCCACGTCTGGAAGATCTCCTCCGTATAGATGTCATCCCCAAACAGCTGCGCCCAGTTGGCACCTGCTTTAGCCTGCGGTTGCAGTTTCTCTTTCAGATAAGGGTGCAGCGACTTCTGATGCCTCTTCAGATAGTCGGTCAGCTGCTTGGGCACAGCGCTCTGGTACAACCGCGTCGCATTCGCCGAATAGTCGCGCGGCACCTCAATCATACCGATCTCATTCTCCACCTGCACCATAATCACCGTCTGCTCCAGAGCATCATGATCACGTAGATACGCCATCACATGACAGAAGGCACGCTTGTCGGCCTCCAGCACATTCTTACTCAGCGAAGAAGCCTCCTCAACGGGCACCCCTTCAGACGTATGGGCACGAGGGAAGCGCTTCACGTCTCGCTTAAACCACTCTGGCGCATAGCAACTCATTGAGTTTTTCCAAGCCCCAAACCACAACAGCACCACTTTCAGTTCGTTATGCCTTGCTTCGCTCAGAATCACGTCAAGCGTCCCCATGTCGAACTCACCTTCTTGGGGCTCAATCAACTCCCACGACACGGGAACGAGCACAGTGTTGAGTCCCATCTTGTGGAGATGCGAAAACGTACGCTTCATGTCCTCTGGCGTCGAGGCCGACGAGTTACCCAACTCACCACCAATCATCAGCATAGGCCTGTCGTTGACAACAATCCTAGCCGTACTATTATCACGATGCTCCAGGCGAGGCTGCCGTTGTGCCTGTGCTCCCATTGCCAGGATACAGAGCAGCAGGGAAATAAGCAAATTCTTCATATCATCTAAAAGTCTGCTGATTATTTTATGCCACAAAAATAACAATTATTTTTCGAATGACATTGGATTTTTTGCGATTTTCACATTATTATTGCTTCTTTCCACCTTCCCTGCATGCGTAATTTTGAATTTATACATATTATCAACTATATTATAGAAAAAGAGATTCATATATTTGTGCATGAAAACAATTTTAAAAATATCCATAACCTAAACTAAACCTTATATCTTCTGACGTTGAAACCTTGTCATCAAATGCGTTCCTTGCTCGCTTCACAGCGATTGCAAGAATCTGCAAAAATCTGCGTAAAAAAGTGTAAACGTGCAAAGAACTGGAAAATCGATTTTGCAGATGTTTGCATTTTCTTTTTTTGACGGCAGTCATAATTGCAGAATTATTAGAAAAACGAGTACCATTCGGAGAAAAATGAGTACCTTTGCAACGCTAACTCATGCCGAGCCGACTTCGCAAGAGGTCGGAGCGGCTGCGAGGAGGGAGCACTACATTTTGAAATGCGTCGCTGACGCTTTGTTTTTGGCTATTCGAAACTACCACAATCGAATTGGTTGTCAAGAACTTAGCAGAGGTTGGTGCTGCGGGTAGGTATATACCGTTCCCGTTGGTGTGCCGATGGCTAACCTTGCCATCAAGCACACCTTTAGGGGCGTACTATATATACCAACGGCGTGGGTATCACTCTGTCTGTTTACAACCAAGGCTGTGGTAGGCCGCGAATAGCAAACAGACAGAAGCCAGATACCCCGCTTTTCGTTTGTAGGTAGTTACTTCTTATAAATTGTCCGATTATGGGTGTCTAGCGGACAACAAACATTCGTATGACAGATAAGCCAGCATCGTCAAGAGCCACTAGAATAGCCTACATAGACGCAGCTAAAACAATTTGCATCTTCCTTATGGTTGTGGGGCATTGGACTGACAATAAATTATTGATCACATATATTTATTCTTTCCACATGCCAGCTTTGTTCGTCGTTTCTGGTATACTTTACAAACCACATCCATGGACTAAAACTATTATAGCATTCTCTGTCCCTTTAGTATGTTTTTCTTTACTAAATCTCGCTGTTCAAATCATACTCAAAGAAGTAAGTCTATACTCTATTTCTTTCCCCAAGATTTTCTTTCAAATATTTCATTACAAATATGGTTTGGGAGAAAGCCTTATGATTGGCGATTGGTTTCTATGGGCTCTTGTATTCATTCGATTCTTATTTGGTGATATCACAGGTTTGAATTGGTTAAGAAAATACTACATTTTAATAGCAGTTATCGCTATTATATACATGTCTTTTGAAAACTCCCTAATAAGTATCGATACCATTTTTAGAGGTTACCTTTTTGGTAGAGCCATACCAAGTCTACCATTCTTCTGCGTTGGTATTATTATTAAAGAGAAGGGGTGGAATCCACAAAATCAACCTCTTCCAGTCATTGTGCTTTCTTTGATAGCATTTATTATTGTACCATTAGTTAATCAGGCAACTGGTATTATTGATAACGGATATGGATATTCATATATTATCTTTTTTGTGTGTGCCATTTTTTCAACACTTCTTATATTTTGGCTATCAGACAAAATCCCATCCTCAAGATTTACTGAGACAATTTCCAAAGGGACGTTGGTTGTTTTAGGAACACATATACCATTATTAACTATTCTTCGTCATATGCTTTCCAATGAATTTGAATTTTTATTTCCAATTATAACTATCATCACATGTTACTATATAATTATAGGATGCGAAAGGTATTGCCCCATACTTTTGGGCAAGATAAAAAGACAGCCAAAAATATCACAATAAAAGCATATATTTAAATATTGAAGCCGACAGTTGCAATAGCTGATTGATATAATCCACCACGGTACGCTCTCCCGACACTTGGCGAACCACACGCGAGAGATAGGTGGCGAGGTAAAGGTAGAGAAGCACGAGGCTCGCGCACTCTGCTACGACCCCATTGAGTATATCAAGGAAGACCTGAAGATTCAGGAGCCTGGCGGAGGCGGTCCCGGTGGTGGACCATGGTAACCCCATAAAAACATAAATCCCAAGGCAAAAACATTGTTGCTTTGGGATTTTTTGTGTACCTTCAGGTCAAAGAACGTTCAACGTTCAATGTTCAACGTTCAAAACACTCATTTTTAGGTATTGCCCACCTTACTTATTTACCGTACCTTTGCCCCCATCAACTTACTAGAGTTACGGAGTTAAGGAAGTTAACTCCTGAAAAACCAAACAAAATGCGAAACTTAAATTAAATGATAAACAACGATGGGATTATTAAAGTCTTTTTTTAGTCAATGCGCACGCCCCCAAGGCTCTCTCGGACGCGCCATGCTCTGTTTTATGAACTACACCCATGCCCCTCTCACCCGTTGGGGACTAAACCTAGTAGATGTGCAAGATGGATGGACCATGCTCGATATAGGCTGTGGTGGAGGCTTCACCATTCGCCGACTGCTACAGCGCAGCAAGGGCGCCAAGGTCTATGGCATCGACATCTCTGAGGACAGCGTGGCCAAGGCCCAGAAGGTCAATGCCGCAGTGCTCAATCAGCAAGCCTTCATCTGTCAAGGCTCTGCCGAGCAGTTACCCTACGACGATGACATGTTCCACCTTGTCACGGCAGTAGAAACCGTCTATTTCTGGCCCCGTCTTTCCCACTGTCTGCAAGAGGTGCACCGCGTGCTGAAGCCCGGAGGCAAGTTCGCCATCATGGTAGAGGTGGTAGATAGCGACTCCAAGTGGACCAACGTGGTAGAAGGCATGACAGCCTATACCCCCGAAGACCTCAAAGCCCTTCTCGACAATGCCGGTTTCATCCATACTGAGATCCATCGCAAACGCCCCACCTACGCCACCATTATCGGCGTGAAAGCATAAGAAGGAAAAAAGATGGCAGACAAGATTAAGATCTCATACAAATTCAGCAAGAGCTTCCACGTAGAGGGAGCCATGCTTTATTTCAGAGCGAGAAAAAGATAGAGCTGTTACAGACTAGTAGAAAGGAAGAAAGAAAATTTTGCTTAAAAAAAGTCTTCACATTCACGCGTAAATCTATGTTATATAGAGTGTTAAGCGTGAATAGTTGTTCTGCGATATTTTTCTTTTAATTCCGAAAAAAACTAAAAAAACTAAAAGAACGAAAATCTTAGTTTTTGTATTTTTCGATATTTTCGTGTACTTTCAGGATCAAAATATAGGTTTTCGTGTTTTCGGAATCCAAAAACATAGATTTTCGGAATGACCGTGAACGGAGCCACTTTTGCACTGGAATAGTGCCTATTTTGGACGTCAATAGTGCCACTTTTGCCATGCTAGATAGCTACTTTTCCGATGCTAGATAGCCTCTATCTGCCTCTACGAAAAGTTTATTTCAAAAATCATCTAACCTTCTAACCCAACAGGGCTGAAACATCGATGTACAGGGGATTTGAGCTGGGTTAGATGTTGCTAAACATCTAACCTACATCTAACCCTGGTTAGTAGAGGGTTAGATGTCTGGAAACATCTAACCCGTCTGAAACTCAATACAGATAGGCATTTGAAGGGCGTTGGGTTAGAAGGTTAGATGTTTTTGCGAATTAGCCCCTACCTAGCCTCCCCCAAGGGGGAGGAATATACGCACTAGTCATATCCAAATAGTTTGACGACATTATTCGAGGAGTTTGACGACACTTTACGGATAGTTTGGCGGCATAATTCTCCGAGTATTTACGCACAATTCAAGAAGCATTTACGCATAATACTCTTGGCTCTCTATCTAGCAGAAATCCCTTCCCCCAGTGGGGGAAGGTTTTTAGTGGGCTACATTCAACTCTGAATACAACTATTTCGAGGTGCAATACAATAACTATTGAGGGGCGAAAGTAACTGATTGGGCGCTGAATGTAGCTAGTTACGAGCTGAGTGTAGCTAATTCAGAGCAGAGACAGCCTAGTACAGAATGAAGACAGCTTGGTATGATTGCCGAGACAGGCTAAAAACACTATTCACGCATATTGCACTATGAGATAGTACGATACGCGTGAAGGTGAAGACTTTTTTCTAGCAAAAATTTTCTGTAAGGCTTCCTTCAACACCAACACATTAAATACTCCGCAGTTATATTCCTAATTTACAATATTTCTCTTGCTATCCAAGCACATGCTTCTGCATCTGCCAAAGCATTGTGATGATTCTCCAAACAATAGCCACATTCAGCGGCAACTGTATGTAGTTGATGATTCTCCAGATAACGCAAAGCTCTACGTGAAGCTGCAAGTGTGTCGTAAAACTCATAGTCAGGATAATCCATCTGATAGACACGGAATACGGCTTTCAGGCAACCTTCATCAAATGGTTTGTTATGAGCTACGAGTGGCAGACCCTCTATCAAAGGTTCTATTTGAGCCCAAACTTTAGGGAATACAGGTGCATCTTCTGTATCTTCCTGACAAAGACCGTGTACCTGTGAACACCAGTAATTATAATAGTTCGGCTCTGGCTGGATGAGAGAATAGAACGAATCTACTATCTCACCATTACGAACAATGACGATGCCAACAGAGCAAACTGAGCTACGCTCATTGTTGGCTGTCTCAAAATCTATAGCAGCAAAATTCTCCATTATCTCTCTTTACTATATTTGTTCACGTTGATTTTTCTGCAAAAGTATGACAAGGGTATGCCAAACTGTGGCAGAGGATTAAGGAAAATACAGAATAAATTAGTCAATTGGTGCATGCAAAGATACAAAATAATATGAAAAAAGGTTGCAAATCTGCAACCTTTTTTCATATTTTCTTAATCGTTTATCGATTATAATACCAAATGC
Organism: Prevotellaceae bacterium MN60; assembly: GCA_900199555.1. Lineage (GTDB taxonomy): Bacteria > Bacteroidota > Bacteroidia > Bacteroidales > Bacteroidaceae > Prevotella. The sequence goes on from FZQZ01000002.1 coordinate 238,247, forward strand.
TTCATGGGATGCCCACCCCAATGGCTATCGTTGAGATAGCGGAAGCCTACGGAGGCATAGAGGCGCTCGCCAGCAGGATTGCCCTGATCTACCAGGAGGCCTACACAGGGCAGACGGAGCTGGGTGGCCTTCGCCTTGGTGGCTCGCAAGAGCTGACGGGCGATGCCTTGACGGCGATAGGCGGGAAGGACTGCAAGGGAGTCGAGATAGAGCTCGCCAGCCTGCGTCTCGTCGGCCATAGCGGAATGGTCTTTGCCTAGGGAGGTCTTAGCAGCCTCAACAAAGGCGCGGCGCAACGTGTGGAGCTGGGCACCGTCGTAGCTGACAGCAATGCCTACCACCTGATCGGCATGCATCGCCACAAGGGTATTGAGGTAGCTGTATTGCGAATCGGTGCGCGCTACAAGCTGTGTCATCATGTGGCGAAAGTGGTCGAGGGTGTAGCCCTCACCACAGAAATGCAGACAGCACTCGTCGGTCATAGCCATCATGATGAGATGGGCTATCTCGGGGGCTTGAGCAGGGGTTGCGGGCTGGATGACAATCATCGCACAAGGAGCTTTTGACCTAGAGGAAGAAGCGCTGAAACTCGCTCTCAAAGTTGGGAGTGAGGATGCCTTTACCGATGGCGTCTTTAATCTCTTGTAGTGTCCAGAAGCGGCCTCCATCAAGCTCGTCGGTAGAGGGCGTGATGGGACCGTTATATATTGTCTTATTGACATATACGAGTTCGCGCTCGCGTAATCCTTCGAACACATAAATACCCATAGCCTCAGGCTGGAAATCGGTGATGCCGAGCTCCTCGCCTACTTCGCGGCGCAGGGCATCGGCGGGATTCTCACCATAGTCGATATGGCCTCCTACTGCGGTGTCCCACTTGCCGGGCTGTATGTCTTTCCACTCGGGGCGCTTCTGCAGATAGACGTCGCCATTGGAGTTGAAGACATGCAGATGGACCACGGGATGGAGCAGGCGTGAACCACTATGACACTCGCCACGGGTGGCGCTGCCTATCACCCTACCCGTCTCGTCAACGAGTGGGAATATCTCTTGCGCATTATCCTTCATAAAGGGTGGAGATAGAGCTATTTACTTAACCTTCTCGATGAGCTCGTCGGGGGTAACGAGGAGCTGCTCGCCAGTCTCCATATTCTTGAGGGTAACCTTCTGGGCTGCTATCTCGTTGTCGCCAGCAAGAACAACGAAGGGGATGTGCTTAGCATTGGCATAAGACATCTGCTTCTTCATCTTGGCAGCGTCGGGATAGAGCTCTGAACGGATGCCACTGGCACGTACCTTACTCAATATGGGCAGGCAGTACTCGGTTTCCTTCTCACCAAAGTTGATGAACAGCAGCTGGGTAGCGCTGACAGAGTCTTTGGGATAGAGGTCGAGGGCATTGAGCACGTCGTAGATGCGGTCAACACCGAACGAGATGCCGACACCAGAGAGGCCTGGCATACCGAAGATGCCGGTGAGGTTGTCGTAACGACCACCACCCGAGATGCTACCCATAGGGGTATCGAGGGCCTTGACCTCGAAGATGGCACCGGTATAGTAGCTCAAGCCACGAGCGAGGGTGAGGTCGAGCTGAATTTCATTGACCATTGAACATTGACCATTGACCATTGAACATTGACCATTGAGCATTGAAAGAATGTACTTGGTCTCCTCTACTCCCTTCAGGCCAGTCTCGCTAGAGGCGAGTACCTGAGCGATGGTTTCGAGCTTCTGCTCGTTGGTGCCCTCAAGCATGATGATGGGCTGGAGCTTCTGAATCTGCTCGTCGGAAAGGCCGTCTTCGCGGAGCTCGGCATTGACATTGTCGATACCTATCTTGTCGAGCTTGTCGATAGCCACGGTGATATCTACAATCTTATCGGCAGCACCAATGACCTCGGCAATACCGGTAAGTATCTTGCGATTGTTAATCTTAATCTGTACGCGCACACCGAAACGGGTGAACACGGTGTCGACAATCTGCATGAGCTCTACCTCGTTGAGCAGTGAGTCGGAACCCACCACGTCGCCATCGAACTGGTAGAACTCGCGATAGCGTCCTTTCTGTGGGCGGTCGGCACGCCATACGGGTTGCATCTGGTAGCGCTTGAAGGGCAACTGCAACTCCTCGCGGTGCATCACCACATAGCGGGCAAAGGGCACGGTGAGGTCGTAGCGCAGACCTTTTTCGCAAATCTTTGATGCCAGGCGCAGCGTGTTGCGCTCTGATAGTTCCTCGTCAGTAATCTTGTTCAGATAGTCGCCACTATTCAGAATCTTAAAGAGCAGCTTGTCGCCCTCCTCGCCATACTTACCCATCAGTGTCTGGAGGGTTTCTTGTGCGGGAGTCTCAATCTGCTGGAATCCGTAAAGCTCATATACGCTACGGATGGTGTTGAAAATATAATTGCGCTTGGCCATCTCTACTGGGCCGAAGTCGCGGGTACCTTTTGGAATACTTGGCTTTTGTGCCATCTTCTTTACTTTTAGATTTATATTACTTTCTCACGATAGTTTGTGCACGGTCGGGACCGATGCTGATAATCTTAATAGGTGTCTCGAGTTCTTTCTCCAAGAACTTGATATAGTCGCTGAACTCCTTGGGGAACTGGTCTTCAGAGGTGAACTGTGTCATGTCTGTCTTCCATCCGGGGAGTTCCTGATAGATGGGCTCAATGCCCTTCTCTATGTCGTAGGGGAAATCGCGGGTCTCTACACCGTTTACCTTATAGGCGGTGCAGGCCTTGATGGTATCGAAGCCATCGAGCACGTCGCTCTTCATCATGATGAGCTGGGTAACGCCATTGACCATGATGCTATAGCGCAGGGCAACGAGGTCGATCCAACCACAACGGCGCTCACGACCGGTAACAGCACCGTACTCGTGGCCGAGGTCGCGAATGAGCTTGCCCGTCTCGTCGAACAGCTCTGTGGGGAAGGGACCAGCACCGACGCGTGTGCAGTAAGCCTTCATGATACCATATACCTCGCCAATCTTGTTGGGACCAATACCAAGACCGGTGCAGGCACCAGCACAGATGGTATTGCTAGAGGTAACGAAGGGATATGAACCGAAATCTACGTCGAGCATGGTGCCCTGAGCGCCCTCGCAGAGAATGCTCTTGCCAGCACGGAGGGTCTTGTTGATTTCGTGTTCTGAATCAACGAGGTGGAACTGACGGAGATACTCGATGCCCTCCAGCCAATGTTTCTCTACCTCAGTGATGTCGTATTCGAAGTTGAGCGACTTGAGGATGGCCTCATGACGAGCCTTGGCAGCAGCGTACTTAGCCTCGAAATTGTCGAGGATATCGCCTACACGCAGACCGGTACGGCTCACCTTGTCGGTATAAGTAGGACCAATGCCCTTGCCAGTGGTGCCAACCTTGTTCTTACCCTTCTGAGCCTCGTAGGCTGCATCGAGCACACGGTGGGTAGGCATAATGAGGTGGGCCTTCTTAGAGATATGCAGGCGCTCCTTCAGCTCATGACCACTGGCCTCGAGTGCCTTGGCCTCTTCCATAAACAGGTCGGGAGCAAGCACTACACCATTACCAATGATATTCACCTTACCTCCCTGGAAGATACCAGAGGGGATAGAACGGAGCACATACTTCTGGCCTTCGAACTCCAGCGTATGACCGGCATTAGGACCACCCTGAAAACGGGCAACCACATCGTACTGGGGAGTCAACACGTCGACTACCTTTCCCTTACCTTCGTCGCCCCACTGCAAACCGAGCAGGACATCAACTTTACCTTGATTCATTGTTTCTTATTTGGTTTCTGAATTACTTTCTTATTTTTGTTATCAGCATGACGTCGCAACTTGGCCTGACAACTGCTACAGATGCCATAGACATAGAGCGTGAAGCCATCCTTGCGGAAACGGCGCGTGGGCATGCTGTCGATAGCCTCGATAACCTGGGGCGACTTGACCTCGGTAACCTTACCACACATGGTACATATCTGGTGGCAATGGCTATTGTTATCATAGCAGGCCTCATACTTGGTGGTAGATTGAAAGCGATGACGCACCACTAAACGCAGCTCGACAAAGAGTCGCAGCGTATTGTAAAGGGTAGCACGACTCACTGGGAAATTGTACTCGATGCTAAGCTTATCACTTAGCTCCTCCAATGAGAAATGCCCGCTAAAACTATACACCGCATCAAGGATGGTGAAGCGCTCGGGCGTCTTTCTGTGCTTGTTCAATTCTAAATAGCCGGTCAGGATATTCTTGACCGTTGCCTTGACATTTTCTCTCATTTTATGTGGTTATAGTGGTTAAAAACCGCACAAAATTACTATTTTTTTGTGAGAAACGGGCAATAATTATTTAAAAAAGTTCTAAATTGATGCTTTTCAATGCACTTTTAGCCATTCGCTCATAAACGAGTCCGAGTTCGGCAAAGCGATAGGCGCTCTGCATAGCAGCCTTGCGCACAGAGGCATAGTCTCCTTGCAGGGCAGCAAGCATCTGGTCGAGATACTCGTTGATGCCTCGCTCGTTGGGCTCCTGATGGTTCATAAATAATCGGCTAAGTACATGGAAACCACACACTTGGTCATACTCCTTATCCGAAGCAATCCACTGATAGGCCTTCTCGGGGGCATAGGGCAGATACTGCCACAGGTTGAAGGATGCTTGTTCGGCAATCTCTAACGAGGGTATCTGCTCCATCCAGATATCTACCACCTCGGGCAATATCTCGTCAGCAGGCATCAGGAGCGTGGCCAATATCTTGCACTCGCGCACATTTTCTTTCCACAAAGCGATGGAAAGGTCGTACAATGTAAACATTGAACATTGAACATTGAACATTGAACATTGAACATTGAACATTGGACTATCTTTTATCTCCTTTGCCTTATCTTGCAGACGAGGGAGGGTGGCACCCCAATTGAGGTGATAGTTCAGTCCCTTGTCGCGCATAGACTGCGCCACAGAACCATCCATCATCTGACGGAACGATTGTTTTAACTCCTTAATATATTGTTGTAATTCGGGATTCATCATATCAGTGTAGCATATTCAGAGCTATAGCGCAGCATCTGGTGGGCATAGCTCTCTGAGTAGGTCAGCAAGATATCTTTCACCTTGCCACCATCATCGTAAACGGGGGTCATCTGGGGATTGATAAAGCCCTTATAGGGGGCCAGATTCAGCTTCTTATAGCGCTCCAGCACCTCGGCATGAAGATTGGCATCCACCTTCACCGCATAGCGCTCTACCAACTGGCGAGCTGCCTCGTAGTCGCCCTCACTCTTGATGCGCTGTATCTCAGCCAGCAAGCGGGCAAAGAGCTGACGCAAAGCCTGATAGTCGGTGATGCGCACATAGGTCTTGCCCTCGCGCTGCTCCATACGGATAACGTCACCACCGTGCTCATAGCACCAGTGGGCTATCAGGGCGCGATTGCGCATGTGGGCTTCCTCAATCTGATTGCCGGGAGTGATGCGTATCAGCTGTGTCATCAGTCCATTCATGATGTAGCTATAATACTGCGACTTATAGGCTTCGCCATCGGGCACCAAGCCCAGCTCTATCAGCTTGTCATCGGCAATATAATAGAGGCCGAAGAGGTCGGCACGGGCTTCCTCGATGGTATTGCCATAGGCCTTCAGTGCATCGGGGTCGGTGCCAGGCAATAGTTGTCCGCTGCCATGTCCCAGACACTCGTGGAGGTCGGTATGCAGGTCGTCGCACACATCACCATATTTATCGATGAGTGCGAGCGTATCTTTATCAATCACAAATTCTTCTTTGAAGCCATTGCCATGAGCAGCCTTGTTGTAGGCATCGGTGATATTGGATATCGTGATGCTCTTGCTGCCATGCTCGGCACGTATCCAGTCGGCATTAGGCAGATTGATACCTATCGCTGTGGAGGGGTATTCGTCGCCACCCAGCATAGCAGCACAGATAGCATTGGCAGTGACGCCCTTGACCTGTGGCTTGCGGAAGCGAGGATCTACAGGCGAATGGTCTTCAAACCACTGGGCATTCTGACTGATAGCCTGTGTGCGCTTGGTGGCTTCAAGGTCTTTATACTCTACGATGCCTTCCCACGAGCCTTTCAGCGCTAAGGGGTCGCCATAGACCTCGATGAAACCATTGACGAAGTCCACCCTACCCTCGTGCTCACCAACCCACTCGATACAGTAGTCGTTGAACACCTGCAGGTCGCCCGTCTGGTAATACTTTATCAGCAACTCAAGGATGCGTTGCTGGTGAGGATTCTCAGCTACGGTCTTGGCCTTCTCCAACCAATAGATGATGTGGCGGATGGCATTGCCATAGCGACCATCGGCCTTCCAAACATCTTCTTGTACCACACCATCACGCTTGACCAGCGTAGAGTTGAGTCCGTAGGATGCAGGAGCGGGATTGTTGGCATCGTCAGCCTTCATGCGGGCATAGAACGCCTCAGCCTCCTCTTGTGTCACTCCATCGTAGAAGTTACAAGCGGAGGTCTGTATCAGGTCTTCACCATCGGCCTTATTCACACGCTTGGGTAGCACGGTGGGATCGAAGATGACGGGGAAGAGCTCGTCGCACATCTGTTCTATCGTCTCGCCAGAGCGCAAGGGCAACTTGCGAGCGTCAACCTGCATCAAGGCACGACGCAGATAGTCGGCACTGAATGCTGGCTGAAACTTCTCGGAACCATAATGATGATAGATGCCATTAGAGAACCAGATGCGCTTGAGATAGACTTCCAAAGCACGGAAGTCAGCACTATCGTGGTCAATGGTAAAATCTGTGTACACCACCTCCAACATTTTACGAATGCGGAGGTTATATTTTCCAAACTGGTCGAAAGTAATATCGCGCCCATAAAGGGTGGCTTTCGACAAATAATAAACTAACTGCTTCTGTAACAAAGACAATTGCTCAAATCCGTTTAACCGGTATCTGAGCAATTGAATGTCCGCAAAACTTTCGTCCGAATAGTTCATCTTGGAGGCTTAATGAGACTTTTTGTCTTGTTTAACCTTCTCAGCAGGATGCTGAGCCAGATGTTGCAAGCGATACTCACGCGGTGTCATACGCATCAACTTGTAGAACGAAGCATAGAACGACTGGCGATTGGCAAAGCCAACCATGTCGCTTACTTCCTCCATACGAAGGTTCTGATACCTGCGATCTACGAGAATCGCCATTGCTTCCTCAATTCGGAATTTGTTAATGAAAGAAGTATAATTCATGTGGAAGCGAACATTCACAACCGCAGAAATGTAACGAGTGTTAGTACCTAAATCCTCGGCGAGTTTCTTGGCAGAATAGTCCTTATCCTTGTACTTCTTTTGCATGACGATAATGTTAAGGATTTTCTCCTTCATTTCGTCCATTAGCTTGGGGCTGACTAGACTACGATAAGCAGCCTCCTTCTCTTTTTTTTCTGTAATATTATACTTTGCCATACCCTTTGAACTATATAATTCACATGCAAATATACGAAAAAATTTATTATGTTGCTATTTTTTTCCGAAAAAAATTGTAATTTTGTAGAAAATTATGATTTATGGTACTATATTTCTCTGGAACAGGCAACACTTTTTGGGTTGCAAAACAACTTTCTGAGGCTACAAACGAGGCAATATTGAGCATACCCGATGAACTTCGAGAGGGTACGCTTCACTATACACTGAAAGACGACGAGCGACTGGGCATCTGTTTTCCTACTCACGGGTGGCAGCCACCACGCATTGTAAGAGATTTTCTACATCGAGCTACCTTCGAAAACGTACATTATATCTATGCCGTAACCACCTGTGGCGACGACATGGGGTATGCGATGCGCATACTGAGAAAAGAGCTGGGCAAGAAAGGGCTCTCTCTTTATGCTGCCTTTGCGGTGGTGATGCCTGAGTCGAACGTGTGTTTCTCATTCTTGCATCTAGACACACCGGAGTCGGAAGAGCGCAAGATAGAGGCAGCGCGCCAGCAGGTGCCACACATCTGTGAACTCGTAAAGCAAGAAGCCACGGGAGTGGAAGAACTGGTAAAGGGTCCGATACCGTTTACCTATACTTATATAATAGGTGCCTACTACAACAAACACCTGATAACAGACAAGAAGTTCTGGGTAGATACGGATGCCTGCATCCAGTGTGGACGCTGCATCAAGCGCTGTCCGGTGGGCGATATAGAAGGACTGCCGCCACGCTGGAAGCATGACGGCAGTTGTACGAATTGTTTAGCCTGTTATCACTATTGTCCTACGCACGCTATCCATTGGGGTAACATGCAGCGCGGACAGTATTACTTTAATAGACGCGGGGACCAAAAATAGTGGTTCCCACACGCACCATGGTAGAACCTTCTTCCACAGCAATGGGGAAGTCGTGGCTCATACCCCATGAGCGCTCGCAGAAATAGTCTTTGTCGGCAAAGTATTCAGCCTTTACCTCGTCGAAGAGGTTCTTGGCAAGGCGGAACTCACCGCGTATCTGCTCCATATCTTCTACATACGATGCCATCATCATCAAGCCACAGATGCGCACATGGCTGAGCGTGCGCCACTCACCATCGGCAAGCAGTTGGCGACAGGCATCGGGGGTAAGACCGTATTTGGTTTCTTCCTCAGCAATATGCAACTCGAGCAGTACATCGATAACACGATTGCACTTGGCAGCCTGCTTATCGATTTCCTTGAGTAGCTTCAGCGAGTCAACAGCCTCAATCATCGTGACATAAGGAGCGATATACTTCACCTTATTGGTCTGCAGATGTCCGATGAAGTGCCACTGGATATCTGCGGGCAACGTCTCGTGCTTCAGGCGCAGCTCCTGCTCGTGGCTTTCACCAAAGATGCGCTGTCCCTCCTCATAAGCAGCCTCGATATACTCGTTGGGGTGATACTTAGAGATAGCCACAAGGCGTACACCCTGTGGCAATTGGGATAACACCCCATGCAGTTGTCCTTTGATGTCGTAATTGATCACTGCTGCTCGTATTCTGGTTTGTCGTCCTGCTTATTCTTGCCGTACTCGAAGACATCCATCAGCGTAGTCTCGGCAACAGAGGCAATCACGTAGTCAATCATCGTGCCACCCATCACCTCATCAACATTCTTCACGGCACCATTCAGCGTACCAGCCTGTACGAGATAGTTGACGTTAGAGCGCTTCTCCTTTTCAGTCTTCTCATCGATAGTGATAAACTGCAGCTTGCACTTATACCAGCGATCTGCCATCTCCTCGTCAGAGAAGAATATCTCACCATAAGGAGCAATCTTAATATCTTTTACAGTGAACTCGCCACTGATATAACTTGACATCTCTTCCATGATGCGCTTCTCGGCCTCGGTAAAGCTGAGGGCATCTACTACGTAGTTTTCTGTTACTTTCTTCTGCAAGCCGTCTTCCATGACTTTCTCATAGGCGATCTTGCACTCAAACCATGTTGCTGTTCTTGATCTCATTGATAATATATTATTTCTTTAATTGTTGTTTTTTCTCGTTAGTGATTCGTTCGATAATCTCACTGGCTATCAGCTGAGCGCGCTCGGGCGTAAGACTGGCCTCCTCGCCCATCTTCTGCTGGGCCTTCATCAGCTCGTCAATCGTAGTCTGACTCTCAGACATAAAGCGCTTCTCGGAACTACTCATATAATCCTTATTATAAATCTTGGAGAGGATGCGGTCGGCCTCCTTCTCGTAGTTCTTGCGGAATATCTCTTCGGCCTTAGCCTGATAGGCACGGTGCGCCTCCAGGTCTTCCTCAGAAAGGGAGTCACTGCTGACCACGCCCAAATCTTCTGGATAGAAGCCATCATCCAGCAGGTCGTCGGTGGCCTGACGGGGTGCAGGTTTCACATAATCCACCTCCAAAGATTGTGGCACCAATTCCTGATAAACTTCAAAAACCACAAGCGCTAACACAATGGCAGCCAAGAAGATATAACCAGAGCGGACCAAATTTCGGCGAGCCTGTACTGCCTGCAATAATGCCTTGGGCGTATCGTAGCGATCTTCGGGCATCTCACTGGTGGCACGCTGCAAGGCCTTCTTATATACCGACGTCATCTCAGTATGCTGGAAGATGCTCTCCATAAACTTAGCAATGGAATAGACATCGCAACGCTCATCGATAGTTCCGTGCTCTAACACCTCAGGGGCAACGAAAGCAGCATCCTCACCATAGAAGGCACGCTGGTCGTCCATCGAGAGATAGAAAGAGCCATGACTGAGCAGCATGATAGAATGGTCACCCTTGCGCACCAGCACACTCTTGGGCGAATAACATACATGCTTGATACCCTTAGCATGCAGGTAGGTCGTGATATCGACCAGTGCTTTCAGCGTATCTTCTACGAAGTCTTTCTCAGCTACCACGGCAGGATTCTCGAGAAGTAGTTGCTCCATCGACATATAGACGCCTGGCTCCAGCTCCAACTGGCTTACCTCTCCATTCTCCATCACGGGCGAGAAATGCAACTGATGACGATTCTGCAGTGTCTTGTTGCGCTCACACTCCGCCTTCATCGCCTCAGAGAACACGATACTCTCGTTCAACGCATGACGAATGGTAACATGACCACGATATTTACCATCACGATGAATACAATAGTACTCACCAATGGGCAGACGGGTTCTATTCAGTTTCCCATCGTTCTTTGCTGCCAGCATTTCTTCGTAGTTCATACCTGCATATTTATTTATCAGCGCACAAAAGTACAAAAAAAATATGAATTGTGCATTATTAATTATGAATTATTTCGTACCTTTGCAACTGATTTACGTAAATGTAGAAAAAGATGCCAGAAATATCAGTACGCGGTCTGGAGATGCCGGAGTCACCTATTAGAAAACTCGCACCTCTGGCTGCAGCAGCAAAAAAACGCGGAACGCACGTCTATCATCTAAACATCGGACAGCCCGACCTGCCCACTCCACAGGTAGGTCTCGACGCACTGAAACAGATAGACCGTAGTATTCTCGAATATTCTCCTTCGCAAGGCTATCTCAGCTATCGCGAAAAACTTGTCAGCTATTACGAGAAGTACAACATTCAAGTAACAGCCGACGATATCATCATCACCTCGGGTGGTTCTGAGGCGGTGCTCTTTGCCTTCTTGTCGTGTCTGAATCCAGGCGACGAGATTATCGTGCCAGAGCCTGCCTATGCTAACTACATGGCATTTGCCATCTCTGCTGGTGCCAAGATTCGCACCATCGCCACCACCATCGAGGAAGGCTTCTCACTGCCTAAGGTGGAGAAGTTTGAAGAGCTTATCAACGATCGCACGCGTGCTATCATGATTTGTAACCCCAACAACCCCACGGGTTATCTCTATACTCGACGTGAGATGAACCAGATTCGCGACCTCGTGAAGAAATACGACTTGTATCTCTTCTCCGACGAGGTGTATCGCGAATATATCTATACGGGTTCGCCCTATATCTCTGCATGCCACTTGGAAGGTATCGAGCAGAACGTCATCCTGATTGACTCTGTATCTAAGCGTTATTCTGAGTGTGGTATCCGTATCGGTGCCCTTATCACGAAGAATGCTGAGGTACGCAAGGCAGTGATGAAGTTCTGTCAGGCTCGCCTCTCTCCTCCCCTTATCGGACAGATTGTTGCCGAGGCTTCGCTCGATGCGCCAGAGGACTACTATCGCGATGTATATGACGAGTATGTAGAGCGTCGTAAGTGCCTGATTGACGGACTGAACCGTATTCCCGGAGTTTATTCTCCTATTCCTATGGGTGCCTTCTATACGGTAGCCAAGCTGCCTGTAGATGATGCCGAGAAGTTCTGTCGCTGGTGTCTTTCTGAATTCGAGTACGAGGGTGCCACTGTGATGATGGCTCCTGCTGCTGGTTTCTACACCACGCCTGGCGCTGGCATCAATCAGGTGCGTATCGCCTACGTGCTGAAGAAGGAAGACTTGGAGCAAGCACTCGTCGTATTACGCAAAGCGCTCGAAGCATATCCTGGAAGAGTTGAGGAGTAGAGAATAGTGAACAGAGCATAGAGAACAGTGAATTTCCCACTATTCATAGCCAAACGAATTTATTTCACTAATGGCGACCGACATGAGGTTAGTCGCCCAGCTATCCGTATTGCTACGGTGGGCGTTGCTATTGGTTTGGCTGTGATGATTATCACAGTGAGTGTGATATTCGGATTCAAGCATACCATCCGTGACAAGGTGGTGGGCTTTGGTAGTCATATTCAGATTACCAACTTCGTTACCCAACAGACCTCTATCCCTGCGCCTATCGTGGTTAGCGATACACTGATGCGCAACCTCAAGAAGATTCCTAATGTGAAGCGTGTGGAATGTTATGCGATGACGCAAGGCATCCTCAAGACGGATAGCGACTTCTTGGGTGTAGCTTTCAAGGGTGTTGGTGAAGACTACGACTTGTCTTTCGTTCGCGAGAATATGCAAGAGGGTAAGATACCTACATTCAGTAGTAAGAAGAGTAGCTACCAGTTGCTCATCTCGCGCAAGATGGCTGATAAGTTGCATCTGCATGTGGGCGACAAGGTGTATGCCTACTTCATTGCCTATGATGATGTGCGTGCTCGTCGCTTCACCATCAGTGGTATCTATCAAAGCAACATGAAGCAGTTTGACGATGTGCTCTGCATCACCGACCTGCATACTGCCTGTAAACTAAACGACTGGGAGAAGGAACAATATACGGGTGCGGAGATACTGGTCAACGACTTTGAGAAGATTGACGAGACCAACGACCATATCATCCAGCTACTGAAAGGACATGTAGATCGTCATGGTGAGACGCTGGCTTCGCAGACTATCTACGAGGCGTATCCACAGATATTCTCATGGCTCTCGCTGCTGGATATCAACGTATGGATTATCTTGGCACTGATGATTTGTGTGGCAGGATTTACGATGATTAGCGGATTGCTCATCATCATTCTTGAGCGCACACAAATGATTGGTATTCTGAAAGCCATAGGAGCACGCAACGACACGGTGCGTCATACCTTCCTATGGTTTGCTGCTTTCATCATCAGTCAGGGATTGCTGATTGGCGATGTGCTGGGCATCGGACTGGTACTGATTCAGCAGCATACGGGATTCATCCACCTCGACCCCAGCAGCTATTATGTGGACACAGCACCTATGGAACTCAACATACCTATTATTATAGCCCTCAACGTGGCTACCCTGTTGATTTCCGTCTTCGTACTGATTGCCCCAAGCTATTTAGTATCTCACATCCGCCCTGCTAAGGCGATGCAGTTTGACTAAGTAGTGAGGAGTGTGAAGTGTCAAGCGAGGAGTGAGGAGTGTGGAGCGAGGAGTGAGGAGCTTACGCTAACTCGTAAGGACCTGTAGGAGTGGTACGCTTCAGCACCTCCATCTTGACATCTACACCGGGAATAATACCATAGCTACGCAATACAGCTTCTACTGTCTTACGTGCCAATTCGGGATGATTGTTCTCTTCGCTGAGGTGACAAAGCCATACATGCTTCAGCTCTTCTGACATATTCTCGGCAATGGCGATAGCACTATTGCGATTGCTCAAATGACCAGTACCAGAGAGAATACGCTCCTTCAAGAACTGAGGATATGGACCATTCTGCACCATCTCTTCGTCGTGGTTGGCCTCTATCACCAGATAGTGTGCACGCGAGATATACTTCTTCATATCGTCGGTTACATATCCCGCATCCGTGATGATACAGAAGTTAGTATCCTCTGCCTCGATAAAGTAGCCCACATTGTCAGCACTATCATGAGGTACAGCAAATGGTGTGATGGAAAAATCGCCCACCTTCATCGTATGTTCTTTCTCTACCAGTCTTACCATCTCAGGCTTCACCTTCTTAGCCACACAATAGTTACGATTGATACCATCGTGTACCTCTTGCGTAGCATAGATGGGCACCTTATAGTCATCACTGAAAGAGCCTACCGACTTGATATGGTCAGCATGATCGTGGGTAATGAGCACATGACGCACACTAGAAAGACTGACGCCGTAATCGCGACAGGCCTTCTTCAGTCCTCGTATTCCCACTCCTATATCGATGAGCAGTGTATCATTGGGTGTTGACAGCATGTAACAGTTGCCACTGCTGCCACTGCCAAAGGAAATAAACTTCAGCATGGTTTTATCATTTTGCCTGCAAAATTACAAAATAATTATGAATGATGAATGATGTATGATGAATTTTTTTTATCTTTGCACGCAAAAAGGAATAAAAGATGAAGAAAACCACTTTATTCGTGATGGTAGCACTCCTGACAGGATGTAGTGTGATACAAGACGATGATGACCGTGCCACCGATGTTGCTACGCAATGGGCTGAGGCATATTTCAATTGCGACTATCATGGTGCTGAGGCACTGAGCACACCTGAGAGTTATCGCTGGTTGCAGTTTGCTGCATCCAACACCACACAGCATGACCTTGACCTCCTACAGCAGCAGCCTGCTGAGGTAGAGGCTACCGACTATTTTCCTGATGCTAACGACACGATGCGTGTGGTAGAACTACGCGTGAGTCATTTTGTGAAGCCTCTCTTCTCTGATAGTGCTACCAAGCAGGTAGAAGAAGCCTTGTTCCACGCCACCGTTGTCAAGCGCAAAGGCGAATGGAAGGTTAGAATGGAAGGCCTACCGCAAAGTGAAAAGCAAAGTCACGACTAAACTTCGGATGTAACAAGGGGAAATGACCTATATGGTCGTCGTAGGCAGGATTCACTGCCTTCATACCCATATCGAAGCGCACAATAAAGTAGTCGAAGTTCAAGCGTATTCCCAAACCATAGCTAGCAGCCAACTGATTCCAGAACTCTGTTAGTTCAAACTTTCCACCCGGCTGTTCCTCGTATTCACGCAGTGTCCAGATATTACCTGCGTCAAGGAACAGTGCTCCACTGAATTTCCAGAATAGCTTAGCTCGATACTCCAGATTGACATCGAGCTTCATATCACCCGTTTGGTTGATAAAGTCGATACGTCCGTCGGTACCCACAAACTTACCTGGACCTAGCGAGCGCACACTCCATCCACGTACACTATTGGCACCACCCGAGAAGTATCGCTTTTCAAAAGGCAGGATGCGGCTATTGCCGTAAGGATAGGCTATACCCAATCCCACATGAAACACCAGCTGATTGTTATAGTCGAAGTTGATGTTACGCGTAAAGTCGAACGTACCTCTTGCATACTGTGCATAAGCGATATTCAAGAAGGTAGACTGCCCCTCGGCATTGGTATGGAAGTGCAATGCATTCGATGCCAGGTTGAGCAGGTTACCTGCTGTCTCCACATTCGCCTTGATAGCCCATCGCTCGTTGTTATACGTATATCCGAAACCAATCTTCATGATGAAGAGGTTCTCGTAGTTATAGCGCAGGATAGAGTTGCGCGAAGAGGTATTCTCCAGATACTCGTCGCTGAAGGTCTTGCTTATCCAAGGCATATAGATATAGTTCAGGTCGAGCAGGTCAACCTGATAACGATCGTGATGACGCTGGTCGTTCCACTTATATTTCCACGCTACGGAGAACACTCGGCGATGGAACTCAGGACGATTCTGCATATCGTAGTTGGCAGAGAGCTCAGATGTAGCATTGATTCTACGACGGAAGCTACGCGCCAAGAAAGGAGCGACAAATCGGGGGAAGGTAAGGTGCGAACCGATGCTATATTCCACATAGTTATCACTGGCATAGCCCTCCAATCCTCTAATGGCCTCGTAGGCACCACGCAGTTCGATAGAGAGATTCTCCGAACCACGGAAGATGTTACGGTTCTGGAAGGTCAGCGTAGCAGCAGCGCCTAGGTCGCCTGCCGTATTCGTTCCTTCGGGTTGGAAGGAGATGGTCGACGACTTGTTGGTGCTCAGGTTGATGTCGCAATCCAACACAGGCTTCTCTTCCGACTCGTGGAAGTTGATGCTGGTATAGCGTACGATGCCTAATCTACCAAAGTGGTTATACGTATTGCGCAGGTCGCGCGCTGAGTATGTCTGTCCTTCGGTGAGGAAAGTGTTGCGCTCCAGCACCTTTCTTCTCAGTGGTATCTCCTGCTTGTCGGCATCACCACTCAGATAGTTGATGCGTCCGATAGTATATACCTGATGAGGACGATAACCTGTGGTATTGTCGTGATAGGGATGCAACACCAGCGTGAGGTCTATCTCGTTGGTGCCCTCGATAGAGTCGGCACGATAACTGATAAAGTCTTTGTTGAAATGGTAGTAGCCTCGATTCACCAGATACTGTGTTATCTGCGAGCGCTCACGATCCAGATTGTCGGCATTAAACACCATTCCCTTTTGCAGCACACGCTGAGCAGGATTGATGCCATCCAGAATCTTAGCCACCGCACTATCCTGTATGTCGTAGTTCACACTACGCAGAAAGTAAGGAACACCCGGATGAAGCGTATATACGGCTCTCAGTTTCTTGCCTCTAACAAAGGTTGCCACATCCACGCTAGAGCGCAGATAGCCCAGATTCTGCATCTGTGATAGCAGTGACTGCATCGACTGCATGGTCAGTGCCGAGTCGTATATCACGGGTGGCTCGCCCATCGCTCTCAGCATACGGTTTACCCATTTACTGCTGTCGCGACCAGATAGCGAATAAGTCTTCAGGGGTAGTTTGGTGGTAGAAAACCAGCGTGAGTTACCTCTTTGTCGGATATACGAGCGCATATCGCTCACACTGATATAGCGTGCTGGTTGGTCGCTCTGCAACTCTACCTTGTCGAGCAAATACTCGCCATCAGGGACATACTTTGTCTCAGCGCATGATATGATGAGGAGCGCAAAAAGCGCGAAAAATACAATTCTCTTGGACATACGAGTGCAAAGATAGGAATAATTTTCGTAACTTTGCACCCAAATAAGAAAAATATGCTGTCGAAGAATCAAATCAAGTTAGTACGCTCGTTGGAGCTGAAGAAAAACCGTAAGAAGGAAGGACTCTTTGTGGCCGAAGGTCCTAAGGTTGTGGGCGACTTGCTCAAGGCTGGCTATCATGCTCGGATGCTCTTTTCTACCACCGAGCGCCCCGACGCTACCCTGATTACCGATGACGAACTTCACAAGCTCAGCTTCTTGCAGCATCCGCAAGAGGTCGTAGCAGTGTTTGAGATACCCCAAACGTCAAACATCAATCTTCAGACGTCAAACTTATCGCTTGCTCTCGACGGCATTCAAGACCCCGGCAATCTGGGCACCATCATTCGCATTGCCGACTGGTTTGGTATCTGTGCCATCTATTGCTCGTTAGATACTGCCGATGTCTATAATCCCAAGGTGGTACAAGCCACGATGGGTAGCATCGCGCACGTACCTATTATATATACCGACCTGCATGAGCTATTGTCGCATGCCGACTGCCCCATCTATGGCACCCTACTCGATGGCAACGACATCTACCAGCAGGAGCTCTCGCCCAAAGGCATTATTGTAATGGGCAACGAGGGTAATGGCATCTCTGCACCTATCCGCAAGTTGATTACTCACAAGTTGCTTATTCCCAACTTCAATCCCAACAGTACCACAGCAGAGAGCCTCAATGTAGCAATTGCCACTGCTATTACTTGCTCAGAATTCCGTCGCAGATAGAAAATTCCTTCATTGCTTCGTATATACGCTGTACGGGCAGTCCCATCACGTTGAAGTAGCTACCTTCCAGACGTGTCACGCCTACATAGCCTATCCACTCTTGTATGCCGTAGGCACCTGCCTTATCCATTGGTTTATAGGTATCTACGTAGTAGTCTATCTCGTTGTCTGATAGAGTCTTAAATGTTACGTTGCTCACCACAGAGAAGTGTTTCTGTAGTTCTTTGGTGGTCAGCACCACACCCGTCACCACCTGATGCGTCTTACCACTCAAGGCATGTAGCATGCAGCGAGCCTCCTCTGCATCCTTGGGCTTTCCCAGCACTTTGTCATCGAGCACTACGATGGTATCGGCAGTGATGATTAGCTCATCGTCAGCCATCGTTTCTCGGTATGCCTTAGCCTTCTTTTGTGCGATATATTCGGCTATCTCCATAGTAGGCAGTGTTTCGGGATAGCTCTCGTCGATGCCAGGAATGATGCGCACCTCAAACTGTACGTCCAGTCCTGCCAGTAGTTCCTTTCTTCTAGGCGAATTGCTCGCCAAAATAATCTTATATTTCATCATTGACCATTGACCATTGAACATTAATCATTTTTCCACTCACCATTCACCAACACTTACCATCCAAAAGCTTTCTCGTCTTTCAGCCACTTGTCTTGTGCACGCAGTGTCTGTTCGATGACGTCACGACCACAGCCATAGCCACCATTGTGCTGAGAGACGTAGCAGCTGAGCTCTTTTACCTCTTGACAAGCATCAGCAGGACATACCGGACAACCCACACGGCGCATCACCTCCAGGTCGGGTACATCGTCGCCCATAAACATCACCTCTTCGTCTTCAAAACCATATTTAGCCTTGAACTCCTCATACACCTTTATCTTTACTGCGGCACCCAGAAAGATATCCTCCATGCCCAGCCCCTCGTAGCGCTTGCGCACGGCCTCTATCTTGCATCCCGAGATGATGGCAACGTGTAGTCCCATCTTGATGGCCAACTGGATAGCATATCCATCTTTGATGTTCACCGTGCGCAGTGGAGTACCATCTACGCCTAGCGATATGGTTTCTGCAGAGAGTACGCCATCTAGGTCGAACACGATGGCACGTATCTTCTGTAAATCGTAGTTTATCATATCTATTTAAGCTTTTTCTTGTATACTTTCTGACATCAGGTTGTAGATAGCCTGCATACGACTGTCGAGCAGTGCAGCCTGTGCTGCCATCACGTTCTTGTCGCCACGGATGGCAGGTCCTGTTTGTGCCTCTTTGGGGTGTAGCTCATGCACCTTGCGTACCGTCTCGTCCACCAGTGGCAGCATCACATCGAAAGGCAGCCCCTTCTTCTCCAGCACCTCTGCAGCCAGCGTATAACAGTGGTTGGCAAAGTTGCAGGCGAACACCGCTGCCAGATGCAGGTATTTGCGGTCATCGCTGCTCAACTCATACACATGCTCAGAAATGCTCTCCGCCAGTTGACGTATCCTTGCGTCGGCACCCTCAATAAAGAGAGGTATCGCGCGGAAGTCCACCTCACGCTCCATTGAGAATGTTTGCATGGGATAGAACACGCCGCCATTCTCTGTATAGCCATCAAACACGCTCAATGGCATTGAACCTGCGGTATGGAGGAAGAGAGAGCCCTCCCTACCCTTCGTCGCCTTGGCGATGACCTCCTGTAGGGCGCTATCCTTCACTGCGATGATGTATGCGTCAGCATCGGTGGGCAACACGCTGATATCGTTGACAGGGAAACTGTCAACAACACGGGCGAGGCGCTGAGCGCTCTCTATCGTTCGACTCCACACGGCATCTATCTTATGCCCATTCTTATGCAGGGCTTTGGCCATGTGTGTAGCCACCCTTCCTGCTCCTAATATTACTATGCGCATTAATACTTCTCCAAATGTACGTTTTCCCACTTCAGCTTATCCTCGTTCTGTGGTTTACGCTCGTCCGCCTTATGTCCTACGGCGATGACGCAGAGACAGGAGAGGTTTTCAGGAATATCCAGCACGCCACGTATCACGGTATCGGCAGAGGTACCGTCAGAGAGGCCGCGACCACGCATCTGCACCCAGCAGGAGCCCAGTCCCAGCTCTTCCACCTGATACTGCATCGAGATAGCTGCGATAGAGCCGTCCTCCACCCAACAGTCGTTCTGCATGGGGTCGCCCAGCACCACGATGGCCAGTGCTGCATCCTTGATGAGCTGTCCACCTAGATTCTTGGCATCGCTCAGTTTCTCCAGGTCGGTCTTATCGTCTACCACAACAAACTGCCATGCTCTCTGTCCTTTCGATGTAGGAGCCATCAATCCAGCTCTCAGTATCAATTTCACGTCCTCTGCGCTCACCTCTTCGCCCGTAAACTTACGGTGTGAACGTCGCTGCTGTACTAAATCCTTAAAGTCCATAGTTCTCATATTTTATCCTGCAAAGATAATGCAAAGCGAACGAAATACCAAATATATTTGAGTATTTCTGAAGAGCAGCTTATTTTCGACGAAGTCAAAGATACGAAGAAGCGAGCGAAAAACAAAAAAAACGGATTCTCCGCCCAAAGGTACAGAAAATCCGTTGTGTATAAGTGATGCGTTTATTATCCAATAAACTTCATAATGATTTCCACGATTTCATCCTCCGTCTTACCATCAGCAGAGATGACGAGGTCATAGTTGCGAGTATCATAGCGCGATGTGCCAGTACACCTCTTGACGTAGTTTTCGCGCATCTTGTCCACCTTCTCTATTGTCTTGCGAGCCTCCTCTTCTGTCATATTCTGTTTGTGCATGAGACGCTGGATGCGATGTGCCATAGAGGCCTGAATAAAGATGCTCACGTGGTTGGGGTGGTCGCGAAAGATAAAGAAGCCACTACGACCAGCCACTACGCAGGATTTCTCGTTGGCAAGATTCTGCAGTATCAGTGTCTCAGTCTGGAATATCTCGTCTGTAGTCAGCGTATCTTCCCTGCTACCTTTCTGTGGCAGATAGTAATTGGAGCCCATTCCGGAACCAACACCAAGGAAACGCACTACATCATCCCACCAGATGTGTTTGTCGCCCTTCAACTTTTCTATTTTCTCTACGGTGAGGTCATACTCCTGTTGCAGCGCCTGGATAAGTGCTTTGTCATAGTAAGGCACACCCAACTTCTCTGCCAACTTGCGACCTACGGTGCGTCCGCCGCTACCCAGTTCACGATTAATCGTGATAACAAAATTCTCGTTTTTCATATTCTTTCAGTTTTAGGTTATTTATTTCTTCACCATCTTGCGCCCGTTCTTGACATAGATGCCACCGCGCAGCTGCTTCTCATCCATCTGTACACCCATGAGGTTGTAGATGCGCTGGTCGTCAGAGCGCTCTGTACCTATCTGCTTGATGCCATCCGAGGGAGCCACCGTCACCTTGATGTTAGAGAGGCTCAGATAGTAGTATTTGCTTACGCCACCCGCCTTGGTAGAGCTGACGTAGTTAGAGGCAAAGCTCACCTCATTGCTCTCACCCGTCCATACGCCATCGTTGAGCTCACCCTCAGAGGCCACCAGCGTCTTGTTGTCGTGGTTGCCACCACTAACGGTCAGTTCCACCTTCGTAATCTTTTCGGGCGATGTCAGCGTCAGCGTATTGTAGTTGTAGAGGCGTATCTCCGCATCGTCGGCATATAAGTATTTGCCTTCCATGCCATAATTAAAGGAGAAGAGGATGCCACACTGCTCAAAGGTAACAGGCGTACGTGTCCAGTAGTCGCGGAAGTTGTCTGTATCGCTCCAGTCCACATGAAAGGCAGTTTTGTTCAATGCCGTTTCGCAATCCATTGCCATAGCGCATTCGCCTGGCTCACCACCATAGTCAAATTCTACCTCTTTCTTGTCGCCCCAGATATAGTCCTCCAGTCCGGGATAATCTACAAAGGGGTTGCGATTGCCTTGCATCTGCCAGATGGTGTTGTTGCGGTCTATCTCCTTCTGACTAACGGGATCCTCTTTCGACCACCTCATCAGCATCTCAAAGGCCCAAGGTGCAAAGGGCTGGTAGGGATCATCGTCGCCAGCGTCAAACATATCGCTGCTCCATGTACCACAATGGTTACCCGACTGGTAGAACAGCTCTCCCGTCTTCCTGTGACCATCGTCGCGGATAGGCATCCATGAGAGGTAGTGAGGCTCATAGCAGGTCACCATATAGAAATAGATGCGTGCCAGGTCACCCTTATACTCGTCGTTAGGCTCATATACGCGTTTCTTTGCGTAGTCTTCCACCTGTTCTTTCCATCCTGGTGTAGAGCATCCGCCCTGCTTGCTCTTCTTGCTAAAGCCACCCTTCGACTGCCAATCCACCTGCGCAGGGTCGTCAATCTCGCCATAGCAAAGGTCGTTGCGGTTATTGTTGCATACAGCATCGGTAGGTATCACATGCACCAAATCAGAATACATCGGGCGCACATCAGCATAGGTCTTGGTGCCACTGGCGGGAGCATCCGTAGGGTTAAACCACTTCTTCACCATCGAGTGCTCGCGCTGAATACCCTTCACGCCTTCTGTATTACCAGCCCCCGTACCGTGGGGATAGGTATAGAGTGGATAGCGTGAGAAGTTGGAGTACATATCCCAGATGACGTCCTTCCCATCAATGGTTCTCTTATCAGAGGTGTTGTAGGCATTCCACAGAGAGTCGTAGTCCACCACGCTGGGGTTCTTGATGATGTCGAACATCGCCGCCTTCAGTTCGCGTCCTTTCTTACCATTAGCCTTCTGGTAGTAAGCTCCAGTCTCAGCAGGCTGCGCCCACAAAGCGATGGCAACAACGAGCATACATACGATAGTGAGAAGTCTTGTTTTCATAATTATTATTGTTGCAGGTTTCTGCTACAAAGGTACGAAAAAGTGAGGAATTTACCAAATAATCTATGCAAATAATCTACCCTCCCCTCGTATATACGTATCCGTAAGACAACTACCCACGTTAATTACGGAAAACGGCATCTAATTATAAATCAGCCTAACACAAATTTATATCAGACTGATTTACGATACGTACCAGTCTGTCTTGGGATGCGTATCAGCCTGTCTCATGTGCGTATCAGCCTAATTAATGACGCGTGTCAGACTGACCTGCAAGCACACAAAATTAAGAAAGAAGCACCCATTACAGGTGCTTCTTTCTCGAATATGTTGTTATCCTTTCCTCTCTTTATTCTATCCTTTCCTCGTATCTCTCAATTTTTCATTCTATCTTTATCTAAAGGCTATTATTACTGTTTTTCCACTGTCACATTGTAGCGATAGACCTTGCCATTAGCAAAATTTATAATATCATCGGGATTTTTGTAATAGGTATCAGTACCTATCTTAGCGGTAAAGTACACAGGACTCCAGCCTATGAACTCAACAGCCACATAAATTGAAGATTGTGGTGATGAAATGGTTGCTATAGAGGTATTGGCACCATTAGAAACCCGTAACTCGGTAATTTGGTCGGTGATATCATTGCCAGTGGCACTATCTTTGAACTTGAGTACGAAGATTGACATTTGGGGAGACAGAACCATCGAGCCTGGCAAATTGTAACCATCTAAATTACCATTATATTGAGCATACTCGACATTATTGGCCAGTGAGGCAAACGTGCCATCTTGGGCCTGGAAGCAAGCATAGTCGACAAATCCATTACCTCCTGCTCTCTCGGCTGGATAGATTACACGACATCCAATGTTTTCCTGAGGGTCAGTCAGTATCACTGTGAAACTGGCAGACTTGCCTCCATTTTGGATATCAGCAGCTGTTAATGCTTCACTTACGGCTCTAACATATTTATCAGCTGTGTTTTTATAACGAACTGAAATCTTATCGCCAACTACAAAGGTCTTTGTCCAATTTGCATTGAGCGCACGTGTAGCGTCAGAATCAGCCATATTGACGGTAACCTTTGAGGTTACAACATGATGAGGTGCCTGAGAAAGCTCCATATTGTCGTCATCGTTGCTGCAAGCAGTAGTCAGGAAACCAGCCACCACAGTGAGGGCAGCCATGCTAAGATATCTAAAAGTCTTTTCCATTGTTTCTAATTGTTTTTTAATTGTTAGGGTTACCATAGTGTTAAAGGTCGGAATCATTGATGACAACGTCCTCCATGTCGAACTCTCTCGATAAGTCTTGTTCTGGTTGTACATCGTAATCAGGCAACATGCTACCTGCTAGCAACTGTGCACAACTGGAAAGGTTGACTACTTGCACTACTGGCGTCTCATAAACTCTCATTTTTTTCATAATGCTTGTGATGTTCTAAAATTATGTGATATTAAGTTATTGTTTAATCCAAATTTATTAAGTACCAAGTCTTTCTGCATATCGTAGAAGAAATGCATGAGTTCATTGCCCAGATTGTCGGCCTGCTCGATGGACTGCGCCTCACTATAGACACGCACCACAGGCTCGGTGTTAGACTTGCGAAGATGTACCCAACGGTCAGGGAAATCAATCTTCAGACCATCAGTCTCACTGATATGGGCACTCTTGTCCTTTGAAAAGCGGTCTTTCACCTTCTTGAGAATAGCATCAACATCTGTGTCGGGGTTGAGGTCG
The DNA here is from genome assembly GCA_900199555.1 of Prevotellaceae bacterium MN60. Taxonomy (GTDB): domain Bacteria; phylum Bacteroidota; class Bacteroidia; order Bacteroidales; family Bacteroidaceae; genus Prevotella. Next base: position 262,425 of record FZQZ01000002.1, read on the forward strand.
ATAGAGTTCTTGGCTATCTGATAGTCGGGGAAAGTGGCTCGCAACTGGCTAACGGTGCACTGCCTTTGAGCAAGACTGCTAAGGAATAGGGCAATGCCTACCAAGGCATCGCGACCATAGTGGCACTCAGGATAGATGACGCCGCCATTGCCATCGCCTCCGATAATAGCACCCACCTCTTTCATCTCAGCTGTAATATTCGCTTCACCAACGGCAGAGGGATAATAGAGAGCACCTCGCTGCAGAGTAACATCACGCAAGGCACGAGTGCCACAGAGATTACTAACAGTGTTGCCTGGCGTATGGCTGAGCACATAGTCTGCCACACTGACGAGGGTGTATTCTTCGCCAAACATCGTACCGTCTTCGCAGATGAATGCCAGTCGGTCTACATCGGAGTCAACAACAATACCAAGATCGAAGTGTTCTTGCTTCATGCGACCGATAATTCCCAGCAGATTGTTCTCTGTGGGTTCTGGTTTATGGGCAAAGACGCCCGTGCATTCACCATTCAGAATCTCATAGTCTACACCGAGAGCTTGAAACAGCTGGGGAAGGATGATGCCACCAACAGAATTGATGGTATCTACACAGACGCGGAACTTTCGCTGGCGAATGGCATCGACATCTACTAACTTCAGATTTAAGACGGCATCGATGTGGCGCTGGTTGAAGGTCTCGTCGATAGAGAGTTGGCCTAGTTGGTTGACTTCACTATAGGAGAAATTTCCGGATTCGGCAAGTGCTATCAGCTCTTTTGCATCGTAAGGCATGAGAAATTCGCCCTCACGATTAAGCAACTTTAAGCCGTTCCACTGGCTATGGTGGTGGGAGGCTGTAACGACAATGCCACCATCAGCACCAGTCATGCGTACAGCAAGTTCAGTGGTAGGAGTGCTAGCATAGCCGATATCAATGACATCATAACCCATGCCCATGAGTGTGCCTACAACAATGTTGCGCACCATCAGTCCCGACATACGACCGTCGCGGCCTACCACCATCTTTCTGCCATGAACATATTGAGCGAAGGCAGAGGTAAGTTTGACGATGTCAAGGGGATTCAGCGTATCGCCAGGGCGCCCACCAATGGTGCCATAGATTCCTGAAATGGATTTGATAAGTGTCATATGGTTTTAAGTGTGTATTATTATATAGTGATATGGTTGCTTTATTTGTGTGTGTGTGTGGAATTATTCGTCTTCGTTGTTATTCTGATAATTCACGCGATACTCCATAGGTGTCATTCCTGAGTGCTCTTTGAAATACTTGCCGAAGAAGGAGGCATTGGGGAATTGCAAGTCGTCGGAAATCTGCTGCATTGTCATGTCGGTAAAACGCAGACGGTTCTCGATAGCTTGGAGTGTGAAGAAATGAACCATCTCACTGGGGCGCCTATTCATAGTCTCCATCAACAGTTTTGAGAGGTATTTAGGAGTGACATGCAGCATCTTGGCAAACTCATCGACGCGACGTATGCGACCATCGCTCTGCTCTACCAGTTGCATAAAGCGGTCGGCAAGTTTCTTGCCATGCAGACCAGTATCGCCAAAAGCATTATCACCCTTGGTTCGTTGTTCTCCTCTACGCAGCACAGAAAGCGTCTCTAAGAGGATGGTGCTGACAATGGAGCGCACGATGTCGGGATAGAGCACCAAAGAGCTGTTGCGCATGTGATGGCTGAGCTGCTGAAAGTAAGAATCGAACAGTGCAACATCAGTATCGGATAGTGACGCCTTGGGATTCTGCTTCAATAGCTGCACGTCGGCAAGGCTGCTTTTAGTGAACATGTTCATGTTCCACATTTCGCCACGAGAGAACCATACTTGGCGACAATTGAAGTCGGGAGTAGACATAAACTTCTCCACAACAGAACGTACCATATAGAGAAATAGGTCATTCTTGTTCAGCTGAATGGTCTGACCGTCATACTCGAACTGGGCAGCTCCTGCCGTGCAGATAACAATGATACCATGGTCCATAGGTTTTATTCTGCCAGCAGGCATACCGCCAAAGCGATCCACCAGCACCAACTCGTCGCTATCACCCATGCGAAGAGTTCCTGCTCCCTTTCTTGGTTTGAACTCAAAAATATCCATAATGTTCTGTTCTTCTCTTTTTCGGATGCAAAAGTAGACATAAAAAACGAAAAAACTATGTTCAATAAGTAACATTATATGTTCGACATGTATCATCGGTATTTTTAATTCGAAAAGTATGTGTATCTTTGCAACCAAAAATAAATAAGTAATCTATATTATATATAATGAAACCATTTATTTACCTATCTCTTGCAGCAATGCTGCTAACTGGAACAGCCTCTATGCAGGCACAAAACAAGACCAAAGCCAAGACACAGGCAAAGGCTAAGAGTCAGAAAACAAGCAATAAAGCGACCACAAAGTCGACAGCAAAGATACTATATGTGGAGCCAGAAGACCGTAACTATGCACAGAATCTGGGTGGCCACATGTTTTGGGACTATACAGCCAGAGAAGGTAATGCCTTGCTAACAGACTGGAAGATAAGCAAAGAGGATTATAAAAAGATGGTAGAAAAGTACACTTATAAGACTTTTGAGGAGGCCTATAAGAATCTGCCTGTGCTGCCCGATCCATCGCAAGTTGATACACGTGAAAAGATGACAGAATACTCAGCAGGCGAATTAAAGGCACGCGTTGAAGCCGTTGATAACTATGAGCCAGAACCTGAGTTGAAAACAGAAAGTGACAGATTTAATAAAATCATGATGGATAATGCCAAGAAGGCACGCAAAGGACAGCCTTTCGACACCCTCTTTGTAGACAAGAAGTGGCCACAATATAATAAGGTGTTGGATAAAATGAAGGCTGCATGCACAAAGTTCTACGATTTAGATAGAGACATTGTACATTATAACGAGACGCCAGATCATGACAGAGGATGCTGGCTGCTCGAGAAGCAAGGTGGTGCGCCTCGTTTCTACTTTAACATCTATTCGCCACTGGTAAAGCAGATAATTAAAGAGTGGTTTGGCTCTGACGAGTGTAAGCGTGTGCAGGTCATAGAGGACGAATTGCGTGCACGTGTGGCCGCTGAAAATCCCAAGAAAACACCTGACTGGTTTGTGGAGGGTCGCAAGCGTGAGGCAGAGATTGTGGCTGAATACAACCGTAAGCTTTTACAGCGCTGGATGCAGAAATCGCCAGCATCGCTCTTGGCAGAATATAAAGCAGCTATGCTCAAGCTGATAGCATGGAACAAAGAGGTAGAGGCCATCCGTGGTAATGATCCTATAACAAAAGAATACATTTCTGCACGCTGGTCGGTAAGAGAAGGTATAAAATCGCTGTTCCATGAATATCTTTACCTGATGGATCTCTCAGACTTACCACTTGTACGCACACCAAAGACACAGGAAGGCGCCAAGAAGTTTAAGCTGGAAGATTCGCCCTGGAAGCTGTCATATCCTTATAATATAAGAAGAGAATAATCAACATAACTAATAATTCACAATTAACAATTTAAACTTTATGAAAACAGTGTTCAATTACACAAGAATCATGTTCGTTGCCATGGCTGCCATGGCGGTATTCACCAGCTGCACAAAAAACGAGGACGACTATATCGCCTCAAGTCTGCGTAGCAGCGACTGGCAAGGTAAGATTACAGAATATTATCAGAATCGCTGGGGCATTAATGGCTCAGAATATTCTACCGTGATGGGCTTTGAGTCGAAAGATTATCACTACACCAGTGGAAGAGGCTATGAGCTGGACTACAAGACCTCTTCACCCAAAGAGAACTATGCCTTCTGTACCTTTAAGTGGTTTATCGTAGATGGCGACATCACCATCATCTATGACGACGACAAGTGGAATCCCACATATATCGTAGACTACCAGTTGAGAGGCAACAGCTTCTATGGCTATATCTACAACGCTTCTGACCGTAGAATTCAGTTCGATTTGGAGAAGACCACATTTACAGAATGGGACTACTACAGAAAGCATGGTTCACGCTATCTGAACTCAGACTATTATTACGCTCCCAAGCTAAATAATAAGGAAGGAGTTAGTATAGCCAAAGGTATCTTCGCTGACATTCTGAATAAGAAGAAATAAAAAAGTAAAATAGTAAGAAAAAGGGAGTAAATCGTTTGAGATTTGCTCCTTTTTTATTATTTTTGCAGCCATGAAAGTCACCATACATACAGATACCACTACCCTGCCCGCTCTACCTCATGGCAGCTATTTCCACAGCCGTGAACTGATGGAGCTATGTATGCGCACGCCGCGCCACAAGCCGTATATGGCAGTGGTGACCGACGACAACGGAGAGGCAATAGCCAACTTGCTGGCAGTAGTGCGATATAAATATGTATGGATGATACCTCAACTGCATAGACATGTGCGGATTTTAGGAGAAGGAACATACAGCGACAAGGCTGACTTCGGCACATCACCCACTGGTCTATCGAAGAATATGGTATTTTCGATGATGCTCGACGCGCTGACACGCAGGTTGCAAGGACGCACACTATATATGGAGGTGAGCCACCTGAGTCAGAAGATGTTTGGATATGCACCACTCAGGGCTGCAGGCTATTTTCCCGTACGCTGGATGAGCATACACAACTCTCACCACTCGCATGCGCCCGAAGAGCGCATCAACGAGCGACAACTACAGCGCATAGAGGCGGCAATGGCTCGAGGCATAGAGACGCACGTGGTAAAGAGCGAGGAAGACTATAAAAGTCTCTTCCGATTATTGCATCGTCACTACTGGTTTAAGCCTCGAAAATTTATCCCTTCAGACGACTTCTTCAAGGGGCTGCAAGAGGCTGGACACTGCAAGATGTTGCTGACCACCTATAAGGGAAAAACACTGGGATGTGCCATCTATGTTTACTCTGATGGCGATGCCTACCTATGGTATTCAGCATCAAGAAGAAAGAGTTATGCTTCGCTACACCCAAATGCAGTAACATTCTGGAATACTATTCGTTATACTTACAAAGAAAACTGCCAACACATCCGCTTTATGGACGTAGGACTACCCTTTAGTCGTAACCCTTATCGCGACTTTATCCTCAGTTTTGGAGGTAAAGAGGTAAGCACCTTCCGCTGGTTCCGCACCCGTTCTCAATGGCTCAACAAATTGGCATCGTGGATGTGGAGGGAATAACGCTTCGCTAGTGATTAGAGAATAGAGAATAGTGAATAGTTATAATAAACGGAGGAAAAATGCGTTATTATATACAATGAACGCAAGAAGATACGTAATAACAACGATACTACTGCTCGTAGCCATCATGATGAAGGCACAGCAGTTTACTCTCTCAGGCAAGGTAAGCGACCAAGATGGCAATGCCATCGAATTGGCCACCGTATCGTGCCTGGAACAGGGTGCCGTAACGATGGCAGACCTAAAAGGCGAATACTCACTGAAGTTGCACTCCGCCGACTCGGTGGTAGTGAAATTCTCGATGGTGGGCTATCAGTCAAAGACGCGCGTACTACGCAACCCTAGAGGCAACCAGCGAATACTGATACAGTTACAGCCCATGGAGACCCTAAAAGAGGTGGTAGTAACGGAGCGCAGAAGACAGACCACAGGTACAGAACAGCTAGACGTAAAAAACATCAAGCAGACACCCTCCACCACCGGTAATGCCGTAGAAGAGATGGTACAGCAACAGGCTGGCGTATCAACACACAACGAACTATCATCACAGTACAACGTAAGAGGCGGCTCCTTCGACGAGAACTCCGTATATATCAACAACGTGGAGGTGTATCGTCCATTGCTGATTCGTAGTGGTCAGCAGGAGGGACTGAGCATCATCAACAGTGATATGGTAGAGAAGATTGGCTTCTCGAGTGGTGGCTTCGAAGCAAAGTATGGCGACAAGATGTCGAGCACACTGGATATCCAGTATCGCAAGCCCACACAATGGGAGGCCAACGTACAGGCTTCACTGTTGGGCGCTGGCGTATTCGTAGGCTACGGGAACAAGAAATTTTCGATGAGTCACGGCCTACGTTATAAAACCAACAAATACCTGCTAGGCTCGTTAGAAGAGAAGGGAGAATACAATCCAAACTTTCTTGATTACCAGACATATATCACCTATCAGCTCAACGAAAGATGGAACTTAGATTTCATCGGTAACATCTCAGAGAACCACTACAATTTTAAGCCTACAGATAGAGAGACTTCGTTTGGTACGATGCAGAACGTGAAGACCTTCAAGGTGTACTTCGACGGACAGGAGCGCGACATTTTCCGCACCCTATTCGGCACCCTGCGACTAACGCGCAACTTCACCAAAAACACCAAGGCAAGTCTGCTATTCTCTGCCTTCCACACCAAAGAGCAAGAGACCTACGATATACAAGGTCAATACTGGTTGGACGATACCAACTCGCAGGAGCAGTTGGGCGTGGGCACCTACATGGAGCATGCCCGCAACTATCTTACCGCCAACGTGGAGAGTGCCAAGCTCATGCTGAACCATAAGGCAGGGAAGCACGACTGGGAAGCTGGTGTCACCCTGAAATGGGAAAAGATAGAGGAACAGGCTCGCGAATACGAGATGCGCGACAGTAGTGGTTACTCTATACCGCACTCTGCCAACCGTCTGGACCTCATCTATACCCTCAACTCAAAGAACACGATGAAGTCGACACGCATCGAGGGTTATCTGCAGGACACCTATCGCTTTACCACTCACGGTGAGAAACCTTGGTACCTGACACTAAACTATGGCATCCGCATGGCCAACTGGAGTTATAACAAGGAGACCATCGTTTCGCCCCGAATATCGATAGCAGCTATCCCCTCATTCAACGAGGATATGACTTTCCGTTTCTCTACCGGTCTCTACTATCAGGCACCTTTCTACAAGGAACTGCGTGACACCACCAGTCAGAACGGACAGACCATCGTGACACTGAACGAGAAAATCAAGAGTCAGCGAAGCATCCACTTTGTAGGTGCTTTCGACTATCGATTCCGCATGATGGATCGCCCCTTCCGCTTTACGGCAGAGGCTTATTATAAGTTACTGAACAATCTGGTGCCTTATAATGTGCAGAACATGAAGGTGGTATATTACGGCGAGAATATGGCAAGTGGTTATGCTTGCGGACTAGACCTGAAACTCTTCGGAGAGTTTGTACCTGGCACCGACTCATGGGTAACATTCTCGGTAATGTCAACACGTCAGAAGATTCACGGTATCAGCGTACCTCTGCCCACCGACCAGCGTTGGGGTATCAACCTGCACTTTACCGACTATTTCCCAGGCACAGAGCGTTGGAAGATGACACTGCGACTGGCCTTTGCCGACGGACTGCCATTCGGTGCGCCACACCGCGGACTGGAATATCAACAATTCCGTGCGCCAGCCTACAAGCGTGCCGACATCGGCATGAGCTATCTGGCATACGGAAATACTGATACGAAACACAAACCTCAACGTTCAACGTTCAACGTTCAACGCATCTGGCTTAGCCTTGATGGCCTCAACATCTTCGGCATCTCTAATGTCAACAGCTATTACTGGGTGACAGATGTGACCAATTGCCAATTTGCGGTACCCAACTACCTGACAGGACGCCAAATCAATGCTAAAGTGCTTGTAGAGTTTTAATAATCTTTAATTTGTTTTGTTCTTCCCTCTACTTTTCGTATCTTTGCATGAAATTTGAACCTCTTAACAAAGAACGAATATGAAGATTTCACACATTGAGCATCTGGGCATTGCTGTTCAGAGCATCGAGGAGAGCCTACCGTTCTTTAAGGACGTACTAGGCTTGGAGTGTTATGCAACAGAAGTCGTAGAAGATCAGAAGGTAAAGACAGCCTTCCTGAAGTGCGGCGAGGTCAAGTTAGAACTGCTGGAGCCCACATCTCCCGAGAGCACCATTCAGAAGTGGCTCGACAAGGGCAACAAGGGTGTACACCACGTAGCATTCTGCGTGGAAGACGGAGTAGCTAAAGCGCTGGCAGAAGTGAGCGAGAAGGGTGTTCGCCTGATTGACGAGAAGCCTCGCAAGGGCGCTGAAGGTCTGAACATCGCTTTCCTGCATCCCAAATCTACATGCGGTATCCTCACCGAATTGTGTGAGCATCCAGAGTAAAGACAAAAACAATTAGATAATTCATAATTGAAAGATAACTTTAAAAAACAATGAGCAAGCAATTAGAAAAAATCAAACAGCTCATCGAGAAGCGCGAACAGGCTCGTCTCGGTGGTGGTGAGAAAGCAATACAGAAGCAGCACGAGAAGGGCAAGTACACAGCCCGCGAGCGCATCGAGATGTTGCTGGACAAAGGATCGTTCGAAGAGTACGATATGTTTAAGGAGCATCGTTGCCACAACTTCGGCATGGAGAAGAAGAACTTCCTCGGCGATGGCGTGGTAGCAGGTTCTGGTACAATCGACGGTCGTCTGGTATACATCTTCGCACAAGACTTCACCGTACATGCTGGTTCACTCAGTGAGACGATGGCACAGAAGATTTGTAAGGTAATGGATATGGCCATGAAGATGGGCGCCCCCATGATTGGTATCAACGACTCAGGTGGTGCACGTATTCAGGAAGGTATCAACGCCTTGGCTGGTTTCGCCGAAATCTTCGAGCGCAACATTCTGGCTTCAGGTGTAATTCCACAGATTTCAGGTATCTTCGGTCCATGCGCAGGTGGTGCAGTTTACTCTCCTGCCCTCACCGACTTCACCCTGATGATGGAGGGTACTTCATACATGTTCCTCACTGGTCCAAAGGTAGTAAAGACCGTTACTGGCGAGGATATCGACCAGGAGCATCTGGGTGGTGCATCAGTACACGCCTCTAAGTCAGGTGTAACACACTTCACCGCTAAGACTGAGGAAGAGGCTGCAGAGATGATTAAGACGCTGCTCAGCTATATTCCTTCAAACAATATGGAGCAGGCTCCTCGCAAGCAGTGCACTGACCCCATCGACCGTCTGGAGGATTCACTCAACGAGATTATTCCTGAGAACCCCAACGAGGCATACGATATGTACAAGGTTATCTCGGCTATCACCGACGACAACGAGTTCTTCGAGGTACAGCCTAAGTTTGCCAAGAACATCATCGTAGGTTTCGCACGCTTCAACGGACAGAGCGTAGGTATCGTAGCCAACCAGCCTTCTTGCTATGCTGGTGTGCTCGACGTAAACGCTTCTCGTAAGGGTGCTCGCTTCGTACGCTTCTGCGACGCCTTCAATATTCCTATCGTATCACTGGTTGACGTTCCAGGATTCTTGCCTGGTACCGGTCAGGAGTACAACGCCGTTATTCTGCATGGTGCTCAGCTGCTCTACGCTTACGGTGAGGCTACAGTGCCCAAGATTACCGTTACACTGCGTAAGTCATACGGTGGTTCACACATCGTAATGGGTTCTAAGCAGCTGCATACCGACCTGAACTACGCTTGGCCTTCTGCAGAGATTGCTGTGATGGGTGCTAGCGGTGCTGCCGCAGTGCTCTACGCTAAGGAAGCTAAGGCTAAGAAGGAAGCTGGTGAGGATGTTAAGGCATTCATCGCTGAGAAGGAGAACGAGTACAACGAGCTCTTCGCTAATCCTTATCAGGCTGCTAAGTACGGCTACATCGATGATGTCATCGAGCCACGCAACACTCGTTTCCGCATCTGTCGTGCACTGGCTCAGTTGGCTACTAAGCGCGACTCACTGCCAGCCAAGAAGCATGGTAACATACCTATGTAATTCATAAATCGACAAAGATGAAGAACGAAGTATATGCAGCCATCGCAATGGCACTTTATGAGTTTAAGGGCAACAACGTACACGACAAGGAGCCAGGCATTATCACTATTAGTGAGAAGCATACTCAGTGGAACGGCTATGCCCAGACGATGACACCACAACCCTGATAAAGGATAATACGTAAAATTGCAAAAAAAATGAAGAAAGAATATAAGTATACTATCAATGGCAACCAGTATGAGGTAACCATTGGAGACATCGAAGGAACCGTAGCTACCGTCAACGTCAATGGCGAAGAATATAAGGTAGAATGGGAGCCCGAGGCAGAACCTGAGAAGAAGAAGCCTGTACTGGGCAAACCCGCTGCAGCTGCTGCCGACAACAATACAGAGACATCAAGTGCAGCTAATGTAAACACCAACAATGCCGTGAAGGCTCCACTGCCTGGCGTAATCACTTCTATCGAGGTGAACGTAGGCGACGAGGTGAAGGCTGGCGACACCGTACTCGTATTGGAAGCCATGAAGATGGCTAACAACATCGAGGCAGAGAAAGATGGTAAGATTACTGCTATCTTGGTTACCCCCGGTCAGAGCGTAATGGAAGACGACGCATTGGTTGTTATCGAATAAGAAAGATACACTATAGCAAAAGAAAATCCGCTCAGCCATTGAGTGGATTTCTTTTTTTCTATTTACTTTATTACCTTTCTACCCTATTACCTTTCTACAGTTTATTTCCTTCCTTAGGAAATACCACTGTGGGCTGAAAAGTCTTGGCCTCCTCGAAATCCATCAGAGCATAAGAGATGATGATGCAGACATCACCCACCTGCACCTTGCGAGCAGCAGCACCATTCAAGCAGACACAACCACTGCCACGCTCACCTTTTATAATATAGGTCTCAAAGCGCTCACCATTGTTATTATCTACTATCTGCACCTTCTCGCCAGCAATCATATTGGCAGCATCCATCAAGTCTTCGTCGATGGTAATACTACCCATATAATTAAGATTAGCCTCAGTGACCGTTACGCAGTGAAGTTTAGACTTCAGTACTTCTATCATCATGCTTCCTTGTACTTTATGTGGTCTATTAAACGAATAGGAGTCTTACCACAATATACTGTGATACAGCCTACTACATACGGTGTGGTATCCCAAGAGTCAACATCCTGCAGGGTATTACCATCAACGATAGAGAAATACTCTACATCAAGGCCATCAACAGCATTGATGTCGGCAACCACCTTATCGTGAGTCTCCTGAACGGTATGCTTCTTGGCATAAGTCAGACTGCTCTTCAGTGCTTTATAGATTGCAGGAGCAATAGCACGCTCATCCTTTGACAACAAGGTGTTACGACTACTGCGAGCCAAACCATCCTCGTCGCGAACGATATCACACTCTACAATCTGAACAGGCAACTGCAGATGACGAACCATCGCCTTCACTACAGCTATCTGCTGCCAATCTTTCTCACCGAAATAAGCTCTGTTAGGCTTAACAATATAGAACAAACGACTTACCACCTGGCACACACCATTGAAATGACCAGGACGATGAGCGCCCTCCATCACAGTAGATACAGGAGGATATTCAAACTGACGCGTATCAGGTGTAGGATACATCTCCTCTACGCTGGGAGCCAACACATAGTCAGCACCACACTCGTCGAGCAGTTTGCAGTCTGCATCCAGCGTACGCGGATAATTCTTCAAGTCATTTTTATCGTTAAACTGAGTTGGATTAACGAATACAGACACTACTGTTATCCCATTTTCCTTCACACTGCGACGTACCAGCGAGGCATGTCCTTCATGCAGTGCTCCCATAGTAGGCACGAGGCCTATTTCTTTTCCTTGCTTGCGGTCTTCAAATAATTGATTTTGAAGGTCTACAATCTTGTTGAATACTTTCATTATCTTTGCTATAGTCTACGAAATCGAGTGCAAAATAACAACATTTTTACCAAATAAGGAAAAAATATCGTGAAAATATGCCAAAAACATCGCTAAAAAAAATAAAATATGCACATTTTTGATATTTTGTGAGGTATTTTTCGTATCTTTGCAAAGATAAAAACGTACGATATGGCAAAAAAGATTCTATTCATTAATCAGGAAATCACACCTTACGTTCCCGACACCAACCTTTCTCTGATGGGTAAGGCATTGCCTCAGGCTATGCAAGAGAATGGACACGAAATCCGCACGTTCATGCCCAAATGGGGTACTATCAACGAGCGAAGAGGTCAACTGCACGAGGTTATCCGCCTGTCAGGTATGAATCTGATTATTGACGATACAGATCACCCACTGATTATTAAGGTAGCCACCATCAATGGTACTCGTATTCAAGTGTATTTCATCGACAATGACGACTACTTCACACGTCGTCAGATGGCGCAGGATGAGAACGGCATCGACTATCCCGACAACGGAGAGCGCGCAATCTTCTTTGCTCGTGGCGTGTTAGAGACAGTTAAGAAGCTGCGCTGGGTACCAGACATCATCCACGTTCAGGGATGGATGGGTGCTGTAGTTCCCTTGTACATCAAGACTGCTTACCACGACGAGCCATCATTCGCCAATACGAAAGTGGTGACATCGCTCTTCCCCAAGAGCCTGACTGCCGACCTCGACAGCAACTTCAAGAGATGCGTAGAGTTCCGCGAGGCAGAGGCTGAACTGTTGAAGAAGTATAATGATAACTTCAACTTTGAAGAGCTGGGCAAGTTGGCCATTGACTACAGCGACGGCGTGATTGCTGCCGACAAGGATGTAGATGCAAATCTTCTGAAATATGCTACTGACAACAATATTCCTACACTGGCATATCCTGGTGAGGATTTCTACAGTGCATATGAGGATTTTTATGAAAAGATCTAAGTAAGGAAAAGAAATGAAGAAATGGATAATGGCAGGGATTGCACTTCTCACAGTAGCAATCTCGTCTTGTGATGAAGACACGTCAACACTGGGCTACTCACTAACCAGTGATGTTGACCGTTTCACTATCAAAACAGATACATTCGATGTTGCTACCAAGTCTATTGCGGCAGGTGCAGTACTATCGAGAAATGCCTACACCTATCTCGGACGTATCAAAGACCCCGAAACAGGAACATATATCAACTGCGACTTCTCTACCCAGTTCTCTGTATTGGAGAATGAGGTAGGCAAGATTTTCAAGAAGGAAGAGGTTATTGTTGGACGTGATGATAACGACCAGCCTATTGCAGACTCTTGCTTTGTAAACATCATGATCAATGCTTATCAGGGTGACTCACTGACTGCTATGCGCTTGACTCTCGAAGAGCTTGACACGCCCATGAAGAGCAGCGATGTCGTTTACACCGACTTCGACCCTGAGGCTGCAGGATTTGTTCGTAAGACCAATGGCGCAGTTAAGACAAACAAGATGTACTCTGCCAGCGATCTGACACTGAATGACAGTCTGCGTAATGTATATCGTTCAGGCAGCTACTACGCATATATTAAGGTTCCCCTCAACAAAGAGTATATCGACAAGGATGGTAACAAGTATAACAACTATGGTACCTACCTGATGCGCAAATACTACGAGAATCCTAACAACTACAAGAACTTTAATAGTTTCACTCGCAACGTATGTCCTGGATTCTACATCAAGTCATCCGATGGTCAAGGTTTGATGGTGGAGACCGTATTCACACAGCTCTCTCTGTTCTATCGCTACAAGTCTGGAGAAGGCACCTATACTGCCAACCCAACCTTTAATTCAACAGATGAGGTATTGCAGACCACACATATCAACTACGACCAAGCCGGCATTGACAAGTTGGTGGCAGAGGATACATGCACCTACTTGAAAACACCCGCTGGTATCTATACCGAAGTAACACTGCCCGTTGACGATATCAAGAAGGGACACGAGAACGACACAATTATCTCGGCAAAGATTACCTTCAACCGCATGAGAGCAGCAAACGAGGTATCAGAGGTGGTGCTCGAAGAGCCTACCAACATTCTTCTCGTAGAGCGTGATAGCCTTAGCTCCTTCTTTGAGGAGAACAGTCTTCCTGATAATACCAACTCATTCTTGGCTACATACAACAAGACTCAGAAGACCTATAGCTTCAACAACATCTCTAGTCTGGTTAACAGCATGTATAACAAGAAGGGCAAGTCAGAGAATTGGAATAAGGTGGTGCTGATACCTGTTCAGGTGACTACGTCTTCTACCTCATCTTCGTCTACTATCACTAGCATAGCCAATGAGATGAACATCAATAGTGTGCGCTTAGTAGGTGGCTCTGCCAACAAGCATACACCTATCCGCATCAGTGTCATCTATAACACCAATCAATAGGATTATCACAGAAGAATAAAAGAAGATGGCAGACAACTTCCTAGAGAAGCACTATGAGGAATATGAGGCTCGCAAAGCAGCCTATCTCCGAAAGAAAAAACATCTACCAAAAGTGCCTCGTCCCCTGGAACGCCCAGAGGATGAGGCATTATAACAACCCTAGGGAATCCTAGGAGTTCCTAGGGTATCCTAGGATATTCTAGAAAATCTAGAAAATCTAGAAATCCTAGCCTACCCTATTATCGTATATTTCGCAAATTTCAGCAGTAGCTGTTTGGTTCCAGCGTTCTGGAACTCTACCGTTGCCTTGGTATTCTCACCACTGCCCTCCATCTTGACCACCTTTCCGATGCCAAAGCGCTGATGCTCTATCACGTTGCCCTCCTTCAATCCGATATTACCGATAGACGACTGCGGAGCTGGTGTCTCTCTACGCACGGGCACCAAACGAGGTTTCACATCAGCAATAAACTGGGTAGCCACAGGACGCGGATTCTGCACAGGACGGCTAACCTGACTAGTAAAACTAGGACGACTAGTACCGCTAGAATATCTAGAATCACTAGAGAATCTAGATTCGCTAGAAAATCTAGAGCCACTAGAAAAGCCTGTGCTATTATTTCCCCCAACCACTCTCAGCAGACTCGGATCAAAGTCTTTGATAAAGCGGCTTGGCGTATCATATTCCATCTTGCCATAGCGGAAGCGATTCTGCGCACAAGTCAAAATACAATGTTTCTCAGCGCGCGTGATAGCCACATACAGCAAGCGGCGCTCTTCTTCCAATTCTCGCATTGAGTTGACGCACATTGGCGATGGGAAGATATTCTCTTCCAATCCCACCACAAATACCGTTGGGAATTCCAATCCCTTGGCAGCATGTATCGTCATCAGCGTCACCTTAGCCAGCTCTTCGTCACCCTCACTATCCAGATCAGTAAGCAGTGCCACCTCCTGCAAGAAGTCGCTCAGTCCTACTTCATCCTCACGAGCCTCTTCTCTGCGGGTCTCCACGAAGTCTTGCATACCACTCAAGAACTCTTCCAAGTTCTCTTGGCGTGACAAGTCTTCTGGATTATTAGAACTATAGATATCCTTGCTGATACCACTCTCCTGGATGATAGCATGACCTAAGCGATAAGCATCCTCCAATTCCATGCGAGACGACCAGCCTTCAATCAGTTGTTTGAAGGCATCAATCTTTGTCAGCGTTGCTTTGCTCAGTTGTAAATCAAAAACGATGGGCTGCTGGATAACCTGCCACAGACTGACACCATGCTTCGTTGCCGTATCAACAATCTTGCTTACGGTTGCATCGCCTATACCACGTGTAGGATAGTTGATGATGCGTCGTAATGCCTCCTCATCATCCGGGTTAGACACGACGCGGAAATAAGCAATCACATCTTTTATCTCCTTGCGCTGATAGAAGCTCAGTCCACCATAGATACGATACGGAATGCCGTCTTTACGCATCTGTTCCTCAAAGGAACGACTCTGTGCATTGGTACGATAGAGGATGGCGAAGTCACTATACTCACATTCCTCCTGCCTACGGATACGCTTGATATCATTACATACGATGATAGCCTCTTCACGATCACTATAGGCAGGCTTCAGGGTAAGTAGTTCTCCCTGCTCATTCTCACTGAACACATCTTTATGAATCTGTCGAGCATTCTTACGAATCAGACTGTTTGCAGCCTGAACAATCAACTGAGTAGAACGATAGTTCTGCTCCAGCTTAAACAACTGAGCGCCCTGATATTGCTGTTGGAAATTCAGGATATTGTCGATGTTGGCACCACGGAAACTATAGATACTCTGTGCGTCGTCACCAACCACGCACACCTTACCCGTCTCTTGTGTCAACTGAAGCAGAATAGCCTGCTGTGCATAGTTGGTATCTTGATACTCATCTACCAACACATACTGATAGCGCTCCACATATTTCTTACGAATATCCACGTGATGTTGGAACAGCAGGTAGGTCTGTACCAGCAAATCATCAAAGTCCATCGCATTAGCTTGGCGACAACGCTCTACGTACCTATTATATATATGTGCCACCTGTGGACGTTTTTTCTGTACATCGTCGGCAGCCCACGAGCTCTGCATATACTGCTGAGGCATCAGCAGATGGTTCTTCGCCATCGAGATACGGTCAGCCACCGATGCAGGCTTATAGGTCTTATCGTCTAGTCCCATCTCCTTGATGATGCTCTTCACCAGCGAACGGGCATCCGCCTGGTCATAGATGGTAAAGTTAGGACCAAAGCCTATACGTTCAGCCTCAGCTCTTAATATACGTGAAAACACAGAGTGGAACGTACCCATCTGCAAACGCATGGCATGCTCCTGCCCTACCAGTCTTCCGATACGCTCCTTCATCTCTCGCGCCGCCTTATTGGTAAACGTCAGCGCCAGTATGTTCCAAGGAGCCAATCCCTTATCCAGTAGATAAGCAATCTTATATGTTAATACGCGGGTCTTTCCCGAACCCGCACCCGCTATAACCAACTGCGGGCCGTCACAATAAGTGACGGCCTCGCGTTGTCCTTCATTCAGTTGTTGTAATAATTGCTCGTTCATAGATGTCAGCGGATCACAGTCTTCCGCCCGTTGCGAACGTAGATGCCTTTCTCTGTTGGCATCACCACACGCTGACCTGCGAGATTATAATATGTATCCATTTTCTTATTGTTATTATCGTAAAGCTGATTGATACCAGTAATTTGAGTGGTAACTGTCAGCTCGTCTGTAGTAGTATCTGAAACCAGATAAGCCTGGAAGGGCTTCACCTCTTCATCCTGATGCATACGCACGAACTTCACTGGTTCTTTATAGTCAGCCAGACGGAATACATCATTCTCCGTTTCTACATAGAAGGTCTCATAGCAACCAACCAGTTCTGGAGTATTCTCTGCACTACGAGCTTCAACCTCATCAGGCATACCAATCTCTGAGACCTCGAAGTTGAACAGTTGAGTATTGTCTGCTGCAGACTTAAATATATAAGGTGTATGCGCCTTGATCTCGTCTGTTACCTCCTTCACCTTCAGTTGACCATTCTCCAGCGTCTCTACAGTATAGAATGTACCGAAGCTTGCTTTATCCTCATTGCAGATATCGAAAGGCAGATAGATGGTTGCAATCTCATCCTTCCAGAAGATACGATCAAGCTCTATTGAACCTGCCATGAAATTCTCAGAGAGT
Source organism: Prevotellaceae bacterium MN60 (assembly GCA_900199555.1). Classification (GTDB taxonomy): domain Bacteria; phylum Bacteroidota; class Bacteroidia; order Bacteroidales; family Bacteroidaceae; genus Prevotella. The sequence goes on from FZQZ01000002.1 coordinate 279,736, forward strand.
CCGAAGGCCTCATCCTCTTCCATATTACTATCAAGCACTACGCTCTCACAGATATTACCAATGATGACGTTAGGCTCGTCGGTAGTATTACCGGCAGGTACGTAGATAAAGGTATTCTTCGATACGCCCTTGAAGGCACCTTCCTCACGACTTACGTTAATACCTGTGATGTTGGTATTACGCAGGTCGATATACTTCAGGAATGGGAAAGTAACAAAGCTCTCATCGTAGATGCTGTTCACCTCATTATTGATAGCCTTAAGAGTACCATTCTCGTCATCATACACTACATCAGCATCCGACAAGAATATCTGGTCACTACCAATATTGTCGCCACCATTATTTGATACCTGTACACCAGAAGCACTGACACCCACGCTCGACAGGCCTATCGTCACCGTAGTCTTCTTACCCGCACGATGATCTCTTGATTCAAGAACAACATCACTGGCATTATAGATATATACATAAGTAGCCTCCTGACAAGCATAAGGAATCGTGAACTCTGTCAGTTCCTTTACGCCCTTGATGACATACGGATTCTGCGAACCAATCTTCACATTCAGGATACCCTCCTCACCAGTCTTTGCATTTACGATGACATTACCATAACCAGCAGGAATCATGAAGGTGATACCACTGAAGTGCTCGGCAAACTCAGGAGTACCAGGTGTATAGTTTTCGATAATTGCCTGGATATCTTCATCAGCCATTGTATTGTTCAGCAGCAGACTATTGTCAGTCTCGTCGGTACTATGATCGTCGTCTCCAAGTGTATAGAGCACCTCATCGATAACGACATTATCCAGATTATCTTCACCTCCTACTTCGATGGTATTAGTCTCACCACTCTCGTCCACAATGGGCTTCACAGGTGTACCCACAATCATTGTTTTCTCATTGATAGCTCCTAAGAGAATAGCGAGGTTCTGATTAAACAGTACTGCAGAGATATTCTCTACCACAGTAGTTGCTTCTGTAGTGGTCATCTCCAACTTACCAGGACTGTTACCATCTGTTGTAAAGGTCAACTTTCCACCATTTCCACTGATTGCAGCTGTCGATGCGGTAATATAGTTCTCTCCCGACAAGAAGATGGTCAACTCATCCATGGTCGTAGTGATAGCACCTGTCACATGAGCACTCGTTAATTTCAGCAGTTTCTTACCATCAAACTGCACCGTGCCGCCATCGTTCAGAATATCCGCATTGTTTTCACTTGTAACAGGAACGCCTGCAACCGTCAGGTCATATGTCATCAAGACTGAAGCACTGAAGTTGGTCTCTACTGGTTCCAGATTAGCATCATTCAGAGGACCTGTAACAGTGATGGTTGCCTCACCTACTCCAACAGGTTTCAACCATGTATTATCCTCAATAACTACCACCTTGTCGTTAGAACTTACAAACTGATAATTGTAAGTACCATCCTGCAGCACATTATTCAAATAAAGTGATACGGCATTCTCCTTTCTCTCTCCCACACTATTCGTGTTAATGCTCATCTTCACTTCCTTTTCTGCAACAGCAATCACTGGGGTAGCCTTACTGATGGTGAAGGTATTAGTAGCCTCAGCACCGTTATAGTTGGCAGTTGCTGCAATTACGGCTTTCACAGTATGAGTACCTGCTGCTGTAGGAACGGTAGCAGTAAAGTTACTAGCACCTGCTGCTTTATAGGTGATGGTTACCTCACCATTACCAGTATTACCTGTTACGACGGGAGTCTTCGCAGTTTCACCAAAAGTCCAACCCTCCAAGCTAACAGTTGGAGTAATTGCAGCCTTGTTAATCGTAAAGGTATTAGTAGCCTCAGCACCGTTATAGTTGGCAGTTGCAGCAATTGTTGCCTTTACGGTATGTGTACCCGCTGCAGAAGGAACAGTAGCAGTAAAGTTACTAGCACCTGCTGCTTTATAGGTGATGGTTACCTCACCATTACCAGTATTACCTGTTACAACAGGAGTCTTAGCAGTTTCGCCAAAAGTCCAACCATCCAAGTTTACGCTTGGAGTAATATCGGCTTTAGCAATTGTAAAGGTGTTCGTAGCCTCAGCACCGTTATAGTTGGCAGTTGCAGCAATTGATGCCTTCACGGTATGTGTACCTGCAGTAGAAGGAACAGTAGCAGTAAAGTTACTAGCACCTGCTGCTTTATAGGTGATGGTTACCTCACCATTACCAGTATTACCTGTTACAACAGGAGTCTTCGCAGTTTCACCAAAAGTCCAACCATCCAAGCTAACACTTGGAGTAATGTCGGCCTTACCAATCGTAAAGGTGTTTGTAGCCTCAGCACCGTTATAGTTGGCAGTTGCTGCAATTACGGCTTTCACAGTATGAGTACCTGCTGCTGTAGGAACGGTAGCAGTAAAGTTACTAGCACCTGCTGCTTTATAGGTGATGGTTACCTCACCATTACCAGTATTACCTGTTACGACGGGAGTCTTCGCAGTTTCACCAAAAGTCCAACCATCCAAGCTAACAGTTGGAGTAATTGCAGCCTTGTTAATCGTAAAGGTATTCGTAGCCTCAGCGCCGTTATAGTTGGCAGTTGCAGCAATTGTTGCCTTTACCGTATGTGTACCTGCTACAGAAGGAACGGTTGCAGTAAAGTTTGTAGCACCTGCTGCTTTATAGGTGATGGTTACTTCACCATTACCAGTATTACCAGTTACAACGGGAGTCTTCGCTGTCTCACCAAAACTCCAACCCTCCAAGCTAACAGTTGGAGAAATTGCAGCCTTGGCAATCGTAAAGGTGTTCGTAGCCTCACCACCGTTATAGTTGGCAGTTGCAGCAATTGTAGCCTTCACAATATGTGTACCTGCTACAGAAGGAACGGTAGCAGAATATTCCACAGAACCAGCAGCCTTATAAGTATAAACCACGCCACCATTACCAGTATTACCAGTTACAACGGGAGTCTTGGCGGTTTCACCAAAAGTCCATCCATCCAAGTTTACGCTTGGAGTGATGTTGGCCTTAGTAATCGTAAAGGTATTCGTAGCCTCACCACCGTTATAGTTGGCAGTTGCAGCAATTACGGCTTTCACAGTATGAGTACCTGCTGCTGTAGGAACGGTAGCAGAATATTCCACAGATCCAGCGGCCTTATAAGTAAAAACCACGCCACCATTACCCGTGTTACCACTTACTACAGGAGTCTTAGCAGTATCACCAAAAGTCCAACCCTCCAAGCTAACAGTTGGAGTAATGTCGGCCTTAGTAATGGTGAATGTGCCCGTCTTAGTACCCGTATAAGTCTTCAAACCTGTCAAAGTAACTGTCGCTGTACCAGCATTGATATTGTTGGTATATTCAAGCGAGTAGTTAGAAGCATTGATAGTAGAACCATTCAATGTCAGTGTTACATCCGGTTCCCTCTCACTGCCATTATAGACATAGCTAGTAGGATCGATAGTCAGACTACCAGTCGAGATATCCGTACGCTGCTGGAAGTCTGCAACAACCTCCACATTGTAGGGATCCTCTGGCATAGCAAACGAATATCTTGTCACGCCACTGGGATCTGTTGTAGAACCAACAGCAGTCACCGTGATATTATTATCCATACTGGGCTCACCACCAGCACGACGGGGAGCCTGTGCACTACCACCAGTTACTACACGCTCGGCAGTGATATTCGCTACCGTGATATAGTTACCCTCAGCAGGCGTAACGGTCAACGTACAAGTACCATTGCTGATAAGCTGTTCCACCGTACCGGCGCTACTATTAGTAGTTCCGTTCAGTTTCTTAACGACGGTCACTGTACCTGCTGCCCACACTGTTGTTGCTGTCATCAGCAGCACCATCATCATTAGTTGTTTTGCTATATATTTCATATTGTTTTTCCTCCTATTCTTACTTAACTACAATCTTTTTACCATTCACAATATACAAGCCCTTCTTCAATTGACCATTGACCATTGACCATTGACCATTTGAAATCTTTCGTCCCTGCAGGTCATAGATGTTTTCGTAGGTTGCGACTTTGTCGCGACTTACTGCCTCCATGCCCGTAGTTTCTTCGTCGAAGATAGCCAGACGCGCACCAGCAGGCTCTGCCAATACCAGATAAGCACGATGGGCAGGAATCTGTCCACTGGTAGCACGAGTGAAACCATTATTGTAGAGCACATAGGCATTACCTGCTATATCGCTTACGTTGGTAGCACTTGCAGTACCCTGCAGCAGGTTACCCTCTGCACTTGTATTATCCGTTGTCGTGGTAGAAGCCTTCTCTATCAATACAGCCACATTCTTTGGCACATAGTTGATAGCCTTCACTGCTACGGCGTCAGCACTTGTCGCTGTCACAATATATGCCATCAGACCTTCGGGCAGAACGAGGTCTTCCGTTGTTGTATAGTACGAAGCCCACTTCTGTCCTTCCACGAAGTTCACGTCCTTACCAATCTCCAGCGTACGAGTAACAATCTCGAAGTTCTTCTCCACCATACCCGTATAGTTATTCTTTGCCACTACCTTCACGGTGTATTCGCCAACCTCTACACCACCCTCGTTGGTGATGGTATAGTCGTTAGTGGTCATCAGCTCACCATCAGCCACTGTTACTGTTGGCTTCTGGTTCTCGCCACTATACTCAAAGCTGGTTTTTGAGAGTGTCACCATCTCGTCGGTCAATGCCTTTGGAGCAATACCAAACTTCACCTGGCGCTCACCCACATAGTAGTTCACCTCAGCATCCGTATTAGCGTTGATGGTTACTATTGGAGCATTCGCTGCTGTAGCATCCACGGCATTGGTATTGCCAGCCTCGGGAGCTACCACGAGATAATTCACGGCAGCCGTCAAAACGGTTTCGCCATCCTTTACTGTTACTGTAGGAGTCTGAGGCTGTCCGTTATAGGTCAACTCACTCAAGGTTACTGTGATGCTTGAGTAATTAATATCCTTATATACTTTCAGCACGTATGTAGCCTCACCAGCCAGCAGTTCGTCAGTCTGTTGTGATGCCGCTTTGATGGTAGTTTCACCCATACCTACGATGGTCACCTTGCCATCAGTATCTACGGTAGCCACCGTCTCGTTGCTGCTACTATAGGTTACAGCCACATTGTTTGTATTCGCCAGTGTTGGCAGTTCCTGATTATTCTCGCCGCCAATGGTATATTCAGCCTCTTCAGCAGTAAATGCCAATCCTGCATCCTGGCGGATAACATACTGAGCCTCCACGGGTTCACTCTTAATCACACGACTTGAGTCTTCATCAAGAACATACACAGAAACCTTGCATGATTCTGTCACATCAATACCCTTGGTGGCATCATAGCGAACAGAGTCGTTCTTGACATCATTCAGATAGTACCATACCTGTGGATAGCTTTCAGCATCCGCTCCCTGTTCTGGTATATTCTCCAACTTCACATTCTTCGGCTCATTATAGGTACCATCAGCCACCGTAAAGGTAGGCTTAGCAATCACCTTTGCAGATATCTCAGAAGAGAATTGCCAGTTTCTGCTTGGCTCAGTATCCATACCTGGATAGATAGGATAAACGCGAAGTAAATATCTACCAGTTCCAAGCGTAAACTTACCATTCGTTGTCTTCACAGGGTCGCCACCCAGCATATTTGCATAGTATATGTCAAAGCCATCCACCGCTTCATCCAGAGAGAAGGTAAACTCATGGTCAGTATAGTAGAGTCCACGCTCGTTCTCCTCTGTTACCACCTTGGGCACGTGGAGTGCTACAATCTTGGGGAATGAGCTATTTGACGCGTCATTACGCAGGCAGAGACCATCTTCGTATGTCACCTTACCCTCGCCAAAACCTACGAGCTGTGGATTAGCGCTATACCAAAAGCTCAGGCGAGCAGTAGCCTTATTTTCCTCTGCAGACTTGAAGGTCAGTGTGCCGTTCGAATTAGTCGTCTTGATGGCATATGTCTGGTTCTCACCAATCAGGTTGATGCTCAACTGAGCCAGCGAAGTAACGATACTTATGTCACCATCATTCTGACTGTTATCAGAATTCAGATTGATATTATTCAGCGTCAGGGTATTGGTCTCAGAATTAAACGAGGCGGTACCATTGCCATTGATTCCTTTACCAGCGATATTCGCCTTATTGCCTTCATATACAGGTACGCCACTAATCGTCAGTCCATAGTATGAAGCAATCAGAGTAGACGAAAGCGTAACATAATTTACGGTATAGTTTACTAGCGTCTCCATCTCCAAGCCATTTTCAGCACTGTAGCGCACCGCATCCTCAGCAATGATTGCCAAACCATTGTCTGTTGCGCCGAGGCTCCAAACGCCCTGAATCGCACTAAAGCCTGCGATAGCGCTTTTGCTCTCACCTGCATTCATCTGGAGCGAGCAAGTATTGTCGTCGCCCTTATCAAATATCAGCTTAGGAGCGTCCTGGCCTACACCATTATAGCGGATAGCCTCACAGTCTCCCATTCCAGCAACTGTATTCTCACCTATCAGCTTGATGGTGAAGTCTGCCACGCCTATATATTCAATACCAGGAGCCTCCATCGTTGGACCATCAGGATTAACAACATTGCCTCCGATAGTCGCACCATTCAGCGTCAATGCATTCTTCGCCAGGTCAAAGCTAACCTTACCATCACCCAACACATCGGCAGCATTGGCGTTTGTTACTCTTACACCAGAAACACTGACAAACATATCATCGCTAATAACCGCACTCTTGATTTCCGAAGTCCATGTAGCAGGAGTCTCGGCTGGAGTAACTACTCGCAAAGGCTCATTGATAACGACTTCGTTGAAGCCAACGATTACACCATCGTTACTATTCAGGCTAATGGTATTAGCACTCCAACTTTCTTCTGCAGCACGGAATACAAGACGACCGTTACCAGTTCCTGTATAAGAGATTTTGCTTAAGCTATTGCTCCCCGCCACTTCTATAATCAGTTCGGACATCTCACTTCTGATAGCATCACTATAACCATAGCCTTCCAAATGCAGTGTATGACTTTCTGGTATATATACGGTTCCACCAGATGCAGGGCTGAGACTATTTGAATTGATATGTGCATTACCCATCCAAAGAGGATAGTATTCTACATATCTCAAACTAACAGACTTATAGTTGCCGCTTTGCGTCTCATACTCCCAACCCGTTGTCTCTGCAGTTTTGTCTTGCAGTGTATTTGTTATCTGATAGCCGTTCGCCAGATTCTCTACATCCTGAATGCCACTAACATTCAGCGTACCGAAAATATCATATTCATTCTTCTCTGTTTCAAAAGTCAGCTGTGCTGTTGTCTCCTCGCCACGATAGCCAAAGGCATAAGGAAAGTCACTACCCTCACCAATGGTAATCGAGTTATAGCCCATCAGCTTCACCTTCAGATTGGCAATGCTACTCTCTATGACATAACAGTCAGAGATGTCAGACATATCAATCTCTGCATTATTCAGCGTCAAGGTATTCGTCTCTTCGTCAAGAGAGAAGCCTTCTGCTATTGAGCTTCTGTTTTCTGTAGATAGACGTTCACCCTTTACCCACAAGTCGTAATACTCTACATAGTAAATTTTAATATACTTCACTTCAGAGCTCACATCGCCTACTTCTTCCATATGCCATCCATCAACCTCTTCTGTTTTGAATTGGTTCTGAATAGGATAACTCTCCTGGAAATAACTAGCTTGATAGATGCCATTAACCATTAATGAGCCATAAGAACCATCCTCACCGCGCTCTGTTTCAAACGTCAACTTACCCGTAGAACCTTCAGTAAGAAAATGAAATACTGGATGGAATGCGTCACTAGCATTAATTACATTCTCACCAATCAGGTTTACTTTCAGGTTAGTAATACTGCTGCTCACCGCATGTGGACTAGAACTCGACAGAGTAATCGTTGCGCCATTCAGTGTCAGTGTGTTGGTGGAAAGATCAAAACTTACCGTACCGTTACCCAGCACATCGCTAGCATTGTCAGTTGTTACCGTGACGCCTGCCACCACAATAGTGTTCTCTGCCTGTACACCTACAGACATCAGCAAGAGCATCAAAAGGCTAATGAACCATTTTCCTCGCAAAGATAAAATCATTTTTTTCTCCTTCATTTGCTTTATTTTAAAAGTTACTTATTCAGTTTTTGTTCCTCACTCTCATATGGATATATATCCATATAGGGTGCAAAGTTACGAAGATTTACCGATACTGCCAAACAAAAACAAGAGAATTTTCCGATAAGTCGGTATATCATTACCTCCTTTGTCCCATTTTTCCGTAACCATCTGATTTCTTTATCCTTATAGTCGCAAATAGTTTGACGACATTTTACGGATAGTTTGACGGCATAATTCGAGGAGTTTGACGGCATAATTGACTTTTGTCGATAATGCCTGCACTCGACAAAATTAATGCAAGCATTACTTTTTGTACTCGTTTAACGGCATTATTCTCCTTGAATTTACGCATAATTCTTTTCGGAATTAGATATAGATCACGAAAAAGTCGAAAAAGTCGAAAAGCACGAAAACTATAAAGCATTACTTTTTTTCGTCTTTTTCGTTTTTTAAGTTATTTTCGGAATTAAAAAAAGTCCAGATTTTCGGAATAAATTTAGATCCCGAAAGAACACGAAAGACACTAAAAGGGCGAAAATATTAGTATATAATCAGTTTTCGTAAATTTCGATATTTTCGGATATTTTCGGAATCACAAAAAGAGTTCTCGGGATAAGAGAAAAAAACAGAGGAGGCTCGAAACCGCCGTTCCTCCCCTCCTCTAACGGACGTTTGTAGGTGAATTTATCCGTTGCTATATTGTTTTTATCTAGTACATAGTTGTTGTACTATCTGTACAATGCTGTTGTACTACCAGTACAGAGACTTTGTACTACTTGTACAGAAAGCTTGTACTGTTCCGAATCCAGCTATATTGCGTTCCTATCATCTCAAGTTGCCAATCGTACAGGGTGACAGTCCTAGGGTGTTACAAAGAGAGGAAGCGATGGAACCGCTGTTCCTGCTCCCTCCCCACGGAATTTGTAGGTGATTCATTCCGTTGCTAATTATCTAATATTTTATTACTAGTTTCGCCTCACGGCGTTATTGTTAATCGCACAGGGGGACTGTCCCCATGTGTTATTAGCAGTATTAAACGATTAGCGAGTATATTTAATGATGCAATAGCCATTGCCTTCATGACCAGTTTCCGTACCACTACCAGAAGTACGAGGGATACCTACATAAGTACCTCCAGTAGTTTGACTAGAGGTTGTCCACTGTTTGCCTAATCCATCTATCATCTTAGTAGAACTTAAGGTATAGCCATTTACAGATGACAGACAACCAGGATGGCCTGCAATAAAGGATGAGCCACCAGCACCAGAACATACGATGCTGTTATTTGATCCGCCGCCAGCACCGCCATAGTAGCCTCCGCCACCACCGCCAAAGCCGCCATTACCTCCATAGCCAAGACCATGATAGGTAGATTCCGGAGCACTCTGAGTTCCAGGCTGAGAAATGGCAACCTCATACCATCTGAGATAAGTACCAGCCCTATTACCAGAATATCCAATCAATCCACCAGCATCACCTCCATGGCTATCGCTAATCTCAGATGATTTTCTGTCTTCCATATAATTCCAGGAGCCATTATAAGTCACATAATTATTAGCAGCTCCACCACCTGCGGCAACTAGCAAGCGTGAATTAAACGAAACATAGTCAATTTGTCTACTATTATCCCATTCATTATAATCGAAGCCCTCACCAAGATTCATAGGTGGCTCATATATGCCCCATTTTCCTTTGGTATGTTTGACTAAACGTACGTCTGTCGCACCACCGCCAGAACCTGAAGCATGAACATTACCATATGCATACACAGTATAATCATCTGCAATATCACGAGAAGCTCCACCTCCACCATTGAATGTCTTTACACAGTAGCCATCCGAATATGATCCTTGTCTTCCGACATATACATATAATGATATATTTGCACCTAACGTGACAGTACCTTTTACATAAGCGCCTTTTCCACCTCTAAGTTTGTCAGAACTGACAGGATAATATATTGATGAGTTTACAGCTCCAGGCAATGTGGCTCCACTTGCTCCCCAACACTCCATGGTGTAGGTACCTGGCTCAGAATTCACGATAGTATAAGGAGTCTCTTGGGTATTATATGGTAGTTTCCATGTTGCAGAAACAGTACTTATCCACTGATAGCGATAATCTTGTACTGTAATCATCTTCGTATCTGAGGTATATTCGCCTGCAGCCAGCGTAATATTAACAGCCTCCAGCCAGTGGTTAACATCTGAAGGATTACTATTAAACGTTGTTGTCATACCAGCCTTAGTAAAGAAGAAATAGATACCATTATCTCCCAAATAAGGTTTATTGCCCACGAAGTTTGTTGAAGGATAGATTGTAACACTTCCTGTTGTGGTCTTTGTATTTGTTGTAGCATTTGCACCACTATAAGTGTAAGTAACCGTCTCCGGAATAGTTTTCTTTTGCGCAAACTTGAAACGAGCCAAGCCTACCTGACGTAGCATTGTAGCCTTGATTGTAGAAGCATGACCCTCATCCTCTGCCTTAGCCACCTGCAGATCGCATGCAACATGATCTGTAGGATTACTTTGGTCAGCTTTTATAGGGAAATAATATATCACACCTTCAAAGAAGGTAGGTGCTTCAGCCTTCAATTCAGGACACTGTTCGGGATATCCCAATGGCTGATTATTGCTAACTGTACTATATGGATAGTAGAAGTAGAATGACTCGCCAGGAAGCTTATAGATAGTACCCTCTGCTGTGGTGTGGTCAATATTCCACTTCGTACCGTCGAAAGTTACTGGGATATTCTTATGCTTCAGCTTAAGGCCGTCAGAACCTACCACATACATACCTACCTTATCGCCAGCAGCCCACGCACGCTTATAATCACCCTCTGGAGTATCAGGGAAGGTAATTGAAGAAATCTGTAGCGTTGTCAGCTTCTTCGATGTGATAGCATAGGTCACGGTCTTACCAGCCCTCCACGTCTGCCCCTTCAAAGGAGCACTGACAATATAGTCTGTATAGCCGTCGTTATACACAACCTCAATAGTGGCGGCATCATCGTCGGCAAACGTATGAGGAATCATCAGGAAGGTCTCGTTCGGAGCTGTAACCGTCTCACTGGGAGTGCCTGTAACAGGCTTATCCATGTTATAGCTGATGGTAAAGTTACCCTTCTTAGTATCATCCAGCGTCCAGTTGCCACCAATGGTATATTTACCCTCGGTATAGACACCCTTCAGAGAGATGCTCTTCACCCAGCCCTTCAGGAACTGGTCGCCCAACACAAAACGGACACCAGTGAGATGGTGGGTAAAGTTAAGACGGACGGAAGGAGTCTCACTGGCACTGGTATGTGCAGTACTGCTGGCCTGCGCAGTCATGAAGTCTGCCTGATCCTTCACTACCGTGTTCACCTTAAAGGTAATCACCTGAGGACCTTCGGCGGTCTCTGCTGACAAACCCACATTACCGTCACCATAAGGAGCATAGGCAAAGAAAGACAGCGTCTCATTGCTTGCGGGCCAGTAATAGTTCGTTGTCAGTTTAAACTTCTCCGTACCCGTTACCTTCGTGGCTTCCATATTATAGAAGAAGTCGGGCTTCAGATGGTTATCTGTCAGGTATTCGTTCAGTGTCTTGCCAGAGGGAATGGCGCCATGCTTAAAGGCTGACACGCCAAAACTGCTCAGCTCGCTGACGGAATTAATCTGAGTGCCACGCGTGACATCGCCACCCATCGGAGTCTCCGAGGGCATCAGCCACAGATTCAGACCGTCACCTGTCAGCGGCAAAGCCTCCGGAGCAGAGACTGAACGGGTTTCATCCTCTGTCATAATGGTCTGCGCAGTAAAGGTAACACTATTGTCATCGTTACCGGCAAAAAACTCCTGCGCAATATCCTGTGTACAGGCAGTCAGCAGCAATGCCGCTGCCACCGCGTATATAGAATGATCGTATCTCATAG